>NZ_CP058403.1:0-1545926 GCF_049262745.1 Gardnerella sp. DNF00257
CAACGAATGCCATGCGCTCTTTGCCAGCTGCGATTACGTCGTCGGACTTCATGCCAGTAACGTCCATTGCAAGCGTCTTTTTGAATCCTGCTCCAAGCGAAAGCACTTGGAATCCGCCAGAATCCGTAAAAGTTGGACCATCCCAGTTCATAAACTTTGCAAGGCCGCCAGCTTCATCTAAAATGTCTTCGCCAGGGCGCTCATACAAGTGGAATGCGTTAGAAAGCATGCACTGGCCGCCTAAGTCTTTGATTGATTCTGGTAGCACGGCCTTCATTGCACCTTGTGTTGCAACTGGCACAAATGCAGGCGTGCAAATATTTCCATGAGGCGTGCGAATCACGCCAGTGCGGCCGTATCTGGCTCCGTCTTTTCCCTTGCCATCTGCCGCATTTTCTAAACGTGTTTTTGTTGTAAACGAGAATTCGCTGCGATCTCCTGGCTTACCAGGCTCTGCTCCGCGTGGGTGTTCAATAAGATTAGTCATACCTTTTACTCTATTAGAAGGCATGACGATACGCGCATAAGTTGCGGCATTGCGCGCGGAAAAGTCGCAAGCAGCCGTTCGTTAAATTTTACGTGTTTTTATAATTTTTATAAAAATAGTTAGCTAATTTATGGGTTATATGTGGTATTTATACGGCATTTATACTACTAAATATTCAGGTAATTTTAAGAGCGGCACGTTTAACTCGTATTGTAAACGCAAAATTGTGTAAAAATTGCACATTAATTGCATATTAGCTTGTATGAATTTGTGTAATCAGATTAGAGTATGCTTTGTAAAAGATTTAAGGAGGATTAATGGCTGACGATATTTACGATTCTAAGGCCTACGATTCTAGTGAAGAGCATAATGGCAATGCTTCACAAAGCCAATCGGAGCCAACGAGCGCGCAGGAAAATCATGTGGAGCCAGAGCAGATTTATAGACCAGCTCCAGAATACGGAGCGTATGGCCCTGTAGGCGCGAGTGATGTAAATAATAGTGATGCAAATAAAAATAGCGGTGATTCTAATCATTCTGTCGAATCGTTGCAAAATCAAGAGCAAATTGGCGCGAATGGTGCAAGTGTAGCGAATAGCGCAAATAGCCGTGATTATGCAAATTCAGAATACGGAAACGGTTTAGATAACCCATTTTTGCCATATGGCGATCCATATAATGCAAATGGCGAGCAAAAGCGAACTAGATTCGGCAATCCTTACGATTTAAGCGATGACAATAGCGCGGATAATAGCGCGGAAAGTCAGACTGCTGAAGCACCAAATCAAGTGCTAAATCAAGCGCCAGGCCAAATGCTAAGCCAAACTCCAAATGTGGTTTATAAAAAGCGCGGGTTTAAGGCGGAATCTAAAGAAAACTCAACAATAATGGTGGCAATTGTGTCATCCATTATTTCTGCAATTGTGTGCGTTGTTGTAATGGCGTTTGTTCTTACTCAAGGCTTGATTCCTATTCCAGGCGCTGGAACACTTGCAGATGTGGGTGCGCAAAGTCCTTCAAAAGGAACAGCCGTAGTAAAAGGCGGTCAGTCTCCCGATTGGCGCTCGGTTGCTAAAAACGTTTCTGGCGGCGTTGTGTCTATTCAGGCGCGCAACAGCAAAAACATGAGCAAAGGCTCGGGCGCAATAATCGACAAGCAGGGTCACGTTGTTACAAACAACCACGTTATTGCTGGCATGCAACAGCTTCAGGTAACGCTTTCTAACGGTCAGATTTACAAGGCTAAGCTTGTTGGAACAGATAAAACAACTGATTTGGCTGTGCTTAAAGTAGACGGTTTGCCTAGCAGCATAAAGCCAGTTGATTTTGCGGATTCGGACGCGCTCGCAGTCGGCCAGCCAATAATGGCAATCGGAAATCCGCTTGGATACGACGATACTGCTACAACAGGCATTGTTTCTGCGCTTAATCGACCAGTTTCTGTTATGGACGATCAAAGTCGTTCGGAAATCGTTACAAATGCTGTACAAATTGATGCAGCAATTAATCCAGGTAATTCTGGCGGCCCAACTTTCGACGCTTCTGGGAAAGTGATTGGTATTAACTCGTCTATTGCAGCAACTTCTGCAAGAGGTGGTACAGCAGGCTCTATTGGAATCGGCTTTGCTATTCCTTCTAACCTTGTTAAGCGCGTAGTAAACGAGATCATTAAGCATGGTTCTGTAAAGCACGTTGCTCTTGGAATTATGGTTAAAAGCGTAAACGTAACGCAAAATAACATTACGCGCGGAGGCGCTCAAGTGGCGTCTGTAACGCCTGGTGCTCCTGCTGCAAAGGCGGGAATGCGTGCTGGAGATACAATCGTAGCGTTTAATGGCAAGTCGGTTACAAGCAACTACTCGTTGCTTGGATTTGTGCGCGCTACCGCTTTGGGAGATAAAGCAACAATAACGGTTGTTCGTGGAAACGGAACCGTCAATTTAACTGTTAAGTTTAACCAAGAAGAAGCTGCGGTTAATGGTGCAACTCGCCAAGACCCTCGCTCGCTAAGAAAGCGCGGTAACAAGAAGCCTGATTCTTCCCAGAATAAGAGACAAAAGGGTGACGGCGGCGATTCTTCGGATGACGACGACGATCCTTTGGATCAGCTTCCTAGAGGCGGAGACGACGATTCCGACGATGGCGGCATTTTTGACCCATTCGGTTTTTGGTAAACTGATAGCATGACTTACAAAGATTTTGGCCAACTCGCATCGGAGCGGTTTTCTGCACGCGACTTTTTAAACAAGCCGATTGAGCAAAACGTTTTAGAGTCAATATTGCACACCGCTTCGCTTGCGCCAAGCTGGAGTAACACAAGGGCTTATGCGCTTGCGATTGCACAAGGTAGCAAAAAAGACAACATTGTAAAAGCTTATTTAGATAAGTGCAATGCAATGCTTAAAGCCAAAGATAAGAGTTTGAGTGAATCTGAGCGCGCTCAGTTTGCTCAAGAGTCAGCGCCTAATGGCGACGTTCCTGTTGCAAATCCGTACCCTAGCGACTTAAAGCAGCGAAGCGCTAAACTCGGTCTAGCGTTATATTCGCATTTAGGAATTGAAAGGCACGATTTTGCAGCCAGGAACGCCCATACGCGCAGAAATTTCGAGGCTTTTGGAGCGCCTGTTATTGGCTTTGTTTTAGCTAGGCGTGATTTTATGCCGTTTGCTGCAATGGACGCTGGCCTTATGTTGCAAACGCTGTTTCTTGCGGCTAAAGATTTAGGCGTTGACTCTTGCCCGCTTGGCGTTTTGGCAACTTGGCGAGATCCGCTAGACGCGGAGTTTGATGTTCCAGAAAACATGGAGCTTTTAACTGGATTTGCGCTTGGGTATGCTAGCGATTCGCACACAAACGAGTTTAGAGCCGAGCATCCAAAGATTGAGCTGCTGTAGTGGCTGTGTAGCGGTTATTTAGCTATTGTGTAGCGGTTGTTTAGTGATTGCTAAACAACCGCTTTTGCTTATTTTATGTGTGCTTTGCGCTCGTAAATAGTGGCAGTGCTTTCCCAAACAAGAGCCTTCCAAGACGTTTTAACGTTGGAAACAGTGTGCGCTTTGTAATGCGAAATGTTGTAGTTTAATGCCAAGAAGTAGTACCACGGCTGGCTGGATTCGCTAACAAAAAACTCTGGCTCGCCTTTTGCGGCGCACGCTGCCAACTCCTTTTCTTGCTGTTTTGCGCTAGAACTTTCGTTTGTTATAAAAGTCTTGTTTTTGTAGGCACAATCTATAAGATTCTTAGAAAAATAAGGGTTTGCGCCTATTAAAAGCCACGAATATTGGTGAGTGTCGGCTTCTTCGTGCGAAATAACGTTTCCACTATCGTCAACTTGCTCGTAATTATGTAGCCAAGATGCTACAAAACGCTTATTTTGCAAGTGATTACTAGATATGTATTGCGCTACAGCTCTAGAAGGCGAATAGTCAAACATAATGTCGTTTACGCAAGCAAACGCGTTCCAAATTAAGCTTGGTGCAAGAATTATTGAAATCAGCACGTTGATTTTCAAAGCTTTGTTTTTTATAAATCTGAATTTAGTAGGGGCGATTTTAACAAAAATCGCAGGAATATCCTTGCTGCTAAGCGGCTCTTTTATGTGACTTATCCAAAGCACACTAAGCAAAAACACAAAGATTAGGCCTGCGTGGTGAAGCGTAAAATAGCGAACAGCTACGATTGTAAGAACAAGATAAGGGATTACAAGAACCGCAAGAAGTTTTCTGCGCTTGGCGATTCTAATTGCAAATGCCCAAATCGCAAGGCTAAACAGCGTGCATATTGCAATTGGCAAAAAGTCAAAAGGCATTCTTCGCATTGAAATATCGCCATAAAAGCTTGTAAACATGCTTTCGGAAGGCATTACAAATATAAAAGCGAAGCATTTTGCGATTGTTGAATTGCCATCAATCGTTGCGCGAGTGGCGAACGCATTTTTTGCGGGCCATGCAAGAGCAAGGTTTGCAACGCCAAAAATTGCGATTAATCCCCAAGATATAATTAGCGCCAAATTTGATGAGATTGTTGTTTTAATCGCGTTAAAAATGGCACTAAAATTAAGAGTTTTGTTACATGTTTTGCTACAATCTTTGCTAATATTTTTGCTAAAAACTCGCCAAATCCAAGCAATTGTAAATCCTGCAGCAAACGCGATTCCATACACGCTAAGCAGGCACATAAACATAAGGCTAATCGCAAGTTTGCAAGCGCTAGAAGTCTTAGAATCCGCACTATTCCAGTAATGTGCCGCTACTAGCAAGCTTAAGCAAAGCAAAGCGTATGGTCGCGATGTAACTCCGTATTGGAAGCAAACAAAATAAGTAAAAGGAATAAGAAAAGTTGCAAGGCTGCTTGCGTGCTTAAAAGGCGACTTAAAAATAAGCCACGCGCCAAGTAAGCTTGCGCAAACCAGCTGAATTCCCTTAATTCCAAACTCGTATGGAACGCCATTTTTGGCTGCAATCGCAAGTAAAAGATTCCAAAAAGGAGGGTGACCTTCGTAATGCGTTCTAACGCTAAAAATGCTTGCGATTGGCGAATCGCGCGCAATCAGCCAGCTTTGAGCTTCGTCAAACCAAGGTTCGTGGAAACACATTACGATTGCAATAATCGCAATGTATAAAACAAAAGCCAATAGTTGTGCCAATGTGCGCGCGTTATGTGAGCTTTGTAAATTGCGTAGCTTTAAAATCCGCATTACCGTTAACTCTTAAATCCGCAATACTCGTAATTGCAAACAATTGCTAATTTTGACTTAAAGCGGCAAGCCTACGCGCATTAGCAACAGCATACAAGCTGATTCCAGCAGCAACGGATGCGTTAAGCGATTCAACAGCGCTAGAGATTGGGATTCCAGCAATAGCATCGCAAGCTTCGCGCGTTAGGCGACTCATGCCTTTGCCTTCGCTTCCAAGAACTACCACAAGCGGATCGGTTTCAAAGCCAGTTTCGCCAACAAGCTTATCTCCGCCGCCGTCCAGGCCAATCGCGTACCATCCGCGTTCGCGCAAACCTTGAATAGCCTTGTTTAAATTCACAACTCGAGCAACAGGCAAGTGCGCTGCGGCTCCTGCAGAAACCTTCCAAGCTGCAGCTGTAACAGATGCGCTCCTGCGCTCTGGCAAAATTACGCCATTTGCGCCAAAAGCGGCTGCGGATCGAATAACGGCACCAAGATTTTGCGGATCGGTAACGCCGTCTAGCGCTATAAACAATGGGCGTGCGTTAATGCGTGCAGATGCAGAATCCGCTGCTTCCATAGCGCGAGCCTTCTTTTCTGCGCGATCAACAAGCTCTTGCAGCGAATGGTATTGATAAGGCTGCACCTTTAAAATAATGCCCTGATGATTAGTGCTGTGAGCAATGCGATCCATCTCTAGGCGATCCGCCTCCAAAAGTCGCAAGCCTTGCATGCCAGCAAGCTTAACGATTTCGCGCGTGCGATCGTCGTGCTCAATGCGATTTGCAACATAAAGCTGCGTGCTAGGAACGCCTACGCGCAAAGCTTCAAGAGCTGCGTTTCGCCCAATAACCAACTCATCGCTATCTGTGCCCAACTTATCTACTCTGCGTCTTGCAGCCAAACGCGGATCTGCAAAAGTGCGCTTAATCGCAGCTTTTTTAGCGAAATAAGCTTTATGGTAAACGCGGTCTTCTGCCTTAGGAGTAGGCCCCTTGCCGCGCAATGCGTTACGATGTTTTCCACCCGACCCCTTGGTCGGTCCTTTTTTCATAGCCATATTCTTATTTTCACATGCCCCCGAGGCATTAGTATTTGGCGCTTTATGTGGCATAATAGAACGGTACTTAATTATTGTTATTGCAATAATCCACAACCGCGCAATAATCAAGATTTTGAGTTGACTTTGCATAAAATCTTGATTATTGACTACTCCGCGGCGCTCCCAAGGGGGAAAATATGGTTGATCAAAGCGATCAATCCAAAGATCCGTCATTGCAAGACGCACAAAGTGTTGCAGATGCGCTTAATGTAAATGTTTCTACTGGTCTAAGTAGCGATGAGGCTTCTAGAAGGCTCGCGCAATTTGGCCCGAACGCTCTAGCTGGTGCTCCTAAAACGCCAGCGTGGAAGAGGTTTCTCGAACAGTTTAAAGATCCGCTTGTTTACTTGCTTATAGCGGCAACTATTATTTCCGCAATCGCATGGTTTGTTGAGCGCGCACAGCATGGTGGCGAAAGTGGCGGCGAAGTTTTGCCGTTTGACTCAATAGTTATAATCGTGATTCTTATAGCAAATGCAGTTTTGGGCTATATTCAAGAGTCGCGCGCGCAAGAAGCGGTTGAGGCGCTGGCAAAAATGAGCGCTCCACAAACGTCTGTTCTTAGAGATGGGCGAGTTATGCGCATAGATACAGCGGATGTTGTGCCTGGAGATATTTTGGTTCTTGGCGAAGGCGATGCTGTTTCTGCAGATGCAAGGCTTATTGCAGCAGCTTCTTTGCGCGTTGCGGAAGCAAGCCTTACGGGAGAATCGGTTGCCGTTAGCAAGCGTCCAGAAACTCTAGCTTCGCCAAAGTCTTTGGCAGACCGCACAAACATGGTGTTTAATGGCACTGCTGTAACGCAAGGCACTGGCCGCGCAATCGTCACGTCTACGGGCATGAAAACTCAGGTTGGAAAAATCGCAGATATGCTTTCTAGCGCGCAAGAAGAAGCCACGCCTCTCGAGAAAGAGATGGTTCGCGTATCTAAGGTTCTTGGAATCGCAGTGTGTATTATTGCAGCCGTTGTGCTTGCGTCTATGTGGGCTCTTGAAGGCTTCCATACTATTGAAGACGTTATAGATTCTTTGCTTCTTTCTGTTTCTCTTGCTGTTGCTGCTGTTCCAGAAGGCTTGGCTGCTATTTTAACGGTTGTTCTTGCTCTGGGCGTTCAGCGCATGGTAAAGCATCATGCTGTTGTTAAAAAGCTTTCGTCTGTAGAAACTCTTGGCTCTGCATCTGTTATTTGCTCCGACAAAACGGGTACTTTAACTCGAAACGAGATGACTGTTGAGCGTGTTATAACGCCTAGCGGCCAAGTACAGCTTACGGGTAGTGGGTATAAGCCAGAGGGACGAATGGTTTTGCTGGGTTCTTTAGATGCGGATTTGGCGGTTCCTCCAGCTCTAGCTACAGAGGTGATTGGTGCGCTCGGATCTGGGTATTTAGCAAACGATGGCGATTTGCACTACAATGAATCGTCTGGCGCATGGCAGCCAGTTGGCGACCCTACCGAGGTTTCGCTTATTGTTGCTGCTCGCAAAACTAAGGCAGACAAGCGTTATGCGCATCTTAGTCGCGTTGCGGAAGTGCCGTTTACTTCTGAGCGCAAGCGCATGTCTGTTGTTGTTAAAGACGATTCGGATTCTGGAAATCTTATTGTTTGCGCAAAAGGCGCTCCAGATGTTTTGCTTTCTTATTGCACGCGAATCGCAGTAGCTGGCGCTGTTCGTCCGCTTACAGAAGGAGACCGCGAAGAAATTCTTGCAAACGTGGAAAAGCTCTCTGGCGAAGCTTATCGCACGCTTGCAATGGCATATAGGCCGCTTGGCGTAAATAGTTTAGCTAAAGTTAGCGGCATGGTTTCTAATGCTGCAGGCCAAATCGCAGATGTTGCCGAGCAAAGCGACGTTTTGGAATCTGATTTGATTTGGAACGGCATGGTTGCGATTATTGATCCTCCTAGAATCGAAGTTCGAGATAGCGTTGCTCAAGCGCATCGTGCTGGAATCCGAACTGTTATGATTACTGGCGACCATCCGCTTACGGCTGCTCGAATCGCTAGCGACCTTGGCATTATTGGAAAAGATGAGCATGCTCTTACTGGCGATGAGCTTGACGAGTTGCTTTCTAGAGACGATGACAATATTGCTTTCGACGATGCGATTAGCAAAGTGAGCGTGTATGCGCGAGTTGCTCCAGAACACAAGCTTGCGATTGTTTCCTCGCTACAAAGGCAAGGCAATATTGTTGCTATGACTGGCGATGGCGTAAACGATGCTCCTGCTGTAAAGTCGGCAGATATTGGCGTTGCAATGGGCATTACGGGTACGGAAGTCACTAAAGAATCCGCAAAGATGATTTTGGCAGACGACAACTTCTCTACAATCGTTGCAGCAGTGCGCGAAGGTCGCGGAATTTTCGACAATATTCGTAAATTCTTGAGATATTTGCTTAGCTCCAATGTTGGCGAAGTGTTCACCGTGTTTGGTGGCGTAGTGTTTGCTGGCGCTTTGGGAATTACGCAGCCAAACTCTGTAGGTGTGACTTTGCCTTTGCTCGCAACGCAATTGCTTTGGATTAATTTGCTTACGGACGCGGCTCCTGCGCTCGCAATGGGTGTTGATCCGCAAACGGATGACGTTATGAATAGGCGTCCGCGAAGACTTACGGATAGCGTTATTGATAAGCCAATGTGGGGAGACATTGTGTTTATTGGCGTGATTATGGCGGCTATAACGTTGATTGGCATGGATATGCATTTGGCTGGCGGATTGTTTACAGACCGCTCCACAACTGTTTTAACTCATGCTGCTCAAATGACTCATGCGCGCACAATGGGCTTCACTATTCTTGTGTTTGCTCAAATGCTTAATGCTCTTGCATCTCGCTCGCATTTGCAAAGCGTGTTTGTTGGCTTGTTTGCAAATCGTTGGCTTTGGGGTGCAATCGCAGTTTCCGTAGTGTTGCAGCTTGCTGTAATTTATATACCATTCCTTAATGGTCCGTTTGGCACAGTTTCGCTCGACTTTATGGAGTGGGTGGAGTGCCTTGGGCTTTCAATGGTTGTGCTTATTGCTTCGGAGTTAAGAAAGTGCGTTTTGCGATTTATTGCTAAGCGCAAAGCTGCTTCCTCTGTTGCAATGTATGCCTAATATTTTCGACCGCGGCACGCGCTACACTTGGCATATAAGTGTGTTTAAGTGTTTGTTTTACGAAGTTTTATCGCAAGGAGATTTGACGTTATGCTGTTGTCTGATCGCGACATTCTCAAAGCTCATGACGAGGGTCATATTGATTTGACTCCATGGACCCCACAAATGGTGCAGCCTGCGTCGATTGATGTGCGGCTCGACCGATTCTTCCGCTTGTTCAATAATCACGCTTACACGTACGTGGATCCTGCGGAAAACCAGGGGGAGTTGACTGAGCAGTTTGCGGTTGCACCAAATGAGCCTTGGATTTTGCATCCTGGCGAGTTTGCGCTTGGCTCCACTTGGGAGTATGTGAAGTTGGATTCTACGATTGCTGCGCGCTTAGAGGGCAAAAGCTCGCTTGGCCGTCTTGGAATTTTGACTCATTCCACGGCTGGCTTTATTGACCCAGGTTTCGAAGGTCACATTACTTTGGAGCTTTCAAACGTTAGTACGCTGCCAGTTAAATTGTGGCCAGGGATGAAGATTGGGCAAATGTGCTTCTTTAAGCTGAGTTCTCCATGTGAGAATCCTTACGGTTCTTCTGTTAACGGATCTCACTATCAAGGTCAGCGCGGTCCAACTCCGTCTAGGTCTTACGAGAACTTCTATCGCGCAAATTTGGAAGATTAGTCTTGATTAAGATTTGATTAGTCTTGATTAGTCTCGATTAGTCTCGATTTTTAAGAAAAATCAGGGTAAAAGTAGAAAACTTTCAGCAAGTTATCAGCTAGTTCACTAGCAGCGCTAAGGATTATGTGTTTTCATAATATTAGTGAAAAACTTAAAAGGTAATTCACGAAAGCTTATTCATATTTTTCCTTAAATTTAAACCCCAGTCCAATCGGCTGGGGTTAAATTTTTATATAGTCTTCGCGCGTTTATAAATGCCAAAGCTGTGCCGTATGCTGTAATTATGACTAATCATAACGGTGTGATCTCTAGTGAGTTCGACAACGGCGAATTTAACAATAATGATTTTGGCGGCGGCGATTTTGGCGGCGGCAATAACGGCAACAGCAACGCCAATAATGGCGATTTTGGCAGCGAAGACAGCGCGGATGGTGCTTCAAATGGCCTGCATGCTGGCCGCGAATCTAGTGTTGTTCCAGGCAGATTCGGCGAAGATTTGCATGTAAGCGTTGCCAAGTATTCTCGAGGCGAAGCAGCTGCATATGCCACAAGGCCTCTTCTTTTGCTGTTGCACGGATGGGGTTCAAACGAGGATGATTTGCTTGACTTAATGCGCGTTGTGGCACCTTATAACGATGCGATTTCTTTGCGTGCTCCGCTTCGCTTGGCTCAAGGCGCTTACAGTTGGTTCCATGATGCTGTGCCTAATGGAGATGACTTAGACCGAGATATGTATGCTGCGGCTGCTGCGATTGATGAGTGGGTTGCGGCGAACGTTCCCGAAGACCGCGCTGTTGTTCCATTCGGTTTTTCGCAAGGTGCGGCTCTTGCGATTCATGTTCTTAGGCTTAATCCAGATCGCTATCGCGCATCCGTTGCGCTTTCTGGCTTTGTAGCTCCTAATATTGCTAAAGATATTTCTCTTAACGACGACGTTCTTGCGGATCTTAATACGCCTGTTTTCTTTGGCTACGGCTTGGATGATGCTGTTATTGCTCCTTACGAGTTTTCGGCAGCTGCAGCCTGGCTTGAGGAGCATACGTGGCTGGAAGAGAAGCGTTACCGCGGACTTGACCATGCAGTTCACATGGAAGAACTTGGCGATATTCGCTCTTGGTTTGCGTTGCACAATATTTCTTCGGGGTTAATGTGACTTTGCGCGCGCGCGAATATGTTTCGCTAATGCAAGAGGCGCTGCGACTTGCACAAGTTGCTGCCGATTGTGGAGAAGTTCCAGTTGGCGCTGTTGTTGTAGATGGTTCTGGGGTGATTATTGGCCGCGGCTCTAATCTTCGCGAGAAAGACGCGGATCCTCTTTCTCACGCAGAAATTCTTGCGATTAGGCAGGCGGCGGCATACGCCAAGTCTTGGAATCTTAGCGATTGCACGCTTGTTGTTACGTTGGAGCCTTGCCCAATGTGTGCTGGCGCAATTTTACAAACGCATATTAGTAGCGTTGTTTTTGGCGCATGGGATTCAAAACTTGGCGCATGTGGATCCGTTTGGGATATTTTGCGAGACCCTCATATTGGCTCCCATCCGCAAGTTTTTGGCTCCGTTTGCGAATCGCAGTGTGTGCAGTTATTGCGTAATTTTTTCGAAAATCATCGATAAAACTGAATAATTTTTTAATTAGAAACGCTGTAAAGATGTAATTAGAAAAATTTTGACATTCTCAAAAAACTGTGTAATATGCTATAAAAACCAAAGAGCAGTTGACTGATTGTTTTTTCACTCATTCAGTCTTCTGCTTTTTGTTATATTCGTGGTTGCTTCCGCGTAATCCATGTAAACGAAAATTTATGGATTTATGCCTGGTGCCACTTTACTTACAAGCCTACATGGAGGTGTCATATGAGTGACATGAAATATGCAATGATCGGTTCTGGAGCTATGGGGTATCGCTATGGCGTTTTGTTGCAGGAAACGGCTGGCATTCATGTTGATTTCATTGATGCCTGGGATGAAAATGTGAATAAGGTTCGCCAGCAAGGCGGCGTAATGGTTAGCCGAGATCACGAGAATCGCCATCTTGTGCCAATCAATATGTATACTCCAGAAGATTATGACGGCGATCCAGATGTGTGGATTGTGTTTATGAAGCAAATGCAGCTTTCGGAGATGCTGGAGCGTTGCAAGCATTTGTTTAAGAATCATCAGGTTGTGTTCGCTGCAATGAACGGTTGGGGTCATTTTGAAAAGCTTCAGCAATATTTCTCGGACGATCGCATTTACGGCGGTACTGCAATGATTGCAACCGTGCTGAATGGTCCTGGAGACGTTGATTTTATTGGTAAAGTTGGCGTTGGTACGATGAATATGTGTGCGTTGAACGAGCAAGTGAGCGATGTTGAGCTTGCTATGCGAGATGATTTTAAGGCTGCTGGCTTGAATCCTACTATTACGGAAGATTTCAAGGGTACGTGCATGGCAAAGGTAGTTTTTAATTCCGTAGTTAATACTTTGTGCACAATGTATCAGATTCAAATGGGTCAGTTTATTTCGTACCCAGGGGCTATGGATATGGCTCGTCAACTTATTAACGAAGCGTACGATGTGTGCGATCGTGCAGGAATTCGTATGGTTAATACGCGTCAGCAGGAGTTGGAGGCTATTGATTACGTAAGTCGCGTGGCAAATCCTTTGCACTATCCTTCTATGTATCAAGATATGAGTCGTGGTCGAAAGACAGAAGTTGATTATATAAACGGATATATTGCAAAGCTTGGTCGCGAAAACGACTACGTTTGCCGCACTCACGAGTTCTTGACTCACGGAGTTCATTTGGCGGAGCTTGCATTCAAATTGCATAATCAGCAGTGATTTGGAGAGTATTCTGCAATTAGTACAATGAATGAGAAGGAGGCACGGCTCGTAGTTTTTACTGCGGGCCGCTTTTTATACTCTTTTAGCTATAATATTTACAAGTATAACAACTTTTATATATACTTGTAAAAAGCATGGTAAATATACATGCATTAAGCATGTGCGTGGATTGTTTGTAGAAAAGTTAGGTTAATGCATATGGTTACGGTAGCTCCAATAAGCACTATGGTTCCTATTAGTGCTTTTAGTAATGGTAAATCTGCACAGGCTTTTGCCAAGGTAAGTTCTGGTATGCCAGTTACAGTGTTAAAAAATAATCAACCAATGTACTTCATTATTAATCGTGAAGATTTTGAGCATTACCAATCACTCGAGGAACAACTTCAAAAGTATGTTGAAGAAGCTATCGAAAATAAAAACGAGGAAGCCCGTAGGCAAGTTCAAAATCGCGAATTTACTCATGAATCACATACTGCTTCCAACATGATGGATTATCTAAATGGACTGTGAAAAGCGACGCCTAAAATCCAAAGATAGCTAAAATATAGAATAGTAAATATAGGTAATAAAAATAATTAATGGGGATGTATGACTACTTTTAACAGAGCGAACTTGCCGCAATCCGTGCGCACAAATGGTGCTACGCCAAACCCTTGGTGGGCAAATGCAGTTGTGTATCAGATTTATCCGCGAAGCTTTCAAGATACTAACGGCGATGGCATTGGCGATTTGAAGGGCATTACTTCGCGCCTTGACTATTTGGCGGATTTAGGCGTTGACGTGCTTTGGCTTAGCCCTGTTTACAAATCTCCACAAGACGATAACGGCTACGATATTTCCGATTATCAAGATATTGATCCACTTTTTGGCACTCTAGAAGATATGGACGATCTTTTGGCACAAGCGCACAAGCGCGGCCTCAAAGTTGTTATGGATTTGGTAGTAAATCACACTTCCGACGAGCACGCTTGGTTCCAGGCTTCAAGAGATGCTTCTAGCGATTACGCAGACTGGTATTGGTGGAGGCCAGCGCGCAAAGGTCATGTGCCTGGAGAGCCAGGTGCTGAGCCAAACCAGTGGGGTTCGTATTTTGGCGGCTCGGCGTGGACGTATGATTCAAAGCGCGGCGAATATTACTTCCACCAGTACTCTCCAAAGCAGCCAGATTTGAATTGGGAAAATCCTGCCGTTCGCGCTGCCGTGTACAAGATGATGAATTGGTGGATGGATCGCGGAATTGACGGCTTCCGCATGGATGTGATTACGCAAATTTCTAAGCGCGTAGATAGCGAAGGGCGTTTGCCAGGTGAGTACGGTTCGCAGATTGAAGATGCGCCAGCAGGCGACGACGGCTACTCTTCTCCGTATTTCTTCTGCTCCGATGGCCCTCGTTTAGACGAGTTTTTGCGCGAGATGCGCGAAGCGGTTTTCAAGGGTCGCGAAGGTTTCTTAACTGTTGGCGAGGCTCCTGGAATTTCCGCGCATCGAAACACTTATATTACAAATCCTGCTAATGGCGAGCTAGACATGCTCTTCTTGTTTGATCAAGTTAATGTTGATTGCGCGAATGGCACTAAGTGGAATCCTATCCCTCTTAAGTTGACTACATTAAAGCGCGCAATGGCAGATCAGCAGCAAGCAGTTAGCGAGGCTGGTTGGGCGAGCCTGTTCTTTAATAATCACGATCAGCCGCGTGCGCTTTCTCGCTGGGGTAGTGAGGCTAGCGATGAGATGCGCGTGCTTTCTGCTAAGGCGATTGCAATGCTTCTTCACATGCATCGCGGCACTCCGTACGTGTATCAGGGTGAAGAAATTGGCATGACAAACGCGCACTTTACGCGTCTTGAGCAGTATCGCGATTTGGAAGCGTTGAATATGTTTAAGCAGCGCGTAGAAGAAGCGCATATTCAGTCTGCGGAGTCTATGATGGATGCGCTCGCAAAGCGCGGTCGCGATAATTCTCGAACTCCAATGCAATGGAATGCCTCTAAATACGCGGGATTTATGCCTTTTAATGTTCCGTCGCAAAATAATGCGCAGCCTTGGATTAGCGTGAATCCTAATTATGTAGATATTAATGCTGCTGAGCAGATGGAAGATTCGGATTCCGTTTACTCGTTCTACAAGCGTTTGATTGAGTTGCGCCATTTGCAGCCTGTTGTTTCGGCTGGTTCTTGGAATTTGGTTGATGCGGATGACGAGTGCGTTTACGCGTTTGTTAGGCAGGTTGAGCAGGTTGAGCAGACTTGTGATAATGCTAAGGCAGATGTGGCAGATGAGGCAGGTCTTGAGCATGGTGTGAGTTCTTCAAGCGCGGTTGCTTGCGATTTGCCTTGCGCTTCTGTAAAGAAGTTGCTCGTAATGGTAAATATGACGGATTCATCTGTAGCAATACCTGCTCAAAGCGCCGAATTGTTGCGTAATATCGCCTCTAGCGGCGTATCGTATGATGATGTGATGATTTCTACCTACAGCGCGGATCATGCTCTTAAATCGCTTAAAAATGGCACGCTTGCGCCGTGGGAGGGAATCGCTGTTAGCTTGCAATAGTTTCGTCCACTAACTTTGGCAGAGCTTTCGCAATATCTTCTCGTATTACGCGCTCTGCCAAATAATCGTATTGCGTAGCGCCCAGGTTCATTATTGTAATCGGCACTCCTGCGCGAGCGGCTAGCGGTACAAGGCTTGCAGCTGGAAACACTTCTAGCGTAGAGCCAATAACCCACAGCTCGCTTGCGTGCATAATTGCCTGCGCGCTGCGTTCCATTGCGCCTTCGGGCAGAGCTTCTCCAAAATATATAACGTCTGTTTTTATAAGACCGTTGCAAGGCATGTTTCCGCGGTACGGCAGCGCGCGCCTGCAATGTGGGTCTGGGTGTGCGTCTAAGTCGCGCATAATGTCGGCTGTATTGTAGCTAGCGTGGCAGCTCATGCAGTGTGATGTTCCAATACTTCCGTGCAAGTTCACTATAATGTCTGGGCTGTTTCCAGCTTTTTCGTGAAGCGCATCAAAGTTTTGAGTGGCGATTAAGTCCAGCATCCCAGCTTTCTCAAGTTTTACTAGCGACTTATGCGCTGTTCCTGGCTGAGCGTTCCAAACTGGCGACTCTTTTTGCCATCTCCAAGAGTACATGCGTTCTTCTTCGCTGCTTAAAAATGCGTCTATATCGTAAACACTCATTTGCTCTGGGTGTTTAGTCCAAACTCCATCTGGGCCTCGAAAGTCTGGAATGCCCGCGCTTGTAGATATTCCTGCGCCTGTTAACACAACAATATGATGGTGTGCGTTGTTCTTGCTGTTTTTCTCGCTATTTCTCATATACCTATATATAGCACGCGCACATGTTGTGTGCATATATGCTGTTTGTTTTGATTATTTTGCGTATTTGGCTTGTGTGATTTTGCGACACTCCCGGGTTTTGGGTTTTGGGGGTGTTTTTCTTGTTTTTTTGGATTATTTTTGTTGTGTTTTTGTTGGTGTGTGGTTGCTTGCGACTTTTTATCGTGTTTTGATCGTGTTTTCAACACGCCGATGTTTTGGCTTTGTTTCAATGGTTTTGGCTTGTTGGCTTGTGTGTGATTTGCTTTTGGGCTTGCTTTGGTGTAAGTTTATCTCTTGCTGCTCAGCGCGGCTGGTTCTCCTCGGTTGAGGTTGATGAGCTGGCTGGTGTGGTGGTGGTTTGAGAACTCAAGAGCGTGTCTGTACTACTTATTAGTTAATTATTGCCAGTTCATTGTCAGCCTCACAGATTGTGGGGTGCCTGAGAGATGGTTAAATGATGGTGAGGTTTTTTGTTGGGATGTTCTTTCCTTAAAGAATGTCTCGTCTTTTTCTTTTATATTGGAGCCTTATGTTGGCTCTTCATTGAAGTTTTTCGTGGAGGGTTCGATTCTGGCTCAGGATGAACGCTGGCGGCGTGCTTAACACATGCAAGTCGAACGGGATCCGACCAGCTTGCTGGTTGGTGAGAGTGGCGAACGGGTGAGTAATGCGTGACCAACCTGCCCCATGCTCCAGAATAGCTCTTGGAAACGGGTGGTAATGCTGGATGCTCCAACTTGACGCATGTCTTGTTGGGAAAGTGTTTAGTGGCATGGGATGGGGTCGCGTCCTATCAGCTTGTAGGCGGGGTAATGGCCCACCTAGGCTTCGACGGGTAGCCGGCCTGAGAGGGCGGACGGCCACATTGGGACTGAGATACGGCCCAGACTCCTACGGGAGGCAGCAGTGGGGAATATTGCGCAATGGGGGAAACCCTGACGCAGCGACGCCGCGTGCGGGATGAAGGCCTTCGGGTTGTAAACCGCTTTTGATTGGGAGCAAGCTTTCGGGTGAGTGTACCTTTCGAATAAGCGCCGGCTAACTACGTGCCAGCAGCCGCGGTAATACGTAGGGCGCAAGCGTTATCCGGAATTATTGGGCGTAAAGAGCTTGTAGGCGGTTCGTCGCGTCTGGTGTGAAAGCCCATCGCTTAACGGTGGGTTTGCGCCGGGTACGGGCGGGCTAGAGTGCAGTAGGGGAGACTGGAATTCCCGGTGTAACGGTGGAATGTGTAGATATCGGGAAGAACACCAATGGCGAAGGCAGGTCTCTGGGCTGTTACTGACGCTGAGAAGCGAAAGCGTGGGGAGCGAACAGGATTAGATACCCTGGTAGTCCACGCCGTAAACGGTGGACGCTGGATGTGGGGCCCATTCCACGGGTTCTGTGTCGGAGCTAACGCGTTAAGCGTCCCGCCTGGGGAGTACGGCCGCAAGGCTAAAACTCAAAGAAATTGACGGGGGCCCGCACAAGCGGCGGAGCATGCGGATTAATTCGATGCAACGCGAAGAACCTTACCTGGGCTTGACATGTGCCTGTCGACTGCAGAGATGTGGTTTCCCTTCGGGGCAGGTTCACAGGTGGTGCATGGTCGTCGTCAGCTCGTGTCGTGAGATGTTGGGTTAAGTCCCGCAACGAGCGCAACCCTCGCCCTGTGTTGCCAGCGGGTTATGCCGGGAACTCACGGGGGACCGCCGGGGTTAACTCGGAGGAAGGTGGGGATGACGTCAGATCATCATGCCCCTTACGTCCAGGGCTTCACGCATGCTACAATGGCCGGTACAACGGGATGCGACATGGTGACATGGAGCGGATCCCTTAAAACCGGTCTCAGTTCGGATCGTAGTCTGCAACTCGACTACGTGAAGGCGGAGTCGCTAGTAATCGCGAATCAGCAACGTCGCGGTGAATGCGTTCCCGGGCCTTGTACACACCGCCCGTCAAGTCATGAAAGTGGGCAGCACCCGAAGCCGGTGGCCTAACCCTTTTGGGATGGAGCCGTCTAAGGTGAGGCTCGTGATTGGGACTAAGTCGTAACAAGGTAGCCGTACCGGAAGGTGCGGCTGGATCACCTCCTTTCTACGGAGTTTTTGTGCACGCTCGGTTGAGTGTGGTTACTGGTGTGGAAAACAATAGTTAACGTTTTGTGAGTGTGTTGGGCATGCTTTTGGGTTCCCGGATTGCCACCCCCCTTTTTGTTTGGGGTTGCGGTCCTAGCCCTTGGATTACAGGTTGAGGCTTTATTGTTTTTGGCTTGTGTTCTTGGTGTTTGGTGGTTTGAGAACTGGATAGTGGACGCGAGTAAGAATAGTGAGACTATTTTTGGTTTTGCTTGTTTTTACTTTTATCAATTTCAACCGGCTCCATTTTGGTGGAGTCGCTTGATCGTTTTGTGATCGTTTAGTGTGATGATTTATTGTCTAGAGAGTTAAGCGATAGGCTTTTTACTGGTGTATCACTGGTAAGGGCGTATGGTGGATGCCTTGGTAGACAGGACCGATGAAGGACGTGACGGGCTGCGATATGCCTCGGGGAGCTGCCGAGTGGGCTTTGATCCGAGGATTTCCGAATGGGGAGACCCGGCCACTGTTATGGGTGGTCACCACAGTTTTTGTGGGGGGTACGCAGGGAAGTGAAACATCTCAGTACCTGCAGGAAAGGATACTCCGTGAGTAGTGGCGAGCGAAAGCGGATCAGGCTAAACCGAGTACGTGTGATAACCGTCAGGTGTTGCGTATTCGGGGTCGTGGGATTGACTGTTCAGCCTCTGACGGGGTTGAGGAGAGTGATAAAACGTCGTGTTATGTGAATGGGATTGAATTCCCAGCCGTAGAGGGTGATGGCCCCGTAGCAGGTCGTGCGATGTCTCTTTATGTTTATTCCCAAGTAGCGCGGGCCTCGTGGAATCCCGCGTGAATCTGCCCAGACCGTTGGGTAAGCCTAAGTATTCCTGTCTGACCGATAGTGTACTAGTACCGTGAGGGAAAGGTGAAAAGCACCCCGGGAGGGGAGTGAAATAGTTCCTGAAACCGTGCGCTTACAATCCGTCGGAGCCTTCTTGTGGGGTGACGGCGTGCCTATCGAAAAATGAGTCTGCGAGTCAGTGGTATGTGGCGAGGCTAACCCGGGTGGGGGAGCCGTAGCGAAAGCGAGTTTTAAAAGGCGTTTTAGTCGCATGTCCTGGACCCGAAGCGGGATGATCTAGCCCTGAGCAGGTTGAAGCGCGGGTAAGACCGTGTGGAGGACCGAACCCACCTAGGTTGAAAACTGGGGGGATGACTTGGGGTTAGGGGTGAAAGGCCAATCAAATTCCGTGATAGCTGGTTCTCTCCGAAATGCATTTAGGTGCAGCGTCATGTTATTGCTTACAGGGGGTAGAGCTACTGGATGCTTGCGGGCCCATACCGGGTACTAATAGCAGCCAAACTCCGAATACCTGTTAGGTTTATCATGGCAGTGAGTCGGCGGGGGATAAGCTCCGTCGTCAAAAGGGAAACAGCCCTGATCGTCGTCTAAGGTCCCGAAGCGCGTGCTAAGTGGGAAAGGATGTGGAGTCGCATAGACAGCCAGGAGGTTGGCTCAGAAGCAGCCATCCTTGAAAGAGTGCGTAACAGCTCACTGGTCTAGTGGTTCCGCGCCGACAATGTAGCGGGGCTTAAGCACGCCACCGAAGACGCGGCTGCGTGATTTTTTCACGCGGGGTAGGAGAGCGTCCTGTATGGGGTGAAGCGGCAGTGTGAACTTGTCGTGGACTATACGGGAGTGAGAATGCAGACATGAGTAGCGAGAGACAGGTGTGAATCCTGTCCGCTGAATGACTAAGGGTTCCGGGGCCACGTTCGTCGTCCCCGGGTGAGTCGAGTCCTAAGGCGAGGCCGACAGGCGTAGTCGAATGGATGAACGGGTTGATATTCCCGTACCGGTGTTACACCGTTCGAACTGAATCTGAGAGTACTAACCTTCGTTATTCTGGTTGATTGCCTTTCGGGGTTTTCTTCTGGTTTAGTGTTGGGAGCGTATCGGTAGTAGGTTAGCGTGGGAGTGACGCGGGTAGGTAGCCGGCTGCGGAGGTGGTTTTCCGTGGCTAAGCGTGTGGGCTGTCTCCTAGGTAAATCCGGGGGATGTTAAGCTGAGGCGTGATGGGTAGGCCGTATGGCTGATTCCGGTGATCCTGCTTGCCGAGAAAAGCTTCAACGTGAGGTGTGATTCCGCTCGTACCCTAAACCGACACTGGTGGTCTGGTAGAGTATACCGAAGCGATCGGGCGAATCCTGGCCAAGGAACTCGGCAAATTACTCCCGTGCCTTCGGCATAAGGGAGACCCTTGATGGTGATGTTTTTTACAAGCGGAGCTGTTGGGGGTGGCACAAGCTAGGGGGTAGCGACTGTTTACCAAAAACACAGGAGCGTGCGAAGGCGTAAGCCGCTGTATACGCTCTGACGCCTGCCCGGTGCCGGAAGGTTAAGAGGATCCGTTAGCTTTGGCGAAGCGGTGAATTTAAGCCCCGGTAAACGGCGGTGGTAACTATAACCATCCTAAGGTAGCGAAATTCCTTGTCGGGTAAGTTCCGACCTGCACGAATGGCGTAACGACTTCCCCACTGTCTCGGCCAGGAGCCCGGCGAAATTGCAGTACGAGTAAAGATGCTCGTTAAGCGCAGAAGGACGAAAAGACCCCGGGACCTTTACTATACCTTGGTATTGTCGTTAGGTGTGGATCGTGTAGCATAGGCGGGAGGCTGTGAAGCGTGGGCGCTAGCTTGCGTGGAGTCGATAAGTGAAATACCGCTCTTTCCATATCTGGCGTCTAACCTCGACACGTTATCCGTGTTAGGGACAGTGCCTGGCGGGTAGTTTAACTGGGGCGGTTGCCTCCTAAAGAGTAACGGAGGCGCTCAATGGTCCGCTCAGCCCGGTTGGCAATCGGGTGTTGAGTGTAATCGCACAAGCGGGCTTGACTGTGAGACTGACGGGTCGAGCAGGGACGAAAGTCGGAGATAGTGATCCGGTGCCGGCGTACGGACGTGGCATCGCTCAACGGATAAAAGGTACCCCGGGGATAACAGGCTGATCATTCCCAAGAGTCCATATCGACGGGATGGTTTGGCACCTCGATGTCGGCTCGTCGCATCCTGGGGCTGGAGCAGGTCCCAAGGGTTCGGCTGTTCGCCGATTAAAGCGGCACGCGAGCTGGGTTCAGAACGTCGTGAGACAGTTTGGTCTCTATCCTCTGCGCTCGTTGGAATGTTGAGGAGACCTGCCCATAGTACGAGAGGACCTGGGTGGACGAACCTCTGGTATGCCGGTCGTCACGCCAGTGGCGCTGCCGGTTAGCTACGTTTGGAAGGGATAACCGCTGAAAGCATCTAAGCGGGAAGCCTGCTCCAAGATTAGCATTCCTTGCACTTTGTGTGTGAGCCCCCATGTAGAACACGTGGTTGATAGGCTGGATGTGGAAGCCCTGTAAGGGGTGGAGCTGACCAGTACTAATGGGCGATTGTGATACTACTTGTATTGCTTATCGTTTAATTCTCTTAGATAGTATGGAGTGTTAAACGGTCATTTTATGGTTAAGTTGTTGATTTTGATGATTGTTCTTCTTGTTGCTCGCGTTCATGTCCGGTTCCCAAACCGCCAGCTTGCCGCTCGCTTAAGGCGAGTGTATAATCTAGTTTTGCGGTGGTCATGGCTCAGGTGAGACGCCCGGTCCCATTCCGAACCCGGAAGCTAAGGCCTGATACGGTGAGGGTACTGCACTCGATAGGGTGTGGGAGACTAACACGCTGCCGCATTATTCTTCTAGCGGGGAACTTGATTGTTCCCCGCTTTTTTTTTAATGCTTAACACGTTTAATAGTTGAACACGTTCATATTCTTGTAGTGCGATTGTACTTGATTTACGTCGTGTCGTTATATAAACGCACTACATGGAAGGTCCTCGTTCGCGCGGTCTAAGCCCGCTCACGTCTTCGCCGCCGTAGAAGCACACCGTGCTTCTACGCTAAGCGGCTCAGCGCTCCGATTTACATTTTCGCGCTACGCTCTAAGCGAAAAGGTAGGTCGTCGCGCGTGTAAATAACGTCATAACGAACATATATAGTCAAATATGGGTTCGGGGTGCGCATAAGCGCTGAGATTATACCCGTTGAACCTGATCTAGTTAGTACTAGCGAAGGGAAAATCATGACTACTGTGTCGTGCTCTAAAAATAGTGAATTCTCAACTAATGCTCGTTGCAAGCAATTCATGCAAGATGTACGTGAATGCATCGAAGCTTTACGCGCAAAAAATCCGCTAACACATTGCGTAACGAATAATGTTGTTCAAGAAATAACTGCAAACGTTCTACTAGCTGCTGGAGCATCGCCAGCAATGGTCGTAGATGCAGAAGAAGCTGAAGTCTTTGCTCAAATCGCATCTGGTGTATTAGTAAACATTGGAACATACAGGCCAGTCGACAAAGAATCTATGGATGCTGCGATTCGCGGAGCTGTAAAAGCGCACACTCCATGGGTTCTTGACCCAGTTGCAGTTGGTGGTTTAGCTCCACGCACGCAATACGCGCGCGAAATTGTTAAAAGTCATCCTACTGTAATTCGTGCAAACGCTTCCGAAATCTTAGGCTTAGCTGGAGAAGAAAGCGGCGGTAAAGGCGTAGATGCTGGAGATTCGGTTGATTCGGCAGTTGCAGCAGCTAAGAAGCTAGTTAAACTCTATGGCTCGGTAGTGGCTATTTCTGGCGAAAAAGACGCTATTTATGGTCACGGATGCTCGGCACGAGTCTCGGGCGGTCACGAAATAATGACGAAAGTAGTCGGCACGGGCTGCTCTCTTGGAGCATTGGTGGCAGCATACGTTGGAGCAAATCGAAATCGACCTTTTGCAGCAACAGTTGCCGCTCACGTACACGCTGCTGCAGCAGGAACTTGGGCAGCACAACGTTCAACATCGCCAGGGTCATTTAGAACATTATGGATGGACGCGCTTATGGATTTGAGCGCAGACGAGATGCTGAAACTAGCGAATATTGAATTTGAACTCGACCCTGTTGATTGGTCTCTATACTTTATAACAGACCCAAAGATGAGCGATCGAGCCGAAGAAGATATTGCAGTTGATTGCGTTAAAGGTGGAGCAAGCGTAGTCCAATTGCGCGATAAGTACGCAGATAGCGAAACTTTTAACAATAAAGCTCAAAGCTTGCGAGACAAAATGCTTGCTAATGGTTGCGGAGACGTGCCGATTTTTGTTGATGATCGTATAGATTGCGCTAAAAGCTTAGGACTCAACTTGCATGTTGGTCAAACAGATACGCCTTATATTGAAGCGCGTAAGTCTATTCCTGCAGAATGGATGGTTGGACTTTCTATAGAAAAGTTAGAACAGTTAGATTACGTTTATAACGAATGTGCTAAAGAAAATGTGGCATTACCAGATGTTATTGGAATAGGTCCGATTTGGCCTACTGCCACTAAGCCAGACGCCGCTCCTGCTTTAGGTGTTGAAGGAGTAGAAAAGATTGCTAAACGCGCTAAAGAAATCGGCATTAGTACGCTCGGAATTGGCGGCGTTAACGAAAATACCGTGTTCCCTATTAAAAGCACTTCAATAGATGGTTTATGCGTAGTATCTGCTCTAATGCTTGCGCAAAATCCTTGCGAAGAAGCGCACAAATTACGCGATGCTATTACGAAGGAATAAAAATAATGAATAATCAGTTTTCGCAAACTCAAGCACCTTTGCAATCAATTTCTAAATTATATGATTCAAGCCTAAGGCCATCTTCTTTGCCATCTTTAGAAGACCCGATTATTCCACGCGTATTAAGCATTGCTGGAACTGATCCAACAGGTGGAGCTGGAATTCAAGCTGATCTAAAATCAATCACAGCATCTCATGGATTCGCAATGTGTGTAACAACTAATTTGGTTGCTCAAAACACTTGCGGTGTGCGAGAAGTTTACACTCCTCCAACCGAGTTTTTACAAGCGCAATTAGAAGCAGTATTTGATGACGTAACTATTGATGCTGTAAAAATCGGCATGCTTGGAGATAAATCATATATTAGTCTAGTTCAAGATTGGCTTAAGAATCATCCTGTTCCTGTTGTTGTGTTAGACCCAGTGATGGTAGCAACTTCGGGAGATAGGTTGCTTGAAAAGTCTGCAGAAGACGCAATGCGTGAATTTGCGCCTCTTGCGGATGTTATTACGCCAAACATACCTGAGCTCGCAGTATTATGCGATAAACAGCCTGCATCTAATTTTGAAGAAGCTTATGCTCAAGCAAGCGAGTGGAGTGCAAAAAACAATACTATTGTTATTGTTAAAGGCGGCCACTTAACAAGCGAAGATGCTGGGAATACTGTTGTGTTCCCAGATGGCCACAGAGTGCACGTTCCTTGCCATCGAGTTGATACAACAACAACGCATGGTACTGGCTGCTCGCTATCTTCTTCGCTCGCTACGCGCATAGGATTAGCGTTGCGAGAAGGAAAGAAGCTAAGCGATTACAGTACTGTAGCGGATGCTTTAGCATGGTCGTCAAGATGGCTTAACGAAGCTATTGCTTGCGGTAAAGATTTGCATGTTGGCAAAGGTCATGGGCCTGTGAATCATGCGGCTCGTAATTATCGTTTGGAATTAGATTCTTCGTCAACTCCTTGGGAGCATATGCAAACTAGTGGCTTAGACGGATTAACTGCGCAAAGCGTAGTCGTAAAAGCTCATAGCAAGGCTAGAAAGCCAAATGTGGAGCCTTGTGGCCCTTGGACTCAAGCGTTATGGGATGCTAGCGCAGATGTTGATAACAACATTATGAAAATGCCATTTATTAAGGCTTTAGGCAATGGAACGCTTGACTCCGACTTGTTTGCTTTCTACATAAGTCAAGATTCCGAATACTTGAAGCGCTATTCTCGCGCGCTTGCTGCTGTTGGAGCTAAAACGCCAGATAATGAAGCTAGAGTGCATTGGGCTACGGGTGCAGCTATGTGTATAGAAGCAGAATCGCAGTTGCACAGAGATTGGCTTGGAAGTAGAAATATAAGCATTGATGCGCCTTGCTCTCCAGTAACATTAGCTTACGTAAATCACTTGCTTGCTTCTACAATGGCCGAAGACTACGTGATTGGAGCTGCGTCCATATTGCCATGCTATTGGCTTTATGAAGAAGTGGGGCAAATTTTAGTCAAAAATAATACTCCTGAAAACCCATATTATGATTGGATTTCAATGTATTCTTCTCATGATTTTGAGTCAGGAGTAAGAATGGCAGTTAAATTTGTTGAGAGAGCTTTTGAGGAAGCTGGACCAAAGGCTCGAATTCTTGCTGCTCAAGTATATATGACTTCATGCATTTACGAGTATGAGTTCTTTAATCAAGCTCATAGAGCATTGAGGTAGATGGTTTGATAGCTTGATAACTTGATAGCGCTGATGCATTGACTTCGTCTTTATTAACAACATCTAGAGGATTTGAAGATGAGTCAAAGCGTCAGCGCATTTTTTTTAATACGCATGTCTCTTATTGTTGATTTTTCTATTTTTCTATTTTTCTATCGTCTATCTTGCAAAACCCAAAGTACTTTGGAAAATATCAGATAGAATTGCCAAATATGCACCATTTTCGCTAATTCTATCTTGCAAAACCCAAAGTACTTTGCTAAATTGAAGATAGAAGTGGAAAGAAAAGGAATGCGAATGATTTTCAATCGTCAAAGGTACATAAAGAAACTGAACCAGCTTAGTTGGAATGGCCTGGTTAAAATCATTACTGGTGTGCGCAGAGCAGGAAAATCGTTCATTCTTAATGAGCTGTTCTATAATTCTCTTATTTCTCAAGGTGTTTTGCAGAATAATATTATTCGGTTTGCCTTTGATGCAGATGAAGATATTGATCGTCTTGAGCCATTTGCAAATGGCGAACCGGTAAAAATCGCAGATAAAAAACTTGGCTACGTTATCAATGCTAAAGTGTTCCGTCGCTACATTGCATCGCAAATAAATGATAGCGACAAGTTTTACATTTTCCTCGACGAAGTGCAATTGCTTGATAATTTTGTTGGCACACTTAACAGTTACTTAAGGCATGCAAATTTAGACATATATGTTACTGGATCTAACTCCCGTTTTCTTTCATCGGACATTGTTACTGAATTTAAGGGGAGGAGCACAGAAGTTCACGTTCAACCTCTTACTTTTGCTGAATACATGGAAAGTTCTAGCAAAACGGTTTCGGAATCTTGGGCAGATTACATTGTTGCTGGCGGGATACCGCTTGTAGCTAGAATGCAAAATGTTGAGGAACAAATAAAATACCTTGAAAATCTTGTTAAAGAAACTTATTTGAAAGATGTAGTTCAGCGAAACGGCGTGCGAAAAGAGCAGGCGCTTTTTGAAACTTTGCAAGTAATAGCTTCGTCAATAGGCGCTCCTGTTAACCCAAGGAAACTTTCTAACACGTTTATTAGCCACGGATATGGAGAAATTACTTCAGCAACTGTTAGTCGTTTTATAGACTACTACAGTGATGCTTTTCTTGTAAGCAAAGCTCAAAAGTACAATATTAAGGGCAAAAAATACATTGATTCCTTGTTCAAGATTTACTTTGAAGACATTGGAGTACGCAACGCTTTGCTTAATTTTAGGCAAATCGAAGAGTCGCATATTATGGAAAATGTTATATACAACGAGTTAAGATATCGCGGATATAACGTGGATATTGGCGAAATGAATATTGCTGAAAATACTGGTCGAAAAGATAAAAATAACCATGATATTTATGCGCAAAAATCTTTGGAAATAGATTTTATTGCTACTTTGGGAAGTGAAAAATATTATATACAATCTGCGCTCGCTATGACGACGGAAGAAAAATCATTGCAAGAAAAGCGCTCGCTTTACTATATTGATAATTCTTTCAAAAAGATAGTAGTTACGAAAAATGGATTGCATGCTACAAGAGATAATCGTGGGGTAGTCACCATGGATCTATTCGATTTTTTGCTTAACGAAGACAGTCTTAAGCGGTGACTTAATGCAATATGCTTTAGTCTTGGCAATGGCTGAGTGAAGAAGCGTCATGTGTGCTTTATAGCTTCATTGTGCTGATTTTGTATGCAATGCCTATTTACTTAATTGATAAATAGGCATATACTTATATGTGTGAAGCGAAAAGAGTTGGAGAAAAGACTCAATCAATGAGTGCCACTGAGCATGATAATGCAACGACTTGTTTGCAAATGGTGACCGCTATAGCTCGCAGATGCGATGACTGGTGGGCTATAGAAGTGCCGGAAATACCAGGATTGTTTACTCAAGTGCGTAGGCTGGATCAGGTTGCAGCAATGGTAAAAGATGCTGCTGCAACTTTAAATGTTAAAGTCAATGGCGTGAAAGTAATTCCGAAACTTAGTGAGCAAGATGAGCTTATGCTTCAGCGCATGCTAGATGCAAAATCTGCAGCTATAAAAACTCAGCAAGAAGCATCTATGCTTATGCGTGAAACAGTTCGTATACTAAGGAATCAGGGATTGACGGTTCGTGATGTTGCAGAGCTTACGGGGGTTACTCCGCAGCGAATAAGTTCGCTTAAATCTTAGTGATTCAAATCAATGCGGTTGCGGCTATGCGCAAGTAAGTTGCTCAGTAGTGTATAAACTCTATGCAAAACAAATCAATAGCGAATAAATAAGTGAAGGTCAAGTCGTAGGATGCGTGGCTACAACTTGACCTTTGAAAATTGCGATATTTTTTTAAGTTAAAATCGCAGTCTAATGCTTTTATTTATTCTTGGCAATTCCAAGAGCTTTTGAACTTTCATCCTTATCAAGGCCTATAAATAGAAGCACAATTATGCCAATAATCAGCGGAACATAACCGTATCCAGATCCGTGGATTATGCCGAATATTTCCATAAGTCCATTTGCTATTACGGCCAGTGAAGATACTATAAAATATAGTTGCGCGCACCACGGTTTTTTAATGAGAAACATGGTTGCAAGACCAAATAATCCAGCGATAATTTGAGGTACTCCCCATAGATAATCATTACGCATTACAATCAGCGCAATTCCGCTAGCAAGAAATACACCATTGGCTATTGTCCAAAATACGGATGGAATTTGTGCTTTTGTATCTTCTAAATTACTCATATTCTTCTCTTTCTAATAAAAGAAAATAATTGTGTATATCAAACCTTTACAACTTATAAATTAATGGCGTGCTAAAAGGTAAACAATATCTTGTCTAGGAAAACCTTTACAAATAATTACTATCTAAAACTGCTTAAGATTCATTAATCTTTTAAACTGAATCAGTAAGCCATGCTATCTATACAGTTATGTTCATTTTTGAAAGGAATAACTGCATTACATTCCCAATACTTACCAAAGGCTCGAAGATAGAGTGAACCGCCTAAATGCTTTATGATATCGCGATGAAGTAGAAGTCCTTTTTGAGATACTGAGCGAATTGCATCTTTACTTTTCCCGCCCAAAAATCTAACATTGAACTGTTTTATAACAATTTGTTTTTTACGTATCGAAATTCTGATGTAATAAACTAAAGAAGCATATTTTCGCATGTTCAAATATAGTTCTTCGATTAATTCAATAACTTCACAGATGATTTCATTGCTAATGTCTTCAGGAATATCGTTACTAGATATATTGCATATTGATCTTCCTTTTAATCCACAAGATGTATTGATTGAGTCGTTCATTTGTAGCGTATCTTCAATGTGCTGAATGAACTCGCTTCGAGCATCTTGCTTAGCAGTATTTCCACGTAGAATGTCGATAATATTATGTCCTTCTTCAAAAGCCTGATCTGCCAAATCATTTATTGCCTCAATAGCTTCTCGCTGCTTTTTAGAAATAGACTTGTCAAGTAATGCTATTTTACTTTGTAGTGCAATATCTGCAATCTTATTAGTTAATCTATCGTGCATTCGCACAGCCAGATGAAGATTATTAATTGTTTGCTTATCTTTTTCATAAAGAACCATTTTTTGGTGAGAAATGCGCAAAATAATACCAGTGCAAACGCAAAATATATTTATTAAAAGGTAAGCAATAAGATACTTGAAAGATAAAGTTGATAGGTATCGGTATGCAACGTAGTGTAATGCATCTATTACTAAGAATAAAGGTAGTGTAAATTGAATCGGATATAAATACGAAATAAAAACAAATGATATGATGAGCCCGAAAGTTACTGGTGGAAGATTCAGACTAGGAATAACAAGAATGCTGAGATGTACAAAAATATAGCACATGCTCATAAAATGCGGGAGCAAGCAAAGAAACAGATTTATAGCAGCAAGAATCATGTAAACTATAACAAGTTGTATTGTGCTATTGTCGCTATTTGAGTAAATATATGCATCCATTGCGCTCGACAAACATCCCAATAGTAAAAATGTTTTATTGTCAATAAGCTTTTCTCGTAAACGACGCATTAAGAAAATAATCATTGTGTATCATTTCCTAAATATTCATCATGCAGCCATGTAGTAATAAGTTGTGAACGATTCGTTACATTCAACTTTTTGAATACGCGACGAAGGATAGTTTCCACAGTACAAGTTTCAACAAATAAACGTTTGGCGATTTGCGCATTAGTCATTCCTTTACTGCACAACTTTACAATTTCAGTCTCATGATCCGTTAAAGCAAGGCGTCCATTTTTTGGTTTATTTTGCAGACGTTGAAATGCTGTCGTCGTGTCGTCAAAATGAAGATCGCCTATTATTTGTGGCTTGAATGTGCCATGGGCAATACTGCTAAGCATGGCGCAAATAGTTTCTGGGTGGTTCTTTCCAATAATGCCTTGTGCGCCTGCTGTTGATGCTTTTAAAGCATAATCGTTGATAGGGAATGAAGTTATAGCAATTATTATTGGGAGTGAGTATCTTCTTCGCAATTCGTATAATATTTTAATTCCCGAAACACCAGACATATACATGTCAATTAGTAGCACGTCTGGGCATTGATTTTGACAAAACTGAATTGCTTGATCGGCGTACGCGGATAACCAGCAAATACTGCAGGACGGAACAACCTGTTCAATATATGTTTTTAGGCCGTGTAGACAAAAACAATCATCATCAACAATGCCAACAGTAATATGCTTTGCTATCATATTGCTCCTTTAGAAAAGCATTATTTAAGTAATAATAGTACTTGAATTTGTATGATGAATATCTTGTCTAGGAAAACCTTTACAAAGCAGATTGTATAAAGGTAGTTGCTTGGAGCTTACGGGGGTTACTCCGCAGCGAATAAGTTCGCTTAAAGTTTAGTGATTTAATCACAATGTGGTTGCGGCTATGCACAAGTAAGTCGCTTAGTAGTGTATAAACTCTATGCAGAACAAATCATTCTCTGGTACTACGCAAGTTCCAAGAATCATAAATAAAATCATCATTTAGTGTGATGCAAACTCTTTACGGCGATTATAGGCTATTAAGCAAAAGCTGAAATCCTCAATAAAGTGTCAATCATAAAAGCGTTAATCGTAGCATTATCAAGCACTTTATTTATTTTGGATCAGTTTGAGAGACTCGTTTCGACGCATCCTATGTGTCTACGAGTTTGGCGAGTAAGGAGATTTGTGTCATGCGTAAGTTTACGAAAGTACTCTTGCTTGCTGCTCTGCCAGTGTGTTTGCTTACTGCATGCTCTGGTAGAGCAGTTGATAATAGTCAACAGCAGGCACAACACGATTCAGTTCCACTTGTTTCAGTCAAAAAACAGCCTTTAACACAAGTTGTGTCGGGTAAAGCAGCAATAGAGCAATCGTCTACCTTTGTTATTACTGCTGTAAGTAGAGGGAATTTTTCTCCATCGGTAAAAGCAGGCAGTACTGTAAAAGCTGGAAGTGTTCTAGGCTACAATGCTGGTAACAAAATTATTGCTCCCGTAGACGCTAAAGTTGTGTCAGTAGCTGAATCATCTGCGGACGTGCCTAAATCTTTCCCACTATTCACTCTTAAATATGAAGGTTTTTCAATAAGCCTTAATGCAAAATCTTTACTTCGTTCTGCGGATATTACAGATGTTAAAGGTCGCTTCCAAGTTGAAGATGGTGTTGGGCCAACCAATTGTTTGCAAATAGTACAAAGCGGTGGAACTTCTACCGATATTGCAGCCTCGGGTAGTAGCAAGAATGATAGTGCTGATTCGACTCAAACAGATGAGTCGAGTTTGCAAAGTGCACCTAGTGTATCGTCAAAAGTTTTAACGTGTTTAATAGATAAAAGCGCAGAAGTAGAATCAGGTCAAAATGCGACGCTTGTTTTTAATGGCAAGCATAAACAATCAGTTCTAACACTGCCCGTTAGTGCGGTTGCTGGAAGAGTCCAAAAAGGCTTAGTCTCATACAAGAAAGGCGATAATTGGGAGCGCAAAGAAGTTGGTCTTGGAATCAGTGACGGCGCTAATATTGAAATTACGTCTGGCTTGAATGAGGGTGATGTTGTAGCAGGTGTTTCTCCTGATCTCATTCCAGGAGTGCAATGATTATGGAGAACAATCCTGTTCCACTGGTTGAACTACAAGACGTGTCAGCGCGTGTAAAACTAGGCAATGGCGAATGGCTTACCACTGTTAGCTCTGCTTCTATGTTACTTAATCAAGGTGAAACATACGCGGTAGTTGGCAGGTCTGGATCTGGCAAAACGAGTCTTATTTCTATTATTGGATTTTTGAATAAAAATTTTACTGGAAAATACTATTATTCTGGCAAGTCAATCCAAAAGTGTAGTGATAATACAGTATCGCATATGCGCGCTCGAAATATTGGTTTTGTTTTTCAAAACTATTCGCTTATTAAGCATTTAAGTATTAGAGAAAATGTTGAGTTGCCGCTTTTATACGCAGGACTACAACAAAGCAAGCAGACAAGAAGAAAAACGATAGAAGAAGCATTATGTGATGTTGGATTGCAAGATAAACTAAACGAATACCCTGGAAGGCTATCAGGCGGTGAACAGCAGAGAGTCGCGATAGCGCGTGCTCTCGTCACTAATCCCGAATTACTTATTTGCGATGAGCCAACTGGTGCGCTCGATAGTAGTACGGGAGAAAAAGTGCTTCAAGTGTTGCATGATCGTGTTCAAGAATCTGGAACAACATTACTATTAGTCACTCATGATATGAAAGTGGCTCGTTCTTGCTCTCACATTTTTACTATGGAAGGCGGTGTTCTTTATGATCATGCTGCTTAAAGATTTGCGCCTGTCTCCTATGAGATCCTTCCTCACAGGTTTTTCAATGTTTATAGGCATCATTGCCGTTATTGCGTCAGTGCTTATCGGCACGGTTGGTAAGGACTATCTTATTGCAACTAACGAACAGCTAAACGGTCGTAGACCAACATACGAGATTACTTTTTCAGCACAAAATTTTGACGAATATTCAGTATTTAACAAATTCTTAAATCGCATTGAATCCGCAAACCGTAACGCTAACGTTATGCTACAACCAAACACTGGACTACTGTTTAGCGCTTCTATGCCAGCCTCGAAGAGTGTAAAAATAAGCAAAGAATATAAGACTGGCAATCTTCAATATACTGACGCTGTTTACACTACGGCAGGATACAACAAAGTTTATAACTTACCTATTGTAAGTGGAAGATGGTTTAGTAATAGCGATAAAAGCAACGCATTAGAAATGGTAGTAAACCAATCTGCCAGCAAAAGATACAAGATTGGTGAAGTAGCATTTATTACTTCTCGCAAAACAACACAAATGAGTCCTATAAGGATTGTTGGAGTTGTGAACGATGGTGTAGACTCAGCAAAAGTATACGTGAATATTCTAGGATTATTACGTTATGCTCCAACTCTTTGGGAATATTCTGGAAAATCGTCTCAAGGCTCAATCTACTGGTTGAATAAAGAAAATCGTTCTCAAAAATCAATTAAATCTTATGTTTCAGATGCTCTTTACGACTGTTGTGGTGGACAAGTAAACGAAATTAGAAGACATGATAATAGTGATGATTACGAGAATGTTATAACAGTATTGCAATTAAGTTTTGCTATCGTAGCAGCATTATTGCTTTTTGTTTCCGCGCTAGGTTTAATCAATATTGGTTTAGCATCGTTGGAGCAGCGCACACATGAACTGCTTATACGCAGAGCTTTGGGTGCTACTAGATGGTCGATTGCTTCACTCGTGTTAGGCAGCGCGATTATTTTAGCGCTGATAGTTTCGATTGCTGCTGTTGCTGTTTCTTTTGGCCTTGTGTCTATAGCATCAAGTTTTTGGGATGCAGCAAGCCCAGTTAGTCCGCCAGTTTACCCATATGAAGCCGCTATTGGAGCTGTTATTGCGGCTTTTATTACAGCGCTTGCTGGAAGTGCGGTGCCAGCAATAAAAGCATCGCGTTTACAACCAGCATTAGCATTGCGTTAATTTTCAAAAAATAAGAAAGAAGGAATAATGAATAATCATAATATTGGTAAAGCAACTCTTATTGTTGGTGTGCTTAGTGCGCTTCTTATGTTTAATGCGTGTGGAGGAATAGGCAACAATAATGCGAGTGGTATGGGTGGCGCGCGCTCGCAAAATAGTTCACCTAGAGAGACTGTTGATTTTGCTCATATAGAGAAGGAATACCAGGAGTCCGTTGCAAAGCTTAGTTGGCCTGAAAAATATAAAGCTCCTGCAAACTTGGTTGGAGAAGAAAAAGACAGCCAGTTCCAGAGTGGATATGGTGATACGCAAGCATCTAATTATTATCAGTGTGCTTGGGAGCGGCAATGGCTAGATACGTATGCTAGTGATGAACAAGCGGCAAGTAAAGCTTTGCGTGAGCTCGAAAAAGTGCCTAGCATGCCGTTTATGGGTCCAGATCGTTGTGATGATGCAACGAGAAACTTTTTCAAAGAGCACATGCGTAAAGCAAAACTAGGAGATCCGTCAGGATTCCAACAGGATGTGCAAACTAATTGTCCTGTGATGTAATTGCATTTGTATAGCTTTATTGTGCTTTCGCGCTAAATAGCTTGTTATATGCTTCTTTTTACCCATGTTGATGGTGTCCAATAATCTTTGGTAAGCATTGATGGGTATGTTTGTTTACGAGCTTGAATAATCCATAAGGCTATACCTGTTGAAACAAGTATTACGCCAGAAGCAATCATTATGAATAATGATGAATTTAGATTTCCCCATGCTAGTACGCTTGCATACCCTACGATAATGCCGCATTGCTCCATAATAGAAGTAAAAGTAGTAGTTGCGCCGAGAATGTGTGTTGGTATGCCGTCGAGAAGAGCTGTTTGCCCATAGACAATAGTGGCGTCAAAAATAATACCTGCAATGAAAGCAGAGCAAAGAAAAAGAGTAATCCAATTATTGAGTGCAAAAATAAGTAAAGGAATAGAAAGGAATCCAGGTAATAAAATAGAGTATAAAATCTCATAATGTAGCACAATGTATTTGCATAATAGCGAACCTACAATCATGCCAATGTTAAATATGCTGACTATTGATCCCCAAGTGGATGCTGAATGAAAAAGTGTGAGACAATGGTGTGCTCCCATTAGTCTGAATGCAGCAAGCCATGAGCCTGATTGTAATGCGGATACTACTCCTAAGACTATTAACCATGGTGTAGATTTCATATAGTGTAGAGAGGCTGCAAAACCAGCAGTTTTATTGCTTCCTGTCTTCGTATTGTTTGAGCTATTTTGTGCTTGCTGGTTTAGATTAACTAACAGTAGAGGTAGCGCCGCTAATATCATCACAATAGCAATGCTCGTAAAGAAAATGAGCGGATTACATATATCAACAAATATGCCAGTAATCGCAGGTGCAGCAAGCCTGCTGAGATTAATCCACATACGCATGCTTGCTAAAAACTTGGTTTTTTCGCCAGTTGGTACGCTATATGCCATCAATACTTTTTGATTAGGCGAAGAAAATGCAGTAAAGAACCCGAATATTATGCCGAGTAGTGTAACCGTAATCGCAATAAGATTATGCTGTGCTACTAGAGCGAAACCGTATCCAGTACACAACAAGGCAAAGCAGAATGTTAGCGCTATAAACAATCTAGTTGGTGGATATTTATCTGCAATAATTCCGCCAAGCGTTGCTGCTATGCAGGTCATAAGTGCTACGGACACTGCGTTAAGCGCTGCGTGAGATAAGTCGACATGTATTAAAAGATATAGGCTTACGCCAAATCTACAGCTTGTTAAAAGAAAAGCATTAAGCGATAAAACGGATATAACCAACCCCGATCGTACTCGTGCTGCAGTGTTCATTGCTTACTCTTCTTACTTTTCTTTCTTTCATATTATGAATGATATGTGTCTTTCGATATGTACACCTTTATTTACACCTTTTTATGGACTGTGAGCGAAATGAGTGTTTTATTGCAGTTTGCAAGCAAGATGCATAAATTACTGGCGATAGTAGGAGAGGAAGCTGGAGAGTTTACTCATTGCGTCGCGAAGCGTTTGCAAGCGTGGCAAGTAGACTACGCGGAAGTAGCCTGGAGTCTGCCAATTAAAGCCTTTTCCATGCACAATCAGCAACTTCTGATCGCGCAGCAAATCAAGCGCAAACTGTTCGTCGTCGTGAATGTTGTAGCGAGCAGGATCGAGCTTTACAAACATGTAGAAAGCAGCGTCTGGCCGCTCAACGCTTACGCCATCCATCTCCTGAAGCGCGTTATAGCAGTACTCGCGCTGCTCGTACACGCGTCCGCCCGGCTCCAAATATTTTTCAACGCTCTGGTATCCGCCCAAAGCAGTCTGAATAATCGATTGCGCAGGAACGTTCGAGCACAAGCGCATATTAGACAGCATGTTAAGTCCCATAATGTAGTCGCGAGCCTTGGATTTATCTCCCGAAAGACTCATCCAGCCGATGCGGAAGCCAGCAATCATATGCGACTTAGAAAGTCCGCTGAAAGTTACGCAGAATACGTCTGGAGCAAGAGAAGCAATCGAAATATGCTTCTTGCCATCCATAACAAGACGATCGTAAATCTCGTCCGCAAAAATAATCAGATTAAACTCGCGCGCAACCTTAACAATCTCTTCCAAAACTTCGCGACTATACAGCACGCCCGTAGGATTATTCGGGTTAATAATCACGATTGCTTTAGTGCGAGGCGTGATTTTAGAGCGAATGTCGGCAATATCTGGGTACCAATGCGACTTTTCGTCACACATGTAGTGCACAGGAGTGCCGCCAGCCAGGCTAGCGCACGCGGTCCACAGAGGATAGTCTGGGCTTGGAATAAGAATCTCGTCGCCGCAATCAAGCAGCGCTTGCATAGAAAGATTAATCAGCTCGGAAACGCCGTTGCCAGTGTAAATATCTTCCATTTGTACGCCTGGAATACCCTTAAGCTGGTCGTATTGCATAATTGCTTTGCGCGCAGAGAAAAGTCCGCGGCTATCCGAGTAGCCTTCGCAGTCAATAAGCTGCTGTTGCATGTCGTAAATCACTTCGTCTGGAGCGCGGAAGCCAAAAGGTGCAGGATTTCCAATGTTGAGCTTTAAAATATGCGTCCCGTTTGCTTCCATGCGGTTTGCTTCTTCTACAACAGGGCCGCGAACGTCGTAGAGCACGTGCTCAAGTTTGGTGGATTTGTTGAAGTTTCTATTTTTGAGTGCTTCAGAAAGCTCTTCCTCTGTAAGATGTGGCTGATTTAATTGTGATTCTTCTGCAGACTGGCAGTTTTGCGCGGTTTTTGCGCAGGAATGCCCACCTTTGATTCCGTAGTCGCTAATTTCAAGAATTTGTGCAAGCATATCTCGTACGTCTTTGCGAGGTTCAGTTTTGCCGCTTAAATATTGACTTAACTGGCTTTTGCCAAGTTTATGGCCGTTTTTTGCTGCAAGCTCGATTACATCAATCTGCTTGTATCCCTTGATTTTCATGGCCTTTTTAAGGTCGTTTGCAAAATTCTGTGCCATAATCCGTCTTCCTCTATGCCATCTTATAGAAGCTCATAAAATCAGCGTTCGTAAATTGAACAAATTTACAACAAAGTTCAAAATATAAGCTATAAATTGAACTTTGAGGCGATTAAAAGACAATTTTACGCGTCAAAAAGCATTTTGCAAGCATAAAATTGAATTTATTTTGAATTTTTACTGAGCAATAATTAAGAATTGAACTAAAAAGACATTAAATTGAACTTATTTTGACTTAGTTACATGAGATTGTTTGCGAAAGCAGCAGTTTTGTAGTGCGATTGTACTTAAAATACGGCGTGTTATTCCTCACGGCTATTAGTAGCCGTTCGGCTGATTTGGCACATAAAGTCCACTGGACTTTATGCTTAAGCCAAATCACGCTTTGAAGGAGCTTGAAATGCGTTATGCAATTTCAAGCTCAGTCAAAGCGCAATCGAACTTACAAGTTTGTGCCAAATTTGACACAATTTACGTACATTCTTGGCAAAAGACTGCGCAGTTTGTTGCGGTGATACTATGGGTTACATGTATTTCTTTACTCCGCGCAGATGTGAATCTACTCAAAAAATAATGTATGCCAACAAAGGGCAGGCTCTTATTGCAGCGGATAAAAGTTTTACGGAACGCGGAGCAAAGCTGTGGGTTTATAAATGCGATTATTGTGGAAGTTGGCATTTAACGCATTCAAATCCTGCGATTCGTAAGTATTGCGATATGCGCTCGCGGTTTGAAACAACCAAACCTAAGTCTAGAAAACGCGGATATAAGCCGCGTATACGCTAAATAATTGATGTTAAATAATTAACACTAAAAATCAGCAAATCAATAAATCAGTACTTAAAAGTAAATCCTTGCGCATTAAGCTGCGATTCGCAACTATGGTTTTTAGCTCCAGAATCTACAGCAAGTTTTGCGATTTGCGCACTGAATGCGTCCACTGGCCTATCTGCATTACGCAAATCGTAGTATTTATGCACTCTTTCGTCGAAGTCTGCAAGTTTTTCAATCAAAACTTTATCGCTGCTAGGGTATTCATTTTCAAAGAATTGTATACTCGAGTCCATGCGCGGCTTTAATTCTGGCCTTTGATCTGGCTTGCCAATTGCAAGCCCAAGAACTGGATACGTGTATTTTGGCAACTTCAAAAGTTCAATTAAATCTGGAATATTATTCAAAATTGAACCAAGGATTACGCAACCGAGTCCAAGCGATTCTGCGGCTGTTTCCATTGCGTGTAGTGCAAGAACAGCGTCGTTTTGCGACTGCGAGAATCTGTAGCCTGTTTTAAGAGTAAAATCGTTTCCGTCTGCATCAATGCCGTTTTTACGTGCTATAGCAGCATTTCTGTGCTGGTCAATAATAAAAACATACAAAAGTGGCGCTGTTGCTATGTAAGTTTGATTTCCAAGCTGGGAAAGTTTTTGTTTAAGATCTTTGCTAGTGATTTTGATTGCAGACCAATCGTTCAAAAACTGGCTGCAAGCTGCGCGCTGTGCTGCTTCTTCCAACGTTTTTGCAATATCTTCGCCAATCGGCTCATTTTTGAAAGCGCGTATAGATCTGCGATTAAGAAGCGTTTGAATAGTTTGATTCGCATATGCATTTTGCGCGTTGTTTTGCGTATTATTTTGCTCGCTGTTCTGTGCGTTGCTTTGAGTTGACGTCATGTTTTTATATTAATGGCAACGAAATACCAATTAGAAATTGACATGTAAAAGTGTTATAAAAGTGTTATAAATGTACGAGTGAACAAGTTGGCAGCGAAGCCGCTTGATGAATGCTTGCGTTAATGCACCAAGCGCAAGCTAAGAATGGTGGTGCTAAGGCGGCGTTGGGTATGCTGAACGGTTTGAACAATATTGACATTAAAGTTAATGGCGATTTGTGCACAACGGATGCAACAGATACAACGGATTCGTACGAGATTCAAGACGTTCCAGCAACTTGTGGCGGAGCTCCCGAGGGCAGACTTGTTCTTTTGCGCCATGGTCAAACTGCTTGGAGCGAATCTGGCCAGCACACAGGCCGCACCGATATTCCACTAACGCAAGTTGGCCGCAATCAAGCTATAAGCGCAGGCGCCAGGATTCGACAGGCTTTTCCAAACGGTTTTAGCGAGGATTGCCAGTTTGTAAGCCCTCTTGTTCGTGCTCGTCAAACAGCTCAGTTGGCAGGATTTACGCATTGCACGCCGCTAGAATATGCTGCCGAGTGGGATTACGGCTGTGCAGAGGGGCGTACTCGAAAAGACGTGTCCGCTCTAAGCGGTGTTGAGTCATGGGATGTTTGGAAGGATGGCCCTAAAGCTCTTCCAGATTTTATGTCGGATTCTTGCCAAGAGATTCTTCCAAGTGGTGAAACAGTAAAAGTCGTGCGTTCTAATGGCGAATCTTTACAAGAAGTTTCTAATCGTACTCAAAAAATAATCGACTCTGTTTTGCCAAAACTTAAAAGCGGCAAAGATGTGATTATTGTAGCTCACGCGCACATTCTTAGGATTTTAGCAACCAGATGGCTTGGTGTAGATGCACAGCAGGCGCGCTTGCTTCGACTAGACACCGCGCATTACAGCGCTCTTGGAACTTATAAGGGAGATCGTGTAATCGTTCGCTGGAATTGCTGATTTGTGATTGTTGCAGATTATTCGACACGCCATCATATCAACACTGCTATCGTTTGCAATATCTTTGAATTTGAGGCATAATAAAAATTGTCGAAAGGGCACCTAGTGGTGCGGCGGCCAAAAGGTAGGCCGACGGCATAGGAGAAAGGTTCGATGATGAATCGTACAATTAAGTCAACAATTGCGCTTGTAGCTTGCTCAGCAATGGCATTCGGTGCGCTCGCTGCATGTGGTTCTAGCTCTTCGGATTCTTCCGATAAGGGCAAGGTATACTTCCTTAACTTCAAGCCAGAATCTGCTGATCAGTGGAAGGAAGTTGCTAAGGAATACACCAAGAAGACTGGCATTCCTGTAAAGGTTCAGAACGCTGCTTCTGGCACTTACGAGCAGTCGCTTAAGAGCGAAATCAGCAAGGGCGACGAAGCGCCTACACTGTTCCAGGTGAATGGTCCTGTTGGCTACGCAAGCTGGAAGGATTACACTGCAGATCTTAAGGATACCGAGCTTTACAAGCAGCTTCAAAACAAGGATATTGCTCTTAAGGATGGAGACAAGGTTGTTGGCGTTCCATACGCAATGGAAACTTACGGCTTGATTTACAACAAGGCTTTGTTAAAGAAGTACACGGAGCTTAAGGATGCTAAGGTAAAGTCTGCTGAAGAGATTAACTCCTTCGATAAGCTTAAGGCTGTTGCAGACGACATTCAGGCTCGTAAGGGTGAACTTGGTGTTGATGGCGCATTCACTTCTGCTGGCTTCGATTCCAGCTCTGATTGGCGCTTTAAGACTCACCTTGCAAACATTCCTCTGTACTACGAGTTCAAGGCAGACAAGGTTACCAAGCAGCCAGCAAAGATTAAGGGCACGTTCCTTGATGGATACAAGAAGATTTTCGATCTTTACATTACTGATTCCACCACTCCTGCAACTCAGCTCAGCTCTAAGACTGGCGAGGATGCAAACTCCGAGTTCTCGCTTGGTAAGGCTGTGTTCTATCAGAATGGTACTTGGGCTTGGACCGACTTGCAGAAGGCTGGCATGAAGGCCGAAGACCTTGGCATGCTCCCAATCTACATTGGTGCTAAGGGCGAAGAAAAGCAAGGCTTGGCTACTGGTTCCGAGAACTACTGGTGCATTAACGAGAAGACTTCGGATGCCAACAAGAAGGCAACCAAGGACTTCTTGAAGTGGGTTCTTACCTCTGATTACGGCAAGGAAGCTATGTCTAAGAAGATGGGCTTCACCACTCCGTTCAAGAGCTTTGCAGATATTAAGTCTGAGAATCCTTTGACTGCTGCTGCTGTTGAAGATGCTAAGTCTGGTAAGACTCCTGTAAGCTGGAACTTCACTATGATGCCATCTGACAACTGGAAGAACGATCTTGGCTCCGCTTTGCTTGAGTACGCTCAGGGCACTGGCAAGTGGGATAAGGTTAAGAGCGCCTTCGTTGACAATTGGGCTAAGGAAGTTGCTCAGACTCACGAAGATCAGGATTAATCCTAAGAATTGGGTTAAAACTGGATTATTAAATTCATAATTTAATATGTCATTTTTGTAATTGCATTAGCACAGTGCATTAGTGACAAGTAAAAGAGCTTCAAGCCTAACGGTTTGAGGCTCTTTTTGTTTTGAGAATTATCTTAGTAGGGTATGTTTGAGTGGGATATGCTTGAGTAGGATATGCTTGAGTAGGATATGCTTGATATATCGCTTTGTTGTAAGAATAACCTTAGTCTAAAATAAGAATGACCTTAGTCTAAGAATGGTCTTAATTGTTTTCAAGCTGACTTGTGCTCGATCTAACTATAAGCTGTGCTGGAATGGTAATATATTTGCATTCTTCGCTTAAATAATCGCCATTAATCAGAGACAAAGTTATTTTTGCTGCGTCTACTGCCATTTCTGCAGGGTCTTGACGAATAGTCGTAAGCCCTGTTTCTCTAGCGTAAAAACTATCGTCAAAGCCAATAATCGAAACGTCTCCAGGTGTGCTGTATCCGCTTCTAGAAAGCTGGAACATAAGCGGAATTGCTATGCCGTCTTCTTGGCAAGCAATCGCCGTAGGAACATTTACATTGCTTAAAAGCGAAGAGACGATTGAGCTTATTCTGTCTAATCCTTCGGGGGCAACGATTTCTGTAGGCGTAATGCCGTTGATTTTGCATTCGTCAATAAAAGAGTGGTAGCGCTGCAAAACGCTAAAATGCAATGAAATATCGCGGTTTGTGCGAATGTAGGCAATGTTTTTGTGGCCTAGCCCAATAAGATGGCGTGCCATAAGTCGCGCGCCTTGATCGTCGTCTATGTTAATCGTTGCGTCAAAGTCGCAATCCATAGGATTTAAGCAGTTTATACCTAAGACTGGCACGCCAGTGGCCTTTAGAGAAGCTACTTCCGATTTGTTTACGTCGAAGGAGCAAACGATTACAGCGTCTGCGTTTCTGCGAGTTGGCAGCATGCTAAAGAACTCTGCGCGCTCTTGGCTGCTGGATATTTGGAAGATTGAAAGGTCGTAGCCTGCGGGGTGAAGAACTTGATTTAGGCCTTGTATAATCGACGCACTAAACCATAGCCGAATGCTGTCGCTAAGAAGAAGTGCAACTCTTAGTGTTCTGCCAGATTTTAGTGCTGCTGCAGACCTAGATATTGAAAAGTTTAGTTTTTCGGCAATAGCTAATACTTTGTTGCGCGTTGCTGCGGAAACCAAGTCTGGGCGTGTAAACGATCTAGAAACAGTAGATACAGATACATGCGCCTGATCGGCCACGTCTTGAATATTAGCTGGCATTTGAACTCCTTTATTCGCGCAGCAAATGTTTACTCAATATCTTCATTAATATTGTTAAAATATGCGCAACGCTAGTATATGAGCAACGTGGCATATGTGAATTTTCATATGCTTATTTGCGTTCATTACACAAACGTTTGCAATACGAACAATAATAGCAGATTTTGCCGTAAAATCGCCAAAAATCGGGATTTTTTTCACATTTGATTTTTGTCTTCTTTAGTGGCGACATGCAAAAAAATGACAACGTTTGACATTGTGGTTGCATGTAGTAAGATAAAAGTATTGGTTCGAGCGCAGCGAATTGCACAGGCGCGTACTCAAGGAGGAGAAAGTGACGAATCATGATTAATATGAGTGGAAAGGCAATACGCAAATGGTGGGCGTTGTTCGCTCTACCAACGTTTGCTGCATTTGTAATTGGTTTCTTAGTGCCATTTGTAATGGGCGTGTATCTTAGCTTTACTAAGTTCCACACTGTTACTGACGGAAAGTTTGTTGGAATACGCAATTATCGCAAGGCGTTGCGCGACCCACACTTCCTTCATTCGTTAATATTTACAACGGCTTTTACGGTTGTAACAACAATTGTTATTAATGTTATTGCATTTGCAATCGCTTACATGCTTACAAAAAAGTTCAAAGGCTCCAACCTATTCCGTACGGTATTCTTTATGCCGAATTTGATTGGCGGCATTGTTTTGGGCTACGTTTGGCAGGTAGTGCTTAATGGTATTTTGGGCTACTTTGGCCGCGCTATTACGTATTCTGCAACATACGGCTTCTGGGGCATGGTTCTTTTGATATGCTGGCAGCAAATCGGATACATGATGATTATTTACATTGCTGGCTTGCAAGCGCTTCCAGGAGACGTTATTGAGGCTGCTGCCGTTGATGGCGCAACCCCAATGCAAACGCTGTTTAAGATTACGATTCCGCTTATGATGCCATCCATTACGGTTTGCACGTTCTTAACGGTTACAAACGGATTCAAGCTATTCGATCAGAACTTGGCGTTGACCAATGGCGCTCCTTCTAGAAAGTCGGAGATGCTTGCATTAAACATCTTCAACACTTTCTATGGAAGAATTAATGGCGAAGGTGTTGGCCAGGCTAAGGCAGTTATATTCTTCATTATTGTTGCCGTTATTGCCTTGATTCAGAACAAGTTGGCAACTTCTAAGGAGGTGGCAGCATGAACGAGAAGACTAAGCATCCTGCGCTTTGGACCACGCTTTTTGCTGTAGTGAGTTTGCTGTGGATTTTCCCAATCGCGATAGTGTTTATAAACTCCTTTAAGTCAAAGGTGTATATTGCTAGCGAGCCATTTTCGTTGACTCCAAAGTCGTTTATTGGTTTTGACAACTACGTTCTTGGCGTTAATCGCACTAATTTGTTGATGAGCTTCTGGTGGACAATTGTTGTAACGATTGGTGCTGTAGTTCTGATTCTGCTTTGCACTTCTATGTGTGCTTGGTGGATTGTGCGCGTAAACAATTGGGCTGCAAAGTCGCTTTACGTGTTGTTCTTGTTCAACATGATTGTGCCATTCCAAATGGTTATGTTCACGCTTTCCAACATCACTACAAAGCTTGGATTGAACACGCCTTGGGGCTTGTGGATTATCTACCTTGGATTTGGTGCAGGTTTGGCTGTGTTCATCTTTACGGGCGTTGTAAAGGGCATTCCTCAAGAGTTGGAAGAGTCTGCAATGATTGATGGCGCTTCTGTGCCTCGCATATTCTTCCAGATTATTGTGCCGATTATGAGGCCTGCGATTATATCCGTTTCTATCTTGCAAACAATGTGGATTTGGAATGACTTCCTTCTTCCTTACCTAACTTTGGATTTAAACAAGTACAAGACGGTTTCTATTGCAGTTCAATATTTGAAGGGCGGCTATGGCTCTGTTGAAATGGGTGCCATGATGGGCTGCTTGGTTATGGCGATTGTTCCAATCATAGTATTCTACCTAATCTGCCAAAAGTACATAATTAAAGGTGTTATGGCAGGTGCGGTAAAGGGCTGAGGTTTTTTCTCCTTCGAATCTCGGCATGCATGATGGTGGTTGCAAGTGTTTGTAGCCACCATCATTTGTGTTTAACAATCATTTGTGTTTAAGCGTATCTTATAGTGTATTGTTATTTTAGATTTGTTTAAGTTTGCTTAATTAGGCGGGAGTAGTTGTAATGATCTCTTTTGGAAGCCCTGATTCTAAGTTCGCTCAAGGAATGGAATCGTTTGCAGACGCGGTTTGGCTTACTGTTCTAATGATTATTACCAGCATTCCGCTTGTAACGGTTGGGGCGGCTGTTACGGCCGCGCATGAGACAGCTAGACGTATTGAACGTGGCGAGGCGCACACAACAGCAATCTACTTTAAGTCTTTTAAGAATAATTTTGTTAAGGCAACTATTATTTGGCTTATTTTAGGGCCGATTCTTGCGCTAATAATATGGTCTTGGATTTTTTTGCGACTTACTCCGCTTTTAATAATAAAATTTGCGATTAGCATATTGTGGATTCTTGTTGCGCAGTGGGTGTTTGCATTGCAAGCGCGCTTTGAAAACTCGATTGGCAGAACTCTTATTAATTCGCTGATTTTTGGCGTTAGCTACGCTAGCACAACGCTTATAATGTTTTTGCTTGATTGCGTGTTCTTTGCGCTCGTATACCTTTCGCTAAGGTATTTTTTGCAAGGATTACCGCTGTTGATTTTGCTTGGGTGGGGGTCTTTGATTATGCTCCACACGCCGCTTTTGGAGCGTGTGTTTGCTAAGTACGTTGCGGCTAATACGCAGTGAGGCGAACATCGCCATAGATGCTCGCCTCACTTAGGACATCAAAAACATAGCGCGTAAGCCGTGTCTACAGGCGACCTACGCGCTATGCGAGAGAGAAAGAAGTTACTACATGAGTAACAATCAATATTTATTATACTCTTAATTCAAGTGTTTGCAAGTATTTTCAACCTTTCTTTTTACATTTTTTGGTGGTAATTTTACAGTTATTTGCGCTTATTGGTTAATTTTTTTCGCCTCGCATAATGGCGGCCATATTGAGTACGCGCTGAGACTTAAAAACGTCGCCTGTGTGAACAACGTTTCCATCTTTATCTGCAAGAGGAATACGCCAATTTGGATACTCAGTACTGGTTCCAGGCTGATTTTGCGAACGCTTTTCGCCAACTGCGTCAACAAGTGCCACTTGCAAAAGCAAAGATGGGGAAGTGCGCATAATCGCGTGCATAGCCTCTACAATCTCTTGCACATGGCCTTCTACGTTTTCGGCAGCATCCTTGCTAATCCATCCGCCATCCAAAAGCATCTTCATCATGGCGTCTCGCTCCGCGCTAGCAGCCTTTTGGAAGCTTTCTACAGAATCGGTAAGAAGGTGCAGCTCTTCGCGAATCTTAACATGCTCGAATGCAAGATAGCCTGCTGTAGGAGGCATGTCGTGAGTTGTAACAGATGCCAAAGCGTATTCGCGGTATGTAGAAGGATTTGCAAATATGATTTCCTTCTTTCCAGCCTTTTTAGCCGCTTTTTCAGCTTCGTCATTGTGTGTAAACCATTCAACAACAGTTCCAAGAATGCCGTGCGAAGCAAGCACCTTGGAAACGTACGCTGGAACAGTGCCAAGGTCTTCGCCAATCACCAATCCGCCTGCGCGAGTGGCCTCAATGCTAAGAACTGCAAGCATTGCGTCCACATTGTAGTAAACGTAAGCGCCGTTCTTTGCGCCTTGGCCTTGCGGAATCCACCACAAGCGGAAAAGCCCAAGAACGTGGTCAATGCGAACCGCGCCAGCGTGCAAGAACACGTTGTGAACCATGTCTCGGTAGGCAATGTAGCCAGTCTCGTCTAAGTAATTAGGATCAAATGGCGGCTGACCCCAATCCTGACCCTGCTGGTTGTAGAAGTCTGGAGGCGCGCCAACGCTTACGCCGTTAGCGAAGCGCTCTGGGCTCCACCACACGTCTGCGCCGTATCCGTGTACGCCAACAGCCATGTCTTGCATAAGTCCAATCGCCATTCCCGCAGCCTTAGCTTCGGCGTGAGCAGCAGCAACTTGCTCATCTGCAATCCATTGCAGCCAGCGGTGGAACTCAAGCAAATCAGCATGATCTCGTCTAAGCATGTCTATTTGAGGAGTGCCTTTGCCAGTTGTATCAAACCAAAGATTATCTCCCCAAGGAGCACCCCAAACTTCAAAAGCTACGCACCAAGTAGCAAAAGCGTCTAAGTCTTCTCCAGAGCGCGCCTTAAAGTCTGCAAAATCCTGCTCGCGCTCGGCGCTTCTAGGCTGCTTAAAAATAATCTTTAAGGCTGGAAGTTTTGCGTTCCACGCGGCGTTAATGTCCATTGGATTTGGATTGTTATTAAGCGCTTCCACGCCCTCGTGCAAAATCTCCACCTCTTTGCGCTGGCTATCGCTAAGCTGCGCGTACTCTGGAATATCTTGCGGACGAATGTATGTAACGTTTAAGAACCTGCGCGATTCTGGCAAGTACGGCGAAGGCTCCAAAGGTGCCACTGGCGCGCACGCATGAATCGGGTTTATAAGCATAAAGTCGGCTTTTCCAATGTTTCCTGCGTCTTTAAGCAGTCTGCGCAAATCGCCATAATCGCCAACGCCCCAAGATTCCTTTGAGCGCACGGAATAAAGCTGAGTCATGTATCCCCAACGATGCCGTTCTTGAACGCTTTGCGGAAGTGGTATTTTTGCTGGTGCGCAAATCAAAGTTGATTGCGCGTGTGCAACAGTTTTGCCATTTTTATCTTCGACTTTTGCAAGAAGAGTGTGGTAGCCCATTGGCAAGTCTTGCGGAAGTTCAAGAGTTAATCCGTCTTCTTCGCTTGTTTCAAAGTTGTTAAGAGGCTCTTCGTATTCCGACCCATCTTCTAGCGTAAGCGTTATATGTATTTTTTCTGGGCTGCTTGCGGCTTCTTCAGCGTTAATAGGAACAATCGTTTTTGCGCCAATAAAGCACACCACGGTTGGCGGCAGCAGCTCACTATTGCGCTTTTCTTGAACGCGTTTTAGTGAGTTTTCAATGTTTTCGCTTGTGGTTGCAGGGTAGCCCAGCGCGTCTAGAACGCCTACAATCGCTTCGTCCGTAATTTCCGTATAGTCGCCTAGTTGGTCTATGTAGAAAGTTGCAACTCCGCATGCTTTTGCAAGTTTAACTAGTGGGCGAGCAAGCCTTTCTGCGCTTTCTTCTACGGGCACAGTCGTGGCAGCCTTTGTTTTGCCATTAGTTGTGCCATTGTCTGTTGTGCTCATGATGCTCCTTTGTTAATCGTGGCACATGTACGAGCATCGAATTGATTGCAAACGATGCTAAAGGGTGCGGTTCTCAACACATCACTGGATTGAGGCACGCTCTAGCTAACCATTATATTAAGTATTGATATCGTTTGCAATATTGGCGATTTTTGTGGTGACTTGTGTGGCTTGAGTGTAACTTGTGTGACTTGAGTATGCAAAAACCGCAGAAAGCTAAATGCCAACTGCGGTTTTGTTATTTGCGATTATTTGCGATTATTTGCGCATATTTGCTGCTAGTTGCTACTTACTTGCGACGGATTCGCATAAAGTGCCAACCGGCGCCGATTGCTGCGATTCCAGCAGTGATGCTGCCAGCAACAGCTGCGATTAGCGTTGTGTTGTTGCCAGCGGCGTGCTCACCGTTGTTTGCGCCAGATGCCTGAGCGCTCTTATCGCTGCTCTTGTCTTCGTTCTTGGAATCTTCATTCTTAGAGTCTTCGTTCTTGGAATCTTCGGATTCCTTCTGATTTTCATCTTTTGCGGAATCGTTAGATGTGTTCTTGGACTCTTCGCTCTTTGTTGCGGTTGCGGAGCTTGCTGCAGGAGCAGATGCAGGAGCTGCAGCAGATGCTGCAGCACGAGGCGTGCGTGCAGGAGTCTGTGCGGTTGCTTGCGACTTATCGGTAGCGTTTTCTACGAGTTCTTCTGCAGCTTTAGCTGTATTCGCAGGCTCCGTTTGGTTCGCTGGAGCAGCACTGTGCTTAGGGGCAGACTGTGGAGCAGAAGGAGCCGCTTCCATAGAGCCTGCGCCTGGAACAACATTCAAATTGCCGCCGTTTTTCTGCGCGTGGCTTCCTGCAAAGTCTCCTCGAGAAGAGCTACTGCCATTTTGCGCGTTGTTTTCTGGCTGCTTAGCCTGTGGAGCTGGAGCAGATGGAGCTGGCTCTGCTGGAGCAGGAGCTGGAGCGTTCTGCTGGTCCTTCGCTGGTGGAACTTGGTCTTGTGGCTGCGCCTTTGGTTTCAAAGCTTCTTCAGCCTTAGATAGCAACTGATTAGATGATTTAATCTTTAATATGCTAGAGTTCATTGTTTGAATTCGACCGATTAAGCCTTTCTCAAATATACCAAACGCAGAATTTGATGCAGTAAATTTTTTAGTGTAGCCGTCTTTGACGCTAGGTGGAAAATCTTTGATTGTCTCTTTAATCTTTTCCTTAATGTCTTCGGCTTGTTTCTTTATATTAGCTATTTTTTCCTTTGTTGTATTTACTTTAGATATAACTTCTTGTGCCTGTGCTTCAGCTTTATTTAGCCTGTCTTTAGCTCGTGCAACAGCATTCTTTGCTTCTTCAAGCTGCGTTTTAGTATTCTCTAAATCATTAGTTGCTCTTCGTAATGATTCATTAAAAGTTTCAATGTTCTCTTCAGCTGTTTTTTTATTTTCTTTGGCTTTTTCAAGAGCATTGATTTCTTCCTGAACTTTTTTATCTGCTTCTTTTGCTTTGCCTATTTCTTCCTGCAATTTGCGAGCAGATTCTTGAGCGGCATTAGTAAGTTCTTTTAGCTTAACCTTGGCATCGTTTAATGATTCTTCTGCTTCTTTCTTAGAACCTTCTAACTTTTCTATAGTCTTCTTATACTCAGCTATTTCGGATTCTTTATCTGAAACTTCTTTAGCTAATTTTTTAGCCGCAGTCTTCTTTGCATCAGCATTTTGGCGAGCTGTTTTTGCGTCATTAGAAACTTTTGTCAAAGAATTTTTCTCTGAGGTTAATTTTTTAATTTCAGAAGATAATTCGCTAATTTTTGCAGACTTGTCAGCTTCAGCAAGTTCTTTCTGAATCTTTTCGACTTCTTCTGTAAGTTGTTTTGCGCGTTGCTGTTCTTGTTCTGCAGTCTTCTTTAGAGTATCTGCTTCATCTTCTTCTTTACGAATCTTTCCATCTAAATCATTTAGTTTTTCGGCATTGCCTTGTTTTCTAAGGTTCTCGGTCTTCTCAAGTTCGCTTCTTTCTGATTTAAGATTATCTATTTCAGCTTGTTTCTTTTTATATTCATTCAGCTTTTGTTCTGCGATAAGGCTTGTTTCTTCAGCTTGTTTTTTAGTCGAAGCAACTTTTTCTTTTAACTGATTAATTTTGTTTTGATCATTAGCAGTATCAAGAGTTTTCAGATTTTCTTCTGCAGTTTTAATTTGCTTAGTAATGTTCTCAATCTTATTATCGACGCCTTCAGCAGCTGTTTCCTTTTGCTTTGCTTCTTCTTCAAGCTTGCCAGCTTCCGCCTTAGCGGATTCAGACTCTTGATTTGCTTTCTTTAAGGCAGATTCAAGTTCAGACTTTTTAGACTTCTCTTGCTCTAGAGTCTTTGAAGTCTCATTGAAATCTTTTTCCTTGTCTTTAACGACTTTATCTTGTTCGTCTTTTTTCTCTGAATTTATATTGTTTACTTCTTCAGCATTTTTCTTAGCAGCATCAGACTCTGCCTTAATTCTTTTTGCCTCTTCTACGGCTTTAGTCTTAGATTCAATCTCTTTTTCGGCAATAGACTTCTTCTGTTTTGCTGCTTCTATATCTTTTTCAGCTTTTTTAATGCCTTCTTCAGCATTTTTCTTATTTGCTATAGTTTCAGTAACTTTTTTATTTGCAGTTTCTGCCTGAGTCTTAGCGTTTTCTACCTCTTGCTCTACTGCGTTAGCGTCATTATTTGTTTCACCAGAAGCTGTGCTTGCTTCAGATGTTTTTTTTCTAAGTTCTTCGATCTGTTCATCTGCTTGAGACTTAGCTTTCTGCTGATCCTCATTTAGCGAGTCGTCGTCAGCTTTTGGTGCGGACACAGGTTTGCCAGCTTCGCCAGCAACAGTAGAATTAACGGTTTGTTGTTTAGAATCTTCTGGACCATAAGAAACAACATTGCTAACAGCATTAAAACCAGTGTCGGATATGCTTGCAACACGTGCTGCTGGATGATTGGACGTATCGGTTGTAGTCGTGGCAGCGTTTGCTGCGTTTGCAATGCTTATGCTTCCAATAAGAGCCAAAGAGCTTGCTCCCAAAGAGATGGCGGCTGCAATCTTAGCGTTCATATTTACCTCATTCTTCAAATCATTTAGGTTTGGGGGGTGGGGATATTTGTTTAATTATCAAGTTGTAAGATCAAAGCGCTAACTGTTTATTAAGTTTTGCGTCTCTGTCTTGTTACTGAACTTTCTCCTCTCTACCATCGCGAGTATACGCAAGGGGGGTATAAAGTCTAAAAATGATTCTAGCAGAACAGCAGGAATAATTCGCTCACTTTGGTAATTTATAAGGAACAATTAAGGAAATTACAAGGTTTTGCCTTGAAATATTAGTATTCGACTCAGTATTCGAAAATATAATATTCAACTATAATCCAAAAATAATCAAAAAATAATCCCGACTTTGTTTCCAAATCACAAGAATAAGGGAACAAAATCGGGATAAAATGCGATTCGAGCGCTAAAAAAACTCGAGCAATCAAGCGCGCTTGTTGCTCAACACAACGAATGTACGCGGCGGAATATGAACGGCGCGCTGATCGCCATTATCATCGCAAAGCATTGCCGCGCGGCTGCCAGAAGCACTGCCGATCCACCTATCAAAGTACTCGCTGGAATCCAGCACGAATCTCCATTCATTACCGCTTGCACAAGACGCAGGCAAGTCAACTGTTGCGCGAGCATCCTTCATAGGATTAGCGCACACAATCAAGTCGTTCCCGATTTGCTCCGCAAGAATGGCGTTATCGGATGCATTAAGACGAGTGTGCTGAGCATCGTAAAACTCAGCATTCTTAGCGCGAAGTTTTATAAGCGCGCTATACCAGTCTACAAGCGGCTGGAATCGCTTAGCTCTAGACCAATCAAGCTGGTTCATAGCAACTCCGCGATTATAGGAATTATCGCAACCGTGCTTAGTTCGGCCAAACTCTTCGCCGCCAAGCATAAATGGCATTCCAGCAGAGCACAAAATTATGCCAGCGCTAAGAATATTAGCGCTGAAGATGTCTGCAACGCTGTTTGGATCGCTTGCGTCAAAATCGCAGTTAGACGCGTTATCGCGCATAGAAATGCACAGCTTATCCCACAAAGTCAAATCGTCGTGAGCAGAAACATATTGCACAATTTGGCCAACGCTCTTGCCAGCGCAAGGCATGCCACGCCAGCCGTTAAACGCGTTACGCACAGGGTCCGCCGTCCAAAACTCGTTGCCGTTTACATAGCCGCGGTCATGGTGATCCATAACGTTTCCCTTAAGCGTGTCTCTAGACTCGTCACTAAACCAGCCGATTCTAGAATCAAGCCAGCCGCGCCCAGCTTTATCTCCCGTAGGGCAATCATCGGCTACAGCTGCAGCGCCAGCACCCCACGGCTCGCCATACATAAGAATATCTTTGCCGCCATCAAGCTTATCTAGTTCTTCGCGAATCATGTTTAGCGTTTGCGTATCCGTTAAGCCCATAAGGTCAAATCTAAAACCATCCACATGGTAGCAGCGCGCCCAATGCAAAATAGACTCAATCATAAAACGCCTAAACATTGGGTGATCGGAAGCCATTTCGTTGCCGCAGCCAGATCCGTTTGCAAATCCGCCATCTTCTTTACGCCTGCAGAAGTAGCCAGGAGCAACGCTTTCAAACGCGTTCGATGCTGCTTCAAACATGTGATTATAAACAACATCCATCACTACGCGCATGCCATTCTTGTGCAAAGCGCCAATCATTGCCTTGCATTCGCGGATTCTTGCCGTTCCGTCGTACGGGTTGCTGGAGTATGCACCTTCTGGCACGTTGTACGCGTGAGGGTCGTAGCCCCAATTGTAAAGCGAATCAACGCTTTTGCCATCTTTGCGAGCAGACGAAATCGCAACCTCATCCACAGTTGCAAAATCGTAGATTGGCATTAGTTGAACGTGAGTCACACCAAGTTTTTTAAGATAGTCGATTCCGGTAGGGAAGTTGCTATTTGCATCTAAAGTCGTATGCGAATCTGTAAAAGCAAGATACTGACCGCGGTGTTCTGGCTTAAATCCGCCATTTTCATTGCTGCTAAAGTCTTCAACGTGCATTTCCCACACAACAGTTGCATGGCGCATAAATTCTGGCGATTTGTCTTTGTGCCATTCTGCAGGAGACACGCGATCTTCGTCAATAACAAGGCTGCGCTCGCCATTTACGCCGCTAGCAATGCCCCACGGGTCACTTGTACGATTCACTTTTCCGTCTGCAAAAGTAACAAGAAAGTCGTAGTAAACGCCATCTAGCCTTTGCAATATTGACGTTCTCCATGCTCCGTCGCGCAATGGCTTCAAATCGCGCGTTTTGAAAGGTTCACTGTTGTTTCCTGTTTCAAAAAGTCGCAGTGTTACGCACGATGCTGTTGGCGCCCAAAGCGTAAAAGTGGTCGATTTTTCGTTAAGCGAGAATCCGAGCTGCCCCGAATAAACTGGCCATTGTGTTGAAGGTGGGAACGTCATGAATATATCCTTTTGTATTTTATTAAATTATTTAGCATAAAATACGAAGGCCGAAACGCTTTTAACGCTCGGCCCCCATATTTCACCAAACTCTACAATTAATGCAGAGCTTACTATCCCTTAACAGAGCCAGACATCGACTCTTCGTAGAATCGTTGCATAACAATGAACAGGATTGCGATTGGAATGGAAACGCACACAGCTCCAGCGGAGAATCGTGCGAACCAGTGATTAATGTATTCTCTCTGCAACATTTGGTACAAGCCCAAAGCCACAGTGTAATTATCTTGAGTACGAGCAATCGTCTTAACAAGAACGAAGTCAAGCCATGGACCCAAGAAGCTAACAATAGCCTGGAACACAATCATAGGCTTGCATATTGGAAGAATAATCTTATAGAATACTTGCCAAGTTGTGCAGCCATCCAAGTAGGCGGCCTCGTCCAAAGACTTTGGAATCGTATCCATATAACCCTTCATAACGTAGAAGCCCATGCCGCTACCAGCAGAGTAAACGATAATCAGGGAAATAAGAACAACAGAGCCATTCGTTAATCCAAAAGCCTTCAAAATGAAGTAGATAGCGATAACTGCCATGATGCCTGGGAACATGCCAAGAATCAAAGCAATATTCATGAATGTCTTACGACCGCGGAAACGCAAGCGAGACATGCAGAACGCTACTACAAGCACGAAGAACAGAGAGATAATGCACACGAAAATAGACACAATCAAAGTGTTTAAGAACATGCGTGGGAAGTCAAGAACTTCTCGCTCAGTAAACAGCTGAATGTAGTTGTTAAACGTGTACTTAGTTGGGAAGAACGTTGTCTGGTATGGAGCGGTGTTTTGGTTAAAGCTTTCCAAGAACACCCATACGATTGGCGCGAGCCAAATAATAGACATAATAATCAGGAAGATATGAGTGATGATATCTCCGATTATGCGGCGCACGCGCTGATCGCGCCAGAATGGAACGCTGCGTGTACTATGCACAGTTTGTTCGCTTTGCATAAGATCCTTCTTATTACTCACCGGAATCCCTCCTCATTCTTGTAGGAGCCAGAGTTGCGGTATGTTATCAAAGCAACAATCGCAAGCACAATGAATGTCATAATGCCGATTACCGCGCCCATGCTGTAGTTATCTTTATCAACCGTAAGCTTGTACAGCCATGTGATGAGCAAATCAGTCTTACCTGCCGAAGAGCCGATTGGTGTTGGCTCGCCGCCAGACAAGAGGTAAATAACGTTGAAGTTGTTAACATTGCCAGTGAACGTTGTAATTAAGTATGGAGTCATAACAAAGAAGATGTATGGCATAGTAACGTTCATAAAGCGCTGCCACCAGCTTGCGCCGTCAAGTTCTGCTGCTTCGTAAAGTTCTGCTGGAACATTTTGCAAAATACCAGTGATTTGCATGATTGTGTAAGGAATACCAACCCAAAGGTTGATGAGAATAACGGTAACCCTTGCCCAAGTAGCATCCTGGAAGAATGGCAGTGGAGAATGAATCCATCCAGAAGAGATGAGAAGACGGTTAATAGCGCCATCTCTTTGCAGCATGCTGTGCATAACGAGCAAAGACACAAACTGTGGAACTGCGATTGTAAGTGAGAAGCAGATGCGCCACAAGCTCTTAAGGCGAGTGGTGCGCCTGTTAATAATCATTGCCATAAACATGCCGAAGAAGAAGTTCAAGAATGTAGCGAAGAAGGCCCAAACAAGGGTCCAAATCAAAACATCGAAGAAGATTCCAGCATTAATGGTTCCAGTTGTGTTTCCAAGAATCTTAACAAAGTTGTTTAAGCCAACCCAGTGGAAAAGAAGTGTGTGGTCACGGTCGTAGTTTGTAAACGCCATTGAAATCATGAATGCTAATGGCAATACCGTAAACAGAACAATTCCAGCGGTTGGAAGAGTCATAAAACCAACGTGCGCATGGCGGTCGAGCAAAGATTCAACATCTTTAACAAAGGTGATAGGCTTTTCTCCGCGCTTTACAAAGGATTGAGCCTTGTATGCGCTGCGCAAAGATAAAGTAGCCAAATAAACTAAAACAATAATTGCTGCAATGCTCATAACGCCGTACAGCAAAATCTCAACAGAATTATCTCCAGCAACGTAGTGCCAGAAGCCGTTAATCTTTACTCTGCCTTGCTTTCTAGTGCCGAGAGTACCGAATTTTGGCAAATATTCCGCGCCAGTTGTGGCCAAGAAGGCAAGAACTCCAGCCTCGCATAGAAGAAATACGAGACCTTTCACGTACTGTTTGCGAACGAAGTTACCAAAACCGAAGATAATTATCGAAACCCAAGACAGTGCGTCTGCGTGCTTTGCAGCCTCCTGTAGTGAGTATTGCGAAGGGGCCACAAATTCATCGGCAGAAGGTGCCTTCTTTCGCTTCCCTCGCTTGGTGGATGTCGTGCCAGTCATGACATGCCTTTCCGTAAAATTGTGGGGCTTATACAAGCAAAGAACGCCCCGCCCCGATTTACTGTTCTTAGGGGAGCGGGGCGTCCTTGCCGTGTTTTTCTAAATATTATTTTCTTTTAAAAGAATTTAATATTTAGAAAATAGTTTGTAAGTTAATACTTACTTCTTAAGAGCTTCCTCAAAGCCCTTCTGGAAGTCTGCAATCTTTGCAGCGGCGTTGCCGTCGTTGACTTCCTTGTTGGCCAATGCAGTACCGAAGGTCTTCATTGGATCCCAGAAGGCACCCATTTCTGGAACGGTTGGCTGCAAGACAGAAGTCTTAGCAATGGTGTTCATCTGAGCAACAGCGGCTGGGTTATCCTTAACGAGATCGCTCAAAGCCTTAGCAACTGGGATGTCGCCGTGAAGCTTGTACATCTGCTCCTGGGATTCCTTAGAACCGAGGAATGCAGCGAACTTAGCGGCCATCTCTGGAGCCTTGGAGTTAGGGTTGTAAGCAACAGCCTTAGAGCCAGCGAAGGACTTCATCTGGTGCTCGCCATCTTCGGACTTAAACTTTGGAAGCTGAGCAGCAGCGTAGTTGTCGCCCAAAGCCTTCTTTACGTCGCCAGCATCCCAAGAGCCAGAGAAGTAAGCGTCAACAGTGTGGTTCTTAATTCCAGACAAGCCAGCGCCATCGCCATCCATTACAAAGTTCTTGTTCTGAATGAGCTTTGCAACATACTTAGTGATTTCGGCAGCCTTGTCACCAATCTTGATGCCAGCCTTGCCGTCGTTGCTCTTCTCACCGAAGAGGGTCATGTTGCCATCAAGGTAGAAGCCTGGAAGGTACCAAGCGTTGCTAATGTCGAAAGCAACCTTGCCCTTTTCGAGCATCTTATCGAGGGACTTAACGTCTTCGTCGGAGAACTTGGACTTATCGTAGTACATGAACCAAGTGTTGCCCATGTATGGAACGCCATAAAGCTTGCCATCTTGAGCGGTTACAGACTGGATGATGGTCTCATCGTTGTCTTCCTTAACCTGCTTTGCAGCGTCATCGCTCAACTCGCCAATTGCGTTTGCCTTTACCAAGTCGCCGAGCTGATCGTTAGGGAACAGATAAACATCGGCAGCAGCCTTAGCATCTTGCTTAACTGTCTTAGCAGCATCTGGTGGCGCAACAACAGCGTTCTTAAAAGTAACTTCTGGGTGATCCTTCTGGAAGGCTTTCTCCATAGCCTGAATCCAGCCGCCAGCCTTCTGATCTTCGGAAGAAGACCATACGGTGAGCTTTACTGGGTTCGACTTGCTGCTGGAGCCAGCATTGGTGCTAGAACCGCATGCAGCAAATCCAAACATAGTGGCGATTGCGAGGCCTGCGCCCAGCACTTTCTTCATATTCGTCATCCTTGACCTCCTATATCATGCCAGCTTGGCATGTTCTTTGGTGGCATAGTAACAAATTTCATGTGGCGCAACTTTGACGTTTTGCTGCGTTTTTGCAGCGTCACATTTTGTTGTTGAAATCTGTTTATAAGCAATGTGTAGTATACACGTATATATTGTAGTTGGCAAATCATGTTGCGCGCTATTAGAAAAATTTCCGTTAAAGTCGGTTATTCTTGATAAGAAGTTGTATTTTATTCTGTAAATCAGTAAATTTATCGGAATTTTATTTTGAATGCGCTCCGACCTACCTTTTCGCTTAGAGCGTAGCGCGAAAAGGTAATTCGGAGCGCTGAGCCGCTTAGGCGGAAGCATTGCTTCTGCGCGGCGAAGACGTTCGCGCGCTTAGACCGCGTGCGAGTCGACGATTTCGAGCTGTATAATGCGCGAGAAATCACCTCGACTCGCTGAGCCGCTTAGCGTAGAAGCACGGTGTGCTTCTACGGCGGCGAAGACGTGAGCGCAGCTAATCTGCGCGAACGACAACCTGCCTTCGCGCGCTACGCTTTAAGCGCTCAGGCAGGTTGTCGCGCCCGAGAATGTACGTGATTTAGGTCAAATCTGGTACAAAATGCGGAAACAAAAGCAAGAATGTTAATAGTAAAATAAAAGATAAGTAACGCCAACAAAACCAACAAAACGGGGGAAACATGCAAAACGAACATGCGCAATGGCTGCGCGACGCCGTATTCTACGAAATCTACCCACAAAGCTTCTATGATTCAAACGGCGACGGAATCGGCGATATTCCAGGCATAATCGAAAAACTCGACTACGTAAAATCACTTGGCTGCAACGCAATCTGGTTAAATCCTTGCTACGATTCGCCATTTAAGGATGCAGGCTACGACGTGCGCGACTACAAAAAAGTGGCAGCGCGCTACGGCACAAACGAGGATTTGCAACGTCTTTTTAGCGAAGCGCACAATCGCGGAATGCACATTTTGCTAGATCTTGTTCCAGGGCACACAAGCGAAGAGCACGAGTGGTTTAAGCAAAGCTCGCGCGCGCAAGAAAACGAGTTTAGCAAGCGATATATTTGGACAGACAGCGCGTTTAGCGGCTATTCCATGCCGTTTATTGGCGGAGAAAGCGAGCGAGATGCAACGTATATTCTTAACTTCTTTAAATGCCAGCCAGCGCTAAATTACGGTTTTGCGCATAGGGATCGCGCATGGCAATCCGCGCCAGATTCCACGGAGGCTGCGCAAACGCGTGCCGCGATGGTTGATGTTATGCGATTTTGGCTTGCGCTCGGCGCGGACGGATTCCGCGTAGACATGGCGGATTCGCTTGTAAAAAACGACGACAACAATGGCGAAGGAAGCCTTGGCAAAGACAACACGATTCGCGCATGGCAAGAAATGCTGGGTGCTGTAAAGGCCGAGTATCCGCAGGCTGCTTTCGTTTCGGAGTGGGGCAGGCCTCGTCAGGCGCTGGCTGCTGGATTCGACATGGACTTCTATTTGAATTGGCGCTGGGATGGGAATCCTAACGGTTACGCGCGCTTGGCTCGCGATGTGGATAATGCGCTAGATAGCAATCCCGAGCACGACCACAGCTACTTTAATGCGCGCGGCGGTGGCAGTATTTGCCCATTTTTAGACGATTATTGCCCACAGTATGAGGCCACTTGCAACGAGGGCTACTTTAGCTTTATAACGTGCAATCATGATACTCCGCGCCTGGCTCCGCGATTAAGCGAGCGCGAAAGGCGGATTGCGTTTGGCATGATTCTTACAATGCCAGGCGTGCCGTTTGTGTATTACGGTGACGAAATCGGCATGAAATACCGCGACATTCCTACAAAAGAGGGCGGTTATGCGCGCACGGGCACGCGTACGCCAATGCAGTGGGATGATTCTAAGAATTTTGGATTCTCCACGGCCGCAAAGTCGAAGTTGTACCTGCCTGTTGAGGCGCGCGCGGATGGAAGGACTTGCGCAAACTCGCGTAAGCAGGCCGTGCAAAGTGGCGAAATTCCAACGGTTTTGGGGCAGGAGCAGAATGGCGATTCGCTGCTTAACTGGGTGCGCGCGCTGATTTCTTTGCGTCACGAGTGCGCGGCGCTGCACGCGGATGCCACTTGGCGAGTGTTGCACGCGCCTGTGGATGGTCGCAGTTTTGCGTACGAGCGATGCGCGGCTGAGTCGGATGGGTCTAATGGCGAATCCTCTACAGAACGAATCATTGTTGTTATGAATCCTGGATTAAACGAGGAGACGATTGCGCTTAGTTCGCTTGCAGGGCTTACGCCAGAGGCGATTTTGCAGCCGCGGCTTTCGATTGGGGCGGTTGCTTGCGATTCTTCCGCGCTTAAACTCGGCGCGCAATCCTTTGCCCTGTTTGCTTTATAATCCGTTTCATCGTTTGTTGTTGCGCGAGCGATGTGACGGGTTTTGTACCAAATTTGACCCAAATCACGTACAAAAAGCGGAACCAATTGACGCACTTTGTACCAAATTTGGCCTAAATCACGTACAAAGTGCGGAAAATATGTCGCGCAAACGTGCCACATAGATTTAAGTTAGGGTTTGATACAATTGCAATGATGTCAACGCTGTTGTCAACTCTGATGTCAACGCTGTTGTCAATAACGTTGCAATGACGGCAAAAGCTTATACGCACTAAACGCAACGAGTGCTAGCAAGAGGTGAATTATGGACGCGCTAAAACCAAAGATCCGCGCAGACAAGAACATAAAAATGGGGATTACGCTCAAAAAGTTCAAGCTGCTCGGCGCTGTAATGATGATGATCAGCGCGTTCGGTACAACCGTGATTCCGCACCTTTTTGGCGGCCTTTCCACTTCCAACATGTGGAGCCTCACCGCTGCCGTAGTGTGCGAAGTTATAAGCTGGTCGGCTCTGCCGTGGTACGCGTGGCTGCTCGTTCGCGGATATCAAAACACGCATAACCTCAACCTTTACACGCTCCGTCTGCTTGTGTTGGCTCTTATTTGCGAGGTTCCGTACGACTTTACAACCTTTGGCTGCGCTTTCGATATGCGCTCGCAAAACCCAGTGTTTGGGCTTGTTATTGCGCTTTTTGTGCTTTCGGGAATCGACATGGTTCGCGCGCGTTTTAAGGGCGCTCAAAAAGTGGCGTCAATCGCAGTGATCCTGGTTGCAGGAATATTGTGGAATCTTTTCGGCAAAGTCGGCTTTAGGCAGAATATTTTTTGGGGCGGAGCTTTACTTTTAGGATTTGTTTTGATTTTTAGGTTCCTAGAAAACCACGAGATTCGCATGGAGCTGATTGCCGGCGCTTTCGGTGCTATGTCGCTTTTGGCGCCTGGCGTTGGCGTGGCTGTGCTGCACTATCGCAGTCCATATGGCGACGGCCCTAAGCAAACTGAGCAATTCCGCTGGCTTATGTATGCGTGGTATCCGCTTATGCTTGTAATCGCAAGCTTGTTTACTATTTTGCTTTAGGCGCTGTCTTAGTATTCACGATTTTGCTTTAGGCTTTAGGCGCAGCCGTAGAATTTCTTATAATAAGTTGCACTGGGGCTGTAAGATGTCTTCGCGCTACAGCTTTACCTTCTATAAGAGATATCGCAATGTTCCCAGCTTGTTCTGCCATTGTTTTAGGATTTTGACGGATTGTGGTTAGTCCAGCCTCTTTTGCATAAGTGCCATTGTCGAATCCTATAATCGATAAATCTTCAGGCATGCGAATTCCTAGTTTTTGCAATCTAAACAGAAAGGGCATTGCTGTTGAATCCTGGTGGAAGCATATTGCAGTAGGCGGATTTTCTTGTGTAAAAAGCTCAGAAAGAGTGGCATCTATAGGGTCATCTTTTATGTCTATTGGCAGTACTTTCCCTTGTATTCCATAAATATTGTTGCACACGTTTTCAAAGCTTGTTATTCTTCTTGACGAGCTAAAGCGGAAAGATGAACAAAAATGCTCATACACGTATAAAAGACGCTTATGCCCTAATGTTGCTAAGTGTCGAATCGCAAGTTTTATACCCAGAGCATCGTCGATTCCGATTGATGCAGAAAGCACTTTAGAAGCTGTGCAGTTTATTCCAACAATTGGTACGTTTATGCGTTGTAATTGTTCGGCCTCGTTGCTGCTTATGTCAAATGACGATACGATTATTGCGTCTGTGTTTGCGCGTAAAGGCAGCTCTTTAAAGAAGTTTTTCCTTTGTTCAACTCCCTCTAAAAGGTGTATTACAAGGTCGTAGCCGTTTTTGTTAAGTACGCTATTTAATCCTTCTATAATTGCTGCGCTAAACCATTCGATTTTACTGCTTCCGATTAGTAGCGTTATGCGATACGATTTGCCTGTTTTAAGCTCTCCAGCGGTTCTAGAAACAGTGAAATCCATTTGTTCGGCTGCGCGCATGACTTTGGCGCGTGTAGATGCGGAGACTTTTTCTGGGTGTGCGAATGTTCTGGAGACTGTTGCAATCGATACTCCCGCCAGTGTTGCTACATCGCAAATACTAGTTTTTGACAAGTCGCACCTCTTTTAAGCGTTTTAGCTGAAGCGTTTTAACCGCATCTCTTGTAATCACCCTGCTTTTAGTTATCATAAATGAAAAGGTTTACATTTTTAGACACGCCGCCTAAAAAGTATTTATTCATGCAAAAATAGCCTAGTATTAAGGATTCAAAATGAAAACCTTTACATTTACATTTTTAATGTTTGACCGAGCTAAACGTAAAGCAATATTATAAAGTTACCCATCAATTTCACGAGGAAGTGGAGTAGTAATGAAAATTAAAAAAATATGCATATCCTGCATAGCAGTTTTAGGAATGATTTCTACGCTTGCCGCATGTGGGAATAGTGGTGCAGCAGGAGTAACCGATACAAAGAAAGACAAAGGCCTAGCTGTTATGGGTCAAGCTTTAAAGTATGATCCGAATCATTTAGTAAATCAAGGAAAGCCAATCCAACTCGAGTATTGGAGCTGGGGAGATGCATCCACCGATCCAATTTACGAAATGATTAAGGATTATCAAAAGATTTATCCAAATGTGAAGTTTAAGACTAAGAACGTTGCCTGGGATGATTATTGGACAAAGCTTCCACTTGCTCTAAAAGGAACAAAAGGCCCAGCTTTGTTTAATATTCACAATTCCAAAGATGAGCTTATTCGCCCATACGCTGCTGACTACAAGATTGACAAAGCTGCTATGGAATCGGATTACGCAACGGCTAGTGCGCATGAAGATGCTAAAGGTAATGTAAAGTACATTGATTCCGTAATCAATACGGGAAACATCTACTACAACAAGAAGCTTTGGAAGGAAGCTGGCTTAACCGAGGCAGATATTCCTGCTACTTGGGATGAGTTGCGCGAAGTGGCAAAGAAACTCACTAAGTGGAACGGTTCCAAGATGGAACAGGCTGGATTTAACGTGAATGGCGATGCTTATGCTGCAATCAATCAAGGATTGAACTATCAGCGTGGTGAACTTGCTTTTGATGCAAGTGGCAAGAAGCCTAATTTTGACAACAAAGTCACGCGTGAAAACATGAAGTTCTTGAAGAATTTGTACGACAAAGACAAGGTCATTTCTACCGACTTTGGCACGGATTATACGCAAAGCTTTGGAAACGGCCAATCTGGAATGGTTTATGCCTGGGGATGGCTCGAAGGTGTGCTAAAAGAAAAGTACCCAAATATTGAATATGGAGTCTTCCCAACTCCAACATTCACAAAAGAAAAGCCATTTGCGTACGATCGCTACAATGGAGAATCCACTCCAGGAATTAACGCGCATCAGTCGAAAGAGCAGCAAGAGGTTGCTCAAGACTTTATTAAGTTCATTCTTGCTAACGACGCGTTTATTCGCTCGGCAGTAAAGCATTTGAACTCGTTCCCAGCAAAGAAGTCTTTGCAAAACGATCCTGAGATTCTAAAGGCTCCAGTAATGGCTGCGATTCAGCCGCGTGCAAATCGCCTAATCTGGCCAGGAATCACGCCTTCTACCGTGGAAACAAGTAGCAAGGCTGCTTTCCAGAACGTTATGCAAAATGGTGAGTCTATTGATGATGCAATCAAAGAGGCTCAGGCAACAATGGTCAAAGATATGAAGAATTCTAAGTTTACGTCTGCAGAAAGTAAGTATGAGTTCTTCAAAGAGCACAAGTAAAAACAAAGCAGACTAGTTAGCTAGTTGTAAATCGTAATCACTGTGCTCAGTAGGTAAGGCAAGGAAAATCATGGAACAAGTTAATCAGGATTCTCATTTGAGCAAAATGAGAAAACATAATGGTGGTATGTTAAAAATAAGCACTGCTCTTTCTCGAACCTTCTCCTTTCGGAATATAGCAGTAGTGTTTCTGATTGTTTATTTTGTGATTTTTCTTGCCTATCCAATATATAAGGCTTTTGCAGGCAGCTTCCATGAATGGAATCCGCTTGTTGGAACATACAATTGGGTTGGGCTGGATAATTTTAAGCAGATTTTAGTAGATAAGTTATTCTGGAAGTCCATTGCAAACACTGCAATCTTTACGTTTGTATCTGTTGTATTCCGCGTTATTCTTGGCATTGGTTTTGCAATGTTGTTAAGCTCCAAGCTTGTTAAGTGCAAAGATACTCTGCGAGGTCTTTTCTACATGCCAACAATTACGCCGTTGGTGGCAGTGAGCTTTGTGTGGATGTGGATGTTTGACCCGCAGTTTGGCATGATTGATAGAGTTACGGGCTTAAATATCAATTGGCTGCACAGTTCCACTTGGGCTATGCCAGCAATCATAATAATGACAATTTGGAAAGATTTTGGTTACGCAACGGTGCTTTATTTGGCTGGATTAATGAACTTGCCAAAAGATGTTTACGAAGCGGCGGAAATCGACGGCGCTAATAGCGTGCAAAAATTCTTTAGAATAACAGTTCCATTGCTAAAACCAACAACACTTTTTATAGTAATCACATCTATGATTGGCTATATTCAAGCGTATGTTCAGATTCTTGTTATGACCAATGGCGGCCCAGGAACATCAACGTACACAATCAGCTATCTGATTTTTGATCAAGCGTTCCAAAAGTATAACTTTGGAATCGCATCTGCAATGAGCGTCATTCTGTTTATAATCACTGGAATCCTAACATTCATAATGTTTAAAGCGTCTAAGGATAGTGAGTTAGTATGAAAAAACAAAATCTTAAAAAGAGCATTATTGGATGGTTTCTAACAATATTCCTATTCTTATTGTCTTTCTTAACAATCGTGCCATTTATTTGGATGTTTGTATCTTCCTTTGCTCCAAACAGCGACATTGTGCGCATAGATGGTGGGTTGTTTCCAAAGCCGAGTACGTTTGGGAATTACGTTGGGATTCAAGAGAAATTCGACTTTTTGAGGCTATTCTTTAACTCATTGTTTATATCGGTAGTTAAAACGGTAATAGCCATTTACACGAGTGCCGTTCTTGGATATGTGTTTGCAAAAATGAGATTCCGTGGCAGAAATCTGCTTTTTGGAATAGTAATAAGCACGATGATGGTACCGTGGGCAGTAACAATTATTCCTCAATACGACATGATGACTAGCTTTGGTTGGCAAGACACGTATCGCGCGCTTATAGTTCCAGGCTTAATAAGCGCATTTGGAATCTTCTTATTCCGACAATCAATAAGCGGAATATCCGACGAATTGATTGAAGCAGCAAAACTAGATGGAGCTTCGGATTCTAGAATATTCCACAGAATAATTCTGCCAATGAGCCACAATACTATTGCTGCGCTCGCAATATTTACGTTCTTGTGGAATTGGGAAGACTATTTGTGGCCATTCCTTATGATTACAGACGAGAAAAAGCAGCTTCTTGCAGTTGGATTGAAGACGTTTAGCGGAAGATTTGGAACTGACTACGGCGGTTTGTTTGCTGCGGCATCGCTTGCTATTATTCCTGTAGTAGTAGTGTACTTGGTGTTCCAAAAACAGTTTATTGCTGGAATTTCAACTGGTAGTGGCAAGTAGAAGTGGTAAGTAGAGAAGTCGCAAGTAGATGTTGCAAGTAGATGTTGCAAGTAGAAAAGGGCAAACCGAATGACTTTACAAGATGCGCACAATCCACAAGACGCGCACATTTTTTACGATTACGCTAAAAATCCGCTGTCTAAGGCAAAAGAATCGCAGGTTATAAGCGGCAAAAATTGGCGAATCACGTTAATCACGGATTCGCTTGTGCGCCTTGAGTGGAGCGAAAACGGCGAATTTGTAGACGCGCCTACGCAAACAGTTGTAAGGCGAAACTTCGAGGCTGGCACGCAGTTTGCCGCGGAAAAGTCGCAAGCAACCGAAGATGAGGCCTTGCGCGCTTTTAATCCAAAATCTTCTAATCCAAAATATAGTGTAAAAAACTTGGAAAATGGCTGGATAGAAGTCGAAACCGAAAAACTGTTGATTTCGTACAACCAGCAGCCGTTTAGCAAAGAGGGCTTGAGCATTGTTGTGCGCGGAGTGCCAGGCTCGCAATTCAACACATGGCATTACGGCGACGAATGCCACGGCAATTTGCTCGGAACGGCGCGAACAGTGGACGAGGCGGATGGTGCCGTAAAGCTTGGAATGGGCGTAATATCTCGCGACGGATGGGCCGTGTTAGACGATTCGCGCTCGGCACAAATCGCGTACGCGGCTGCTGTTTATGGAAAAGAAAACCCATACGGGGCATGGGTGGAGCCGCGCGCAAAGGCGAATGGCGGCGTGTCTGGAGAAAACTCTAAAGACTTATACTTCTTTGGCTACGGTCACAACTATATAGGCGCAATTCGCGACTTTTACAAGCTTACGGGCGCGCAGCCGCTTCTTCCGCGATTCGCGCTAAGCAACTGGTGGAGCAGGTACTACAGGTACAGTCAAGACGAATATTTGCAGCTGATGAGCCGATTTAAGCGCGAAGGCATACCGTTCTCTACTGCCGTAATCGACATGGATTGGCACGTAACGGATGTTGACCCAAAGTATGGTTCGGGATGGACTGGCTACACGTGGAACCGCGATTTGTTCCCAGATCATCGCGCGTTTTTGCGCCGACTTGCCAGCGAAGGGCTTGCCGTAACGCTTAATTTGCATCCGCGAGACGGTGTGCGCGCGTTTGAAGAAGACTATGCGCAAGTTGCGCGCGATATGGGAATTGACCCTGCAAGCTGCAAGGCAGTTGAGTTTGACCTTACAAATCCGCGCTTTTTGCGAGCATACCTAAACATGCATCGGCGCATGGAGAACGAGGGCGTTGGGTTCTGGTGGATTGACTGGCAGCAGGGCGGAGTTACAAAGCAGGCTGGCTTGGATCCGCTTTGGATGCTTAACCACGTGCATTACCAGGATTCGGGGCGCGGCGGCGCGTGGCCGCTTACGTTCTCGCGCTACGCGGGGCCTGGCTCGCACCGCTACCCAGTGGGATTTTCGGGAGATAGCGTAACAACGTGGGATTCGCTGGCTTTTCAAACTTACTTTACTTCTACGGCCTCCAACATTGGCTACGGCTGGTGGAGCCACGATATTGGCGGCCACATGCTTGGCGTGCGATGCGATGAGCTGGAGGCGCGCTGGTATGCGTTCGGCGCGTTTAGCCCGATTAATCGCCTTCACTCCAGCTGCTCGCCGTTTGCAGGCAAGGAGCCGTGGAACTTCCCTGCTGAGACGCGAAATGCAATGGTTAAAATGCTGCGACTTCGAGCGCAATTGCTGCCTTATTTGTACACGATGAACTATCGCGCGGCGGTTTGCGGCAGGCCAATTGTAGAGCCAATGTATTGGCAATCGCCAGAAACGCTTGCAGCGTACGAGATGCCGAACGAGTACCGTTTTGGCAGCCAGCTTGTTGTTGCGCCAATCGTTAGCAAGGGATGCGCGCAGGTTGAGCGCGGGTGCACTGCCGTTTGGCTTCCAGAAGGCGATTGGTACGATTTCTTTGACGGAAGGCGCTATGTTTCGCGCGGCGGTGCGGGTCGCAGATTTGAGGTTTGGCGAGGAATCGACCGCGTGCCAGCATTTGCGCGCGCTGGGGCTATTGTGCCAATGCAAGTTTTGCCGAGTGAAGCGGATTGCGCAAGTAGCGAGCAGGCTGCGGCGCATGTTAATAGCGTTGAAAATCCGCGATCTTTGCGCGTTCTTGCATTCCCAGGGGATTGCGGCGAGTTTGTTATGCGCGAAGATAATGGCCGCTTTGAAGATGCGTGCGCTGGGAAAACTGCCGATACGCGCATGGAGCTTATTTGGCGAGATGGCAATGGATCTACACAGTTTGTGATTGATGCAGCAAAAGGATGCGCTAGTGCCGTTTCTTCGCTGCCTTCTAAGCGCGATTGGAGCGTAGTATTTAGAGGCGTGGCTTGCCCAGACTTTGGCAAAATTCGCGTTTTTGTTGGGGAAAATCAGCTTGAATCTGACTCTGTAGAAGTTTTATATGAAGGCGAAGAGGGCGACTTAAGTCTTACTGTTTCTGTGCGCGATGTGCCTGTTGGCGATTGCGTGCGAGTGATTGTGGATGGCGGACTGTGCATTGCGCAAGACCCTAAGATTGGCGATTGCTACAGGTTGCTTTTACAAGCGCAAATGCCGTACCGCGGCAAGGAGATTGCTTTTGATGCGATTCGCCAAGCTGGCGGTAGCGCGAGTGCTATAAGTGAGCTTTGCACACTTGAGTACACTAGCGAGAGCGAGTTTGAGCGACATCAGCAAAGCGTTGACTTGACTAACGCGCATGCACCGCAGCACCCAGAGGTTGCTAAGTGGGCGCAATGGAAGTGCACGCTGCCTGACTCGGTTAAGCGCGCGCTTGAGGAGATTTTAATTCGCAGCGCGCTTTGATTGATCTTGGTGTAGTGCGCGAATCGACTTGCATGGGCGCTTTGACTGAGCTTGAAATTGCATAACGCGTTTTAAGCTCCTTCAAAGCGTGATTTGGCTCAAATGTAAAGTCCAGTGGACTTTACATGCGGCGAAGACGTTAGCGCGCTTAGACCGCGCTAACGATTGCCTGTCTTGTAGTGCGTTTGTACCTAAAATACGGCGTGTCGCCATACAAACGCACTACATAAACACGCAGAACTGTAGTGTGTTTGTACTGAATTTTGGTGTTTTTTGATACAAACGCACTACATAAAACTGGAGTTGTCTTATATACAAATGTTTAGATAATTAGGCTAAAAACGGCGCTTGGCGTGTTAAAATCGCAAGTGTTTTCTAAAAAATTATCTCGCAAAAACCCTTGAAATAAAAGGCCTGGGGGGGGGGGTATGTATCTCCAAAAGCTATAAACATTTGTTTATGTAGTGTCAAAAATATTCTCTAAATGTTATAATGACTTGTTAAAGATTGCTGCTCCTTTATAGTTGCACGCTATTGAAAATTAAATAACTACCTTTAGAGCTTATGACTTTTTGTCACTCGTGGTTAGAGCGTTCAAAACTTTTTGACTATTTGTTCTAATAGAAAGAAGAGGAAAATGACTACAAAATCTGGTAAGCACGCAAACAAGATTGCAAAGAATGCATTGGATTCTGCAGCTAACAATGGTGTTGCAAAGGCTGTTGATATGCGCAAAGTGGCTGCTCTTTCGGTTGGTGCTGCTGGCGTGATTGCTGGCGCGGCGATTGCTTTTGGCGCAACTCCTGCAATGGCTGCGGATGCTACTACTTCTACGCCTGTTGATACGACTACGCCTGCAAATATGCAGGATGTAACTGCTAAGAAGGATGATGAAAAGCAGAAGTCTGGTGAAAAGCAGCAGGCTGATGAGACTAATAAGCAGGCTGCAGATAGCACTTCTGCACCAGCTTCAACTCCTGCAGAAACCCCAGCTACCACTGCGTCAGCTCCAAAAGGTTCTGATCGCGCAGCTACACCTGCACCTACTCCAACAGTTAGCAGCGAGATAACGCTTTCAGAAGGAACAAAAGACACGCTGCCAAACATGTACGCATGGGGATCTTCCGACAATGTGTATATTGAAAAAGGGCAAAACCAAGCAGTAACCTTTAAATTTGCAAAACCTTCTGACGGTAGCACCATTACTAAGGTAGCTATTTTCCCATCTGATGGTAATACTGTTGATAATACTAAGAGTAGAAGGTTTCTTGAATATTATTCTGATTCTACTGAGCGTCAGCCGTATTCAGGTGAATATGCATTTGCTACAAACCCAGACGGCTCTGCTACTCTTACCATGAACAAACTTTATAGAAACAACAACATGGCTGCGGAAAAATATGCTGCCAACCGCTGCATCTATGTGTATGGTAAAGACAAGGAAGGTAAAGATGTCTTGCTGTACAAAACGAATATTGCGCGTGCAGCAACACTTGTTCCGCCTAAAACAGCTGGCTCAATTGTTTTGAAGTATAACCAAGAACTTACCGCGGAACAAATTCAGAATAAGCTCAAGGATGCTTTAGATGCTCCTACAGAAGCTACTGGTAAGAAGTCAGTCAACAATCAGATTATAGCTGCAAGTAAGTCTAATGGTGTGGGTGGTCGCACTGGAGAAAATGGTAAATTCGTTCAGACACCAGATGACCCTGAAAACAAGGTAATTATTAACGATCAGCGCGCATACAATCCAACTGAGCTTAAGCGCTTTAATACAACAACATCGAAACCTGGTGCTGCTGAAACAACGTACATAACTACGGTACAAACTCTTAAAACTCGCCTTATAACCGACACAGGTTATACTTCTGATGATTTGCCGCTTACGGTTGCGCGCTACGATGATCGCATTGACAAGCCGATTGTTGAGGACACTGACCCGTCCAAGGTGTCCGATGAAGTAAAAAACGAGATTAAAAAGAAGCTTGCACAGCTTAATCATGTGTCACAAGACAAGGTGACCATTGGCGATGACGGCACATTTACCATCAACTTCGACGGCGTGGATGCTGCGGACGCTCCTAAGATTCCTTTGCGCAACCTCGTGTTGAAGAAGCTTGAAGAAAAAGACATTACTGTTCCTGCAGCCGACAAAGCAACCGTTATTTACAATCCACTTGGCTACTCAAAAGCAGAGCTTGCGCGCATTAAGCAGTCGATTCTTGAAGCGAACAAAAATAATACAGATCTTGGCCTTACCAGCGTAAATCAAATTACGCTTTCGTACGTTGAAGGCGATACTGTCATTGGTCATGAAAATATAGGTATTTCGAACGGTCAGCAAGAAAACAAGATTACCGTTAAGATCAAGACCGATAAAGCCTATGCAGAGTTTACTTCTGACGTAAAGGCTGGCAAGCTCACGCGTTTGGTGGATATTCGCAAAGATTACGACGTCTCGTGGGAGCAGGATAAGAATAAGATTGACGGTCGCACCTCCGATGAGGGATTATCCTGGGGCAACGATAGCCATACCACTATCATTTACCGCTACGACCCAACTAAAGCAGAAGAGTTTGATACAACAAAGATTCTTGGTTTGCTCAAAGCTACGCCGAAGAAAGGTGCAGATGGCAAACCTCTCGTAGCTGGCTTGCGAGATCTTACAGGCGGCGAGCAGCTTGATCACGAAGATGTAAACGGTAAGCCACGCAAGTCGCACATGAAATACGCCCTTAAAGGTGACGAGCCAACTGGAGAGCTTTCGGTGGGCAATATGAGCGGTGCATACTGGATAGGCAACCAAAAGGTGAGCCATTCCGACGAAAAACTCGGCGATAATCAGTCGATTGCTGGACCGTATTCGTGGGATCCAGAAGCTGGCCCTGTAACAGTAGCTGGTAAGAAGGATAAGATTTACAAGGCGCGCTTGTTCGTTCAGCCGTATGCAATGACATACTACAAGGACGTGTATATGGAATCAGGGCGCAATCCAGGAAATACTGCAAAGGCAATCAACGTTATCTTTGTGCCGCAGACGAATCATAAGAAGGATGATCTTTCGAAGTCGATTGGTGAGCACAAGACTATTACTGTTGAAGGCAAGGATGTTCCAACCGAGTCTACGTACTACAACGCTTCTGACAAGAAGAAAGATGCGTACGACGAGGCGTTGAAGGAAGCTAAGAAGGCTTTGGAGCTTGCTGGTAATACAGAAGATTCCAAGCTTAGTGAGAATCTAAAGGCGCTCATCGATAACGCGACGATTAATCTTAACAAGGCACGTGCCGAGCTTGATGGTGATCCAACTAATAAAGACGGCTTGAACACCTCGATTGAGGCAAATGGCAAGCCTGCTCAAGGTCAAACTCCTGCGTCTGGTACGCAAGCAACTGATAGGTATAAGAACGTTACGGATCCTGACTTTAAGACAGACGATGGCAAGCCTGATACTACCAAGAACGATAAAGCTAAGGCTGCTAAAAAAGCTTATGATGAAGCGCTTCAAGCAGCTAAAGAACTAAAGGATGACGCCAACGCCACGCAAAAGGATGTTGATGCTGCCAAAGCTAAGCTTGACGCTGCACGCGCAAAGCTTAACGACTTTACCACTAGCAAAGACAAGCTGAACGCTGCCATCGCTGAGCATGGCAAGGTGAAGGATGGTAGGGATGCTCAAGGCACTCAAACGATTGCAAACGCTGACCCAGCTTATCAAAACGCAACTGAAAAAGAGCGTGAAGCATACGATGCTGCTGTAAAGAAGGCAAACGAACTTTCGGCCGATCCAAACGCTTCCCAAAAGGAAGTCAATGCCGCCATTGAAGCACTTGAGGCTGCTAAGAAGGCTCTTGACGCTAAAGCAACTGATAAGTCGCAGCTGATAGCTGCCGAAAAGCTCAGTTTCGATAATCCTGTTGCTAATGACCCAAGCAAGCAGAGCACCTTCTACAAGAATGCTCTTAACAAGAAAGATAACGGCGCTAACGATCAAGAAAAACAAGCTGCTAAAACTGCTGTTGAAAACTATGACAACGCGTTAGATAATGCGCGCAAGGTTCTTAAGAACGATAAAGCAACTCAGGCTGAAGTTGATGAGGCTAAAAAGAAGCTTGAAGCTGCTGAAAAAGTATTGCATGATACTTATGCAACTGACCCTAACGAACTTACGAAAGTGCTTGCGGATAACTTTAGCGGTTACCTGATGCCTGCATACTTTAACGCTTTTGATAAGGCGCAAGCTGGCGACGCAGATGCCAAGAAGGCATTCAAAGACTACAACGATGCTTATCAAAAAGCTAAGGAGCTTAAGAAGAATTTTGAGGCAACTGATCCGTCTAAGCAGCCAACTGCTACAGACATCGCCGATGCCAAGACAGCTCTTGAAGAAGCACGTAAAGTCATCGACAAGTATGCAACTAATACCAGCAGGCTTTCGGCAGCTGTGTTTAATGACCTTGCAATACAAAACAGCCCAGCGTATAAGAACGTATCCGCAGATGATGCAAGTGAAGCGGCAAAGGCTGCTAAGCAGAAGTATGATGATGCCGTAAAGAAGCTAAACCAGGCGCTTAATAAACAGATGCCTAGGGATAAGCAAGGTAATACAGAAATCCCAACTTCTAATACTCCTGATGTGAATATTGATGTTAATAATGCGAATGCATTGGATAATATTCAGGCACATGCGCAAGGTGAGCCTCTGGATAGGGATGTTGACGCTATCCTTAAGGAAATGAACGCTGCAGCTGCTGAGTTGAACAAGTTTGCAACCAAGACTGACGCTCTGCTTAAGTCTGTCAACGAGCATGACAATACTCAGCAGACGCCTGCATTCAAGAATGCAAATCATCCTGATTTCAAGCAAGCTGACGGAACTGATGATACTGCTAAGAATACTGCTGCTAAGGCAGCTGTAGATGCTTATGGTGACGCTCTCAACAAGGCAAAGGAATTGCTCAAGAATCCTGCTGCAACGCAGAAGGAAGTCAATGATGCGTTGAAGAAGCTTGACGATGCTCGCAAAGAGCTTGACAAGTACAACACCGACACCACCAAGCTCGATGAAAGCGTAAAGAAGCACGGCTCTACAGAGGGCGCTGCACCTACAGAAGGAACGCAAACTTCTGATGCGTATCGCAACGCGTCTGATCCTCACTTCTTAACCGCTGATGGCAAGCCTGATACGGATAAGAACGCGAAGGCTGCTGCAGCCAAGAAGGCGTATGACGAAGCTTTAACAAAAGCTCAGGAGCTTTTGAAGAAGCATGATGATGAATCCACGCCGCAAGACGCAAAGCCAACGCAGAAAGAAATTAACAAGGCGCTTAATGCTCTCGATGATGCTCGTACCAAGCTTGACACGTACAAGACTGATACCACTAAGCTTGAGGAAGAAACTAGGAAGTCTACTGCGGAGAATGCTCATGCTGCTACTGAAGGCGACTTCGAGTATACACCAGAGTTCAAGAACGCTCAGGCTAAGACGAGCAACGGTGTGGAAAACGCAGATGTTACTGCTTACAAAGAGGCTCTCAAGAAGGCTCGCGATCTTGCAAAGGCTGCTCATCCTACAGATCCAGCTGCGAAGAACAGTTCTCATCCAACGCAAAAGCAGATTAACGATGCGCTTGACGCACTTAAAGCAGCTAAGAAGCAGATTGAAGACAACTACAAGACGAATCTTGAAGCGTTGACTGCTGCCAAAGACTTTGCAGATGGTGATTTCAAGAAGACGCCTGAGTATAAGAATGCTGTTGCTAAGAAGACTGCTGGTGACCAAGGTGCTACAGCTGCCTTAGGTACAGATGGTGGCGACACGGGCTTCGACAATGTTCTGAAGAAAGTTGCCGAAAAGCTTAATGACGAAGATTGGAAGAAAAAAGCAACTCAAAAGCAAGTAAACGCTCTGCTTAAACAGCTCCAAGACGCTCAAGAGAAGATTGCAAAGGATTATAAGACTGATGCAATTAAGCTTGAACGTGAAGTAGGCGATAAAGATCAAGATGGCAAGCCAGTTGTTCCTCCGTTCGAGGCGTCGGTAACGTACAAGAACGCGCTTGCAAAGGCTGATACCGAAGAAGACAAAACTTCTGATAGCTCTGCCACTAAGAAGTTGGAAAATTATAATGCAAAGCTCAAAGCTGCGCAGGAACTCATCAACAAGGTGAATAACCCTGATCCAAACGCAAAGCCAGAAGATCGTCCAACGCAGAAGCAGGTTGATGATGCTCTTGCAGCTTTGAAGCAAGCTAAGAAAGACATTGACGACAACTTCAAGACCAAAGTCGATAAGCTCCAAAATGAAGTTGATGATAAAAACGAGGATGGCTCTGCGCGTACTCCAAAGTTTGAAGAATCAACTGAGTTTGCAAACCTTCAAGGAAAGACTAAGAATGGCAAAGAACCTGAGGATCTAACTGCCTATAAGCAGGCTTTGGCAAAGGCTAAGGAACTCATTAAGAAGAACACGGGCAAGATGACCGACCCTCAGGATCCGACTAAGGAAGTTGACGTTCCAAAGGATCAACTTCCAACTCAGAAGGAAGTTGACGAGGCTCAGAAGGCTCTTAAGGAAATCAAGGACAAGATTTGTGATAACTACAAGACCAATCCACACGACTTGTATGAAGAATTCGACAAGTCGAGGGACGGCAAAGACGATACGCGCAATGGCTTGTTTGATGATACTCCAGAGTTCAAGAACGCTGATGCTAAGAAGGATGCAGACGGTAAGGATAATACCGACATGGCGGCCTACAAGAAGGCTCTTGCCGATGCCAAGGCTCTGCTTGACAAGTTTGATCGTAAAACTGGCAAGCCAAAGCAAGGAGAAACTTCGCCAACTCAAAAGCAGCTTGACGACGCTCTAGACGCCTTGCAAGCCGCCAAGCAGAAGATTACTGACGGCTACAAGACTAATAAGACTGATTTGAACACTGAGGCTGGTAAAGATGGCGACTTTGCAAAGACGCCAGAATTCCAGAACGCTGCAGGAAGCCCAGAGGCAGACGCGTACAAGAAGGCGCTCGACGAAGCGAACAAGGTTCTTGGCGATAAGAACGCAACTCAGGCGCAGGTTGACGATGCTTTGAAGAAGCTTAAGCAAGCTAAGGATGACATTACAAGCAAGCACAAGACGGATAAGAACAAGCTCTACCAAGAGATGGGCAATGACCCTGAATTCCGCAAGTCGATTCCGTTCTTGATTGCAGATGGCAAGGATATAGCTGAGTACAACAAGGCACTGAACGAAGCAAATGCTGTGCTCGCGGATCCAAACGCTACCCAGGCTCAGGTTGATGAAGCGCTCAGAAAGTTGCAAGCTATAAAACAGAGGATACTTGACTTCTACAACTCGCTTGGTTCGAGTAGTGATGACGATTCCGATGGCGGCAGCACGGGCGCAAACAACGCGAATGCGAATGCGAACGCTGCGAACGCGGTTGATAAGTCTATGTTGCATGCCGAAGTGAATGGTGCTCTTGCGGACATTGCCAATGGCGCGGCGAATGGCGCTAAGGGCACGAAGGGCGCACTTGTAGACGCAAGCGTGATGAAGGAGTTTAATGATGCTCTAGAAAACGCTCGCCGCGTGCTCGCTGACCCGAACGCTACACAGGAGCAGGTTGAAGCTGCGACTATGCGACTTCGTGCGGCTCGTGCTGCGCTTAATGCAGCAAAGGCAAACAAGGGCAGCAACTCGCGTGGAAACATGGGAGTGCAAACTGGCGTTGATTCCGCAACGTTAAGCGCGTTCGCTGCCGTGTTTGTTGGGCTTGCAGGACTTGGAGTGTCTGCTAAGCGCCGTAAGCACGCTAGGTAGTTGGCTGCGATGCGCGCTTGCGCTTATGTCTGTTAGTAGCTAATAACTGATATAGCACAAAATGGCTTGGAGATAATCTTCAAGCCATTTTTGTTGCGCGCTCCGACATGCCTTTTCGCTTAAAGCGTAGCGCGAGAGGCGCTTTGACTGAGCTTGAAATTGCATAACGCATTTCAAGCTCCTTCAAAGCGTGATTTGGCTTAAGGCATAAAGTCCAGTGGACTTTATGCGCCAAATCAGCCGAGCGGCTACTAATAGCCGCGAGGAATAGAGCGCTGAGCCGCTCAAACGTAAAGTCCAGTGGACTTTACGTGCGGCGAAGACGTGAGCGCGCTGTAACGCGCGAGCGGTATCTCCTATTTGGTATTGCGCGAGGTTTGAGTATTTCTCTCCTCGCAGGCGCGCCAATCTGCCTTCGAGCTTAGAGCGTAGCGCGAGAAGGCAATTTGGAGCGCTGAGCAGCTCAAGGTAGAAGCACTGCTTCTGCGCTGCGAAGACGTGAGCGCGGCTAATCCGCGCGAGCGATTTGACGGGTTTTGTACCAAATTTGACCTAAATCACGTACAAAAAGCGGAAAATAATACGCGCAACACCAAGTAAGGAAGGCGCGCTCGCTGCGCAAAGTTGAGTGGGGGAGTATTAAGTTTTTGCGAAACGCGCGCAAAAATGCTTGACTTTAATAACTTGAGTGTGTTAGACTCAAGTTTTGTAAAAAGAAAAAGCGGCTAGTCGCAAGGCTGGCTGCCAAGAATTTGAGTACATAGATTAAAAGGTACATAGATAAGATAGCTAGGAGATATTATGGGACGCGCAGTAGGTATTGATTTAGGAACAACGAACTCCTGCATTGCAACGCTTGAAGGCGGCAGCCCAACAGTTATTGTTAACGCAGAAGGTGCGCGTACAACACCGTCCGTGGTGGCTTTCAGCAAGTCGGGAGAAATCTTGGTTGGCGAAGTCGCTAAGCGTCAGGCTGTAACAAACGTTGACCGCACGATTAGCTCCGTAAAGCGCCATATGGGTACGGATTGGTCCGTTGAGATTGATGGCAAGAAGTGGACTCCGCAAGAGATTTCTGCTCAGGTTTTAATGAAGTTGAAGCGCGATGCAGAAGCCTACCTTGGCGAGCCGGTAACCGATGCCGTTATTACATGCCCAGCATACTTCAACGATGCTCAGCGTCAGGCAACTAAGGATGCAGGTAAGATTGCAGGCTTGAACGTGCTGCGTATTATTAACGAACCAACTGCTGCTGCATTGGCTTATGGCCTTGAAAAAGGCAAGGAAGACGAGCGCATTTTGGTGTTCGACTTGGGTGGCGGTACTTTCGATGTGTCGCTTCTTGAGATTGGTAAGGATGACGACGGCTTCTCTACAATCCAGGTACAGGCCACTAATGGAGATAACCACTTGGGTGGCGATGACTGGGACCAGAAGATTATTGACTGGCTTGTTAGCGAAGTTAAGAACAAGTACGGTGTTGATTTGAGCAAGGATAAGATTGCTTTGCAGCGCTTGAAGGAGGCTGCTGAGCAGGCAAAGAAGGAGCTTAGCTCTTCAACATCTACCTCGATTTCTATGCAGTACTTGGCAATGACTCCAGACGGCACTCCAGTGCATTTGGATGAGACTTTGACTCGCGCTCACTTTGAGGAGATGACCTCCGACTTGCTCGGTCGCTGCCGTACGCCATTTAACAACGTGCTTTCCGATGCTGGCATCTCCGTAAGCCAGATTGATCACGTGGTGCTTGTTGGTGGTTCTACTCGTATGCCAGCCGTCAAGGAGCTTGTAAAGGAACTTACGGGCGGTAAGGAAGCTAACCAGTCCGTGAATCCAGATGAGGTTGTGGCTGTTGGCGCAGCTGTGCAGTCGGGCGTTATTAAGGGAGACCGCAAAGACGTTCTGCTTATTGACGTAACTCCACTTTCTTTGGGCATTGAAACCAAGGGTGGAATTATGACGAAGCTTATTGAGCGTAATACCGCAATCCCAACTAAGCGATCTGAGGTGTTCTCTACTGCAGAAGACAATCAGCCATCCGTGTTGATTCAGGTATACCAGGGCGAACGCGAGTTTGCGCGCGATAACAAGCCTCTCGGCACTTTTGAGTTGACTGGTATTGCTCCAGCTCCTCGTGGCGTTCCACAAATCGAAGTGACTTTCGACATTGATGCTAACGGCATTGTGCACGTTTCTGCTAAAGATAAGGGCACAGGCAAGGAACAGTCCATGACGATTACGGGCGGTTCTGGCTTGCCAAAGGACGAGATTGACCGCATGGTTAAAGAGGCGGAAGCTCACGAAGCGGAAGATAAGAAGCGCAAGGAAGAAGCGGATACTCGCAACCAGGCAGAATCCTTTGCTTACCAGACTGAAAAGCTTGTTAACGACAATAAGGATAAGCTTTCCGACGAAATCTCTAAGGAAGTTACCGAAAAGGTGAATGCTTTGAAGGAAGCTTTGAAGGGTGATGACGTTGAGAAGATTAAGAGTGCGCAAAGCGAGCTTATGACGTCTGCGCAGAAGATTGGTCAGCAGCTTTACGCTCAGCAGGGTGCCGCTGGTGCTGGTTCTGCATCTGATGCAAATGCAGGTGCCTCTAAAGATGACGACGTGGTTGACGCCGAAGTGGTGGACGACGACAAGGACGATAAGGACAACAAGTAATGTCCGAGTTTAACGCCAACGACTACTTGAGCGGTTTGGAAGACGTGCCGTCGGCGGCTGGCGATTCGTGTGCGGCAGATAGCGCTGCAGATGGTGTTGCGGCGCATGAGGAAACTCATGAAGCAAAGCACGCTGCTGCTAACGCGGATGCGGCTGCTAACGCGGATGCTGCTGCTAGCGCAGCCGCCGACACGGAAAAGTCGCAAGCAACCGCAGATGAATCCAACGCGCGCAAATCTCAAGAAAATGACAATTCTGTAGACGCTCAAAGCAGCGAAGACGATTCCTTAACACCTCTTGGCAAAGCCAAAAAAGAGGCGGCGGATTATTTGGAAGCGTTGCAACGCGAGCGAGCAGAGTTCATTAACTTCCGCAACCGCGCAGCCAAAGAGCAAGATCGATTTAGGCAGCATGGAATAACAGACGTGCTTACGGCTTTATTGCCAGCTTTAGACGACATTGATAGGATTCGCGAACACGGCGCAATGGACGATTCGTTCAAGGCTGTGGCCGCAAAATTAGACAAGGCGTTTGAAAAGTTTGGCGTAGAAAAGTTTGGCGAAAAGGGCGAAGACTTTGACCCGACTAAGCACGATGCGATTCTACACAAGCCAGATGCGAATGCTACGAAGGAAACGGTTGATGTTGTTGTTGAATCGGGCTACAGGATTGGAGATCGAGTGATTCGCGCTGCAAGAGTTGTAGTGGCGTCTCCAAGTAATGAGTAGTAGTGTGCGCAGTGTAAAACAGTGTGAAACAATGCGTGAAACATCGCTAATGTCAGCGCTTGTTTGGATTGTTTAGCTCGCGCATTTCGTCAAATGTTTACTTATGCAAGTCCCATGCCTACTCGTGTTGGCGGTTTAGATTCTAAGCAGCTAGCGCGAGTAGGTTATTTAGATACAAGCTATAGATATAAGCTATAGATATAAGTTGTTTAGTAAATGCCAGTGGCTCAAAGAAAAAGGAGCTTAAATGGCTGAGAATGAATGGCTAGCCAAAGATTTTTACAAGGTTCTCGGCGTCTCTAAAGATGCCGACGAAGACACAATCACAAAAGCGTACAGAAAACTCGCTAGAAAATATCACCCAGACTTAAACAAAACTAAAGAAGCAGAAGAAAAATTCAAAGACGTATCCGAAGCGTATGACGTTTTGAAAGATAAGCAGATGCGCGCTCGCTACGATGCGATTCGCCAATTCGGTGCAGGCGGAGCAAGATTCGCTGGCGGCGCTGGCGCAGGTGGATTCGACGCAAGCGGATTCAGCGACATTTTCTCGTCGATGTTTGGCGGATCGCCAATGGGCGGCGGCTCACGAGTGCGATTCTCCACAAGCGGCGCGGGCCCAGATATGGGCAATATATTCTCCATGTTTACAGGCGGCGCGGGCGCGTCGCAAGCAGGATTTGGCGGAGCAGATTACGAGCAGTACGCTCAATCTGCTCAATCTGCTACGCAAAACGTGCCTGAACGTGGTGAAGACATTACAACGTCTATAAAACTAACGTTTAAGCAGGCGTTTAAAGGCGCTACAGTTTCGCTTCGATCGGGCGGAGAATCGTTCAAAACTCACATTCCTGCAGGCGTAAAAGACGGGCAAAAAATACGCCTAAAGTCAAAAGGTAAGCCAGGAAAGTTTGGCGGCGCTTCTGGAGACATGTATTTGCAAGTGCAAGTGGAAAAGTCGGAGCAATTCTCGATTGAAGGATGCGATTTAGTGGCCACTTTGCCGCTCACTTTAAGCGAAGCTGTGCACGGAGCAAAAGTCACGCTTAAAAACGTAGACGGCGAGTCGATTGTGTTTAAGGTGCCATCTGGAACTTCGAGCGGCAGCAGAATACGCGTAGAAGGCGCAGGCGTGCCAGGCAAAAATGGCGCGTTTGTTGGAATTGCGCAAATACATGTTCCAAAAAAGCCAACAATGGCGGTAAAACATGCTGCAAAAGAGTTTGAAAAGGCGTGTGGCGAAGATTACGAGCAAGAAGTGAAGGATTTGCGCGCATAGCAACAAATCGCTTAGCGTTTGTGTTTGCGTATGCGATTGCTCGTAGTCGTAGCAATTGCTCGTGGGAATAGCGTTTGCGTGTAGAAAGGAAAGTAATGGCTAGGTTGGATCGCCAAATTAGGGCGCTGTATGAGATGTGTGCAGTGGCGCTAGTGCGCGGAAATGCAACGCTTGACGGCGCGGACGAAGTGGGCTTTAAAATCGACATGCCGATTTTTACCGTGAGTCACGTAGCCAACCTAACCGACACGCATCCGCAAACGCTTAGGCAGTACGATAGATTGCGTTTGATTATGCCGCAGCGCACAGAAGGCGGAGCCAGAAGATACTCGCTTAGAGACATAGATAGGCTTGTGCAAACGCAAAAGCTGAGCCAAGAAAACGGCGTGAATCTTGCTGGGATTATGCGGATTTTGGAGCTTCAAGAAGAAAATCGCCAGCTTAAAAGGCAAGTGAGGCGCTTAGTTGACGAGGCGGCGAGTGCGGAGCGAAACATTTTTGCGGCGAGTGCAGACGGAAACATTGTAGAGGTTCAGCGCTCGCAGCGCGCAAAGGATTGGCGCCGAGATATTCGCGTGCCTCAGCGCGAGTTGACGTCGTCTTATGCAAGAGACAATAATGGCGATTCGCAATATAATGATTATGCGAGCAATGATTTAGAAGACGATAGGTCGATTGTTTTGTGGCGCGCGTTTGGTCTATAGCGATTACGCTAACAAGTGCCTATATAAACATTAGTTTAGATTTTTCTAAATACTAGTCAAATGCTTAAATAGATGGTGGATATGTGGATAATCGCAAAATCATATGCGCAAATAAGTGCATAAGTGGATAAGTATTATAAGAATATAAGAAAATAAGTGTATAAGTGGATAAAGGGGATTAATGGTAACGAGCGCAACCGAGGAAAATGCATTGACAGAGTTAGCTGCAGAAAAATCGGCAATTGAGATGGCAGCTGCGGCAAATCGCAAGTTGGCAGCAGTTTTTTGGGATATGGACGGCACGCTAATCGACTCAGAGCCGTATTGGCACGAGTCCGAAATCCAAATCGCAAAGAAACACGGCGGCGAGTGGAGCGAAGAGCTTGCATGGCAATACTCGGGCGGCTCTCTAAAAGACGTTGCCGAAGCTATGATTGCGCGCGGAACAAAGATGGGCGTTGAAGAAATTGGCAACGCAATGGTGGACTATGTTGCCGAGCGCGAAAGCGTGGAAGTTCCATGGGTGCCAGACGTTCTAGATCTTTTGCAAAAGCTTGCCGACGCAAAAATCCCTTCGATTTTAGTGAGCAATTCGCCAAGGCGACTTGTTGAAAACATTGTGAACCATGCGCCAAAAGGAGCGTTTGCTGGTTTTGTTTGCGGAGACGATGGGTATGCTACAAAGCCAAGCCCCGAGCCGTATTTGGCTGCAGGTAGGCTGCTTGGCATTAGCGCGCAAAACATGAAGTATTGCATTGCGATTGAGGATTCGTTCGCAGGACTAAAGTCGGCAGCGGCTTCGGGGGCGACCACTCTTGCGCAAAGAGCGTATTCTAACTTAGACGTTAGCGGCGGGCCGCAGTTTGCAGACTTAGACGGCTACAAAGACCTTACGCCGCAAGCGCTTGAGCGCTACATTATTGATCGCATTGCGCAGTAGCGCGCCAACCTGCCTTTTCGCTTAGAGCGTAGCGCGAAAAGGCAATTCGGAGCGCTGAGCTTGCTTAAGGTTGAAAGCACAGTGTGCTTTCAACGCAAGCGAAGACGTTCGCGCGCTTAGACCGCGCGAACGATGTGACGGATTTTGTAGCTCTAAACGGTGTGTTGAACAACAAACTCGGGAAAATACGGATTAATCGCCGCCGCCACTTTGCGTTTGGTTAGCTCCGCCGCTTCCAGAAGATGATGCTGCGCCAGACCCATCGCCAGCGCTTCCGCCGCCTACAGTAGTGCCACTGCCGGCCGAGCCGTTGTTACCATTCGCCCCAGAACCATTCGCGCCATCTTCACTACTCGCGCCATTTTCGCCACTTGCACTATCTGCTTTATCTTTATCTTTAGCTTTATCCTTATCTTTGCTACTCGAACTATCTTCCTTATTTTCGTTATTCGCAACTTCGCTATCGTCGTCCGCAAATTCGTGCTTGCTTCCGCCAAGCCCCCAAGTGCCGTCTTCACCGCCAATTTTGCCGTTATCTTTAGCTTCTGGGAACTTTTCCGCAGCCGTTCCAGCCAGCGCCGCACGCATGTACCTTGTAAACAAATGCGCAGAATACCCAATTCCACCAGGGTATCCTCGGAAAGTTGGAACAGGCAAAGGATTTCCTTGCGCATCTGGGTGCCAAATAGCAAACACAGTCAAAACACTCGGCGTAAATCCAACAAAACTACACGCCGAAGCATCGTTAGCGGTTCCCGACTTTCCAGCAATCGGCTTTCCAACGCCCCTAACTTCTGGCGAAGTACCGTATTGCACAACGCCTTGCATGGCCTTAATAGCAAGCGCCATGTCTGCCGCAGCAAACACCTGCTTTCCAACGGTTGGCGCCCTATAAAACTCTTTACCGTCTGGGTTCTTAACGCTAGAAACAATGTGCAAATCTGGCCTGCGCCCCTGGTTTGCAATCGTGGAATACGCGCGCGCAATCTCACTAATATGCACAGGGTCGTTTCCAAGAACCGTAAACGGATTCTTGCCGTTAACGCGCTGCGCATTTAGTCCAGCCAGAACAGCCGTATTTGCCACGCCTTTTTGCCCTAGCTTTTCTTGCAAAGCCATAAATGGCGTGTTTACAGAGTTTGCTGTTGCTTTATAAAGGTTGATTATTCCCCAATTTGTGTTTGCAAAGTTGTTTACTGGCTTGTCGATTCCCTTAAACTTTAGCCCAGTATTTCCATTAAACAGCGTGTTTAGGTTTGTTCCAGCCTGAATCGCGCCAATCAGCGCAAACGGCTTCATGGTACTTCCAGGCTCGTAAAGCGCTTGAGTGGCGTTATTTAGCGGCTTAGAAAGGTAGTCGTCGCCCGCGTACACAGATATAATCGACCCATCTTTAGGATTTACGCTCATTGCGCCCGTTTGCACTCCTTGCGGCGTAATTCCGCGCGCGCCAGCAGTCGGGCTTGCAACGTTAAACATTAAATCTTGCTTAGCTTTGTCGATTGTTGTAATAATGCGGTATCCGCCTGTGTCTAGGTCTTCTTTTGTAAACGCGCCGCCGCTTGTAAGCTCGCTGCGAACCATTTGCAAAAGGTATCCTTGCGGCCCCGCGTACATGTTTTGCTTGGTTTGATTAATGGTTTGCGGCATTTTAGCGTTTTTGTATTCTTCGCTTGTAATGTACTTGTCTTTAAGCATGATTCTTAGCACGCGCTTGAATCGAATATTCGCCTCTCTAGGCATGATTGCAGGGTCCCAGCTGCTTGGCGCAGGGATTATTCCAGCAAGCATTGCCGCTTGAGATAGCGTAAGATCCTTCGCTTCCACGCCAAAGTACGCTTTTGCTGCCGCCTGGATTCCGTACGCTCCGCGGCCCAGATAAATCGTGTTCATGTAATTGCATAGAACGGTGTTTTTGTCTTGTGTTTGCGCGATTTTTAGCGCAAGAATGGCCTCGTGCAGCTTTCCTAAATACGTTTTTGTTTCACCAAGATAGTAGCGTTCCGCGTATTGTTGCGTAATCGTAGAGCCGCCCCATCTGCCTTTAGACGTTACGTTGTGGATTATTGCGCGCCCAATTCCCTTAAGATCGATTCCGCCGTCTTTGTAGAATGACCTGTTTTCGCTTGCGATTATTGCGTTTCCAACATACGGTTTTAGAACAGAGCAGTTTATGATTTCGCGATTTTGCTCTGCAAAGCTGCCGATTTCCGTTTTTCCGTCCGCGTAGTATACCTTTGTTTTATCCGCCATTGCGATTTTGTCTGGCTGTGGAATGTCTGTTGTTACGTACATCCACGCAACCGTTAGAATTCCAAGGATTATTGGCGTAAAAACTACGATTAGTGCCCAAAATAGAATCGGGTGTTTTGTTCTAAAGTTTTTTTGGATTCTTCTGTGGCTTCTGCGATTGTATGGTTGATTGTATGGTCGCCTTGCGCTTCCGCCGTTTCTTCCGCTGTTTCTTCCGCCGTTTCTTGCGCCTGCTCTGTTGCCTGCGCCGTTGCCAGCAGCATCGCCAGCGCCCGCGCTTCTTACGGTGCGCCTTGTGCTAGAAGAGTGCGAATTTCGTCTATAACTATTTGCAACCATATAATCCAAGTTAGCGCTTGGCGAGGAACTTTAATCATATTTAACGAGGAATTTTAATCGTACGCAACATCATACCTAAATCATACATAACGCGGAATTTTAATCATACTTAATATCGTATGTAATATTTGTAAAAGCTAGTATTATAAAAGTGTATTAGTGCGGCGTTTTTGTGCCGATGATTTTTGTTAAGGAGTTTATATGAGTATCCGCGTTGCCATTGCCGGTGTTGGCAATTGTGCTTCGTCGTTAGTTCAGGGCGTTGAATACTACAAGAATGCCAATGATGGCGATAAAATTCCAGGATTAATGCATGCTGTTTTTGGGCAATATCGCGTGCGAGACATTGAGTTTGTAGCCGCTTTCGATGTTGACGCTTTAAAAGTTGGTCATGACTTAAGCGAGGCGATTTATGCTTCTCAAAACAACACGATTCGCTTTGCAGACGTGCCTAATCTTGGAGTTACAGTGCAGCGCGGCCCTACTTACGATGGCTTGGGCGACTACTACAAGCAAATGATTGAGGAGTCTAAGGAAGAGCCTGTAAATGTTGCAGCGGTTTTGCGCGATTTGCACGTAGACGTGCTTGTTTCTTACTTGCCAGTTGGCTCCGAGCAGGCAGATAAGGCGTATGCTACGGCGGCTATGGAAGCTGGATGCGCGTTTGTAAATTGCCTTCCTGTTTTTATTGCTTCCGACCCAGTTTGGGCGCAAAAATTCCGCGATGCAGGCGTTCCGATTATTGGCGACGATATTAAAAGCCAGGTTGGAGCTACGATTACGCACCGAGTTATGGCGCGACTTTTTGAAGATAGAGGAGTGCGTTTGGACCGCACTTACCAGCTTAATGTTGGCGGAAACATGGACTTTATGAACATGTTGCAGCGCTCTAGGCTTGAGTCGAAGAAGATTTCTAAGACGCGCGCGGTTACTTCGATTGTTCCGCACGATATGGATGACCACAACGTGCACATTGGCCCTTCGGATTATGTTGCTTGGCTTGACGACCGCAAGTTTGCGTTTGTGCGCTTGGAGGGCACCACTTTTGGCGATGTTCCGCTTAGCTTGGAGTACAAGCTTGAGGTGTGGGATTCGCCTAATTCTGCAGGCATTGTTATAGACGCTGTGCGCGCGGCGAAGATTGCGCTGGATCGCAAGCTTTCGGGCCCTATTTTGGCTCCTAGCTCTTACTTTATGAAGTCGCCAGCTGTTCAGCACGAAGATAGTGAGGCGCGCGAACTTGTTGAGCGCTATATTGCTGGAGATGTTGAGGCAGACGAGTCGCAGCTTAATGCGGATGTTGAGGATGCAAAGAAGAGCGGTAAAAGCGTGTGGCGCGCCTAGCGGCGTGTCTAACGGTGCGGTTACTTGCGACTTGTGATTGTGTCTAGCGATGCATCTTGTTGCGCGCTCCATCTTCGGTTGCTTGCGACTTGCGCTCGGCTTGCGCTCGACTTTTATCCAGAATCGTGTAATATAGGTAGAGCCTCCGCGTGGCACTACGTCACCCAATCCCCCCAGGGCAGGAATGCAGCAAGGGTAAGTGGCCTCTGGTGGGTGCGCGGGGGTTTTCTGTATTCTGCGCTCCGAATTGCCTTCGCGCTACGCTTTAAGCGCTCAAGCAGGTCGTCGCGCAAACGCACTGCATAAACACGCAAAACCGTAGTGTGTTTGTACTTAAAATATGGCGTGTCTATATTGACTCTTGAAAAATTCCATGGGAAAATCGTATTAACAGAACCTCTCCACGCTTAATGTATTTTACATGCGGACCACGGAGAGGGCTTTTTGTATTGCGCCATGCGCCTTGCCCGCGCGCTTAGAACTCCAACTCGGGATTCTTTAACAACTCATCAAACATCGCATGATACAAGCGCAAAGGCAGGTCGTGTCGTTCGCGCGGTCTAAGCGCGCGAACGTCTTCGCCGCGCAGAAGCAGTGCTTCTGCTTTGAGCGGCTCAGCGCTCCGAATTACCTTTTCGCGCTACGCTTTAAGCGAAAAGGCAGGTCGGAGCGCACAAAGGTAAACAGCCTCATCGTCTGTTCCATAATCTATAGCCACATATCTATCGTGATACTTTCTGCAAGCAGTCTTAAACTTCAAATCAACACTAGGATAATCGCTTACAAAATCATGCAACATACTTTCCGTAAGCATATTCTTGTTCCTAGCATTATCACTAAAAACTACAATTTCAACCCCTTCACTGGCAAACCGCAATAGCTCCAACGTTTTAAGACCAATATAATTATCTACAACATAAATGCTTTTCTTAGCCGACTTATATATTTTGCAATATGCAAGATCCGCTTCTATTTTATTGCCGTCCATAAGAAGAAAATGTTTATACGTATTTGGATTAATAAAATTATCCATTACCTTATTAAAATCTTCCTTCGTTGCCATTTGAGATTTTATTTCCGCTATGTCTTTAGTATTCCGGCTTGTTTGAATCGCAAGCTTAGCTAATTCATTCTCGCCAATAAAATCCTTATTTTCAACAATATAATCCTTCATTTGCTTAAAGGTTCTAATAAGAGCTTTCGACTGCATTGTGGCAAGTTCGCCTCTTAGCACAGTCATGAGCATATAAATACCTTGCTCCGTAAAAGCATAAGGCAACTTTCTGCGACCGCCCCAACTTGATGTAGAATTTTTCGACATCAAGTTTTTGAACTCATCAGCAGTTAGCTGAAACATAAAGTCGTTATCAAATTTTTCTATGTTATTTTTTACCTGCTCGTTGAATCTCGCTGTAGTATACCCATAGATTTCAGCAAGCTCAAAATCAAGCATGACTTTCTGATTGCGAATGTTGTAGATTTTCTCTTTTATCGCTTTAGCATCTATTATCATTCCAATAGACGCGTTTTTAAATTCCGCAATCGTTAAATTTTTATTCTGCTCTACCATAAGACCCTCCTAAAAATGTACGTAAAACCTAGCGCCATGCAACAAAAACTACACTTCTGACACAATCCCCATGAATCACAAGCAATCAGGGTTATTCCCCAAAATCAAACACAAGACACATAACATATAACAACTAGCAAAACTAGCATGCATCAGCGCATAAATGTCATTTTATAAGATTTTATAGATAAGAAGCAACAAAAAAATAGGTTTTTCATTCCAAAGCGCGCGAGAAGGTAATTCGGAGCGCTGAGCCGCTTAAGGTAGAAGCATTGCTTCTGTGTGGCGAAGACGTTCGCGCGCTGTAACGCGCGAACGGTTGACGCTTTTTGTACCATTTTTGACCTAAATCACGTACAAACTCGGGAAAATTAACTGCGCTATTGTTGAACGACACGCGCGGAAATCTTTCCTTAAAAAAACCTGGGAAAATTCTTCAAAAACCTTGAAATGCGCATTTTTACGGTTTGAGCGTTATTTATCTACAAATTTTACGGCGAGTGTGGCCTAATTGTGAATTAGTTTGCGTATAACATCATTTTTTTCGGTTTAGCACGTGTGGCTGGTGCTTGACTTTTTCAAACGGGGGGGGGGTATGTTAATAGCAACATCACACGGTGGATAACCGTTGGTGAAAATGCGCGAACGCGCGTTTTATATTTTCCTCGCCGCATTGCGAGTTGTTCGCTTTGCGAGTGGTGGAGAAGAAGAAAGGAAATAAAATGATGAATAAGAAGGCTATCGCCGCTTTCGCCGCTGGCGCAACTTTGCTTGCCGGCTTTGCAATGGCAACCCCAGCATTCGCTGCTGATAAGACTGAAGCTCCTAAGAAGGAAGCTGAAAAGGAAATGTCTGGCCTTGAAAAGGCTCAGGATGCTGTTAATAAGGCTCAGGCTGCTCTTGATAAAGCTAACACAGATAAGGCTGCTAAGGATAAGGCTGCTAAGGATGCTTCCGATGCTTGGACTGCAGCTAAGAATGCTGGTGCTCCAAAGGGCGCTAAGGAAGATCAAACAACCCATGTATATGCTAAGGATGACACTGTTGCTTTGACAACAGAAGAGGGAAACACTCTTCAGAAGTTCTTGGATAAGCAGACTGCCGTTAAGACTACAGCTGATGCTGCTGCTAAGGCTGATGAGGCTGTTAAGACCGCTGATGCTAACTTGAAGGCTGCTCAGACCGCTCTTGTCAACTACAAGGATCCAGTCAAGCCAGCTGACCCATCTGAGTCCACTCTTAAGGCTGCTTTGGTAAAGACCAGCGCTGATTTCGACGAAGCTAACGGCAAGCTCGAGAAGGCCTACACCAAGTTCGATGCTGCATACTCTGATGTAAAGGCTGCTCAAGCCAAGCTTGATAGCGCAAATGCTGCTCTTGCAAGCTTCAAGACTGCTCATGACGAGTATACCAAAGCAGATAAGGTTGAGTTGGCTCGACTTGGTAAGGCTGTTAAGGACGCTACTGAAGAAGTAAACGACGCTACTAAGGCTTACAACAAGGCTAAGGACGAGCTTGGAAAGGCATTTACCGCTGCTCACAATGCTTGGTCTGCTTACAAGACTGCATTCAAGGCTGCTAAGGATAAGAATGCTGCTTTGGTTGCTGGCTATGCTTTGCCAGATGACTTAGAGCCACTTGCTGCTAACTACCAGCCAGGCGTTGCCCACGTTACACCAGGCGCTGCTGGCCACACTGCCCCAGGTGCTCAGCCAGGTAAGGCTGGCGCTGCTAATGGTGCTGCCGCTGCTGGTTCTAAGGCTGAGGTTGAGAACAAGAACGGCAAGGACAAGCGCGGTAACACCCACACTGGTACTGGTGTTGGCGTAACTTTGACCGCTTTGGCTGCCACCATGCTTGCTGGCATGGGTGCTGCTGTTCGCAAGGCTCGTCACTAAGCTAAAAGTGTAAAACTAAATTTGTCTAGCTGCGTAGTTTAAGCATTGCGATTTATGCGCTTAGTAGTAATTATTAATCGCATTATTAATCGCGTTGCTAATTGCGCAGCTAGATAAATACCCTCGGCTCGAAATTTAAGAGCGTTTATACTTGCGCTCAACGGTTGGTAAGGGGTTTTGTAGGGAAGCGCCTTGCTGATATGCCAATTGCGTGCTTACTAATTGCTTAAACTCTGATTTGCTATTAATTTTCTTTCTTCTTGGAGTTTTAGCGTTAGATAGTGTGTTTTAGGTGTTGAGCGTGTTGCTTTCGGTTTTGTTTGCTACTAGGGGCATTCAAAGCCGAAAGCTTTTTTGTTATTTGTCTCTGTAGTAAAGGCCTATAGTAAACCCCTATAGTAAAAGAGAGAATCCATGAAAAAGCAAACTCCAAAATCTGCCGAAAAAATGGCTTTCAATTCATTTTCTAACAACTCTTTCAGTTCATTTTCTAAAAAATTCACCGCTGCAACCGTAGCCGCAATTTTGGCTGGTTCAGCGGTTTCTATGTTTGGAGCTACTGCAAACACCGCTTTTGCTAGCGATGTAACAGTATCTAGCTACGCGCACCCAGTAACCAGTTACGATAGCACCAGCGCAAAAAGCACTGCTAGCGGGCTTTTTGCAAGCGTAATGGATAATGAATCCTTTACGCGTGCTCAGCGCGATGATGCAGCTAAAGCTTTTGCCATATTGCATGGTTTTACAGAAAAGCCAAACTGGTACGATTCAAAAGTAAAGCTTAATAGCGGCGAAGAATCCCCTGATTACATTACGCGCTTGAACAATTCAATATCGTATATGCGCGCGATTAACGAGTATCGCAAGAGTCGTGGGCTTAATCCTCTTGGCGTAAGTCTTTACATGACGGCAGTCGCAATAAATGACGCGTTCTATTCTGCCAATATTTTTGACCACGCAATGCACTATAAGACGTTTGAAAATTTGGCTTGGGGTTCATACGATAGCGGAACCTACGATGGCGGCAGCACCACGGATACCATGACTGGCGCAATGAAAATGTGGATTACTGACGAAAAAGCCAAGTATGATGACTTTATAGCTAAGGGTATGTCTGTTGGCGGAATAAATTCTGGCTATTATAGAGAGTTTGGCCACTACCTAAACTTCATTAATCCAACGCTTACGGCAATGGGTCTTACTAGCGGAAATATTAGCAACGAGTACGGCACTGTTATATCTTGGGAAGCTGTTCCAGCTAGCTACTTGGAAGGCAATAAGGCGCCATTTACGCTGGGCGAGTACCAAAAGCTTATTAATGCATACATTAATGGGCAGCCTTATGATGTGACGCCAAGCGAGGAGACGCCAAGTGATGTGACGCCTGCGCCTGCGCCTGTTCCTTCGGACGTGACGCCTTCTGACGTGACTCCTTCGGATGTAACGCCTTCTGATTTTGACTTCTCGCCAAGCTTTGATGTGACGCCAAGTGAGGATACTTATACGCCTTCTGACTTTGATTTCACTCCTTCGTTTGACGTAACGCCTTCTGAGGATACTCCGTCTGATTTTGACTTTACGCCGAGCTTTGATGTGACGCCTTCTGAGGATACTTATACTCCTTCTGATTTCGATTTCTCGCCAAGCTTTGATGTGACTCCGTCTGAGGATACTTATACTCCTTCTGATTTCGATTTCACGCCAAGCTTCGACGTAACGCCTGATGTGACTCCGTCTGAGGATACTTATACTCCTTCTGATTTCGATTTCACGCCAAGCTTCGACGTAACGCCTGATGTGACTCCGTCTGAGGATACTTATACTCCGTCTGACTTCGACTTCTCGCCAAGTTTCGACGTAACGCCTTCAGAGGATACTCCTTCTGACTTCGACTTCACGCCAAACTTTGATGTGACGCCAAGTGAGGATACTTATACTCCTTCTGATTTTGACTTCTCGCCAAGCTTTGACGAGGCGCCAGCTAGTGATTCTGATTCAAACGTGACGTCAAGTGATTTTACGTTTGATTACAACTTCGACACTGTAGACGCTCGGCGCTTTGACTGAGCTTGAAATTGCATAACGCATTTCAAGCTCCTTCAAAGCGCTGAGCCGCTTAAGCGTAAAGTCCAGTGGACTTTACGCGCGGCGAAGACGTGAGCGCGGCTAATCCGCGCGAGCGACATGACCTGTCTGTGCGCTTAGAGCGTGCTATTCCTCACGGCTTAATAGTCGTGAGGAATAGCGCTATGGAGCGCATGGAGTGTTGTTTGATAAAATATTGCGTATGGGTCAATTTGAAGGCAGCAAGATTATCGGCAGCGCCGACGACAGTGATAATAGCCAGATTATCGGCGATATCCAGCTAACTCAAAACTCTAATAGCAGCAAAGTCAATCAAGATATTTCTAAGCTCGATCCATTGATGAATCGCCCTAGAATATCAACAATCGTGTTATGCGCTATATTCGCATTGATTTTTGCTGCATCTGCTAGTGCTGTATGGCTTCTAGCTGTTAGAACACCAATCGGCCAATCGTACGAAGAAATGGTAATCAGCACTTTTGGATATAGTGCCATTCCGCCAACATTCGCCGCAATTTTAGCGCCGCTTAGAAGTTCCATAATCGTTATAGTTTTATCTGCACTAATTTGCGTTGCGGCATTAATAATATCAATCATAAGAAAACGATGGTTGCTGCTTGCACAATGCTGTGCAATATTCGTGCTATCGCTTGCTGCAGAGCCATTAAAACGCATTCTTCCTAGGCAAATGCTTGTAAACATTGCTACTCTTGCAAAAAATTCCGCACCTTCTGGCCACACTCTTTTAATGGCGGCTGCTTGCGCAATACTTGTTTGCGCGGCGTCTCGCGCGTTTAGAGCATGGGCTGCAGCTGGAGCAGCGTTAATAACGTTTTTGCTGGCTGTGGCACTTATGGGAGGCCGCTGGCATAGACCTGCAGACGTTGTAATGTCGGTACTAATAGTAGGCGCAATCTCTTGCGCTGTAATGGCTTTTACGCGCGGTTCTGCAATGGATTTGCCTGGACGCAGAAAGTCGTCTATAAGCGTGCAAATTGTTGGAAGCGCAATGATTACAATGGGCGTTATTTGCATCTCGTATTTTGCGTACATGTTTTATCAAATCATGCCAGGCATTGAGCTGGGCGCAAAATGGGCGATTGGCGTTTCGCACGTTTTAACATATTGGGCTGTTGCAGGTGCGTGTAGCCTAACCTTCGGCGTTTTAATGGTTATTAAGCAATGCGCGGCCGCTCCTTTAAGCAGACTCGGATTAGTTGGAGCGCCTCCTATGCCTCCTGCTGCACCATCAAAAAGCGATGAGCAAAGTCAGTCTAATGAAAGCGATTTGTTAAAAATGCTATCGTCTAATTGAATAAAAAATAATTAAAATTGAATAAAAAATAAGTAAAGTGGTATATATAGGAGTATATGCTGATATTTCGCAAAGTTTGATTTTGTTGATTTTGCAGAATTTGCAGCGCGTATTGCGTTAGAGTTGGCGTGGATTTAGTAATAAAAGCGCGGAATTGCATATAGAATGCATATGAATGAAAGGAGAGAGTATGACAGAGCAGAATAAGCTTGTCATTGTGGAGTCTCCCACTAAAGCGCGTAAAATAGGCGGATATCTTGGAAGCGGATACACGGTTATGGCGTCTGTAGGCCATATTCGCGATTTAGCACAGCCAAGTCAGGTTCCAGCCGCTAAAAAGGCGGAATTTGGCAAGTTTGGCGTAGATGTAAACAATGGTTTTGAGCCATACTACGTTGTTGGCGCAGATAAAAAGAAAACAGTTTCGGACTTAAAGGCTGCGCTCGCAAAGTCGGGCGAATTGTTCCTCGCAACTGATGAGGATCGCGAAGGAGAGGCGATTGCTTGGCATCTTGTGCAAGCACTTAAGCCAAAAGTTCCAGTAAAGCGCATGGTGTTTCACGAGATTACAAAGCCCGCGATTCAAGCTTCGCTTGCTAACACGCGAGACGTTGACAACCACATGGTTGACGCGCAAGAAACGCGCCGCGTGTTGGATAGATTGTACGGCTACGAGCTTTCGCCAGTTTTGTGGCGTAAAGTTGGGCCAGGTCTTTCGGCTGGTCGAGTGCAATCTGTTGCAACGCGTTTGATTGTTGAGCGCGAGCGCGAGCGAATGGCGTTTAGAAAAGCAAGCTACTGGGATGTTTGCGCGGATTTGAGTGCAAACGGCGTTGATTTTACGGCGCGAATGACGGCTCTAAACGGAGCGCGTTTGGCTGGTTCTAAAGATTTTAACTCGCTTGGAGAGCTTCAAAAAGCCAAGGGCGAATCTGCTTTAGCGCACTATTTAAGCGAGGCAGACGCTTGCGCGATTGCACAAATCCTTGGCGCGGCCGATTTTGTTGTAAACTCAATGGACACTAAGCCGTATCGCCGCCGCCCATTGCCTCCGTTTACAACGTCTACTCTTCAGCAAACTGCTGGAAACCGCTTGTCTATGAGCTCTCGCCAAACTATGCGCGCGGCCCAATCTTTGTACGAAAACGGTTATATAACCTACATGCGTACGGATTCTGTAACGCTTTCTAAAGAGGCGATTTTTGCGGCTCGAGATTGCGTTAAGTCTAGTTTTGGCAGCGAGTATTTAGCGGATTCTCCAAAGCAGTATGCTACGACTTCTGCAGGCGCTCAAGAAGCGCACGAGTGTATTCGTCCTGCTGGATCTACTTTTAGGAATCCTGCGGATTTGGCTGGCGTGCTGCCTGCCGATCAGCTTAAGCTTTACACGCTTATTTGGCAGCGCACGCTTGCGTCTCAAATGGCGGATGCTACTGGTTTTACAGCTACAGTTAAGCTAGACGCTTTAGCTGGCAGCTTTGGAACGGCTAATTTCCAGGCTTCTGGAACCGTTATTGAGTTTGCTGGATTTATGAAGGTGTTTGGCGGATTTAGCGAAGACGAGCAGTCTAAGGCTTTGCCGCCTATGGCTAATGGCGATGTTCTTAAAGCTTTGCAAGTTAGTGCGGATGGTCATGAAACTCAGCCGCCAGCTCGCTATACGGAAGCGTCTTTAGTTAAAACGCTTGAAGCTAAAGAGATTGGTAGGCCGTCTACTTACGCTAGCATTATTTCTACGATTATTGACCGCGGATACGTGTATGAGCGTGGGCGTGCGTTGATTCCAAGCTGGCTTGCTTTTGCGGTTATTAAGCTTTTGGAATCTAATTTCCCAACTTACGTTGACTACGCGTTTACAGCAGACATGGAAAATGGCTTGGACCGCATTGCGCATGGCGAGGAAGCTGGTAAAGATTGGCTTTACAAGTTTTACTTTGGAGATGATGCGGCGGCTGCTTGCGATTCTGCGGTTGCTGGCGACTTTGCAATGCGTGAAGGCTTGCAAAAGCAGGTTGATCAGCTTGGTGAGATTGACGCTCGAGAGATTAACACGATTGATATTGGCGGCGGATTGCACGTGCGCGTAGGCAGATACGGCCCATATTTGGAAGATACTAAGAATCTAGACGAAGAGGGCAATGCGCGCAGAGCTTCGATTCCAAGCACTTTAGCTCCAGACGAGTTGAGCGAGCAGGTTGCTAGAGATTTGATTGAGAACAACTCTGACGGCCCGCGCGTTTTGGGAACAGATCCGCAAACTGGCGGCAGTGTAGAAGTTAGGAACGGGCGTTTTGGCGCGTACGTTGCGCTTGTTGAGGCTGCGGATGAGGCTTCGGGCGAGGGTAAGTCGCAAGCAACCGACGATTCCGCTAAAACTGGCGCAAAGTCTTCTGCAAAGTCTTCTGCAAAATCCAAGAAGACTGCTAAAGCTAAGCCAAAAATGGCGTCTTTGTTCAAAACAATGGACCCTGCAACAATAACTTTGCAAGACGCTTTGAAACTTTTGAATTTGCCGCGATTAGTTGGCGTTGTAGAAGAAGTTGACGAGCAGGGCGAGGTTAAGCGCGCAAGGATTGAGGCGAATAATGGGCGATACGGCCCGTATTTGACTAAGACTTACGAGCGAACGGATTCTGGCGATTCGGCTGCGGATTCTAAGCCAGATAACCGCTCACTTGCAAGCGAAGACGCGATTTTTAGCGTGACTTTAGACGAAGCTAAGGAGCTGTTTGCGCAACCAAAGTACGGCAAGCGCACGCGTGGAGCTGCAAAACCGCCACTTAGGGAGCTTGGAGAAGACCCAGAAAGCGGCAAGCCAGTTGTAATTAAAGATGGCTTCTACGGAGCTTATATTACGGATGGCGTTACGAATCGCACGCTTCCAAAGCAATACACGCCTGAGTCGATTGAGCCGCAAGTTGCGTTTGAGCTTTTGGCGCAAAAGCGCGCGGCAGGGCCTGTAAAGCGCAAGAGAGCGGCCGCTAAGAAGACGGCAACAAAGAAGACGGCAACAAAGAAGACGGCTGCTAAGAAAACAGCAGCTAAAAAGCCTGCTGCAAAAAAGAGCACAGCAAAAAAGTCTACGACTAAATCCGAGTAAACCCGTAAGAGGTATGCGAAAATGGCTATATGTCTTAAAAAAAGCGGGCTTAGTGGCTTAAACAAGGGTCTTAAGGGTCTTTTTATATCTTTTGAAGGTATAGACGGCGTTGGGAAAACAACGCAAGTCGAAGCTTTGCGCGATTTTTTGCAAGCGCGCGGGCTTGAGGTTGTTGTGACTAGAGAGCCTGGCGGCACGCAATTGGGAAAACAGTTGCGAGATATTCTTTTGCACGGAGATTCGATTTGTGCGCGTGCCGAAGCTCTGCTTTTTGCAGCGGATCGTGCTCAACACGCTGCGCAAATCATTATTCCAGCATTGCAGCGCGGTGCGGTTGTTATAACGGATCGCTACATTGATTCTTCGCTAGCGTACCAATCGGGTGGGCGCGAGCTCACTATGCAAGACGTGCGCGATTTAAGCGAGTGGGCGTCTAATTGCCTTTGGCCAAATCGCACGTATTTGCTAGATATGAGCGAGAAGGATGCTGCTGTGCGATTGCATGGGCAGGCGGATCGCATGGAAAGTGCAGGGCTTGATTTTGCGAAGCGCACGCGTGAAGCGTTTTTGGATCTTGCTGCAAAAAATGCGCAAAGATTTTGCGTTTTAGATGCCACTTTGCCAGCTTGCGATTTATCGAAGTTGATTGCTAAAGACGTGTGCGAGTTGATGGATAATGCTGGCGTGCGTTACTGTTGCGAAAAATCGCCAGAAACCGCAGAAAATCAAGGATTTTAGGATTTTAGGACTTTAGCAATGGACGTTTGGGAATCGGTAGTTGGTCAATCGCAAGTTGTTGAGCGTCTTAAAAAAGTAGCGCAAGGCGATTCAAGCAAAATCGCGCAATCGTGGCTTATTTGCGGTGCAGCTGGATTTGGGTGCGCAAAAGTGGCAAGAGCGTTTGCAGCAGCATTGCAATCGCGCGGAAAAATTGCAAGCAACCGAGCCGCCGAAAATTCCGCCACTCAAATAAATACTCAAATAAATACTCAAATAAATCCAGATAAAATCGCAAGTGAAGTATTGGCTGGAACAAGCCCAGACGTAAACATTTTAAGCACAGACAAAGTTACAGTAAGCATTGACGAAGTGCGCGAAATAGTGTCCATGTCGGAGCAAATGCCAAGTGTTGCGCCGTGGAGAATCATAATAATCGAAGACGTTGGGCGTATGCTTGAGCGCACAACAAACGTTTTGCTAAAAGAAATCGAAGAGCCAGCACCTCGCACAATTTGGATTCTTTGCGCAGCAAGCGCGGCGGATGTTTTGCCAACAATTAGGTCTAGGTCTCAAATAGTGAATTTGTCGCAACCAAATGACCAAGATGTTCAAGAATACGTGCAACAAAGCGCACACATTGATGCAAAAACGGCGGAAAATGTGGCTCGCGTAGCTCAAGGAAACGTTGATTTAGCAATGCTTTATGCAACAAGTGAGCGTGCTAGAAGCAAGCGAGAAGAGCTTGTGGCTAGTGTTTTGCGACTTGGCCGCTCAATAGATGCGATTATGCTTGCGCAAACGCTAATCGAAGACGCTAAAGCGCAGGCAGAAGACGAAGTGCAAAAATCTGTTGAAGCCGAGCAAAGCGAGTTTTTGCGCATAAATGGCATTAAGCCAACAGATAAAATTCCGCCTAAAATTCGTAGCGCATACAATGCGATTGGCAAAAAAGACGACGTTAAGCGCAAAGTCACTCGCGTAAGTAGAGATGTTCTAAACCGCGCAATAGACGCGATTTGCAGCATTTACAGAGATGTGCTTGTTGTTCTAAACAATGCGCAATTACAAACGCCGCTTGTGAATCAAGAATTTAAAGCAGAGATTATGCAGCTTTCTAAAAAAATTACAGCAGAGCGCGCGCTTAAATGTCTTGATGCGCTTGCTGTGGCTAAAAAGCGACTTGCTGGGAATGGCAATGCAACGCTTGTTTTTGAAGCGCTTTTATGCTCGCTGTAATCTGCCTGAGCGCGCTGTAATGCGCGAACGATTTTCCGCTTTTTGTACGTAAATTGGGTCGATTTTGGTACAAAGTGCGGAAAATAACTCCGGGTTTTGTACGTGATTTAGGTCAAATATGGTACAAAGTGCGGAAGTGCATTTGTGTAAAAATGAATTATTTTGTATAGTCACAGCGGTAGTAGATACTTAAATTATGAATATTTCTACAGATTTCACCACTATTCCAGACAACTTTGCAAAAGCTGCGCCGAAAGAAAACAAGATTAACGGCGTTCCAGTCGTGTCTTTTCCATTTTATGTAGACAAGTTGCCTGATTTTGTGCACTACTTGCATTGGCGATTTGTAGACGACGACGCTATACCAGTGTGCGGATTCCAGTGGATTCATTGGGTTGTGGCAAATGTTCCAGTGGAAGCGCTTATGTTTGACTTTAACGACTCGCGCGCTTTGCAAATTCCTCAGGACTTTTCGCGCACAATGCCAACCATGATTCCAGAAGTTGTGCAAGGGCGAAACTCGCAAGCTAGCCGATTTGTGGGATGCACGGACCCTTCTATTACTATGCGTTACAACGGTCCGCAGCCTCCAGACAAGGATCACGACTACATGCTAGAAGTGTTCGGCACGCAAAAACCTCTTCCAAATCTTAAAGAGGGCTTCTACCTTAACGAAATGATGAATGAAATCAGGCATTATGATTCGTATGTAGACGTTAACGGATTATATTTGCGAGGAAAAGCTTAGAGTTTAGGATTTTGTGATTTTAGAATTTTGGTCTTTGTGCTTATGATTTAGGCTTTATATGGCTTCGCGCGGATTAATCGCAAGCAGCTTACGACTAGATGCGCGTGTGTAAAATAGTCAAAACTAAGCAAAACTAATCTAAACAAACAAAATTATCTAAAATAATCAAATAACCAAAATAATCAAAAATTAGAAAAATGAGGATGCAAATATGGCATGCACAACAATTTTAGTAGGACGCAAAGCGAGCTACGACGGCTCCACGCTTATTGCGCGTAACGAAGACTCCGCAAACGGCGAGTTTAACCCAAAGCGCTTAGTAGTAGTTAAGCCGCAAGACCAGCCTCGCGTTTATAAGTCCGTGCTTAGCCACGTAACAGTAGAGCTTCCAGATAATCCAATGCAATACACAAGCGTGCCAAACGCAGACTTGCGCGAAGGAATTTGGGGAGAAGCTGGCATTAACGAAGCAAACGTGGCAATGAGCGCTACAGAAACGCTTACATCCAACGAGCGCGTGCTGGGCGCAGACCCAATGGTGGAGCTTCAAAAAGCGCAAGGCAAGGAAGGCGACGCTGATTATAAGCCAGAAGTGCCAGGCGGAATTGGAGAAGAAGACTTCTTAACGCTTGTTTTGCCTTATATTCGTAGCGCTCGCGAAGGCGTTGAGCGTTTGGGCGCGTTGCTAGAAAAGTACGGCACTTACGAGATGAACGGCGTTGCGTTCTCGGATGTAAACGAGATTTGGTGGATGGAAACTGTTGGCGGACACCACTGGATTGCTAAGCGTGTGCCAGACGAGGCGTATGTTGTTATGCCAAATCAGCTTGGAATTGACGAGTTTGATTTAGAAGACGCTCTAGGAGACAAAGAAGAGCACATGTGCTCGGCTGATTTGCTTGAGTTTATTGAAGAAAACCACTTAGATTTGTCGGTAGAAAACGCTTCGCCGTTTAATCCTCGAGATGCTTTTGGATCCCATTCAGATGCGGATCACGTGTACAACACGCCGCGCGCGTGGTTTATGGAGCGTTTCTTGAATCCTTATGATGAAGTGTGGGATGGTAAAGACGCGGATCATAAGCCAGATAGCAACGATATTCCGTGGGCGCGTCAGCCTGAGCGCAAAGTGACGGTTGAAGACGTTAAGTACGTGCTTAGCTCGCACTATCAGGGAACTGAGTACGATCCTTACGGCAAGCTTGGCGATGAGCATACGCGTCATCTTTTCCGCCCAATCGGCATTAATCGCCAAAGCCAGCTGGCTGTTATGCAAATCCGCCCTTATATGCCAGAAGCGTTCCGCACAATTCAGTGGATGGCGTACGGCTCTAACCCGTTTAATGCTTTAGTTCCGTTCTACGCAAATGTAAACGAAACTCCAAAGTATTTGGAAGATACAACTACTCGCGTAACAAGCGAAAACTTCTATTGGGAAAATCGCATTATTGCAGCTCTTGCGGATGCTGCATTTAACGACACTGCAAATGCGATTGAGCGTTACCAAGAAGTTGTTGGTTCTCTTGGCCACGCAATGGTTAAGTCTACGGATGCTGCTGTTGCAAAGATTCTTGGCGTTTCTTTGAAGGATTACGAGCCAGAGCGCGAAGGTGATGAAGGCGAAGATTATGATGATTTAGTTCGGAATGTGGATGCTATTATTGCGCAGCTTAGAAACGAAGACGTGCGCGCGGCTTTGGCTAAAGCGAACGAGGGTATGGCAGCAAAGTTAAAGAAAGAAACCGATTCTTTGCTTGACACAGTTCTGTACATAACTAGCATGCGAATGAAGAATGGTTTTAATCGCTCCGATCACTAATCGCAAGCCGTTATAGACGTTACTAATAACGCGCATAGTTTTAATGTAATATTGCTATACCACGCCTATGCAATCGTATAGTATAAAAATTGTTCATTTACATTAGCTATGCGCGTTTATTATTGAGCGCTTATTGAGCATCTGTTATTGAACGTTTGTTGTTGAGTATTTGTTGTTGAGCGTCTATTAGGCGTTTTGCCTGAAAGTGGGGAATATGAGCATTCTTGATTCGTTTACTGCACAATTTGGACTGGTTAAAAAAATCGACGCTTTTGGATTTATGGATTATCTAAAGAAGAATCCAAGCGAGCCAAGAAAGCACGGTAAAGTGTTGCTCGTTACTGCAGATACTCCTCTTAAGGCTTCTAGAGGAGAAGGCAAAACAACCACCACTATTGCGCTTGTAGACGCTTTGCGCGAACGCGGAGTAGATGCGGCGGCTGTTTTAAGGCAGCCAAGCATGGGCATTACTGCGGCGGGTTCTAAAGGCGGCGCTAGTGGCGGCGGAAAGTCATCTCTTGCACACCCTGAGCTAATCGATTGGGGATTGTGCGGAGAAATGGCGGCTATTGAATGCGCGCAGAATTTGCTTGTTTCTTTTGCAGAAAAGGCGATTGACGACGGTATTTTAGACACGATTTTAGTGCCGCGAGTAAGCGAAGTGCCTTCAAGATCTTTGCGTAGTATTGCTGTTGATTTTGGCAAGAGCACGGTTGCAGAGCGCGTTGTGTTAACGCCAACTTGCGAACTTATGCAAATCGTAGTGCTTTCTAGAAGCATGGAAGAAATCGCAAATCGCGTATCTTCTATGATTGCTGGAACAAAAGACGGGAATCCTGTTAAATTTGGCGATTTTGTTGACTTGTGGCGAATCACAAATATTCTTGCTGATGCTGTAAAGCCTGCAAAAACAGAGACGATTAATGGTTCTCCGATTTACGTTCATTGCGGGCCATTTGCCAACGTTTCTCTTGGAATTCCAAGCCTTGTAAGCGTTGAGATGGCTTGCGCATTGCACGATATTGTTGTTGTGGAAGCAGGCTATGGCACGGATGCTGGCGCGCAAAAGTGGCTAGATATTGCTGCTCGCGAGTTTGGTGCAAAGTGGCCTGCTGCTGCGGTTGTTGTTACTCGTGCCAGCACTTGGCGAGATGACGAAACGCTTGCGTGGCGCTACCCGTTCCACGTTTCGCGCCTTGAGTCGCTTGATATTCCTACTTTCCCTCTTATTAATTTGTGGGATGGGGAAGATGGGCAAGTTCCAGATTTGCTTGAACAAGCTAAGACTTTGGGATTCCGAAAGCCGATTGTTGGCAATCTTTTCCGAGATGGCGGAGATGGATTGGCAGATCAGCTAGACGATTTTGTGTCTGTGATTACAGATGACGCAGAAACAAAAGTTCCACAAAGCAGACGTGGAAAGTCGCTTCGCGAGCGTATTAATTTGCTTTGCTTCGAGGCGTATGGAGTGCCTTCTGAGCGTGTAATCGACAAAGCAGGTTTTGCTGATTCGTTGAAGGAAGCGCAGGATTGGTGCAATAAGGCTGGTGTCGATTTTGATAGCTTGGCTCTTGTTGCTGTAAAATCGCCAGCAACCATGACGGATGACGACCACGCGCCTGCTGATTCTCGCACTGTAACACTTAAAAAGGTGGAAGTTCATTCTGGCGCAGGCGTTGTTCAAGTCAACCTTACAGCTTCACTAACAACGCCAATGCCAAAGATTGTGTGATTAAAATTTCTGTAGTGCGATTGTATTAAAAAACACCAAAATTCGGTACAATCGCACTACAGTTTTGCGTGTTTATGTAGTGCGATTGTATGGCGACACGCCGTAAACTCGGTACAAACGCACTACATGGTTGCATAGGCACACCAATCTAGGTTATGAAAGCGGTGCAAAAGTGCGACGCAGCCAATCGCAAGCAAGATCAATCCATTGCTGAACTTCTGGCTGAACAAACTCAGGCAGCACTGCGCCATTTTCATCGCGCTTAGCTGTCTCTTTAACCGCCAAAGCCAAGCCGTGCGGGCCCTTAGGGAACAAATGTGCTTCCACGCTTACGCCAGCTTTAACGCAAGCATTAATAAACATAATCGAGTTTTGAACTGTAACCGTCTGGTCTGTAATCGTTTGCCAAACGAACACAGGTGGAGTCTTAGAATCAACGTGATTTTCAAGCGAAAGCTGCTCCACGAGTTGCTCGCGAGTACTAGAATCTACGTCTCCAAAAAGACGGTCGAAAGTTGGCTTATGCGCGTATTCGCCAGCAGAAATCACAGGGTAAGCAAGCATAAGAGCATTTGGGCGCACGTCATTTGCGTTATATCCATTTGCTTCTTCAACATCGTCGCTAACGCTAGTCGCAAGATTTGCGGCTACATGGCCTCCTGCAGAGAATCCAATAATCGCCACTTTTTGCGCATCTACATGCCATTCTGCTGCATTATTGCGAATCAATTGCATAGCTTGCGCGGCTTCCAAAAGCTGAGTAGGGTGTGCGCTAGGCACAAGCGAGTATCGCAAAACAAAAGCGTGGAATCCAGCGGCAGCAAACTTCATAGCAATAGGCTCTGCTTCTCGATTAGAAACGCGCAAGAATCCGCCGCCTGGCAAAATCAGCACTGCTGGTCGCGTTTGATCCCCTTCGCTATCTAAATTATCGTCTAAAACATATGCAGTTAGAAGCGCGTTACTGCCATCAATGCCTTTAATTTGGCGTTCTATAATCTTCATGGTATCTCTTTTCGTTTTGCGCGATTGCAATTTATGTTAAGCATAATTACTGAGCATAAACTTAAGCATTACTAAGCATAAACTTAAGCATAATTCTAATCAAATATCTTGTTTTTAGTGTGCATTATGTGCGTTATTTTATAAATTCGTGTAGAGTCTTAAGAGGTTTTATAAGGAGATTTAAGATGAGCAGTGAAGAAGATAATTTAGGAAAAGTTGTTCTTGCAGCAACTCCGATTGGGAATATGGGAGATGCCTCTGCGCGCTTAATTAATCTTCTAGAAACTGCGGATATTGTTGCAGCAGAAGATACGCGTAGGCTTTACGACCTTGCAAATCGCCTTGGCGTGCACGTTTCTGGGCAAGTTGTTGCGTATCACGATCACAATGAGCGCAATAAGTCAGATGGTTTACTAGACAAGGTTGAGCAAGGCAGCACTGTTCTTGTTGTTTCCGACGCTGGCATGCCTACGATTAACGACCCAGGGCTTGCGATTGTTCGCCGCGCAATAGAGCGCGATTTGCCTGTTACTTGCGCGCCTGGCCCGAGTGCCGTATTGGATGCTTTGGCGCTTTCGGGTTTGCCAACAGATCGTTTTTGCTACGAAGGTTTTTTGCCGCGCAAGTCGGGGGAGCGCATGCAGCATTTGCGCTCGCTTCTTTTAGAGAGGCGAACAATCGTATTTTACGAGGCGCCGCACAGGATTGCGGAGTCAATGGCAGCTCTTCTTGCAGTTTTTGGAGCAGATCGAAAAATGGCGTTGTGCCGCGAGCTTACTAAGGATTTTGAAGAAGTACGTCGTGGAACTATTGAGCAGATTGCAAAAAGCGTAGAAAATGATCCTCCTCGTGGCGAGATTGTGCTTGTGCTTTCGGGCGCTAGCGAAAGTGATGTTGCGCAACAAAGCGTTGATTTAAGCGTGGATCAGCTTGCTAAAATGGCTTGCGATCTTTCACAAAACGAGGGCTTGCGAATAAAAGACGCTATAACTCGAGTTGTTTCACAAAATCCTCTTTCAGACGGCTCTTTTGCTAATCGTAAAGAAGTTTATGCAGCTTGCTTAAAAATCAAGGAAAATGTGGACAACTAAATAGGAAATTAAGCAAAAAATGTGCAAATGTGCAAAAGTTGTATCAATAAAAGCAAAAAATGTGCAAATGTGGAAAATTAAGCAGCAATTAATCCCCATTTTTTGCATATTCGTATGCTTCTAAAAGCACATCTAGACTTTGTTTAACGCCTGGCCCTCCTTGCTGAGATATGTATTCCAGCATTTTTGCGTCCGCGACTGGGTTTGCAACAACCCATTTTCTTAATTCAGGCACGTTCTTAGCAATATGCCATAGCACGTCTTTGCTTGTGTTTTCGCAGCACGCGACTTGCGCAGTGAGCACAATTGGCGGTTTTGGCGGCATTGCGCTCGCTTTATAATTCTTAATATTTTCTCTAATAGTCATAAAGAATATTGTCCTTGTCTATTATGTATTTAATCCACTCTTTTGCCTTCGCAGCTCCTGGAAAATAAGGATTGCTGTCTATGATTTTTTCGCAATCTTTAAAACTGGTGTTGTATTTTTGCGCCAATTCGCACACAGTATCTACTCTTCTTATTTCTTCGTAAATGTTTTTTGATGGCGTTAGTGCAATGTCGCAAATAGTTCGCGCTGGAGAAGTTACGTGCAAGTCTTTAATCACCCTTTGTTCTTTTTTCATTAGTTTTCTTCTAAACACTTGTAGTCGGTGATCGTACGGCTTTATTCGATAATGACTTTTGGATATTATCTCTAGTATGTTTGGGATTTTTCCGCCAAGCCAAATCCAAGATGCTGTAAATGCGCATGCAACTGTTCCGTTTGGAAGCAGATTTTTTAGCACGTTGCATCGTCCTTCTGGGGTTTTTGCGGTAGATTGTGTAAATCCAGTGCGTATTGAAACGTTGTTGAATGCTCCAAAATTGCATAGTTTCTTCATGCTTAGTGGCCCTGGTAGGTGTTTTGTGTCTATAAGAATAGGCAGCTCCTCGTTTTGTTTTTCCGAAAATAAAATCATCTCTTCGTTTTTGTAGTCTTTGTATTCTTTATAGTTTTTGTAGTCTTCGTATTCTTCGCGAGTTTTGTATTCTTTGCGTCTTTTGTAGTCTTTTATTGCTTTTTTATTTTTTTCGTCATTGTGTATTGTGCGTTTTTTGTTCAACGTTGAAGTGCTCATGTTTCTCCTTTCTGCGTAATGTGCTTAATACGACAACTTTTTTAGTGCTGTAATGTTTTAGTGTTGCAATGTTTTAGTGCCGTAATTCTGTAATGTTCTGCTGTTCTAGGTTTTAATCTTCTAAGTTTTATACACAATATCGTGTTTTACTTTTTTGTCTACGCGATTTTTCGTAATTGTGGAAAAGTGGATTTTTAGCTTTTTACATCAAAAAATGTGATTATATGTGACTAAATCATATGTGACTAAATGTGGTTGTGTGCGATTGTGCTTGATTACACGTGATTATGCTTGATTTATCTACTTTGCTATGCGATTTTATAGTGATTTTATAGCGATTTTTATAGTGATTTTTTAGTGTGATTTTTCGGTGTGTTATTTAATGTGTCCTCGCTGAACAAGATAATATTTGGCTATGAGTCATATTTTGGTGAATGTTGCATGGCCTTACGCAAATGGCCCTCGTCATATTGGTCACGTTGCAGGATTTGGTGTACCTTCCGACGTGTACGCGCGTTACGAGCGCATGAAGGGAAACAGCGTGCTTATGGTTTCTGGAACAGACGAACACGGCACGCCGATTTTAGTTGAGGCAGATAAAGAAGGCGTGAGCGCGCAAGAGCTTGCAAACCGCTATAATCGCGTGATTACTAAAGACTTGTGCGATTTGGGTTTAAGCTACGATTTGTTTACGCGCACAACAACAGCAAATCATGAGCATGTTGTTCAAGAGATGTTCCGCCAGTGCCTTAAGAATGGTTATATTTACAAGGGAACTCAAAAGGTTGCGATTTCGCCTTCTACAGGCCGCACTCTTCCAGACCGCTACATTGAGGGTACATGCCCGATTTGCGGCGCGGACGGCGCGCGAGGCGACCAGTGCGATGCTTGTGGAAACGAGCTGGATCCAGACGAGCTTATTAACCCTGTTTCTAAGATTAACGGTGAAACTCCGCGATTTGAAGAAACAGAACATTACTTCCTTGATCTGCCTGCTTTAGCAAACGCAAACTTGGAGTGGCTTAATTCCAGGGATGGTTGGCGTACAAATGTTATTAACTTCTCAATTGGCCTGTTTAAGGAAGTTAAGCCTCGAGCAATTACGCGAGACATTGATTGGGGCATTCCAGTTCCTGTAGAAGGCTGGATTGATAACCCAAATAAGCGCTTGTACGTGTGGTTTGACGCCGTTATTGGCTACTTGTCTGCATCCATTGAGTGGGCGCGTAGGCAGGGCAAGCCAGACGCTTGGCGCGATTGGTGGTGCGATCCTAAGTCTCCTGGCTACTACTTTATGGGCAAAGATAACATTACTTTCCATTCTCAAATTTGGCCTTCAGAGATGCTTGCGTATAACGGCGCTGGCTCTAAGGGTGGCGAGTCTGGCGTTTATGGTCCACTTAACATGCCAGAGCAGGTTGTTGCTTCCGAGTTTATGACCATGGAAGGTAAGAAGTTCAGTTCTTCGCGCGGAATTGTGATTTACGTTAAAGACATTTTGGCGCGCTACCCAGTGGATGCTGTGCGCTACTACATTTCCGTTGCGGGTCCAGAAAATTCTGACGCCGACTTTACTTGGGCAGAGTTCGTTCGCCACAATAACGAAGAGCTTGCAGCAAGTTGGGGCAATCTTGTTAATCGTGTTGCAAATTTGATTAATAAGAATTTTGGAGAGATTCCGCCGTTGGATGAAAATTCAATGACAGATATGGACCGTGCGCTTTTGGATCAAACTTCTAACGCTTTTGAGATTGTTGGTGGTTTGATTGAGCGTCATCATCAAAAGAATGCTCTTAATGAGGCTATGCGCGTTGTGTCGGATATCAACAAGTATATTTCTGCTACGGAGCCTTGGAAGATTAAGGATGACGAGTCTCGTCTTGGAACGGTTTTGCATGTTGCTGCACAAGCTGTTTCGGACGCTAATCATTTGCTTGCTCCATTCTTGCCTCATTCTGCGCAAAAAGTTTGGGAAGCTCTTGGTGGAACGGGAGTGTTCTCGCCGCTTCCAAGAATCGAAGAGGTGAGCGACTTAGATAATCCAGATTTTAAGTACCCGATTATTACTGGCGACTATGAGCTTGGAAAGACTGTTCATCCATGGGAAAGTGAGCCGTTGGTTACTGGTACTCCTGTTGCTAAGCCAACTCCGATTTTTGCCAAGATTCCTAAAGAGGCGATTGATGAGGAGCTTGAGCGTTTTGAGTCTGCTCTTGCTGCTCGTCGTAAAGCTGACGAAGAAAGATTGGCTGCAGCTAAAAAATCGTTGGAATCTGAGTGATTTTAGCGGAAAATTTTAAGGAAGAGTGACGTATATAACAAAAAATTGGCATACTGCCAGGAATATGAAAAAATTTTCAGGAAATTTTTAGTTTATATGCGTGTTTTGCGAGAAAAATGTGGTTATAATGAATATTGCTGATGGTTCTTCCATCAGTGAGGTTCGTTCGCGAACCCCATAACTGAAACCTTCTTCTCTCTTTCTCTCTGCCCCGGTGGGTTTTCTCTTTCCCACCGGGCTTCTTTTTTATCTTTTATCTTTTTCAAGTGTTCGCCGCTTACCCATGACTTCGATCTGCCAAATGTGTCATTTTTCTCTTTCTGTTGTGCATCTTGTAGTGCGTTTGTACCTAAAATACGGCGTGTCGCCATACAATCGCACTACAGTTTTGCGTGTTTGTGTAGTGCGTTTGTATCAAAAAACACCAAAATTCGGTACAATCGCACTACATGATTACGCTAAGTGAGGTAGAGATTCGAGATTTTTCGCAGCGAAAGAGGCGTTTCGTTCGCGCGGTCTAAGCGCGCTCACGTCTTCGCAGCGCAGAAGCAGTGCTTCTGCCTTGAGCTGCTCAGCGCTCCGAATTACCTTTTCGCGCTACGCTTTAAGCGAAAAGGCAGGTCGGAGCGCACGGCTATTAGTAGCCGCTCGGCTGATTTGGCATGTAAAGTCCACTGGACTTTACATTTGAGCCAAATCACGCTTTGAAGGAGCTTGAAATGCGTTATGCAATTTCAAGCTCCTTCAAAGCGCAATAAAATAAAAAACGCAGACTGCGTTTGTAATTTGCGAATGCAATCTGCGTTTGTAAATCAGCTTGCGCTAAATCAAGCTAAATCAAGTTTAGCGGCAGCGCTTTGTAAGTGGCACCCACGGATCAAGCATTACAGGCTCCTGATCCAATATTGCTCGCGTTGCTTCATCAAGATACTTCTTGTTAATAATGATTTCTGTAACGTAGCGGTCAAACCACTGCGCGGATCCAACGTAGTATCCATCTTCGCCGTTATCTTTACCCCAGCTGTTTTCAATCTTCCAGCGGTCTGGCTCGCCATCTTTGTTAAGATTTACGCCAGTAAAGGTCATTGCGTGGTTGCCTGGGCAATCCATGTATTCCAAACCTTTAGCTTTGTCGAATGTAAACTCTACATCAAATAGCTCGTCTACGCGCACAACTGCTGGGTCAAAGAAGCCCTCTTGCCTTAGCGAGAATTGCGTGCAATCGCAAGCAAACCAAATTGGGTGTCCGTCTTTTAGCTGATCAACAGCGGCTTTGCGGAACACTTCTAGCGCAACGTTTGCAAACTCCATTTCCTTAGTCTCGGCAACGTTTGTTGTGTACTTGAGTTGGTAGAGCTTGTTGAACGGAGTGCGTTCCATTGGGGAGTTGCACAAGCTTACAAAGTCGTTTACGTCTACTGGCACGTATTTCTTTGCAAACTCGAGTGGCGTAATGCCGTATTCGCAAATCATTGGGCGATCGTCTTTACCGCTCTTTGGCTTTTCGCTGCTTTTATCGTCTTTCTTTTCGTCGCTCTTCTTATCGTCCTTCTTATCGTCGTCATCTTTAGTGCGTGCAAAGAAGTCGAAACGCTCTGGTGGCTCGCCAAGAGCAATCGCGGTCATGCGGTACACAGTTTCCAAGTCGCGAATCTTCATTTTTCGCAACTCTTCCATAGAAGTGCCATTCTTGTGTGCTTCGCGCAACTCGCATGCAAACTCGCGAAGCTTGCTATTAATGTATTGCACGAATGCTTCGGAATCGGTAGCGTTTTGCGAATCTGGGTATGCACTCTTTGGCATAAGTCCGTACTTGTTTACCAAGTTAACGAACATTTGCCACCATCCGCCGTCGTCAATCGGACCGTAGTTAATGCTCTCAAAAATTCGGCTATCTAATGTCTCATCTAAAGTCTCCAAAACGTTTTCCAAGTATGCGTTTGCTTTTTCAATCTTGTCCCAGAAGAACAAGTAGCTTTCGGAAAACTCAAAGTCTTCTAGATTCCACTTATGCATAAGCTCGTAGCGCAAAGTGTTAAGCGATGCAAACATCCAGCAACGTCCAGAATGCTGTTGGTTTGTTATTGTTCCTTGCTTGAGTTCTATAGAAAATTCGCGTGGAAGTGCGCGCTGACCCTGGTAGCTTGTTGCTGCTTTAAGAACGCCGCTCGATACCGAAGCGTTTGCTGCTACTCGATTTGCTCGCTGTTCGTTAAAATGCTTAGAATATTCGCGAACGTCGTTTAGTGTAACGGCTTTTACGTTTTCAGACATATATCTCCTTGTTTTGATTGTTTTGAAAGTAATGAATAAGTGTTATTGTAGCTTGCTCAATGCACGAGTCGCGTTTTGCGCGGCTTTAAGTGTTTGCGAGTGTTTGTGTTTCGTTTATGCAAAATATGCATTTTTATGTGTTTATGGCGATTTGCGCAACTAATTTTCGTAAATTTTAAGTAACTTCGTTAAATATTTTGATATTTTGCCAATTTTATGTATTAATTTTGGTTAAGATTACTATTTATTACGTGTTATTACATGTTTATTTTAAGCAATGTACATAGGTTAGCTAAAAATATACTAATTACACGTCCAAATTATTAGGGCTTACTTAAGTGTGCCTTAAACGCTTATGATTTGCCTTTTTAATTAGTGATTAAATGATGGCAGTGTGCAAGCGTAAGTTTGCAGTTACCAGATGGAGGTAACAATGTTTAGACGTAGAAAAGAGTCACAATGATACGATACATCGTTAAACGATGCCTGAATTATGTTGTGATGCTGTTTGTGTCCGTATCCATGACGTATTTCTTGGCAAGTGCATTTATGGATCCGAGATCGAACTATATGTCTAGGCATCCGCATCCGCCAATTCCTTCGATTAACCGTTCTTTGGATTTAGCAAATATTAACGACCAAACTCCAGTTATTACAAGGTATTTGCGTTGGATTACTGGCGTTCTTACTCGTTGGGATTGGGGATTAAGCCCAGAGCAAGCGCCTGTTGGTCCTGCGATTGCTGCGCGAATCGGTGCATCGGTGCAGCTGGTTACTTGCGCAACTGTTCTTGGTATTGTTTTAGGCGTTAGCGTTGGTGTTTATACTGCTATTCGCCAATATAAGTGGCAAGACAGGGTTCTTAACTCTATTGCTACGTTCTTGCTTGTTGTTCCAGCCGCCGTGTTTGGATTACTTATTGTTTTAGCTGCAATCAGCGTTAATAACGCTGCTGGTTCTCGTTTGTTCTTTGTTACTGGATTACATTCCTATCAGGGTTCTAATCCTATTGCTTTTATTCTTGACTTCTTGCAGCATTTGATTTTGCCAACAATTGTTATGACCGTTCCTGGCATGGTTGGCTACCATCTTACGCAGCGCACCTATTTGCTCGATACTATGAATGCTGATTACGTTCGTACTGCTCGCGCTAAGGGTTTGCCTCTAAATGTGGCTATTCGTCGTCACGCTTTGCGTACTTCTTTGATTCCTACTGCCGTAGACGTTGCCTTCTCTATTGCAGGCGTGTTTACGGGCGCTGTGATTACCGAAACCGTGTTTGCAATTAACGGTTTGGGTAGCTACTTCGTACAAACTATTTCTAATAACGACATTAATGGTTCTGTTGCTATTGCTGCGTTCGGAGCCGTGTGTACTTTGGCCGGAGCCTTGTTGGCAGATATCTTCTCCGCTTGGCTTGATCCTCGTATTCGTTTGAGCTAATTGCGCAACAGTGTAGGTGTATTGATATGAGTAAAAAAGATGTATCTTCAAAGGCTCAAGAGTCTGCTGCTGATAAGAAGGCAACTGCTAATTCTTGGGGTAATTTTAAGCGCACAGGCAAAATAACGCTTTATACGCGCCGCTTCTTTAGGCGTCCATCCGCTGTTGTTGGCTTAGTTTTACTTGTTCTCTTGATTCTTCTTGCTTTGTTTGGCTCTAAGATTAGCAAGTGGGGCTACGACGAGCCTGATTTTACGGCTCTTGCAACTCCTCCTAGCGCCGAGCATTGGCTTGGAACTACGCCTGGCGGATCAGACATGTATGCAATGGTTGTTCGCGGACTTGGTCGCTCGCTTTCTATTGGTATTGTAAGCTCCATTTCGATTACGATTATTGCTGCTTTGGTTGGTACTGCTATTTCTTACTTTGAAGGTTGGTTTGAGCAGGTTGGCATGTGGCTTCTAGACATGCTTTTGATTGTTCCATCCTTCTTGCTTATTGCTTTGATTGTTAGCTCTGCTACTGGCGGCAACGATTGGTTGTGGCTTGCATTTGGCATGACTTCCTTTGGCTGGATTGGTTACGCTCGTACGCTTAGAACTTTGACTTTGAGCTTGCGCGAACGCGAATATGTGCGTGCCGCTAAGTTTGAAGGCGTTTCTTCGTTCCGCATTATTGTTCGCCATCTTGTTCCAAATCTTGGTTCCGTTTTGATTATTAACACGGTTCTTGGTGTTATTGGTGCAATCAATGGCGAAACAGCATTGAGCTTCTTGGGTCTTGGTATTAAGGCTCCAGATACTTCTTTGGGTACTCTTCTTAACGTTGGTCAAAGTAGCGTTATGACATCTCCTTGGGTTCTTTTGGTTCCTTCTGCGGTTTTGGTTGTTTTGACTTTCTCCGTTCAGCTTATTGGAGATGGCTTGCGCGATGCGATTGATCCATATTCTAGGTCTGTTGGTAAGGCCGAGTAAGGCTTGTTGGAGGTTTAAACATGACTGATATGGGTAATAACGCAAATAAGGAAGACTTTGCAATGGAAAATCAGAACAACGAACCACTTCTTTCTGTACGCAACTTGCAAATTAGCTTTGCTTCGGAAGCTGGTACAGTCCACGCTGTTCGCAATATGAACTTTGATTTGTATCGCGGCAAAACAATTGGTATTGTTGGCGAATCTGGATCTGGTAAGTCTGTTACTTCTTTGGCTGTTATGGGCTTGCTAGATAAGAATGCTTCTGTTAAGGGTTCTGTTGTTTATAAGGGCGAAGAGCTTTTAACAAAGTCTGATGCAGAGATGAGTAAGATTCGCGGTAAGAACATTGCAATGGTGTTCCAGGATCCTCTTTCTGCTTTAACTCCAGTGTTCTCTATTGGAGATCAGCTTAAGGAAGCTTTGGTTATTCATAATCCAAATATGACCGAAGATCAGATTCGCGATCGCTCTATTGAGCTTCTTAACTTGGTCGGTATTACTAAGCCAGCTGAGCGCTTAAAGGCGTTCCCTCATGAGTTTTCTGGCGGCATGCGTCAGCGCGTTATGATTGCAATGGCAATTGCTAACAACCCAGATATTATTATTGCTGATGAGCCTACTACCGCTTTGGATGTTACGATTCAGGCTCAGGTTTTGGATGTTTTGAAGAAGGCTCAGAAAGAAACTGGCGCCGCAATGATCTTCATTACTCACGATTTGGGCGTTATTGCTGGCGTTGCAGACGAAGTTATTGTTATGTATGCGGGTCATTTGGTTGAGCATAATAGCGTTGAGGAGATTTTTGCTCATCCAACTCAGCCATACACAATCGGCTTGCTTGGCGCTGTTCCGCGCGTTGATCAAAAGCGCACTCGCCGCTTAACTCCAATCTCTAAGCCAACAATGGATATGTTGATTGCAGAAGAAAAGAGTGGCGATACCAGCGATATGATGGGCCTTGAGGCAGAAAGCGAAACTGTTCGTGCGATGCTTCATGCAGAAACCGAAAAAACGATTAAGCCAATGTTTGAAGGCATTCCTCGCGAGGATCGCAAGGTTGTTTTGGATGTTAAGGGCTTAGTTAAAACATTCCCAATTACAGGTGGCGGTTTCTTGCGACGCAAGGTTGGCGAAGTTCGCGCTGTTGATGGCATTGACCTTGAGATTCGCGAAGGCGAAACGGTGGCTCTTGTTGGAGAATCTGGATCGGGTAAGTCAACTACTTTGATGGAAATCATGAGCTTAAAGAAGCCAGAAGCTGGCTCTATTACCGTCTTCGGTACTGAACTTAACGATAAATTGACTAAAGAGCAGCGTCGCGAGCTTCGCTCTAAGATTCAATACGTGTTCCAGGACCCTATGAGCTCTCTTGATCCTCGTATGCTTGTTTACGATATTTTGGCAGAGCCTCTTCATGTTCAAAAGAAGTCGAAGGAAGAGATTCGTCAGCGTATTGCGGAGCTTATGCAGCTTGTTGAGCTGAATCCGGATCAGGTTGATCGCTTCCCAACGCAGTTCTCTGGTGGTCAGCGTCAGCGTATTGCTATTGCTCGTGCTTTGGCTGTAAACCCTAAGCTGCTTCTTCTTGATGAGCCTGTTTCGGCTTTGGATGTTTCTATTCAGGCTGGAATTATTAACTTGCTTGAAGATTTGCAAGACAAGTTGGGTGTTGCTTACTTGTTTGTGGCTCACAACATGGCGGTTGTTCGTCATATTTCTAGCCGAATTGCTGTTATGTACCACGGACGCATTGTTGAATCTGGCGAAACGGATGAGGTGTTCGATAATCCTAAGCATCCGTACACTAAGGCTTTGATTAGCGCTGTGCCAATTCCAGATCCTGTTATTGAGAAGAATCGCAAGCGTATTATTCTCAACGAAGAAGATTCGTTTGATGACGTTGCAAGCGTCTGATTCTAATCTTTTGTGAATACGCCTAAACTTTTGTTTAGGGCAAGTTTGATCGCGTGTGTTATGCAAGACACACGCGATTTTTTGTTACAGGCACATAAATTCTAAAAAAAGTAATATATTTTGTTTTTTAATCAAAACAAACTAAAAAATTTTCTGTTTTGCTGTTTTCTGCATTTAATTTTCTTTTTCTGGATTAAATCTTAAGTAACAAAAGCTTAAATTCAGCATTTGTTAAAAAAGTCGTAACACAAAATGTCAAAAGATTAGATATACTCTACACACATACCAGAAAGTGGACATCATTTCTGGGGAATGAGAGGAATCATGAAAAAAACTAATGCAGGTAAATTAACTGTATTCGCCGCAGCTGCACTTTCTGTTGCAATGCTGCTCGGCGCTTGTGGTGGTACAACCGCCACTACGGCAGATAAAGCTAAGGGCGGAATGACCGAAGAGCCAGCCGCAGGTGTAGATACTTCCTACACTGGCGCTCTTCCAATGCCTAAGGTTGACAAGCGTTACGACAATCCACAGCCTCGTGACAATGTTAAGGATGGCGGTACTTACACGTTCTCGCTTTCTGACATGGGTCCAAACTGGAACTACGCTTCTAACGACGGTAACACCGCGTATATGAGCACTTTGTGGGGCTTCTACCAGCCATCGCTTCCTTATTACGATACCGTTAAGGGCGAGAAGGTTAAGTACAACCCTGATTACATTACTTCTGTTAAGAAGGTTAGCGACAAGCCACTCGTAGTTCAGTACGATTTGAACCCAAAGGCTAAGTGGAACGATGGTACAGACATCGATTACACTGCTTTCAAGGCTACTTGGGAAGTTATGAATGGCAAGAACGAAGCCTACTCTGTACCATCTCACGAGGGCTATGACTGCATTGAGTCCGTTGAGCAGGGTGCAAATCCTAAGCAAGTAATCGTTAAGTACAATAAGCCATGCGCAACTTGGGAATTGCTTTTCGCTCCATTGGTTCATCCAAAGGCAACCGATCCTACTGTGTTCAACCAGGGTTGGGTAAATAATCCTCACAACGAGTGGGGTGCAGGTCCATTCGAGATTCAGTCCGCAACCGAAGATCAGGTTGTTTTCGTGCGCAATCCAAAGTGGTGGGGCAAGAAGGCAAAGCTCGATAAGGTTGTTGTAAAGCGTATGGAAGATACCGCTGCAATGAATGCCTTCCAGAACGGCGAAATCGATTCCGTGGATTCCATCTCCACCAAGGATAAGGTTAAGGCTGCTCGTAGCGTTAAGGGCGCTCAGCTCCGTTACGGCTACAGCACCAAGATTCGTGTTATTAACTTAAACGCAAAGGCTGGCGCATTCAAAGACAAGGCCGTGCGTAAGGCCGTTGTCCAGGCATTCGACGTTGCCACCTACAACAAGATTCAGTTCCAGGGTATGAACTGGAAGAGCGAGCAGCCAGGTTCGGAGCTTCTCTCCATGTTCCAGGCTGGCTACAAGAACAACCTCCCAGCTGATGGTAAGTTCAACGTAGAAAACGCTAAGAAGACTCTTGAGGCCGCTGGCTACAAGATGGGCAAAGACGGTTACTACGCTAAGAATGGTAAGACCGTTCAGTTCACATTTACCTTCTTCGGCGATGACTCCACTCAGGCAGCTCTTGCTAACGCATTCCAGGCCATGATGAAGAAGGCTGGAATGAAGTGCAAGACTGTAAACAAGCCTGCATCTAAGTTCTCTAAGACTGTAAGCTCCTTCGACTTCCAGGTGCTTCCAATGGCTTGGGTTTCCCAATCTCCATTGAGCTTCTTGGCATCCGCTTCCCAGGTCTACGGTTCTAAGAGCGATTCCAACTTTACTGGCACTGGCAGCAAGAAGATTGATGCTGTTCTAGCCAAGGTTGGCAAGACCTACGATTACAAGGAACAGACTGCATTGGCCAACAAGGCTGAGTCCATGGCTTTCGCCGAGTATGGTACGCTTCCAGTTTCTACTCCTCCAACCTACCAGGCATACAAGAAGGGCTTTGCTAACGGCGGTCCTGCTGGATATGCTAACGTTTTTGTTGAAAACATCGGTTGGCAGAAGTGAGTAAATTTGTAGCGATAACTCGCGCAAGTTTACTAAGCTGATTGCTTAACTTATAGCATGTGGCGTGTGGTCTTTTGGCTGCACGCCACATGCTTTTGCTGTAATCGCGTGCGTGTGCTTGCGCAGAAAATAGTCGCGTAAAAAATAGTCGCGCAAAAATAAACTCAGAAAAATAGTATAAACTTAATAAAACTTAATAAAAAATAAATCGCGAAGTCAAAAATAAGGGAGAATCTAGCGCATGTATGTAAATCCAAATAAACGCAAAGACGCGAGTAATGTGCGCTGGGTTTTGCAATATTGTAAGCCAGATATGTGGAGAGTAGGCGTATCGCTAGTTCTTTTTACTATAAACGACACAATGGCAATGACAATGCCTCTGCTTTCGGGCTTTATTGTAGACAAAGTCATTATTGGAAAACAGCATGATTTGCTTGCTTTTGTGTGCGTGCTAATGGTTGCAATGATGATTGTTCGCGTTGGATCAAGGTATATCTACCAGCTTCAAATGGAAAGATTCGGCCAAAACGCCGTGTATCGCCTTGTAAGCGACGAGTACGAGAAGCTGCATTCGCTTGACTTTACGTACTTTAATCACACGCGCACAGGCGACATTATGAGCCGCATGACTTCGGATACGGATGCGATTCGCCACATTTTAAGCTGGGTGTCTTATATGGCGCTGGATTGCTTAGTAATGTTTGTGTTTGCGCTAGTTATAATGTTTTCAATCCAATGGCAGCTAGCTCTAGCGCTTATGGCAATTACACCATTTTTATTCTGGCTTGCAAAGCTTATGGGCAAGAACGCTAGGCCGAAGTTCCTTGCGATTCGCGAATCGTTTGCGCGCATGAATTCAATGGTGGAAGAAAACATTGAAGGTAATCGCGTTGTAAAAGCTTTTGTTCGCGAACCTTTTGAAACAAAGAAATTCGACGATTGCAACGAAGACTACTTTAATCGCAATATTACGCTTGCAAAAAACACGCAAAAATACATGCCATGGCTTGACGGTATGGGCTTTGCGCTGGAGCTTGTAACAGTAGGATTTGGCGGATGGCTTGTGCTTAATGGAAGCATGACTTTAGGTGCGTTTGTAACGTTTAACAGCTTCCTTTGGATGCTCCACATGCCAGTAAGAATGGTTGGGTGGCTTATTAATGATTGGCAGCGATTCAACGCAGGATGCGTAAATATTCGTAAGCTTCTTACGCAAGAATCGCATATTGATTTGCCATCTACATCTGCGGAAAATCTTAAAGTTAAGGGTCGTGTAACTTTTGAACACGTTGATTTTGCGTTCCCAGACGATCTTGATTCGCCAATTTTAAGCGATATTGATTTAGATGTTCCAGCAGGCACAAAGCTTGGAATCTTAGGCGAAACAGGATCTGGAAAGTCAACGCTTGTAAGTCTTATAGCGCGTTTTTATGACACTACGAGCGGTCGCGTTTTAATTGATGGAAAAGACGTGCGCGAATGGCCTCTAGAAACTGTTAGAAATCAAGTTAGCATAGTCGCGCAAGAAACATTCCTGTTTTCCGATACGATTGCAGGAAATATTAGCTTTGGATTGCCTCAAAACGAGGAAAATTGCAAAGAGTTAGATAACACGATTAGACGTATGGCAAGAATCGCAGATGCAGACGATTTTATTATGAGCATGCCAGAAGGCTACGAAACTGTTGTAGGAGAACGAGGAGTTGGCCTTTCGGGCGGTCAAAAGCAGCGCTTAAGTCTTGCTCGCGCGCTAGCAAATAATCCCGCAGTCTTAATTATGGACGATACAACTTCTGCAGTAGACATGGAAACTGAGGAGCATATTCAAAAAGAGCTAAAAAAGTTAGACGGCTTGCGCACAGTAATCACAATTGCGCATAGAATCTCGTCTGTTAAAGATGCAGACATGATTGTTGTGCTAGATCACGGCAAAATCGTAGAGCGCGGAACACACGAGCAGCTTGTGGCAATGCATGGAAGATATTGGGAAATCTACAAAAAGCAGCTTGGCATGCAAACGGGCAAAGCTTTGGGATTTGAAGATTCAAACGAGGCTAAGGGGGAGTAGAATGGCGCAGCGCAACACTTATAAAGAAGACGAAAGCCAAGAAGAGCACGTAAATTTGCACGAGCTTATGCGCGTTCGCAAATATATAAAGCCGTACGTATGGCAGCTAGTCAAAATAGTTTTAGTTGTTATTAGCGGAAGTTGCATTATGACAGTAACTCCAATGATTACAAAAACACTTATAGACGTAGTTTTGCCTAATAAAAACGTTTCTTATTTGTACGCGCTTATTGCATTGTTTGGCGTGCTTATTGTGCTGTATGAGCTTGGGTTAGCCTACAGAACGCTTGCAATTACGCGACTCGGTCAAATGATAATTAAAGATATGCGGCGAGATATTTTTACGCACGTGCAATCGTTATCGTTTGATTACTTCGATTCGCGCCCACACGGCAAGATTTTGATTCGCATAGTAAACTACATAAACACGCTTTCCGACACGCTTTCTTCTGGTTTAATCAACGTGTTTTCCGATGTTTTTGTGCTAATCATTACACTAATCGCAATGTTTGCTCTGGATTGGCGAATGGCATTGTGGAGTCTTGTATTATTCCCAGTTTTTATAATCTGGACTCGCACTTTGCAAATTTTGCAACGAAAAGCGTCTAAAAAACTATCAAATAAGCAAAGCAATCTTAACGCATATTTGCACGAATCAATCGCAGGCGTAAAAACAACTCAGACTTTTGCGCGCGAATCGGAGCAATACGCTACATTCCAAGAGCAGCAGTCGGGAGTTAGAAAAGCGTGGATGCAAAATGTTAGAGTGCAAATGCTGCTTTGGCCTGGAGCTTCGATTATTGAAAGCGCAGCAATTTCGCTGCTCTATTATGTTGGCATAACAAACGCGAGCAGTATGAACATAAGCACGGGTACGCTTATAGCATTTGTGTGGTATTCGAGCACTTTCTGGGAGCCAGTTGTAAACATTGGTAACTTCTACACGCAACTTATAACATGCTCAGTATATTTGGAGCGTATTTTTGAGACTCTAAGCATTAAGCCAAATATTGTAGATAAGCCAGATGCAAAAGAATTGCCGAAAATTAAAGGCAAGGTTGACGTAAATGATGTTGTTTTTCGCTACGAAGAGGGCGGAAAGCCGATTTTGAATTTAGTTGACTTGCATGTTGATCCTGGAACAACGGTTGCTCTTGTTGGCCCTACTGGAGCGGGCAAAACAACGCTTGTAAGTCTGCTTTCTAGATTCTACGACGTTTCCGAAGGCTCAATCACAATTGACGGCTACGATGTGCGTTCAATAACGTTAGCATCTTTGCGCAAACAAATGGGAGTTATGCTTCAAGACAGCTTTATATTTAGTGGAACTGTTAAAGAAAACATTCGTTACGGTAAGCTTGACGCAACAGACGAAGAGATTGAGGCTGCAGCTCGAGTAGTTCACGCGCACGAGTTTATTGAAGAATTGCCTAATGGCTACAATACGGAGATTGAGGAGCGAGGAGCTACTCTTTCTGCAGGCCAAAGGCAGCTTATATCGTTTGCGCGCGTGCTTTTAGCAGACCCGCGAATTTTGATCCTAGACGAAGCAACAAGCAATATTGATACGCGTACAGAAGAAGCTTTGCAAGCAGGATTAGCTCAATTGCTTAAAAATCGCACTTCTTTTGTGATTGCACACAGGCTTTCTACAATCGAGAATGCGGATTTGATTTGCGTGATTGACCATGGGCAAATCGTAGAGCGCGGAAGCCATGAGCAACTTATGGCGCAAAAAGGTGCGTATTACAGACTTGTGGAATCGCAGTACGCTGCGATTAGTGCTGCGATTCAATAAGCGCAAAAGTTGCGTTGTAAGTCGCGTTAAATATGCGACTACACTTATAAATCATGAGTAAGCATCATCGCGAACATAATTGGGCGCCTTCTTTAACAGAGCAGTCTGAAATATGGCAGAATCTAATTAAAGAAGGCATAACAATCGCAGACGACCACACGCATATGCTAAGCGTAGTGGATTTTGCAAAAAATCTTAATCAAGAATTAGAGCAAAAAGGTCGAGATTTAATAGCTGAGCCTAGCGCAAACGACTTAGTAAATCATGCAAAAGCATCAGGCGTTTCTAAAATGATTGAAGTTGGATGCGAATACCCAGATTGGCAACCAACAATAGACTTTGCGGCAGATCACGCAGATTGCGTACGTGCTGCAATAGCGATTCACCCAAACGAAGCGCCTTTACACGGCCATAGGGGAGCAGAAGGGCCAGACGGCTTGCCAGTAGTTTATAAGCCGTATCACGATATTCCATTTGACGAAGCAATGCAACACTTGCGCTCGCTAGTAGTAGAGCATCCAAAAGAAGTAGTGGCGATTGGCGAGACGGGATTAGACTATTTCCGCACAGGTGAACACGCAAGAATTTACCAACGCGACTCGTTCCGCGCGCATATAGCGCTTGCAAAAGAGCTTAATTTACCGCTTCAAATTCACGATAGAGATGCGCATAGCGATGTTGTAGAAATTTTGCTAAAAGACGGAGCGCCAGAGCGCACAGTGTTTCACAGCTATTCTGGCGGAAAAGACTTAGCTCAAGTTCTAAAAGAAAACGGATGGTATGCAAGCTTTTCTGGAACGATTAGTTATAAGGGGAACGAGGATTTGCAAGAATCTGCGCGAATCATTGGAAAAGACCACATAACTGTTGAAACGGATGCTCCGTACCTTACTCCAATGCCTTACCGCGGACGGCCGAACGCACCTTATATGGTGCCTTACACTCTTGAATCGTTAGCAACCGCGCTTGATTGTTCTTTGATGGAGGTAGCAAAGTCAACATTAAAAACAACGCATGAAGTTTATGGTTTTTAAAATTTAGGCATTAATCACGCTTAAATTAGCCCTTATTTTTCAAGGATTCTGCGGCAATTTTGCGCTATATATCTGTTGTTGTATACAATATTTAGGTACAAATAAATAAAACTGTAAGTGGTAAGACCGTATGCGACTTCTTATTATGGCAGATTATTGCCAAGAAGAGGTTTTACTTTTTGGAGGAAAAATCAAGCATGACTAAGTCACGCGTTTCAGCGTTATCTGGTGATAATGCTAAAGATCTTCGTAACGTGGCGAAGGAGTCTGAGAAGGCCGCTAATAAGGGCGTAACAAACCCTAAAGAGGCGATTCTAAAGGCCGCTTCTTTTACAAAAGCGCCAAAGGTTTCTCAGAAAACCACCACTCGCGAAGAGCGAGAGGCGTTGGCGTATCAGCAAGCGAAAGAGGTTAAAGAGGCCGAAAAGCTTGCGGATAGTGCTGTTAGAGGCCCGCTTGGAAGATTGTGGGCAAAGATACAAACCAGCTCCGATAAATTCACTTTAGGAATGTCAATTGTGGCATTGGGCGTTGTTTATGGAGATATTGGAACATCTCCTTTATACACTGCTCAAACATTCTTGGCAGGTCAAGGCGGATTGCAAAACATTAATCGCGAAGCAGTTTACGGAATGCTTTCCCTTGTGTTTTGGTCAATTACGCTAATCACAACAGTAAAATACGTGTTTGTTGCAATGCGAACAGACAACAAGGGCGAAGGCGGAATTTTTGCACTCTACTCGCTTATTAGGCGAAAAGGCGCATGGCTTGCAATTCCAGCAATGATTGGTGGTGCGGCGTTCCTTGCGGATTCTGTTCTAACTCCAGCAGTTTCAATATCTTCCGCAGTAGAAGGCTTGCGCACAATATCTGCATTTAGGCCTATCTTCTTAGAAAACGACAATCTTTCTTTAATGATCACGGTAATTATTATTGTGATTCTGTTTTCTGTTCAACAGCGCGGAACCGAAAGAATTGGAAAAGTTTTCGGCATAGTCGTTATGATTTGGTTCGGATTCCTAGCGCTTGTTGGAATCATGAATATTGGAGAAAATCTGGCGATTTTTGAGGCTTTGAACCCGATTTATGGCCTAAAGTTCTTGTTTAGTTCGCACAATATGCAAGGAATGGCCTTAATGGGCATTATCTTCCTTTCTACAACTGGTGCAGAAGCGCTGTATTCCGATATGGGTCACGTTGGTCGCGGAAACGTTTATGTTACGTGGCCGTTTATTAAAGTGGCGCTTATTCTAAACTACTTCGGTCAAGGCAGCTGGATGCTTCAGCATCAAAACAATAAAGCATTGTGGTCTATAGAAGGCTTAAACCCGTTCTTCCAGATGCTAAGCCCGAATTTACGTTACGTTGCCGTTGTGCTTTCTGTAACAGCTGGCATTATTGCATCCCAGGCTTTGATTACTGGTGCTTATACTATGGTTTCGGAAGCTACCAGCCTTAACTGGATGCCTCATCTTCAGGTGCGATACCCTGCGCGAACTCGCGGTCAGCTTTATATTCCTGTTGTTAATTTTGTGCTCTGTCTTGCAACTCTTACAGTTTTGGCTGTGTTTAAGGATTCTGAGCATATATCTGGAGCGTACGGTCTTGCGCTTACGCTTACCATGATTGCAACAACAATACTTCTTACGGTTCACATGTGGTATCAAAAGAAGAAGGTTGGCGCTCTGGTATTTGCCACAGTATTCCTGATTATTGAGATTTTGTTCTTTATAGCTTCTATGGCAAAGTTTATGCACGGCGGCTGGTTTACCATGCTTCTTGGTGCATCGATTTTGATTATTATGCTCACGTGGAAAGATGGCACTAAGATTGAGCGCTCGCAGCGTTTGCACATGAAGCCTAAGGACTTTTTGCCTGTTCTAGATAAGTTGCACAGTGATTTTAGAATCCCTTATTTTGCAGACAATATTGTGTATTTGACTTCCGATAAGGAGATGAAGCGCCTAGATACTGGTATTTTCTTCTCGATTTTTGCGGATCATCCTAAGCGCGCTCGTGCGTGGTGGGCTGTTTCTGTAGAAACTGATGACGCTCCGTTTACTCGCGAATATTGCGTGGAGAATTTTGGCACGGATTATTTATTCCGCGTTAAAATCAAGCTTGGATTTAAGGTTTCTCCTTCGATTCCTGCATATTTGCATCAAATTATGCACGATTTGTCGCATACGGGCGAGCTGCCACAACAGCAGTCTGTGTACCCTAAGGTAGATGCGGATCCAGATATTGGCCCAATCCGTTACGTGCTTTTGCATAAGGCGTTAATGCCTGAGTCGAATATTTCTTTGCGCGGCGCATTGTCTCTAAAAATGAAGTATGCGATTCGTCATATTGCTGGAACGCCAGTTAAGTGGTTTGGTTTAGCTCCGTACAATCCGATTGTAGAAGTTCAGCCGTTGTTTGTTTCTACTCGTAGACCTCCGCGATTAAAGCGAGAAGAGGTTGCTTCATCTAGAGCTGTTCAGTCTTTGCAAGGCAATGATGTTGCAGCGCAAGCTTCGGTTGATGCTGAGCAAACTGCGATTATGAACGCTAGAGATATTGCTGCAGCGAATGTTTCTGGAGAAGTCAAGTCTGAAAATAAGTCTGAGAAGTCTGGAAGCAAGTCCGAAAATAAAGAGGCTAAAATATCTAACACTGGCAAAATCGCTAGAATAGATACTGGTCAGATTAAAGCAGTTAAAAAATAACTAAAATCCATATTATTGCTTTACTGCTTTATTGCTAATCGGCCGTTTGCGTTGGCTTGCACATGTGCTTATGTTTGCTTGTGCGCTTGCTTTCAATAACGGCCGTTTTGTGATTTAGGGTTTAAGGAGCGCGATTATTATGCTTGCAGATTTGCCTGATTTTAATAGGATTGAAAAGTTGCATCGCGCTACTGCGCCAAGTGAAGCTGCGTACAATTTGATTCATTGCCATTGTGTTGTTATTGCTACGATTTCTTGGATGCTTGCTAGACACCAAAATCAGCTGTTGGCTTTTAAGCAGCTTAATTTGAATAATGATTTTGAGAATTTTGAGAATTTTGCAGATTTTGCTGATTTTGCGGATAAGTCGCAAGCAGATGTTGAGCAAATTATGCTTCGTCAAATGTCTAAAATCAATGAAGATCTAAAAAACAGGTGTGATTTAGCAAAGTCGTGTCTTGGAAAGTTGATTGACGTAAATCCGCTAGAGCTTCCTAAAGTTAGTGGCGGAATCGCGCCGAAAGATTATGTAGACGAGTATGCGGCGTTTGCTGGCGGATTGTTGCACGATATTGGAACGTATTTTGTTTTAGCTAAAGACGGTTCAAAAGCAGCGAATGGCAAGTTGGAGTTTGACGGGCCGAATTATATTTTGCACGGTTTGCGCGGCTACAACTATTTGATTGATAACGGCTTTAGTGAAGATATTGCGCAATTTGCGCGTAACCATACGGGCGTTGGACTAACTAGCGAGCAAGTTGTTGCGCAAAATTTGCCGCTTCCATCTGGCGATTATGTTCCGCGTACGGTTGAGCAAGAAATTGTGATGGTTGCAGATAAATACAACAGTAAGTCGATTCCGCCGCGATTTTTAACTGTAGATACGTATAGGCGTAAGGCTGTGCGCTTTGGTGAAGAGAATGCAAAGCGATGGATGTGCTTGGTTAATAAGTATGGAAGAGTGAGCGTTTGCAAGCTTGCAGATTTCTTTGGGCTTAAAGTTGATTAGGCAAAGTTGATTAGGTAAGATTGATTAAGCTTTGCTTTTATGGCTATAAAGCCGCTAATCCAAGTGCAGTGTTTACTTCGGCTACAATATCGTGCATAGCAGCGCTTGCTGCAGCTGCGTCACCTTCCATAATTGCCTGTGTTACCTTTTTATGGTTTAATATCGCTTCTTTGTTTGGTTTTTGTGGATAAAGATTAAGTTCAACTCTGCCTCGTAATACGCTTTCGACTATTGAACTAAGTTTTGCAAAAATCGGGTTACCGCTATTTGCAAGCAAAAGAGTATGGAACTGGATATCTAATTCATGAAAATCTGCCAGTCTATTTTCTTCTACCGCTTTTACCATATCGTGACCAATTACGCCCAATTTATAGCGTATTTCTACATCTCCGCGTAATGCACATCCAGCTGCTGCGGCAGGTTCTACAACAAGACGAAGTTCTGTTAATGCTCGTAGTTCATTTTCTCTGTATGGTGAATGTAGTTTCCATGTGATTACTCGTGTATTTAAATCGTCCCAATTTTCTGGATTGCAAGCTATTACGCCTGTTCCGCGTTGAAATTGTACGCAACCCAAAGATGCTAATAGTCTTGTTGCTTCTCGAGCTACTGTTCTAGATATTCCATATTGTTTTTGAATATCTTCTAGTTTTCGATTAGTTTTTGGCTCCCATTTGTTATTTACTATTTCATCTGCGAGAGAATCTGATATAGATAGATGTAAAGGAGCGTTTTCGGTCACTAAGTCACTAGAAATTTGACTTTGTGTGGTATTAGACACCATATTTGCCTCGCAGTTTTATGTATATTTATGGTTTCATCCTAGCAAATAGAAAATGAAAATATAGTTATGCTCAAAAAATAACACATTAAAGACTCTTAATTCTTTGACAAAGAGTCTTTGTGTGGTATTCTTATAGTGTTGTCAATAACAAAGGAGCTATTATGGCGATTCACATTGTAGTGATGGGCGTTGCTGGTTGCGGCAAGTCTACTGTTTCTGAGGCAATTCGTGATCAACTTGGTTACACTCTGGCAGAAGGTGATGATTTTCATCCAAAAGCTAATATAGATAAAATGTCCGCAGGAATTGCGCTAACAGATGAAGATCGTTGGCCTTGGTTGGATCTTATTAACAAATGGATGGTTGCGCGTGAAAGTCTTGGAGAAAACACAGTTGTTTCAAGCTCTGCATTAAAACGGTCATATCGCGAAGTTCTTTCTAAAAATCTAAACGTGTACTTCTTGCATTTAAACGGAAGCCATGAGTTAATAGCGCAGAGGCTAAAAGATCGTAAAGGACACTTTATGCCACCATCTTTATTGCCAAGTCAGTTCGCAATTTTGGAGCCTCTAGGTAAAGAAGAAAACGGAACCGTTATATCGATTGAAGGTTCTGTTGAAGATATGGTTCATAGAGCTATCAAAGCAGTGAAAACATATGAACAATCGCAGCTGCAAAAACAATTGTAAATGTAAAAATAGTCGCAATTGTAAAGCATAACAATTGTAAAGCAGCACAAAAATATACATTCAAAAATTACTAACGCAAATAACAAAGTTGTTAGCGCATTGATCGTAAACAAAAGATCACAAGGAATTATAAACAAAGCATCACAATAATTAAAACAATTCACAAAATCATGGAGGATTTATGAGTGGGTTAATTCTTGCGGCAATATTAGGTATAGCGCTTATTGTCGTACTTATTGCAGTGGTAAAAGTACATCCTTTCCTATCGTTAATGATTGGTTCGATTGCAACTGCAATCATTGCAGGAGTTCCATATGATAAAAGTCTTACAAGCTTTACTAATGGAGTTGGTTCCACAGCATCAGGAGTTGGATTACTCATTGCTTTAGGCGGAATTATTGGAATTCTTCTTACACGTTCAGGTGGAGCAGACGTGATTTGTGACACCATACTGAAGAAAGCTCCAGAACATAAGCTTCCATGGGCCATGGCTCTGAGCGCATTTATTGTTGGAATTCCACTGTTCTTTGAAGTTGGTGTAGTGATACTTATACCAATTATTCTTCTTGTTGCGCGTCGTACAAAAATGCCAGTAATTGCTCTCGGCATACCAGCGCTCGCAGGCTTATCGGCTTTGCATGCTTTTGTACCGCCACATCCTGGACCACTTGTTGCTATTGATGCTTTGCATGCAAACATTGGATTGACTTTGGCTTTTGGTTTGATTATCGCCATACCAACTGTAGCAATCGCAGGACCTCTAATGGTTCATTGGATGGTAAAAATGGTTCCTATTCAAGCTAAGCAAGAAGAAGACAATAAGAAGGAAGATAAGCCACAAAATCGTCCTACATTCGCGGAAGCGTCTAGCGTAATTTTACTTCCAGTAATTCTTATGCTTGCAGCCAGTGTTGTTGATATTACGGGGCAATCAAAATCTACATTTGGTAGTGTAATCGCATGGATTGGAACACCACTTGAAGCTCTTACAATCACTACTATTTTTGCGATGATATTATTTGCTATTCGCGCAAAATGGAGTAGAGATACATTGAATTCTCTGGTAGGTCTTTCGTTCTCCTCAATTGCAAGTATCTTGTTGATAGTTGCTGCTGGGGGTGGATTCAAGCAAACCCTTGTAGATTCTGGAATTGGTAAAGTTATTGCTACGGGCATTGTTCAGGCAAATCTTAATCCTCTTCTTGCTGGATGGATTGTCGCTGTACTAATTAGATTGGCAACTGGATCTGCAACCGTTGCAACCGTAACGGCATCTGGAATTGTTGCACCTTTGGCTGCAAATCTAAATCAAGTACAATTAGCGTTACTCGTACTAGCTATTGGTGCTGGATCAATCTTCTTATCTCATGTAAATGATGCTGGATTCTGGTTGGTTAAAGAATATTTCGGTATGAGCGTAGGACAAACATTTAAAACATGGTCATTAATGGAAACGGTATTGTCTGTTGTTGGGCTTGCAATTATTATGCTAGTTTCTGCTGTTGTTCCTGTGTTCATATGAAATTAAAAAGATTATCTGAATAAGTTTTGTGTAGGAACAGACGGTTTGTACAAATATTTTTTGCAGATATTTGTAGCAGATATCTTTGAAAATTCTTTATAAGAACCATTAGATACAAAAGATACAGACGTCAGAATTATTTTATAAAAATTTTATAAGACAGTTTTGCAAAAGTTATTAAAAGTTATCAAAAAATTTGAAAGAAGGAATTTATTATGCAATTAGGTGTTATCGGTTTAGGACGCATGGGTGGAAACATGGTTAAGCGCTTGCGCGAAGGAGGTCATGAAGTTGTTGGATACGATGTTAGTGCCGAATCAAATCGAGATGTTGACTCTTTAGAAAAATTGGTACAAAGACTTTCTAGTCCGCGTATTGTATGGGTTATGGTTCCAGCTGGTTCTCCTACAGACACAACTATCGAAAAATTAAGCAATCTTCTCGAAGATAATGACCTAGTAATTGATGGAGGCAATACTAGGTATGTTGATGATCAGCGTCATTCTGCTGAATTAAAAGCAAAAGGAATCCATTTTATGGATGTTGGAGTTTCAGGAGGAGTTTGGGGCTCGACTCGTGGATACGCATTGATGGCTGGCGGCTCCAATGAAGATTATCAGAGAATGCTACCAATTTTCGAGACTTTGAAGCCTGAAGGCCCTGACGGACTCGTTCACGCTGGTGCTGTTGGCGGTGGTCATTTTGCCAAGATGGTTCACAATGGAATTGAATATGGCATGATGCAGGCTTTTGGTGAAGGCTTTGCAACAATGATGCGTTCAGAATTAATAGATGATCCAGCTAAGGTTATGTCTTCATGGCGCCAAGGTTCTGTTGTTCAGTCTTGGCTTCTTGACTTATTCGCGCGCGCTGCAAAAGACGATCCAACATTAGAATCTATGCCTCCTGTTGCTAATGAGTCTGGTGAAGCAAAGTGGATGGTTGAAGCTGCACTTGAACTTGGTGTTCCAACCCCAGTTACCGCATGCTCATTGTGGGCTCGCCAAGTATCTCGCGGAGGTGGAGATGACACTTTGCGAGTAGTTTCATCGTTGCGTGCGCAGTTTGGTGGCCATGTGACTAAAAAATAGTCAAAGTAAGTAGAAAATATCTAAGGTAAAAATAGGTAAAATAGGTAAAAAATAGATAAAGATTGTATAGATGGGCAGTTATGTGTTAATTGCCCATCTATTTTTGTTTGCGACACTCCCGTGTTTTGGTTTTTGGGGGTGTTTTTCTTGTTTTTTTGGATTATTTTTGTTGTGTTTTTGTTGGTGTTTGGTTTCTTGCGACTTTTTATCGTGTTTTAGCCGTGTTTTCAACACGCCGATGTTTTGGCTTTGTTTCAATGGTTTTGGCTTGTCGGCTTGTGTGTGATTTGCTTTTGGGCTTGCTTTGGTGTAAGTTTATCTCTTGCTGCTCAGCGCGGCTGGTTCTCCTCGGTTGAGGTTGATGAGCCGGCTGGTGTGGTGGTGGTTTGAGAACTCAAGAGCGTGTCTGTACTACTTATTAGTTAATTATTGCCAGTTCATTGTCAGCCTCACAGATTGTGGGGTGCCTGAGAGATGGTTAAATGATGGTGAGGTTTTTTGTTGGGATGTTCTTTCCTTAAAGAATGTCTCGTCTTTTTCTTTTATATTGGAGCCTTATGTTGGCTCTTCATTGAAGTTTTTCGTGGAGGGTTCGATTCTGGCTCAGGATGAACGCTGGCGGCGTGCTTAACACATGCAAGTCGAACGGGATCCGACCAGCTTGCTGGTTGGTGAGAGTGGCGAACGGGTGAGTAATGCGTGACCAACCTGCCCCATGCTCCAGAATAGCTCTTGGAAACGGGTGGTAATGCTGGATGCTCCAACTTGACGCATGTCTTGTTGGGAAAGTGTTTAGTGGCATGGGATGGGGTCGCGTCCTATCAGCTTGTAGGCGGGGTAATGGCCCACCTAGGCTTCGACGGGTAGCCGGCCTGAGAGGGCGGACGGCCACATTGGGACTGAGATACGGCCCAGACTCCTACGGGAGGCAGCAGTGGGGAATATTGCGCAATGGGGGAAACCCTGACGCAGCGACGCCGCGTGCGGGATGAAGGCCTTCGGGTTGTAAACCGCTTTTGATTGGGAGCAAGCTTTCGGGTGAGTGTACCTTTCGAATAAGCGCCGGCTAACTACGTGCCAGCAGCCGCGGTAATACGTAGGGCGCAAGCGTTATCCGGAATTATTGGGCGTAAAGAGCTTGTAGGCGGTTCGTCGCGTCTGGTGTGAAAGCCCATCGCTTAACGGTGGGTTTGCGCCGGGTACGGGCGGGCTAGAGTGCAGTAGGGGAGACTGGAATTCCCGGTGTAACGGTGGAATGTGTAGATATCGGGAAGAACACCAATGGCGAAGGCAGGTCTCTGGGCTGTTACTGACGCTGAGAAGCGAAAGCGTGGGGAGCGAACAGGATTAGATACCCTGGTAGTCCACGCCGTAAACGGTGGACGCTGGATGTGGGGCCCATTCCACGGGTTCTGTGTCGGAGCTAACGCGTTAAGCGTCCCGCCTGGGGAGTACGGCCGCAAGGCTAAAACTCAAAGAAATTGACGGGGGCCCGCACAAGCGGCGGAGCATGCGGATTAATTCGATGCAACGCGAAGAACCTTACCTGGGCTTGACATGTGCCTGTCGACTGCAGAGATGTGGTTTCCCTTCGGGGCAGGTTCACAGGTGGTGCATGGTCGTCGTCAGCTCGTGTCGTGAGATGTTGGGTTAAGTCCCGCAACGAGCGCAACCCTCGCCCTGTGTTGCCAGCGGGTTATGCCGGGAACTCACGGGGGACCGCCGGGGTTAACTCGGAGGAAGGTGGGGATGACGTCAGATCATCATGCCCCTTACGTCCAGGGCTTCACGCATGCTACAATGGCCGGTACAACGGGATGCGACATGGTGACATGGAGCGGATCCCTTAAAACCGGTCTCAGTTCGGATCGTAGTCTGCAACTCGACTACGTGAAGGCGGAGTCGCTAGTAATCGCGAATCAGCAACGTCGCGGTGAATGCGTTCCCGGGCCTTGTACACACCGCCCGTCAAGTCATGAAAGTGGGCAGCACCCGAAGCCGGTGGCCTAACCCTTTTGGGATGGAGCCGTCTAAGGTGAGGCTCGTGATTGGGACTAAGTCGTAACAAGGTAGCCGTACCGGAAGGTGCGGCTGGATCACCTCCTTTCTACGGAGTTTTTGTGCACGCTCAGTTGAGTGTGGTTACTGGTGTGGAAAACAATAGTTAACGTTTTGTGAGTGTGTTGGGCATGCTTTTGGGTTCCCGGATTGCCACCCCCCTTGTTTTGGGGTTGCGGTCCTAGCCCTTGGATTACAGGTTGAGGCTTTATTGTTTTTGGCTTGTGTTCTTGGTGTTTGGTGGTTTGAGAACTGGATAGTGGACGCGAGTAAGAATAGTGAGACTATTTTTGGTTTTGCTTGTTTTTACTTTTATCAATTTCAACCGGCTCCATTTTGGTGGAGTCGCTTGATCGTTTTGTGATCGTTTAGTGTGATGATTTATTGTCTAGAGAGTTAAGCGATAGGCTTTTTACTGGTGTATCACTGGTAAGGGCGTATGGTGGATGCCTTGGTAGACAGGACCGATGAAGGACGTGACGGGCTGCGATATGCCTCGGGGAGCTGCCGAGTGGGCTTTGATCCGAGGATTTCCGAATGGGGAGACCCGGCCACTGTTATGGGTGGTCACCACAGTTTTTGTGGGGGGTACGCAGGGAAGTGAAACATCTCAGTACCTGCAGGAAAGGATACTCCGTGAGTAGTGGCGAGCGAAAGCGGATCAGGCTAAACCGAGTACGTGTGATAACCGTCAGGTGTTGCGTATTCGGGGTCGTGGGATTGACTGTTCAGCCTCTGACGGGGTTGAGGAGAGTGATAAAACATCGTGTTATGTGAATGGGATTGAATTCCCAGCCGTAGAGGGTGATGGCCCCGTAGCAGGTCGTGCGATGTCTCTTTATGTTTATTCCCAAGTAGCGCGGGCCTCGTGGAATCCCGCGTGAATCTGCCCAGACCGTTGGGTAAGCCTAAGTATTCCTGTCTGACCGATAGTGTACTAGTACCGTGAGGGAAAGGTGAAAAGCACCCCGGGAGGGGAGTGAAATAGTTCCTGAAACCGTGCGCTTACAATCCGTCGGAGCCTTCTTGTGGGGTGACGGCGTGCCTATCGAAAAATGAGTCTGCGAGTCAGTGGTATGTGGCGAGGCTAACCCGGGTGGGGGAGCCGTAGCGAAAGCGAGTTTTAAAAGGCGTTTTAGTCGCATGTCCTGGACCCGAAGCGGGATGATCTAGCCCTGAGCAGGTTGAAGCGCGGGTAAGACCGTGTGGAGGACCGAACCCACCTAGGTTGAAAACTGGGGGGATGACTTGGGGTTAGGGGTGAAAGGCCAATCAAATTCCGTGATAGCTGGTTCTCTCCGAAATGCATTTAGGTGCAGCGTCATGTTATTGCTTACAGGGGGTAGAGCTACTGGATGCTTGCGGGCCCATACCGGGTACTAATAGCAGCCAAACTCCGAATACCTGTTAGGTTTATCATGGCAGTGAGTCGGCGGGGGATAAGCTCCGTCGTCAAAAGGGAAACAGCCCTGATCGTCGTCTAAGGTCCCGAAGCGCGTGCTAAGTGGGAAAGGATGTGGAGTCGCATAGACAGCCAGGAGGTTGGCTCAGAAGCAGCCATCCTTGAAAGAGTGCGTAACAGCTCACTGGTCTAGTGGTTCCGCGCCGACAATGTAGCGGGGCTTAAGCACGCCACCGAAGACGCGACTGCGTGATTTTTTCACGCGGGGTAGGAGAGCGTCCTGTATGGGGTGAAGCGGCAGTGTGAACTTGTCGTGGACTATACGGGAGTGAGAATGCAGACATGAGTAGCGAGAGACAGGTGTGAATCCTGTCCGCTGAATGACTAAGGGTTCCGGGGCCACGTTCGTCGTCCCCGGGTGAGTCGAGTCCTAAGGCGAGGCCGACAGGCGTAGTCGAATGGATGAACGGGTTGATATTCCCGTACCGGTGTTACACCGTTCGAACTGAATCTGAGAGTACTAACCTTCGTTATTCTGGTTGATTGCCTTTCGGGGTTTTCTTCTGGTTTAGTGTTGGGAGCGTATCGGTAGTAGGTTAGCGTGGGAGTGACGCGGGTAGGTAGCCGGCTGCGGAGGTGGTTTTCCGTGGCTAAGCGTGTGGGCTGTCTCCTAGGTAAATCCGGGGGATGTTAAGCTGAGGCGTGATGGGTAGGCCGTATGGCTGATTCCGGTGATCCTGCTTGCCGAGAAAAGCTTCAACGTGAGGTGTGATTCCGCTCGTACCCTAAACCGACACTGGTGGTCTGGTAGAGTATACCGAAGCGATCGGGCGAATCCTGGCCAAGGAACTCGGCAAATTACTCCCGTGCCTTCGGCATAAGGGAGACCCCTGATGGTGATGTTTTTTACAAGCGGAGCTGTTGGGGGTGGCACAAGCTAGGGGGTAGCGACTGTTTACCAAAAACACAGGAGCGTGCGAAGGCGTAAGCCGCTGTATACGCTCTGACGCCTGCCCGGTGCCGGAAGGTTAAGAGGATCCGTTAGCTTTGGCGAAGCGGTGAATTTAAGCCCCGGTAAACGGCGGTGGTAACTATAACCATCCTAAGGTAGCGAAATTCCTTGTCGGGTAAGTTCCGACCTGCACGAATGGCGTAACGACTTCCCCACTGTCTCGGCCAGGAGCCCGGCGAAATTGCAGTACGAGTAAAGATGCTCGTTAAGCGCAGAAGGACGAAAAGACCCCGGGACCTTTACTATACCTTGGTATTGTCGTTAGGTGTGGATCGTGTAGCATAGGCGGGAGGCTGTGAAGCGTGGGCGCTAGCTTGCGTGGAGTCAACAAGTGAAATACCGCTCTTTCCATATCTGGCGTCTAACCTCGACACGTTATCCGTGTTAGGGACAGTGCCTGGCGGGTAGTTTAACTGGGGCGGTTGCCTCCTAAAGAGTAACGGAGGCGCTCAATGGTCCGCTCAGCCCGGTTGGCAATCGGGTGTTGAGTGTAATCGCACAAGCGGGCTTGACTGTGAGACTGACGGGTCGAGCAGGGACGAAAGTCGGAGATAGTGATCCGGTGCCGGCGTACGGACGTGGCATCGCTCAACGGATAAAAGGTACCCCGGGGATAACAGGCTGATCATTCCCAAGAGTCCATATCGACGGGATGGTTTGGCACCTCGATGTCGGCTCGTCGCATCCTGGGGCTGGAGCAGGTCCCAAGGGTTCGGCTGTTCGCCGATTAAAGCGGCACGCGAGCTGGGTTCAGAACGTCGTGAGACAGTTTGGTCTCTATCCTCTGCGCTCGTTGGAATGTTGAGGAGACCTGCCCATAGTACGAGAGGACCTGGGTGGACGAACCTCTGGTATGCCGGTCGTCACGCCAGTGGCGCTGCCGGTTAGCTACGTTTGGAAGGGATAACCGCTGAAAGCATCTAAGCGGGAAGCCTGCTCCAAGATTAGCATTCCTTGCACTTTGTGTGTGAGCCCCCATGTAGAACACGTGGTTGATAGGCTGGATGTGGAAGCCCTGTAAGGGGTGGAGCTGACCAGTACTAATGGGCGATTGTGATACTACTTGTATTGCTTATCGTTTAATTCTCTTAATAGTATGGAGTGTTAAACGGTCATTTTATGGTTAAGTTGTTGATTTTGATGATTGTTCTTCTTGTTGCTCGCGTTCATGTCCGGTTCCCAAACCGCCAGCTTGCCACTCGCTTATAGTGAGTGTATAATCTAGTTTTGCGGTGGTCATGGCTCAGGTGAGACGCCCGGTCCCATTCCGAACCCGGAAGCTAAGGCCTGATACGGTGAGGGTACTGCACTCGATAGGGTGTGGGAGACTAACACGCTGCCGCATTATTCTTCTAGCGGGGAACTTGATTGTTCCCCGCTTTTTTATTATTTAATATGTTGTTTTCCCCGAGAATGTACGTAAAATGAGTGGAATCTGGTACAAAAAGCGGAAAAGATTGACGGGGTTTGTAGTTCTAATCAGCGTGTTGCGTCGTTAGCGCGCGACGAGCTGACTGAGCGCTTTGCTTCAGATTCGTTAGATTTGTCTCATCAATGATGCAAATGTAACGAAAATCAGCTAAAAAACGTTACAAACGTCTCATGCGTGATGCAAATATAACAAATTTGTAGTGCGATTGCGCTGAAACATGTTAGTGTAAAGAATCTTGTTAGCGTAAAGAGTAGTGTGTAAGTGTAGCTTTAACACAATTAAAAACGGAAGTATGTATGAAAAAGGCTCTTATTAACATTGATTATACGAATGATTTCGTTGCAAGTGACGGCTCTCTTACAGTAGGAGAGCCTGCACAAAAGCTCGAGAAGCGAATTACAGAGATATCGCAGCAGTTCCTAGATGATGGCGAATTCGTTGTTTTCGCAATCGATACGCATCATCTAAACGATCCGTATCATCCTGAAACTAAGCTTTTCCCACCTCACAATATTGCTGGAACTCATGGCCAGAAGTTATATGGCACGCTTGGCGATTTTTACGAAGCAAATAAAGATAAAAGCAACGTTTATTACATTCATAAGACGCGCTACTCTTCGTTTAATGGCACGGATTTGCTGATTAAGCTTCGCGAACGTCATATTGAGGAGCTGCATTTGGTGGGAGTTTGCACGGATATTTGTGTGCTTCACACTGCTGTTGACGCGTATAATCTTGGATTCAAAATCGTAGTTCACAAAGATGCAGTCGCAAGCTTTGATCCACAAGGTCATGAGTGGGCTTTGCGCCACTTTAAGACTTGCCTTAATGCAGATATTGTGGAAGGCTAAGATTTTAGCTAAAAATATAAATAATTATTAAATAATCAATTATTAAATAATCGACGCTGGTTGCTTTGAGCTGCCAGCGTTTTTGTTTAATCGGAGTGTCGACTTGACTATTAATGAGAATCATTATTATTATTGATACACGTTGTAAAGATATCTTCAATAGTCATTCGTGAAAGAAGAGCGCGAATAGACGAAATAGAGAAGATGAAGTGTAGAGAGCGAAATAGTAATTATGACTCAGGTCATTAAGAATATGGTAAAACGCGCGTTCGTGATGTGCGGCGTTGCGGTGCTTGCGTTTGCGGTGCTGGTATCGGGGTTCAGTGCTGCAAATCCTGCGTACGCGGATGATCATAAAACGTCTTATAAGTATTATGAAAATAAAACGGATGAATTAAAAAAAGGTCATATGGATATTTTTTATCCATTTATGCACAATGACAAGCTAATAATGGGTTTTGAAGCCAACTCAATGCTTTACAAGCCAGAAAACGTAACAATGAGGGTTGGGAACTCTTCGTATAGCACTAAGCCTTTTGATAATTACAAAAACAAGTTACCATTCGATGCATCAAAAGGTTATTGGCTTTTAGACGAATCTGGTAATAAACAAGATAAAGAGCTATTCCCAGGATGGGATACGTCTATAGCAAGATACGCTGTTGACGCAGAAAATCCAGATGGAGCAACTGCAGACATTGTTGTGCAAAAAGTAACAGCTCCTAAAGGCGGAAAAGTCTTAGTATGGGAGACGGATAAAAATAAGCAGGGTGAGCATATAGCTAAGTCTTTTGAATACAAAGATAAAGACGATGTTGAAGGTGAAGAAGGTAGTCGTTTTGAGCTTCCAGGCGTAATTCATCAGCCGCAGGTTACGCATCAGCATACGAATTGGGTATTTACAGAGCCTGGAACTTATACTTTAGAGGTTTATGCGGTTATTAAGAATCGAGTAACTCAAAAAACACTTAAAACAGACACTGCTAAATATACTTTTGAAGTTGATGCAAATAGCAGCCATATGGTTTCGAGCGATTCGGTTGTTAGAGAACGCGGAAAAGCGGAAATCCCAGTTTTGGATGCAAATACTAAAGACGAAGACCCTAGCGATAACCCTGAGTGCCAAGATGGTCAGTTATGCATTCTAGGAGTTAGAAAAACGGGCTCTCATCCTCACTATCATTCTTACGAAGAAGGCGGCGACGTAAACCTTTACACATACATGGATGGTTTAAAGGAAAAAATCGCAAGTGGAGAAATAAAAAGGCCTACATATGAATGGTGCATAACGCGTGCAGATGAGCAAAAGGGGACGGAAGGAACTTGCTTTATTGGAGAAAGGCTTATACTTCCGCCAGAGCCTGCAATGAATAATATGCAAGTTTCTGTTATTGTTACGGCTTTTGAAGGCACTTTTGATTATGAAAAACAACGCGCAACTGCAAAAATTGTTGTAGAAGATCACGGAGCCGACGGTAGGCCAGTTGTTGCAATTAAGGGCAAAAACAAGGTTAAGATTGGCGAAACCGTACATCTTAATGCAAAGCTGTATTCGCCTCGCGTGCCTGTTGTAAATGGTAAGGCAGGAGAACCAGAAAAGCCTGTTACATCCATAGTCAAAAAATACAGGTGGATGATTAAAAAAGACGGCGAAAAAGAGTTTAAGAACATACCAATGGCAGAAGGAAGCACGCTTGATTTAGTGATTGATAAGAGCATGCAAGATGCTGTTATACGCGCTTCGCTTGTTTTGGATGACGGAACTTTGTATAGGAATGCTGGATACGACGATTTTTGCGATTGGAATGTAAACATAAAGAGAGATAGGAAGGATGGGGAAGCTGGCGATGCTGGCAATTCTGGGGCGCATAAGAATCGCAAGAATACAAAGAATCGCAAGCAAAATCGTAAGCATGCGAAGAATCGCAAGAACACAAAGAATCGCAAGAAGAATAAGAGTCATGAATCTGTAACGGATGAGAATGACGAAAATAATGGCGATGAAAATGGCGACAAAAACGATGCGGAAGATGAAAATAGTCAAGATTCTAACAGCAATAGCGATTTAGAAAAGAATCGCAAGAAGAATAAAAAGAAGTTAGACAATAAGTCCGACGAGAAGTCAGACAAAAAGTTAGATGAAAATGACGATAACAGCGGAAGCCAAAATCAAAGCGAAAACAAAATACAGAGTGTAACGCCACTTGCTGCTGGATCTCTTTCTGGCGGAAGGCTTGTTAACGCTGGAAAATCAGGAAGATTAGGCGGTGGATTCGCAGGGCTTGGCAGCTTTGGAAAGTCAAAGAAATCTAAAGTGATAAAAAAGTCTAAGCCACTTAAGAGTGGTAACAAGAAGGTAAAAAATAGTCACGAAGATTCTAATGATTCTAGCGATTATAACGACAGTGAATTAGACGACGAGCAAGAAAATAGCGAAGAAAACAGCCATAAAACAAAGTGGGTGGCAGCTGCTGTTGGAACTGCAAGCGTGAGCTTGTGTGCAATAACGGGAGCTGGCGCATTCTTGATGAAGCCACGCATAAAGCTGTTGTAGAAAGCTGTTCGCAAAACTTTAGAAAAACTAATATAACAAAATCAAATTTAGGACTTAAGGATAAAAAATGAGTAAAAATAAGAATCACGTAGCAATCGCACTTATTGCTGCAATATGTTCGGCGATTACGTTGATTGCAACAGTTTTAATGCCATCTCCACTTGTTGGGTCAGCGAATGCTGTAACAAGCAATCAGCCAGTGATGATTCAAGCGGGTCACGCTGATTTTGGACCAACGCTTTCGGGTGGTAACTGGAAGATGAAAATCCGCGATGATACTGGCGATGAGCCAGTTTGGAGAGACCCAGAAAACGTGGTATTTAAGCTTGGCAGCAACTCGATTATTCCAATGCCAAACGATTCTACCTACAGTTTTATTGGCGAAAAGCCAGGAACAAAGCTTTATGTGATTCCGCAAACTCAAAATCCTGACGTTCCATGGCTTGGGTGGAACACTCAAGAAGGCGGAGTGCTAAACGAGCTAGACCGCGGAGCAAATCTTTCTCTTGATGGCGTAAGTGGCCCTGGAAAATTGCATGTTTACTTGGAAAATGGCAATAATGCTCCACAGCAATTATGGGATAGCACTAAAGGATATCCGCAAAACAGCTGGATTGAAGCGAACGCGCACACGCATGTAAATTGGGTGTTCTCTAAGCCTGGAATCTACCACGTAAAGCTCACTTTTTCTGGAAAGCTAAAGAATGGTCGCGCTGTAAGCGATACTCGCGTTCTTAACTTTGCTGTAGGAGATAAAACGGATGCGCAAGCGGCTTTGCCAAGCGCAAGTGCTGGTAGTGCAGATCAAGGCGGAGCTTCGCAAACGGATGCGCAAGATGAGGCTAATGGCAGCGAAGACGCGGATGGTAATGGCGACGGAAACGCAGCTAATAGCGAAAACAATAATGGCAATAAATTTGCAAATAATTCGAGAAAAAAGCATAAGTCCAACTCCGACGACACTGTAGCAATCGCGCAAATTGTGATGATTGTATTTGCGATTTTAACAATCATAATTATTGCGTTTATTGCATTCGCTGTAGTAAAGAGCAAGCGTGCGCGCCAAATGGCGATTAATCAGCATGATTCCAACTCGCACCAAAACACTTCGATTTTTAATAATTTAGGACAAAACAATGCGTAATAAAACATTGAGTAATAAAACTTTGCGTAACAAAACATTAATTTGCTTTAGACTAATAAGCGCGATTATAAGCGCAATAATATCTTTTGGATTCTTGGCATCAATGTGCTGCTGCAATTGCGGTAGTGCGTATGCGAGTGAAGCTGCGCAAGAGGAGTCTGCTGAGCAAGGTGGGCAAGATACATCTGATGCACAAGAAGATTCTTCTACAGTTTCCAATCAGAATGCTGAAGGTAAGAACAATGAAGATTCTAATCAATCTGAAAATGAAGAAGCTTGCAAATATGCTTCTATGAAAGACGATGATGAAAAGGTCGATGATTCTTCCATAATTGCAAAATGTAGAGTATACAAAGGTCATACAGACGCTTTTGCAACGTATATTAGCAAAAGCGGAAAGTTTGTTTTATCTACGCGCGGAGATGACTTCCCAGGCAATAGTGGTAATCATATTAGGTTTAGTACAAGTCGATTGATATTTGTACTTGGAAGTAACACTAAGCAGTCTAGTGAAGGCTTAAAATTCTTGCCAGAAAATGGTGCAAATGTGCCAGTTTGGGGATTGCCTCAAACACAAGATACAAGTAAATTGTGGCCTGGTTTTGCAACAGAAACATTAGACAAAAAAGCTGGAATAGTTGCTGTTCGCTTTGCAATAAAAAAGGCAGTTATGCCGAAGGGTGGAGCTGTGTATGCGTACCAAGAAGACGCTCATAGCGAAATAACGCCTGTTATAGGAACGCCTAATACAAAGTTTCCGAACAAAATGTATGTAGATGCAGAAAAGCATATGCACGTTAGCTGGGTGTTTACAAAAGCAGGCAAGTATGTTCTTAGCATGGAAGCCGCTGCAATAACTGAAAGTGGAAGTATTGTTAAAGACCTTCAAGACTACACGTTTGAAGTGGATATGAAAAACGCGGATTCTAAAGATAGTAAAGATAGTAGAGAATCAGCTATTGCGGACGACAATAGTTTTAACGATTACAGCGGATTTAACAAATTTATGCATTCTGATTCAGATAAAAAAGATGATGGCAATGAAGATGAAGAATCTGAAGATGGGGATGAAGATGGTGAAGATTCTTCCACTTCAATAGTCATTAACGGAAACAACAACAGAGTTTACGTAACGCCATGGCCTGGTGCAAAGCCAAAAGATGGATTAGCAAATCATGGCTCCAATCAAGGTGGTAGTGAAGATGGCGAAAACAGTGGTAGTGGCGAGTCTGAAGCTGAATCTAAATCCAAAAATAAAAAGCAAAAGTCAAGTAAAAAATGCTCAAAATTTAAGGATTTACAAGGAAATAAGCTAGTTATTAAACATGGTCACGTTGATTTAGCGACCTATTCAACTGGTAACGGAATAGGATTTGCAGTACAAGAAGACGTGACTGGAAGCCACGTAAAGCGTGACCCTAGCAAAGTTGTGTTTTATGCTGGAAAATCAGCTAAAGACGGTAGCGTGTGGAGACTGCCACAAACACAAAAAGGTAGCGTACCATGGGTTGGCTGGAGTAACCAGAATTTAAGCCCACACAAGCCAAGTAAAATCAGCCTTAAATCTGTAAAAGGGCCAGGTAGCGTGCGCATTTGGTTGCAAGGTTCGTTAGGCGGAAAAGCTGAAACGCTTATGTCTAGCGGCGGAAACCGCACGTACACTATTCCAGCAAACACGCATATGCATTTGAATTGGGATTTTTCAAAGTCTGGGTACTACACGATTCGTCTTGCTGTAAGCGCAAATGGAAAAACAGTTGCAAAGGACTTCCATTTTGCGATTGGTGTGGATCCAATGGAAAAGCCTATGAGTTGTAGCGCTGGAAGCGATGAAGATGGCGATGATGGCGATGGTGATGATGAAGATGTAGATGGCCAGGAAGATGGCCAGGAAAATGTCCAGAATGATGGTAACGTCAATAACACCAATGTAAATACAAATGCAAATAATGGTAACAATGGCAATAATAGTGGCGGCTCAACTTCGCTAGCTGGATCTTATTCTGGCGGAGAATCGTCGTTCTTTGGGTCTGGCTCTGGTCTTGCAAAGTCTGCTAAAACGGGCAAAACTGGCAGGTCTGTAAGTCTTTCTGGAAGCACTTTAGGAAAGTCAAAGGGCTTGCAATCAAAGTACGGCGCAAAGCGAATTAAAGGATTAAGCCAAAGCCTTAGAAGCGGCGTTAAAAGCGAAGAACCTAGTGGAATTATAGGCTTGTTCCAACGCAAGCCAGTAGTTGCATACACTGCTTTAAGCCTTGGAATTGCAACGATTTCTGGAACTTGCGCAGCTGGATTGTTTGTTCTACGCAAACGCGGACTAATACCTGCAGGGGGCTTATTTAGCGCGCTTATGGGTTTGAAATAGTGCGTAGAAAACGTTGGTAAAATTAATGAAATTCGTTGATTTAGTAGGTAAAAAGAGCGCGATGCGTGCTGCTGCGGCGGCTCTAGCTGTTTTGACAGCGCTGCCGATGGGCGCGTGCGGTGCGCCTAATAGTGTACTTCACGCAAATAGCGTAAGGTCTGGCAAAATTAACGTTGTAACAACTACGGGCGTTTTGCGAGATATGGTTGCGAATGTTGCAGGAGACGCAGCAAATGTGAGTGCGATTGTGCCAGACAACGCGGATCCGCATTCGTACGAGCCGCGTTTGCGTTCGATTAGAGACGTTGTGTACGCGGATGTTGCTTTTAGCAATTACATGATGCTTGAAGAACACGGAGTAATTACAGCTTTAGACGCAAACTTGCGAAAAGGCGTGCCAAATGTGCAACTTGCGGAAGAAAGCGTTAAGCACGCGGCGGATATTATTCCGATGATAGAAGACGTGTCTTTAGACACGATTTGGCTAGGGCTTGCTACAGAACGCATGGCTGCGCAACCGAGCGAGGAAGCGCATAGCGCGCAAGGCGCTACGAGTGCAAATACGCAAAAGCGTGCGGAAGAATCGCCCTCGGCGGCGGCTGGTGAGTTAGCTTCGCTCAACAATCTCAATAAAACAAAAACAAATTCACAGCAAGCTAGCCAACTAGAAAAGTCAGGCCAATCTTTGCAATCAAATGCGCCTTCTACCGCAACAAAAGAAGGTCGCGCAACTGTAATAAAGCCTAACGCATACAACATGAAGCGTTCCGACAGAATACGCTTAACAGCAACAAAAGTAAGCGGACCAGGCGCGCTATTTGCATACTTGACTGGCACTTTTGGAAGCGTAGAAACATACTTTAACAGCGCAAACGGCATAAGCGCAGAAGACCACATAGACTTGCCAGCAGACGCGCACACGCATTTAAGCTGGGCATTTAGCAAGCCAGGCGAGTACACGCTTGAATTGCACGCCGACATGTTAAACGCGCAAAACGAGGTAGTTTCTAGCCTTGGAAACGCTAAAATGCGATTTGCTGTAGGCGTAAACGCGCAAAAAATAGCCAAAAAACGTGGAGCTAGTGTAGTGCTGAACAAGGGTCATGCAGATTTGGCTTACGACTTAGCAAAACGCGGATTTGTGTACCGCGTAGATACTTTGCAAGAAAAGCGCTCCGCTGCTCCAAAACGCGTGTATTACAAGCCGCAAGATGTTGTTGTAGAAGTGCCAACTAACGCGCTAAAAGAGATACCAGCCGAACAAGGATACAGGTTTTTGGGAGCTGCAAGGCAAAAGATTTATCAGCTGCCGCAAGCAGTTTTAGGAAAGCACGTTCACGGAGACATTGACCCGCATTTGTGGCAATCCGTAAAAAATGGCATAGCATACGTGCGCACAATCGCAGATCGCCTTTGCGAAGTGGACCCTAAAAATGCTCGTAAATATCGCGAAAATGCGGATCGATACATTAACAAGTTGTTAGATGTAGACGCGTATATGCGCAAAAAAGTTGCGTCAATACCAAAAGAGAAGCGCAATTTGGTTACAACGCACGACGCTTTTGCGTACTTGGGTAAGACTTACGGCGTGAATATTGCAGGATTTGTAACGATTAATCCTTCGAGCGAGCCGAGCGTGCAAGATAGGCGTAGATTGCAGCAGATTTTGCGCGATTTAGAGATTCCAGCTGTGTTTTTGGAGCCAAATTTGATCTCGCGTTCGTCTGTGCTTAAAGAGCTTGCTGCGCAAGCGCACGTAAAAGTTTGCCCGATTTATGGAGATGCTTTCGACTCTAAAGTGCGAACTTACGCGGATATGATGCGAGCGAATGCGGATTCTTTGGCAAAGTGCTTGAAGTGAGATTTAAGTGAGATTGATGTTGGATTTATGAAGATTAATGAGGGAAATATGGATGCGAATATAGATGCGAATATAGATGCGAATATAGACGCGAATACTGTTATAAACGCGCAAAACTTAAGCGTAAGTTACGGCAGTCGCACGATTGTAAAAGACGTTTCGTTTACGATTAAAAGTGGCGAATTTGTGGGACTTCTTGGCGCAAATGGAGCTGGTAAAACAACGCTTTTCCGCGCGATTATGGGGCTAATACCGCATTCTGGAAAACTCGAAGTGCACGCTAGTAAAAGCGATGAATCTTTGATTAATTCGCGAGTAAACAACGTTGGTTACGTGCCGCAACGCCACGATATTGCGTGGGATTTCCCGCTTTCTGTACTAGACGTAGTAATGATGGGTCGCATTCGTCACATTGGCTACGTTCGTCGCGCAAAAACAGAAGACTACGAGATAGCGCTTGCTTCTCTTGAGCGCACAGGAATGGCGGATTTTAGGGATCGCACAATCGGCGAGCTTTCGGGCGGGCAAAGGCAGCGCGTACTCGTTGCGCGCGCTCTTGCAGGGCAGCCGCGATTGCTTCTTTTAGATGAGCCATTTACAGGCTTAGACATGCCTACTCAAGAGCTACTCACGAGTCTTTTTTTGGATTTAGCAAAGTCGGGAGAAGCGATTTTGATGAGCTCGCACGACATAATCGGATCTATAAACTCGTGTTCTAGAATCATGCTTTTTGACGGAAGCATAGTAGGAGACGGCGCTCCAGAATCGTTAAACGCAAATCAATGGGTGCAAACATTCCATGTGGATGCGCAAAATCCACTAATCAAAGCTGTAGAGCGCGTTATGGCGCATGAAAGTGGGGCAGAAAAATAATGCTATCTCCAATCGACTTTATACAAGACCTTACAAACCCAGACCTTTGGTTCTTACTCAAAGCGCTTATAGTGGCGTGCCTTTCTAGCGTAATATGCGGAGTTGTAGGATGTTACGTAGTGCTGCGCGGAATGGCGTTTATTGGAGACGCAGTAGCGCACTCCGTTTTTCCAGGACTTGCAATCGCGTTTGTTCTGCAAGGAAACTTGCTGTTTGGCGGCGCGCTCGCAGGAGTTGCAACCGCGCTAATCGTATCAATCTTTAGCCAAAATCGCAGGCTTCGCGAAGACTCGTTTATAGGCGTATTTTTTGTGTCTGCATTTGCGCTGGGAATCGTAGTAATATCAAAAGCTTCGGGCTATGCAGGATCCTTGGAATCATTCCTATTTGGCTCCATTACAGGAATCCCAGACTCCGACATTGCTGTTGTAGCAATAACAGGGCTAATAATCGTAACGCTTTTAATGATGTTCCACAAAGAGCTAGTATGCGTTTCGATGGACCGAGAAACAAGCCGCGCAATGGGGTTGCCAGTAGCGTGGTTGGATGGAATGCTATACGTTTTAGTTGCGATTGCTGTAGTAGTATCTGTGCAAATAATTGGAAACGTGCTTGTTCTAGCGCTTTTGATTACGCCTGCTGCGACTGCGCGATTGCTTACCGACCGACTTGGAAAGATGATGATTTTAGCGCCTGCTATTGGGTGCGCTTCTTCGATTCTTGGAATGTACTTGTCTTGGAGTTTAGACACTGCTACTGGCGGCACAATCGTTTTGGTTGCCACTTTTATGTTTGTTCTAGCGTGGGTGTGCTCGCCTAAACACGGGTTGATAGCGAGAATTGTGCCGAAACTACGCTCAGTCGTTGCACGATTTGACTGAGCTTGAAATTGCATAATGCATTTCAAGCTCCTTCAAAGCGCTGAGCCGCTCAAGGCAGAAGCATTGCTTCTGCGCGGCGAAGACGTGAGCGCGGCTAATCCGCGCGAGCGATTTTCTCTATTTGCTGTTGCGCGAGGTTTGAGTATTTCTCTCCTCGCAAGTGACGCGCACTTTTACGGATGGTTTATGAACGTTAATATTCTAAGGTTTTAGGTTTTAGTACGGCGCTATTTATTGCTCGTAGAGAAATACATCAAACCTTCTGGATATCTAGGACTTTTGCGTGGCTTTTATCACCGAGATTCTCGATTTTTCTTGCTGCTTCAGCGAATCACCATCAAAGATGCTGAGGTTCGCTTCATCCGCTGCGAAAAATCTCGAATCTCTACAGCGCCTGGCGTAATCATGTAGTGTGCTTATGGAAGATTTTGCGGTTTATACTTTGCGGCACAATAGACTTATGGTATCTAAAGGAAAACCTTCGCCTAGAAGCGCAGTTAAGCCGCTCAGCGATGAGCAAGTAGAACGCTTAGCGCGCGCACACAAGTTAGTTGATCCTACTTATTACTACCCAACTGGCGCGCGTACGCCAAACGCAGCAGAAATCAACGCGCAAAATCCAAAAGCAACTGAGCGCCTGCTCGAAGGAACGTCTAGAGTGCTTAGGTCTCGTTGCAAAGTGCGCGCATGGGGATTAGAGAATGTGCCAGAAGAAGGCGTGTTTATAACCGCTTGCACGCACGTTACAATGTTCGACGTTTTTGTGCCAATGACGTCTCTATTCCACCAAGGTCGCCGTCCGCGATACATGGCAAAAGCAGAACTTGCGCATTGGCCAATCTTAGGAAAATGGTTCCAGCTTGTTGGCATGCAACCAGTTCCACGCAGAAGCGGAAAAGCGCGCGAAATCGAAGAAGAATCGATTAAAATCCTTACAAACGGCAGGCCGCTTAGCGTATGGCCAGAAGGAACAGTTACGCGCGACCCTCAAAAATGGCCTATGAGCATGAAGCCAGGAATCGGAGTTATTGCACTCGAAGCATCGCGCAGGCTGGGGCATCAAATTCCGCTATTTTGCGCTGTTACATGGGGTGCTGCAAGCATTAATCATTGGTGGCCGTGGCCAAGGAAGAACGTTGTAATGTGCTACGATGCGCGTCTTGACTATTCGGATCTTCTAAAAGATATGGAGCATTGGGGCGATTTGCCGCCTATGGAGTCTGCTGCCGAATTAGCTCGTCGCGTACGCGTGCGCATGACGGAAATTATGGAAGAGATTCGCGGCGAAAAATCGCCAGAAGGATACTTCGACTACAAGCTTATGAAAAGAGTCAAAGAATAGCGATTGTAAATTTGCGATTCGATAAGCGATAAGTCGTTGATAAATCGTTGACAAGTCGTAAGTAAATCGTTGATAAATCAGTGATAAGTTATTAGAAAATCGTAAGCAAGTCACCAATAAGTCACTAATAAAGTCTTCACAAAATGCCCGTAAAGCGCACTGTGTAGAATTGTGTAATAGTGTGATTAAAAGTTGACTAAGTTGACTATAAGCTAACTAAGTTTGCTACGAGTTGACTAAGTTGACTATAGCTTGACTAGTTGTAAATCGCTACAAATGGCTTAAAGCCAAAGTGGTTTACAAACTTATAAACCGAAAGGCTAGGCGTAAACATGAACGTTACGGTGTTGGGTGCTGGAGCTTGGGGTACGGCGTTTGGGCAGGTGCTTGCAGACGCGGGAAATCAAGTGACAATGTGGGCAATAGAGCCGCAAATTGTGGAAGGCATTCGAGATAATCACCGCAACGAAGTTAGGCTGCCAATCGTAGAGCGTTTGCCAGAAAACATGACTGCTACGGGGGATCGCGCAGAAGCTGTAGCAAACGCAGACATTGTAGTAGTGGCGATTGCAGCGCAGTTTGCGCGCGTTGCACTCGAAGAATTTGCTGGCAAAATTCCGCAAAATGCGATTGTTGTTTCGCTTATGAAAGGCATTGAGCGCACAACAGGCAAGCGCATGGACGAAGTTGTGTGCGAAGCTTTGAACTTGCCACGTAACCGTTTTGCAGCGCTATCTGGGCCAAACTTAAGCAAAGAAGTGGCGCTAAGGCAGCATGCGGCGGCGGTAGTTGCGTGCGAGAATCGCGCAAATGCCGAAGTGGTTGCAAAAGCTTGCTCAAACAGCTATTTTAAGGCGTTTGTTTCCACAGATGTGATTGGCGTAGAAATGTGCGGATCGCTTAAAAACGTGGTTGCGCTTGCAGTTGGCATGGCTAGAGGAGCGGGCTTTGGCGAAAATACTGCAGCGATGATTGAAACGCGCGGTCTTGCAGAGTTGACGGCATTGGGCGTTGCGGAAGGCGCGGATTCTCGCACTTTTGCAGGACTTGCAGGCTTTGGCGATTTAGTGGCAACTTGCGGATCTCCTCTAAGCCGCAACTACACTTTTGGAGCAAATCTTGGAAAAGGCATGAGCGTTGAAGAAGCAACTGCCGTAAGCAATGGCGTTGCGGAAGGCGTGCCGACTACTAGCGCTGTTGTAGCAATGGGAAAGCGTTTGGGAGTTGAAACTCCGCTTGCAAGCGCAATGGCTCGCGTGTTAGAAGAAGGAATCTCGTGCCAAGAGATGCTTGCAATGCTTTTTGATAACGATGTTTGCGAGGAGTAGTGAAGCGCGAAAGTAGCAGTTGCGAAAGCCGCGCGTAAATCGTAAGCATGCAAATCGTAAGTGCGTTAGTCGTGGTCGCGTTAATCGTAGGCAAAAATAATAATCCAAAATAATCAAAAATAACTAAAATAATCTAAGATAGCTAAAATAATTCAAAATATATAGAGGAAAAAAATGACGAAAAAGCGTGTAGTGTTCTTGTATGGCGGTAAAGCAGACGAACATTCGATTTCTTGCATATCGGCTGCTGGAGTGCTCAGTGCTGTAGACGAAAGTCGATTCGATATTGTACGCATTGCAATCACAAAGCAAGGCGAGTGGATTGTTGGCGGCGAAGATCCGCGAAACTTCCGTATGGAACAAGGCGAGCTGCCAGTAATCACAAAAACCGCGCAAACGCGCGATGTTGTGCTAGACCCAGCAAAGGGCGCAGACGGATTTTTGGTGCGAGAAGCGGATGGCACGCTTACAGGCCTGGGGCATATTGACGCAGTTTTTCCAGTTCTTCACGGCCCGAATGGCGAAGACGGCACTTTGCAAGGCTTGCTAGAAATGATGCAAGTTCCGTACGTTGGTTGCGGAGTTTTGGCCTCAGCTGCGTGCATGGATAAATACTACGCAAAGCAGCTTTTTAAGGCGGCGGGAATTGCTGTGGCTCCTGGGATTGCGCTGGATGCACGCAAGTTTGCAAGCGATTCAACGAATCACTTTAATGCGTACGCAAACGAAATTCTTGAGCAAGTTGAAGAAGCAAAACTAGAGTATCCGCTTTTTGTAAAGCCAAGCCGTGCAGGGTCTAGTTTTGGAGTTACAAAAATAGAAACGCGCGATGCTAAGGCCTTAGCAGATGCCGTTTATGAGGCCTCAAAGCACGATTGGCGAGTATTGGTAGAGCAGGGAATTGATGCGCGCGAGATTGAGTGCGCTGTTCTTGCAGCGCGTGATGGAGAAGAGCCAAAAGCCAGCTGGCCTGGAGAGGTTGTGCTCGACAAGCGCCAGGCTGGCGAAGACCAGTTCTACGATTTTGACAGCAAATACATGGATTCTGCGGCTTCGCACGTTGAAGTTCCAGCGGATTTGCCAGAAGAGACTTTGCAACGCGTGCGAAAAACTGCGCTCGCAGCGTTCAAAGCGGCAGATGGAAGAGGGCTAAGTCGTGTGGACTCTTTTGTAACTAAAGACGGCCGCGTAATCCTTAACGAGATCAACACAATGCCTGGTTTTACGCCAATTTCCATGTATCCAAAAGCTTGGGAAGCAACAGGAATAAGCTACAGCGATTTAATCACAAAGCTTATTGAAGGCGTGATTTTAGACTAGTCGGAGGTAAAAATGCGTAAACAGCGTAAGCTTGCAAACAAACAGCATCCAGACGCGTACACGATTGCGCGCAGACGTCAAGGATCTGTAGGAGTGTCGCTGTGCGTGTTCCTATTTACGTGGATTCTTGCAACGCTTTTAATTGGCGAGTTGATTAGCATTTTTGTTCCAAAAGGTGTTTTAACACCTTCGCTAAGCTCATTTGTCTCTTCGGATGTTGCGCAATACCTAATAGCGTTGCCGCTTGCAATGCTTGTTCTAAGGCGTACACCAGCGGTAGAAACTCGCAAGTTTACTATGTCTTTGCGCCAATTTGGCGGATTCTTTGCTGTTAGTGTGCCAATAATGTATGCAGGAAGTTACATTGGGCTTGTGGCTTCTGCGCTTATTTCTGGTGGAAAAGCCGAGAACAGAATTGCAGATATTGTAGCAGGTGGAAACGTGTGGGAAACGCTGCTTTTTGTGGTATTTTTAGCTCCAGTTGTGGAAGAATGGCTGTTTAGAAAGCAAATTATAGACAGGTTGCGCGTGTATGGCGAAAAGCGCGCGATTGTGTTCTCTGCATTGGCGTTTGCGCTTTTCCACATGAATATGTTCCAATTCTTCTACGCTTTTGGGCTTGGTCTTGTGTTTGGATACATGTACGTTCGTACATCGCAGCTTAGATACAGCGTGTTTTTGCACATGATTGTAAACTTCCAAGGCAGCGTTATAGCAATGTGGATTTCAAACAACATGATGGATTCAAATGGAGATCTTATTAAGGTTGAAAACTTGAACACTCAAGAGATTGCGGATTTGGCTCCTGGATTTATGTTTATAGGCCTTTATGCAATGTTTATGATTGTTATGTTTGTGTTTGGAATTGTGCTACTTGCTCGTCGCAAGAGGTATCTTGAATTCTACGATTCGCCGCTAGAGATTCGTGGGAGCGCTGGAACAAAAGCACTTTACGGAACCGTTGGCGTTATGGGATTCTTGATTGCGTCCGTTTTGCTAAATTTGCTTATGCTGTTTGTGTAGGGTGAATCTGTTTGTGCAAGCTGAATCTGTTCGTACAAATTGAATTGATTTAATTGATATTTGATTTAAGTTAGGAGGCGTCTATGTTAGACCAAAACAATTTAGAAAGCGCTCAATGTGCAAATGACGATTGCTTTGCCGCAGATCCAATCCGCGTGGGTCTTTTAGGCGCTGGAACAGTAGGATCGCAAACAGCGCGTCTAATAGTGGAAGAAAACGCTGACTTATCGGCGAGAATCGGCGCTCCGCTAGAGCTTGCGGCAGTTGCGTGCTTGCATCCAGAAGAAGTGGACGCGCCATGGATTGCCAAAGATCTTTTAAGCGCAGACGCAGGAGCGATTTGTAAACGCGAAGATATAGACATAATTGTTGAGCTAATTGGCGGCTTAGAGCCAGCGCACACATTTGTAAAAACTGCGCTAGAATGCGGAAAATCGGTTGTAACAGCAAACAAAGCGTTGCTTGCAAAGTTTGGCCCAGAACTCTACGAGTGCGCGCAAAAAAACGGAGTGGATTTAAGCTTCGAGGCGTCTGTTGCAGGAGCAATCCCGATTTTGCGTCCACTTAGAGAGTCGCTTGTGGGCTACAAAATCACGCAAATTTTTGGAATCGTAAACGGAACTACAAACTACATTCTTGACGAGATGACGGTTCGCGGGCTTGATTTTGACTCGGCTTTGCGCGCAGCTCAAGAAAAGGGATATGCGGAGGCGGATCCTACAGGAGACGTTGAAGGATTTGATGCAGCAAACAAGGCTGCGATTTTGGCAACGCTTGCATTCCAAATGCCAATAAGCATTGATGACGTTAGTGTTGAAGGAATTAGCGCGATTACGGCTGAAGATATTGCGGCAGCAAGTGCGCAAAATCGTGTGATTAAGTTGCTTGCGGCGGTTGCAAGCGACACGCGTGGCGCAGTGAGCGCAAGCGTTTACCCAGCGTTGGTTAGCAAAGAGCATCCGCTGGCTTCCGTTCATGGCAGTTTTAACGCCGTTTTTGTTAAAGCGCAAGCGGCGGATGATCTTATGTTCTACGGCCGCGGCGCTGGCGGCGCGCCAACAGCAAGCGCGGTTGTTGGAGATATTGTTGGAGTTGCTAGAAACATAGTGCGCGGCTGCAACGATGCTAGCGTGCCAATGTATAACGCCAAATCTTTGGCTTCCACGCGCTCGATTCGTGCGGATTTTGTTGTGCGATGCAATATGGAAGATACTTCGCTGGCTCTTTGCAGTGAAGTGATGGACGTGTTTGCGGAGCACGGAGTTAACGCGGAGCGATTGCCTATGCTTTGCCAAACTCAATACGATGGCGAAGGCGATTGCCCAGCTTGCGGAATCGGCGGCCCTGGCGATTTGCGCGTGCTTGTAAAAGATTGCACAGAGGCGGATTTGAGTGCAATTCTTGCGGATTTGCAAAAGGTGGATGCTGTGTGTGCAAAGCCTCTTGCATTGCGAATTATTGAATAATTTAGTAATCGAATAATTTAGTAATCGAATAGTTAAGTAATTAAGTAATTATTAAATAGTTAAGTAATTAAGTAATTTAGTAGGCTGCTCGAGTGGAAAAGGTGCGAAATGAAACCAGTATGCAATAGTGTGTCAGTTTGCGTGCCAGCAACAAGCGCAAATCTTGGGTCTGGATTTGACGTTGCAGGAATTGCGCTTGATTATTCGGATTCGCTAGTTTTTACGCTTGATGATTCGCTTGATGATTCGCAAGATGTTCGCGTGATTATTCATGGCGAAGGCGAAGATACGTTGCCAAAAGACGAGACGCATCTTGTTGTTCGCGCGTTTCGCAAAGCGTGCGAAGCGTTTGGCTTGCCGCGTTTGCGATTTACTCTAGAAGCGCATAATCGCATTCCGCAAGCGCGCGGAATGGGGTCTTCTGCCAGTGCGATTGTTTCGGGCGTGGCTGCAGCTTGGGCTTTTGCGCATAATGGAGATCTTAATAAGCAAGCTATTTTTGAGCTTGCATCTTCGATTGAAGGCCACCCAGATAATGTTGCTCCAGCAGTTTTTGGCGGATTAACAACCAGCTGGAAGAATGGCGATGAGTTCCACACAGTTCGATACGGCGTTTCTAAGCAAATTCGCGCAACGATTTTTGTGCCGAACTTTACTCTTTCAACGCAAATGGCTCGTCAAGCTCTTCCAGAAAAAGTGCCGTACGCAGATGCTGTGTTTAATGTTTCGCGCGCTTGCTTATTGCCGATTGCGTTTGGTGATTTTGGTGATTTTAGCGCGTTTGCTAATTATTGCAATTCTGCCGATTCTGCGGATTCTGCCAACTCTGCGGATTCTTGCGATTCTTGCGCAAAAACAACTCTTTCCAGAAACGATTTGCTTTTTACAGCTACTCAAGATGCTATTCACCAGACATACCGAGCAAGTCTTATGCAACCAACTTGGGATTTAGTAAAAGCTTTGCGAGACAAGGGGTTTGCGGCTGCGATTTCGGGAGCTGGATCTTGCGCGGCGGTATTCTACGAGGAAAAGTCGCAAGCAGCCGAAGAGGCAAATAACGCCACTAATATAAACGAAAAAATAGAAAAAATTGCAAAGCCACTTTTAAGTGGCTGCGATTGGAAAATTTTGCACGTGCATGTTGATTCTATTGGCGTTGCAATAACTCGCGAATAATTTGTGTGAAGTTGTAAGTGAAGTTATTAGTGAAGTTATGAGTGAAATCGCAAAAAGAGGGAATATGAAAGTTTCATTGATTTTGGCTTCTCAGTCTCCTGCAAGAAGAGCGGTGCTGGCTGCTGCAGGCGTGGTTCCTGTGATTCACGTGAGCGAGGTAGATGAGCCAGCGGCTTTGCGTAATGCTGCAAATGAGCGAGGCGCTAGCGTGGAGCAGATGAGCGCCGAGGAGCGCGTTTCGATTTTGGCGCGTGCAAAGGCTTTGGCAGTGTATGAGTCGTGGAAGCTTGTGGCTAGTGCTGCGGCTTTGGCTAGTGGCGATTTGGTTGTAGGGTATCCGCTGGAGGCTGAGGATGAGAATGCAGAATCTGAATCTTCTGAATCTGAATCTTCTGCAACTGGTAGTAACGCTTTAGCAAGTGATTCGCAATCAGACGTAACGCATAACGTAGATACCGCGCAAACTCGCGATTTTTCTGGCGTAAAAGTGCCTACCAAGACTTTTGATATTCACGATTTTGCGCACGCGAATAAGTCTTCTTCTGATTCCAACAGCGTGCTTATTGTTGGCTGCGACTCCATGTTTTTGCTAGACGGCGAATGCTACGGCAAGCCGCATACTCCTGAAGTGGCATTTGAGCGGATTAAGCAAATGAGCGGAAAAACTGGAGAATTGTTTACTGGCCATTGCTTAATCGACGCGAAAAGTGGCAAAACCGTGTGCAAAGTGAGTCGCGCAAGCGTGACTTTTGCACATATGAGCGATGAGGAGATCCGCGCGTACGTAGAAACTGGCGAGCCGCTGGAAGTGGCAGGATCCTTTACGCTAGAAGGCTTTGGTGGTGCGTTTATTGAGGGAATTCAGGGCGATCCGCATGGAGTTCTTGGAATCAGCTTGCCGCTGCTAAGGCAGATGGTTTGCGATCTTGGGTACGCTTGGCCAGATTTGTGGAATAGTCGCAAGTTAGAGGGCGAGGCGATTAAAGACGATCCAGCTTGCAAAGAAGTGCCTAAAGAAAACGTGCATCAGCCAGGAGATGGATGGGTTATGTGCGATTGTGGTCGCAAGCATTGGGGTCATAATGGCGCTGCTGGCGTGTTGCTCGCTAGGCGAGACGATGCCACTGGGCGCGTGACTCACGTTGTTATGCAACATCGCGCGCTTTGGAGCGCGGAAGGTGGCACGTGGGGGATTCCTGGCGGCGCAATATCTGATGGCGAAACTGCGATTGAGGGCGCGTTGCGCGAGTCGTTTGAAGAAGCGAACATAACGTCTCAAGACATTGATGTTGTTGGAGCGTATTGCGAAAATCACGGGAATTGGCGTTATACAACGGTTTTTGCGTTTGAAAAGCCAGGGCATAGCGTGAATCCGTGCGCGCACGACGACGAGAGCATGGAAATCAAGTGGGTGCCGATTGACGATGTTCCGAAGCTAAAGCTGCTTACGGCAATGCGCACGGATTGGCCGTCTTTCCGCGCTCGCCTTGATTCTCTAGCATCGACTCGCTAGCTGCGCGACGACCTGCCTTTCCTCTTAGAGCGTAGCGCGAATCGACGATTTCGAGCTGCATAATGCGCGAGAAATCACCTCGATTCGCTGAGCCGCTCAAACGTAAAGTCCAGTGGACTTTACGTGCGGCGAAGACGTGAGCGCAGCTAACCTGCGCGAACGATGACCTGCCTTGTAGTGCGTTTGTATTAAAAAACGCCAAAATTCAGTACAATCGCACTACGGTTTTGTGTGTTTGTGTAGTGTGTTTGTATCATAATCCGAGTTTGTTGATTCTTATCTATGAAATCTTATAAAATCGTATTTATGCGCTGATGCATGCTAGTTTTCTGCTAGTTGTTAGATGTTTTGTGGTTTGTGCTTGATTTTTGTAATTTTGCTTGTGATTCATGGGTTTTGTGTTAAGCGCATAGAAATAAAGTAAACAAATCAAATAAAGCAATTAATTGCGTAAATTTGCGTAAAAATTAGGGGGCAATTATGTCTAATGCGTCAAATATTAAAAAAGATACTATTACAGCAAAAGGCTTTGCAATTCAGGTTTATACGGAAGATTTTAGGAATGATTACGTTAGTTTAACCGATATTGCGAGATATAAAAACAAAGAAGAGCCTAATGTGGTTGTTGCAAACTGGATGAGAAATTACAGTACAATAGAGTATTTAGGCATATGGGAGAGACTAAACAATCCGAATTTTAAACCCATCGAATTCGAGGGGTTTTTGAAAGAAGCTGGTAGCAATGCTTTTACGCTATCTCCTAAAAAATGGTCAGAAATCACGAATGCAATAGGTTTACTTGTAAAATCCGGTAGAGGTGGTGGAACTTATGCTCATAAAGATATAGCATTTAAGTTTGCAGCTTGGATTTCAGCAGAATTTGAACTATATATTATCAAAGATTATCAAAGACTTAAATCTGATGAGAACTCAAGGCTTTCTCTGAATTGGAATTTGAACCGTGAGATTTCGAAGATTAATTACAAGATTCATACGGATGCTATTAAAGAATATTTGTTGAAGGATTTGACTCCTGAGCAGTTGATGTATAAGTATGCAAATGAAGCAGATTTGTTAAATGTTGCACTGTTTAATAAGACTGCTAAACAATGGAGAGATGCAAATCCTAAGTCAAAAGGCAACATTCGAGACGAGGCGAGTATTAATGAACTTCTGGTATTGGCGAATATGGAAAGCTATAATGCTGTTTTGATTTCTAAGGGTTTGCCACAGGCGGATCGAATGGTTGAACTTAGAAATTTGGCGCGAACACAGATTTTATCTCTTGAGAATTTGAATAATTCTGGAATAAAGAGTTTGGATTCCGTGCTAAAAAATTGAGTTTAATCACTTTTTAATTCTGCGCTTAATACTGATATTTACCTTGTTTTTGTGCGCTCCGACCTGCCTTTTAGCTTGAGAAGCGTAGCGCGAAAAGGCAATTCGGAGCGCTGAGCCGCTTAAAGGCAGAAGCAGTGCTTCTGCTGCGCGCTTTGACTGAGCTTGAAATTGCATAACGCATTTCAAGCTCCTTCAAAGCGTGATTTGGCTTAAACATAAAGTCCAGTGGACTTTATGTGCCAAATCAGCCGAACGGCTACTAATAGCCGTGAGGAATAGAGCGCGCTTAGACCGCGCGAACGACAGGACCTGCCTTTCCGCTTTTTGCTGTTGATTTTGCGGTTTTGAGCTACAAAATGCGGAAAATGATCTTGCTTTGTAGAATTATACTTATGCGCTGATGCATGCTTTGATTAGTTTGATTAGCATATTTTGATAATTTCTGGCGCAATGTGATAACATTTCGTATACGAAATATTAGGAGTGGGAGATAATATTTATGAAGGTTTTAGTACATACTAGAGTCATTCGTAAAAGACCCTGGCTCGATGAAACTGAAGTAATAAATATGTGGAACTCATCATGTAGAGAGCTTCCCAGACAAGGCGAGTATGAGCCCAGTCAGATGCTTTCACTTGCTTGGGATTCGCGTGGTGTTATTACGGAACTTATTGCTTATAAAGGTGAAGATGGGGAATGGATTATTTTTCACGTAGCGCCTGCAACTAAAAAGTTTCTTGCTGAAATGGGATTTAGCCAAGAAGAAATTAGACAAATTTTTGGTAGAAGATAAGTAGGATATAGTTAAGAGATATTAGGAGTGATTATGGCTAATTTTCGTGGTGAAGGTGGCGTTGACGTTACCGATGAAATGCTTTATAAATGGGAAAGTGATGCTGAAAAAGGCATATATCATGGAAAAGCTGGTAATTTGCATATTAAAAAGCCGCTTGGTAGACCGCCTATTTATAAAGAAGCTATGCTACCTATAACTTTCCGCATATCTGCTGAAGATGCGGAGGCTCTAAAAGCTTCTGCCGATAAGCAGGGTGTGAAAGTTGGGGATGTTGTGCGAGAAGCGTGCAAACTGCTTCTTGCTCAAAAAGCAAGATGATTGCAAAGTGTTGTTATTGCAAAATGCTACGATTGCGCGCGGATTAGTCACCCTAAAACTGCTGCGATTAGCGCAATAAAAATCGGACTTGTAGTGGTAGAAAACAGGATTCCGTCGCGCGCAAAACTCAAGCCAACATTGTATCTTGCAGCGTAATTGTATACGTTTTGGCCAGTCGGAAGAGCCGCCAGCACAACGCATGCGTAAAGAGTGGCGCCTCGAAACCCCATAACAAAATAAGCCAGTAAAAACGCAACAATTGGCATAATCAAGTTTTTTAGAATCGCAACTGTAGCAATCGCAGCTCGGTTAGAATCTTTTTGCAGAGGCTTACTGCCGTAAAGCGACATGCCAAACGCCATTAAAATCATAGGAACCGCGGAATCGCCAATCATCTTAATCGGGTCATAAAGAAAATTCGGAACAGGGAAATAGCCAACTTTTGCAGAAATTGCCGAAATAATAATTCCTCCAAGCGATCCGATTAAAAGCGGCTGCTTAAGTGGCTGCTGAGCAATGCGCTTAAGCGAGCACTTTCCAGTGGTTGTAACGTCTAAAACCGTTAGTCCAACAGGCGTAAAAACAGCTTGTTGCATAACTAAAATCGGGGCTACAAGCGCGGGATTTCCAAGAATATAGGTTGCAACGGGCAAGCCAATGTTGTTTGAGTTTAAGTAAAGCGAGTTAAGCGCGCCAATTGTGCAATCTGCCGCAGGAAGGTGGAAAAACAGGCGATTAAGCAGAATAAACGCAACGCCAACAATCATTGCGGAGAAAAACGCAACAAAAATTGACGAGTGGAAAATCTCAAAAATTGGCTCTTTTGCGAGGATTGCAAACATTAAACAAGGACTAGAAACAAAAAAGCTTACGCGATTAAGCACCATTTGTGCTTGCGATCCGCCGATGCGAAGACGTGCAGTTACGTAGCCAGCGGCAATCACGATACCGATTACGCAAAAGCCTTGCATAGCGCTGATTAAACCCATGTAAACGATTCTAGCGCTGATTTTGCAATTGAGGTAATGTGTGGCTCCGCGCATACGCGATGATTTGCAGCGCAACGATTAGCAGTGCAACGATTCGCACGCGTATGTTGTTTGACGTTGCAATATGGCATACTAGAGAACGGTGGCGCTGCAAGCCGCCAAAGCATTCGACGGCGTCGATCCCCTCGCGCGTTTTATCGCATGATTTTTAATCGAGGCAGGTGTCCGCTGTCGCGCAGCTAGACTTTATTAACAGCCCGAGGGGTGGCTCGCACAAGCGTGCCCATTCCAGGCTAAGAGCGCGAGACGATTGCAGCGTTTCGCTAGGAGCATTGTGCCCAGAGTAACGCGAGAAAGCTTCAACGGATTTGAAGCAGACGATAATAAAAAAGATAAAAATGAAAATGCTAATTCTAGTGCTAGCGAGAATGCTGGTGCTAATGTTAGCGTAAATCCTAATGCTACTTCCGCTAGAGTTGGCGGCGTTGTTAATGTTGTTTCTGGCGCTAAAGATGCTGCTAATGGAGTTCGTCGCAGGCGCGCTGGAAGGCGTGTAGTTAGGGTTGCAGGTGCTGCTGGCGAATCGATGAAGTTGCACGTTGAAGGCGGAGATAATCAGGATTTGCGCAATGGCGTAGCGGCGGCGGATTCTGCTCCTTTTGTTGCGGATTCTGCGGCAGATAGTTCTTATGCACAGCAGCAATCTCAAGCACATTTACGCCCAATAACATCGCTTTTATTCCAAGAGCCAGTTTTGCCTCAACGCGAGCATTCTGCTGAAAGCCGCGAGACGGATTCGGATTACGAAGATTCAAGCAGTAGTAAGCGCGATTCGCGCAGCCGTCGTGATTCGCGTGATTCGCGTGATTCGCGCAGCAAAGACGAGAGTAGGCGAAATAGCCGAGAGTCACGCAATAATCGCAAGTCAACAGACAACAGTTTAGACTTTAACGAATCACTTGAAAACAACGACGATTTTAGTGAAGACACAAATCGCAATTCTAAAAAATCGCGTAAAACTCGCTCGAATAAGTCTTATGCCAAAGCTAAAAGCGGCCGCGAAACTTTTGACGATAATTATGATTTGCAAGACGACGATACGCAATTGATTCGCGTGCGTTCTAGAGCAAATCGAGACGAGAAAAACGCGCAAATTGAGCGAGATAAAAATGCGAATCAAGATGAATCGCAAGCAAGTGAGCGCGGCGAGTATGGAAGCCAAAACGCCCGAAAATCGCGCAAAAATCGCAGACTTAACGCTGCAGAGCGCAGAGCTGCTGCCGAGGTTGAGCAAATCGAAGAAGACCTTGAATACGACGATATAACTTATGCACCAATAGAAAATCGTAAAGCTGGGAAAACCTCTAGAAGACTTGACTATAGCGATTTTGAGGATGATTTTAGCGGAGATTTTGCTCGAAATCGCGTTGATAACTTTGATAGCGTTGAAGATGCTTATAGCGCAGATAACGCAGATTCAAATGAAGTCTACGCAAAAGAATCCGATTTGCAAGACGACGAGGATGGCGTTGTAACAAGGCGCAGGCGTCGCAGGCGCTCCTCTAGAGTAGATAGGGCAGATAGAGCAGATAATGCCAATAAATCTGCCGAATCCGAAGAATCTTCTTCCTTTAATTCAACGTCTAGCAAGTACAGCGTAGACGAAATTGAGGTTTCTCAAGAAGACCGCGATTTGATTCCAGACCCAGAAGAATTGCGATCTCAAGACGAAGAAGTTTACACGCGTAGGCGCAGGCGTCGCAGATCCAAGATTGCAGATGACTCAAGCGCTAGTGAATCGCGATTTGACTCTGCAGAGACGGATTCGCAAAGTCGAAGGTCTAGAAAACAGCAATATATTGACGAAATCACAGATATTGAAGGCTCCACAAGGCTGGAAGCCAAAAAGCAGCGCCGCCGCGATAATCGCAGAGAGCGCAACCGCCAGAACTTGCTTATGGAGCAAGACTTTTTGGCAAGGCGAGAAAACGTTGACAGACTTATGGTTGTGCGCGAGCGCGATCGTCACACGCAAATATCTGTAATCGAAGACAACATTCTTGTAGAGCATTACGTTTCCGACATTCAAGAAGTTGCAACCGTTGGGAACATTTACCTTGGCCGCGTGCAAAACGTGCTGCCAAGCATGGAGGCTGCGTTCGTAGACATTGGTCAAGCTAGAAACGGCGTGCTTTACGCTGGCGAAGTCAACTGGGATACAACCAGGCTAGAAGGTCAGCCGCGAAGAATGGAGCTTGCGTTTAAGGCGGGAGACCCTGTTTTAGTGCAAGTTACTAAGGATCCTATAGGCCATAAGGGTGCGCGACTAACATCGCAAGTAACGCTTGCTGGAAGGTTCTTGGTGCTGGTGCCGTCTGGAGCGATGACGGGTGTAAGTCGCAAGCTATCCGACCGCGAGCGAAGCCGACTTCGCGCAATCGTAAGCAAAATCGCGCCTAAAGACATGGGCATAATCATTAGAACTGCTGCCGATGGTGCTAGTGAAGATGCGATTGAAAAAGACCTTGAGTCGCTTGTAAAACAGTGGGATCGCATAGAGGCAAAGCGCCAGGAATTCTTGCACGGAAAGCGTCCAAAGCTGTTGCAAGGAGAGCCAGACGTGGCGATTCGTGTTGTTCGAGACATTTTTAACGACGACTTCCAAAAGATGATTGTGGAAGGCAAGGGCGCGTACGACCGCATTTGCGAATACTTGGAGATGATGGCGCCTGATTTGCAAAGCAAGATTGAGTACTGGGATCCTGCAGAGCATGAAGGTAAAGACGTGTTTGACAAGTGGCAAATCGACAGCCAGCTTAGAAAAGGCATGGAGCGCCAGGTTTATCTTCCTGCAGGCGGGTCGATTGTTATTGACCGAACGGAAGCAATGACAACTATTGATGTGAACACGGGTCGTTTTATTGGCCGCGGAAAGTCTTTGGAAGAGACTGTGACTCGTTGCAATTTGGAAGCTTCCGAAGAGATTGCGCGCCAGCTGCGACTTCGCGATATTGGCGGCATGGTTATGATCGACTACGTAGACATGGTTATGCCGGCAAACCGTGATCTTGTTTTGCGTAGGCTTGTTGAGTGTCTTGCGCGAGACCGCACAAAGCATCAGGTTGCGGAGGTTACCTCTCTTGGTCTTGTGCAAATGACGCGTAAGCGTGTTGGGCAGGGGCTTGTTGAAGCGTTTTCGGAGGAGTGCCCAACGTGCAAAGGCCGCGGGTTTATTCTTCACGACGAGCCGACTGTGTCTTCGGAATACGCCGATCCGTACGCGCTTAAGGGCGGAGATCCGTTTATTAAGACCAATAAGCACGGCCACGGAAGCATTGCAGACACTGCGCCTACAGTTAAGCAGGAGTCTAGTGCAGATGTTCGCGCTAAGTTGGCGAAGATTGCGGCTGCGGCTGCGTCTTCGGCGTTCTTTGAGGAGTCTTTGCGCAGAAGTTTGGACGGCGGTAAGGATGATGCGGATTCTGCGGATAGCGATGATTCTGCGAATGTTGCGGATGATGCGATTAGTGAGGATTCTGCGGATGTTGCGGATGCTCGCGATTTTTCAGTAGATGAGCCAGTAGATAAGCCAGCGGAAGAGTCGCAAGCAACCGTTGAATCGCAAGAAGCAACAGACGAGTCGCAAGAAAAAGACGAGTCACAAGAAAAAACAGACGAATCAGAAAACTAAAAACGCCCAAAGTATAAGGCTTGAGTACAATAGTTTCTACTGTTTAGCTCGACTTTATAGATTAGCTCTTGACGTTAGTACAGGGGTAGGTGTATTTTTGATAGTCGGTGTCTTGCCGCATGTTCAATGCTGCGCGCGAGGCAAAAGTAAAGCTTTCAATTTAGCTAAGGAACGAATTATGTACGCGATTGTGAAGGCCGGTGGCCATCAAGAGAAGGTTGAGGTTGGAGACGCCATCCTCGTAAACCGTCTCGATGCAAAGAAGGGCGATACCGTGGAATTCCCGGTCGCGCTCGTTGTTGACGGTGCTAAGGTGACCTTAAGCGCTAAGGATCTTGCAAAGATCACAGTTAAGGCAGAAGTTCTTAACGACGAAGCTAAGGGTCCAAAGATTAGCATTATGAAGTATAAGAACAAGACTGGCGTGGCTCGCCGCAAGGGTCATCGTCAGAAGTTGACTCTCGTCAAGATCACGGCCATCGCCTGATTGACGGTGTTATAAACCTGAAAGGACAGCAAGATGGCACATAAGAAGGGTGCGTCCAGCTCGCGCAACGGTCGCGACTCACAGGCGCAATATCTTGGCGTTAAGAAGTTCGGTGGAGAAGCTGTTGTAGCTGGAAACATTATTGTTCGCCAGCGCGGCACCAAGTTCCATGCAGGACAGAACGTTGCTTTGGGCAAGGATCACACGCTGTATGCTTTGGTAGACGGCAATGTGAAGTTTGGCATTCGTCGCGATCGCAAGGTTGTAGACGTAGTTACCGCCTGAGTAACCAATAATCTTCTAGCCGCACCCCGTTCGGTGCGGCTTTTTTGTTTTTGCAAATCTGGCGAGTATTGACGCTTTTTGTTGTTGATTTTGGCGTTTTGAGCTACAAAGTGCGTAAGTGTTTTCCGCTTTTTGTACCAAATTTGGCCTAAATTACGTACAAAATGCGGAAAGGCAGGTCAAGACGTTCGCGTGTTACAGCGCGCGAACGTCTTCGCCGCGCGTAAAGTCCACTGGACTTTACGCTTAAGCGGCTCAGCGCTTTGAAGGAGCTTGAAATGCGTTATGCAATTTCAAGCTCAGTCAAAGCGCAGGCAAATTTGGCGAGTATTGAGCATCAAGTAAGGTAAAAGTTATGAGCGATTTTGTAGATCGAGTAACAGTACACGTTAAAGGCGGCGACGGCGGCAACGGATCCGCAGGCGTGCGTAGAGAAAAATACAAGCCACTTGCAGGGCCAAATGGCGGCAATGGCGGCAATGGCGGAAGCGTTATATTCGTAGCCGATCGCAATGCAAATAGCTTGCTTGATTACCGATTTATGCCTCATCGCGTAGCGCAAAGTGGCACAATGGGCTTGGGAGATACAAAAGACGGCTCCAAGGGAGAAGATCTTATACTGCCAGTGCCAGTTGGAACCGTGATTTTTGAGGCGAATGGCGCATCGGGCGCGCAAAAAAAGCCAGGCAACGTTTTGGCGGATTTGCAACACGTAGGAGACACGTTCGTAGTCGCAGCAGGAGGTGCTGGCGGCCTTGGAAACGCAGCTCTTGCAAACAAGGTGCGTCGCGCTCCAGGATTTGCGCTGCTTGGCGAGCCTGGCGAAGAGCGAGACGTAATCCTAGAGCTAAAGTCGATAGCAGACGTTGCGCTAGTTGGATTCCCTTCTGCAGGAAAGTCAAGTCTTGTAGCATCAATCAGCGCTGCAAAGCCAAAAATCGCAGATTACCCGTTTACAACTCTTGTTCCAAATCTTGGTGTAGTCAGCTTTGGCGAATACCGCTACACAATCGCAGACGTGCCAGGATTGATTCCAGGTGCTTCCGAAGGAAAGGGCTTGGGGCTTGAGTTTTTGCGTCACATTGAGCGCACGGAAATAATCGCGCACGTAATCGACTGTGCAACGCTGGAGCCAAATCGCGACCCAATCAGCGATTATAAGGCTTTGGAACATGAGCTTTCGCAATACGCAAACAAGCTTGATTTGCCGCTTGGAGCGATTCCAATTCCCGAGCGCCCGCGAATTATTGTGCTCAACAAGATTGATGTGCCAGAAGCAAAAGAGTTGGCAGAATTTGTGCGAAGCGATTTTGAAAAAATGGGCATGCCAGTTTTTGAGATTTCTACTGCTTCTCACGAAGGCTTGAAAGAGCTTGGTTTTGCGCTTGGAAAGATGGTGGCTAGTATGCGCGAAAAGCTTGCCGAGCAAGAGGCTGCGCGAGAAGAAGAACGCGTTGTTATTCAGCCGCTTGAGCAGCCAGCATTACGACGCCGCAGAGATGATGGACGCGGAAGTGCTAGCGACTTTACAATCGAGCGCGAAGAAGACAAAAATGGCGACTTTTGGTTTACTGTTACGGGTGCTAAGCCAGAGCGTTGGGTTGTGCAAACAAACTTCGACAACGACGAGGCAGTGGGCTATTTGGCGGATCGCTTAGCGAAGCTTGGCGTAGAAGACGAGTTGCGCAAGAAGGGCGCGCGACCAGGAGACGAGATTAGGATTGGCCGCGGAAACCGCATGGTTTGCTTCGACTGGGATCCAAGCATTGCAGCAGGCGCGGAAGGTTTGGATGGCGCAAGCCTTGGTGCGCGCGGAAAAGACTTGCGACTTGAGGCAAATGACCCGCGTGGCGCAAGGCGCACTAATGCGGAGCGCCGCCGCGACTACCACACAATGATGGATGCAAAGAGTGCCGTGCGAGACGCTATGATGGCGGAACGCAAGCAAGGGCATTGGGCAGATCCATCGGTAGATGACGATAAACACGATGAGCAGAGCCTATTTGGGCGTGGAGAGTAATTGATTAATAATGGTTAATAAAGCAATTGAGCCTACCGAAAACGGGGTTCGGCGTTCAATTAGCAATGCGCGCACAATAGTCGTAAAAGTGGGGTCTAGCTCGCTAACTTCGCAAAATGGTCACTTAGATGTGCAAAAGTTGCGCTCGCTAGTAGATGCCATTAGTCGCACGCAAATTAACGGCGCGCATGTTGTGCTTGTGTCTTCTGGCGCAATCGCAGCAGGATTTGGGCTGCTCGGCTTTGATTCTAGGCCAAAAGACGTTCCAACGCAGCAAGCTACGGCTTCGGTTGGTCAGGGTTTGCTTATGGCGCAATACGAGCAAGCATTTGCAAAATATGGTCTAAAAGTAGGGCAAATGCTGCTAACGGCAGACGTTACTATAAGTCCTTCGCGCTACCGCAATGCTCAACGCACAATGCTTAGGCTGCTGGAATTAGGCGTTGTGCCAATCGTAAACGAAAACGATGCTTTGTCTAGTAACGAAATACGTTTTGGAGATAACGATAGGCTGGCGGCGCTTGTTGCAAACATTGTTCGCGCAGATGCGCTGGTGCTTTTAACAGACGTAGACGCGCTTTATACTGCTCCGCCCAGCGAGCCAGGTGCCAAGCGGATTAGCTTTGTTGCAGATGTTACGCGCGCGCTAGACGATATTAAAGTTGGCGAAAGCGGATCGGGCGTTGGTACAGGCGGAATGGTAACCAAGATGGATGCGGCGCATATTGCTGCTGTTTCTGGAATCCCAACGCTTTTGACATGTGCGAGTAGCGCGGAGAGTGCGCTAGCTGGCGATTCGGTTGGAACCGTTTTTGCGCCACTAAACTCGCGCGCGTCTTCTAGAAGACTTTGGATTGGTTTTGCGTCTAATCCGCATGGTGCGATTATTGTAGATTCTGGTGCTGCTGCAGCCGTTTGCGCAGGGCGAGCAAGCCTGTTGGCTGCTGGAATCGTAGGGGTTACTGGCGATTTTTGTGCGAGCGACCCAGTGTGGATTGATGATGAGCATGGCAATCACTTAGCCAAAGGACTAGTTGCATTCGATTCAGACGAGATACCGCAGGTAATGGGTCTTACTACGGACGATTTAGAGGCCACTTTGGGGCGGCAATACGCGCATCCTGTGGTTCATCGCGACAATCTTGTGCTTTTATAATCTTCTATTTGCTAATCGATTTGCGTGTGCGCTTAAAGCTTCGCCAAATTAGGTAGAGATTCGAGATTTTTCGCCCTGAATGAGATGAACCTCAGCATGAAATGGTGATTCATTGAATGAAGAAGAAAAATCGAGAATCTCGGTGATAAAAACCACGCAAAAGTTCTAGCATGCAAGAGGGCTGGGTGATTCTTGGTCGAACAGTATAAGAGCGGCAGCCGATACCAAAATAATCCAATGACACACGCCTACAAACAAACTTAAACCAAAAACAAAATCAAAGCCAAATCGGAACAACCGCAACAACCGACAACACGTAAGAGGCGGAGCGTTGTGCGAATCGACGACTTCGAGCTGCATAGCGCGCGAGAAGTCACCTCGATTCGCTGAGCTTGCTCAAAGTTGAAAGCACAGTGTGCTTTCAACGCAAGCGAGGGCGTGAGCGCGCTGTAACGCGCGAGCGTAGAATTACCCAGCCCTACTACAACGCTAAATATGAAGCAGCTCTGGTCGAAAAAGAAACAAAATCGGGAAATAACGTGTAATGGCTAAACTGTAGAGTATGGCAGAAAATATCGCAGCAAATATTGCAGAAAACGAATCGCAAGTCGCAGAAGGTTCGCAACAAATCGCAGCAAATACATCAAACTCCCAATGGCGCTCTATGAGCAATCGCATTAACAAAGTGGCACCGAGTGCAACGCTTGCTGTAGATGGCAAAGCAAAAGCGATGAAAGCCGCAGGAATCGACGTTATTAGCTTCGGCGCAGGCGAGCCTGATTTTCCAACGCCGCTATACATTGTTGAAGCCGCAGCCGCAGCATGCAAAGACCCAAAAAACTACAAGTACACAGCTACGGCTGGCCTTCTAGAGCTACGCGAGGCGATTGCGCGCAAAGTTAAACGCGATTCTGGCTACGATGTTTCCCCAAATCAAGTTGTTGTAACGAATGGCGGCAAACAGGCTGTTTACGAAGCATGCCAGATTTTGCTAAACGATGGCGACGAAGTTATAATTCCAGCGCCATATTGGACAAGCTACCCAGAGGCAGTAAAACTTGCAGGAGGCGTTCCTGTGCCTGTTATGTCTGGAGCGGGTCGCGGTTTTGAGCCAGATATTGAGGCGATTGAGGCGGCTCGCACACCGCGCACGCGTGCGATTATTGTAACTTCGCCTTCTAATCCAACAGGCGCTATTTGGAGCGCACAAACGATTCGCGCGATTGGCGAATGGGCTGTAAAACACCATATTTGGGTGCTTTCCGACGAAATCTACGAGCATTTGCATTACGATGGCGTAAAAACTTCGTACATTGGCGTGGAAGTGCCAGAAGTGCGCGACCAGCTTCTTGTTTTGAATGGCGTTGCAAAAACGTACGCAATGCCAGGTTGGCGTGTTGGATGGATGGTTGCGCCGCTTGAGGTCGCAAAAGCCGCGGTTAAGCTTCAAAGCCACATGACGTCTAACGTTTCTAATATTTCGCAGCGCGCAGCTCTTGCAGCAGTTGGCGGACCATTAGATGAAGTTGCAAAAATGCGTGATTCCTTCGACGCTCGTCGCAAGGCGATTGTGCAAGCGTTAAACAGTATGGAAGGCGTAACTTGCCCTCTTTCGCACGGAGCTTTCTACGCGTTTGCAAACGTTGAGGCGCTGCTTGAGCGCCCACTTGGCAAGGATTCTAAGATTCCAGGCACGTCGTCTGTGTTTGCACAAATGCTTCTTGACGAAGCGCATGTTGCTGCTGTTCCTGGCGAGGCTTTTGGCGCGCCTGGTTACTTGCGATTCTCGTGCGCTTTGGCGGATAGTCAGCTTGCTGAGGGCATGAGGCGCATGAAGCAGTGGATTGAAGGCGGTAGCGCGCTTTAAAGTCGGAAGCTTCCGCGCATTTAGCGACACTCGCTAATCATAATAAAACCCCTTAAATCTTGCCCTTCCGCTATCATGAATATTCGGCGGTTTTGCCAAGTCAATCTTTTTAAGGTATGATTAGCAAGTTCACCTAGGGATGTGGCGCAATTGGTAGCGCAACGGTCTCCAAAACCGTAGGTTGTGGGTTCGAGTCCCGCCGTCCCTGCCAGTTTTATTGTTAACAATTTTCAAACGAAGGATTCAAGCATGGCCAAGGCAAAAGAGAAGAAGCCAAATTTGTTCATGCGTATTGGCATGTTCATTAAGCAAACTATTGACGAAACGCGCAAAGTCGTAGCTCCACACGGCAAAGAGTTGTTTGCTTGGTCTGCTTCCGTGTTTATTTTTGTTATTTTCTTGATGGTTTTTGTCACTGTTATGGACTTCGGTTTAGGCAAGTCCGTTATGTGGCTGTTTGGCTGATTTAAACGAATTTTGAGGGTGTGCAAATATGACTGACGAGTTGAATCTCGAAAATGTTGAGTCTGTAGAGAATTTTGCTGATTTAGATGCAGCTTCTGCTGCAGATGCGCCTGAGCAGGTTGAATCTACGGTTGCTGGCGATTCGCCAGTGGAAAATAGCGCTGATTCTGCTGAAGATTCCGCAGACGTAAATCCTACAGACGCTGGCGCCGCCGCAGTCGCCGAGTTTTCCAAGACTTTGCGAACTCTTGAAGGCAAGTGGTACGTTCTTCACACATACTCTGGCTACGAGAAGCGCGTTAAAACTAACGTTGAATCTCGCGTTCAAAGCTTTGGTTTGGAAGATAAGATTTTCCAGATTGAAGTTCCAATGGAAGAAGTCGAAAAGCACACAGACAAGGGCAAGAAGGTTATTACCCGTGTGCGCGTTCCAGGATATGTGCTGATTCGCATGTGGCCAGACGAGAATGCTCGCCGCATTGTGCGCGAGACTGAAGGCGTTACTGGTTTTGTTGGCCCATCTAAGGATCCAGCGCCTCTTAGCCGCAAGGAAGTTATTGATATGATGGCTCCTATGATTGCGTCTGAGGCGTTGAAGAAGGCTGGGGATAAGCCAGCTGCTGCTCGCAAGCGCAAGGTGGAAGTTGCCTACAAGGTTGGCGATCAAGTTACAGTTACAGACGGCCCATTCGCAACTATGGCTGCTGTAGTTTCGGACGTAGATCCTACAACGCAAAAGCTTACAGTTCTTGTTTCTATCTTTGGTCGAGAGACTCCTGTGGAGCTTGGCTTTGACCAGGTAGAGCCTATTGTTTGATAGTTGTTGTTTAAATAGCTATTAAATAGGTTTAGGCTTTTAGGCGATTTTATGGATTTTAAGGGATTTAATTCTCGATGAATTTTATCTTTTTAGACTCTGTTGATTCTACGCAAAATATTGCGCGAAAAGAGCTTCTTAATTGCGATTTTGAAAGCTCTTCAATTTTGAATCCGCTTGTTTGTGCGATTATTGCAAACAATCAAAGTGCTGGCAGAGGCCGTCTTGGTCGCAAGTGGGTTAGTGAATCGGGGCAAAGCTTTCTAGCGTCTTATGGTGCTATTTTGCCAAAAAGCGTTGTGATTGACCACAAATACAACGGATGGCTGCCTATGATTGCAGGGCTTTGCGCAAGAGATGCGCTGATTGACGCGCTTAAAGAAGTTGGCGCGCGCAAAATCTGCGACGTCGGCGATTACGAAAGTAAAATTTGCGATTTTGGTCAAGAAATAAAAATCAAATGGCCAAATGATATTTTTATTGGCGATTGCAAAGAAGGCGGAATTTTAACCGAAATCGCAGCTCTTGCAAATAATAGCTATGTTGCAAATCATGAATCTTCGCAACAAAATATTGGCGTGATTTTTGGAATAGGCCTTAATCTTAATGTGTCTAAAGAGTCGCTGCCAATTGAGCAGGCAACATCTTTGCAAATGCATTACGCGAATCTTCCAGACGCTATGGAGTTAAGGGATATCATTGCTAAGCGTTTAGCGAAAAACTTAAACAATAGACTTGCGAGTTTTGTGCAAAATCCTGCGCAAAGCGCATTGTGCTTGCGTAAGGAAGTTAGCGCAGTTTGTTGGACTCTTGGGCGCAAAGTTAGCGTGTATGCGCCAGAAGTTAATAGTGAGCTAAATAACAGTGAATGCGTAGAAGGCGTTGCGCAGAGCATTAAGGATGATACTTCGCTTTTGATTCTTAAAGACTCGGGAGAATCTGCGATTGTGCACACGGGAGATGTTTGCGCGCTTTGACCGCGCGAACGATATTTCCGCATTTTGTACGTGATTTAGGTCAAATGTGGTACAAAGTGCGGAAGTTTTTTCCCGAGTTTGTACCATTTTCGGGTCAAATTTGGTACAAAAAGCGGAAAAGGCAGGTCGTGTCGCTCGCGCGGATTAGCCGCGCTCACGTCTTCGCTTGCTTTTGATACAAAAAGACCGCAGTGACGAGACTGCGGCCTTAGAATAGTTAGCGCGTTACGCTTGCGATTAATCACGCATAATCACGCATAATCACGCTTCACGATCACGCATTGTGATTGCGTTTAAACGCGCCATACAATCCTGCGTAAGCTGCGCTAGCGATTGCAGCTTTAATAATATCGCCCACAATAAAGCCAGTAGAAGCCACGGCGATTGCCCAAACAGGCAAGTGCATCATAAGCGATTGACCTACAAATCCAAATGCGTAAATCACAAGAGAACCAACAACAGATGCTGCAAAATACGCGCCAAATCGTGCAAATTTCTTAGCAACAGAATCCTCTGGCATAGCGGCATTAACAACGCCTTCGAGCGCAGACTTTACGAGCGCAATCGCAGCTACACCGAACACGAATCCAACAAGGAATCCAACGCTAGGACCTGCAAAAGCCACAACGCCGCTCTTTCCGCCTGCAAACACTGGCATTCCAGCAGCACCAATCGCAAGGTACATAAGCACAGAGCTAACGGCTTGGCGCCAAGTCAAAGTAAGACCTGCCAAAGCCAAAACCAAAGTTTGCAAAGTTACAGGAACAGGAGTTCCAGGAATTGGCAATGCGCCAGCCATAGTGGCAGCGCTAATAAGAACAGTAAACAAAAACGCCTTAGCAAATGGAACAGCCAAACGATTAACATCAAAAGCCTTAGATGCAACTGCGCTAGAGCCTGCACCAGTGTTTGCACCAGAGTTAGATTCAAAATTAGCCACGATATCCTTCTTTCGTATTGTTTTTCGTTGCTGAATCAAAGATTAGACAAAAATCACCAGCCGCGCGTTGGAGAAGTTTACAAAAAATCGCATAATGTTTTGTTCAAATTCACGGATACTATAAGTCAAATTTCCTATAACTTGTAACGTATGGTTACGAATATCAAAAAAATACTTGTGGCAAATCGCGGCGAAATCGCGCTTAGAGTGATTCGCACTGCTCAAGAGATGGGAATACAAACTGTAGCTATTTATGCGGCATCCGACCGCCAAGCGCAGTATGTTGAGATGGCAAGCGAAGCGTACGCGCTTTCTGGAGACACGTACAGAGACACTTATTTAAACGAAGACGCGATTATAGACATTTTGCATAAAAGCGGCGCAGATGCTGTACACCCTGGTTACGGATTTTTATCGGAAGTAGCGAGTTTTGCGCAAAAGGTGATTGATGCTGGCGCTGTGTGGATTGGCCCGAAGCCAGAAGCGCTTATTGATTTGGGGGATAAAATAACCGCGCGGCGCGTTGCAACTCGCGCTAAAGTGCCGCCCGTACCAGGCATATCGGAGCCTGTAAAAGACATTAGAGAATTGTTGACTTTTGCGCAAACACACGGCTACCCAGTTATGATGAAGCGCACAGATGGCGGCGGCGGCCGCGGAATAACCGTTGTGCACAACGATGATGAGCTTCGCGGATTCTACATGAACCACGACGCTTTGCAAGGCGGCGACCTTGACGAGTACTTTATTGAGCGTTTTATAGACAAGGCCAGGCATGTGGAAACGCAGGTTGGCCGCGATTTGCATGGAAACTTCACCATATATTCCACGCGCGACTGCTCGGTGCAGCGCCGAAACCAAAAGTTGGTTGAGGAAGCACCAGCGCCATTCCTTACCGATGACGAGAACGCGCAGCTTCACCGATATTCTCGTAACCTATTTGAAGCTGTTGACTACGTTGGTTTGGGCACGTGCGAATATATGGTGACATCTCAACACAAAGTTTACTTCTTGGAAGTGAACCCACGATTGCAAGTTGAGCACACAGTTAGTGAGGAAGTTAGCGGACTAGATCTTGTGCGCGAACAGCTTACGATTGCTGACGGCGGTGAGCTTATGCAAAATCACCCTTCGCGCGGGCATAGTTTTGAGCTTAGAATCACTTCGGAAGACCCAGCTACAAATCTTACGCCTAGCGCAGGCACGCTAACAAAAATAGAGTGGCCATCTGGTCCTGGAATTCGTGTGGATTCTGGCGTAGAAGTTGGAGATAGCGTGTCTCCAAAATTCGACTCCATGATGGGCAAGCTTATTGTTACGGCGCAAAATCGCGACGCGGCAATTGCTCGTGTACGGCGCGCGCTTCGGGAGCTTTGCATTGAGGGAGTGCCTACTCCTGCTAAGCTTTTTGAGCAGATTTTTAACGACCCTGATTTTACAGCGCAAGATCACGATTTTGATATTTCTACAAAATGGCTTGAGCGCAAGTATTTGAATCGCACTGCTGCAGCTGCAAATGGCGGACAGCCTGCTTCTTTGGATTCCAATAAGTCTGGTGAAGACGCGCAAAATAAGCCAACTAAAATGGAGTCTTTTGTAATAGAAGTAGATAATAAGCGCGTAAAACTTACGATTCCGCAAGATATTGTAGACAATCTTACTGGTTCTGCACGAGTTAGAAGCACGGTTCGCGCATCGCAGCCGCTTAGAGGGCGAGGCTTAAGAGGAGATACTCACAAGTCGGAAATGCCAAAGGACGCTCCTGGCGTGATTTCTGCTCCAATGCAAGCTGTGATTACGCGCGTGAATGTTGCGGAAGGTCAGAGCGTAGCTAAAGGCGACCTACTTGCTGTTCTTGAATCCATGAAAATGGAAAACTACGTTTATGCACCTGCAGCTGGTGTAGTTACGGGCATTTTTGTAGGGCCTGGAGATGGTGTAGAAGCAGGCGAAAAGCTTGTAACAATTGACGTGACTAAAGGCGGTAGTGCAAAATGAGTGCGCTTACTAAAGATGATACGCAAGTTGCAAAAGATGTTAATAGAGATGATACGCAAGTTAATAAAGATGCGCAGTCTACTCAGTCTACTCAAACTACGCAGCCTCAGCGCGGAAAAGCAGCCGTAGAACACGCGGCTCGCCTTGCTAGAGATGCCGAGCAGAATGCTTTAGAACGCCAGCATGCAAAGGGAAAATCCACTGCCAGAGAGCGTTTGGATTTGCTTTTTGATACGGGCACGTTTGAAGAAATCGGCCGCTTTAACGGCGGAGACATAAATAACGATGTTGCAGGATGCGCTGTAATCACTGGCTTTGGCGAAGTGTACGGCAAAAAAGTGGCCGTGTATGCGCAGGATTTTTCCGTTCGTGGCGGCACGCTTGGTCGCGCTGAAGGCCAGAAAATTTGCCATCTTCTAGACATGGCGTTGCAGCTTGCGGTTCCAGTTGTTGCGCTAATCGACTCGGGTGGCGCTCGCATTCAAGAAGGCGTTAACGCGCTTACGCAATATGGCAGAATCTTCAAAAAAACTTGTGAAGCAAGCGGTTTAATTCCGCAAATTTCCTTGATTTTAGGACCTTGTGCTGGTGGCGCAGTTTATTGCCCTGCTCTTACGGATTTTATAATCATGACTCGCGAGCATTCCAACATGTTTGTAACTGGTCCAGATGTTGTTAAGGCTGCTACAGGCGAGTCGATTAGCATGGACGATTTGGGCGGTGGATATGTGCATAACTCCACTTCGGGCGTTGCTCACTATTTGGGCGAAGACGAGGCGGACGCCATTGACTACGCGCGCACGATCCTTGCTTATTTGCCGCAAAATTGCAATCAAAATCCGCCAACATTCGCATACGCTGCCACTCGCGCAGACAGAGAAACCGCTAAGCAGCTTGCGACTATTGTTCCGAGCAATGATCGCCAGCCGTACGACGTTTTAGACGTTATTCGCGCAATCGTAGATTATGGCGAATTTGTGCAAGTTCAGGAGCTTTATGCTGCATCCGCGGTTGTTGGTTTTGCTTGCATAGACGGGCATCCTGTTGGAATAGTGGCAAATCAGCCTAAGGTAAACGCGGGAATTTTAGACGTTAATTCTTCCGAAAAAGTAGCGCGATTTGTGCGATTGTGCGACGCGTTTAATCTTCCTGTTGTAACTCTTGTAGACACTCCTGGATACAAGCCAGGGTCTGACCAGGAGCACGCTGGAATTATTCGCAGAGGCGCAAAAGTAATTTACGCATACGCAAACGCGCAAGTTCCGCTTGTTACCGTGATTTTACGCAAGGCTTTTGGTGGAGCATACATTGTAATGGGCTCAAAGTCTATGGGCGCAGACTTTAACTATGCTTGGCCTACCAGCCAGATAGCGGTTTTGGGCGCTCAAGGAGCTGTGAACATTATTCATCGCAAGGATTTGCAAAAAGCAAAAGAGCGCGGTCAAGATGTTGACGCTTTAAGAAAAAAGCTTGTTGAGAATTACGAAAATACCACTGTAAACGCGAATCTTTCGCTGGAAACTGGCCAGATTGACGCAATGATAGATCCTGAGCAAACAAGAGATGTTATTGCTAATTCTTTGAAGATTTTAAGAAGTAAAAAACGCGTTTCGAGAACGGGGAAGCATCATGGAAACCAGCCAATGTGATTTTAGGGTGATTTTAGGGTGATTTTAGGGTGATTTGAGATGATTTGGCAGCCGCGCAAAAGTCGCAAGCAGCCGCGGACGCGACTAGCAACAAGTTCAAATAATCAAAGTCACAAATAATCAAAGTCACAAATAAATCAAAACACAAAACATAAATCTTAAAAATAAAACGTAAACCCACAAACAAAGGAAATAAAATGACAAAATACTTATTTGATGAGCTTGCACAAAATCCACATATTTTAGTTTTTGCAGGGCAATCCACGCCGTGGGTTCAAGCGTTAAAAGACGCGCAAAAAGATGAAGACTTAAACGCTCAGCTTCGCGAGTATAACAATTGCGCCAAAAAACTTCTAAACAACATATATGCGCAGCTTTTAGCAAACGCAGGAAAAGACATAAACGTATTCGACGCTTTAGAATCTGCAAACGAGCGCACGCAAGACGCGCAAATAAGCGTTCCAGGAATCACATTGGCGCAGCTTGCATCTGTTAGCGATTTTACAAATCTTGGGTACAATTTTGAAGTTTGCAAGCCAATCGCAAGTCTTGGGCATTCTCAAGGCGTGATTGCTGCAAAAATGGTAGAAGCGCGATTAGAGGCTGGCTCTTGGCAGGCAGCGCAAAGCAAAATCGCGGAACTTTTGGCGATTGCGTACATAATCGGAGCGGCTGCAGATCGCGAAGCGCGGCTTTTGGAAATAAGCGCAAACGGCAATGCTACTCCAATGCTCTCATTAAAAGGCGTAACTCAAAAACAGGCAGAAGTTTTGATTTCGCGCGTGGATCGTAAGCGTGCCGAAGTTTCGATAGCAGTTAAAAATTCGCGAAATCACATGGTGTTATCGGGCTATCCGCAAGACATGGAGGCTGTTTTAAGCGAAGCGCAAAAAGAAGCGGCTCATTCTAAAAAATTACGAGATATGAAGATGCGCGGCGGATCGGTTTTTGCGCCAATCGCAGAGTATTTAGATGTTACAGTGCCATTCCATTCGCCAATGATGAGCAAAGCGGTAGATAACGCTGAAAAATGGGCAAAAGAAGCTGGATTAAATGCCGATCTTACTAGAAGTCTTGCAAATCAAGTTTTAGTAGAGCAAGTGGATTGGGCAAGTCAAATCAAAAAAACTTTGGCAAATCTGGGCGAATCTGCTAAAGATTTGTGGATAATCGACATGGGCCCTGGAGAAGTGCTTGGAAAGCTTACAAGCGTGCTAGTTCAGGGAAGTGGCGCTGGAATCGTAGAAGCTGGAACAATGGCGTATCGCGCTAATGCGTCTACAATGGATGCTTCTTCCGCAAATTCTCTGCGAACGGGATGCTGGGCGGATTTTGCACCACGCGTAGTAGAAACGCCATTAGGGCGCAAAGTAGTTACAAAGTTTAGCAAGCTAACGGGCAAGGCTCCTGTTCTTCTTGCAGGCATGACTCCAACAACCGTAGACCCGCAAATCGTTGCGGCTGCTGCAAACGCGGGATACTGGGCGGAGCTTGCAGGCGGTGGCCAAGTAACAGAAGAAGTGTTTAACAAGCATGTGGAAATGCTCCAAAAGCAGCTAAAAGAGGGAGCAACTGTAGAATTCAACGCCATGTTTATGGACCGCTATTTGTGGAATTTGCAATTTGGCGCCAAGCGTATAGTTCCAAAAAAGCGCGCTTCGGGAGCGCCAATCGACGGCGTTGTTATTTCTGCAGGAATCCCAGAGCTAGACGAAGCGAAGGAACTTGTTAAAACTCTTCAAGAAGATGGATTCCCGTATGTTGCTTTTAAGCCAGGAACAGTAGATCAGATTCGTCAAGTTATTCGCATTGCAAAAGCTGTTAAGCCAGCAACGATTATTGCGCAAGTAGAAGGCGGATCTGCAGGCGGCCACCACTCTTGGGAGTCGCTAGACGATTTGCTTATTAGCACTTATGCTCAAGTGCGCGAATGCAATAATTTGGTGCTTGTAGCAGGTGGCGGAATCGGCACTCCTTCGCGAGCTGCCGACTACATTAGTGGCGAATGGTCCAATAAGTACGACTTGCCAAATATGCCAGTAGATGCTGTGATGATTGGCACTGCAGCAATGACGGCAAAGGAAGCGCACACAAGCGCGCAAGTTAAGCGCATGTTGGTGGAGACGCCTGGAATTACAGAAGCAAATGATGCGTGTGTGGAAGGTCTTGGCGCAAGTGAAGATCCGTTTGCTCCGATTGGCGAGCGCTGGGTGCCTTCTGGAAAGGTTGTTGGCGGAGTAACAAGCGGATTAAGCCATTTGCACGCAGATATTTACGAGATTGAGAATGCATCTGCGCGCTGTGGAAGGCTTCTTGTGCACATGATGAAGCATCCAGAAGAGCTTGAATTACGTAAAGACGAGGTTATTGCTGCTCTTAACACAACAGCAAAGCCATATTTTGGCAATGTTGAAAGCATGACATACCAGCAATTTGCCCAGCGATTCCTCGATTTATGCTACCCGTGGGCAGATTCCACGTATGCGGATCGATATGCTCATTTGCTTAAAAGAATCGAAGCGCGTTTTGCGTTGCAAGATTCTGGCGAATTTGAGTCAAGCTTGCCTTCTTCTAAAATCATTTTTGAAAATCCTCAAGAAGCTTTGAACAATCTTATTGAAAAGTTCCCAGATGCAGCGCAAACAAACGTTATTCCAATGGATGCCGCATGGTTCCCAACTTTGGTGCGCGAATACCCTAAGCCAATGCCGTTTGTGCCAGTAATCGACAACGATTTGCTTCGCTGGTGGGGCCAAGATCAGCTTTGGCAGTCGGAAGATTCGCGCTACTCGGCAGACGCTGTTCGCGTAATTCCAGGGCCGATTTCTGTTGCTGGAATAACAACAATGGACGAGCCAATCGCAGATATTTTGGGAAGATTTGAAGATGCGGTTATAAAACGTTCGGCTGCTGGCGATTCTAGAGTTTCTCTTGCGCAAAGCGCGTTTAGTCAAATCGCATTTAGTCAAATCGCGTGCGCAAAAAATGTTGAAGAATACGTGCGCGCATGCCCGAATATATCTTGGATTGGTCACCTAACTTCTAATCCTGCTTATAAAACGCAAGATAATAGCGAAAACTACGTTATAAGCGTTGTTAGTGAAGAAGATAGCGTAATTAAGCTTGATTTAGATATTAAATTAGACACATTCTGGGATGATTTAAGCGGCAACGATTCAAGTGCTAACGATTCAAGCGCTAACGATTCAAGTAAGGCTGATAATAGCAATAAGAATCATGCTGTGCGAAGCATTGTGATTCCGCTTATTGTAGATGCGAATCGCGCAGGAGGCGTGCCAGTAGTAGATAGAGATCGCTTGCCAAAGTACGTTTATAAGATGCTTGCAGCTACAGCAGGCATTGGAAACGTTGCGATTACGGGAGATGCTTTAAGCGAAATGCCTAAAGTAGATGAAAGCAGCAAATCGCAAGAAGCGCCATTTGGCGTAGTAAAGTCTTCGTACACGCTTTCTAGAAATCTTGGAATCGATCACGAATCTGCTACAGCTGGGCGACTTTCTGGCGGATTACAGCCGTCTAGAATTGTTCCAGACGCGCTAGTTGGTCCTGCTTGGCCAACAATTTATTCTGCTTTGGGGTCCGTAATGGTAGACGGGTACCCAGTAATCGAAGGCTTGCTTAACGCGGTTCATTTAGACCACCTAATAGAACTAGATGTATCTGCAGATGACCTGCAAAAATATGTTGGAACACGCATAAACCTCACTGGTTGGGCAGAAGATTACGCCGAATCAGCTTCTGGGCGAGTAGTGACAATACACATAATTCACAATGCGCAAGACGGAACGCATCTAGCTCACGAAACAGAACGATTTGCGATTCGCGGTCGAAGCTACAGTGCAGCGCTGCCAAAGCCTGCTGCGCAATACGGAGATGCAGCGGATTTGCACGAATATGATGTAGATGCAACTCCTAGAAGAATGCTTAGAAGAGTTGTTTTGAGCGCGCCTAAAGACATGACGGCATTTGCGCGCACTTCTGGCGATTTTAACCCAATTCACACTTCTTACAGAGGCGCTGCAATATCTGGGCTTAAAGCGCCGCTTGTACACGGAATGTGGCTTTCGGCGGCAGCTCAGCACGTTGCGCAAGCCTTGGACGAAAAAGGCGCGCGCTACGAGTTGATTGGCTGGACGTACAACATGTACGGCATGGTGCAGCTTAACGATAAGGTTGAGATAACTGTTGAGCGCGTAGGAAAAGTTCGACGCGCAGGACTTGCGCTAGAAGTAACATGCCGCGTAAACGGGCAAGTTGTGTCTAAGGCCAGCGCTCTTACAGGCTCGCCGCGCGCCGCCTTTGTATACCCGGGTCAGGGTATTCAAAAGCAAGGTATGTCGCTAGATGAGCGCGCAAAATCGCCAGCTGTGCGCGAAACTTGGCAGCGCGCCGATAAGCTTACTCGCGAAAAGCTCGGATTCTCAATTCTTGCTGTTGTTCGAGATAATCCTAAGGAACTAACAGCAAATGGCGTAACGTATCGTCACCCAGAAGGCTTGCTTAACTTAACGCAATTTACGCAAGTTGCGCTCGCTACTGTTGCTTTTGCACAAACTGCTCGCTTGCGTGAAGCTGGATGCGATATTTGGCCAGCTTACTTTGCAGGCCATTCTCTAGGCGAATACAATGCGCTAAGCTCTTTCGCTCAAATTATTCCGCTAGAAACCGTGTTGGAACTCGTGTTCCATCGCGGATCTACAATGCATCATTTGATTGAGCGAGATGCGCAAGGCCGATCCAACTATAGAATGGGAGCTTTGCGTCCAAACCAGTTTGGCGTAGGAGACGATGGCGTAAACGCGTATGTTGAAGGAATCTCTAAGCAAACTGGCGAATTCTTGCAAATCGTAAACTACAATTTGGCAGGTCAGCAATACGCGATTGCTGGAACAATAAAAGGTCTTAAAGCCTTGGCCGAAGATTCCGCTAAGCGTGCTAAAGAATATGGCGGAAAGCCGCCGTTTATTTTGGTTCCAGGAATTGACGTGCCATTCCATTCTAAGCTGCTTAGAAAAGGTGTGCCAGAGTTCCGCGATAAGCTGGATTCGCTTCTTCCAAAGCATATTGATTACTCTGTGCTTGTTGGACGCTACATTCCAAACTTGGTTGCGTGCCCGTTTGAGCTTACGCGCGAGTTTGCGCAAAAGATTCTAGACGTTGTGCCTTCAAAGCGTATTGAAGCGGCTTTACAAGATGATGCAACTTGGGATTCTTATGCTGCAGACGAGCAAAAGCTTGGCAGATTGCTTCTTACGGAGCTTCTTTCTTGGCAGTTTGCTTCCCCTGTTCGCTGGATTGAAACGCAAGCGCTTATGTTCTCTAGCACTTCTTGCGGCGGATTAGGCGTAGAAGAATACGTTGAAGTTGGTTTAGCGAATGCTCCAACTTTGGCAAATCTTGGCGCAAAAACGCTTGCATTGCCAGAGTTTAGTAGTCAGCGTGTTGCTGTTTATAACGTTGGGCGAGACGAGAGTCGTGTTTATAAAACAGACACCGATTCGCTTGTGCCAGAAGTTTTTGAAGACGATGAAAGCGCGGTTAATGAGCAGGCGGCTGCTGGCGATTCTTCCCAGGAGGCCGCACAAAAGTCGCAAGCAACCGCAACGGCAAGTGCTGCGTCTGCTCAAATAAATGCAAATAATAATGCAAATAATTCTGCGCAAAATGTGCAAAATGCATCAAATGCAGTGCAAAATGTGCCATCTGATTCTGTTGCAGATATTGCATTTAAGGCGTCGGATGCTATTGAAATGCTGATTGCATACAGTGCTAAGATTCGCGCCGACCAAATTGGCGCTGCCGACACAACGGATACGTTAACAAACGGCGTATCTTCTAGGCGAAACCAGCTTTTAATGGACATAAGCTCCGAGCTTGGGGTGCCTAGCGTGGATGGCGCTGCGGAAGCTCCAATGAGCACTCTTAGCAAGCTAGTAAACTCTGCAGCTCCTCGCTACAAGGCTTTTGGTGCCGTTCTTAGCGACATTGTAAGGCAAAGTTTGAGGTCGCTTTTTGGTGCAGCTGGCGTAAAGCCTGCTCAAGTAGATAAGCGAATTACGGAAGTCTATAAGCTTGGCGAAGGCTGGCGTGCGCACGTTTTGGCGGCGCTTGTTTTGCAAACGCGCTCTGGCGCAAGCGTTCGCGGAGGCGATTTGGCGCAGCTCTCTACGCAGCCAGCAAAGAACGCTTCTGCAGCTCAAGCGTTGATTGATTCTGCGATTAATCAAGTTGCTAAACAGCACGGAATTACTCTTGCTCAGCCAGGTTCTGCAGGATCTGGCGCTGCAGGTGGTGCGGTTGTTGATTCTGCTGCGCTTGACGCTTTTGCGCAACAGGTTGTTGGCGCGGATGGCGTTTTGGCTGCCACTGCTAAGTTTGTGCTAGCAAAGCTTGGTGTTGAGACTCCTCAAGTAAAAGATGAAGCGGATGAAAATGCGGCTGTTGTTGCAGCAGTAGAAGCTGAGCTTGGAGCGGATTGGCCAAAGCAGGTGGAGCCTCGATTTGATGAGCGCAAGGCGATTCTTTTCGATGACCGCTGGGCTAGTGCTCGCGAAGATTTGGCGCGTATCTACTACAATTCTGGGTATGATTCTTGCGCAAATAATTCCGAAGATCTTAAGCACGTTAGCGAAATTTTGAACCGCTACGGTAGCTTTGTTGGATTAGGGATCGCAACCGCTCGCGAAGCTGAGTGGTTTGCTAAAAAGTGCAAAGATAATAAATTCAACGGTAATAATCGCAACGATAATAAGTTCAGCGTATTGTCTTCTATTTTTGAGCAAGTCGCAAAAGATGCGCTAAAGTCTACTAGCGATTTGCCAAAGTCGCGCAATCATGAGCATTATGGAGACGATTCGCAAATCTTCTCGAATTGCTTTGAAGGAGATATTGCTGTTGTAACAGGCGTTGCGCCAAATTCGATTGCAGCACGAGTTGTGACTGGTCTTCTAGAAGGCGGAGCTACGGTTATTGCCACTTCTCACAGCTTTAAGCCGAGTGTAAAAAAGTGGGCTAAAGAAGCCTACAGACTTCACGCAACAGCTTCGGCTAAATTGTGGCTTGTTCCAGCAAACTTGTCTAGTTACCGAGATGTTGACGCTCTTGTAAAGTGGGTTGGCACAGTTTCTAAGAAGGTTAGTGGCGCTACAACCACCATTTTGAAGCCTGCTTACAATCCAACTCTGTTCTTCCCATTTGCAGCTCCGCCAGTTAGTGGAACTTTGGCGGATTCTGGTGCGCTTTTTGAATCGCAATCCAGGCTTATGCTTTGGGGTGTTGAGCACGCAATCGCAGGATTTGCTCAAATCGGAGCAGATACAGATGTAAAGCATTGTATGCACGTTGTGTTGCCAGGATCGCCTAATCGCGGTATTTTTGGCGGCGACGGAGCTTATGGCGAAGTCAAGAGCGCATTCGACGCCATTGTTAATCGCGCGCATGCCGAAAAAGTGTGGTCGAATCGCGTAACTTTTGCTCATCCAAAGATTGGCTGGGTGCGCGGAACTGGATTAATGGGTGCAAATGATCCTCTTGTGGAAGCTGTTGAAAGCCGTGGCTTAAAAACCTTTACAACAAGCCAGATGGCAAATCTTTTGCTTGACTTGTGCACTAAAGATGCGCGCGAGCTTGCTGCAAAGGCGCCTCTAGACGTTGATTTAACAGGTGGATTAGGCTCGGAGCCTCTTGACTTGAACGAGCTTAAAGCTCAAGCTTTGCAAGAGAATAGTCGTAAGCAGGCTAATCAGGATGCTTCAAACGATTCTTCAATCAAGTCTGAAGTCAAGTCTCTAAATAAGGCGCTTCCGTCTCCAAATATTCCAACTCAAGCAAGCGTTAACTTGGAAGATTGGAAGAACGTAACAGCAAAGCCGCAAGACCAAATCGTTATAGTTTCTGTTGGCGAGATTGGCCCTTGGGGTTCTGGTCGTACGCGCTTTAGTGCCGAGCAGTCAATCCAAGATGACGGAACGGTTTCGCTTTGTGCAGGCGCTGTTTTGGAATTGGCTTGGAGCATGGGCTTGCTAACTTGGCAAGATTCGCCAAAGCCAGGATGGTACGATGCGGAAGGCACGCTTGTGCCAGAAGAAGACATTGCAGAAAAGTATCGCGACGAGGTAGTGGCTCGCTCGGGAATAAGGCCGTTTGAGACTGGTATGGGCAGCGACTACAAGGATGGAGCAAACGAAGAAGAAGCCGAAATCTTCCTCGACCACGATGTATCTTTCAACGTTGCTACAGAGCAAATTGCGCGCGAATACGTGGCGCTAGACGAAGAGCACACAGAGATTTCTAGCGACCCAGAGTCTGGCGAATGGATTGTTACGCGCAAAGCTGGATCCATGATTCGCGTGCCAAGGCGAGCAGCCATGACGCGCACTGTTGGTGGGCAATTGCCTAAGGGCTTCGATCCATTAAAGTGGGGTATTCCAGCTTCGATGGTTGGAAGCGTAGATCCGATTGCGCTTTGGAACATAGTCTCTACTGTTGATGCCTACATTTGCGCAGGATTTACGCCTTCGGAAATTTTGCAAGCTGTGCATCCGTCTCTTGTTGCATCGACTCAAGGCACAGGATTTGGCGGAATGACGTCTATGCGAAAGCTGTATTTGGATAGATTCCTAAATCACGAAATTCCTACAGACGTGCTTCAAGAAGCGTTGCCAAATGTTGTTGCAGCTCACGTAATGCAAACGTATATTGGCGGATATGGAAACATGGTTCAGCCAGTTTCGGCATGCGCCACTGCTGCAGTTTCGCTAGAAGAAGGCGTTGATAAGATTGCGCTTGGCAAAGCTGACTTTGTTGTAACAGGCGCGATTGACGATATTGGCGTTGAGTCCGTTGTTGGCTTTGGCAATATGAACGCTACTGCAAACAGCGAGGAAATGTACGAAAAGGGCATAAATCCGCGATTCTTCTCGCGTGCTAATGATCGCAGGCGTGGAGGATTCCTGGAAGCGCAAGGCGGCGGCACGATTCTTATTACGCGAGGAGATATTGCGCTTAAGCTTGGATTGCCTGTTGCTGGCGTAGTTGGATTTATTCACTCGTACGCGGATGGTATTCACACTTCGATTCCAGCTCCAGGATTGGGTGCGCTCGCTGCAGGATTGGGCGGCTGCGATTCCAAGCTTGTGCACGATTTGGCGGAGCTTGGTGTTACTCCAGACGATATTGCTGTTGTTTCTAAGCACGATACGTCTACAAACGCAAACGACCCGAACGAGTCTGAGTTACACAATACGCTTGCGCACGCGATTGGGCGCACAAGCGGAAATCCGCTATTTGTGATTAGCCAAAAGTCGCTTACTGGCCACGCAAAGGGTGGCGCATGTGTGTTCCAGATTAATGGCTTAACTCAGCTGTTTAGAAGTGGCTGGGTTCCAATCAACGCTTCGCTTGATTGCGTGGATCCTAAGCTTGCGCGCGACGACCACATGGTTTGGTTGCGAAAGAGGATTCACATTGGCTCTGTTAAAGCGGCTCTTGCTACATCGCTTGGATTCGGGCACGTTAGCGGATTCGTGGCGCTTGTGCATCCTGGTGCGTTTGAGGCGGCTGTGGCAGCTAGCGCTGGCGTGGATGCGCTTAAAGAGTGGCGAGCAAAGGCAAATGCGCGTTTGGCTGCGGGCCATCGACTTTTGCAAGAGGGCATGATGGGTCATGTGCAACTGTTTGAGCCTGTGGAAAATCGCCGTTTGCTTAAAGACGGCACGCGCATGCCAGATGGGTCGCGCTACGATGGGCATGAAGCAGAAAAAGCTATGCTGCTAAACCCAGATGCTCGCTTAGATGCAAGCGGCTATTATTGCTGACGAATCGACGATTTCGCGTTTAGAGCGTAGTGCGGTTTCCTTACTTGGTATTGCGCGAGGTTTGAGTATTTCTCTCCTCGCAGGCGCGCCAACCTGCCAGAGCGCTTAAAGCGTAGCGCGCGAAGGCAATTTGGCGCGCTGAGCCGCTCAAACGTAAAGTCCAGTGGACTTTACGTGCGGCGAAGACGTTAGCGCGCTTAGACCGCGCGAGCGAAACGCCTCGCTCGCTGCGAAAAATCTCGAATCTCCACATAGCCTGGTGAAATCTGCGTAATCTTGTAGTGCGTTTGTATGGCAACACGCCGTAAATTAGGTACAAACGCACTACAAGTTTGTGCGGGTTCGCACTATATGTGTGACTAATATCGCAGTTATATTTTTGACTTTTGTAAAAATTGCAAAAGTGTTATAATGGCTCCTTACGTGCAAAATTGCGAAAAATTCAAGGTGCTTATGGCAATTTGCGTTCAAAATAAGCAATCTTATGTGTAAACCAAAGTTGGTTGTAATAAGAAGTGAAACATAGTTGTGTCACCTATAGTTTTCATGTTTTGCATGGCAATAAAACAATATAGAAGCATGTTTGTGCCAACGGAGGAAAGGATATGCAGATGGTCGCTCATCGCCACCTTGCGTCGAAAATAGTTTCTATGATTGCAGCGAGTGCAATGTTAATAACAGGTTTTGCTGTTGTTGGCAATGCAAGCGCTAGTAGTGAGTCTAGTAATTCTCAATCTAGCAATCTAACTCTTAACCGTAAGGGTGTTATTGTTACTGCGTTCCAGCAAACTTGGAATAGTATTGCTCAAGAATGCAAAACAACTTATGGTCCTGAGGGCGTGAGTTATGTGCAAGTGTCTCCTCCAAATGAGCATGTAAAGGGTACTCAGTGGTGGACTTCTTATCAGCCTGTGAGCTATAAATTAAAGTCAAAACTCGGCGATGAATATGGCTTTAAGAAGATGATTACTGCTTGCAATGCTGCAGGTGTTGGAATCATTGCAGATGCTGTTATTAATCACATGACTGGTGCTGGTGACACTCATACAGAGGGTGTTGGTGGAAGTAAATATAGCGCTAAAGATCAGTCTTTCCCAGATGCTGGATATAAAAAGGATGATTTCCATCAAGATGCTAGTAATATTGAGCACTATAACAATGCGGAGGAAGTGTGGAATCGCAGGCTTGTTGGCTTGCTTGATTTGGATACATCAAAGCAGAATGTGCGCGAGACTTTAGGTAAGTACTTTGCTCATTTGCTAAAGCTAGGTGTTGCTGGCTTCCGTATTGACGCAGTAAAACATATTTCTCCAACAGATATGGCTGCGATTAAAGCTGAAGCTGCAAAACAATCTGGTAAAAATGCGGATGAGATTTGGTGGATGCAGGAGACGATTGGTGATCCTTCTGAAGCTAAAGAAATACAGCCAGATCAGCATTTGAATGAAGGTGAAGTCAACGAATTCCAATATTCGTACCGATTAAAGAGTGATTTTTATGGCTCAATATCGAATCTAAAAAATATTACCAATGGACTTGTTCCAAGCGATAAAGCTTCAATTTTTGTAACTAATTGGGATACTCCTCGCGAAAATTATGTGCGCACGCTTACCTATAAGGATGGTCCTCGCTACGAGCTTGCAAACGCATTTATGCTTGGCTACCCGTATGGAAATCCAAACATTTACTCGGGGTATAGGTTTGAGAATGGTCATAAGGATGATGGTGCGCCTGGAGCGACTGAAGATAAAGTTGAAGATGTAGATTGTTCCCCAACAACTGGTTGGCAGTGCACTCAGCGTTGGACTTCTATTCGTGGAATGGTCGGTTTCTTTAAGGCTGTAAATGGTGCTCAAGTCACTAATTGGCAAGATGACGGCAATAATAACATTGCTTTTAGTCGTGCAGGCAAGGGATTCTTAGCAATAAACAATACGCCAAACGCAAAGAAAGTTTTGTATAAGACTGATTTGCCTGATGGTGAGTATTGCAACGTTTATGAGGCTGGAAATTGCTCTAAGACTGTTAAAGTTACAGATGGCAAAGTTGCTGCGACTATTGCTCCTTATTCTGCAATTGCTTTGCATGTGGATGCGCTTAAGGACAATATTTATGAAAAAGTAAAATCTAATACAGCACGTGACGAATCTGATCCAAAATACAATGTTGACGATGCTAAAGACCAGTCAACAACTGTCTATTTTAATGCTAAAAATAAAGCAGGTAATCCAAGCTCAGTAAATATTCATTATCAAATCGGCAATGATTCTTGGACTGCAGTTCCCGGTAGACCAATGCGCAAAGTTTGCGATGATTGGTTTGCAAGAACAATTCCTAATAATGGAAAACAAATTACTGCTGTATTTAACGACGGTGGAGATAGGTGGTATCACTTAAATAATTCAAATAATGGTAATTTTACTATTCCAGCTGGCGCAAAGAATTATGTAGTAGATGCAGATTTGAAAGGTTCTGAATCTGCTGAAATTCCTTGCAAAGCAGAATCTTCAAAACCTTCTGCATTAAAGACGAAGATTGTTATTCACTACAATCAAAAAAACACGAATAAAGGTGTCTATATTTGGGGTCTTAAAGATGCTCAAGGTAATGAAATAGATGGTGCTTGGCATAAGTTCAATGGTCAAGACGCTTTTGGTAAGACTTACACAGTTGAGGCTGATGGCACTTACGAGGGTGGAAAAGTTGGATTTATTATTACCACTAATCCAGGATCTGATAATAAAAATTGGCATAAGGACGGAGACAAAGATCGTAAGATTTGGCAAATTGAAGATGGTGTTGGCGAAGCTTGGGTTGTAAGCGGGAATGAAGATACTTTTGCTGAACCGCCATCTGAAGTTGCTAACAAGCTTAATAACATTAAAACGTTAAACGTTACTGTTCACTATCGCAGAACAAACAAGGATTACGCTGGTTGGAATCTTTGGACTTGGTACGGTAGTGAGAAGGGCGTAAAGCAAGATTTTACGGCCCATGATGATTTCGGAAAGATTGCAGAATATACGTTCCACAATGATTCTGGCGTAAAAGATCCAAAGTTTATTGTGCGCTATTCCATGCAAGGAAACGATTGGGTTTATAAAGATCCTGGCGAAGGCGATCGCCCAATTCCTGCAAAAGCAATCACTTTAAGCCAAGATGGTAACACTGGCAACGCTGAAATCTGGCTTATGCAGGGAGATAGTAGAGTTTACTTAAGTCCAAACGTAATCAACACAAAGGCTAATGCTTTTAACGCTGATATTACGTCTTTTAAGGAATTTACTGTAAATGTGAGCGGCGACCCTTCGGAAGTTAAGAATGGTGATGTTACTGTAACTGATGTTACAGATTCAAAGAAAAATCAACACAAGACAATAGATATTTCGCAAGTTGCTGTTGTGGATAATAGGATCGTAATCACTGCAAAGAACGAATTAGATCTTAAGAAAATGTATGAAATCAACATTAAGGGTGTTGGTGGAATGCCTAAGACAGTTTCTGCTTCAACTGTTAAAGGCTCTAAGATTGTTCGCACTGATGAGTTTGATCAAAAGTATGCGTACATAGGCGATGACTTGGGTGCTGTTGTAAAAGATGGTTCTACGACTTTCAAGCTTTGGGCTCCAACTGCTACAAAAGTGGAGTTAGTAACTTATAAGTCAACTGATGAAAAAGCACAAGAAGATAAAACACAAGATCTGACTCTTGGTACAGAAGCTGGAAAGCTTGGCGTGTGGAGTATTACTACGAGTGATGCAAAAGTTGGCACTGCTTACACTTACAAGGTTCATTTTGCAGATGGCACTGTTAATAATTCTCCAGATCCTTATGCAAAAGCTGCTGTGAGAAACGGAATGAGATCCGTTGTATTCGGTAAAGATACTGGTAAGCCTGTACCTCGTATGGCATCGTTTGATAAGCGCCCAACTGATGCGACTATTGCAGAGATGAATATTCGCGACTTCTCAATTCACGAAAGTTCTGGCATAGATGGTGCAAAGCGCGGCAAATATCTCGGTGTAATCGAGTCTGATGCTAAAAAAGATGGAAAGCCAACTGGCTTTGATTATTTGAAGTCTCTTGGAATCACTCACGTACAAATCATGCCAATGTATGATTTTGGTTCTGTGAATGAAGCAGGAGATTTGAGTTATGTTGCTACTAACGACAAAAATAGTCCTCACCAAAACTGGGGCTACGATCCAATTAATTACAATGTTCCAGAAGGATCGTATGCATCTGATTCAGCAAATCCTGCTACTCGTATTACGGAGCTAAAGCAAATGGTTAAAGGCCTGCATGATGCTGGCTTGCGTGTGATTATGGATGTAGTTTATAACCATGTTTATAACGCGCAAAAGAACGCTTTTGGCCAAACTGTGCCAGGTTACTACTTCCGTTACAACGATGACGGCAGCTTGTCTAATAGATCTGGTTGCGGAAACGATACTGCTTCAGAGCGCAAAATGATGCGAAAGTATATTGTTGACTCTGTAAAGTATTGGGCTAAAGAGTACGGTATTGACGGCTTCCGTTTTGATTTGATGGGATTGATTGACCTTGAAACCATTAAGGAAGTGCGTGAAGCTGTTTATGCAATTGACCCGAACTCGATTATTCTTGGCGAAGGCTGGGATATGAGCCAATTGCCTTATGGAAACCGCACTATTCAGCCTAATGCGTATAAGCTTGCTGGCAATAATGGCGTTGCGTTCTTTAACGATTCCTTCCGTGATGCTGTAAAAGGCCAGGGAGATGATGGTGTTACTGGATTCGTGTCTGGAAACAGATATAGCGACAATCTGGTAATGCAAAATCTTTACGGCTGCCAGCCTGGAAATGCAAGCTGCACTGGTAGGCGCTACGCGAATGCTGGTCAGACTGTGCAATATGTTGAAGCTCACGACAATCTTAATCTTTATGATAAGTTGAAGAAATCCTTGACTAATGAGACAGAAGAGAATCTTAAGAAGCGAGTAATGCTTGCTAATTCGCTTGTAATGTTTGCGCATGGCATGCCATTCTTTGAGCTTGGTCAAGAGTTCTTACGAAGCAAGAATGGTAATGCTAATAGTTACAATGCTGGCGACGGCGACAATTCCGTTAAGTGGGATTTGGTTAATAAGAATTCCGATGCTGTTGAGTACTTCAAAGAGTTGATAAAGCTAAGAAACGAGATTCCAGCGTTACGCGATTCCGAATATTCTGATGTTAATAAGAATATGCATTGGATTAAGAGCAGTGATGGAATTAATGCGTTTAGTGTTGATAGCAACAATAAAACGTATGTGTTTATTTTCAATGCTAATAGTAGTGAATCTACTGTGAATATTAGCAAAGGAAAGTATCATGTGCGCATTGCCGATGGAAAAGCTAACAGCGATGAAGTATCAAAGTGTCCTGAAATTACTGTAGATGACAATGGAAATTACAAGGTTTCTGCTCTTTCGACTGCTGTGCTTGTGAAGGATGCTGAAAAGAAGGACGATAATCCTTTTGCAAATCTTAAGGCTGATGATGTTCTCAAATATAAGATGAATCCTTTAGATATTAATAAGTTGAAGGATGAATCTAAGCCTGGTACTCAGCCTGGTACGCAGAATTCAAATCCATCTACGCCTGGGCATGAACAAACTCCCGGCACTGTAACTCCTACACCGCAGCCACCTGCTCCTGGCCCTGTAGTGCCAAATCCAGCTCCAGCGCCTGGGCATGAGCAAACTCCTGGTCAAGTGACGCCTGCTCCGTCTCCGTCACCAGCTCCTCAGCCTAAGCCATCTGATCATGAAACTCCAGATAAGCCAGGTCAGACTAAGCCAGGTCAGTCTAAGACTGAAACTCCATCTGAGAATTCTGCACCAGCTAAACCAGCAGAATCTGCTCCAGTGCCTGTTGCTCCACGAACAGTTCAGCAGCTTAATCCAGAATTAAGGGGAACTCTCAGTGTTAGTAACAATAACGTTGCAACTGCAGGTGTTGTGAATAGTGTGAGAATTAATGTTGTAAACAGAGAGTTCACCGAGCGTTTGCAGCGTGACGGAGTAGTTTATGCTTACGCGTACATTTACTCGTCTCCACGCTTGCTTAAGGGTGCCGATGGCTCAAAGTTTGTTGCTGTTCGCATGGTGAATGGCAAGCCTCAATTTGATGCTCAATTCCCATCTGGATACTCTGGTAAACACACTGTTTTGCTTGTAGACGAACATGGAAAACAGTTAGCGTGGACGGATATTACTGTTGTTAACAATAGTGATTCGAGACGTGATAGTTTCCATTTGCAAACTGGTAGCAGTGTTATTACTGTGTTTGCGGTATTCATTGTGCTTGCTTTTGCTGCAATTATTGTTCGCTATAAAGTTGCATTTAGATAGATTTGTGACTTTGGGTTTTAGAGCAAAGCGCTTTGACTGCGTTTCCGCACTTTGTACCAAATTTAGGGCAAATTTGGTACAAAGTGCGTCACATCATTCGCGCTCTACGCTTGTGTTATATTTGTCTCAGCCGTGAGACGTTTGTAACGTTTTTTGGCCAAAATTCGTTATATTTGCATCATTGATGAGACAAATATAACGCAAGTGTAGTGCCCAGAGTAGTTAGGAAGTGAGTTCAATGATTGCAGGCATTGGTTGCGATGTTGTTAATGTTGCGGATTTTGCGCAACAAATGCAAGATGGCAATGGGTGGCGCTCGCTATTTTCTACGCGTGAGCTTAGGCAGTGCGCTATGCGAGCACACTTAAAAAACGACGCTGAGGCGATTCATGTTGCGGCTCGCTGGGCTGGTAAAGAGGCGGTTATAAAAGCGTGGTGCGAAGCGATGAGCACTCTTGGTTTGCAATATCCGTATACTTTAGACAACACTCCTTGGGCAAGTATTGAGATTTTAGACGATTCGCATGGATGCCCGAGTGTTCGACTTAGTGAAGACGTTAATCAAAAGCTTCTAGAATCATTACACGCGCCAGAGGCGACTAATCCGCATGAATCCGACAGCGCTAATGTAAGCGTTAATGGTGTAAATCGCGTAAATCACCCTAATTGGCGTGTGTCTTTAAGTCACGATGGATTAGTGCAAAATTCTTCTGCTATTGCACTTGCGTTTGTTGTTTTAGAGTTACGCGAGTCTTAATCATAAAACCTTAATCATGCGAGCATGCAGCGAATTTTACGCATGAATGTGTATTCAATGTGCGTCAAATGTGCAAATTTTCCGAGAATTGCACAATTTAGCGCGAGTGTCGAAAGTTGCTTTAGTTCTAAACAGTCTGTATAATTAATCGAGTTGCTGTTTTGCATGGTAACTAATAGCTTGCAAAATTTGCATATTGCGGATGTAGCTCAATGGTAGAGTATCAGTCTTCCAAACTGATGACGCGGGTCCGATTCCCGTCATCCGCTCCACTTTTATTCTTACTTTTGTTCTTATTTGATTCCATTTTGTTTTCATACACACATGTTTTAAGCTGTTTGCGCATGTTGGTATTGTTGTAACAGTTAAACACGTAAAACATGTGTCTGGAGGGATTTTGGGACAGTTTATTGTACGTGTAATTGCAAGTTTAGTTTCTATAGCAACATCTCTTGTTGTAAATTCTGCTCCTGCGTTTAAAGTAGAAAATCGTTTGGATTTTAAGAATGTTGCTTCCAAAGTCGCAGATGTCGCAGATGGTGAAAATAGTGCGGAATTGTCAGATAATGGCACTAACACTGTTGAAGAAGATCAATTAAATGCGTTTTCTAATGGCGATTCACGCAATGATTCTAAGTTGCCTAAAAAAGTGGCATCTTCCTTTACAAACAAAGACGAAGTTGTTTCTTCAAAGTATGCGATTGCAGATAATGGAGAATTAAAGTCACTTAAAACTGGCCAAACTGTTACCGACTCTAAGCTTGTTGGAACTAAAGATAAGCAGCCAGATCCACTCGCTAAAAGTAACGGTGAACGTTTTACGCCTATAACTGTTGGCGATTTGCGAAAAGAGATAAAGCGCGAAAATTCGAGCAGCACTAATGCTGATTTTTCTGCCACCAATAACACTCCGATTTCTAGCAAAAAGCGTGTTGAAAATAAGCGTTCTCTTAGAAAAAATAAGGTTGTTCTTATAAGCTCTAATCAAAAAAATCCCGAAGAAACTGACTCAAACGAAAAAAGCCAGGAGTCACAAGCTTTAGAATCTAGAACATCCACGTATACAACTTATGGATCGGTGCGTAAGATTTCTTTGCCAACAAACGGCTTTGGCACTAGGTGGGGAGACTACAACGGAACTCAGGCATTCTATGATGGCAATGGAAGCCTGTTTGCGTACAACGCCAGTGGTGTGATTGATGTTTCCGAACATCAAAAAGAAATTAACTGGGCTGCAGCTAAGGCAGCTGGCGTAGAAGGCGCGATTATACGTATTAGTTACGGCTGGGAAAACGGCTACGATAAATACGCTTTGCGAAATATTAGAGAATGCAAGCGTTTAGGTATTCCGTTTGGAATCTACATGTATTCTTACGCCGAAAAACCAGAAGATGGTGCTAACGAGGGCGCAGACGTTGCAAGTCTTCTTAGGCGTGCAGGCGTTAGCCCAGGCGACCTTTCTTACCCTGTTTACTACGATCTTGAAAAATGGGTTTGGGCTGGCCACACTGCTCCAACTAGCCCATACGTTTACCAAAACATTGTTTCGTCTTGGTGGAATCAGCTGTATAACGCAGGATACACAAATCTTGGCATTTACTCATATGCAAACTATTTGAAAGGCCCGCTTAATTCTCAATACATTCACGATCGAGCAAGTTGGGTTGCTAGCTACGGCGCAACTCCGCTATTTAACATTAGAACGGCGTTGCGCGGATGGCAGTACACGTCTAAGGCTCGCATATCTGGTATTGATGGAAATGTTGACGTTAGCGCGTTTGGAACTGGTCCAAATTCTCCAGTAACACAAACTAGCGTAGACTTTACATGGATTATTCGTAATAACGATATTGCTGTTGGAGCTGCTGTTACAGGCAATTTGAATAGACGCTTGGAATATCGTTGGCTTTCTTACGATTTATCCACTAAGCAATGGAATACAATCTCCGATTGGAGTGTTGGCAATTGGGCATCTTGGGTAACAAGCAATGGCGATTATTGGCTTCATTGCGAAGTTCGAGATGCTTACACTTATAAGTCGCTTGGAACTAAAACAATTGCCTTCCACTACCAAGTAAACAATCCTGTTGAGCCTGAGTTTGTTGAAAAAACGATTGTTTCTGGAACTTACGCAGCTTGGCAAGGAAGTAGCGTTCTCTTAGGCGCTGTAACGAATAATCCTAGTGGATATACGATTATTAAGATTTACGATTACAACGCTAAGCAGTGGGTGAGCCAATTTAAGGGGCCATGGGCTTTGTGGAGTCCTCATCCTGGAATTTATTGGACTCATTTCGAAGCGTATTCAAAAGATGGTAAGCTTCAAGACACTAAGACTTATGCTTTTGGAGTGTGATTCTTAATCTTTATGTAACTTTATGTAAAGATAGAAAAAGTCAGTAAATAAAATAAAAAGACCGTGCGTAAACAGCTCGGTCTTTTTGTTAAATTAAGTTATTAATTTATTTTACTAATCTTCAAACAAATCTTTAGATATAATAATGCGATTTTCAGCAACCTGCTTTAAGTGCTTGCCATAGTTGCTTTTACCATATTTTTCTGCAGACTCAAGTAAACGCTCGCGACTAATCCACTGATTTTCGTACGCAATCTCCTCAAGCACTGCGATTGGCAGCCCTTGCGCTCGCTCTATTGTGCGCACAAATTCGCCCGCTTCGTAAAGCGAGTCCATTGTGCCAGTGTCTAGCCACGCGTATCCGCGACCAAGAGTCATAACGTTTAGAGAGCCATTTTCTAAGTACATTTTGTTAAGGTCTGTAATTTCAAGTTCTCCGCGCGCGCTCGGCTTAACTTGTTTTGCAAACTCTGTAACTCTGGAATCGTAGAAGTATAAGCCTGTAACAGCATAGTTTGATGCTGGATGTTCCGGTTTTTCTACTATGCTAACGGCCTTGTGATTTTCGTCAAATTCCACAACGCCGTATCTTTCTGGGTCGTCTACGTAGTAGCCGAATACTGTAGCGCCGTGTTCTACGTGTGCAGCGCGCTTTAGAATTGCTCCCAAGCCATTTCCGTAGAATATATTGTCTCCAAGAACAAGCGCGCAAGAATCGCCATTTATAAACTCTTCTCCGATTATAAATGCTTGAGCAAGTCCGTCTGGCGATGGCTGAACTTTGTAAGATAAGTTGATTCCAAATTGCTCTCCGCTTCCAAGCAGCCTTTCAAAATTCGGCAAGTCTTGAGGAGTGGAAATCACAAGAATATCTCGGATTCCAGCCATCATAAGCACGCTAAGAGGGTAATACACCATTGGCTTATCGTAAACTGGCAAAAGCTGCTTAGACGTTACTGTAGTAAGTGGGTATAGGCGTGTGCCAGAACCGCCAGCAAGAATAATGCCTTTCATCTTTGAAACATCCTTTACTTGTTGTTTTGTTCAATTCTATTTACGTAAGATTCAAGCAAATCTTCCCAATCGCCTGGCGTAAATCCAGTGGACTCGATTTTTTGCAAGTCAAGTGCGCACTTGTGTGGTCTAGGAGAGCCATTAGATATGCGCGTGTAATCGTCTACGCGATTTGCTTCGATTTTGCTTGTGTCTACATTAAGTTGTGTAAACACTTTTTTAGCAATATCGTGCCAAGACGCGATTTTGCCAGATCCTGTAAGATTGTATGTTCCGTATTGTGCCTGAGTGTTTAGAAGATGGAACATGCCTTTTACTAAGTCGCTTGCAAAAGTGAGTCTGCCAGTTTGATCTATTGGTGCTTGAACACTAACAGATTCGCCATTTTTGCAACGGTTTGCAAAGTCAATCATTCGCGTTACAAAGTTTCGTCCTTGCCCAACAATCCAGCTTGAGCGAATAATATAATGCTGTGGAACATTTGCTACTAGAGAATCTGCTGCAGCTTTTGTTTCGCCGTACACGCCTAGTGGCGCAAAGTCTTCGTTTTCTTTGTGATTTTCTTGAGTGCCGTCAAAAACATAGTCGCTTGAAATATGCACAAGAGTAATGTGGTGTTCTTGCGCAATTTTTGCAAGATTTGCCACTCCTTTAACGTTGCTATTCCACGCGGCTCTTCGCCCTTGTGGCGTTTGCGCGCCATCTACAGACGTGTATGCTGCAGTGTTAATAATCGTTCCGTACAAATCCCAGTCGTAGCTGTTGTAATCGTCTTTATTTGCTATATCGAAGCTATCTAAGTCTACGTACTCAAATCCTTCTAAATCATGCTCTTTAGCATAGTTTTGTATTGCGCGACCAAGTTGACCATTGCATCCAGTTACAAGAGTGCGCTTTGGCGCCATTGGCTTTGCGTCTTTTAGCATTGGATGGTGTAAGTCTGCTTCGCTGCGCTCGGATTCTTCGAGCGGTATTGGCCAGTTAATGTGTAAATCTGGGTCTGCAAGGTTTACAAAAGTGTATGTTTTCTTTTGCTCTAGCGACCAATGTGCATTTACTAAATAAGTGTATGCTGTGCCGTCTTTCAAAGCTTGGAAGCTGTTTCCTACGCCTCTAGGCACGTAGATTGCTTTGCTTGGGTTTAGTGTGGTTGTGTACACTTGACCGAAGCTTTGCCCTGGTCTTAAATCTACCCATGCGCCAAATACTTCGCCAGTAGCAATGCTTATGTATTTATCCCATGGTTCTGCGTGGATGCCTCTGGTTACTCCGCGTTTTTCGTTGAACGAAATGTTGTTTTGCACAGGTCCAAAGTCGGGGAGACCTAGAGCCGTCATTTTGGCGCGCTGCCAGTTTTCTTTGAACCATCCGCGGTTGTCTCCGTGCACTGGAAGATCGAACACGATTAAACCTGGAATATTGGTTTTTGTAACGCTTAGTTCTTTTTCAAATTCCATAGCATCCTGCAAATTCTTTATTTTTATTAGATTTATGACTATTTTTGGCTAGATTTGCAAACTATTACATACAAGTTGCATGCAATCTTCGTACAAGCAAGCTTGACTTTTATGCGATTCACTGTCCTTGTGCTTTATATTTCGCTTCGGTTGCGCTTTTAGCGCCTTCCCACCATGCTCGATTTTCTGTGTACCATTTGATTGTTTGCTCTAAGCCTGTTGTAAAGTCTGTGTGCTTTGGCTTCCATCCAAGCTGCGTTTGCAATTTTGTGCTGTCGATTGCATAACGGCGATCGTGGCCTGGGCGATCTTTTACAAGGTCAAAGTCGTCTGCATCTTTGCCCATCATTTCTAGAATCATGCGCAAAACTGTTATATTGTTTTTCTCACCGTTCGCGCCAATCAGGTATGTGTTTCCAAGTTCTCCCTTTGTTAGGATTGTCCAAACAGCGCTGCTGTGGTCTTCAGTGTGAATCCAATCTCGCACGTTTAATCCTTGGCCGTATAGCTTTGGTCGAATACCCTCTAAAATATTTGTGATTTGTCGAGGAATAAACTTTTCAACATGCTGGTATGGTCCGTAGTTGTTTGAGCAGTTGCTGATTGTTGTGTGCAAACCGTATGTGCGGGTCCATGCGCGTACCAGCATATCGCTTGCAGCTTTTGTGGAGCTGTATGGGCTGGATGGGTGGTATGGCGTTTCCTCTGTGAATTTGGCTGGGTCATCTAATGCCAAATCTCCGTACACTTCATCTGTGGAAATGTGATGGTATCGAATGCCGTACTTTCTAACTGCTTCTAGAAGTCTAAAAGTGCCTTCAACGTTGGTTTTAAGGAATGGTTCAGGGTCTGCAATGCTGTTGTCATTATGCGATTCTGCAGCGTAGTGCACAATCGCGTCGTGCCCTGGAACAAGCTTATCTAAAAGCTCAGCATCGCAAATATTGCCGTGCACAAAATCAACTCTGTCTTCTGGCAATCCTGCAATATTTTCAATATTTCCAGCGTACGTTAACGCGTCTAATACTGTTACGTGCGTTTCTGGGTGATTGTTCACTACGTAGTGCACAAAATTAGACCCAATAAAGCCACATCCGCCAGTTACAATTATGTTTTTTGGCTCAAAGTTTGTTGTGTTACTCATGTTTTCCATAATATCCTCTTATATGCCTTTTGCTTTTTAGTTTTGATTATTGTTTATGTTTTTTAAGTTTTATTGCTTAAGATTTTCGTTTATGCTTTATTGTTTAAGCTTTCTCGCATTGCGTTAAATGCTGGCTCGGCTTCACCGTCGTAAATCATGTGTGAATGAGACAGCACTATGCAGCGAGAGCAAAGTTGCTTAATCTGATCTTCGCTGTGCGAAACAATTACCATTGTTTGCCCTCGTTTTTGCTGCTCTTTAAGCCTAGTAATGCACTTGTGTTGGAAAGCTTCGTCTCCAACTGCAAGAATTTCGTCGATTAAGAATATGTCTGGATCGCTGTGCGCTGCTACAGAAAACGCCAATCGTAAGAACATTCCAGAAGAGTAGAACTTAACTTCTGTGTCCATAAAAGGCTCTATTTCGCTAAAGTCTACTATTGATTGGTATTTATCGTCTATTTCTTCTTTTGTCATTCCAAGAATTGCGCCGTTAAGATACACGTTTTCGCGACCAGTTAAGTCGGCAGCAAATCCTGCTCCAACTTCGATTAGTCCTGCGATTCTTCCGCGCGCGCAAACTTCGCCTTCGTCTGGTTGCATAACTCCAGAAAGCATTTTAAGCATAGTGGACTTTCCAGAGCCATTCATGCCTATTAGTCCAACAGTTTCGCCGCGTTTAATAGTAAAACTAACATTGCTTAAAGCTGTAAAGTTTTGTGTCTCGTGCTTTTTAGACGGCGGTGTTAGCAAGTTTACAATCGACTCTTTAATCGAATGATTTGCTCGCAGCGAGAATCGTTTAGTAACGTTAGAAACGCTTAACACAACGTCTTCTGGAAGTGTGTTATAAGGCTTATTCATATATAACTCCTGCTGCTCTTAAAAGTAAAATCCACAAAATCTTAGTAAGCTTAAATTTCTTGAGCAAACTTGCCTTCAAGATGTCTAAATGTAACTTCGCCAATAAGTAGTACAGCAAATGCAACTACAAGGCTTTCGCAAAGTCTTAAAGACCAAGCTCCTGCAAATTGGAAAGTGCGATCTGTGGCATTTAGCCAGAATCCGCGGTGGAATGCTTCAACGCTTATTGCAATAGGATTTGCATAATACATCTCTAAAACCCATCGTGGTGCGTGAGCTGCAACCATCTGCCACGTGTAGAAGCACGGCGCAAGCCATACAGCAACCATTGCTACCAAGTCTGTAATGTTTTCTGCATCTCTATAAAAAACGTTTATTGCTCCAAAGAATAATCCAAGACCAAACGCAAACGTACACACGCTAATAAATCCGATTATTGCCACTATTACGCCTGCAAAATCTGGAATCCACCCCATGCATAATGCTCCGATTATAAGCACGATTACTTGTGGGAAAAAGTGTACAAAAGCAACTCGTAGCGATGCAAGTGGGAATAGTTCTCTAGGAAGATAGATTTTTTGTATTAAGCCAGCATTAGAAAGTATTGATCTTGTGCAATTAGAGAATGCTTCTACAAAAAAGTTTGTTACTATGATTCCGCTAAAAAGGTACAGTGGGTAGGCTTGAATGCCACCTCCGCGGCCAAGTCCTAAGAAAATTCCCATTGCAACGTAGAACACTACAAATTGTGTTATTGGCTTTACGTACGTCCAAGCCATACCGAGCCAAGAACCGCGATATCTTATGCGTACTTCTTTTTTTACAAGTAAGCCAAGCAAATAAAGGTATCTTGGAATGTCAATCAGACCTTTGCTTCTACCAGGGTGATAGATGGCGTCAGACTTTGTTGTCATCGCTGCCTTTCTTACAAAATTTGCAGTGTGCATGCACGTATAACTTTGTTAAGTTTACATTTGGGGATTGATTTGTGCTAATAACTATCACGTGTTTTGTGTTAGTTTGCTTTTGTTTATAGCTTTACTGTGCTTGGCATGTTTGAAAGTTTTTATACGCTGCTAAACTGAAAAATTATGAGTAAGCGAATTCTTGTTACTGGTGCTGGTGGATATATTGGTCGTCACGTTGTTAAAGCTCTTTTAGATGCAGGCGCTAGCGTAATTGCTTCCGACTTGCGTTTAGATGGTGTTGATGAGCGCGCAACGCGTATTGAAGCGAATATTTTTAGCGATGATGCTGATTTGTTTGCAAAGCTTGGGTCTCCAGACGTTTGCTTGCACATGGCTTGGCGCAACGGTTTTAAGCATGCTGCAGACACTCACATGGAAGATTTATCGAATCATTATCGATTTATTCGTCTTATGCTTTCGGGTGGCTTAAAGCAGATTGCTGTTATGGGTTCTATGCACGAAGTTGGCTACTGGGAGGGCGCTATTGACGAGAGCACGCCTTGCAAGCCAGCTTCTATGTATGGCATTTCTAAGAATGCTTTGCGTGAAGCTACTTTGCTTTTGGGCAAAGAGTATGATGCCACTGTTCAATGGATTCGTGCGTACTACATTGTTGGCGACGACGCTCGTGGAAACTCTATTTTCTCTAAGCTCCTTCAAGCGTCTCTTGAAGGAAAGAAGACTTTTCCGTTTACTACTGGAAAAAACAAGTACGATTTTATTAATGTAGACGTGTTGGCTAAGCAAATTGCTGCAACCGTTTTGCAAGATAAAGTAAATGGCGTAATTAATTGCTGCACGGGTGAGCCTGTTTCGCTTGCGGATCGCGTTGAGCGCTACATTCGCGAGAATAATCTTGATATTTCGCTTGAGTATGGCGCATTCCCAGATAGACCATACGATTCTCCAGCAGTTTGGGGAGATAATAGCAAAATCCAAAATATTATGAGTGATTTTCTAAAATAGTTATTGCAAATCGTAACTTTTCTGGATTTTTAATGCTAAATTATGGTTTTTAGAAAGGATTAACATTGCGTGAAACATTGCAAAACGTTAAGCGCCCATGCATATATTTTGTTCTTCCTTGCTACAACGAGGAGCCTGTTCTTCCGCAGACTTCTAGTATTCTTTTAAGCAAAGTTACTTTTCTTATTGAAAATAAGATTATTTCGGATTCTAGCCGTATTCTTTTTGTGGATGATGGTTCTAGAGATTCAACTTGGAATATTATTTGCGATTTACACCAGTCGAATCCTTCGCTTTTTGGCGGTGTAAAGCTTGCGCATAATCGCGGTCATCAAAATGCTTTGCTTGCTGGCTTAACTACAGCATATAAATCGGGTTGCGATGCTGCAATTTCCATGGACGCTGATTTGCAAGACGATGTTGATGTTGTTGATCAATTTATTGCAAAATATGTGGAAGGCTACGAGGTTGTGTATGGCGTTCGCTCGTCTAGAGAAACAGACACGTGGTTTAAGCGCAATACTGCATTAGCTTTTTACAGTGTTTTTAAGTGGATGGGCGCAGAAACCGTTCCAAATCATGCCGATTATAGACTTATGGGCAAGAATGCGTTGAAAGCTCTTTTGGAATACAAAGAAGTTAATCTTTTCTTGCGTGGCATAGTGCCGTCGATCGGCTTTAAGTCAACAAAAGTTGAGTATGTACGCGGTAAGCGCAAAGCTGGTGTGTCTAAGTATCCGCTTAAAAAGATGATTTCGTTTGCTGTAGACGGCATTACGTCTTTTTCTACTAAGCCTTTGAGTTTTGTAACATTTGCAGGATTCGCGTCTATTTTAGTTTCGCTATGCGTATTTGTTTACGTAATAGTTTCCGTTTTGCAAGGGAAAGCAGTTGCTGGTTGGGGCTCTGTTATGTTCTCAATGTGGTTTATTGGCGGATTGATTATGCTTTCAATCGGCATTGTGGGCGAATATATTGGAAAGATTTATATGGAATCTAAGCATCGCCCACGTTACGAGATTGAAACTACTATTTAGGTATTTAGGTATCTAGGTATCTAAATTCTTAACTTCTACTTAGTGCTTATTTTGCACTGGTTCAGAGAATTTTACGACTATATACTTGTTATCTAAAACAGTAGTGCATTTATTTGAAGGCCAAGAAGGCAGATTTTGTACGGCCTTTTCTGCGTTTATATAAGCGGATTCTAATACAGGAGTTTCCATCTTAAATCCAGTAGCTGAGCGTATAAAACCAGCTTTTACCCATGTGCCGTGAAGAGTTGAGAATCCAATCTCAAACATTGATCGCCCAATAAGTTCAAGCTGATCTGACTTAAATTCACTAGGATTGTAGTCTGCTATGTGATTGCCAACGAATACTACTTTAAGCGGATTTTTATGATTTGCTTGTATTGCTTCTATTCTTCTAGCAACATCTTGAGCAATGTAATAGTCTTGGTTGTAAGTCATGTATTCCGTGTAATACAAGCGATTTACTGTAAACGACTGACTTAATCCAATAATTGCAAGAAGAACGCACGCAATAATCGTTGTTAAAGTCTTTTTGCTAAATTGCATAATGTAATGCAACAAATACATGCATGCAAAAGCGCCAGCAAGAGGGTAGGTTAGTTCCGTTCGTGCTATTCCAGATGTGCCAAGTATTACGCTCATCATCATAGGGCTTGCAACTATAGCAATAGCAAAAATAATAGTAAAAGCGTTAAGCTCTTTACGAATCACTTGAACAATAGTTAATAACACTAAAGCGATTAATGCGATTGTTATAAATACGCTATGGAATATTGTTCTTCCTAGATACATGCTTTTTGCATGCGAAAGTATAGCATGAATGATTGTTGATATAGGGTCTTTACCCCAACGCATTTGTTCTTTAATGTACGGATCAACGAAGGTGTGGTTAGTGGCGATAACAATTTTGTTCAAAATCGCATAGCATGCATAGCTTGCTATAAACACGCAAATATATGTAAAAACGTAGGCTACTATGTTCTTGAATTTGCATGCATAGCTTCCTTTAACCATTAATGCAATCATTGCTGTTCCAGCAACAAAAACAGTAGTCATTGCTAAGTAGAGAGTAAAACCAAAAATTGCAAAAATAAGTGCCATTAATGTGTACGTTAAAAGAGTCTTAAGTTGCTTGCGATTTTGGTACGCGTTATGCGCACACATAAGCGATATGCTAACAAACATTAGCGCACAAGCTACGTCATCTCCCATAAGCAAGAATCCAAGCATTTCTGCAAGAATAGGAGCGCTTATAAACGGAATCATAAATAAAGCTGGGTGGAATTTTGTTCCTAAATTGTGCGCTTTGCTAAACAAATATGCCCATGTTGTTGCGGAGGCAAAAAGCGCAAGAATCATTAAGATTCCAGCTAATGAATTGTTATACCAGTATCTTCCTGTAACGTACTTAAAAGCTAGCAATCCAAAGCGTTCTAGGCGTATCCAAGAATTGTAAAGAGCCTTAGATCTAGAGATCATCTCTTCTGTGTCTATAGAAAAAGTATTAGAAAAAGCTTTTTGACCGTATGCAATAATCAAAAAAATTGCGCTTATTGCAAGTTCAACAACATTAGATTTACAAAAATAAATGAAGTCTTTAAAAGAATATGTTTTTTCTATAATTGCTCTAGTTGTGCTAGTTGAGTTGCTTTTTTTGCCGCATTTTGCAAGTGTAGCTGAATCTTGTAGTTGATTAGTGTTTAATTCTTTAATACAACTAGAGTCTGCTTGATTCATACTACAACCCTTCTATGCGTTTAATCTACATGCGCTACTTACAATTGTATTATAAGATTCTATACATGCTCAACAAGCTATAAGGATTACGTTTAGTAGTACAATAGACATGGTTTGTGCTGTTTTACTGATTAGTGTGCAATGGAGACGATTTATGAATCCTGCAATTTCCATAGTTGTTCCTGCGTATAACAAGGAGCCGTATATTAAGCAATGTATGGATTCACTTATTAATCAAACTCTTAAAGACATTGAGATTATTGTTGTTGACGACGCTAGTACAGATAATACTTTGCAAATTCTTCGCGATTACGAGAAAAAAGATTCTAGAGTAAAAATTATTGCTAAGGCTTTGAATGGCGGATTGCACATGGCTCGTAAAACCGCTGTTAAGGCAACTAGCGGAGATTACGTTCTTTTTGTTGACGCAGACGATGAGATTGAGCTTAAAACTTGCGAAGTTCTTTACTCGTACGTTAGTAGTCATCCCGCAGATATATTGCATTTTGGTGTTTCTATTCATCCAGAAGGCAAATCGGACGAAGATTTTGCATACAGTTACGATCAAATGTATGCGCAAACCAATGGGGATCAATCGGGAGACAATATTATAAAATCGTCGTTCTCTAGCGATTTTCCGCATTGGATGCCTTGGAATGTAATAACAGCACTTTTTAATGGCGATTTAATACGCGCTTCTTTTGAAAAAACAGTTTCTACTAGACTCACTAAAGTCGAAGACGCATACGAATACTTTGTAACGGCATCTTCTGCTAATACTTTGAAGGACTTAACGGCGTTCCGCGCGCTTAAATACCATATTGGCAGAGGAATTTCTGGAAGATCTAAAATAAGCGTTGAAAGATTTAGCACGGAACAGCAATACATTAAAGATGTTGTAAGCGCTGTTTACGATTTTGCTGGCGATTTTGCTAAAGAGTCTTCGATGAAAAGTCACAAGCAAACCGTTGAAGAAGCTGCAAAATGGTTTAATAATCGCGCTTTGAAAATAGTAAAAGATGAGTTCTTTACACGTCTAAAAGTCGAGGATTTTCAAGAAGCCATAAACGCTGTTATTGAAACATGGGGATTAGAGCGTGCGTGCTTGATTGTGCTCGAAGAGCTTGTGCACCTTATGAATCAAGTTGTAGAAGATGATTGCGTAATAAAACACGGCTCCGTTTGTGATGCTCTTCTTAACGTTTACCGAAACATTAAACCAGATAGTTTTAATGGTTCACAGAACGCAACTTATGCTGAGCAAGTAGACTTAATGTCTTTGCATATTATGCAGGTTCATAAGCAAAGATATGAAGAAGAACAAAAGCGTTTGCAAATTGAAGCGCAAAAACGTTACGATGCAATGCCAGCGTATAAGCGTTTTGCAAAAAAGATAAAAAATATGGTTAAAAACTTAACTAAACCAAAGAATGATAAATAAAGTCTAAAAAATAAATTTGCGATTAAACAAATTACAAAATTACACAATAGAATAATCAAAGATAATTAAAGGTAAATCGGGAGATAACATGATTTTGGAAAATCCAAAGCGCTTGGGCATTTTCTTCTTCTACGATGCGCAAGGTCACGCAGACCGTTATGTGTCTACGTTGCTTGATGGATTCAAACCATTCTTTAACGAGCTTGCGATTGTAGTTAATGGCAAAATCGACGAGCAAAGTGAGTCGATGCTTAAAAGCTATGCGAATAAGTTTATTTTGCGCGAAAACAAAGGTTTTGACGTGTGGGCGTACAAGACAGCAATGGATTCTTACGGTTGGGAGAATCTGGAAAAGTTTGACGAAGTAGTGTTATTTAACGCTACGATTATGGGGCCAGTTTATCCGTTTAGCGAAATGTTTAACGCTATGAACGCAAAAGACCTTGATTTTTGGGGCATAACAAAGTTCCATAAGGTTAATGGAGATCCGTTTGGCTACAGCCCGTACGGATACTTGCCAGAGCATATTCAATCGCATTTCCACGCATACAGAAAAAGCTTTATTCAATCTAAGGATTTTCAGGATTATTGGAATAATCTTCCACCAATCAACAGCTACTTTGAGTCGGTTGGATTGCATGAATCTGTGTTTACAAAGCGATTTGCAGATAAGGGTTACAAGTGGTCTGTATACGTTGATACGAGTGATTTAGAAGGCTACTCTTACGGTCCAATAACGTATGCTGCAAGGCAGATTGTGGAATATAAGCGTTGCCCGATTTTTAAGCGCAGGTCTTTCTTCCATGATTACTCCGACGTTTCTACGCAATCCGTTGGAAACCAAGCATTAGACTTATACGAGTATTTGCGGGATCACACCGATTACAACACGGATTTGATTTGGGAAAATGCTTTGCGAAGCATGAATATGGCAGATTTGATGAAGAATCTTCATTTGCGATACATTTTGCCGCAAAATCAGATTGTGGAAAACTCATCAACAGCTACATCAACTGCAACTGCTAAGTCTGCATCTAAGCCAAAAGTTGCGTTGTGCATGCACTTGTATTACATGGATTTGCTAGATAAAAGTTTGCACTATATTCAATCCATGCCGCAGTGGTGTGACGTTATTTTAACTGTAGGTTCAAAAGAAAACCAGCAAATCGTGAAACAGCGCGTGAAACAACTTCCGTATAACGTAGACGTACGGTTGATTGAAAATCGCGGTAGAGATGTGAGCGCATTCTTAGTGGGTGGCGGCGCAGATCTTATGAAGTACGATTACGTATGCTTTGCTCACGATAAAAAAGTCACGCAATTATCGCCTCGAAGCATAGGCGACGGATTCGCATACAAGTGCTTTGAAAATATTCTTGCAAGTAAAGAGTATGTGCAAAACGTTATAAATCTATTTGAAACGCATCCGCGACTTGGAATGGCAATGCCAACGCCGCCAAATCACGCAGACTACTTCCCAGGATTTACATACACTTGGGGTCCAAACTTTGAAGGCACAAAGAAATTCCTAGAAAAAACGTTAGGAATTAGCGTTCCGTTAGACGAAAATAAAGACGCTATAGCTCCGCTTGGCACAATGTTCTGGTTCCGCACGAAAGCACTGCACGGGCTATTGGATAGAAAGTGGACTTACGAAGATTTTCCAGCAGAACCGCTAAAAATAGACGGAACGTTGTTGCACTTTATAGAGCGAGCATATGGGTATGTGCCGCAATCAAACGGCTACTACGACGCATACATATTCTCCGACCACTTTGCGCGAATAGAAATGACGAATCTAGAATTCGATGTTCGAGAACTATCAAAATCTGTTAGCACGCCGTGGATTAAGCACAATTTGGAAGAAACTTGTAGAGAAGTAATGCGCGGAAAGCGCTTCCGCTACACTGTTTTAAGAGTGCTAAAAAGTATTGCAAAACGCGTATTTTATAAGGCTTTGTACATAGCTCAAAGAATTGTACACATTGGTCGTAAAGGTAAAGAAGATGAGTGATATAAGCGCAGATACATCGTTGCCAAAACTCGCGCGTGCAAAAAAACCGCGACTTTTCTACTTGGATTGGATTCGCGCAATAGCTGCGATTTTGATTGTTGTAACGCATTTTAACAATCCGTATTTGGAGCCTACGCGATTCTTTGTAAATAGGCCGTTTGGAATTTACATTGGTGGATTAGGAGTATCGCTATTTTTGATTATTTCTGGCGCCGCTCTTATGTACAACTACGGGGATAGAGAAAGCCTGGATTTGCGCACATTCTACACAAAGCGCGCAAAAACGTTGTATCCAATGTTTTGGGTGGCATTTGTAGTGGCGAATATTTTACTGTTTATTCGCAATAATGGCTATATTTTTGTACCAAGGCATAAAATAACAGCAATTTTTTCGCTTTTTGGAATGGATGGCTACGCTTCTGCATTCGGCGTAGGAACTTTTTATGTTCTAGGAGAGTGGTTCTTAGGGTTCATAATACTGTTTTACATAGTGTTTCCACTTTTAAGAGTTGGCGTAAATAAAATGCCAATAGCAACTGTTTGCATTGTGTTGGCTTTATACGCTGCAACAGTTGCGTTCTTTACTTTTTACCAGATTCCACGAGTGCCGTCTGATATTCTTTTAACAACAAGATTGCCAGAATTAGTATTTGGCATGATTTTTGTAAAGTTCATTAAAAAAGTTCCGCATTGGCTTGCTGCAATATCTTTTGTGATTCTTGCAGCACAACAATTAACGCATGTTTTGCAAGGCAATATTGCCGTTACGATTGTAGGAATATTTGCATTCCTATTGCTATCTTATATTGGCGAACTTGTTAAAAGTTTTAAGCCACTAAGCGCGTGCACAAAGTTTATATCCGCATATTCGTACCCGATTTTTTTGGTTCACCACGTGTTAATAATGCAAGTGTTTACAGTAATATATCCAGTGTGGCTTAATCGCTGGCAAGCGTACGGATTGCTAATCGCAGAGTTTGTGGTGATTCTTGTGCTTTCTGTAATACTCAAGCGTTTTACAAACTTGATTGTGGGTTTTGTGAGCAAATATTTAGTGAAAAGTAGTAGCAAAAATAGTGTTGAAAGTGCTGTGAGAAATCGCAGTGATAATAGCAGCACGAATCGCAGTTTGGATTAACATGCATATTTGTGCAGGAATAATCACCTATAATCCAACTTTAACAGACGTAAGCACGTGTTTAGAAGCGCTATGCAATCAAGTAGAGCGCGTAATAATCGTAGACAATGCGTCTAAAAATGTTAAAAGCTTGCAAGAAGTTGTAAGCAAATACGCAAACGTGACTTTAGTTAAAAACAGTCAAAATATTGGTTTTGCAAAAGCATTGACGCAAGTGTTTGAATGGGCAAAATCGCAAGGTTTCAACTGGGTTCTAACGCTTAACGACGATTCTGTTGTGCCAAGCAACATGATTAGCGAATACAAGAAAATCCTGGAAAATCAGGGAAGTCTTGTAAATCAAAAAAATGCAAAAAATGCAAAAATCGCAATTGTATGCTCTTTGCTAAAAAACCGTTTAGACGGCACGATTTTACACAGCAAGTGTCACGAAGACGAATGCATAACGTCTGGAAGCTTAACAAGCGTAGAAGCGTGGGCTAAGATCGGCGGATTTGACGAATGGTTGGAAATTGACGGAGTAGACTTCGACTTTTCAAGGCGACTAGTGCGCGCTGGGTGGAAAATCGTAGAGTGCCAAAACGTTATAATGGAACACCAAATCGGCAAAGCGCGCTCAATAAACTTGATTATAAAACACCCAATCGTGTGGAATCACAACGCAAATCGCAAGTACTACATAGCGCGAAATATGCAAGTAGTGGACTACAAAATGGGAACATACTCGTACGCTAAGTCGTTGCGTGCAGTTGTGCGAGATATGATTTTTGTTGCGCTGTGGGAAAAGAATAAATTTGCTAAGATTCACGCGATGATACGCGGATTTAAGGATGGGCAGCAAAAGATTCGTCAAATGCGCAAAATCTCATCTTGTAAAGCAGAGCAGAACGCGGTTTGAAAGGATAGCAATGATAGCAATGGAAAATTATGCTAAAAACGAAAATCCGCTAGTTTCTATAATCGTGCCAGTCTACAATTCTGCAAAATATTTGAGCGGATGCGTGGACTCGATTCTTGCGCAAACTTACAAAAACATAGAGCTGATTTTAGTAGACGACGGATCCAAAGACGACTCGGGTAAAATTTGCGATTCATACGCATCAAAAGATTCGCGAGTTAAAGTAATACACCAACAAAATGGCGGAATATCGCGCGCGCAAAACGCAGGGCTTGATGCAGCAAGTGGGGAATTTATAGCGTTTGCAGACAATGACGATATTCTAGATTGCAAAAATATTGAGATTTTGTTAAACGCGCTTTTGCAAAGCGGAGCTAGCATGAGCAAAGCAAAATGGCAGCAATTTGGGATAAGTAGCTTAGAGCAGATTAAAAGAGAAGCTGGCTTGGGTGCGCGTGGCTTGGGTGCGCGTGGATTGGGTGCGCGCGGTTTGAGCGCGAGCGGATTAGGTACGGAAAAATCGCAAGCAACCGCGCGTTTAGAGAGCGCGACTCAAATAAAAATCGTAGAAAATCCGCTAAAAGCGTATCAAACTGTATTTTGCAAAATATTTAGAATAATCGGAAACAAGCTGGGCAAAAACAGCGAAGCGCTCTACTTTAACGAAGCGAATTGGTGCAGGCTGTACAAGCGAGAGGTTTGGCAGGGAGTGCGATTCCCAGAAGGAAAGTTTGCGCAAGACACGGCGATGGCAAGCGTGCTGTACTCGCGCATGAATTGCGTGGCACATGTGGACGAAGTGCTGTATTACTGGCTGCAACGCACGGATTCCGTAACGCATAAAATGCGAGACGCGGGCTTTTACCACGATCATATAGACGCAGTTCGAGCAAATTGGGATTTGTGCTTAGAGCACAACGTTTTGCCAGCAAGAAGCTACTACACAATGGTTGGGAATTTGCGTTACGAGCGATGCGCGATGAAAAGCGGAGAAAATACGCTTAATGGCGGAAAAAATAGCGACGCAGAAATCCAAAAAATATACGAAAAAAATTATGCTAAAGACGTAGAATTTGCTAAATCAGCTGTTAAAAAGCTTACGATTTTACAGCGCGCGCAATGTTTTACGATGGCGTGTGTTAGGAATCTTGAAAAAATAATCTACGATTGCAAAATCAAAAATATGAAGTAATGCAATTAAAAATATGAAGTAATGCAATTGAAAATCGAAGAGTAAGTGCAAATCAGAAAGCAAGAAATGAGTGGGAAAATGAGCGAATACCCAGATTTAGTAGTTGTTGGAGCAGGATTGTTCGGCTTAACCGTAGCTCAGCAGGCTGCAGAACGCGCTGGCGCTCGCGTTGAGATTATTGACGTGCGTAATCATATTGGCGGCAATGCTTACTCGTATTTTGACGAGCGAACGGGAATCGAAATTCACAAGTATGGTGCGCATCTTTTTCATACAAGCAATAAGCGCGTGTGGGATTATGTGAACCGCTTTACAACGTTTACTAACTACGTGCATCGCGTTTACGCAACGCATGATGGCGAAGTGTATTCGTTGCCAATCAACTTGGGTACGATTAACCAATTCTTCCACGCGCACTACACGCCAGAAGAAGCAAAGGCGCTTATTGCAAGCCAAGCAGGGGAGTTTGCTGGTAAAGATCCGCAAAACCTAAACGATAAGGGTATTAGCCTAATTGGGCGCCCGCTTTACGAGGCGTTTATTAAGAATTACACGGCAAAACAGTGGCAAACGGATCCTTCTAAGCTGCCTGCTGGAATTATTAAGCGCTTGCCTGTGCGATTTAACTACAATAATCGCTACTTTAAAGACACTTGGGAAGGATTGCCAGCGGACGGATATACGGCTTGGATGCAGCGCATGATTGATAATCCGCTAATTCATGTTTCGCTTGGCGTGGACTTTTTCGACGAATCGCAGCCGTTTAACAAGCGCGCGCTGGCGGAAGCTGGAGTGCCAGTGGTTTATACGGGTCCAGTTGATAGGTATTTTGATTACGCGCTTGGCGAGTTAAAGTGGCGTACTGTTGACTTTAAGGAAGTACGTTACCAGGAGAGCGACCATTTTGGCTGCCCAGTTATGAACTATTCGGATGCTGATGTTACGTTTACGCGCGCGATTGAGTTTAAGAACTTTAATCCAGAGCGCGAGGAGGTTTCTACGGAGGCTAGCGGCGTTGCTAGCGGCGATGCTGATTTTGTGCCAGGTAAAAGCGTGAAAGCTGGGGAGACTGTGGTTTGGCATGAGTATTCTCGCGCTGCAACTCGAGAAGATGAGCCGTATTACCCTGTGAATACTGAGGAAGATAAAGCCTTGTATGCGCGCTATGCGGAGCTTGCAGCAGCTGAGACGAACACTGTTTTTGGTGGGCGATTGGGAACGTACAGTTACTACGATATGCACAATGTGATTGATATGGCTTTGCGCGCTTACGAATCGCAAGTAGCGCCACTTATTGCGCGCTAAGCGTAAGTAAGGCTGTCGCAAGTAGGACTGGCGCAAAGTATATAGTACGAAAAAGGGTTCCAACCACTCATATTGGCTAGAACCCCTACTCGCGGAGAATACGAGATTCGAACTCGTGAGGCTGTTACACCAACACGCTTTCCAAGCGTGCGCCATAGACCACTAGGCGAATTCTCCACATCAATCATTGCGCTAAACACACAACAAAAGACAACTTAAATAAGATAACATAGTGTGCGGATAATGCAAAATCGCGCGTTGCGCGACGACCTACCTTTTCGCTTAGAGCGTAGCTCGCTAACGACATTTCTAACGTTTTTGCGATTCTCAAATCACCTCAATAGATTTATTGCACATACACTCCTTGCAATTGAGCGTTGTTGATTATGTGCGTGTTGTTGATTATGTGATAGTGTAGATTTTTCATATGTAGTAAGCGATTTGCGATTTGTGATTTGCGACTTACTACAGATGTGCAAAACTACAGGATTATTATCAAATACAGGGTTTAAGTTTAGAAGGTGTTTAGCATGGATGTTGGTTTTGTAAAGAATATCCAAAAAATAAAGCCTAAAAAGACAAATCCTGCAGTTGATCATAGTCCGCGCACAATGATGATTGGCATAATCTTAACAATTCTTGGCGGCGCGCTTTGGGGCACAAACGCTACTGTTTCTAAGATTCTAATGTCTAAATACCTTGTAAGTCCGCTGCAAATCGCGTGCGTTCGTCAGCTTGCTGCAGGCGTGCTTTTTGTAATCGTTGCCTCAATTGTTAATCGCAAGCAACTCGTTGGCGCATTAAGCACAAAAAAATCATGGCCAATGCTAGTCGTAACAGGTATTGTGTGCGTGCTTTTAACGCAAGTTGCGTATCTTTTTACAATCGACTGGACTAACTCTGGAACAGCTACCGTTTTGCAAAGCCTCAATCTTCTTTTTGTGCTTGTTTACGTGTGTTTGCGGTCAAAAAGAACTCCGACTTTGCGCGAAAACATTGGTGTTTTGCTTGCGTTTGCAGGAACTGCGCTTATGGCAACGGGCGGCAATTTTAGCTCGCTTTCGCTGCCGTTGATGGGACTTTTGTGGGGATTAGCAGATGCTGCGAGTACGGCGGCGCTTGCGATTATGCCAGTTAAATTGATTGCAAAATGGGGAAATCTTACTGTAAACGGAATCACGTTTATAATTGCAGGTCTTATTATGCTGCCATTTGTGAAGCCATGGCAAACAATGCCTCCTTTAGATTTGAGCGCGTATTTGCTGTTTACTTTTACGATTGTTGGCGGAACTTTTGGCGCATATTGGATGTTTTTGGCTGGCATTATGCGAGTTGGATCTGTGCGCGGAACGCTTTTAGGCGCGAGTGAGCCTGTTATGGCTGCAATCACGGCTGTTGTGTTTACGGGAGCTGTGTTCTCGTGGGCTGATTTTGCAGGATTTGCGCTTATTTTTATTATGATGATTTTATTGAGGTGATTATTACGAATATGCAAGATGCACAAAACACGGATTTACAAAATCCAGATGCACAAAACCCAGTCAATCGCGTAGAGCAGATGTATGAGTACGGCTACCGAAAGTCAAACTACGGCCCAGACGAGCTTGTAACAGACGCGCACGGAAATCCAATCAGCGTTATGGATGCCATGCTAAGCGCGCAAGATGCAAGCACTGCGCAAACTCAAACTCCGCACTTGTGCTTCTATTCGCCTAGAATCCCAGGGAATACAGGCTCTGCGATTCGCCTTTGCGCGGTAACTGGTACGATTTTGCATCTTGTAGAGCCGCTTGGATTTAATCTTCAAGACACAAAGCTTCGTCGCGCAGGCCTTGATTATCACGATATGGCACACGTTGTTATGCATCCGAATTTTGAAAACCTTGTTGAGTCAATGCCAAATTCTCGCATAATTGCGTTTACTGCAAACGCCACAAAACTTTACACAGATATTGAATATAAGCCGAATGATATTTTGCTTTTTGGGCCAGAGCCAGGAGATATTCCAGACCCAATGGATATTATGGCAGGCCCGCATGTTGCGGAACAGGTTCGCTTGCCAATGCGACCTTCGCTTAGAAGCTTAAATCTTACGAATTGCGCATCAATCGCCATTTATGAGGCGTGGCGTCAGCTTGGATTTGAGGGCGGAAAATAGTCATAAATAGCTAGAAATCGTCATAAATAGCCAAAAATAGTCTTAAAACTACTCATGCATTACAATGGTTAATATGCCTGTGTTAAAACGTAAACCGAAGCGGAAGATTAGTGCTGCGCGACGCCGCATGTACATTCGCCGCCGAATCGTAGTTTGCGTGGGGCTGCTGGCTGTTTTAGCATTCTGCATTTTTTGCATAGTCAGCATTTTTAAGGGCATTAGCGCAATCGGAACCGCTATAAACAAACATTCAGACGTTACTCTATCTAAACAGCTTGTACCAGATCCAAGGCCTGTTGGAGTCATAAAAAAATGCAGTGCAAAAGACGTTAGAATTGAGCTATCTGCTGCATCTCAGGCGGTTCCTATGGGCGGAACTTTAGAGTTTAATGCTCACATTGTTTACGAAGGCGACGATTCGTGCAGGATTGACGCTTCGAGCGGAAGAATGGTGTTGAATATAGGCCAAAGCGCAGGCGGTTCATCGCAAGCGGCTGGCGATTCTTCTGGCGCAAAAGTCGATAAGTCAAATAAACAAAATAAATCGTCTAAAACTAAAACAAAAGAAAAACCGCAAGCAGTTGTTCCGCAATGGCAATCAGATATGTGCATAATTCCACTCAAGCCGCTACTTATGGCAAAAGGTGATTCGTACGATAAAAAGTTTACTTGGAATACAAACGCTACGATTGGCACGCCAAGTGGAGAAAATTGCGCGAATGACTCCGATTTGCCTAAAGTTTCGCGCGGAACGTACATTGCGCAAATCGAGCATAAAGATGTAGCAGGGTTGCAAAGCAATCCCGTTGTTATTTCTGTTAGCTAGTGTTTGTGTTGACTTTTGTTCAATATTTTGTGCATTTTTTGCAGTGCGTTTGTATCAAAAAACACCAAAATCAGGTACAAACGCACTACATGATTACGCAGATTTCACCAAACTAGGTAGAGATTCGAGATTTTTCGCAGCGGATGAAGCGAACCTCAGCATGAAATGGTGATTCGCTGAAGCAGCAAGAAAAATCGAGAATCTCGGCGATGAAAACTACGCAAAAGTTCTAGGCATTCAGAAGGTTTGATGTATTTCTATACGAGCAATAAAAGAGGAGCGTAGCGACGGGACTTGCGAGGAGAGAAATACTCAAACCTCGCGCAACAACAAATGCTATATGTGTAGATTAGTACCCTACATCAATGGCGCAAAAAGTCGAAGCGAAGGGGTAAAATCGTTTCTTTGTACACGGTGTGTCATATAGCGGGCATACTCAAGGAACCGAAGAAGGCGCCCGCAAACCCAAAATCGTTGATTTTAAGCGCGTTTGCTGCGATTTTCTAAAGCTCCCAAGGATTAATAAAACTAGCTAGCGATAAAGGAACGTCCATTGGCTGCTGAACAAGCTACGACGAACACCACCAAAGTCATCGCGCGTGCCGACGAGCACAGCATTAAGTTGCACAAAGCGTCGGATCGTGTGAATTTCGGCTCCATTTGTGAGCCAATCGATGTGCCATACCTCCTCGGTGTGCAAACCGACAGCTTTGACTGGCTGATCGGCTCCGAGCGTTGGAAGAAGCGCGTCGAAGAAGATGAGGCAAATGGCACTCACACTGTGCCACACGTCTCTGGTCTAGAAGAAGTGTTCCAAGAGATTTCTCCAATCGAGAATTTTGCTGAGACAATGAGCCTCACATTCTCGGATCCATATTTTGAAGAGCCACGTCACACTGTGCTTGAGTGCAAAGAGAAGGATTACACATATTCCGCTCCTTTGTACGTAAATGCAGAGTTTGAAAACGGCGAAACTGGCGAGATTAAGAGCCAGACTGTTTTTATGGGTGATTTCCCATTACAAACCCCACACGGAACATTCATTATTGGCGGCACTGAGCGCGTAATTGTGTCTCAGCTTGTGCGTTCCCCAGGCGTGTACTTCGATCGCACGCAAGATCGCACTTCCGATAAAGACGTTTTTGGTGCAAAAATCATTCCAAGTCGCGGAGCGTGGCTTGAGTTCGAGATTGATAAGCGCGATGTTCTTGGCGTGCGCGTAGATCGCAAGCGCAAGCAGTCTGCAATCGTATTCTTAATGGCAATCGGCATGACTAAGCCAGAAATTGCCGAAGCGTTCCAGGGATATCCTCTTGTTCTCGACGCTCTAGAAAAAGAGCCAATCGATACTCAAGACGATGCTCTTACAGACTTGTACAGAAAGATTCGTCCAGCAGATACTGCAACTGCCGACGCGGGTCGCAATTTGCTCGAATCCTTCTACTTCAACACAAAGCGCTACGATTTGGCGCGCGTTGGTCGCTACAAGATTAATCGCAAGCTTGGTTTGGAAGCGGATTACAACGATCGCAGCTTGAATCGCGAAGACATTATTGCCACAATCAAGTATTTGGTTACTTTGCATGCTGGCGAAAAGACCTTCCCAGGCAAGCGCGATGGCGAAGATGTGCAGTTGCGTGTAGACGTAGACGATATTGATCACTTTGGAAACCGCCGAATCCGCCAGGTTGGCGAGCTTGTACAGAATCAGATTCGTACTGGCTTAAGCCGTATGGAGCGCGTTGTGCGCGAACGCATGACAACGCAAGACGCTGAGGCGATTACACCACAGTCATTGATTAATATTCGACCAGTTAACGCTACGATTAAGGAGTTCTTCGGAACTTCCCAGCTTAGCCAGTTTATGGATCAAAACAATCCTTTGGCAGGCGTTACAAACAAGCGTCGTCTTTCGGCTCTTGGTCCTGGTGGTCTTTCTAGAGACCGCGCATCTATGGAAGTTCGAGACGTGCACCCATCCCACTTTGGTCGTATGTGCCCAATCGAATCCCCAGAAGGTCCAAACATCGGTCTTATCGGTTCGCTTGCAACCTTTGGTCGCATTAACCCATTCGGCTTTATTGAAACGCCTTATCGTAAGGTTGTTAACGGTCATGTGACTAACGAAGTCGAATATATGACTGCAGATCGCGAAGCCGAGCACGTTATTGCTCAGGCAAACCAGGAACTCGACGAAAATGGCAACTTTGTTGGCACGCAGGCACTTGCTCGCGTGGACGAAGAAGAAGCAGTCGATGTGCCTGTAAGCACTGTTGACTACATGGATGTTTCCCCACGTCAGATGGTTTCCCTCGGCGCAAGCTTGATTCCATTCTTGGAGCACGATGAAGGTCACCGTGCTTTGATGGGTACCAACATGCAGCGCCAGGCCGTGCCTCTTATTAAGTCGGAGCGTCCACTTGTTGGTACGGGTTCTGAATGGCGTGCTGCAGTTGATTCTGGAGACGTGATTCTTTCCGAAAAGCCAGGCGTTGTAACCTACGTTTCTGCGGATATTATTCGCGTTATGAACGATGATGGAACTCAATCTAGCTACAAGCTTTCTAAGTTCCAGCGTTCCAACCAGACTACTTGCTACAACCAGGTGCCGCTTATTAAAGATGGTGAGCGCGTGGAAGCAGGAACTGTTTTGGCTGATGGCCCTGCAACCGACAAGGGTGAGCTTGCACTCGGCAAGAATTTGCTCGTTGCGTTTATGCCTTGGAACGGCTACAACTACGAGGACGCTGTGATTATTTCTCAGCGACTCGTACAAGACGATACGCTTTCTTCGATTCACATTGAAGAGTACGAGATTGATGCTCGCGAAACCAAGCTTGGTGCCGAAGAGATTACTCGCGATCTTCCAAACGTTGGCGAAGACGCTATTGCAAACCTCGACGAGCGCGGTATTATTCGCATTGGTGCCGAGGTAGAAGCTGGCGACATTTTGGTTGGTAAGGTAACACCTAAGGGCGAGACCGAGCTTACTCCAGAAGAGCGCTTGCTTCGCGCAATCTTTGGCGAAAAGAGCCGCGAAGTTCGAGACACTTCTTTGCGCGTGCCACACGGCGAAACTGGTACTGTGATTGCTGTTAAGGAAATCACTCGTGAAGACGCTGAAGACGATGGCGATGAGCTTCCAAATGGCGTAAACCAGATGATTCGCGTGTACATTGCTCAGCATCGTAAGATTACGCAGGGCGATAAGCTTTCTGGTCGTCACGGCAACAAGGGTGTTATTTCCCGCATTCTGCCAGAAGAAGATATGCCATTCTTGGAGGATGGTACTCCAGTAGACATTATGCTTAACCCGCTGGGCGTGCCTTCTCGAATGAACTTGGGCCAGGTGCTCGAGCTTCACTTGGGTTGGATTGCTCACGCAGGCTGGGATATTAACTTGGATCCAGACCTTGAGGCCGCTTGGAAGAAGTACGTGCCAGAAGGCGCCGAGCACGGCAATCCATGCACTCCTGTTGCAACTCCAGTGTTCGACGGCGTGCGCCCAGAGACCTTGAAGGGTCTTTTGAGCACTACGCTTGCAGACCGCGACGGCAATAAGCTTGTTGGCTCCGACGGTAAGGCAACACTGTTTGACGGCCGCACTGGTGAACCATTCCCTAAGCCAATTTCTGTTGGTTACATGTACATCTTGAAGCTGCATCACTTGGTTGATGATAAGATTCACGCTCGTTCCACTGGTCCTTACTCTATGATTACCCAGCAGCCGTTGGGTGGTAAGGCTCAGTTCGGCGGCCAGCGCTTTGGTGAGATGGAAGTGTGGGCGCTTGAGGCTTATGGCGCTGCGTACACATTGCACGAAATGATGACCACAAAGTCTGATGACGTTGACGGTCGCGTGCGCGTGTATGGCGCTATTGTTAAGGGCGATAATCTTCCACCTGCTGGTATTCCTGAGTCCTTTAAGGTGTTGCTCAAGGAAATGCAGTCGCTCTCCTTGAATGTTGAGGTGCTTAACTCCGAAGGAGTGGCAATCGACATGAAGGATGAAGATGATGATCCGGTGTCGTCTTCTGAAAATTTGGGCTTTAATATTGGTGCACGACCAGATTCGTCTGCCAAAGAAGACCAAGTTATTCAAGAACCTGAATACCAGTGATACAAGTGTTACAAGTGTTTTAATCACTAATCACTAATCACTAATCACTTTAAGAAACTTAGAAAAACAATTTCATGAGACAGGACGATAATAGTGCTGGACGTCAACGCATTTGACAAACTGAGGATTGGACTGGCCACTGCCGAAGACATCCGTAGCTGGAGCCACGGCGAAGTTAAGAAGCCAGAAACCATTAATTACCGTACCCTTAAGCCAGAGAAGGATGGTCTGTTCGGTGAGCAGATTTTTGGTCCTACTCGCGATTGGGAGTGTGCGTGCGGCAAGTATAAGCGCGTACGCTTTAAGGGAATCGTGTGCGAGCGATGCGGCGTGGAAGTTACACGCAGCCGCGTTCGCCGTGAACGCATGGGTCATATTGAGCTTGCGGCTCCTGTAACACACATTTGGTTCTTCAAGGGTGTGCCAAGCCGCTTGGGATATTTGCTCGACATTGCTCCAAAAGACTTGGAAAAGGTCATCTACTTTGCAGCCTACATGGTTACTAAGGTGGACGAAGAGCAGCGTCACCAGGATCTTCCAGACTTGCAAGACGAGTTTGATACTGAGATTGGCAATCTTCGCAAGCGCCGCGACAACGAGATTGATGCGCGTGCAAAGAAAGCAGAAGAAGATCTTCACGAGCTAGAAGAATCGGGCGAGGCAAAAGGTAGCGCAAAGTCTAAGTTGCGTGCTGGAGCTGAGCGCGAAATGTCTGCTATCCGTACTCGCTACGACGAGCAAATTCAGCGTTTGAACGCAGTTTTCGATCGCTTTAAGGGCTTGCGTGCAGGAGATATGGAAGGCGATGTTGATCTTTGGCGAGAGATGGAAGACCGCTATGGCGATTACTTTGAAGGATGCATGGGCGCGGAAGCAATCAAGAAGCGCTTGCAAGACTTCGATCTTAAGTCTGCTGCTGTAGAACTTCGCGAAGAAATCGACAATGGTACTGGTCAGCGCAAGGCGCGCGCTTTGAAGCGACTTAAGGTTGTGAACGCGTTCTTGACTACTGGAAACAAGCCAGAAGCAATGGTTTTGGACGTTATTCCAGTAATTCCACCAGACTTGCGACCAATGGTTCAGCTTGATGGTGGCCGCTTTGCAACATCTGATTTGAACGATTTGTACCGTCGTGTAATCAACCGTAACAACCGTTTGAAGAGGTTGATTGAGCTTGGCGCGCCTGAAATCATGCTTAATAACGAAAAGCGCATGCTTCAGGAAGCTGTTGATTCACTCTTCGACAACGGTCGTCGTGGCCGCCCAGTAACTGGTGCATCTAACAGACCATTAAAGTCGCTTTCCGATATGCTTAAAGGTAAGCAGGGTCGATTCCGCCAGAACTTGCTCGGTAAGCGAGTTGATTACTCTGGTCGTTCCGTAATCGTTGTTGGTCCAAGCCTTCGCATGCATCAATGCGGTTTGCCTAAGCCAATGGCGTTGGAGCTGTTTAAGCCATTTGTTATTAAGCGTTTGGTAGATCAGGGCTTTGCTCAGAATATGAAGAGCGCAAAGCGCCTTGTGGATCGCGGAGATTCCGAGGTTTGGGGCGTGCTCGAGGAAGTTATTTCCGAGCATCCTGTTCTTCTTAACCGCGCACCTACGCTTCACCGCTTGGGTATTCAAGCATTTGAGCCAATCTTGGTTGAAGGTAAGGCAATCCACTTGCCGCCACTTGCGTGTGCAGCATTCAACGCCGACTTCGATGGTGACCAGATGGCAGTGCATTTGCCACTTTCCGCCGAAGCTCAAGCAGAAGCTCGCAGCTTGATGATGGCATCCGACAACATCTTAAAGCCAGCAGATGGTCACACTGTTACAATGCCATCTCAGGATATGATTTTGGGCTTGTACTACTTGTCTACCGTAATCGACGGTGCAAAGGGTCAAGGCCGAATCTTCTCTTCGCTTGCAGAGGCGCAAATGGCGCTCGACAAGCACGAGATTGACATGCAAGCTAAGGTGTTAATTCGCGTTCCTGCAGACTTTGTTTTGCCAAAGGATTGGCAGCCTTCTGAGCTTAAGGTTGTAGACCCAGAGCCAGGCAGCCCAGATGTTGTGCGTGAAGAGCGCTTTAAGGATGGAACTGTTCTGTTTGCAACGTCTTGCGGTCGCGTGCTGTTTAATAGCACTCTTCCAGAGGATTATCCGTTTGTAAACCAGCAGGTTCCAAAGGGTGTTCTTTCTAAGATTGTTGACGACATTGCTACGCGCTATTCCACCGCTCAGGTTGCCGCAAGCCTCGATGCTTTGAAGGATCTTGGCTTTACGCGCGCACCTTGGTCGGGCGTTACAATGGCATTCTCCGACATTGTGCTTCCTCCAAATCGCGAGCAAATTGCGCAAGATTACGAGGATCAGGCTGCAAAGATCAACTCCCAGTACGATATGGGTCTTCTTACAGACGAAGAGCGTCGTCAAGAGTTGATTAACTTGTGGACAGAGTGCACCGATAAGGTTGCAGACGCAATGCGCGAGAACTTCCACGACGACAACAACGTGAACATTATGGTTCAGTCTGGCGCACGTGGTAACTGGATGCAGATTCGTCAGATTGCTGGTATGCGAGGCTTGGTGGCAAATCCTAAGGGCGAGATTATTCCTCGTCCTGTTAAGTCAAACTACCGCGATGGCCTTTCCGTGTTGGAGTACTTCATCTCGCAGCACGGTGCTCGTAAGGGCTTGGCAGATACCGCACTTCGTACAGCAGAATCTGGTTATTTGACTCGTCGTCTTGTGGACGTTTCTCAGGAAGTTATTGTTCGCGAAGAAGATTGCGGCACAAAGCGTGGTCTTGTTATGAAGATTGCAGACCGCGACGAAAATGGCAATTTGACGCTTGTTAAGGCTGCTGATGGTGGCCCATACTCGCGCTTGCTCGCTGCAGACGTGCTCGATCCAGCAGACAGTACAACAGTTTTGGCAAAGTGTGGAGACGCGCTTTCTATGGACGTTTTGCGCAGCTTGGTTGCTCACGGCGTTGAAGAGGTTAAGGCTCGCTCTGTGCTTACTTGCGAATCTAAGCGTGGCGTTTGCGCAAAGTGCTACGGCTGGTCTTTGGCTACAAGCCGACTCGTGGATGTTGGCGAGGCTGTTGGTATTGTTGCAGCACAGTCCATTGGTGAGCCTGGTACGCAGCTTACGCTTCGTTCCTTCCACTCTGGTGGCGTTGCTTCTGCAAGCGATATTACGCAGGGTCTTCCTCGTGTTACCGAGCTTTTTGAGGCTCGTACTCCTAAGGGCGAGGCTCCAATCGCAGAGTTCCCAGGCGTTGTGAAGGTAGAAGATACGGATCACGGCCGTCAGGTCACTTTGACTCCAGACGATACAACCGTTGAGCCAATCGTTTACCCAGTAACTCGCCGTGCTCCAATGCTTGTTAAGGATGGCGACCACGTTGAGGTTGGCACGCAGCTTATTGAGGGTTCTGTGGATCCTAAGAAGATTTTGCGAATCCTTGGCCCGCGCGCAGCTCAGGTGAATATTGTGGAAGAAGTTCACAACGTTTACCGTTCTCAGGGCGTTGATATTCACGATAAGCACATTGAGGTTATTGTTCACCAGATGCTTCGCCGTATTACGGTGATTGATTCTGGAGACACTGAGCTTCTTCCAGGTGAGCTTGTGGATCAGGCAAAGTTCCGCGAGGCAAATCTTGCTGCCGTTAAGAATGGCGGTAAGCCTGCTGCTGGTCGACCAGAGCTTATGGGTATTACCAAGGCTTCTTTGGCTACGGATTCTTGGCTTTCTGCCGCATCCTTCCAGGAGACTACACGCGTGCTTACTGAGGCTGCTTTGAGCCAGAAGGAAGATGATCTTAAGGGTCTAAAGGAGAACGTGATTATTGGTAAGCTCATTCCAGCTGGTACTGGTTTGGCGCGCTACCGTAATGCGGATGTGTCTGCGGATCCAGAAGTTCGTGACGCTATGTATCCAAATCTTGCTGTGACTGCTGAAAATAGCACTCCATCAAACTTTGGTGAAAGCGACATGGCAGATGTTGACTTCTCCAACATTGATTTTGGAGACATGAAGCTCGGTGATGATTTTAATCCAGATGATTATCTTGACGATCAAGGTGGTCAGAGTGATTACGATGATGACATTGAGTAATCATGTGATTGCTTAATTGTGTGATTGCTTAATCAAGCAAATCTGCTTCGACTAGCCGTTGCAAGTTGTTTTACGCATCTTGCAGCGGCTTTTTGTTTTTTACATTTTTTGCCGAAAATGTTGCTCTAATTGGCGTGTCGAGCAACAAAATGCGGAAAATCGCGCGCTACGCTTTAAGCGAAAAGGTAGGTCGTGGCGTTGCGGCAGATTGTTTGGCATTATCTACAAAAATCGCCATTGAATTTTGCACGTTTTGCTATTTATAGATCGGAGTCAAGTATAGTAAATCTTATTTATGTAAAACGAAATGTGTTTATGTGAAAAATCGAAGAACATAAATAATCGAAGAACATAAATAAGAATTAAAACTTATTTGAAAGCGAGCTTAAAATGAGCGAAACACTAGTCCTAACGCGCAAAGATTACGTTACAAGAACCATAATTCGAGTTATTGCAATAGTTTCATCCATTTACGGAATGGCAATGTCTTGGGATTCAATGGCGCTAACGTATTTTACGAATCTTTCTAACTTGATGATTTGCGCGGCGCTGCTTGGCTCGCTGATTCTAGACGCGCGAAGTGCGCTTAAGTCTAAAAGCGATGAGCAGGGTGTGCAGGCTGAGCGCACTGGCGGCTGGGTAGATTCAAAGCCAAACGCATGGTACGTTTTTAAATTTATGATGACGATTTCGATTGCCGTCACGTTTACGCTGTATCTGTGCTTTTTGGCTCCTACAAATAAGCTCGGATTTGTTGGCGCGTACATGAACAATGGGTGCTCAAGCTTATGCGTGCATTTTATAACGCCGTTGCTTGCGATTTTTGACTTTATTCTTTTTGACTACAAATACAAGTCCAGCCGTGCGCACGTTTATTTTGCTACGATTCCGCCGCTCACTTACGTTGCGTACGCTGTTGCTCTAAGCGAGTTTGCTGGCGTGCGTTGGGGAGAGCATGCTATGGCAGCGCCGTACAATTTTTTGAACTACAAAGCGCCTGCAGGGTGGTTTGGTTTTGCGCTAAACACGTTTAATTCCACAACTCTTGGAGTTGGTGTTGTTTATTTGCTTGCCATTTTTACGCTGATTTTTATTGGCATTGGAATAGCATTTCTTGCGATTAAAAACGATCGCGCGACGACCTGCCTTCGAGCTTAGAGCGTAGCGCGAGAAGGCAATTCGGAGCGCTGAGCCGCTCAAGGCAGAAGCATTGCTTCTGCGCGGCGAAGACGTGAGCGCGGTTAATCCGCGCGAGCGACCTTCCGCGTTTTGTACCATTTTTGGGTCAAATTTGGTACAAAGTGCGGAATCAAGCGACACGACACGCGCGCGAATCTACTTGCATGGGCGCTTTGACTGAGCTTGAAATTGCATAGCGCATTTCAAGCTCCTTCAAAGCGTGATTTGGCTCAAACGTAAAGTCCAGTGGACTTTACGTGCGAACGACATGACCTGCCTTGTAGTGCGATTGTACTGGATTTTGGTGTTTTTTAATACAAACGCACTACATAAGTAGCACAAGGCAGGTGATCGTTAGCTCAGTCAAAGCGTAAACGCGGGAATAGCTCGCGCCAGTTGATAGAATTGTGTTTATGTGTACGGAAGAATCTGCGCTAACAGACGTTCAGTCGTTGCTAAATGGCACTCTTAAAAACGCGCATGAACGCAACACCAATGTTTTGCTTGTTTTTGGAGCACCAAACGATGGCAAGTCAAGTTTTGCGCTTAGCGCGTTGCTTTTGGGTTTGCGTTTTGATTGGAGCGTGGCATCTGATTCGCCTTGCTCGCTCAATAATCGCGCTGCGCAGCTTTTACTAAAAAACGCTATTCGTGGTGATATAGCTGTTGCTGCTGCTCAAAATCGCTCTACAGCTGCACGAATGTCGGATTATGTGATTCAAAACTTGGGTGTTTCGCATCAATCGCGCCCAGTTGGCACACTTTCCGCGCTTGCGTTTAGTTTGATTTCCGCGCGAAACAAGCTTTTTGGCATGCCTGCACCTAAGTTGCTTAATGGCGCTGAGCAAGATGCTCTTCTTCGTGAAGTTGTGCGCGTACACGTTAATCACGTTTTGCAAGGCGATAGTGGCAAGTGCCGAGTTTGCGCTCTTTTTAGCGAGTATTTTGCTAGCGATTATTCTAAAGATTCTTCTTCTAAAGATTCTTCTAGCGATTCTTCTAAAAATTCTTGGATTTACACAATTTCTAAATTACAAAACGCGCAAAATAGCGAGGACTCGCATGATTCGCATGATTTTAGTGATTCGCTCGATTCTAATTACATCTATAACATCTCGGTAAATAGCGCTTTTATCCACCAACTTCGAGATATGCTCGCGCGCTTAGACGAGATGGGCATTGTAAGCGATCCTGCGGAAAAAAATATGCTGAACAGCTTGGACTCGCATCTTAGTGTTCACTCGGATTTTGTATCGTCTATTATTGTTAGTCGCATTAGAGCTCAATGGAATTTAGCTTTTGCTCTTAGAAGCGAGTATGCTGCAAGCGTGCGCAAAAAGTATCCAAACGCGTTTAGGCTTGATTCTTCTAGGCTTTTGGCAAGTGGCGTTCAAATTTTGAACGATATTTTTAATAATTTACATTGCAATAGTGCTAATAAATCTTCGGCGGCTTGCGATTCTTCACTTGAGTTTTATGCTCTTAAACTCTTCCTTCCGCACATGCTGGTTGTTGACGATTTTCACGATGTAACGCTTGCTGGTTTGGCTTTTCTTGAGTCGCTAGCGCGCTTGGGCGTGAGAATTGTTTTAACGGCAAATCCCGACGAATCCGTGCAATCCTTCCGCGGATCTTACCCAGATTACGTTGTTGAATCAGCGCAAAATGGCGTTATGCAAGCTGCTGTTTCTAAAATTTGCGATTATAAAGTCGAAGGATTTGGCGAAGATTTTGCAAAACAGATATCGCAAGATGTAAAGTGCCAAGAATCGCATAATCTCCCTGATTTTCTAAACCATTCTAATCGCTCAATTGCGCTAAATCTTTTTTCTGCACGTGTTTCGCTTTCGATTGCTTCGCTTATGCCAACGCAAACGCCTATGACCCGCAGGGCTTGGAAAATGGCCAATATTCAAGGTGCTTTTCCTATAGAAAAAATCGAATTAAATTCGCAAAAAACAGAAAATTCTTCGGTTTCTGGCGATTTGTACAGAACTCCTAGCCAAGAGATGGATTGCGTTATTTGGCAAATAAAGCGCGCTCATCTAGACAATAAGATTCCTTGGAAAAACATGGCTTTAATTGCGCACGATAATGCAACAGTTCGCGCGTTTGGCGAGCGTCTTAGAAAAGACGGAGTTCCTGTGCGCTACTCGAGCGTCACGCGCGCGCTTAGAGACGAGCCGTTTATTAAAGCGCTTTTTGCGATTATTGAGTTAGCGCAATTTAGTCAAAAAAGCGTTGACGATTTAGCAAAAAGCGTGCATTCGGGTAATTACACGCTTTATTCGATTGCACATTTTGTTCGCTCTAGAATAAAGACCGTTTTGGAAAGTCCGCTCGTGGATTCTGGTGACTACAATTGTGCGGATTTGGCGGCTGTTGATTCTCTTATGCGTTCGATCTGTTCGCTTAGCGAAGTGATTTCAAGCGCAAACAAAAGCGGCGAAAATTCGCCGTTGAGTAAGCTTATAGAGCAATGGGAAGTGCTTAGCAATCGCATTTTAAGTGCAAACGAGCCATCTACAATTGAAAGAGCAAGCGTTACGGTTGACAATCGCGTTTTTAACGCGCAACCAAACGCAAATAGCACGCAATTTAGTGTTGAGTCGTGCTACATTTTGATTCTTAAGGCGTTTATTGACGGCTGCTCTTCGGTTGCTGGCGATTCTGGCGATTTAGGTGCCTCAGAAAACGAAGGGACTCAAGGCGTAAAATCTACAGAAATCTTTTCTGTTTTGCAAAAAATGCGCCCAAACAGTGTTCATACGCGTGCGTTAATGCGCGTTTTTAATATTGTGCTAAGACTTTCTAAAAACCTAAAAAATAACCTTGAAAAAGTTAAAAACAGCGGAGAAAATCAAGTTAGCTACGTTTTAAGTAAAGCTTGGAATCTTTGCAATTGCGCTAAAAAGTGGCAAATTCAAGCGCTTAGCAACAATGATGAAGGTCGCGCTGCGAACGATAGGCTAGATGCTGCAATGCGGCTTTTTGAGTACGCGGATTCGTTCTCGTATACAGTCTCGCAAAGCCAGCAGATGCCTAATGGCATCTCTGCTGCTCCAACAATCGCGGAGTTTATTGATCAAGTTCGCCAAATGGAAATCGAAGCGGATTCACTTGCAAGCGTGGCTCCTCTTCCAGATGCTGTGACTCTTACAACGCCTTCTGGTTCGGTTGGAAGACTTTGGGATTACGTGTGGATTCCAGCGGTTCAGCAGCGAGTTTGGCCAAATACTGCCGCTAGAAGCACTATGTTTGCTTCGGAAACGCTTGTTGATATTGTGCTAAATAGCAGGATTTTAAGTGGAGAAAGTGGAGAAAGTGGAGAAAGTGGCGATAAATCCGACAGCAGCTATATTAACGATATAACGTACTTTTTTGACGCGTATTCTAAAAATCCTAATGGCATTTGCGTAAGCGATAAGCAAGCGATTTTTACTGGCGAACAGCGAAGCTTGCTAATGGCAATTACGCGCGCTCGCAAGCATATTTGCATAAGTGCAGTTAATAGTGATGATTGCGTTCCTTCGGACTTTTTGTACTACTATTTGCCAGAGATTTATTGGAGAAATCAAGACGGAAGCTGCGATTACACAGATTTTTGTGGCGATTTTGCGGCGGTTGATGCCGATGCAAGAGGTCTTGTTTGCGCGTCTAGAATCACGCTTGCTAAACAGGAGTCTGGCTCTAAGAATAGCGATAGTTTGGCGCAAAATCCTACGATTCAAGATGCGTTAAATGCGTTAAATCTGTTAAAAAACAACGGAGTTGATGCAGCAAATCCAGATAATTGGGATTTTATGCGTAAAAATTACGATTCTGAGATTGGTTCTGCGATTGATTCTGCTGTACAAGAATCGCAAGCAACCGCAAAGTCGCAAGAAGAATCGCAAGAAGAATTGCCGCTAAAGTCGCAAGAAAAATCCTCCACTAATAAAAATCTTGTAACTCTATCTCCTTCAATGGTAGATAAACTTTGGTCTTGCCCAGTTTGTTGCCTTTTGGAGAGTAAATTTGCTGGCCCTGCCGTAGGAAGCACGGCAGCACAATTTGGTACGCTTATTCACGAAACTGCAAGGTGGGCAAGTCAAGATGAGCATTTAGACAACGATTATTTGCGCAAAAACTACCCACAGCTTCAAGCTTTTGTTAGTGGGTTTGTTGGCACTCGTGCGCAGGAATCTGCGGACTTTGATTTTTCGTTTGATTCGTTTAGCGCTTTGCAAAAAAAGGCGATTGATGACGTTGCAAATAAGATGATTGAGCATTATTATTCGATTTGCCCGAGTGATTCTAGTATTTCTAACGTAAAAGATCGCTACCGTTTTATAAAAAACGATTTGAATGTTCGCCGCGCGCTTTACACGATTTCTCAATATTTTGTAGGCTCGCTAAACGGGCAAAATTACCCGATTCTTGTGCAAAAAGACGAAGATGGTGTTGTAACAAAGATTCTGCCTGCACCCGAAAAGTCAAAAACAGCTAAACCGACTATTGCAGACGTTCCTTTGGGTAGTCTTGAGGAAGCTTATTGCGAGTGCCAAATAAACGCCACTTTTGGCTTTGACGATATTCTAAACGCGTACAATCTTGTTGCTAAAACGCAAACAAGCTTGGAAGATCTTTATTCAATAATGGGATTTTTGGTAGGCGGATGGCCTAATGGCGGCTCATGCGATTTGCGCGTTAGAATCCAGGGGCGAATCGACCGCATGGAACTTAGAAAGTTAAACGACAACACGCAACAAATTCGCCTAATCGACTATAAAACAGGAAAAGTTCCTAAAACACAGCAAGTTTTTAATGATTTGCAGCTTATTTGTTATCAACTGGGAATTGTTTTTTGCTCCGAAAACAACAAAGACTATGAGCAATTGCTAAAGCTTAAGCACACAAAAATCGCGCGAAGTGCGCTGTTCCACGTTGTGTATAAGGATTCTCCTGCGCAAGATAATGGTGTTGCGGAGAATATTTGTCAGCCTTCGCTGTTTGACGAAGATGGCTCGCTAAGCGCTAGTGAAATCATAAGTCGTTACAGATATTCTAATAATAATCGACTTTACGATCTTCCAAGTATTGATGAGCAAAATCCTGCGCAAGGCGTAAGTCAAAGTGCGTGGGCGGATTTTGTGAAATTGCCAATGCGCGCAAAATGGTCGCTTATGATGATATCTCGCGTATTTTTTGCCGCTGCTGCTGTTAAGTCAACGAGTTTTGCTGTAGAGCCAAAAGCGGATCATAAAAATTATTGTAGATGTTTAGACGTTTGCCCTGCGTGTGCGGAAAAAGTGGACACTGTTTACGAAGTGATTGAAGGTAAAAATGAGCAATAACAACGTTAGCGCCGTAAAATCCACGCCTAATAGTGGTCCAAGCTTAGAGCAAAAAAACGTTATAGAAGCGCCGATTAATCAAGACGTGCTAATAGTTGCTGGAGCTGGCAGCGGCAAAACGTACACTATGACTCGCCGCGTAATACATTTAATTAAAAGCAAAGTTCCGCCAGAGTCCATATTGGGTTTAACCTTTACAAATAAAGCTGCTGCGGAATTGCTAAGTCGCGTTTCGGCGGAGGTTAGTGCAAGCGGTGCAAATGGCGCAAATGGCGCAAAATCATTCTTAAAGCCAGAAGTTATGACGTACGACGCGTTCTTTCAATCAATCGTAAGAAGATACGGGCTTTTGGTTGGCTTTAATCAAAACACAATGCCATTAAGCGACGCTGGCGCGATGGAAATCATAAAAAGTATAATCGGAAAATATTTAGATAATCCACAAAATAACGCTAAAAATTTAAGTAAGCTATATAATTTTGACACTTTGTGTGCTGATGTTATTAATCTTTGTGCCGAAATATCGTGCTCGATGATTGGAGTAGATAGTATAGGCGAAACGTGCTCAAGCGTGCCTCAAGCTGTTCAAAAAATACGCGAGTGGAATAATGAGTTTGCAAAACACTTAAAAAATGTTATTGGAGATAAAAAGGTAGAATCGCCACTTGCGTCAAAAGCTCCAGCGATTCCAAAATACAAAAAAGTCAAAAAAACGGCTGGAATGAGTGAGCAAGACGTAGCGAAAGTTTCTGCGGAAAAATTTAAGAATGCGTGCAAAAATTACGAAAAATATTGGGATGATTCGTGCTTGCAATTTTGCATAAATCTATACAACGCTTGCCTAAAACGAGACATTTTGCTAGACCTTGTTTTGCAATTTGACGCCGAAAAAAAGCGCGTAAACATGGCGCAATTTAGCGATTTTACGATTGCAGCTTATTATTTGGTTACGCATTTTCCTTCGATTTGCGCGCAATACAGGAATCAATATTCGCAAGTTCTTTTAGACGAGTATCAAGATACTTCTACAACGCAAGCAATGCTTATAAATACGCTGTTTTATGGCGGTTTTGATGCTGTAGAGGGGGGTCGCACGCATGTTATGGCAGTAGGCGACCCATTCCAAGCAATCTACTCGTTTAGAGGTGCTTCGACTGGAGCTTTTTGTAAGTTTGAACAAGACTTTAACATAAGCGCGCAAAACAAGTATTCGCTAACTGTTACGCGCAGAAATTCGCTGTTTATACTAAAAGTTGCAAACGCGCTAACCGAGCCGATGCGCGCGGAAAATGGCGATAATTCAACGCAAAACGCAAGTCGTAGATTTAGCAGCATTGACGATCGCGAAGTGCAAGTGGAAACTTTAAAGCCAAAAGATGATGCGCCAAATGGAACTGTTTGCGCGTTGTTTATGCCAAATCAAAGCGAAGAAATTGATGCAGTTGTGCGATTTGCTAAAAAAATCGTTGAAAAATATGGCGAAAATCCGCTCGAACCGCAACTTGCGATTCTTTTTAGAAGTAAAGCAAAAATGCCACAATATGCTCAAAAGCTGGAGGATGCTGGTATTCGCACGAGCATAGTTGGCTACTCTTCGATTATTGAAAAGCCTGCTGTTAAAGATGTTTTGAGTTTGTTAAGAGTGATTCAAGACCACAGCGACTCCAATTCGCTTATGCGTCTTCTTGCCACTCCTCGTTTTGCGCTATCTACCGCGGATTTGGGTGTATTGGCATCAATCGCAAATAGTGCGAATACGGAATATCTTTACAACGTGTACGCAGCGGCTGGTCTTGTTGAGGAGGGATTGCCTAGAAGTCAGTGGGATTGTGCTGTTCGAAATCTTAGGAATAAGGCAAATAGTGGGGAAATATCGGCGCAAGTCATAAATATTTATGGCGGAGTGTATTTGGCTGATTTGATTATGCGCGATTTTGGGGATTTTGGGGCTAGTGACGCGAGTGGCGATTCTGGCGATTCTGGCGATTCTGGTAAGTCTGCGGCTGCTGGCGATTATTGGGTTAGCCAAATGCGAGAAAAGCTGAGCGCGCATGCATTTGCTGCCGTAAGCCGACTTAGTAAAATCCTAAATAAAGTTGATCGCGTGCAAAGAAATTCGCTAACAAGCGTTATGCAATCAGCTGTTGAAGCGCTTAACGTAGATATTGATAGCGCTGTTGGAGCGGCCTTAAAATACAAGGATTTTAGCAATCAAACAATGCTTAACGACATGCACAATGTGCTAGATTCGCTAAACGCGATTGTAGAAACGTATGTGCAAGAGATGGGCGAGTGGCAAGATGTTAGTTTGCGCGGACTAATCAATTGGATTGACTCAGCAAAAACGCTTGATTTGCAAGCTTCTGGAACAGAGCAAAATAGCGCGCAAGTTGTTTTAATGACAGTTCACCAATCAAAAGGTTTGCAATGGCCAGCAGTTGCTGTAGTTGGGCTAAACGAGGGCGCTTTCCCAAGCAATCAAGGCGATTCGCTAAAAGTTGATGATAATGGGCAAGCCAGCGCTCGCATACCGATTGAGTTTGCTGCAAGCGTGCCTTCTGCTTTGCGCGTGGATGCCAATATTTTGCCGCATTTTCCGCATACAGTAACGCGTGCCGAGGCAATGCATCCACAAAAATCCATGCAAAGTTTAGATAGTGTGCAAAAGATTTTTGACGAGATTAAGCCAGATAGAATCAAAGCTTTGTGTGATTTTGCGCAGGCTGTTGAAGAGGTGGATTCTTGCGATTCTTCGGATTCTGGTTCTTCGGATTCTGGCGATTTTTTGAGCGAAGAAACTCGCCGTGTGTATAATGCGTATAAATCCCAGCAAAGCGTTGATTTTATGCCATTTACGCAAAGTGAGGAGCGCGGAATCCAGCTTCACATGGACGAGCGCCACCTTATGTACGTTGCTCTTACGCGCGCAAAGTTTGCAGCGCTTTTAACTGGTTCAGCAAATTCGGGAGATTCGGAAGAAAATGGGCGAAAGCGCGCCGCTTCGGTGTTTCTTAAGGAGTCGATGGAAGCTATAAAGTCGCTTAATGGTGTGATTGAGGTTAAAAGATGCGAGGCGGAAAATTATGGCGATTCTGTGGATTCTGTGGATTCTAGTAATTCTGATGATTCCAGTGAAGACGTTTCCAGTGAAGACGTTTTTGGCTTTATTGCAGGCGATTTTGCGCATGAGTTTGCTAAAGATTTTGGAAAAATTAAAGTTCAAAGCGATTCGCGTGCTAAAGAAAGCGTGCTTGAATGGCCTTGTGCTTTGAGTGAAGATGTAGAAAATGCGCTTCAAGAATCTGCAAAGCTTGTTAAGAGTGAAGATTTTGATGGCGATTTTGATGGCAAATCTTCCTTAATATCTTCTCAAAAATCCCTTTATTCGCGCGCAAAAGCGTTTGTTCAAGATGCCGATTTAACTGCGCAAAATGCTGGCGATTATTCACTAGAAGACTTGGCAAAAAAGGTGGAAAAGATTTCCAACGGATCTAGGCTTAACGTAACGTCTTTGCAAAAAATAAGCAAGGTTGCGCCTGATGCAAATGCAAACGCTAGCGCGCGCGCAAACGATAGAGTTTACAACAATCTATTGGCTTGCATTCGACCAATTCCTTCCGTTTCGTCAATGGATGCAAATCTTGGAACCAAGTTCCACGCTTGGGCGCAACAATTTGTAGACTCTGCAGTGCCTTCTAGCGCATGCGAGTGTGCTAAGTGGCAGTCAGTTGTAAAAAGCGGAACTTTGTTAGATGATCAATTTGTTCCTCAAGATCGCAAAGATTTGCTTTACGAGTTTAATCAAAATCGCAAGAATGCGGACTTTGCTAATGATTTGGCCAAATCTCAAGACGCTCAACTAGACGAATGGAAGCAACGGCTTATAGAATCGCGTTGGGCAAAACGAGTGCCGCTTGCCGCAGAAATGCCGATTTTAATGCAAATCGATAATGCGGAATTTGCAAATAGAATCATCAATGGCACTTTGGACGCTGTTTTTGCAGGGGGATTAGACGCTGACGACGAATCAAAACTCTACACAATCGTTGATTGGAAGACGGGTAAGCGGCCAAAAAGCGCGGAAGATATTCGCCTAAAACTTGAGCAGCTTGACTGGTATAGGCTACTGCTTGCGCGCGCAACAAACGTTGATTTAAGCTGCATTGACGCCACTCTTTACTACGTTAGCGAGGCGCGTGCGGAAAATCGCGAGATTCACGCGTTGTGCAAAACTCGTGACGAGATTTTGAGCGAGGCGTCTTTTTAGAATCAACGTATTTGGTAATCTAAAAGTAGAGCATAAGCCGATTTAAGTTAGTAAAAGTAAAGTTAGTAAAAGTAAAGTTAGTAAAAGTAAAAGAAGGACAAAATGACGGTTGAGTTTCGTCCAGTTAAAATTAACGACATTGACGCAATCGTAGAAGAATACGAGCGCACATGGGGGATTGCGAATGCTGTTGGAGCAGACGCTTCGCGCAATCTTTCTAGGCGATTCGTGCTGCACTATTTGGAGCCTTCTACTTACGGAACTGTTGCAACAATAAACGGCAAGTTTATGGGGTTGCTTCTTGCGCGTGTTTACGGAGATAAGGTGCTGTTTAAGCAAGTTCAGAAGATGCTAGAAGAGCAAGAAGCGAAGATGTCTAGCAAAGGCGATTCTTTGCACGCAAAAGCGTTGGATTCTGCGATTGGCATGGGGCAGATTGAGCGCAAGTTAGAGGCGATGAGCCATATTAACGACTTAACGCAGGCAGAGTTGGAGCTTTTTATTGTTTCTCCAGACGCTCGCGGGCACGGAGTCGGCGGCGGATTGTGGAAGCGCACAATGCAACATTTGCGTAGCCGCGGAGTGAATCGCTACTTTTTGCACACAGATACAGCTTGCGATGTTAGTTTTTACGATTATCACGGGCTTAGGCGAGATGCTACGTGGGCTAAAAAAGATCACGAAAAGTATGCGGATCGCGTAAAAGACCTTGTTGAAGACTTGTACATATACTCGGGCGAGCCGTTTGTAAACCGCACCAGACGCACGCATCAGTCGCGCTGATTAACTCCGCTTTTTGTACCAAATTTGACCAATCGTTCGCGCGGTCTAAGCGCGCTATTCCTCGCGGCTATTAGTAGCCGCTCGGCTGATTTGGCATGTAAAGTCCACTGGACTTTACATTTGAGCCAAATCACGCTTTGAAGGAGCTTGAAATGCGTTATGCAATTTCAAGCTCAGTCAAAGCGCTTTGCAGCGCAGAAGCAATGCTTCTGCCTTGAGCGGCTCAGCGCTCCGAATTGCCCTCGCACGCTACGCTCTAAGTGCTCAGGCAGGTCGTCGCGCGTACAAAATACGGAAGAATGCTTGCGCTATTAACTGCGCTTGCGCGTTACAATAATCCACCCAATTGACGCGATTGGAATCGCAACAAGCGTAGAAATCCACGGAACCATCATTCCGCCGCGCGAACTCCAAGCGTCAATCGCAAATCCCGCAACCATGGATCCAAGCGAGGCGCCAGTCGCGGATGCTGTTGGAAGCCACGATAATCCTTCAGTAAGCGAATGCTCGGGAATTGTGTCTTTAACAATAAGGTTTCCAGTTGCAAAAATCGGCGAAACGCATAATCCACTTAAAAGCTCAAAAATGCTTAGAAGCACAAGTCTATCTATGTTAATGTTCATAAGAATAAAGCCAATGGTAAGCAGGCTTAGAAACACGATTAGATGAGACCAATTAGAGCCGCGGAATTTATGCGAGCCAAAAATAACGGCTCCAACTAAAGACCCGCATGCAAACAGCGCAAGTTGCAAGCCAATCAGTTTGTCTAATCCTTGCGCGCGCATTGCTGCTGTAACAGATACGTCAAAGGCGCTAAAACTCATGTTAAAAACAAGGAACATAACAACAAGCGGTATAATTCCGCGGTATAGAAGCACGTTTTTTGGCTTGTTTTTGCGATTTGTGTTCCTCAGCTGTTTTAGTGAAAGCCTATCTCTAAGATTTTTTGCGATTAGTTTCTTGCCATTTTTCGATGAGTCCTCACTTGCTGTGTAAGGGCCATTTTCCAGCGCGACTCGCACATCTTCATCATTTGCGGGTGCGCTTTCTACTTGCACGATTTTAACAACCGCTGGCTGCGTGTTTTTAAGCGATAAGAACCATGCTCCGCCTAGTCCGCTTGCTAGGACTGGCACAAAAAGCTGAGATACAGGGTGAACGCTAGTGGCAAGCCATGCAGCAAGAATTGGTCCGAATATAAACACAATCTCGTCAATTCCAGATTCCAGCGCGTATGCAACGTTTAGCAAAGTGTCGTCGCTTTGATTTTTAAGCGTGTATGCCCAGCGAGTTCTAACGAGCGCGCCGAACGCAAATTGTGTAACTCCCATTAAAATTGCAAGCGCAAACAGTATTGGCAAAGGTATGTGGAAAAGTGCAGCGGTGGCAAACGACAGCATGCAAACAACTTGCGCACTTAGGGCGATTACGCCCACTTTTCGCTGGCCGAATCTATCAAAAAGCTTTGCGTATAATGGCGTTACAGCTGCTTGCGATAGCACGTATGCTGCGCTCATTGTGCCTGCAATTGTCCAATTGTTGTAAATGTGGTTTAATGCCAGAACAATTCCTAAGCCCATCATCGAAATAGGCAGCCTTGCTATTGCTCCAGATATGCAAAACGCTCGTGTTCCTTCAAAAGAGAACAATCTTACGTAGTTTGACATAGGCGAAGACTTTGGCTGCGCCGATTTCGATGACATATTCACTTCCCTTAAATTTGTACGCGCTTAACATGTTTAACTTGATTAACATGATTGATTTTTGAGTGTCTTTCTAGTCTACATTATGGCGTCAAAGTTTGCCGATGTTGTTTTGTTTCTTCCCGCTTTTGTACGTGTTTTAGGTCAAATGTGGTACAAAGTGCGTTAATTGGTTCCGCTTTTTGTACGTGTTTTAGGTCAAATTTGGTACAAAGTGCGTTAATTGGTTCCGCTTTTTGTACGTGTTTTAGGTCAAATTTGGTACAAAGTGCGGAAAAGCGATTCCGCAGATTAGTCGCGTCTATTGTGATGTGATTGTTTTTACGATTTTTGCGATTGTATATAGCGATTATCTTTTGAAGAAAAGTATTGTAGAATTGTGTTATAGGTTTCAAACAAACTGGGAAGGCAAGAAATGTTTGGTTCACTTATTTGCTCGGCAGCTGGATTCGCTAACACTCAATCGGGTTCTGCAATACTTGGCTCCATGATTTTTGCAATCGTGGTTGTTCTTGTTGGTATTGGAATTAAGATTTGGAAAAAATACGGCAAGCATTAGAGTATTAGAGTGCTAGAGCACTAGATTTAGCTTAATATTTTTGACTTTCATTTTTCGCGGCATTTTTGTTGGCATTTTAAGACAGCCTTGTAAGACAGCCTTGTAAGGCAGCCTTTTAAGACGGTATTTTTGTGATTGCCATTTTTTATTGCACGCGCGAAGTCGCAGTTTTGTAAATCCGTTGAGGCTTAACGCTACAATAGAGCAGATGAGTGATACAACGACGCAATCGACGGATAAGATTCTTGCAGAGATTGTAGACTCTGTAAAAATTCCTCAATCCCCAGATATAAACAATAAAAAGTCAATAAAAACTGTGAAAAAAGAAAATAAAACTACAAATAAAAATACAAAAACTAAAAAAACTAAAGACTCTGAATCGAATAAGGTGAGTAGGGCATCTAAAGGATTTAAGTCTCCTAAAAGCTCTAAAGCCACTTACAATGCGCTTCCGCCAGTTGTAAACGATCAGCGAGAGGGCGCGCTTGTTGCGCCTCCAAAGTATCGCAAGGGGTCAATGCGAATCGTTCCGCTTGGCGGCTTGGGTGAGATTGGCCGAAATATGAACGTTATTGAATATAACGGCCATATTTTGCTTATAGATTGTGGCGTATTGTTCCCAGAAGAAGAGCAGCCAGGCGTGGATCTGATTTTGCCAGACTTCCACTACATTCAAAACAGACTAGATAAAGTAGACGGGCTAGTTTTAACTCACGGCCACGAAGACCACATTGGCGGCGTGCCGTATTTGCTTAAAATGCGCCCAGATATTCCGCTAATCGGCTCTAAGCTCACTCTTGCGTTTGTTGAAGCAAAGTGCGAAGAACACAAGATTAAGCCAAAAACAATTCAAGTAGAAGGCCGCTCAAAGCTAAAAGTTGGCCCATACAATTTGGAGTTTATTAGCGTAACGCACTCGATTCCAGACGCTCTTGCTGTATGCGTAAAAACTCCTGCTGGAACGATTATAGATACGGGAGATATTAAGCTAGATCAGCTTCCATTAGACCATAGAATCACCGATTTGGTTGAATTTGGAAAGCTTGGCGAGCAAGGAATTGACCTATTGATGGCAGACTCCACAAACGCCGAGGTTCCAGGCTTTGTTAAGCCAGAAACTTCGATTGGCCCAGCCTTGGATCAAGCGTTTGCTAACGCATCGCGCAAGATAATCGTAGCAAGCTTCTCTAGCCATGTTCACCGCGTTCAGCAAGTGGTAGATGCTGCGCACAAGTATGGCAGAAAAGTGGTGTTTGTTGGGCGATCAATGGTTAGGAATATGTCGATTGCGGCCGATCTTGGCTACTTGCATATTCCAGAAAATACTGTTGTAGATCTAAAGCAAGCAAAAGATATTCAAGACGACAAGCTTGTTTATATGTGTACAGGGTCTCAAGGCGAGCCAATGGCAGCACTTGGGCGAATTGCAGACGGAATACACAAAGATATTACAGTTAACGAGTTTGATACCGTTATTCTTGCAAGCTCTCTAATTCCAGGAAACGAGCACGAAGTTTATAAGGTTATTAACAAGCTTGTGCAAATGGGCGCTCGCGTAATCAACAAAGACAATGCTGCGATTCACGTTTCTGGTCATTGCAATGAGGGCGAGTTGCTCTATTTGTACAACATTGTTAAGCCAAAGTGCGCTATGCCAATCCACGGCGAACACAGGCATCTTGTTGCAAACGGTTTGATTGCTGTTAAAACGGGCGTGGACCCTAAGAATGTTGTTTTGGCAGAAGATGGCGATGTTGTGGACTTGTACCACGGAAATGCCGCTGTTGTTGGCTCTGTTCCATGCGGATATGTGTATGTTGACGGCGATTCCGTTGGTGAGCTTACCGACGAAGAACTGGAAAAGCGCAGAATCCTTGGCACAGAAGGCTTTGTGTCTAGTTTTGTAGTTGTAAATACAGATAGCGCAGACGTTGTAGCAGGTCCAAAGATTTACTTGAATGCTGTTGCAGAAGACGAATCTGATTTTGAAAAGGTTCGATCTCAGATTGTTTTCCAGCTTCAAGATGCCATGATGCACGGCGAGAAAGACACGCACAAGCTTCAGCAGATTATGCGCAGAACGCTTGGAAGTTGGATTGCGCGCGCGTTGCGTAGAAAGCCAATGATTGTGCCTGTTGTTGCGGATCTTGCGCAAAAGGATTAGTCAAGTGATTAGTCTGCGATTAATCAAAACTAATCAAGAATCAGAAAAATAGTCAAAAATATAAGAAAAAATATAAGAAAAAATAAAGGAAGATATAAGGAAGTTAATATGCCAGGAGCAAATCTGACTCGCGTAGAAGCTGCGGAACGTTTTAGCGCTATCCAAATGCCAATTCACTACACTGTTGCACTTGATTTAGGCAAGGGTGGCCGCGATTTTAAGTCGCACACAAAAATTGAGTTTGGTGCAAAAGTTGGTGGAACAAGCTTCCTCGATTTGATTGCAAACAGCGTTGAATCCGTTGTGCTTAATGGCGAATCTCTTGACGTTTCTAAGGTTTTTGCAGATAGTCGCATCGAGCTTGCAAATTTGGCCGAGCACAACACAGTAGAAGTCGTAGCAAATTGCCAATATTCCAACACGGGCGAGGGCTTGCACAGAAGCGTGGATCCTTCCGACGGCAACGTTTACCTTTACACGCAATTTGAGGTTCCAGACGCTCGCCGAGTTTATGCAGTGTTTGACCAGCCAGATTTGAAGGCTGTTTTTGACTTTAGTGTAGATGCTCCAGAAAGTTGGATTGTGACTTCCAACATGCCAGTTAAAAGCGAAACTGCGATTGAAGTCCGTAAGACGGAAGATGGCACTTTGGAAAATGGCGTTGTAGAAGGCATGAAGCGTTGGGTGTTTGAGTCAACTCCAAAAATGAGCTCCTATTTAACTGCGATTTGCGCAGGCCCTTACGCCGAATGGCATACGTCTTACAACAATGAGGACGGCCGCGTAGTTCCAATGGCAATGTACTGCCGTCAAGCACTTAAAGACGCGTTTGCAAAAGATGTTGACTACTTGTTTGACATTACAAAGAAGGGCTTTGCTTTCTACGCTAAGACTTGGGGAGTGCCATATCCGTACGCAAAGTACGATCAGATTTACGTGCCAGAATACAACGCTGGCGCTATGGAAAACATTGGTATGGTTACCATTCGCGACCAATACGTGTTTGAATCCAAAGTTACAGACGCTTACGCTGAGCGCCGCGTTGTAACAGTTTTGCACGAGCTTGCACACATGTGGTTCGGCGACTACGTAACTATGAAGTGGTGGAACGATCTTTGGCTCAACGAGTCTTTTGCTGAGTTTACGTCTACGCTTGCAACGGCTGAAGCAACCGAATGGCACGACGCTTGGAGCACGTTTAATTCTGGCGAAAAGAGTTGGGCGCTTAATCAAGATCAGCTTCCAACAACGCATCCAATCGTGGCTCCAATCAACGATTTGAACGACACTTCCGTCAACTTCGACGGCATTACTTACGCAAAGGGCGCTTCTGTTTTGAAGCAACTTGTAGCGTATGTTGGCCGCGAAAAGTTCTTTGAAGGAATTCACAACTACTTAAGCAAGCACGCTTATAGCAACGCAACTTTGGCTGATTTGTTGCACGAGTTGGAGCTTACAAGCGGACGCGATCTTAAGTCTTGGAGCGCGCAATGGCTTGAAAAGGCTGGAATTAACACGATTTCTACAGAAGTCGAAGAAGCTAGCGACGGCACTATTGCTTCTTTGCGTTTGCGTCAGAGCGCCCCAGTTGAGCATCCTGTTCTTCGCGCACACCGCTTGGCTGTTGGATTCTACAATGTGGACGAAGCAAGTGGCGAAATTGTGCGCACAAAGCGAATCGAACTAGATGTTGATGGCGAAGTGACGGAAGTGGCGGAAGCGCGCGGATTGCAAAGGCCAGCGCTTATTCTTGTAAACGACGACGACTTGACTTACACAAAGCTACGCTTTGACGAAAAGTCGCTTGAATTTGCTGCAGAAAATCTCTACCGCTTTAAGGATTCTTTGACGCGCTCGCTTATTTGGCTCGCATTGTGGGATATGACTCGCGACGCAGAATTCCCAGCAGAGCGCTTTGTGGAACTTAGCCTTAAGGCCTTGGCAACAGAGCACGAATCAACTACTTTCCGCTATGCTCTTGGTCAAGTAAAGGTAACTGCAAGCCACTATGTTGTGCCTGAGCGCCAAGCGCAAGTTGCAAAGCATGTTGCTCACGAACTCTGGCAGTTGGCTTTGGCGGCTAACGCAGGATCGGACGAGCAATTCCAGTTGCTAAAGGCTTATCTTGGATACGGCGAAGTTGGAGATAGTGAGTTTGTGCAAATCGCTAATGGATTGCTTGACGGTTCTGTGCGCTTAGAAGGCTTGGAAATCGACAACGACTTGCGCTGGAGCATTCTTATTGCGCTCGCAGGCGTAAATGCTTTGGACGAAGCTGGAATTGATGCGGAACTCGCTAAGCGCGATACTACCGAGAATCGTGAATACGCATACCAGGCTCGTGCGGCTCGCTCAACTGCAGAAGCTAAGGATTGGGCTTTTGAACAGGCTTTGCGCAATCTTGATTTGACTAATATGCAAATGGGTGCTGTTGTTGCTGGATTTGCAAGCACTGCTAAAGGTGATTTGGTTAAGTCTTATGTTGAACGCTACTTTGCGGAAGTTGAGTGGATTTGGAAGAATCGCACATTCCACATGGCGGAAACTTTGATTGAAGGCTTGTATCCAAATTATGCGGATGTAGACGAGTTGGTTGAGCGCGGGCAAAGCTGGCTTGATGAGTATAAGGATGCCGACCTTGCTTTGCGTCGTATGGTGCTCGGCAAGCTTGATTCTTCTCGCCGTACGCTTAAAGTGCAGCATTACAACGCTTCGCTCTAGTTTTTTGCAATCAAATAGCAATTTTCAATGTACATTCCTAATAAGAAAATAGGGAAATGTAGATTGAATCTAAGTTGATTAAGATTAAGTTGATTAAGATTAAAATCAAGGAGTCGCAAGATGGCAGAAGATATGCATCAATCAACGCCAACAATACATGGCGAGCAACTAAACGCGGATGGTACGCAAAAAGCACAAGACCGCGTAAACAATCGATCTTTGCGACCAAACAGCGATTCCTTTAAAGAGTTTATGACTAGCGGCTGGGATAACCAGGAGCCTCAAATCGAACCGCTTGAATCGTCGAAATACACACCAGCGCGTCTAGAAGCGCTTGGCAAGCGATTCCCAGGCGAGCGCCTTGTTATTCCAGCAGGCCAGCCAAAAGTGCGCAATAACGATTGTGACTACGCTTTTAGGCCAGACACAACTTTCGCATATTACACTGGCTTGGGTCAGGATTACGAGGCAGGCGCTGTGCTTGTGCTTGAGCCAGTGCAAGCAGGAAGCGATGAGGAAGCGGCTGGCAAAACTCACATTCCACAGCTTTTTGTGGCACCTCGCGCAGACAATAGCACTGCAGCATTCTACAAAGATCCGCATTACGGCGAATACTGGGTTGGCCCTCGCGCAGGACTTAAAGAGCTTAAGGCTATGACTGGCATTGAAACGCGCGATATTGCCGAGCTTGACGACGCGATTGCAAAAAACGTTAGCGACGATAATAGCGCTGCCGAAAGCGTGCGCGTGCGAATTGTGCGCGAGTCGGATGCTGATCTAACTGCGCGCGTAGATGCTTTAAGAGAAGCGAGTGGATTTAGCGACGAAGATGCAAATATTGCTGCAGACGATAAGTTGCACGAAGTGGCTGCCGAAGCGCGAATGCTTAAAGATGCCTACGAGATTGGCGAAATGCGCAAAGCTGTTGCTGCTACAAAGTTAGGCTTTGACCGCATGCTTACGCGTTTGCCTCAAGCTTTGGGCAAGGATCATTCTGAGCGAATGATTGAAGGCGCTTTTAACTCCGTTGCTCGAGAAGTTGGAAACGAAGTTGGCTACGATACGATTGTTGCTTCTGGCAAGCACGCTCCAATTTTGCACTGGATGCGCAACACGGGCGTGGTTTCTAGCGGAGAACTTTTGCTTATTGACGCAGGCGTGGAAGTCAACAGCCTTTACACAGCAGATATTACGCGAACTTTCCCAACCAATGGCAAGTTTACGGATTTGCAAAAGAAGCTTTACCAGTGCGTTCTCGACGCTCAGCAAGCTGGTTTTGAGGCTGCTAAGCCAGGTGCTACTTACAGCGATATTCACCACGCTTGCATGCGCGTGCTTGCAGAGCATTTGCACGAGTGGGGCATTCTAAAGGTTAGCGTTGAGGAATCGCTTTCTCCGCAAGGTCAGCAGCATCGTCGCTGGCATGCGTGTGGTGTTGCTCACCACTTGGGTCTAGATGTTCACGATTGCGCTCAAGCTCGCTACGAGGCTTATCAGGGTGCGAAGATTACTCCAGGAATGATTTTCACGATTGAGCCTGGCTTGTACTTTGCTGCCAATGATCTTATGCTTCCGCCAGAAATGCGCGGAATCGGAATCCGTATTGAGGATGATGTTTTGATGACGGAGAATGGTCCTGAATGGCTTTCTATCGATATTCCTAAGCAAATCGAAGATGTTGAAGCTTGGATGGCTCAGCGCGCTGCTAAATAGTGTGCTGCTATCTAAACGGATTATCTAGGATTATCTAGGATTATCTAGGATTATCTAGGATTATCTAGAATCATCTAAGACTATCTAAATTAATTATCTAATCTTTACGCAATAATGTTGTTATAGCACTTAGTTGTTATAACAACATTACTTTATTGCGGCTTATGTGGCTTGTGTGCTGCATATGCTTTATATGTTTCATGCGTTTTATACATTTATGTGTTTTATGCATTTATGTGACTTGTTGCAATAAAGATGTTGATTAACGAGTCGCAGCCAAAATCATCGATACTCTCGAAAGGAATACAATGACTAAGCCAATCGTTCTTTCACTTGGAGAACTACTGTGGGATTTGCTTCCCCAAGGAAAACGAGTTGGAGGTGCTCCAGCGAATTTTGCGTATCACGCGCAATGTAATGGTGCAGAAAGCTACGTTATTAGTGCTGTTGGAGAAGATTCTCTTGGTAATGAACTTGTTGAAGAAGTTGAAAAAGCAGGAATTAAGCACGTTATTCAGCGCAATGCTTGGCCAACTAGTACGGTAGATGTTTCGCTTAGAAATGGCATTCCAGAGTACACGATTGTGCGAAACATTGCGTGGGATCATATTGTTTATACGCGCGAACTTGTGGATCTTGTTAGCAAAGCAGACGCGATTTGCTTTGGAACTCTTAGCTTAAGATCGCAAGAAACACACGATACTGTTTTGGAGCTTTTAAAGCATGCAAAGCCAAACGCCATGAAGTTCTTCGACATAAACATTCGTAGCGATCATTATTCAAAGGATTTGATTGACGCTCTTCTTAAAGAGGCAACTGTTTTTAAGCTTAACGATTCCGAGCTGCTTCTTCTTAGAGATATGTTCAATATTCGCGAAACTTCCGACAATGAGGCTTGCAAATGGTTCCAAGCTCGCTATGGTTTGGATTACGTGATTTTGACTGGCGGATCTACTTTTAGCGCAATCTTTACTAAGAATGGCGAAAGCTCTACCTACCCAACTCCTCATGTGGAAGTTAACGACACGGTTGGCGCTGGAGACTCATTCTCTGGCACGTTTACTGCAAGGATTTTAGCTGGCGATTCGCTTAAAGACGCGCATCGTGCTGCAATCAACACTGCTGCGTACGTTTGCACTCAAGCAGGAGCGTGGCCAGAGTACCCGAGCGAAATCCCAGACTATCTTTCTAAAGCAGGACTGTAGGCTGCAAAGAATATAAACAAAAGCTTCAACTTGTAAGATGAATTAGGTAATTCCTAGAATCAAACGAGTTGAAGCTTTTTTATACGCCATTAAGGCGATTATTAGTGGGGCCTCAGGGGCTTGAACCCTGGACCGACGGATTATGAGTCCGTTGCTCTAACCGACTGAGCTAAAGCCCCACGCTAACAAAGTTAGCAACGACTAGATTAGCACACACCCATAAACGTTTAACACGCTGTTTAACACACTACGATTAACGTGTTGTTTAGCACGCAAAGCGCATGAGTGCGCGCAAGACAAGTCGCAAGCAGCTTTAGAGTAAATAGTTATGCTACTACTTCTTGGTCTCTTCCAGAAGCAAAATTGCTCAAAGCTCCAGTCTTACGAACTGCAACGAACAGAAGCCAAGGAACAATGCCTGCAATCACAAAGCCGCTTATAAGCTCGCAAATCATGTGAATTGTAAGATAGTTTGCGCTCTTTCCTTGGTAGACCACAAACATTAAGTAAATACCATATTCTAGCGCAGTGAGAGTGCCAGAAATTACGCTTAAAGTAAGATTGTATTTTTTGTAGCGAGCGATAGCAAAAGGAAGCTCGCTAAACACGGCTTGCAATGCGGCAGAAGCTAAAACCATAAACGCAGAGAATTGCTGTCCAAGAATATTCTCAAACACGGCGCCAACAACGTTTACGTAAATTGCAGCACCAGGCTTGCGGATTAAAAGTAGTGCAAGTGGGCCAGAAAGGTACCAAACGCCGTGCAAAATGCTGCCAAATCCAGGCAAAATAGTGCGCAAAATAGGGGAGATTTGGGAGAAGAACACAATGGTAAAGCCCCAGTAGATTATGCCAAACAAGGCGGCTAGAGCGGCGCCGAGCGATATATCTGCAACGCGCCATTTAAGACTTGCGATTGTTGTTGGTGCAGGATTTGCGTTTGCACGAGCCTTATCGGTTATTGGAGTTTTGGATTGTGCGGAGTATTGTGCGTTTTCTTCGCTTTGATTGTTTGCGGATTCGTTGTTTAGAATATCACTCATTAGTGTTCCTAACTATTGATTGCTGCGCATTGTAATTTCTTTGAGCGTTTCTCGACCTACGCAGCCTGGGCAGAAACGCCAACGTGTACTTTACCATTTAATCGCCACTAACACGCCTTTATGCGCTAGTTTTGTGCGATTTGTAACGTTTTTGATTATTGCAGAAATCTATAACGCGCTATAAAACCGATTATTCAACGCGAACGCTATTTCCGCGTTTTGTACCACGACACGCCGTAAATCAGGTACAAAAACACTACAGTTATTAATCTAGATAGTTGGAAAAATGAGCGAAACGTAAATCCGAAAACGTAAATCCGAAAACGTAAATCAAAAATAGGGGAGCACAAAATGTCGATGGAACATCCAAATCGCACCAATGAGCGAATTGTTGACGTTGAGCGAGATATTATGAGCCGCGCTCCAGAGCATAACAAGACAAATCTTGATTTAGATAGAATGCGCTTAATCCTCGATATTTTGGGGCATCCAGAGCAATCGATGCACGTGATTCACATTACTGGCACAAATGGCAAAGGCTCCACGGCGCGCATGGCGGAGGCGATCTGCCGCGCGTACGGTTTGCGCACGGGTCTTTACACTTCGCCGCATTTGCAACGCGTAAATGAGCGAATTATGATTGACGGTCAAGAAATTAGCGATGACCAGTTTGTTGACGTGTTTGATCAAATGAAAGACATTATAAACATGGTTGACGCTCGCATGGATGCTGATGGCAAGCCGCGCATGAGCTTTTTTGAAGTGCTTACAGCTATGGCGATTTGGGCTTTTGCTGACGCTCCTGTAGATGTTGCTGTGATGGAAGTTGGCATGGGCGGCGAATGGGACGCCACTAATGTTATGAACGCGGATGCTGCGATTATTGGCCCTGTAGACATGGACCACATGCAATGGCTTGGAAACACGGTTGAAGAGATTGCGCGCACAAAGGCTGGGATTATTAAGCCAAATTGCACTGTGATTTTGGGGCCGCAGCCACACGAATCGCAAGTTTTGCCGATTATTCAAGAGGTGGCAAATCGCAATAATGCCAAGCTTTTACGCGACTTTAGTGACGGAAGCGGCGAGTTGGAGGTTGTTTCGCGCACTCCAGCTGTTGGTGGTCAAGTTGCCACTTTGCGAACTCCAAATGGCACTTATGAAGATGTTCCAATAGATAAGTTTGGTGTGCATCAGTCGCATAATGCTTTGGCGGCGCTTGCTGCTGCGGAGGTTGTTCTGCCTGTAAATGGCGCTTTAGACGGCGATTTGGTTGCCGAGGCTTTGAGTCAAGTTAAGGTTCCTGGCCGAATTGAGCAAGTTCGCACTTCTCCAACGATTATTATTGACGGCGGCCACAATGTTAATGCTGCTGAGTCTCTTCGTAAAACAATCGAAGAAAACTATAATTTTGAGCAGCTTATTGGCGTTGTGGCAATGATGGCAGATAAGCAAGTTGAAGAATATTTAGGTGTTCTTGAGCCGATTTTAACTAAGATTATTGTTACGCGTAACTCTTGGCGCGACCGCGTGATGGACCCTAAAGACCTAGAGAAGATTGCGATTGGCGTGTTTGGTAAAGATCGCGTGATTCGCGTTGACGATCTTCCAGACGCTATTCAAACGGCAGTGAATCTTGTTGACGAAGACGATGAGCTTGGAGTGGGGTATGGGCACGGAGTGCTGATTTGCGGCAGCTTTGTTACAGCAGGAGATGCGCGCACTATGTTGATTGAGCGCGTTAATCCAGACTTAAAGAAGCCAAAAGATCAACGCGCTAACATTCATCCGAATCTTGCGGAATGACTTTAGCTACGGATTGACTTGAGCTAAAGAGTTGCTAGCTAAAGAGGCGTTTAGCTAAACTAGCTAAATAGGCGCTTAATAACAAGCGAATCGCTTTCGTAAGGAACGTGCTTGTTGTTGTGCTTAATCCAGCGCTCGTCGCCCTTTCCAATAATGAGGATTACGCTTAATAAGTCGTTATCTTCATAGCGTTTGCTGTGCTCGCCGCGCTCTCTAGCTTCGTTTACGCTGTGCTCAATCGCTTGCGTTCTATCGATTATTATTTGCGACTTAACGCTTGGGATTGTTATGCAAGATTGCATATCGTTGCAAATATCCATTGGATCTTCGGTGTTTGTGTCTTCGATTGTAAACACAAACTCGTCGATTCGATTTTGCGCAGCTTGAACAATCTCTTTGCGTCTGTCGTAAGCTTTGTTTCCAGCAGACCCCGTAACAAGAGTAGTGTATAAACTCTGGCTTGCGTATCTTTCTTCAACAAAGTCCAGTAGCGCCTTTACAGAAACGTAATTATGCGCGTAGTCAACGATTGCAATCGTGTTGGATTTTGGATCCTCAAAAATCTCCATGCGCCCTGGAATTTCAACGTTTTCAATCGCGTGCAAAGCTTCAACATTGTTGATTAAATCTGGTTGCGCGTTTTGTGCAATTGCAATCGCAGCCAATGCGTTCTCGTAGTTAAAGTCGCCAGCAATCTTTAGATTGAATTTGTCTATAGCGCTGTAATTAGGCATGTCTTGATTTACGTACTCGCTAGCTTCGCCTTCCAAAATCGCAATACAATGCTCTTGCGAACTTGGTAATTCTTGCGATTCTTTCAACCCTTGCGGCTCTGGTATCGCTACATACCTTGGCAAAACAAGCTCTGGGTATTTTTCGCTGTTTTCGTAAGGATGAATATCGGAATAATCGCTGCATTCTGGGCAATTGCAAGTATTTCCGTCTAGTTCTTCTTTGTGTATTCTGGAAAAAGTCGTGACTTTTACGCCATTTTTTTGTGCGTCTTGAAGAAGCAAATCCGCATGCGCGCAATCCGCATTAAGCACAAGTGCATCCGTATTTTTTACGATTTGACGCTTGCAATACAAATAATCTTCAAAAGTCGGGTGTTCGATTGGGCTTATGTGATCTGGGCTAATGTTCAAAAATGCCGCAACATTAAAGTGCAATCCATACACGCGGTTGACTTTGTACGCTTGCGACGAAACCTCCATAACAAGGTATTTCATGCCATTTTCTACAGCCTGGCTCATCATTCTAAACGCGTCTAGGCTTTCTGGCGTAGTCAAGTCCGACTCAACATATGTTTTACCGTCTAAACAATTGTCTACCGAAGAGAATAGCGCGGCTTTGCCATTAGAATGTGCGTTCAAAATAGCATGAGTAAAGTATGCTGTGGTTGTTTTGCCTTTTGTTCCCGTAATGCCAATAGTCGTAAGCTTTTCTTGCGGATTGTTAAAGAACGCAGCCGAAAGTACGCTCATAGCTTTACGAACGTCTGTTACAATCAACCCAACCGCATTTGTGTAATCCGCGTAGCAATCCTGCGCAACGTATGCGTTTAAGCCGTTTTTATCTGCGTCTTTAAGGTATTCTGGCTTAAAATTGCCTTTAATAAAAAGCAATGTGTTTGGCTTAATATCGCGCGAATCGTACGTTATATGGCTGTACGGCTTTGAGTGTGCACTAAAATCGCTAGCATCGATTGACCAAGTTTGGTCGTTTTCGTGCGTTAAATCGTCATGTTTTTGCGCACTTTTATTTTGTATTATTTCTCGCAAAAGATTTTGCTTCAACAAAATATTGCATGCTTCGTCTAGAGATAATTTTTGTAAAGACATTTCGCTTTTCCGTGTTGTTTTTGTTATTTGCGTTTTATTTTAGCTGATTTTATTTTAGTTGTGCTTATTTGATGTGCGGCTGCTTGCGATTTTTCCGCGCGCAAATTGCACAAGAATTGCCATTAATCACAGCCAGTTTCCTTCGCTAGCTGGTCTTCCTTTAGACTTAAGCCAGCTATCAAAGTTTAATTTCCACTTTGCGTAAGCGTCTCGCTGCCAAGTCATAATCTCGCATAACTTAAGATTTGCAACGTTTTCGTGCAACTCACTTATAGGCTCAATCAAATCAACTGCAGCAACTGTATCTGCTGTAGCATCGTGAAAATTGCCAATTGGCTCCACGCCGTAAAACTGCGTTGTGTATGTAAGTGTGCGTTTGCCAGTGCGCTTAGAAATGGCTCTATCTATAACAAGCGGGTCTACAATAAGCATCTCGCCGCCATTAATTGTGCTTTTTGGGCGATTTTGCAAAGAGTCAAGACTCCATCTTTGCAAATCATGGTTTAGCATTTTAACGTCAAAAGGCGCATTGTATGCAAGAAGTGGAATGTTCTTGCTTTGTGCAAGGCTAATGGCTCTTCCAAGCAATTCGATTTCTTGAGTTGGATCGCCTCCATTTTCTTGCAAAAACTCGTTTGTAAAGCCGTTTACTTCGCTTGCTTTAGGGTTGATTGGCTTATGCGGGTTTACAAGCCACGTTGCAATAACGTCATTGTTACGCCCACGCGCTGGGTCTCTAAAAACGAGCGTTGCAGAGCATATTGAATCACTGCCAATAATTGCGCCCGTTGTTTCTGTGTCGAAGCCAAGCAGTATTGATTTGCACAATGTTGTGTTTTTATCTTGCTGCGGTGCTTTTTCTAGTGCTTCTAGCAACTCATCTATGTTCTTTGCCATGCAATAATCCTAGAATGCAGCGAAGACCCTTGCGTACGTTTTTGAGTCGTTTGGTAGTTTGGTTATTTGACGATTTGATTAAAAATCACGTAAACAAAAACCCACGGTAATAAATCCGTGGGTTTTTAGTTACAAATTTATACGCAAATCAAACGTATTAAGCATTTGCATTAAGCATTTGGCCTTTTGCCGTGATTTGCTGCCTTTTTGCGGCGAGCCTTGCGCTTGCGTCCACGCATACCCATAATAAACTCCTAACGATTAAAATGAACAACCTTACGGATTATCGCACGTTGCCACGACGTTTGCTAGCTTTAAGCTAGAATATTTGCCACAGTTGCGTTAAGCAAGCTAACCAAATCGTTTGGATTTAGAACAACGTCTAGTCCGCGTTTTCCTCCAGAAACAAGAATCTCGTCAAAGTGCATAACGCTAGCATCCAGAACGGTTTCGTGATGGGTGCGCTGACCAAATGGGCTGATTCCTCCAACAACATAGCCACTTTCTCGTTGTGCTACGTCTGGGCTTGTCATGCTGGCTTTTTTGGCATTTACTGCGCTCGCAATCGCCTTCATGCTTAATCGAGCGTTTACTGGCACAATGCCGACTACGCGCTTTTCGCCTGTGTCTACCATAAGCGTTTTGCAAACTTGCTCTGCGTTTACGCCTAATTTTTGCGCTGCTTCCATGCCGTAGCCGTCATCCATGTGATCTGCATCGTGCTCGTAGTCAACAACGCGGAATCTGATTCCAGCATTTTCTAGCTGTGCGATTGCTGGCGTTGCTTTGCCTGTTGCAGCATGTTTTTTGCCCATTTTACCCCCCGTGTGCAATGCGTTGCGAAAACCCCCTGCGATGAGTCACCGCAAGGGGTTTGTAGCTTTATGTAGCTTTATTTGTTTCGCTAATTTTACTCAGCAATCTCAGCGAAGTAAAGCAATGTGCGAATCATGTTAGCAGTAAAGCCGTATTCGTTGTCGTAGAAGGTAACGGTACGAGCCAAGGTTACGCCGTCAACAGTGTTAACGTCGGTTTGAGTTGGATCGAAAACGCCACCGTGGGTATCGCCAATAATGTCGGAAGACACAATGCTATCGGCGTTGTAGCCAAAGTAATCGCAGTTTTCGAATGCCTTCTTAAAGGCTTCGTTGATTTCTTCGGTGGTTGCTGGCTTCTCGAGAACAGTAGTCAACTCGGTAACGGATCCATCTGGAACCTGAATACGCTGAGCGTGACCCTGAAGCTTGCCATTAACCTCTGGAACAACCTTGCCGATTGCCTTAGCAGCACCAGTGGAGTGCTCGATTGTGTTGCAAGCAGCAGAACGGTTGTTGCGTGGCTTGGAGCCGCGTGGGCCGTCGAGAATCATCTGGGTGCCAGTGTAAGCATGGATAGTGGTCATAAAGCCAGACTTAATGCCCCAATTATCTTGCAAAAGCTTAACCATTGCAGCCATGGAGTTGGTGGTGCAAGAGCCAGCAGACACAATGTTATCGGTTGGCTTTAAGATCTCTTGGTTTACACCAAACACAACGGTTGGGGTGGTTTCGTCTTTAGCAGGAGCAGAGATAAGAACCTTCTTAGCTCCAGCGTTCAAGTGAGCCTGGGACTTTTCTGCAGAAGTGTAGAAACCAGTGCACTCGAGCACGAACTCAACACCATCGTTCTTAACCCATGGAATGTTGTTTGCGTCTTTTTCGGCGTAAACCTTGTAAGTCTTGCCATCTACCACGATTGCGTCTTCGGTGGAAGTCACCTCAACTGGGGTGCCATCGTCGTGGCGGAAAGTGCCATGAGTGCTGTCGTACTTAAGCAAGTAAGCAAGCATTGAAGGAGTGGTCAGATCGTTGATGGCTGCGACTTCAATATCGCCAGCTTGACCGCCACGAGCTTGAAGCTCAAAAATACGACGGAATGCCAAACGGCCGATACGTCCAAAGCCGTTAATACCAATCTTGACTGTCATGTGTGATCTCCCTTGAGTGAAACCTTAACGCACGGTTTTTGCGATTTTTCGCGATTTTTAACAATACGTTTTTGGTCTTCGTTATTTAAACTAACATGTTCATTTTAATGTGCGGCATGTACTACGTTAGTGCATCATTTTGTATTACACTTGTGCAACATTTTGCCTTGTTGCATCGCGCATTTGCGATTATTCGCACTATTTTGGCGAAACGGCGAGAGCGCTAGACACACTAGCGTTTACATCTCCCAAATCGCCAACTGGACGCTTAAACCAGCTAACTTGCGGCAGTGGAGCGTCTATAGGGAATGTGATTACAAGAGTGCCTTCGTGAACGTCAATATGCGCAGGAGTGTCGTTTAGCAACTCGTTGCTTAGGCCTTGAACGGCATCGCCATACATAGTTTCGTGCTGAAGTTGATATTTAAGCCCAATCTCGTTTACATCGCTAGAAATAGGCGTGTGCGAGAACACAGAAACCATGCGGCCTTCGGGCCCATTGGACGCAGGAAAGTCAAGGGAACCGTTGTGAATTGCTGTAACAATCGTGCCGTCTCCATACAAGAATCCAATTCCGCCTCTAACGGCAAGTCGAACCATAAGCTGAATATTGGAAATCGTGTGATCAACGCGGCCGCCTAAGCCGCCAAAAATATGGAATTCTCTAGAGCCTTTAGACCAGCCAACTTTAAGAGCAGAAAGCAAATCTGGGTCATCTTTTTCTGCAGGAAGTCGCGTAATCGCAGCGTCTGTTGGGAGCTTTAATCGCACGGAGTCAAAGTCGCCAATTAGAGCATCAACGTGTAAACCAAGTCTGCATGCATGATCCCAGCCGCCATCGGCTGCAATAGTTAAAGCGCGATCAGGAACGTGTTCGCGCGTATGGTCGTAATAATCTCCAGCTGCTAAAACAACGCAGCGCTTTAAAGGCTCCATAGTCATATAATATCGCGCGCGCGGAATTGCGATTATATCGCGTGTTTTGTTGTGACTGGTTGAGATTTAATGCGACTTGTTTAGTGTTTTTGAGCATGGTTGATTATTGTCAAGGCTTCAAGTAGAATGAATATTTGGCTTGAGTAATCAAGAAAGTGGTATATCCCACCTGGAAGCCTAAAGGGTTTCGGGTTCATGACTTCGGTCACGTAGCAATATGCTTGCTATAGCGCTATTCTTAAGCGCATTTGATTGATGTTTGAACTTGAATTTGTCTTTGACCTTTTGGTGCGCTGTTCCACTGTTTTAACAAGGATTGGAGTCATCATTAGCGACGAACCACGCATTAACGAAGAGATTCGCGTCTCACAAGTACGCCTTATCGGTCCGAAAGGCGAGCAGGTGGGTGTTATTGCGACCTCGGTAGCGTTGAACCTAGCAAAGGAAGCAAACCTCGATCTTGTAGAGGTTGCGCCTACTGCTAAGCCTCCTGTAGCCAAGCTTATTGACTACGGTAAGTACAAGTACAACGAGAAGATTAAGGCTCGTGAAGCGCGTCGTAATCAAAGTACGGCCGAGATTAAGGAAATTCGTTTCCGACTCAAGATTGACGATCACGATTTCGACGTTAAGAAGGGTCATGTTCTTCGATTCCTAAATGGTGGAGACAAAGTAAAAGTCACCATTATGCTGCGCGGCCGCGAACAGTCGAGGCCTGTAGGCGGAGTTGAGTTATTGCGTAGGCTTGCAGATGAGGTTTCCGAAAGTGGAACCGTGGAGTTTGCCCCTAAGCAGGAGGGTCGTAACATAATAATGACTCTCGCGCCTAAGGGTAAAAAGATTCATACTCAGTCTGAGCAGCGTCGTAGAGGCGCTGAATCGCGCGCAGAGCGTCAAGCTCGTCAAGCAGCACGACTTGCGGCAAAGCAAGGAGCTCAGGCAGCGGCCGATGTGTCCGCAAAAGCTTCTGTAGAATCTGATCAGAATCATAAGGAGGGCAGCAATGCCGAAGATGAAAACTAATTCCGCAGCGTCCAAGCGCGTTCGCCTCACCGGCACTGGTAAGGTAATGCACGATGGAAGCGCAATGCGCCACAACTTGGAGCATAAGTCTGCTCGTAAGCGTCGTGCTTTGTCTGCAGATAAGGTTTTAGCTACAGCACAGAGCAAGAATTTGAAGGGCTTGCTAACTAAGTAAGTGCAGTAAAACGAAGACGCAATTAAAAATTTTTAAGAAAGCTGAGGAATACTTATGGCACGAGTAAAACGCGCAGTTAATGCTCACAAGAAGCGTCGCGTTGTTCTTGATAGGGCTTCGGGTTATCGCGGTCAGCGTTCCCGCCTTTATCGCAAGGCAAAGGAACAGCTGCTTCACTCATTTACTTATAACTTCCGCGACCGCAAGGCTCGCAAGGGCGACTTCCGCAAGTTGTGGATTCAGCGCATTAACGCTGCTGTTCGCGCAGAAGGAATCACCTACAACCGCTTTATTCAGGGTTTGCGCTTAGCTGGCATCGAATTGGATCGCCGCGCTTTGGCAGAGCTTGCTGTTAGCGATGTTGAAACCTTTAAGGCAATCGTCGAAGCTGCTAAGGCTGCTTTGCCTGCAGATGTTAATGCTCCAGTAGAAGCCTGATTTTAGTTTATTGGCTTTATTTGAGTGATTTAATCACTTTAAGCATTAAATAGCATTAAATATTAAGTCCGTCTTTTTAGGCGGGCTTAATTGTTTTTGTGCATATATTATGCTCATAACCTGGTTTTGTGTTTAATTATTAAGTGCTTAAGTCGTAGTGTGCAACTGTGGCGCGTCTAGCGCATTGCAGAGTAAAATGGAACACAGTGTGTTTTTTGAAATCTAATTGAAAGAGTCTGATTATGCCAAAAATGTTCGGTACCGATGGTGTTAGGGGATTAGCAAATCGCGATTTGACTGCACAATTAGCGTTAGATTTAGGCGATGCTGCCGTTCGTGTTTTAGGAGAGGCAACGCATAGCAGCGATTCAAATAGCGAAGATACAGGGAAAAAGATGCACGCTAGGAGAAGGGCGCTGGTTGGTCGCGATACTCGCGTTTCTGGCGATTTTCTAGCGTCCGCTTTGGCAGCAGGCATGAGTGCAGGCGGATTTGACGTTATAGACGCTGGCATAATCCCAACTCCTGGCGTGGCCTTTTTAACTTCTGTGCTAAACGTAGAGATGGGTGCAGTAATATCTGCTTCGCATAATCCAATGCCAGATAATGGAATCAAGTTCTTTGCGCGTGGCGGTTTTAAGCTCCCAGACAGTAAAGAGGACGAGATTGAGGCAGTTTTAGGCAAGGATTGGCAGCGTCCTACGGGCAGTGGTGTTGGGCGAATCAGCCACGATACCACTACAGCTACGAATCTTTATATTGATCATCTTGTTTCTTCTGTAGCGCCTTTAAGCAGTGAGTCTTCTACTCGTCCTAAGCCTCTTGCAGGTCTTAGAGTAGTGGCAGATTGCGCAAATGGCGCAACGTCTGTAGTAGCTCCAGAAGCATTGCGCAGGGCTGGCGCAGAAGTGATTGTTATTAACGCTTCTCCAGATGGCTACAACATTAACGATCATGCTGGTTCCACGCATCCCGAGCAGTTGCAAGCTATGGTTAAGGCGTCTAAGGCCGATTTAGGAGTAGCTTTCGACGGAGATGCAGACCGATGCTTGGCTGTAGACGAAAACGGAAACATGGTTAATGGCGACCAAATTATGGGCATTCTTGCGCGTTCTAAGAAGGCCGAAGGCAAGCTGAATCACAATACTCTTGTTGTTACTGTAATGAGCAATCTTGGATTAAAGCTTGCGCTAAAAGACATGGGCATCTCTACTGTTCAAACAAGCGTTGGAGACCGTTACGTTCTAGAAGAGATGCTTAGAGGCGATTATTCTCTTGGCGGCGAGCAGTCGGGGCATGTGATTAATCGCGAGTTTGCAACCACGGGAGATGGCACTCTTACAGCGCTTACGTTGTGTCGAGAAGTTGTGCGAGAGGGCAAGAAGCTTTCACAAATGGCTGCCGACTTCCCACAGCTTCCGCAATGCTTAGTAAATGTGCCAAACGTAGATAAGATGGCTGCTAAAACTAATGCTGCTGTTCTTAATGCTGTAGAGAAGGAAAGTGCGCTTTTGGGAGACACGGGTCGCGTTCTTCTTAGACCAAGCGGAACGGAGCCACTTGTGCGCGTTATGTGTGAAGCTGCAACGCAAGAGCAAGCAGATGAGGTTTGCGCGCGACTTGCACAAGTTGTAACGGATAATCTTAAGCTGTAGCGCTCGACGATAATCTTAAGATGTAGTTTTCCCGACTTTGTACGTGATTTGGTTCAAATTTGGTACAAAGTGCGTCAATCTTTTCCGCTTTTTGTACGTGATTTGGCTCAAATTTGGTACAAAGTGCGGAGTGGTTTTCCGCTTTTTGTTGTTAGACACGCCGTTTACAGCTACAAAAAGCGGATAATCTTGATATACTGATTCTTTTGGTATTGTTGTTGATGTACGTGTTTTATCAACAATAGTCAAAGTTAGACTTATAGAGTTAGAAGTTTTGTAGAATCGCCTTGTAAAGGAGTCCTATGTTTACGCATCACGCAAGTGTCGACACTAAGCTTAGCCGCGCAGTAGAGCGCCTTTTGGATTCTGCTACAGAAGATGGCGTTTTGTCGATTGTTCAAGCAGGGGAGCCTGTTTTAAGGCAGCGCACGGTTGCTTACGATGGTCAGCTTACGCGCGCAACGCTTAATAAGCTTATTTCGCTTATGCACAGCACTATGCTAGACGCTCCAGGAGTTGGTTTGGCCGCTCCGCAAATCGGTCTTGGCTTAGCGATTGCGGTTGTAGAAGATCACGTTAGGGATGACGAAGACGACCCTAGAGATATTGCGGAATTGTCATTTAGGGCGATTATTAACCCGCATTATGAGCCAATTGGCACGCAAACGCGCAGCTTCTATGAGGGCTGCTTAAGTGTTGCAGGGTATCAAGCTGTTCGTCAGCGCTGGCTAGACATTCAAGCCACTTGGCAAGACGAGGATGGAAAGCAGCATTCGCAGCGCTTGCATGGTTGGCCAGCGCGAATCTTCCAGCACGAGACGGATCATTTGCGCGGTGAGCTTTACATTGATCGCGCAGAAATGCGCTCGCTTTCTAGCGACGAAAACCTTGAGGATTATTGGGCAGATGAGGCAGTTCCTGTAAACGCTGCTAGAACACTAGGCTTTGCGATTTAAAATAAAAGACGAATGCAAAATAAAATCCCCCACAAGTTTTCTTGCGGGGGATTTGCTTATCGCTTATCGCGATTTATTACGCATTGTTACGTAGTTACTATCAGATATGGAAGTAAAGCTCGTACTCAAGTGGCGTTGGAGCCAAGCGAGCCATATCCATCTCTTCGTGCTTTAGATTAAGCCAAGTTTCAATCAAGTCGCTAGTAAACACATCTCCTTGCATAAGGAAGTCGTGATCTTCTTCCAAAGCCTGCAAAGCCTCACCAAGCGAAGAAGGAACCTGCTTAATGCCGTCATGCTCTTCTGGTGGAAGCTCGTAAAGATCCTTATCAACAGGAGCAGGAGGCTCAATGTGGTTCATAATGCCGTCTAAGCCAGCCATAAGCTGAGCAGAGAACGCCAAGAACGGGTTGCAAGAAGGATCTGGCGCGCGGAACTCAATACGCTTAGCAGCAGGAGCCTCGCCAGCAAGAGGAATACGAATAGCTGCAGAACGGTTACGAGCAGAGTAAACCAAGTTTACAGGAGCTTCGTAGCCTGGAACAAGGCGGTGGTAAGAGTTAAGCGAAGGATTTGTAAAAGCAAGCACAGAAGACGCGTGCTTAATAAGGCCGCCAATGTACCAACGCGCAATATCGGAAAGCTGAGCATAACCAGTTTCCGCATAGAACAATGGCTTACCATCCTTCCAAAGCGACTGATGGCAGTGCATACCAGTGCCGTTATCTCCAGCAATTGGCTTAGGCATAAACGTTGCAGCCTTGCCAGCCAAAGCAGCAGTCTCGTGAACAACGTACTTGTACTTCATTAAGTCGTCGCCAGCGTGAACAAGCGTGTTGTAACGGTAGTTAATCTCCTGCTGGCCTGCGCCGCCAACCTCGTGGTGGGAACGCTCAAGAATCAAGCCAACCTTTTGAAGATTGTAAACCATGTCGTCGCGCAAGTCTTGGTTGTGATCAACAGGTGGCACAGGGAAGTATCCGTGCTTTACGCGATTCTTAAAACCAATGTTATTGCTGCCATCGTCTTCGGTGTCGATGCCAGAATTCCATGGAGCCTCGTTAGAATCCACCTCGTAGAAGGAACGCTGCATGTCGTTTGCAAAACGAACCTTGTCGAAAATAAAGAACTCTGCTTCTGGAGCAAAGCTTGCGGTATCGGCAATGCCAGTGGCCTTTAAGTAGGCTTCGGCTTTAATTGCAACTTGGCGAGGATCCCTAGAATAAGGCTCGTCTGTTACAGGATCCACAATCGAAAAAGCAACGTTCAAAGTCTTGTGCTTGCGGAATGGGTCAATGTATGCGGTGTCTACGTCTGGAATAAGCTTCATGTCGGATTCGTTAATAGCCTGGAATCCTTGCATAGAAGAGCCGTCGAAGGCCATTCCATCTGTAAATGCGCTGTTTAAGAACTCGCTTGCAGGCACAGTAAAGTGCTGCTGAACGCCAATCAAATCAGTAAATCGAACAGATACGTACTCAATGCCTTCTTGCTTAATCAAAGCCTCGGCATCTTCTTTAGTTTGCAAAGTGGTCATGCCACGATCCTTTCATAAAAATCTCAGTAAATAGTTTAGATTGTTGTATATGATTTTGGATTTCAGCGACTCGACTATCTGGTTACGATTGTGTTACACGCTTTGTAAAGTACAATAGAATTTATGACAAATAAAGAAAACTACGAAAGCCGTATGGACAGCCACGGCACAAGCGCAAAAATCGACTTAGCTTCGATTTTTCCAGCTAAGGGAGATAATCGCAGGCCTCCTGATTGGCTAAGTCGCGCGCTTATGTATGCGGTAATCGCCGCGTTTGTTGCGATTTTTGTTTGGTTTGCGTGGGGAAGTATAGCTTTTATAATTTTCGACGTTGTAATCTCCATTTTTATAGCGTTGGCAATAGAGCCACTTGTTGTGCGCCTTATAAAACACGGTTGGAGTAGGGCTTTTGCATCTTTGGCAAGCTTGGTTGGGCTGCTTGCGGTTATTATTTTGCTGCTTGTTCTTTTCGGCAATCTTTTTGTGCAACAAGCTGTTTCTATGGTTCTTGGTTTGCCTGATTTATACAACCAATTTGCGCATTTTGTGTTAAATTCCACTGGATTTAAGATGCCAAATATCGAGCAGCTTGGAATGGAGATTTTGCGCAACATTCAAACATCGTGGGTTGTGGATTTTGGCGGTTTTGCACTTAACACTACCTGGGGTTTGATGGCCGCTTTGCTTGATTTGCTTACCATTTTGATGGTTACTTATTATATTTCGGCGGCTGGTCCTGCAATGCGTAGAAGTGTTTGCCGTTTGCTAAATCCTAAGTCTCAAAGGCGATTTTTGTTTATATGGTCGGTTGTTCAAGAGCAAATATCGAGCTTCTTGTTCTCGCGCACAATTTTGGCTGCGATTAACGCAACGGGTACTGCGATTTTCCTAATATTTATGAAAGTTCCGTACTGGCTTCCGCTTGCGCTGTTCTGCGGAATAGTTTCGCAATTTGTGCCTACGATTGGTACGTATTTGGGCGGAGCTTTACCAATTGTGTTTGCTTGGAGTTCCAACGGTTTTGCAGCGGCATTGGCTGTTCTTGTTTTTGTTACCATCTATCAGCAGATTGAAAACATGGTGATTTCTCCTAAGATTTCCGAAAAAACAATGGACCTAAATCCTGCTGTAGCATTTTTGTCGGTGTTGGTAATGGGTGCTGTTTTTGGGGCGCTCGGCGCATTTTTGGCGCTTCCTGTTACTGCCAGCTTGCAAGCCATTCTTAAGGTTTGCACAAAGCAATACAAGCTTGTTGATTCTCCATTAATGAACGATCCAAAGCCTAATCGCAAGTCGATTATGGTTACAAGTGTTGAAGCGATTGGTAATAGTTTTGTAAAGCCTGTTAAAGACAAGGTTCTTCGAGTTATGAAAGGCTCGTCTTCTAGAGTTTCGATTAATGAAGACATTATGTATTGGTATAAGCAAGCTTATGTTTCTTCTAGTGATTCTAGCCTTTCTTCTAGTGATTCTAGCGAAAGTCAAAATTCTAAAGAAGATTCTGGATACATTGAAACAATGGCTATTTCGCGCGATGTTCTAGACGCGGTTAATCGCGATATTGCTAAGAAGCGCGCGGAAAATGCGGATTTGGATAGTGGGCAAGCGGCTCGCGAATCGCAAGCAGCCGACGGGTTGCATGCAAATGCTAAAGATAAGTCGCAAGATAAGTCGAAAGGTAAGTCGCAAGCAAATAAATCTGCTACAATTCCAAACGAAAGTAAAAACAAAAAATCGAACACAAACACAAATCCACGAAGCGGGTGGAATAAATGATTCTTTTGTCTATTTTCGACGTTTTAGTAATCATAATCGGCGTGAGCAGCGTTATTTACCAAGGCGTTTGCGCAGTGGCGTCGCTTGTTGCAAAGCCAGTAGTGTTTCCGAATGCTCCAATGGACAAGCATTATGCGGTTTTAATATCTGCGCGAAACGAGGAAGCTGTAATCGGAAATCTTATAGAGTGCATACAGCATCAAACTTATAACCAACAGCTAATAGATATTTGGCTAGTTGCCGACAATTGCACAGACAGCACGGCGCAAGTTGGAAGAAAGTATGGGTGCAATGTTATAGAGCGATTCGATAAGCAGCATATTGGCAAAGGTTACGCGCTTAGCTACCTTTTGGACCACATAATGGAGCTTGGAAAAGACAAAGATTACGACGCGTACTTTGTTTTTGACGCAGACAATAAGCTGGATTTGCACTATTTTGAAGAGATGAACAAGGGATTCCATGCAGGATACCAGATTCTAACAAGCTACAGAAATTCCGTGAATTTATCGGATAATTGGGTGTCTTCTGGGTCCGCATTGTGGTTTATACGCGAATCGCGATTTACTAACAATTCGCGCATGCTTTTTGGATCTAGCTGCCACGCAGGCGGAACGGGATTCATGTTTTCGCGCGAAATCATGCACAGAAATCGTGGATGGAAGTTCCATCTGCTTACCGAAGATCTTGAGTTTACAATGGACTCGATTTTGCATGGCGACAAAGTGGGCTATTGCGGGTCGGCGGTTCTTTACGACGAGCAGCCTGTTTCGTTTAGGCAAAGCTGGAGGCAAAGGCTGCGCTGGAGTAAGGGCTTCTTGCAAGTATTTCGATATTACGGAGCGGCTCTTATACGCCACGGAATCCGCGAGCGCGATTTTTCGTCGGTTGATTTTACGCTTATGCTTTGCCCGTTTATGGTGCTTGCGATTATTCGCCTTATACTCGGATTTATCTTTGCAGCATTTGGATTTGTTACGTGGGCAAGTCAGATTGATTCAACGCTTAGCTTTATAACAACTACTGTTACAAGCGTTTTGGGTATGATGGTGTTTGTTTCGCTTACTATTCTTGTAGAACACGATAAGCTTGGAGCTACTAACAAAGAGCTTTTTGCGTACGTGCTTAGCTTCCCGATTTTTATGCTTTCGTATGTGCCGATTGCGTTCCAAGCTGTGTTCTCTAAGAGCGAGTGGAAGCCGATTCATCACACGGGGCGGTAGTTTTGCTGCGTTCTGCGCGAATTAACTCCGCTTTTTGTACCAAATTTGGCCTAAATCACGTACAAAGTGCGGAAAATAATACGCGCATATTCCCCTTACTCGGTATTGCGCGAACGACATGACCTGCCTCGTAGTGTGTTTATACGCAAGATATGAGATAATGGAATCCTTGATATAAACGTGCGATTGCGCAATTAATGTGGCGCAATACGTGCGTTTATCTGTATGTTGCGAGGTTTATATGGTGGATTCTGTTCCAGTTTTTGGTGCAAACACTTATTCGAGTGATGCAAGTGATAGCAATTCAGAAGTTCCTGCGGTTTCTATTCGCGGATTTGTTAAGACTTTTGGTAAGAAAGTTGCTGTAGATAATCTTTCGCTAGATATTCCAGCAGGCTCTTTCTATGGATTAGTAGGCCCTAATGGTGCTGGCAAAACCACTACGATTAAGATGCTTACAGGCTTGCTTATGCCAGATGCTGGCTCGGCTTCGATTTTTGGCAACGATGTTTGGAGCGATGTAAATAGCGCTAAGCGTGCAATCGGTTTAATGCCTCAAGCAGACGAGATTTTTAAGACGATTACTGGCCTTCAGCTTTTAACTTACGCTGGCATGCTTCGCGATATGAGTCGCGCGGAATCCGTAAAGCGCGCGAACGACTTGCTTTCTGCTTTCGACTTAACAGAAGCTGCAAACACTATGGTTTCTGACTATTCTACTGGTATGACGAAGAAGATTTGCCTTGCAACAGCTATGATTCATAGCCCTCGCGTGCTTGTGTTGGACGAGCCTTTTGAGGCAGTTGACCCTGTTTCTAGCGCAAATTTGAAGGATATTCTCGCCGAGTATGTTTCTACTGGCGGCACGGTGATTATTTCTTCGCACGTTATGGAATTAGTTGAAAAAATGTGCTCGCACGTGGCGATTATTAACGAAGGTCATGTTGCAGCTTCTGGCACGCTTGAAGAAGTTGCTCAAGGCAAAGATCTTGAAGATCGCTTTATGGAGCTTGTTGGTGGACGTCATTCTGCTGCGCGCATTGATTGGCTTAACGGCGGCGAGTCTTATAGCGCAACGCCAATCGCAAGCAACCACAACGCGTGAGCGAAAGGCGGTAAGTAATCATGTCTATGATTTTTACAATGGTTCTCCTTCGTTGGGCGCTTACTTTTTCCGTTATGCGAAAGTCGATTTGGCAAAAAATCGGCTTTGGTATAGTCATTGTTTTTGGACTTGCGATTATATGTGCTCTTGGTTTTGCAGGCTGGGAAGCAGGAAAGTATCTTAATCCAGGAATGCTTGCAGACGCTAAAGATTGGCAGGAATTCCAACTTGCTCCAATAATGGTTGCGTCGATTGTGTCAATTTTTACGCTGTTTATAAACTTGTTTATGTTAGGCAGCGACACAACACTAAAATCGCGCAGTTTTGCGCTTTATGGCATTCCTTACGTAAAGCAGCAAGCTGGCATGCTTCTTGGCTCTCTTTTTGGAGCGATTTCTGTAAGCTGCACAATCGCGCTTGCTTTGTGGTCTTTAGCGTACAGAAGCTTTGGAATTGTGCCGGTTTTAGTCAGCGTAATTGCAGCTCCGCTTTACGTTGCAACAATCGTGTCTTTAAGCAAAATGCTTATTGAGCTTTTGGACACTATTTTAATAAACAAGCGTTCAAGAAACATTTTTTACTTTGTTATTTTCGTAGCGTATATGCTTTTTGTTGCGTCAATGAATACGCATAGCCCCTCGCAAATTGTAATTTCGCTAGGTACAAGTTTCTGCGCTGTTTCCGCTTTTACGCCGTTAAGTGCGGCTATGGCTTTGCCTCTTGACGCCATTAATGGCAATTGGCTTGCGCTTGTTATTCGCTTCCTTATTTGCGTTGTGACGATTGCTGCTTGCTTTGCAATCTCTGTATTTTGCGCAAAATTAGAGCCTAAGCTACTTCGCGGTGAGCAAAAAACAGTTGTTAAAGCTAAAGGAATCGGCTTCTTTGCAGCAGTTCCAGATAACATAGTTGGTGCGATTATTGCTCGAATTGTTAGCGTTATGAGAAGAGATATGCGTCAACTGTTTTTGCTTATTGCGCCGCTTTTTATGCTGGTAGTTGCAGGAGGAACTAGTTTTAATGCTAAAGGATTTGGTTCTATAGCACAGGACATAGGTGTTTCTGGCTGGATGATATATGCTGCGACGCTTATGGGAATGGTTGTTGGAAACAATATTGCATACGATGGAACAGCTTTTACTATGCATGCGATTATTGGCGTAAAAGGTTTGCACGATCGTTTAGCGCACGCAATAGTTTGGTCCGTGATTTGCGCTGTGTACTTTGCAATTCTTGGAATAGGGGTTTACGCTTTCCTTTTCTTTGTAGCAAATGTTCAGCAAAATATGAATGCAGTTATGTTCCAAACTCTTTCTCCAATCGGAGTAGCTTTTGCTACCATAGGCATTGGCTTAATTTCTTCGTGCATTGCAATGTACCCTGTAGCGTCAATCGAAAAGCCATTCTCTAGGCCGCAAGGAAGTGCTGGCGGGCGAAGTTTTGCAGCTATCGGCTTTATGCTTCTTTCTGTAGTTTGCATGATTCCTTCGGCTGCGGCTGTGATTGCGTTTATTATTCTTGCGCCGAAACTGCTGTGGATTGCATGCATTCTGTTTGTAGTGAACGGTTTGATTGTGCTGGTTGTTGGCGTAATTATTGGTGGCAAAGTGATGGATAAGCGCATGATTCGTATTGTAGAAAACTTGCGCAGATTTGCCTCGATTACTGCTTGAGTATTAATGCGCACGTAAGATCTGCGATTTATGTGTGCAAGCGTATAGCTTATGTAGGCTTTATGTAGTTCTTATATAGTCTGCACGGCTTGTATAGTTATACAGAGTTGCAATTAATCGGTAAAACAGGCGGCGTGCGCATGCAAGACGATGAAAACGTTAAGAATCCAGATAATATAATCGAGATTCCCGAAGATGCTTTTACGTCTAAAGAATCAAGAGAAAAAGCTGGATTTACGTCTAGCTTAGGCGCGCAAAAGCCGCCAAAGTCACGTAATCGCGCTGTTGTGTGCTTAATCGCAGCTGCAAGCGTTCTATCACTAATGTGCGGATACATTCTGTTCGATAGCAAAGATCTTTTGCAAAATCGCGATTTTATTCAGTCGCGAATGGCAATTAAAAACAATAAATCTTTGCAAGAGCTAAGCAGTCCAAAACCTAAGAAAATAGCGCATTACGCGTCTTTAATAAAGCAATTAGATAAAAACAAGCCAGTTGACAAAGCTGCTGCGGAAAAGGTTTTGCAAACATTCCTTGAAAATCCCGCGCTTGGGCCAAATGCGGCGGCTGTTATAGCGGATGCAAACGGGAAGATTATTGCTGCAAAAAACGAAGATCTTGCTTTGCAACCAGCGTCTACAATGAAAACGCTTACAGCTCTAGCAGCCTCGCATACTTTAGACATGGCTTCAACGCTAGACACGCTGGTCTATGCAAGCTGCGACGAGAGTGGGAGTGCTGCGCGAATTGTTTTGCGCGGCGGCGGAGACATGCTGCTTGGGGCTGGGCAAAGCGACCCGAATCACGTAAACGGTAGAGCAGGTTTAGAAACTCTTGCAAATAAAACGGCTGCAGCTCTTAAAAAGCGGGGCGTTAAGATTGTTCAGTTTGCTGTTGACGATTCGCTGTTTGGTGCAAAAAGATACCCTGAGCTTATTAACGAGAACGACGAAGAAGGTAGATTCTACGCTCCAACTTCGTCTGTTGCGGTAGATGAGGGGCGCAATCGCGATTTTGCGGCGTGGGTTTCGTACGGAAACGACGCAGACGATACCGACGATTATCCGCTTTTAGACAGGCATCCTGCGGTTAGTACGGGTTTGATTTTTGCAAATTTGCTGCAAAAGTCTGGAATTGACGTTCGCGAATGGAAGGGTGATTCTGCAAAAATCACTAAGGCAGCTAAAATTTCTGGCGCAGACTCCATGCATGTTAGCTACAAAAAATCGCTTATTTCCGCCGATTTTAGCCAGATTGCGCGCGTTTGTTCTGCTCCGCTAAGCGAGATAATGGCGTATATGCTTAGGCATTCCGACAATTCCCTTGCAGAAGAGTTTGGGCGTTTAACTGCGCTAGCTATGCGTAAGTCAAATTCTCCAAAGGGTGCGACTTTGGCTGTGCAAGATGTTTTGCGTGATTTAGGTATTGATATAAACGGATTGCACATGTCGGATTGCTCGGGACTTTCGCCTAAATCCGCTGTTCGCGCGGTTACTTTGATTCAAGTTCAAGCGCAAAATCTTAAGGCGGGGCTTGGTGCGGCAGCGGCAGAAGGCTTGGCTTTGCCAGGCGTTTGGTGTACTTCTGCTAGAAAGCGTCTTGTTGATAAGTCGGCCGCTGGATTGATGCGTGTTAAAACTGGATTTTTGGGTGATGTTTCGTCTATGGTTGGCAACGTTTCTAGAAAGTCGGGAGGAGCGCTAACCTTTGCGGTTGTTGTTAATCCTCCTGGAGACGTTAACTACACTTATGTTGGCGTTAATAAGATGATGGCAGAGCTGACTAATCTTTAGCCTCGTTCGACGTGCTCACGTCTTCGACACGCGAATCTACTTCGATTTTTCCGTGTTTTGTACGTGTTTTGGGTGGATTTTGGTACAAAGTGCGGAGTTGTGTTCCGTGTTTTGTACGTGTTTTTGGTGGATTTTGGTACAAAGTGCGGAAAACCGTTAGCGCGCTACGCTTTAAGCGCTCAGGCAGGTCGTAGCGCGCGTTACGAAATCGTTATAGTCTGCGATTTTCTGCTTGCTTCATATCCTCCTGGAAGCGCAATCGGCTTTTGACCATGCCAGTTTGTTATTAACTCGTCGATTGATTCTATATGATTTGACGAAAAGCGTATTCCAGCAGCACTTAGCGCGCGAGCTACGATTCGCCGCCTAATCGAGATGTGGCTATTTGCTAGAGTCGCAAGTTTGATTTTGACTTTGCAATCCTCTTTTACAATCGCCTCTTTTTCTACAAGATTTACTTGAGAGTTTATGTAGTCTAGGTCGTCTTGAGCAAATTTCGCTCCTTTTGCAAGCAGCAAAGTCATATCTGAGTCAAAAAATTGCGAAATATACGGCATAAGTGTATGCCTGATTCTAGAGCGCAGCGGGTAGGATTTTGGCAGCTCAACATCGATTGGCGATGAATCGCCGTTTGTTGGATCGTCCCACCATTCAACGCTCAAATCCTTGCAAATCTGCGTGGTTTCAAGTCGCGTAAGATTAATTAGCGGCCGAGCAAATAGCACATTCTCCCTAACTGTAACGTCTTTCATTCCAGCCACGGCCTCCAAGCCAGCAGAATCGCGCAATCCCATTAAAACCGTTTCTGCCTGGTCGTTTGCTGTGTGTGCTAAAAGAACCGCCGACGCGCGCAAGTCTTTTGCAACTTCAATAATCGCAGCGTATCTAGCATCTCTAGCTGCGCTTTCTTCTCCCTCTTCGTTATCTTTAACTTGCACAGATTTAACAAATACGAGTGACTCTTCTACTCCAAGTTTTGCAACAGTTTTAGCAGCATTAAGCGCCACTTTGCTGGAGTCTTTTTGAAGATTATGATTTACGATTATTGCTGCGCATTGAATCCCTCTGCTTGCGCATACTTTTGATGCAAGCGCCGTTAGTGCAAGCGAATCGCGACCGCCAGAGCATGCGACCAACACAATAGGAGCGGATGGTAAAATTGCGTGTTCGCCGTGTTGCAAGAATTGCGGATCTTGCACGTTTAACCCTATGTTATTAAAGCAACGTTTTACTTGGCCGATTCCTTTACGCCAACTAGGTGAGTAAACCATGCTTATAGTCTAAATCATAATGCGTAAGTTGTAACATGTCCGTCATTCTCTTATGCAATTATAGTTAGCATGCAAGTTGCAGATATAAGAGATGATATTGATTACGAATTAATCAGCCACGAAGAGCTTATGAAGCGCATTCGCGAGGTTGCTGCTCAAGTTAGCAAAGACTACGAAAACCGCGATATTTTGCTTGTTGCAGTGCTTAAAGGCGCTGTGAACACGCTTGCTGTTTTCTCGCAGGAGCTTAGTCTTAACGCTCCTATGGATTTCATGAGTCTTTCCAGTTATGGCAGTGGCACTAAGACCAGCGGCCATATTACGGTTCGCGAGGACTTAACTACAGATGTTCGCGGTCGAGATGTGCTGATTGTTGAGGATATTGTTGAATCAGGTCGCACATTAGCTTGGTTAGTGGATGAGCTTAAAAGCCGCGGAGCTAACAGTGTAAAAGTTTTTGCTTTACTAAGTAAGCCAGAACGACGCGAAGTAGAAGTGCAAATCGACTATTCAGGATTTGAAATTCCTGGCGCATTCGTGGTCGGTTTCGGAATGGACTACGACGAAAAGTACAGGAATCTTAATTCTATTGCGGTTCTTAAGCCTTCTGTATATGAGTCTTGATTGGTTCTTTATTAGCGGTCTTGATTAGATGGTTGCAATTGAGTAATCTTGATTGATTACATGCTATTTATTTAGCGATTAATTAAAGCGATTAATTACAGGGATTAATTCAAGCGATTAATTACAGCGATTACAGCGATTACGCTTTGGTTGCTTGCGATTAGTGATTACGTGTTTAGACGAGTGTTGTTAGTTAGAATCCTGAAAGGAGTCTGATTGTATGGGCGCTTCTCCAATGTCGCCTCGCGGACCTATGGGTGGACCTATGAAAAGTCCTATGGGAGGAAACGGCAACAATCCGTTCTTGCCTCCTAATTTTGGAAACAATTCAAATAAGAATAAGAATAAGAACAATAACGGCAATAAGAATAATGGCAATAAGAATAACGCCAATCCAAAGGATGGCAATAATTCCGATTCCAATCGTAAATTCTTTAAGTCGCCTTGGACTTGGATTGTTATTTTAGTTTTGCTTTCTGTAGCTGCATTCCAATTGTTTGTGCATAATGGTTCGCAAACAATCGACACTCAAGACGGATTAGAGTTGCTCGATAATCGTAGTGCAAATTACGTTGAGGTTATAGACAATAAGCAGCTTGTTAAGCTTACTCTAAACAATAAATACGTTAAGGTAGATAAGCGCGATAAGCAAAAGCACGATTACGGAAAAGACGTTCAGTTCTACTACACGATTGCTCAAAGCAAGACAGTTGTGCAAAAGATTCAAAAGGCTAAGCCAGCAAACGGTTGGACTGTTAGCATACAAACTTCTAGCTTTTTCTCGTACTTGATTACGTCTATGCTGCCGATTTTGATTCTGCTTGGACTTGTTTGGTTTATGTTTGGCAGAATGGCAAGCGCAGGCGGCGGAATGCTTGGCATGGGTGGCGGCCGCGGCCGTGGAAAGCTTTTGGAAGGTCAGACTCCTAAAACTAAGTTTGCGGATGTTGCAGGCGAGCAGTCTGCAGTAGAAGAAGTTGAGGAGATTAAGGAATTCCTTAAAGATCCTTCTCGCTACAAGGCTTTGGGCGCGCGCATTCCGCGTGGCGTGCTGCTTTATGGCCCTCCAGGAACTGGTAAAACTCTTCTTGCGCGTGCTATTGCAGGCGAAGCTGGCGTTCCGTTCTACGCAATGGCTGGATCGGACTTTGTTGAGATGTTTGTTGGTCTTGGCGCGTCTCGCGTGCGCGAGCTGTTTGATGAGGCTAAAAAGAACGCTCCAGCAATCATCTTTATTGACGAGATTGACGCTGTTGGACGCCGCCGCGGAAGTGGCATGACTGGCGGCCACGATGAGCGCGAGCAAACTCTTAATCAGCTGCTTGTAGAGATGGACGGCTTCGATAACGACACTAATTTGATTATTATTGCCGCTACAAACCGACCAGATGTGCTTGATTCTGCGCTTTTGCGACCAGGTCGATTTGATCGCCAAGTGGCTGTGGAAGCTCCAGATTTGGAAGGCCGAGAGGCGATTCTTAAGGTTCACGCTAAAGGCAAGCCTTTTGTTCCAGACGTGGATCTTCATATGGTTGCTGTTAGAACTCCTGGATTTACTGGCGCGGATTTGGCTAATGTGCTTAATGAAGCAGCTTTGCTCTGCGCTCGCTCTGGCGCTCAGCTTATCGACAATCGCGCTATTGACGAGGCAATTGACCGCGTTCAGGCTGGTCCTAGAAAGAAGTCTAAGGGCATGGCTTTGGATGAGTTGCGTAACACGGCTTATCACGAAGGTGGACACGCGCTTGTTGCTGCTGCTTTGCATCACACGGATCCTGTTACTAAGGTTACGATTTTGCCTCGCGGCCGCGCTCTTGGATACACGGCTGTTATGCCAACTAGCGACCGCTATTCTCAGTCGCGAAATCAGCTGCTAGATCAAATGGCGTATGCTATGGGCGGCCGCACTGCGGAAGAGGTTGTGTTCCACGATCCAACTACTGGCGCTTCCAACGACATTGAAAAGGCTACAGCAATCGCTCGCAAGATGGTTGTTGAATATGGCTTCTCATCTAAGCTTGGTGCTGTAAAGTGGATGGATGCAGATCAAGATTCTTCTGGTTCTTTGGATTCTTTGCAATCGCGTAAGTTCTCTAATAAGACTGCGGAAGTGATTGACGAAGAAGTTCATAAGCTTATTGAAACGGCTCATACCGAGGCTTGGCAGATTATTAACAATAATCGCGATATTTTGGATGAGCTTGTTAGCAAGCTTCTTGTTAAGGAGACTCTTAACGAGAAGGAACTTGAGCAAATCTTCTCTAAGATTCGTAAGGCGCCAGAGCGCGATTTGTGGCTTTCTAATGCGGATCGCCCAGATTCGCCAATCCCTCCTGTAGAGATTCCAGAAAGCTTAAAGAGGAATGTTTCAGGTGCGAGTTTAGAGAAGAGCGATAAGGATTCGGATTCTAATGCTTCTAAGGCTGGTGCTGCAGCGGATTCTGAAGCGCAAAAGTCGCAAGCAACCGCAGAAGTGCAAGAATCGCACGAGTCTTCCTATAACTCAAATATCGCAAATACTACAAATGCCCTAAATAGCCCAATGCAAACAACCGCAGTGGTTTCTATGCAAGGCAAAAAGAGCGATTCAACAATGCGCGCAATGCTAAACGTGTTAAGCGGACTTGAGTATAAAGATTCGCATAGCGTAACTCAAGTCGAAGGCGTTTCGGCGCTTTACCAGGCAAGCAATGCAAACGGTGAAGATTTTTGCGCGGTTGTAGTGGCGTCTACAACAATGAGCAATCAGGAATTTGCGCAAAGAATCGAGCAAATGCAACGTGATCAAATTGATGGCGATTCTGGAGATTCTGCCGATTCTGCCAGCTCTTTAGATTTGCGCTTAAATATTGTTGGAACAAGAGAATACGGCTTAGATAGCGCGTCTACAAAGTCAATGGATTCAAGCAATCCTTTGCACTTAAGTGCTGCGCAATTGGAGCCGTGGATGCAAGTTGAGCCAGACGCTGCAATTGATGGCGAGCCAGTCTCTTACAAACTTGCGCTTTTGCAAGATGCTTCGCAAGTTGGCGTTTATTCTGAGCGCTGGATTATTGGGGAGTGCTGATGAAAGCTTACCGTACGCCTTGGTGGTATTTTGCGCTTGGACTATTGTTTGGATTTGTATTCGGCGCGTTTTTGGTCTCGATTACAGAATCTAGCGCAATATCGCTTTCGGGAGCTCCGTGGATTGTTTTGGCTGTTATGATAATCGGCGGAATAGTCACGTTTGTTCTTGCTTGGCAAACGCATCAATACGCTACTTCTAAGCCAAAAGAGCGCAAGCCTTTTAACATGCAAATGGCTGTCTCGGCACTCATGCTTGCAAAATCGCTTGGAATGGCTGGTGCTATTTTAACGGGCTGGTATGCAGGTCAGATTTTTGTTTGCTGGCCGCACGCGGATATTCCGCTTTATTCCAACGTTATTCGCGAATGTGTTATTGCGGGAATCGTGTGCATTATAGATATGATTATTGGCATTGTTGGCGAATGGATGTGTCAGATTCCTCCAGAAGATGGAGCGGATGCTGCTGGCGATTCTTCGGATCGAGCGCAGAAAGCTGCGGCGGTTTAATGGCGGTTAGCTGCGATTAATGTAGAAAATTGCAACTAACGGCAACTAACGGCAACTAATAGCAACTAAAATAGCGGTTTAACAATTTTAAGAAAGGTATTACTTTGGCTGAATTTATTTACCAAATGATTAAGGCACGCAAGTCTTACGGAGATCGCGTAATTCTAGACGACGTTACCTTAAGCTTCTTGCCGGGCGCAAAAATTGGCGTTGTTGGCCCTAATGGCATGGGTAAATCAACGTTGCTAAAGATTATGGCTGGGTTGGAAAATGTTTCTAACGGCGAAGCTTCGATTACTCCAGGCTACACCGTTGGCATTTTGCAGCAGGAGCCGCCGCTGGATGAGACTAAAACCGTTGGCGAAAACATTAAGATGGCTTTTGGTGAGATTGCTCAAAAGGTTGATCGATTCAACAAAATCGGCGAAGAGATGGCAAATCCAGATGCCGACTTTGATGCATTGATGGAAGAAATGGGCAAGCTGCAAACGGAGATTGATGCGGCTAACGGTTGGGATTTGGATTCGCAACTTGAGCAGGCAATGGACGCTTTGCAATGCCCAGACCCAGATTCGCCTGTTTCTGTGTGCTCGGGTGGAGAAAGGCGACGCGTGGCATTGTGCAAGCTTTTGCTTGAAGCCCCAGATTTGCTGCTGCTTGATGAGCCTACAAACCACTTGGATGCGGAGTCAATTCTTTGGCTGGAACAGTTCTTGCACAAGTACGAAGGCGCTGTTATTGCTGTAACTCACGATCGCTACTTTATGGATAACGTTGCAGAGTGGATTTGCGAGGTGGATCGCGGTCAGCTTTACCCATACAAGGGCAATTACACTACTTACTTGGAGACCAAGGCAAAGCGTATGGAGATTCAGGGCGCTAAGGACGCAAAGCTTGCTAAGCGCTTGAAGAATGAGCTTGACTGGGTGCGTAGCTCGCCAAAGGCTCGCCAGGCCAAGAATAAGGCTCGTTTGGAGCGTTACGACCAAATGGAGCAAGAGGCACGCAATTCCAAGAAGCTTGATTTTTCGGAGATTCAAATTCCAGCAGGTCCGCGCTTGGGATCGCAAGTTTTGGAAGCGAAGCATATTCACAAGGCTTTTGGCGATCGCGTGCTAATCGACGATTTGTCGTTTACGTTGCCTCGTAACGGCATTGTTGGCGTGATTGGTCCGAATGGCGTTGGTAAGTCTACGCTTTTCAAGACGATTGTGGGCTTGGAGCCACTTTCTGGCGGCGAGCTTACTGTTGGAGACACTGTAAAGATTTCGTACGTAGATCAGAATCGCGCAGGCTTGGACCCAAATAAGAATTTGTGGGAAGCTGTTTCGGGAGGCCTTGATTTTATTGAGGTTGCAGGCGTTGAGATTCCTACTCGCGCATACGTTGCAAGCTTTGGTTTTAAGGGTTCGGATCAGCAAAAGCTTACGGGCGTGCTTTCTGGCGGCGAGCGTAACCGCTTGAATTTGGCTTTGACTCTTAAGCAGGGCGGCAACTTGCTGCTGCTTGATGAGCCTACTAACGATTTAGATGTTGAGACTCTTGAAAGCTTAGAGAACGCTTTGCTTGACTTCCCAGGATGTGCTGTGGTTGTTTCGCACGATCGCTGGTTCTTAGACCGCGTTGCAACGCATATTCTTGCTTGGGAAGGCACAGACGAGAATCCTGCAAATTGGTACTGGTTTGAAGGCAACTTCCAGGCGTACGAAGAAAACAAGATTGCGCGCCTTGGTGAGGAAGCTGCTCGCCCGCATCGCTTGCACAGAAAGCTTACGCGCTAATCGCAAGTTGTGTGTTGCTGCGGCTGGCGAATGGTGGCTTGGTGGCTTGGTGGCTTGGCGGCTAATCGCAAGCTGTTGGTGGCAAGTCGCAAGTCGCTGGTCGCAAATCGCAAGCTTTTAGCAGCAAGACACAATCTGTTGGCGGCAAATCGCCTTGTAAAACGCTAAAGCAAATATCTTAAACGGTAGTCGCGCTAAAATCGTGTATTGAGCTAAAAAAGGAGTGCAAATGCCAATACTAGATAAAAATGATTCTGCTAAAGTTAAAGAATACGAGGACTTTGTAAAAAATTCTCCGTACACTAATGCAATGCAAGACATGGCATGGGCAAAGGTTAAAAACAACTGGTCTAGCGAATACGTTTATCTGGAAGAAAACGGCAAGATTACTGCTGCAGTGTCTATTCTTGGCATTAAGGCTGTAGACGATAAAACGCTGTTTTACGCTCCTAGAGGCCCAGTTTGCGACTTTTACGACGTTGAAACCACTAAAAAGCTAATCAACGAAGCAAAGCCACTTTTTGAAAAGTACAACGCGTTTTTGCTTAGAATGGACCCTTGCGTTCAAACCGACGAGGCTCTTATAGAAAAGTACAGGGCAGCTGGCTACACGTTTAGAGGCCAGGGATTCCACCCTAAGTCTTACTCCAACCCGCTTCACGAGATTATGCTTAAGGTTGAGGGCAAAACCGAAGAAGAGCTTATGGCTGGTTTTAGCACGCTTACAAGAAGGCATATTCGTGCTGGCATTAAGGCTGGTGTTGTAACTCGTTGGAGTAGGTCGGAAGAAGACTTGCAAACCTTCTACGAGCTTACAAAGATTATGGCAAACAGGCATGGCATTAAATATAGGCCATTTGAATACTTTGAGCGCTTGCTTGCTGCCTTCCCGCAGATTGAGATTTGCACTTGCGAGTACGAGGGAGAGCCAGTTGCAAGCATGCTTTCGTTCCCGTACAAAGACACTTTGTGGTACATTTACGGCGCAACGCAGACCATGCATGGAAAGGTTGCTCCAGGCTATACGTGTATTTGGAATTTGATTTTGCGCACTAAGGAGCTTGGCTTAAAGTGGTTCAACATGGGCGGAACTTATTCGCTTAGCATGGATGAAGGCCTTTACTTCTTTAAGAACGGTTTTTGCAGAGCGAATGATCCGTTCACTTGGATTGGCGAGTTAGACGTTGTTGTTGACCAAGACGCTTACAAGAAGTTTGTTGGCAGGTGGGATGATTTGCCAGAAGCTAAGAGTGATGCGGATAAGGCAGATGCTGCGTCTGCAGGTGAGGCTGCTAAGACTGATGGTGATTCTAAGGCGGAATAAAGCATTAGTAATGCTCAACTCTAGTAGCTTTTAATAGATTTAATAGCTTTTAATGGCGCTTTTGCGACTAGTTGCATGTTTTGTGTGGCTAGTCGCTTTTGTTTTTCCCACGAGTCTTTCCGCTTTTTGTACGTGTTTTAGGTCAAATTTGGTACAAAGTGCGTTAATCACACAAAATTCATCATACGAATTAATCTTAAATTGTATAAAACAATTAGTAAAATATGCCTTGCATAGTTATATGGATTTTGCGGTCTGGTTGGCGCATTAATCCAAAGAGTAAGATAATGGAGTAAGAGTATGTCTAAGAAGATTCGTGTAGTTAAGCACTATTCTGGCGTTTATTCTGGTGTTGGGGCTGATTCTCAGCCAGTTCTTTCAAAGAGTGTTTGCGCTGCAATGCTAGCTGGCGCAATGGTGCTTGGTGGGGGGGGGTATTCGTTTCCTCGCCTGCCTATGCTGATGGTTATGTAGACGGCACTGGCAACAACATTTATTACGGTTTTAAAACAGACGCAAAATATGCCGAGGCTCATTTCAACATTGACGTTGAGTATTACGATACCTTTGAGCATGCCAAAGCTGGCGGAACCGAAGGCATAGATCCTCTTGGTAAATTTGTTCGCGTTCATTATCTTTCTAATTGCAACAACAATGCTACAGCAGATGACTGGCGATTCCGCCCAATGTGGTGGTTTGGCGTTCCTGCTGGATTAAAAGATCCTCAAGATATACAATTTAAGCGTATTGAAAAGTTAACAAACGGCGGAAAGCAATCTGTTAAACCTGCCGGTTCTTCGCAATATGTTCAAACCGACGCAAATGGTTATGGTGCTGTTTCTGACAAACATTTTAACAGTCCTAAGGAATGGAATAATATTTCAAACTTCTACTTTAGTGGGGAAAATATTGCAAGCAAAGGTTGGAAGCGGCTTGTTGGACTTTCTGATAAAGCTGGTAGCAAGACTTACGACAATGCTGGTGATACAGAGAAGCAGTGGAATATTTATAAGCAAGATACTCAAGGTCTTAAGGGTATTTTCGTAGACTGGGAATCTGCTGGTCGGCGTTGGTATGACATGACTTACGTTTCCGAGATGGAAGATACTGCATGGAAGAATCGTGATAAGAATCCTTTGCGTTTTGCTGCTGGTGTGTATCGCTTTGCAGGTAATTGGCACTATGCGGTTGGTCAAAAGCACAATACTCCAAAGATTGCGGACCATTTTAATCTTACTTATCCAGCTGTAACTAAGGTGAAGGATACCAAAAAGCTTACTGGTGACGAACAGGAAGCTGTTAAGAATGCCATAGTAGACGCTAATAAAAATGCAAAGTATTACTCGGATTTGGTAGATAAAGTAGAAGTATCCGAAAAGGGTGATGCAACTATCACCTTTAAAGACAACACTACTCGCACTATGCCAGCTAGCTTGCTTGTAACAAAAGATGAGACTGATAAAGATAAGTACAAGCCAACTTTGACAACTCGCACGCCTGTAGTGAATTTGAAGAACCTTACTTCTGATGAAAAAACTAAAATTCGTCAAGCAATTATTAATGACAATGGAGGCTCATCTCCAAACGAGTTCTTGAAGCATGTGAAGAAGAATGCTGATAGTAAGCAGTACGAGTTCAATGTTAAAGAAGATGGTTCCGTAGAAGTTACGTACGAGGATGATTCAAAACTTACGATTCCTGCTGAAGATTTGGTGTTCCAGGGACCAAAAATCGCCGATTGGGCGCCTTACGTTGTGCCAGATGTGATTGAGGTTGATGACATTACAAAGCTTACTAGTGAAGATATAACCAAGATTGTCAATGCCTTTGATGAAGCCAACAAAGGCATTACGCCATATGACGAGGCAAAGGAAAATAATACAGGTAAGAAAGTTCCTGTTACAGTTGACCAAACAACGGGTGATGCAACAATCAAGTGGAAAGATGGCTCAACAACCACTATTGCAGCGTGGCAATTCCTAAAGCAGAAACCAAAGGCTCCATCTCCAGATCCTCAGCCGCCTGCTCCAACTCCTGCTGCCGAAAAAGAGTTCATTGTTGAAGCGCCTAAGACGCAGTTAAATGTTAATTTTGATCCGTTTAATGCATCACAAAAAGACATAACTGATAATCAGACGCAGCTTAATGCACTTAAAGATGCGATTAAAAAGTGCGCGGCAAAAGATGCAAAGGACAACAATACCTCTGTCACAATCAAAGATGTTGAATTTAAGATAGTAGATGGTAAGGGCGTAGTAGTATTCCACGCCGAAGGCTACAAAGATGCTACCTATCCAATGAGCGTATTCCTTAAGCAAAAAGCTAATACGCAAACGCCTCAGACACCTTCTACGGAAACTAAGACAGAAACTGGTCAAGGTGAGCACGATACCTTTAAGTATAAGGTTACAAAGACTCAGATTGATGGCGATAACCCAACTGCTCAAGACGCTGTGAAAGCATTAAAGCAGTTTGTAAGAGACAATTACGATAATGTATCTGAGTCTGATTTAGCTTCTGTTGGTGACAGCGTTGCTGTTAGTACAAATTGGACTCCAAAAACCGGTACTAAGAATATGGGCGCATATGGTGCTCAAGCCCCTAATGATGGCCCAATGATGTCGTTTAGTATAGCAGGCAATGACTTTGGCATTAAGGTGCATGGTCGCCCTTGGGATCCTGATGCTGAAAATGGTCCCGATTGGAATTCTTCTATGGACATGGATCTGTTTACCATCAAGCCAGATGAATTATATGTCAAAAAAGCTGGCGCACAGCATCAAGACAACACGCTTGCAGACCTCAAAAAGCAAGCAAAAGATTTGCTTAAACAAAGACGTGATACCGACCATTTGACCAACAACGACCTCGCGCGCGCAGGTGTCAAGGACGCTGAGAACCTGAATGATGGTACGATAGACAACATGGATGAAAAGGCTCTTCGCGACCTTATCCGCAAACTTACCGATGCCAAGAAGGCGGAGCGCAAGTACAATCCAATTCCTGAGATTGAAGTTACCGACCCAGAAAATCTGTCTGAAGATGATTTCAAGAAAGCTGCGGAAGCATTCTTGAAAGCCAATTATGATGGCACGGATTCACTAGCAGTAGATAAGGTGCCGTATACCGTTCCTACGAGTCTCAAGCCAAAAACAGATACCGTCTTAATGGAACCTGCATCCGATACTAACGCAACAGGTATTTCATCGATTAAATACACAAACAGTGATTTTAAGAAGCTTATTTTCAGTGACAAAAATAATCAACAGCTGTTTACCGTTTCTGTAACATACAAGAAGAAGGCTGAGACGCCTGCGCCAACGCCTGATGCACTTGCGCAGATGAAGGATGATGCGAAGAAGATTATTGATAAGAATCCGTATTTAACTCCTGATCAAAAGAAGGAATTTAAGAATAAGATTGATAATGCTCCTGATGAGAAAACTATCAAACAGATTCTTAAAGACGCTAATGATAAGGGTAAAGAGAATAAAAACAACACAACTGATCCTAACGTTCAGCAAATCATCAACAACAACAAGGGCGGCGGCGACGAAAAGAAGCAGCACGAGCTTGATGCTGCTAAAGAAGCTGCTAAGAAAGCAATCGATGCTCTTAAGAATTTGTCTGAACAAGAAAAGAAGGATCTTAAAGGTAAGGTTGATAAAGCAAATGACATTAATGGCGTAAATAGCGTTGTTGATGAATCCAAGAAGCAAAACGAACTTAATGGCGTTAAGAAGGAAGCTAAAGAAGCAACGTTTGTGTTCCTTGACCATGGTAAGGGTGGAAAAGATGATTCGTCTGATCCAAATCACACTGAGGACGCTGCTCTTAACAGCGTGCTTGACTCTACGCCAGAAGAAGATTCTACGCTTAAGACTTTGGCTGAGAAGCTGAAGGAAGGCTCTAAGGCTACTGCAGAAGATATTAAGAATGCTCTTGCCGCAGCCAAGCGCCAGAATGCGATTAACGAAGAAAATGCCAAGAACGCTGGTATTGCGAAGCTTGATGCTAAGAAAGCAGATCTTGTTGCAGCATATAATGCTTTGACTGAGGATCAAAAGAAGTCAGCTAAAGATAAGTATGAAGCTGCAACTAAAGCAATCGATGATGCTAAGGATACTGTGAACAACGCAACAAAGCCTTCTGACATCATGACAGCTGTTAATGGTGTAGATACTTCGATTAATGATGCTAAGGAAGATATCAAGAAGAATACGCCTAAGCGTGATACTTCCCAGAACACATACGATGATCAGAACGCTCTCAAGCAAGAAAAAGAAAAGCAGATTGAACGCATCAAAAATAGTGATCTTCCAGATGCTGACAAGCAGAAGGCTATTGATGACATCAATAATGCAAAGAAGCTTGGCGACCCAACGGGTATTGCTGATCGCGCGCTGAAGGCCAAGAAGATTGCGGATGCTCTTGACAAGCTGGATAAAGACTTCAATCATCTTAACAAAGCGCAGAAGGAAGCTTTCAAGAAGATTATTGAAGATACTGATGCTGGTGATCACACCAATGCTGATGGCACAACGTCTGACGACATTGACGATGCGCTTGCTAACGCTGCAAACACCGATAATGCTATGGCTCGTCTTGAAGACTTGAAGGTTATTGCGGATGAGTTTGCTACGGGCGATAAGTACAAGGCCTTGCAAGACGGAAATAAGCAAAAGAAAGCATTTGATGATGCCTCTACTGCAGCTGGTGCCGTGCTAGACAGAGATAAGGGCGATGCTAAGGGCGCTGCCGAAGTAAACGATATCTACGCGGATCTTCTTAAAGCAATGCAAGCGCTTGACAACACTGTTAAGGGTGCAGGCGTTAAGACAGATGCTCTTGCTGCGGAGATTGGCTCTGATAAGGGCTTGAAGCCAAGTGAAACTGATCCTAAGACTCCAGGCGATTCTGTTTATACCACTGCTTCTGCAGATAAGAAAAAAGCATTTGATGACGCTTTGACTGCCGCTGAGCAGGCTTTGAAGACTGCAAACGACGATAATGCAAATTATAAGAAGGAAGGTGCCACGCCGCGAACTCCTGAACAGGAAGCAAAAGCTCAGAAGGCTGTTGACGAAGCTCTTGACAAGCTTATTAAGGCTCGCCTTGCTTTGGATGGCGTTAACACCAAGCCGTTGCAAGATGAGATTGATAAGGATGGCAAAGTTACGTCGTCTGTAGAGTACACCAATGCTGATAAAGATAAGAAAAAGGCGTACGACGAGGCTCTTCAAAAGGCTAAGGATCTTATCGATAAGCTAACTGGTAAGAAGGATGCTAGCGCAGACGATCATCTTGACACCAAGGAGAATAAGCAGAAGGCTTTGGATGCAGCGCTTAAGGTGTTGAGCGATGCAGCTGCTGCTCTTGATGGCAAGGATACAACTCCAGTTCCTCCAAGCGATGATGACAATACTGGCTCTGGTTCGGAATCGGATTCTGGCTCTGGCACTTCCACAAGCACGAGCGGTGGCGTTAATAAGCAGAATTTGATTAATCAGATTAACACAACCGAAAATCCAGGTGGCGCTAATCCAGGCTCTGGTGCTGCTGGCACAAATCCAAGCGCACCAGGTGCAGGTGCGCAAGGCGCTGGTATGGGTGCTGTAGCTCCAGGCTCAGGCGCTGGTGCTGCTGGCGCTGGCACTGCGGGCGCAGCCAGTGCAGGTGTTGACAACAAGGCTGTAAATAACGCTGTAGAAAACGCTCCAGAAGTTAAGCAAGCGGATGCTGCTGTTAAGCAAGCTGCTGCTACGCTAGACGAAGCTTTGGCACAAGCTAAGCGTGTTGCTGCAGATCCGCACGCAACGCAAGCGCAAGTCGACGCTGCGGCAGCTAAGCTTGCGGATGCGCGCAAGGCACTTGCGGATGCTCAAGCCAATGCAGCAAAAGTGCGTGCAGCTGTTCGCAGCCGCGTTATAAAGGGCATGCGCTCTCGCGGAAATGCAGGCATTGCGACTGGTGCAAACGTTGCAACTACTGGATTGATGGCAACTATGATTGCAGCAATCGGCGGAGCATTTGCAACTCGTCGCATGCGCACAAAGCACGCTAATCGCGACTAGCGTTTAGTTGTAAGCTATTTAGCTTGACTGATGTTTTACTGATAGCTGATTAGCTTTACTAGTGCTTACGGCATATATACTCATAAGCCTCGTTTGGTCTTTGGCCGAGCGAGGCTTTTTGTTTTCCCGAAAATGTTGCTCAGAATGCCGATTAGAGCTACAAACTCGGGAAAATCGCGCGCTGCGCAACAGTTTTGTGTGGGGCGTGTGCTAATCTCGGTTAGTTCATGACTTTTTATCGATTCGTCAATCGAATTGTTCAATCATAAAATACGAAAGACTATTGTGCCACATACTCATTATGATGCGTTTGCTAAAACGCAAGGCTCTAAGAAAACTGCTGCTAGAAAATCGAATAGTAAAAAATCCGCTGTAAGTCAAAAAGATAATAAGAATTTTTCTAAAAAAGGTTATAAGTCCAAAGAAAATCCATTTGAATATAGAAGAAATCGCAAGAATAACGAATTTAACGCTCGTAAGAACCGCAATCGTAAGGCAGATAAAGCTAGAAGTCGTGCCAGAGAAAAAGCTTTGCAATACGAAGAGATGGCAATTCAAGAAGCTGAGAAGGACTTTGGAGAGAAGGGCTTTACTTCGCAGGACTTTAGCAAGCGCGATTTTGATAAGCGCGACTTTAAGAATCGCGACTTTAAGAATCGTCGTATAAATAATCGTAATCAAAATAAGCAAAATTCATATAAGCAAAATCAAGAAGTCGAAAAAAACTCCGTAATGATCCCAGATACAGCTGTGGAATCGCGCGAAAACTATAGCGATGACGTGACTTTTGCGCAGCTAGGCGTTCCGCAGCCTTTGGTGGAAGTTTTGCGCGCAGACGGCAAAACCACGGCTTTTCCAATACAGCAGGCGACTTTGCCAGACTCTTTGCAAGGCGCGAACATTCTTGGGCGCGGCCGAACTGGAAGTGGCAAGACGCTAGCGTTTTCTATTCCGCTTGTTGCGCGATTGGCTGAGAACTTTGTTGATTTAATCAACTCGGGGCGCGCTTCTAGAAAAAACAAGAATCGCAAAGAAGACGATGTTCCAGCGCCTCACGCAATGATTTTGGCGCCGACTCGCGAGCTGGTGCATCAAATAGACGACGTAATCGCGCCTCTAGCGGCTGCTTACGGCATGAAAACTGTAACGGTTTATGGCGGCGTGCGCTACAAGCAGCAAATGGCGCTTCTTAAGCAGGGAGCGCAAATCGTAGTGGCTTGCCCAGGGCGATTAGAGGATTTGCTGCGTCAAGGCGCGTTAACGCTCGAAAAAGTGATGGTAAGCGTTTTAGATGAGGCGGACGAAATGGCAGATATGGGATTTTTGCCAGCCGTTACGCGCTTGCTTGAGCAGACTGATCCAAACGGCCAGCGCATGCTGTTTTCTGCTACTTTAGATAAGCAAGTTGCGACTATAGTAAATCGCTTCTTGCCGAATGCGCTTGTTCACGCTGTAGATGACGCGGATTCGCAAGTAGACACAATGACACATTACGTTTTTGGCGTCTCTGCGGCAGATAAGTACGAAGTTTTGCGAAAGCTGGCTTCGGGCAAAAAGCGCTCAATATTCTTTACTCGCACAAAGTATCAAGCCAAAAATATGGCAAAGAAGTTTGTGCAACAGGGGATTCCTGCAGTTGATTTGCAAGGAAACTTGTCGCAAAATCAACGCGATAGGCATATGAGCGTTTTTGCTAATGGAGACGTGCGCGTGCTAGTGGCTACGGATGTTGCTGCGCGAGGCATTGATATTAGCGATGTTGCGCTTGTTGTGCAAACGGAGCCGCCAGAGGACCCAAAGTCGTTCTTGCATAGGTCGGGGCGTACTGCGCGCGCAGGCGAGTCGGGCAATGTTGTGACTCTTGTGTTACCTAATCAAAAGCGCATGGCTCACACTATGTTGAGGCGTGCTGGCATTAATGCTAAAGCGCAAGACGTTAAGCCAGAGTCGCCGATTTTGCAAGAGATTGTTGGCGATTTGGCAGATTTGCAAGAGGGCTGGAGTATGCCAGAGCCAGAGCAGCCGAAGCGTAAAGGTGGGCGCTCCGACCTGCCTTTGCGCTTAAAGCGTAGCGCGAAAAGGCAATTCGGAGCGCTGAGCCGCTCAAACGTAAAGTCCAGTGGACTTTACGTGCGGCGAAGACGCGAGCGCGCTTAGACCGCGCGAGCGATACAGCGCGCTTAGACCGCGCTAACGATATTTCCGCTTTTTGTACGTGATTTAGGTCGAATTTGGTACAAAGTGCGTCAGTTTTCCGCTTTTTGTTGTTCAATACGCCGTGATATGTACCCCTTTCACTAACTGTCCAGAAAAAAGGTGTATATATCATTGGGTGTCTCGGTCCGGATACTACAAATGGGCTGTCAGTCAGCAACTATTACACGGAAGAACAACGGTTGATTTTGCGTATTCTCCGAGCTATGCGAGCGGTTCGGTGTCTGAGAAAGGGATGCAATCCGCGGCGGCGCAACGCTACATTGCTTTTCACGAGGCTGGCAAGGCTCAATGGCAGGGAATTCTTGATGAGGCTAAGCAGCCTTCGAGTGGTGTGTCTGGGATTCCTGGGGCTGTGGGTGGTGTGTCGAAGGTGTCGAGTGATCCGAAGGATGTTTTTGCAAAGTATGCGGATCGTCTGGAGAGCCTGGCGGGTGCTTTGAATGATTCCCAGAAAGCGACTTTGGGCATGATGTATAAGCTCGCTTCGTAGAAGGGAGGCGAGGGCTCTATGAAGAAGGTTGATGCGTTGGCGAAGACGTTTACGACGGCGAACTTTATGGAGGTGATGTTGCTTCCGGGTAAGGATAAGGACGGTAAGTCGACGACGAACCTGCTGGATATGCTGGTGTGGATGAAAGATGTTCCGAACCAGGCGGATTTCTTGCAGTCTGTGTTGAATAAGAAGAACGAGGCGGCAATTGCGAAGGTTGAAGAGAAACTCGGTATTGACCTCGGTTCGAAAGCGGGTCTGAACAAACCAACCACTGCAACGTCGGCGCATATTGACACCGAGGCATAGCGCTTTGAGAGTATTTACGAAACACCCTCGTGATTTCAACTAAAACCTGGCGACCGGTTTTTAACAGGGCCGCTCGCGCCCGCCGCTACTTTCGCGCATTTGTATCATCTTCGGCAACTATGAAACCAATTAGGAAAATTTGGGTCGCCCGGCAAGAAAGCTGGGCGACCCAATATCTATCTAGAAACTTCTAGGCTTCGATGTTTTTTAACGCAGTGCACGCGGTAGGCGAGTACCGTCGTCATCAAAAGCAGATAGCCGGTAGAAAGTTGCTTGTAGATTTTCTGATAGCTGTAACTGGAGCGAGCCTTGCGGATAGATACGCTGCGTAAAAGAGGGAGTATCGTCTTGGAATAGCTCCACTAATGATCCATCTACCCAGAGCGTAGCCGGATTGCTAATCTCTGCGGAGAAGAGGATTTCATTAGTGCTCGAATCAAGCAAAGCAATAGTCCCGATGCCAGCTATATCTAGAGAGAATTGCAAAGTATCGGGGAGCTCAGTAATCACTTCCACTTTCCCTTCTCGCAAAGCGAAGAGTTCTTGGGCAGGTGCAGCCCACACTCTTCCTTCCGAAATATGCAAACGGCGCGGATGGGTGAGTGCTCCGTTATATCCAGATGCGTCAATATCTGCATCGCTGCGATCGGAGCCTTCCCACGTCCAACCCCACATGAGAATGCGATCTTTATCTACTACGCATTGGGGAGCATAAAAATCGGGGCCGGCGTCTAATTTGCCGCCGGTGCGCGGAATGAATCGGGGATATCCGGCACTCATATCTAAATCACCTACCAGGTAGGCAACTCCGGTTAAGTGATCCATAAGCATTTCGGCTTCTACCCATTGCGAAGCAATAAGTACCCAAGAATTTCCGATTTTTACCAGTTGCGGGCATTCCCAAATTGAAGCGGGGGCGTAAATAGAAGCAATAGGATCATCTCCTACGAGCAGTGTATTTAGATACTTCCAGTTGTACCAATCAGTGCAGTCATAAAGGAATATAGCGGGCGTGCCGTCTTCAAAACCGCCGCCGTGAATAGCGTAAGTAGTGCCATCTACTTCAAAAACGAAAGGATCGCGCATAGCGCGGATATTTTTAATAGGAGGCATGGTGGCCACTACCTTCGTAGGCTCCCAGCCGGTGCGGTCAGCTGTTTCCTCTGCTAGTACCGTGAGAGAGGGGCCATCGAGCTGCGTGACGGCGGTGTAGAGCAAAGAAGAAATTCCTTCATGCACCAGCCCTACCCCAGACCAGCAGCCACTTGCATCCGGTTTACCAGAGCGCGGTTTTAGCGCAATTTCTTGCGATTTCCAATTTACTAGATCTTTGGAAGTGGCGTGCCCCCAATGAATGTGATCATGCCAAGGAGCTTTCGGGTTGAACTGGTAGAACATATGCCAAGTATCTCCGACCTTGTGAATTCCATTCGGATCATTCACCCAACCGAAATCAGGGCGCATATGCAGGCCAGGGAAGAATTTATCGGGGAAATTATTAGATTTAGTCATAGTATTTTCTTTCGTACTAGATAAGATATTTTTTCGATTTTTCGTAATTTGTGGTTTATCGGAAATCCATCCGGCATGCCGCCGCCCATGTGCAGAGGCATAAAGAGGATGTGATTCCGTTTCTGAAGGCGGTATTTCCTGCTCAACAGCTGGGCAACCGCAACTTGGGCCACTAACTAGCGGGCAAGGTACTAAGTCGATATAGGATTCAGTATTGGCTCCACTTTGGGTGCGCAGAAAATAAATAATTTTCTCAATTACTTTCTCTGCCACTTCTTCTAACGGGTCGATTGCGCGCAAGAAGAAGTGATCATTGAAGATTTCCGAATCTTCAAATACTCCCACTCGGATGTCTTTTCCGATAGTGAGCCCGCGGCGGCGAATTTCTGCTAAAGCGGGTGCGCACATAGCAGAACTGCCCAATACAAGTGCATCGATATGCGGGAAATTATCCAAAGTCCAAGATATGTGCCGCTGGATTCCCCTCGGAGAGGATGGAGTATTTACCAGTTGCCGGCGCGTTACCCGGTATCCTTTTTCAATCAAGGCTTCTTCGAATCCCCGCAAATGCTGCGATCCGTTATTAATGCGTCTATCTGGATAAAAAAGTACGGGATACCGTGCTCCATGCTCCAGCAGATGCATAGTAATATCTCTAATAGCTTGCTGATGATCGGTGCATATCTGCGGCGCAATCACAGCTAAATCGTTGCTATTGACTACCACAAATGGAACTTTGTGTTGGCGTAAACGGGGCAGAGAATGCCGCCGCCATCCTGGTATAGGACTAATGACTACCGCATCGATTTGATGGGCAATCAAAGCATTCAGAGCGGCTTCTTCTGTAAGCACATTTGCGCCAATATCAGATAAGAACGGTGTTAATCCACTATCGGTGGCTTGCCTTGCTAGCTCTAGATTTAATGCAGTTCCACTCGGATTTCCAAGCAAGGTGCCGACGATTCCTATCCTCGGCAGTGCTCCTGCTTGTAAAGAGCGCACAGTGTGCGGACTGCTGTAATTTAGTGCCCTGCTAGCTGCTAGAACTTGCATCTTCGTAGATTCAGCGACGCGGCGAGTACCATTGAGGACATGAGATACGGTAGTGATGGATACGCCAGCGCATTGCGCTACGTCTTTCATACTTACTTTTTGCATCTTTTCATCCTCTGCAAGTACGGATTTAATTTTGGCCTCGCTGCTGAGCTATATTGCTCTCTTTATACTTCTTCGAGGATAGATCCCTTTGTTTCCGGCATCATAGTGCATGACCAAATCACTGCACCCAGCATACAAGCTGCATAGAACAGGAATGTGAAAGTCATAGAGGCTTTAAACATTACGGGGAAAGTGCTGGAAATAATCGCTGCCGCTACCCAATGTGCAGCCGAACCAGTGGCTTGCCCATTGGCGCGGTGTTCGGGTGGGAAGATTTCCGAGATGAATACCCATAGTACTGAGCCGATTCCCACCGCCAACGCGGCAATGAATACGATAATCAAAAGCAAAACGATAATGCCCGTCGTGGTAGATAGATTATTGCCGGAGAAGTAGAAAATACCTGCAATTGCTACCAAAGCTAACAAATCTATTCCAGCTCCCAAAGTTACTAACGGCCGCCGCCCCACTTTATCTACTAGTAAACGTCCCAGCAGTGTGAACACTAAATTCGTCAACCCTACTAATATGGAGGATGCGAAAGCGGCATCGCCCGCAATACCTGCTGATTGTAGGAGAGAAGGTGCGTAGTAAAGTACCGCATTAGTGCCAGCGAACTGGGAGAAGAAGGCGATAAGAATAGCCATCGCAATTGGGCGGGCAGTACGGCTGGAGAAGAAAGGTTCTTTTGTCTTTACTTGTGGAACGGCCTGTTGCATGTTGGCCAATACTTCTGCGGCTTCTTCGTTTCCCCATAGATCTTTCATGACTGTTAAAGATTCTTTTTCTTTACCGCGTTGATGTAGCCACCGCGGGCTCTCGGGAATGAAATAGCAAACTGCGAGGAAAATTAATGATGGAATTGCTTGAATTCCGAGCATCCAACGCCAGCCTACTTCGATAGGCATCATCTTAACTATAACGTAGTTAGATAGATACGAAACTACTATTCCGATAACTATGTTGAGTTGCACGGTAGCTACTAGTTTTCCGCGGCGGGCAGCTGGAGATATTTCTGCAGTATATAGTGGCGCTATTACGGAAGATGCACCTACTGCTATGCCGCCTAGCATACGAAATACTAAGAAAAATGCCCAACTGTTGGCGATAGCTACGCATATGGAGGTCAATAGGTAGAGGGAGGCCACTCCTTTGAGAACTGGCCGGCGTCCCCACCGATCCGCGGGGATACCGCCGAATAAAGCGCCAATAATAGTGCCGATCAGCGCGCAAGATACGGTAAAACCGAGTTGCCCAGCGCTGAGATCCCATTTATCTTGCAGGGTGGCTGTGGTTCCCGAAATTACTGCCGTATCGAAACCAAAAAGGAAGCCACCCAGTGATGCAGCAGTGGCGGAAAATGGTACTAGATGTTTTTTCATAATTTCCTACTCGTCTTTGAAAACAATTATCTGGCAGCCGTATTGATAGAGATGCTAGGAGATGCGATCTTTGCATCCAGAGCAACTCTACTATTTGGGCTGGTATCTAAATGTTAAGAAACATATCGCGCACAAGATAGAGGCTGGAGAAAAGTTTTGCGCAAATTTCTCAAGGAGATTTTCTCCGCGCTCTGCCGGCTAATAAATGATATTTAAAGAGCATGAAAGCCATTAGGGGGTGCGGACGGATTGTTGGAGAGTATTTTATGAATGTTTCGTATTCTTTGGAGCAGCGACGTGAGGCGTTGAGGGTGTATAGGCGTACGGGGTCGGTAACTAAAACGATTTTGTTGCTGGGTTATCCTGGGCGTTGGACGTTGCATAAGTGGATTCGGGAGGCGGGAAAGCCGGTATTGAAGCCTAGGCGGGCTGAAAGACCTACTCATTATCCTTTTAAGACAAAGCTTAGCGCGGTTAAGATGTTCAACAAGGGTGCGCGTCCTAGGCAAATCGCTTCGCGCCTGGGTTTGTGTAGCCCGATGAGTGTATACAGTTGGGTGGGGCGCTACCGGCAGGAAGGAGAGTGGGTATTAATGAGTAGAAAGGAACGAGGGCAAGCGGCTAAGTTACCTACCGTTAAGTCGCTGGAGGCGTCCTTGCCTGATGATCCGCAAGAGTTGAAACGCTTAGCAGCCAAGCTAATCGTGGAAAAGGCGGTGATGGATCAGGAACTGGAGTTAATAAAAAAGACGTCAGCGTCCTACCCGGAGCTTTGACGAATCGTCACAAAGCGTAGGTAGTGGACGCTCTTAGAGATACATATCCGTTGGGAATGCTCCTTGATGTTGTGGGGTTGTCTTCCTCAAGTTTTTACTACCAGCTTCACGCAATGGCTCGCAGGGATAAATATTGCCAGTTACGTAAAGATATTGCCGCTATTGCTGGTGAGTCTTTCCATACTTATGGTTATTGTCGTATCTGGCATGTATTGCGTGTTCGTGGAATACGAGTCAGCGAAAAAGTAGTGCGTAAGATTATTAGCGAAGATAAAATCCTTGTGCGTTATCCGCGTCGGAAACGGCGCTATTCGAGCTATAACGGTGAGATAGCGCCTGCTCCTGAAAATCTTGTAAAGCGTAACTTTCACACCAATGCCCCTGGCAAGCTATGGCTTACAGATATAACCGAGTTCATCACGACGGAATCGAAACTGTATATTTCAGCTGTTATCGACTGTTTTGACGGAAAGATAGTCGGGTGGGCTAGCGGGCGCCATCCCAGTAATGAAATAGTAATGGCTTCAATGAATATGGCTCTTGAAGAACCCATTAGCGATAATTCGTTGATAATTCATTCTGATAGAGGATCCCACTATCGTGGCGGAGATTTTGCAGCGTTTTTACGATGTCACCACATCATACAATCAATGTCTAAAAAAGGGGTACATATCAGTGTTGAGCTACAAAAGCGTCAACTATTTACTATTTACTACTTGCTTTGGCCTTTGCCGAATGCGCGCAAGCGAATACCATTCCAATCTTCGCTAACTGTTAAAGGCGTTGCGGCGTTCATTCCAGCAGTCATTGCTGCTGCTTGAACAGTGCTCGAGCTTGGAGAACCAGCACGCCCTGGCTTAGGTGTTAAAACCCACATAGGTGCGTTGCTGTTCAACATGTTTGTTGCGTCCATAATGGTGTCTGCTAGCTCGTCTTCGTCGTCGCCGTCTCGCCACCAAATAATCACTCCGTCAACAGTGGAGCTGTAATCTTCGTCAACAAGTTCTTCGCCAGTCAATTCTTCGATATTGCTGCAAATCGCATCGTCAACGTCATCGTCCCACAGCCACTGCTGTACGATGTCTCCAGGTTGGAATCCAAATTCTTCTGCATGTTGAAAAGCTGTCTGTTCCACGTGACTCAATATATCAAAGCGTCAAGAATTTGTGCGACTCGCCCTAGCTGCGCACACGGCACGCTGAGACACGCCTGGAAAATCGCCAGAAACCACAAAATCACTATATATAGTTTGTTATTTATGTAAGTTGCCCTAGATATTGTGCATGCAATGGGTTATAGTAGAGCAAGTTGTTGCGAATCATAAGTCGATTTGCGATGCAAAATACACGGTAGATTGAGAAAGGTCTGTAGAATGCAGGTCTCTGATATGACTTTAGAAGATGCCACTTTGCAAGATGAACAAGCAGCCGCTTTAGGCGATTTTAATGGCGTCTTCAACGACTCTTCTAAGAAGTCTCGCGTGCAAGTCGAAAAGCGCGATGGCCGCGTTGTTGACTTTGATCAGATGAACATAATAATGGCCATTAAAGCTGCGTTTAAGGATTTGCGCAAAGAAGTTGGTCCGCAAGAAGAGCAAATGATTCGCGATATTACGGATCATATTGAGGCCGAGATTCAAGACCGTTACAATGGCCCTGCAAAAATCGAAGATATTCAGACTCTTGTTGAGCATGGTCTTATTGAAAATCACCTTTACGAAGTTGCGCGTTGCTACACAAGCTACCGCCTAAACCGAGATATTGACCGCGCTAAGGCAACCGATATTAACGAAGCTGTGAATCGCCTTGTAAACCGAGATGAGTCGCTTGTGCGCGAAAATGCTAACAAGGATTCCAACGTTTACGCTACTCAGCGCGATCTTCTTGCAGGCGCTGTTTCTAAGGCTTCCGCGTTTTCTATGCTTCCACACGCGGTTTCTAACGCGCACATGAAGGGCGATATTCACTTCCACGATGCCGATTATTCGCCATTTACTTGCATGAGCAATTGTTCGCTTCCAGATTTTGGCAACATGCTTGCTAGGGGATTTGCGCTTGGAAATGCAATGATGGATAGCCCAAAGTCGATTGGCACGGCGGCTACTCAAGTTACGCAGATTATTAAGGATATTGCAGGCGCGCAGTACGGCGGCCAAACTGTAAACCGCGCAGACGAGATGCTGGAGCCTTACGCTAAGTGCGATTACGACAAGAATCTTGCTATGGCTCAGGCCATGATTCCAGATTCCACGCCAATCGAAGTTGCTAAGGCTATGATTGACGGCTTAAAGGCTCAGGAGCCTAAGAATCTTCATTGTTCAGATAGGGATCCTCTTCCAGAAGACACTCCTTTTGACGAGAATTTGAGTGAGTTGGATCAGCTTCGCGAAGTTTACGCAAAGATTATGACGCGCAAGGCGATTTACGACGCTATGCAAACAATGGAATATCAAATCAATTCCAACCGCGTTTCTAACGGCCAGACTCCGTTTGTAACTGTTGGTTTTGGTCTTGGTACGTCCTGGTTTGCTCGCGAAATTCAGCGTGCTATTTTGCTTAATCGCATTCGCGGACTCGGCAAGGACCGTCATACTGCTATCTTCCCTAAACTTGTGTTTACTATTAAGCACGGCGTTAACGCAGATGCTGGCGACCCTAACTACGATTTGAAGCAGCTTGCGCTTGAGTGCTCTACAAAGCGCATGTACCCAGACGTTGTGTTCTACGAGAATATTGTTAAGATTACAGGCTCCTTTAAGGCGCCTATGGGCTGCCGATCCTTCCTTCAGGGCTGGATTGATCCAAAGACTGGCAAAGACGTGGAAGACGGCCGCATGAATCTTGGCGTTGTAACAGTTAATGTGCCTCGCATTGCGCTGGAGTCTCACGGAGACGTAAACCGCTTCTGGAAGCTTTTTAACGAGCGCATGGAAGTGGCACATCAAGCTTTGCGATTCCGCATTATGCGTTGCAAGCAGGCAACTCCTGTAAACGCTCCAACGCTGTTCCGCTACGGCGCGTTTGGGCGTTTGGGCGCTAACGAGAGCGTGGATCAGCTGTTCCGCAACGAGCGTGCAACCGTGTCTCTTGGCTACATTGGTTTGTATGAAGCTACATCCGTGTTCTTTGGCAAGGATTGGATGCAAGATCACAGCTGGAACGAAGATGGCAAGCAATTTGCGCTTTCTATGGTTCGCCGCATGAATCAGCTTTGCCAGCAGTGGTCGAAGGCAGAGGGATACCACTACTCGGTATATTCCACTCCTGCTGAGTCTTTGACGGATCGCTTTAACCGCATGGATCGCCAGAAGTTTGGCAGCATTGAAGGCGTTACAGATCACGACTTCTACACTAATTCCTTCCATTACCCAGTGTGGTTGCAGCCAACTCCTATGGAGAAGCTCCGCTACGAGGTTGACTTCCCGTACTTTGCTTCCGGCGGATTTATTAACTACTGCGAGTTCCCATGCTTGCAAGCGAATCCTAAGGCTTTGGAGGCTGTTTGGGATTATGCTTATAAGATTGGCATTGGCTACTTGGGTACGAACACTCCGATTGACCATTGCTTTGTTTGCGGATTCCAGGGCGATTTTGAGCCGACTAAGGAAGGCTTCCGCTGCCCAGAGTGCGGCAACAGTGACCCAGATAAGTGCAATGTGACTAAGCGCACTTGCGGCTACTTGGGTAATCCTGTTCAGCGCCCAATGGTTCACGGCCGCCACGAGGAAATCGCTCATCGCGTAAAGCACATGTCTGGAGAAACTGGCCATGTTGTTCTTAACAATGGCGAGTCTCGCGAGTGGTACGAGGAAACTAAGTAGTGCGTAGGATTGCGGCGTAAAATCGCGGAGCGTGTAATTGCGTAAAGTCGCAGCTTAAAGTCGCATAAAGTCGCATAAAATAAGGTAAAAGCTAGGCTAAATTACTAAAAAGGTCGGAACCATGGCTCGTATAAGTTTGCACGATTTTGCACCTGCAGACGTTAACCGCGGGCCTTGGATTCCAACCTCTCTTTCTAATAATCCGCGCGCAGGGCAGTGGTCCAGTGAGCGCATGAGCAAGGGCATGATTGCGGATTATAAGCGTTTTTTGATGACGGATGGCGAAGGAATCCGTTGCTCGCTGTACGTTTCTGGCTGCCCGTTCCATTGCGTTGAATGCTATAACGAGTCGATTTGGGATTTTCGCGCAGGATACCCATACACGCAAAAGCTTGAAGACCAAATTATGGAAGATTTGGCGCTTCCGTACGTGCAAGGATTGACGCTTCTTGGCGGAGAGCCGCTTCTTAACACTGGTATTTTGCTGCCACTTTGCAAGCGTATTCGAAGCGAGTTTGGAAATACAAAAGACATTTGGAGCTGGACTGGTTACACTTGGGAAGAGCTTATGCGCAAAGGCGAGACGCCAGATAAGCTTGAGCTTTTGCAATACATTGACATTCTTGTTGACGGGCGATATATGAAGGATCTTCACGATTCGCTGTTGCAATTCCGCGGATCTAGTAATCAGCGGATTATTGACGTGCCAAAGTCGCTGAAAAATCCGAGTGATCCGCCTGTAATCTGGGAAAAGCTTCACGATCAAGAGCGTTTTATTCCATCAATCTATGGCAAGGATCGAGCGAAAGGCGAAGCTGACGCGAGTTAGCTAATGGTTGTTAGAAATAGCGCGCTTAGACCGCGCAAGTGATTTTCCTATTTAGCGTTGCGCGTACCTTCCTATTTGGTGTGTAGGAGGGCTGGGTGTTTACGCTCGCGCGTTACATCGCGCTATTCCTCGCGGCTATTAGCAGCCGCTCGGCTGATTTGGCATGTAAAGTCCACTGGACTTTACGTTTGAGCCAAATCACGCTTTGAAGGAGCTTGAAATACGTTATGCAATTTCAAGCTCAGTCAAAGCGCTTTGCCGCACAGAAGCAGTGCTTCTGCTCTAAGCGGCTCAGCGAATCGAGGTGACTTCTCGCGCATTATGCAGCTCGAAGTCGTTGATTCGCAATCGCACTACAAGCCAAAATAGTCAGAAGTGATATGATTAAGCGTATAAATTCTTTTAATAGAGAGGTCGCATGAAAGCAAAATCGCATAAAAAACACAAGGATTACGCGCCTAATGCGTTTCGCACAATAATGCCGCTGTTAAAGCGCTATCGTATGCTTGGTGTAATCACGTCTGCTGCGATTTTTGTAGAAGCATCTATGCAAATTGCGATTCCAACAGTAATGTCTAGTCTTATTGACTTTGGAATTGCCGCAAAATCCCAAAATGCTGTTAAATACTACGGCTTGCAATTACTCGCTTTTGCCGCAATATCAATGATTTTTGGCGTTATTTCTGGCGTTTGTTGCGCGCATTCTAGCGCGGGCTTTGGCAAAAATTTGCGATGCAAGATGTTTAGTCGCTTGCAATCGTTGAGTTTTTGCGATCTTGACCGTTTTTCTACTGGAACGGTTGTTACGCGCCTAACTAGCGACGTTTCTAATATTCAATTTGCGTATCAAATGGTTATTCGCGCAGGCGTTCGCAGCCTTGTGATTATTGTTGCAGCATGGTGGTTTACTTTTTGCATAAGCCCTTCGATTTCTTGGGTTTTTCTTAGTCTTATTCCAATTGTTGGCGTTATTTGTGGTATTGGTGCCAAGATTGTTGCACCCACTTTTGCGCAAATTTACGGCACGATTGACAGCATGAACGGCATGGTTAGCGAAAATTTGCGCAATATTCGCATTGTTAAGTCGTATGTTAGAGAAGACTACGAAAACCGCCGTTTTAGGCGCATATCGCATAAAATTTACAGCTATTTTTTAAAAGCGGAGTATATTCTAAATTGTAGTATTCCTCTTTTTAACTTGTGTTTTTATGCGTGTTTGCTTCTTGTTGCGTGGATGGCTTCTAAGCAAATCGTTGCTTCGGGAAATAATCCTGCATTTGGCTTGACTACGGGAAATCTTGCTGCGCTGGTTGTATATGCGTTGCAAATTTTGTTTGCGCTTGCTAATTTGGTTGTAATTTTTGTTATGACGGTTACTGCGCGCACGTCAATGCATCGTGTTGCAAATGTTTTACAATCGCATAACAGTGAGTATGTTCATAAAAACGCGATTACAGAGCTTGCAGATGCTTCGATTCGTTTTAATAATGTTGATTTTGCATATGATTCTGCGCGCGTAAATGGCGATTTGTCTTCGGCTGCTTGCGACTTATCTAAAGGTAGTCAGGAAATTTTACACAACATAAATCTAAATATTCCTTCTGGCTCTACTGTTGGGATTGTGGGCGCAACGGGTAGTGGAAAGTCAAGTATTATAAATTTGATTGCGCGCATTTACGATGTAACAAAAGGCACTGTTTTTGTAGGCGGATCAGACGTTCGTTTTTATGATTCCAAAAGTTTGCGCAACCAGATAGGAATTGTGTTACAAAAAAATATTCTGTTTAGCGGCACTATTGCGCAAAATCTTCGATGGGGCAATGAGAATGCGACTGACTCCGACTTGCGCGAGGCGTGTAAAATCGCTTGCGCTCAAGAGTTTATAGACGATTTGCCGCATGCATATAACACGAATCTTGAGCAAGGCGGCAAGAATCTTTCGGGCGGTCAAAAACAGCGACTTTGCATTGCGCGCGCGTTGCTAAAGCGGCCAAAAATCTTGATCTTAGACGATTCAATGAGTGCAGTAGATGTTAAGACAGACGCCAAGATTCGCGAGAATTTAAGGCATTTTATGCCCGATTCCACGCAAATCATTGTTGCGCAACGCGTGTCTTCTTGCATGCACGCGGATTTGATTGTTGTTCTTAAAGATGGGCGTGTTGTTGCTAAAGGAAAGCATAGCGAGTTGATGGAATCGTGTGAAACGTATAGAAAAATGGCGATTTCTCAAGGTATAAAAATGATTGAATCTAAAAACAGCGAAGGCAGTAAAGACACCGAAGGCAGTGAGGGTGGCAGGATTAACAATGGAAAATAAGGAAAAGTCGCAAGAAAAATCTGCGTTAAAGTCTGCACAAGAATCTTCGCAAAAGTCGCAAGAAAACTTAGATCAAAAGTCGCAAGAAAAATTCGCTATAAATTGGCGCGTTCTAAAGCGCTTATCGTCTTATATTATGGCTTACAAGATGCAAGTTTTTGTTGTTATTGCGTCAATTATTATAAGCTCCATTGTTCAAGCTGTAAGCGCAATGTTTTTGCAATCGCTTGTAGACGCGTACATTTTGCCTCTAATTGGCAAGCGTAATCCCGATTTTGCGCCACTTTTGCGAATGATTGCAATTATGGCATGCGTGTGCGCTATTGGTGTGTTCTTTAGCTGGCTTTGGAGCAGGCTGGTTGTAAAAATCGCGCAAAGTGTAATGCGAAACCTTAGAAATCAAATGTTTAAGCATCATCAAGATCTTCCGCTTGGGTACTTAGACGCTCACGGATATGGCGATGTTATGAGCCGATACACAAACGACACGGAAGCGCTCCATGAAGCGATTTCTTGGTCTTTTCCCGATTCGTTTGGCGCGCTAATGTCTATTGCGGCGGCGTTTTGCGCGATTATTTGGCTTTCGATTCCTGTTGCGATTTTTATTGTGATTTTTACTGCAATTCTCTTGCTTCTAGTGCGTTTTATGCTTAAGCGTTCTGGCAAGCTTTTTGTGCAATTCCAGGCAGCTTTGGGTGATTTGAACGAGTTTGTAGAAGAGGCGGATTCTGGTAGAAAAGTTATTAAGATTTTTAATCACGAGCGTGCGGCGGTGGAAAAATTAAGTGATTTGGCGATTCACGTGCAAAAAATTTCTGCTAGCGCCAATTCTTACGCAAATAATGTTATGCCTGTGATTAGTAACGCGAGCTACCTGTTTTACGTTTTGCTTGCGATTTTTGGAGCGTGGGCGGTAAATGCTGGCGTGTATTCTGCTGGATTGAGCGGCGTTTTTGGTGTGAATTCAAGCACGCTTACAATCGGCACGCTTATATCTCTTCTTACGCTTTCTCGCGCGTTTATAAACCCGATTGGTGAGATAACAATGCAACTAAATTCGCTTATGATGGCGACTGCAGGAGCGAATCGCATCTTTGCGCTTTTAGATGAGCCTGTTGAAAAAGATGATGGAACAGTTAAGCTCGTTAAAATTCGCGCAAAAATCGTTGAGTGCTGTAGTGGAGATGGCGATGATAGTGGCGATAAATCGCAAGTAAATCAAGTAGATTCTACAGACGCTAAACAGTCTTATTTGCAAGTTTTTAACGAAGTAAGCGAAGATTCTTGCGGAAGTAATGTGTATTGGGCGTGGAAAAATTGCTCTAAAAATTTAAGTGGCGGTTCTTCAAATTGCGGTTCTTTAAGCTCCGATTCTTGCGCAGATGCCCAAAAACACGCGATTCGCTCTAAAGATGGCGTGTACACGCTTGTTAGGGGAGATGTTCGCTTTGAAAACGTTACGTTTGGTTACGAGCCTTCTAAAACTGTTTTGCACAATATATCTTGGTATGCTCACGCGGGTCAAAAAGTTGCGCTTGTAGGTGCAACTGGAGCTGGCAAAACCACTATCGCCAATCTTCTTACGCGTTTTTATAACATTGCTGATGGTCAAATCTTGTATGACGGAATCGATGTTCGTAATATTTGCAAAAGTGACTTGCGCCATGCTGTTGCAACCGTTTTGCAAGATGTTGGATTGTTTAGTGCAAGCATAATAGACAATATTCGCTACGGACGCCTTAATGCTAGCGATTCCGATTGCATTGCTGCAGCCACTCTTGCTCATGCGGATTCCTTTATTTCCAAGCTGCCAGACGGATACAACACGCATATTAAAAACGGCGGAGCAGACCTTTCTCAAGGCCAAAAGCAGTTGATTGCGATTGCGCGCGCTGCTGTTGCGAATCCGCCTGTTTTGATTTTAGACGAAGCAACTTCTTCGATCGACACGCATACGGAAGCGCTTGTGCAAAGCGCGATGGACGCTTTGATGCAAGATAGAACCGTGTTTGTTATTGCGCACAGGCTTTCTACAGTGCGAAACGCGGATGTGATTATGGTTTTGGACCATGGTCGCATTGTTGAGCGTGGGTCTCATGAAGACTTGATGAAAAAGCGTGGTGAATATTATCAACTTTGCACGGGTGCAATGGAGCTGGAGTAGCCAGCGTCGTGTTTGCTTGATATTCTGCGGCAACACGCCGAATATGCTTTTGAACTTGCATTTTGGCGTGGATTCTGTAAGATAGTAACTCGGCTGTTCAATGGAACAAAGCCACGGCCCCGTAGCTCAGTTGGTTAGAGCGCCGCCCTGTCACGGCGGAGGTCACCGGTTCAAGTCCGGCCGGGGTCGCGATTAGTAAAGGCCCGGTTCGCCGGGTTTTTTATTCATCATGGCTCTGTAGCTCAGTTGGTAGAGCGAGCGACTGAAAATCGCTAGGTCAGCGGATCGATCCCGCTCGGAGCCACAAGTAAATAAATAAAAACTAAATAACAAAACGCGCAGCATTTTTGCCGCGCGTTTTTGTTTATAAGCTAGTCAATTTGCTTAGTCAACTTGCTTCCACGATTCAACATCAATATGATGGTTTGGATTTGCTTGCCAAGCTTCCCATGCGGATTCCACAATATCCTTAACGTTGTAGCGCGCATGCCACCCCATCTCTTCGTTAATGCGCTTAGTGCTTCCAATCAATTGTGGCGGATCGCCAGCTCTACGCCCTAAAATCGCCTCTCTAAATGGCAATCCAGTAACGCGCCTAACTTCGTCTACAATTTGACGAACAGAAGTGCCTTTGCCTGTTCCAACGTTAAAAGCGTCGTACTTGCGCTCATCGCGATCTAAATAAGTAAGCGCTGCAATGTGCGCGTCTGCAAGATCTGAAACGTGAATGTAGTCGCGAATGCAAGTGCCGTCGGCAGTAGGGTAGTCGTTGCCAAAAATCGCAGGAGCTTTGCCTTGCTGCAACCTATCTAAAAGCATAGGAATCAGGTTCAAAATCGCAGGATCTTCTAGCTCCACAGGCCCGCATCCCGCAACGTTAAAGTAGCGAAGTGCGCAAAAACGAATTCCATAAGTGTGTTCGCAAGCGCGTGCCATCCACTCGCCAAAAAGTTTAGTTTGGCCGTAAGGATTAATCGGAAGCATTGGAACAACGTCTTCTGGCACAACTTCTACAGGCGGCTCGCCATACGTGGCTGCGCTAGACGAAAAAACAAGCTTTTTAGCACCGCTTTGGCGCATTCCTTCTAAAACGTTAAGCATGCCATTAATGTTCTGCTGGTAGTACCAAAGTGGCTTTTCTACTGACTCTCCAACTTGCTTTCGCGCAGCAAAGTGAATCACAGAGTCAACGTTATTTTCCTTCATTATTTGCGCAAGTCGCGCTCCAGCGTCTGGGGAAGCAATGTCCATTCCGTAAAGTCGCGCGCCTTCAATTCTTGTAGGTTTTCCGTAGCTCAAATCGTCTACAACTACAACGTTTTGCTTTGCTTGGTGAAGAGCGTGTACAACGTGTGCGCCAATGTAGCCGCATCCGCCTGTAACTAGAATAGTCATTGTTTACCGTTTACCTTTCTTACTTATGCTGTTTTTGCATAATGTTATAGGGAAATTATAGCGCTTGAATCATATTGTGTTTTTGACATTGTTTGTGTTTGTGATTGTTTGTGTTTGTTGCAGTGTTTTGCGCGTTTGATATTATGCGATGAGTTGTGATTCAATCGCGTATGCAAGAAAATAAGGAAGATTGGCTAAAAATGAACGATTTTAATGTAGATAGTGCAAGTGACGATTTGCATGGTGGCCACTCTTTTGGCGATTTGACTGGTGATTTGACTGGTGATTTGACTGCTGGTGCGTATGATTGCGCGGTTGCTGGCGACTCTTCCAAACCTCAACAGCCTCACGCATCCGCTAGGGCGATTCTTTCTTTTGTACGAAGGTCTGCTAGGCTTGACGCGCGCTTAGAGAAAGCCAAGCAGCGCTACTCAAGCGCTTATTTGCTATGCATTGCGGATGGCGATGGGTCTTTGCGCGTAAAAAGCGATTTGTGTGTGGATTCGCAGTGGATTGAAGCCAATTGGGGCAATGCTAATCCGCTTATAGTCGAAATCGGATCGGGTCAGGGAGAAAATATTGTGGCGGCTGCTGCAGCAAACCCGAATACGAATTTTCTTGCGCTAGAAGTTTATGACCCAGGCGTAGCGCACACTATGCTTTTGGCTGGTAAGCAGGATTTGCATAATTTGCGAATTGCGCAAGTTAACGCTCCTGATTTTCTTGCAGCGTGCAAAAGTGGTGTTTTGGCAGAAGTTTGGACATTTTTCCCAGATCCTTGGCCTAAAATGCGTCATCACAAGCGCCGAATTGTTCAGCCTTCTTTGGCTAAGTCTGTGCATAATGCGCTTGTTGCAGGTGGAGTTTGGCGAATTGCTACAGATATTGAGGATTACGCATTGCATGTTCACGAAGTTATGGATTCTTTTGAAGGCTTTGAAAACGATGGCGATTTGCGTGTGAGCTTGCCGATTGAGCATGTTGGAAAGGGTAATGCGCAAGATGCTGCGGATTTGCCTCATGCGGATTTTGTGGAGTCGCGTCGCTTTGATGGGCGTGTTTTGACGAATTTTGAGCGCAAGGGATTGGATGCTGGTCGCGTGATTCACGATTTTGCGTATGTTGTTAAAAAGTGAGTTGTGAATTTGATTGTTGAGCGTTGCGTGGCGTGTGGTGCGTTGCGTTAGAATCGCGTTGTCTTCCTTCAACACGCCGTAATTTGCAAGAACTGCGCATGAGTGTTAATATCATATGGTTTGGTTAAAGCCCCCTTCGTCTAACGGTTAGGACACCAGACTTTCAATCTGACAACAAGAGTTCGACTCTCTTAGGGGGTACAAATTTTGCGCCGCTAGTTTTAGCGGCGTTTTTTGTTATCTACGATGTTTACCTCTTGTGGGGTTATAGGCCAAAAAGTGGGGTTATAGGCCAGAGTTATTAAGTCTTACCCTGAACCTTGCGCTGTTCTTCGATACGCTTCGTGCGTGATTTGTGCTATAAAAGTCTTATGGTCTTTATGCGCAAAACAAAACACGTTCTTATGCGTGCGATTCGTGCTGTTTTGTGCAAACGTAATTATGTTGTTTCGGCTTTTGCGTCCGCATTGGTGATTTTCTTATTTGCGTCTCTAAGTGCTTGCACTCCTCAGGGCCATGCTGTTGGCAATAGCGGGCATTTGGACGACATTGTTCATGATGGCATTGATGTAGAAGACATAAAATTGTTTGTAGTTGGATCCAGGCAGGCGGCTCTTGATTCTAAGCTTTTGCATATGTGTGAGAAATCTGGTTTGCATGCATCATATACTTCGATTGCAGACGTCAAAAATGCTAATTTTGCTTCGCAAGAGGCAATTATGGACGCTTCAAATCAGCCTGTGTCTATTATTTTGATAAACAACATTAATGTTGATAGATTAGATCGCGTTGATTATAGCGTTAAAAGCAATGCTGGCGGTGCGCACGTTGATCTAAAAGCTCGCAAAGCTTGGACTAATGCGCTTGAATATGCGCGCTCTGCTGGGATTCCTGTTGTGCTTGTTAATCCGCAAAATCCACCTAAGGACCGCACTTTGTATGCAGCGAAGCTTTATATTCTTAAGGATTTAGATGGCGAGAATTTGTTTGACGCAAATCTAATTAAGGGTTTCGATAAAATCCAACATTCTAGTCTTCTAAAAATCGTTCAATCTGTGATTGACAATACACCTCACAGTAGGGATGTGGTTATAAATGACAAAGATTAGCTCTAACGTTACGAGTTTGCAAAAAATGCATGATTCGCAAAGCTCTGCAAACTCTACAGATTCTACAGATTCTTTGAATATCTCCGATTTCCCTGATTTGCCAGAGGTTAGCGAACAAGGCTTAACACAAAGCGAAGTTTTTGATGCTGTAAATCGCGGATTTGTAAATGTTACAAATAATCGCACATCTAGGTCCGTTCTTTCTATTGTGCGCGCAAACGTGTTTACTCTTTTTAACGCAATTATTTTTGCAGCAATGGTTGTTGTTCTTGCCACTGGTTCTTGGAAAGACGCTGTTTTTGGCTTTGTGATTCTTATTAACACGGGTATTGGTGTTGTTACGGAGTTGCGCGCAAAGCGTACGCTCGACCGTCTTTCGATTCTTGTTGCTTCCAAATCGATTGTTCGGCGCGAAGGCAAAAATGTTTATGTTGATCATAGCGGTATTGTGCTTGGTGATTTGTTGTGGGTTCGTTCTGGCGACCAGGTTCCTGCAGATGCAAATGTTGTTAAATCTTGGGGCTTAGAAATGGACGAGTCCATGCTTACGGGCGAGTCTGTTACTGTTCGTAAAGCTGCGGACGACTTTGTTTATTCTGGCTCTACTGCGGTTTCTGGCGTTGCTTTAATGCGCGTTACGGCTGTAGGAGATAACAGCTATGCGTCTAAGCTTGCTGCACAAGCAAAGGTTTATACAAAAACAATCTCCGATTTGAGTCGTGGAATTAACACGATTCTAAAGTGGATGACGATTGTTGTTGTTCCTCTTTGCGTTTTACTTGTTTGGTCGCAAATCAATAAGGTTGGCGGTTTTGCTGTAGCTTTACAGACGGGGCAGTGGAAGAGTGCTGTTGTTTCTGCTGTTGCTGGAGTTGTTGGCATGATTCCAGAAGGTCTTGTTCTTTTAACTTCGCTTAACTTTGCTGTTGCTGCAATGCGTCTTGCGCGTAAAAAAACGTTGGTTCAGGAGCTTGAATCTGTTGAAACTTTGGCTCGAGTGGATTGCCTTAATCTAGACAAAACGGGCACTATTACGGATGGTGGAATCGCGTTTGTTGGTGTTGACTTGATTGGTGATGGCTCGATTGGTGATGACTCGAATCGTTTGGTGAATCAAGCTTTGTTCGACTTATCTAACGAAGAAAATCCAAATGCTACAGGTTCTGCCATTATGGAAGGCCTTAAAGATCAAGGTGTTTCCTCTGCTTCTAGTGTTAGCGCTCGCTTGCCATTTTCGTCTGCAAGAAAGTGGAGCGCAATACGCTATGCGCTAAAAGACGGTAGATTTGAAACGTGGTATATGGGTGCTCCAGAGGTTTTGGCAACTGCGATTTGTGCACGCAAATCTAGCGTTGCTTCTGGCGATTTGCACGGTTCTATTGTTCCAGCGGTTGCAGAAGGCGGAATCAGCGATTCTGCGGTTTCTGGCGATTCTACTTTCGATAATTGCCATTTAACGGATTCGTTTAAGCAAATTTTGAATCGTGTAAACGAATACGCTCAGCAGGGTAATCGTGTTCTTCTTCTAGCTGTTGCTTATAGTGATTCTGGCGATTCTAATAACGCAACGTTCTACAGTTCTCCAGTAGTGTCTACAAGCGCTCGCCCTGTTGCTTTAGTTCGATGCTCAGAGAAAATACGTGCTGACGCTCGTCAAACTCTTGCTTGGTTTAGACAGCAAGGTGTTAGGTGCCGCGTTATTTCTGGCGATAATCCAACAACCGTTGCATCTGTTGCCGAAAAAGTTGGTCTAACTGGTAACTCAAAGCCTGTTTCGATGGACGCAAGGCAGTTGCCTAAAGATATAAATCAACTTGCCGAAGTTCTTGAAAACGTTGATGTTCTTGGTCGTGTTTTGCCAGATCAAAAAAAGGCGATTGTTCAAGCTTTGCACTCTAAAGGCCACGTCGTTGCTATGACTGGCGACGGTGTAAACGACACGCTTGCGCTCAAAGAGGCAGACTTAGGCGTTGCAATGGGTAACGCTGCTCCAGCTGCTAAAGCTGTTGCGCAAGTTGTTCTTGTTGACTCACGTTTCTCGCATCTTCCAGACGTTGTTGCTAAAGGTCGTCAAGTAATGGCAAACATGGAACGTGTTGCAGGACTGTTCCTTGTTAAAACCGTGTATTCTGCACTGATTTCTGCAGGTGTGGTTTTGCTCGGTCTTAATTTTCCATATTTGCCTCGTCACATAACCTATATCGGTTCGTTAACCATTGGTATTCCAGCATTTTTGCTAGCTTTGGCTCCTAATACAAGACGCTACGTTCCTGGATTCTTGCATCGTGTTGTTCGTTTTGCTTTACCAAATGGTATAGCTGTTGCTGTGTCTGTTTTGGTTGTGTCCATTCTTTCTCCTTTAATGCTTGCGCGCGGTCTTGATTCTTCTAACGCTAACGCTTCTAGGCTTATTGTTGAATCCGTGCACGCTGTTGGTGTAACTCGCACTATTTGTGCTGTTACTGTTTTTGTGCTCGGTGTTGCAGTTTTGGCTACAGTTTCTAAGCCACTTATCTCTTGGCGTGGAATTATGGTCTTATGCTTTGCTGCTGCTGGCGTTATTGGTGCATTTATACCGTTTGTTGCGCATTTCTTTGATTTGCATGTTCCTGTGAGTGGAAATGCAATGTTTGTTATGATTTGTGCTGTAATTTTTGCCTTTGTTATCTGGTTAGTTTTACATCTTGTTAGTCACTTGATTGAAAACTGGATTGATAATGTAAACGATGGTAGTGTTTTGCACTCTTATGATAGTGATCGTTGATGTAGCGTGTCGTGCCTACTAACAATTGTGCTTACAATAGATATGTGTTCAGTATTTTAGAAATGTTCTCGGTTGGTGTAGGTCCTAGTTCTTCACACACGGTTGGACCTATGCGCGCAGCGAATGCTTTTGTGACTTCTCTTCAAAAGAATGGAAAGCTTAAAGACGTTTCGCGTGTGCGAGTCACACTGTATGGCTCCTTGTCTCTTACTGGATTGGGTCATGGCACGGATCGTGCATCGGTTGCTGGTCTTGAAGGTAACCTTCCAGACGATGTTGATACGGAACACATGATGACTATTCGCGAAGATTGTAAGAAAAGCGGAACTTTAACACTTGCGCATAGTCATACTATCGAATTTGATTACGATTCCGATGTTGTTTTTGAAAAGTGGCGGCGCATGGCTGCACATCCTAATGGCATGCGGTTTGTTGCTTTGAACTCCTTTGGTAATACTGTTGACGAACAAGTTTGGTATTCGATTGGTGGCGGATTTATTCGCAAAGGCAATGCCAACGATAAGATGATTGGTTTGCATGACCGCGTTGATGAAAATGTGGAAGAAAGTGAAGATAAAACTAAAGATTCTGAATCTTCTAGTGATTCGCGCGAAGACTCGTCTGTTCCATATCCTTTTACAACGTGCAAAGAACTTATCTCGATTTGCAAAAAGGAGCATAAGAGTATAAGCGACATTGTTTGGCAAAACGAACTTGCTTTGCATAACGGTAATTCCGAATATGTTCGTTCTTATTTGTTGCATGTTTGGGAAGTTATGGAAGAGTGTGTTGAACATGGATGTAACTCTAAGCAGCAGATTCTTCCAGGTGGACTTGAGGTTCATAGGCGTGCTCCGCGTATGTATGCTCGTCTTGCTGCAAATTCCGATATGCTTAAGCAAAATCGTAGGCGAGCTGATTGCGCTCTGGAAGCTTCTGATTCTGCTTGGGTAAATCTTTTTGCTCTTGCAGTGAGTGAAGAAAACGCTGGAGGTGGTCGTATTGTTACAGCTCCGACTAATGGATCCGCTGGTATTATTCCAGCTGTTTTGCAATACTATTGGCGTTTTGTAGACAGTTCTAGCGAGGAGGGAATAATAAAGTTCCTTCTTGCTTCTGGAGCTGTTGGCTATTTGTTTAAGCGCAATGCTTCTATTTCTGGTGCAGAAGTTGGGTGCCAGGGAGAAGTTGGTTCTGCGTGTTCTATGGCTGCTGCAGGCCTGTGCGAAGTTCTTGGCGGAACTCCGCAGCAGGTTGAAAATGCTGCCGAAATTGGTATTGAGCATCATCTTGGTCTCACTTGTGATCCGGTTGGTGGCTTGGTTCAGATTCCTTGTATCGAGCGCAATGCTATGGCTGCCAACACTGCTATTAATGCTGTTAGAATGGCTCTTCTAGGTGATGGCTCTCATATTGTTAGCTTGGATAGTGCTATTAAAACTATGAAGGAAACTGGCCAAGACATGATGTCTAAATATCGCGAAACATCTAAGGGTGGCTTAGCTGTGAACGTAGTTGAGTGCTAGTTATAGTCGTTGCATTTATAGCTATTTTTATTGCATTTTCCTTAAGCATGTTTTGCGTATTTGCTTGCATTGTGTTGCTATATTGTTATGCAAGTTATATGCGTATTGGCATAGGTAGCGGTTGAGTGCTAATCTAAAACACGCTATAAAATTGCAAAAATGTTATAATATTCAAAGTTTTTAATGAATAGTTTGTAAGTGTTAGTGGCTTTTTGCAAGCATTTACACATGTTTGTAAGGGATTATAAGAGGTTATAAAGGAGGCAAAATGGCACAGGATATGCCAGAAGTAGTTGCGGAATTTGGTACTACGCCAACGGTGACGTTCCCAGCGCTTGAGCCGCCAGCAGGGCTTAAGGTTGTTGAATTGGTAGAAGGTAATGGGCCTTTGGTTCGTGCTGGAGACACTGTTACCGTTAATTACCATGGCGTTGTTTGGGGAGCAAGTGAGCCTTTTGACTCTAGTTTTGCTCGTCATACTCCTGCCAGCTTTGGTATTGGTGTTGGTCAGGTTATTCAGGGTTGGGATCGTACTGTTCCAGGACATAATGTTGGTTCTCGCTTACTTGTTTCTATTCCGCCTGAGTATGGTTATGGTTCACGAGGTGTTCCGCAGGCTGGAATTGGTGGTTCGGACACCCTCGTTTTTGTGATTGATATTATTTCTACTCGCTAAACGCGAGTGATTGTTTTGTTGCTTTTATTCTTTATTCTTTGTTAAGGAGATTGCAAAATGGCTGAAGAAAAAGTAATTCTATTGACTAAAGAAGCCTACGATAAGCTTAAGGAAGAATTAGCTCATCGCGAAGGTGAATATCGTGATGAAATCACCGAGCGTATTGCTGCTGCTCGCGCCGAAGGCGATTTGTCTGAAAACGGTGGCTATCAGGCTGCTCGCGAAGAGCAGGGCAAGAACGAGGGTCGTATTAACGAGCTTATTGTTAAGCTACGCAACGCAAAGATTCTTGAGGCTCCAGAGGAAGGCCTTGTTGGCAATGGCTCTGTTGTTACTTTAGATCTTGCTGGTCGAGAGATGACTTATGTTCTTGGCTCTCGTGATATTGCTGTTGCTACCGATTACGATGTTATTAGTCCAGAATCTCCGATTGGTGCTGCAATTATTGGCGCTAAAGCGGGTGATACTGTTAGCTACTCTGCTCCAAATGGTCGCCAAATTTCTGTAACCATTAAGGATTCTCATCCACTCGCTTAAACAATGAATTTGTTTTAATAAGCGAGCACATACTTGTTATCTATTTATTTTCTCTAATCGCTGTGATTTAGAATCTATATGATTTATAGGTCACAGCGATTTTATTTATATGCTTATTTGTATCCGTTTAACAGTATCGTTCTTTAGTTGTTTTAATCTCGTAAATCTTGTAAATCTCTTAAATCATTAAATTTTTCTTAAAATGGTAACAACTTTGCCCATTATCTTTGCGTGAGACCCATCTATAGGGGAATACGCTGGATTGTGAGGCATAAGCCAAACGTGACCATTTTCTTTTCTAAACGTCTTTACAGTTGCTTCGTTATCTAGCAGTGCAGCAACAATATCTCCATTTGTTGCTTCATTCTGTTCTCGCACAACAACATAATCACCGTCGCAAATTGCTGCGTCAATCATTGAATCTCCATGCACTTCTAGCATGAACAGATTTCCGCTTCCAGTAAGTCTTTCTGGCAAACGCATAACATCTTCAACATGTTGTTCAGCTGTTATAGGTACTCCTGCAGCGATTCTTCCAACAAGAGGAACATCGTGAGAGTTTATCAAAGACTCACTGTTATACATGCTCACATCGATAGCTGATTGTTTTTCAAGCAATGCATGGGCTTTTTCTTTATTCCTTTGTATAAAATCTCCAATAACTTCAATTGCTCTACCTTTATTTGCACTTATTCGTATTAATCCTTTCATCTCGAGTGCTCGTAATTGATGTTTTACGGAAGAAGGACTTCTTAAGCCTACAGCTTCACCTATTTCTCTAAATGATGGAGGGAATCCATGTTCTTCGAGGCATTGCTGTATAGCATCCATGATTTTTCTCTGGCGATCTGTTAGTGGCTCAGCGTTGTGCGCCGCAGAATCACTAAGCTCGTTTTGGGTGGTATTCATGGTGTCTCCTTTCGTTGTTTTACATTCTAATACACTTTTCAAAAAAAATCAAACATATGTTCGACACGCCGTTGCATCTTTAGAACAAATGTGTCAAGATTAATACACTTGTTCGATAGAACAAATGTTCATGTCAATTAAAACGTAAGAAAGGATAGTTATGTATAAGAACTTGAACTCTTCTAATGGTATTAGTTATTCAACACCAAATCGTGCCGCTTTGGCTAATAAGGGTTACAAAAAACGCAAAAATAAATTATTTATTCGTTTTATAGTTTTTTCTGCGTTAGTTTGTTTTGCTTGGATTATTTTTATGCCAAAGCCAGCTGTTTCAGCCGTATCAAAATCCTTTGTAACGTATACTGTTCGACCTGGAGATACCTTATGGAGTTATGCAAAATCCATAACAGATAAAAATGGCAATATTTCTGATTCTGTTGATTACCTTATGCAATTAAATAATCTTGATTCTACAGATTTAGAAGTAGGGCAGTCTATACGAGTACCTTTTATTGACGACTGATTTTGTTATTACAAATATTATTAGAATGGAGTATTTATGAGTTCAGATTATGAATATAATTCGTCAGACTCGTATGATTTGTTTGCATTATATTATTGCGATGATTCTGCATGTTGCAGTTGTAATGATTTAAGCGTTAAACCAATTGTTGAACCACTTGTTGTTATGGATGTATCTATATATCCATCTATTCGAGTGTTTTGCGATAAATTTTATAAAATATACGAGGAAAAATATGAAAAAATCGATTTATTTATATAAAACATTGAAATATATATAACATATTTAATTAATTTTTAGTATGCTGTATATATGCATTGTCCTTTTTGTAAGAATTCCGATACTAAGGTTATTGACACTAGAATCAGCGAGGATGGATATTCAATCCGTCGTAGGCGCGAGTGTCAGATGTGTGGTAATCGTTTTACAACAGTAGAAACTACGCAATTGCTTGTTATGAAGCGTTCTGGTTCTGTGGAACCTTTTGATAGGGCAAAAGTGGTTGCTGGTGTTGGAAAAGCTTGCCAGGGTAGACCAATAGATTCTGAGGAGCTAAAGACTCTTGGAATGGAAGTTGAAGCTGATTTACGCGCTCGTGGATTAGCTCAAATCACATCCGAAGATGTTGGAAAAGCAATATTAAAGCCGTTGCGTGAACTAGACGAGGTGGCGTATCTTCGTTTTGCTAGCGTATATCAGAATTTTACTGGTTTGGAAGATTTTGAACGTGCAATAGATGATCTTAAGAAAAGTAAGTGATTGTGCAATATTTTACATTGAGTGAACAATTTGTGAATGTTGCTGAATAAGTATAAGTTTGAGTATTTGAGTTTGTGTGAATGTTGATTTGCTGTTTGTTAGCGAATCGTTGAGTCTTAGAATAAATATGGTTATAGTGTGAGGGATAACCTGATTTGTTTGACCCAATTAAAGGGTCAAACAAATAACAAGGTTGTTAATAGTTGGGTTTACTCAGTACTTTTACTTCGCGATTATTACTTTGAAAAATTGGCGTCGTCTTGTGTGCGCAAGACAACAAGACGCTGTGTTGGTCTTGTCATTGCAACGTATAGATTTGCCGCTGCGCTAAGTCTGGATGCTGCTTCCTGCTCGATGGCAGAAGGTTGCATTAGGATTACCGCATCGTATTCCAATCCCTTAACATTTTCCGCATTGCAAACGCTAATTTGACTATCGTCAAAGTTTTGCTGAATTATGCGTGCATATTCCTTAGTTGAAAGATTCTTGCTAAGAGTATTTTTAACGATTTTGTTTGCATGCTTTATTAGTTCTTGAGGAACAATAATTGCTACGCGTCCGCTTCCGTCTTCGGAAACAAATTCGTTAAATAAGTCAATGCAATATTTAGCAAGCATATTATTAAGCTCATTTTGATTCTGAACCGTATGTGTAACAAGCGAATCTGGAACAGATCTAACTGCATTAACTGTTGATATATATAAGCCAGAATTATTTGCAACTTTTCCTGCAGCTTCAGAAACTTCTTTAGGATTACGGTAATTAATTGTTAGTTCATAAAGATCCCAGTTTTCGTTTCCAAACAATGAGCTCATGTTTTTTTGCCAACTATGTGTACCACCTAGAGAGGAGGTTTGTGCAACATCGCCAACAATTGTAAATGAGCGTGAAGGGCACCTGCGTATTAGCATACGCCAATCCATTGCAGTAAGCTCTTGCGCTTCATCTACAACAACATGGCCATAAGTCCACTCTCTATCAGACGCGGCAAGATTTGCAACCATACTTGCATCGTTACCTTGAATATTCTCAATAAGCATATCGGCGGTAATAATGCCATTTCCTATGCCATTTTGTGCAAGAGTATCGGAAGCATATTGCTGTTCTTCGAGTTTTTTACGAGCGAGAGCAGCGTTTTGTGCTTCAATCTTTGGATCTGGGCCTAGTAGCTCCATAGCTTCGTCAAGAAGTGGGATGTCGGACTGAGTTAAAGGACTTCCTTTTGGTCTAATCAATGCACGAATATCATTTTCACTTAACCAAGGAGCATATATGCGAAGTTGTTCAGGTTTAGAAAAGAGTTGGTCTATAAGCCAATTGGCATTCATAGGTAGCCAAGCAAGATTTAATGTAATCTTGAGCTTATTTTCCATTCTAAGTTGCGAAGTAATATCGGATATCTCCGCTTGGGAAGGAACATAATCAAGTTGTTCTAGATACCTGTTTCTAAGCGAACTTATAACTGACTTTACAAATGTTTTACGCGCCTGGTTATGAGGCTGGTGTGTGCGCTGAGCGTCTAATTGTGCAAGCTCTATATCTTCCTTTTTTAATTGCACAGCAAAACCATTTATGCGTAGTGTTGGCAAATCTTTAGGAACGCGTATTCTTGCGCAAATAGCGTTTTGAATAACGTTTTTCATGCGGTACATTCCCTTAAGTTTTGCTGCATGAGGAGTGTCTTGCACTGTTGCATGAATATTTGGGATTAGATCCGCTATAGTTCTGCTAACAACACCAGTTTCACCCAAAGATGGCAAAACTTGATCTATGTATCTTAAGAATGCGGAGCTTGGTCCTACGATCAAAACGCCTGATCTTTCAAGCTTTCTGCGATGCGTGTAGAGCAAGTATGCTGCTCTGTGCAAAGCTACTGCAGTTTTGCCTGTACCAGGTCCACCTTGCACAACAATTGTACGGTCAAGAGGAGCGCGAATAATGCGGTCTTGTTCTGCCTGAATGGTTGCAACAATATCCGTCATTTTTCCAGTTCTACGAGAACCTAGAGAAGCAAGCAATGCACCTTCGCCAGTAAGTGTTCCTTGCTTAGACGCTTTGTTTACTTCGTCTGAATGAATATCTAGAATCTCGTCTTCAACTCCTACAACTTCTCGGAATTTAAGAGTTATGTGCCTGCGCATAACAATGTCTCCATGATTTGAAGGAGTCGCTTCGTAGAATGGTCTAGCCGCTTCTGCTCTCCAATCAGTTAAGATTGGGTCGTGATTTTCGCTTAGTAAACCGATTCTTCCAATGTAGCGCCTTATGCCTTCTAGGCTGTCTAGTCTGCCGAACACGAGTCTATCTTCTACAGCTCTAAGTTGCGTTAAACGATCTTCGTACATTGTTGCAAAAGAATCTCGTTCTGTTCGCTGAGTTGGTGAGCCATGCGAGCCTGCAGCGCGTACAGAATCAAGCCTTGCTCGGATTGTTGAACGCAAGTTATCTAATCGACTGTAGGCGCAATCAACCGCTTGTTGTTCTTCGCTGAGTTGTGAGGAGTACGTAGACATTTGTGTCCGTTCTTCTTAAAAGTTGGGCTAAAACTAGGCGTTTAAGTATACCTCGAGGCTAATACACGTTGCATGTTTCCAATCTGAGTTAAAAAAATATTATTTTTTTACAAAAAAGTGGGGATTTTTGGTGAGAAATGGGGTAAAATGGTGAATGATGTGCAAGTGGCATATTGCATGTTGAAAAGGAGGTGGATTGATGGCTAGTAACAATGCTGGCGCAAATGCGCAAGATAAAGCCAATTCCTCCTTTAAGCATGCTCAAAATCCATCTGGTTATGATTCTCAAAATACGGCTCAAGCTAATGCTCAAGATGCGCATATGCCAATGCAAAATTCTCAAGCGTACGCCCAGCCTTATTATGTGATGCCGCAAATGCCGCAAATGTATCAAGCGCAGCAAATGCCTCAAATGCCTGTTATGCAGCCTGTTATGCAACCTCAACCTATGTCTTCGGCTTTTACATCCACTCCTTTGCCTCAAGACGCGGTTTTTGGTGCTAATAATTTGCAAAGTCAGGCTAATAATCACGTAAAGAATCCGATACTTCTTGGAACTTATTCTCCAAAAATAGATGCAAAGGGTCGTGTTGCTTTACCTGCAAAATTCAGATCCCAGTTGGGTGATGGTTTTGTTATTGCTCGCGGACAAGAGCGATGCGTTTATGTTCTTCCAATGCAAGAGTTTGAGCGTATTACAACTCAGATTCAGCTCACATCTATGAGTAATAAGTCTGCAAGAGACTACCTTAGAGTCTTCCTTTCTGGCGCTGTTGATCAGGAGCCAGATAAGCAAGGTCGTATAGTAGTGCCTCCAATGCTAAGGGATTATGCAAATCTTGGAGATGAGATTGTTGTAATTGGTGTTGGAACTCGCGCAGAAATATGGAACAAATCTGCTTGGAACAATTATCTTGCAGATAAAGAGCAAGATTATGCAGATATTGCAAATGATGTTCTTCCGGCGGTGGCACAATGAAAGATTTATCTATAATTCATGCGCCAGTGCTGCTGGAAGACTGTGTAAATCTTGTTTCTCCAGCATTAGATCACAAAGATTCTATTGTTGTTGATTGCACTCTTGGACTTGCGGGTCACGCAACAGCTTTTCTTAAAGCTGCTCCACTTGCAACTCTTATTGGAATAGATAGAGATAGTGAAGCTCTTGGCTTAGCGACAAAAAGAATGCGCGATGAAGGCTTAGAGAATCGTTTTATTCCAGTGCATGCTGCATTTGATGAAGTTGACAAAGTTCTTGAAGATTTAGAAATCGAAAAGATTGACGCAGCGTTTATGGACTTGGGTCTTTCTAGTTTGCAAATAGACGAGGAAGATAGAGGATTTTCTTATTCTCATAACACAGTCTTAGATATGCGTATGGATACAACTCAAAGTGTTACTGCTGAAACCATTCTTGCTACTTATAGTGCATCCAGTCTTGCTCAAATATTCCGTGAGTATGGTCAAGAACGTTTTTCTGGGCCAGTCGCAAGAAAAATAGTGCAAGTTAGACAAGAGAATCCAATAAAAACGTCTGGTCAACTTGTTGATTTAGTGGATCATGTTATTCCGCGTGCTCATCGTGCTCCAGGAAATCCAGCTAAACGAGTTTTTCAGGCTCTTAGAATCGAAGTTAATGGAGAGCTAGATAAGCTTTCTAGGACTCTGCCAAAGCTTGCTTTGCGCTTAAATAACGGTGGCAGAATTGTTGTTGAGTCTTATCATTCTTTGGAAGATATTACGGTTAAGCGTTTTATGAATAAAGGCTTAGAAGTAGATGTTCCAGCAAATATGCCAATTATTCCGCAAAGTGCAAAACCTTTCTTTAAGTCTTTAACTCGCGGAGCTATTAAAGCATCTAAAGAAGAAATTGCAAATAATACAAGGTCTTCTTCTGTTCGCTTACGCGCAGTGGAGCTTATTAGATATATTCCAGATAGGTGGATTAAAGACTTTACAGCTATTGCTCAAGGAGAAGATTCATCTTTGCATCGTTCTTCTTCTAAAGCGAATGGCGTAAATAACAGCAAAGGAGGCAGGTTCTAATGGATAAGCCAAGTAAAAACCGTGCTTCTAGGATTGCTGCGTCTTATGCAAATTCATCTGCTCCTGCTGGGCGAGTAAACGAGAAGGCAGCTGGTAATAATTCAAGGCAAAATCGCGTTTTAAAGTCGATTCCATTAGTGTTTAGTGCCTCTGACCGTAGGTCTTACACAGTAATGAATCACTTACATAGAGTCATAGAGTGGAGTAACACTCGTAAAGCTCCTCTTTTCAACTTGATTATTGTTGTTATTTTCCTTTTTGTTACGCCTACTACGTCTTTGTTATTGCGCACAAAAATGGCGGAGATATCTTTTGAACAAGCTGCCACTCAATCAAGTATCTCTAGGCTTCGTCAAGATGTGGAAACTGCGCAAACAAAGTTAGATGCGCTAGAAGCGGATCTTCCAGCAAAAGCACAAGATATGGGAATGATTCCACAACAGGGAGCAATAACAGTTGATTTAAGTGCTTATGCAAACAAAAAGAAGGCAGAACAAGCTGCTATTGAAGCTCAAAAAGCTAAGCCAGAGCAAGCACAGCAAAAACTTAAACAACAACAAACTAAACCAGATAAAACTAAACCAGATAAAACTAAACCAGATAAAACTAAACCAGACAAAACTAAATCAGATAAAACTAAACAACAAACTAAACAACAGCCAGAACAAAAAAATAAGGAGAAACATTGATGAACCGCCTAATCAAGCAACGTTTCGCCAAATACTCAGGCAAAATGAAAACAGTATTGTATTATGCCAAACTTGCTGGTAAAAAGTTGCACTCTACTACAAGCAGAGTGAGCAAAATCAGCAAGAGCAGATTCAATACGAGTAAGTTGTACAGATCATACGGCAGTAATGCCGCGCGTTCTGGTTCTGGTTATGCTTCTTCTGGAGCTAATGCACGTTATGGCGCTCAAACTAGCGTTATACGAAACACGGTTTTTGCAAAAAAGTGTATTGCTGTTGCAATGATATTCGCGTTTATTGCATCTGTAGCAATAGTAAAACTTAGCTTTATACAGTTAATCAATGCACGTTCTACTGCTCAGGCGGCGCAGGCAGAACGTAGCAGAACTCGTCCAATACTTGCTCGTAGAGGTCGTATTTTAGATGCAAATGGTTCTGTTTTAGCTCAAAGCGTTGAAAGATACAACATAATCGCAGACCCTATGAATGCTCAGTCTTTTAAGCCAACTCCTTGCACAAAGCAAACTGCTGGGAATTGTCATGCAATTAATGGCAAAGATGTTGAAGGAACTGGCGCTGTTGCTGTAGCACGTCTTTTGGCTCCTATTTTGCATATGAGTTCTGTCGAAATAGGCGGCAAGATTGCAGGCGTAGGACGTTACGCTGTTATTAAAAGAAATGTTAAGCCTTCTGTTAAGCGCGCAATAGACAAGCTTAATCTTTCTGGTTGTGTTTATGCAGAAAACAGTAGCGAACGCGTATACTCGAGTGGCCCTATTCTTGGTGCTTTAATCGGCTCTGTTAAAGACGCTGAAGAAAGCGCTCGCAAGGAAGCAAAGGGTAGAAGAGGAGAAATTGGCGAATCTGGACTAGAGCTTTCTCAAGATAAGGTTCTAACTGGTAAAGATGGATATCAAAAATACCAGGGAAATAACGTTGGAAATGAGAAAATTCCTGGAACGGTAAGCGAATATAAAGATGCTGTAAACGGTAACGACATAAAGCTAACTATTGATAGCGATGTAGATTGGTACGTTAAGAAGGTTCTTCTAGACGGCATGAATAGGTATAAAGCTGGATGGGGCGTTGCTGTTGTTCAAGATATTCGCACTGGAGAAATCGTTGCTCTAGAAGATAGCGATAGTATTAAAGCTGGTTCTGCCGAAGCTAGAGCGTCTGTTTCTAAAGCTGTTAGCCAAGTGTTTGAGCCAGGCTCCATTGGTAAAGTTTTCTCAGTTGCAGGCATGCTTCAGACGGGCGCGCGCTCGTTATCAGATAAGTTTGCTGTTCCAGGAAGCATTGAAAAGCAAGGTCAGCTTTTCCACGACGCTCATAATCATGGTGTTATGAGGCTCACTTTGGCAGGCATTTTGAAGGAATCTTCTAACGTTGGCATGATTATGGCTGGCGAAAAATATCCAAATAACAAACGTTATGAGTTTTTGTCTAAGTTTGGAATTGGACAATATACTGGATTAGGCTTGCAAGGAGAATCTCAAGGTTTGCTTCCGAGTGTTCAATCGTGGGATGGTCGTAAGCAAAACACTGTTTTGTTTGGTCAGGGTTATGCAACAAACGCTTTGCAAATCACTAATGCTATATCAACAATCGCAAATAAAGGCGTAAGACTTAAGCAATCGATTATCAAGTCTGTAATTGATCCTCAAGGCAGAGTTACTGAGCGCAAAAGGCCAGAAGGCACTAGGGTATTGGATGAGCACGTTGCTGATCAAATGTTAAATGCTATGGAGTCCACTGCAGAATATTACGGTAGCTACATATCTGTTAATGGATATCGAATTGCTGCAAAGAGTGGTACTGCAGAAGTTGCTGGATTTGGCGGAGCGCTTAGCTCTATAGTTGCAGATTGCGCAGCAATATTGCCTGTAGATAATCCACGTTTTGCAATAACTGTAGCATTAAGCAATCCAGAAGGTACATTCGGTGTTTATACTGCGGCGCCTATTATAAAAACAATAGGCGAGTTCCTAATGCAAAAGTACAACGTTCCAGTATCGACTCCTCGCACCGATCCTATTGCTGTACAATGGTAATAGATAGCGAACGAGGGCGAGTGCGAGTATGAATGCTGTTGATGAATTTTCTAGAACAAGAGTAACTCTTGGTTTTGCTGCACAACAATACGGTTTTGAAGTAATACCATCTTTTGCTTCTGGAATAACAATTACGTCTTTAGCGTGTGATGTTAGGAATGTTAAGCCTGGGTGTCTTTTTATTCCTGCAAATCGCGTAGATAAAAGACAATTGGAAGCTGCTAGAGATGCTGGAGCATACGCAGCAATGGTTACTCCAGAGTTTAGGTCCGAAGCGATGAGCGTTGGTATTCCACTTTTAGTTTCTTCCAACAATCCAGTAACTTTGGGTAAACTTGCTTGCGATGTTAATAATGACCCATCTTCTTTTATAGCGACTTTTGCGGTTGCTGGCGATGATGATGACGAAGTCTATGCAAATGTTATACGTTTAGCTGATTTTCTTCATATGCTTGGCAACCCAATTGGTGTTATAAGCGCTGCAGGGTCTAATTCTCTTCAGCGAGAACTGGATTTAGAATATCCGCTTGGAATAGTGGATATTCAGCACAATTTGTCGGTATGCGTAGAAGATGGTGCTGCAGCTGTTGTTATAGCGCTAAATTCTGCAACTCTTAAAAAAGACGCTTTGCAATCTGTAAACATTGATGTTCTTGGAGTTGAAAGCAATAATGCGCTCGCAATGGCAGGAAGTCTCGATTTGTATAAGTCAGATTCCAGCTCGCAAGCTATTGAACACAGTGGTGGCGATTTGGCATATGATTCAAGCTTTGCAAATTCAAAAGATAAGTCGCAAGCAAGCGGCACATTAGAAGCCAAATCTAAAGTGGATGCTAATTCAGAAGATTCGCAAGATTTGCATGACTCTAAGTCTAAAGAATCATCGGAATCACTTATATATAGTAATAAAAAAGATGATTCTAAGATTGATTACAAGAACGATTCCAAGATTGACGAATCAAGCATAAAATCTGCGCGCCCTGTAATGAGTTTTTATAATTTACAACAAAGGTATGGATTTATAAGTCACGAAAGATCTTATTGTGTAATGCGTTCTAGGGAATCAGATGAGCTAGCTGCATTAGCAGATCAAATCGGCGGCAAAAGTGTTAGTAAACATCTTTCTCTTTCAATCGCAATGGTTCTTGCTGCTGGTGTTAGAAGAGGAACAATTAAGAGCGCGTTGCGAGTATCTCACGAACTAAAATAGAAACCAATATTTAAGAGCAGAAAATGTTTTCAATAGAGCAAAATAGCAAGCAAAATAGCAAGCAAAATAAAATTACAGACACTGTTTTTACGCAAGATAGCACTCATATGATGCCTATGAGCATTAAAGAGGTGGCAGATGCTGTTAACGCAAGCGAGCTTTTATGTGGTTCGTCGGCATCTTGCGATTCTGTAAAAAGCACCGATATTGTTAATTTCGCTACAAGTGATTCGCGTAACGTTGCTTGCGGAGCGGTATTTATTGCTATAAAGGGCGAGCGAGTAGACGGACACGATTTTGTTCAAAAAGCAGCTCAACTTGGAGCCAAAGCTGCGATTGTGGAACATGCTGTTTTGCTAGATGAAAGTGTGCAAAACAAGATTGCTCAAATCGTTGTTAAAAATTCGGTTGAAGCGCTTGGACTTTTAGCAAAACATAATTTAGTTCGCCGCCGCGCGCTAAATACGCCGTTTAGCATTATTGGCATAACTGGTTCCGTTGGAAAAACTACCACAAAAGATATGCTTAATGCTTTGCTTTCAACGCTTGGCAATACAGTTGCGCCCGTTGGGTCTTTTAATAACGAGATTGGATTGCCATTAACGTCTTTGCGTGTAAACGAGAATACGCGATTCCTTATTGCGGAGATGGGTGCAAATCATGTTGGAGAAATTGCAATGCTCACAACTATTGCGCCTCCAGACTTATCGGTTGTATTAAAAGTTGGTGTTGCTCATTTGGGTGAATTTGGATCTGTAGAAAAAATTGCGCAAGCTAAGAGTGAGATTGTTAGGGGACTTTTGCCTCATGGTGTTGCAATTTTGAATGCAGATGATTTTCGTGTTGCGTCTATGAACAAGCTGGCTGATCAAGATAAAGTTCGCTGGTTTGGCTTAAATGCTGATAATAATGGCAATTTTGATGCATCGAATAATGGTAATTATCAATTGCGCGCGCAAGATATTTCTTTAGACGAAAGTGGTTGTGCAAAATTTACGATTATCGAAAGCGAAAAAATCGCAACTAGCGAAAATAGTGCGACTAGTGAAAATAGTGCAACACTACATCTTGCGCTTCCTGGCGCGCACAATGTTATGAATGCTCTTGCTGCATCAAATGTTGCACGATATTTTGGAATGAGTCTTAAAAACATTGCTCTAGTTTTGAATAAAGTTTCGCGTATTAGCCCGCATCGTATGCAAATTTCTGTTATTTGCAAAGATGATAGAAAGTTTACACTTATTGACGATTCATTTAATGCAAATCCAGACTCTATGAAAGCAGGAATTGACGGATTATGCTCTTATGAGTCAAATGATTCTTCTAATTCCGCTAACTCTTCTAGCTCCGACGATTCTGCAAATTCTGCCGATTCTGCCAAATCTTCATCCACTAAACTTTTTAGAATCGCTGTTTTAGGCTCAATGTTGGAACTTGGAAAAGACGAATATAACATGCATGAGTCTATAGGAAAATATGTTGCACAAAAGAATATTGACGCAATAATTTCCGTTGGATCTTCCACGAGTGAAAAATTAGATGAATTAGCTTCTTGCATAGCTAAAGGTGCTAGAGATAATTGGCAAAATAACAGAAATAACAGAAATAACATTGTAAATAAGTATCAAAATAACAATGTTGATGCTAAAAACAACGTGTACTTTGTGCATGATTGTATTGAGGCGAATAATATTGTTTGGAGTCTTGTGGGTGAGCATTCTAGTACTGTTGTGTTGTTAAAGGGGTCTCATGCTTCGGGGCTGAGTGTTTTGGCTGAAAGCTGGGCTAAACTTAGTAAGAGTCTTAACGCTAGCCTTAACAAACATACGGAGGTTAACCTGTGATTGCGCTTATTGTGGGAATAGTGGTTTCGCTAATAGTCACTATTGTTGGCACGCCGCTTTTAATCCGCTTAGTACACCGATTAAATTACGGACAATACATTCGCCAAGACGGTCCGCAATCACATTTAGTTAAGCGAGGCACGCCTACAATGGGCGGTGTTGTTATTAATCTTGCTGTTGTGGTTGGATGGGCTGCATCTGCTTTGTACAGGTATTTTTCTGTTGGCAGAACGCCTTCTTGGTCTGCAGTTCTTGTTCTTTTTGCAATGCTTTCAATGGGCTTTTTAGGTTTTATTGATGATTTTGCAAAGGTTAGAAAAAAGCAAAATCTTGGCCTTTCTGTGCGAGCAAAGTTATTTGGTCAGATTATTTTTGCAAGCATTTATGCGCTTTTAGCTCTTATGTTGCCAACTCAGTCGGGCATTGCAAGCGCGCAGCCTGGCATGAGTTTTATAGAAAAGCCATTCTTTGATTTCTCTATGTTTGGAAAAGCAATAGGAATCGTAATTTTTATTGTTTGGGTAAACTTTTTAATGGCTGCATGGTCTAATGCAGTAAATCTTACAGATGGATTAGATGGTCTTGCTGCTGGATCTTCTATGATTGCCTTTGCAGGATATGCACTTATCGCTTTTTGGGAAAGCTACCATGTTAAAGGCGGCGGCCACTTTGGCTTCTCTTACGCCGTCTCGGATCCGCTTGATTTAACAATTATTTCTGTTTGTGCTGCCGTTGCTTGCTTTGGATTCTTGTGGTACAACTCAAATCCTGCTCAAGTGTTTATGGGAGACACTGGCTCTTTGGCTTTAGGTGGCCTTTTTGCTGCGCTTTCCATTGCTACTCACACAGAGTTTTTGGCTGTTATTTTAGGCGGACTGTTCGTTGCAGAAACTTGCAGTGATGTGATTCAGGTTGGCTGTTTTAAGTTAACGCATAAGCGCGTGTTCAAAATGGCGCCAATTCATCATCATTTTGAGCTTGTTGGATGGGCAGAAGGCAAAGTTGTTGTTCGTTTTTGGATGATTGAGCTTATGTTTGTTCTGTCTGCGTTGATGACGTTCTATGCGGATTGGGCAGGCCGTTCTGGATTGTTGATTTAGGGTGATTATATGAGCAATGTTGCAAATGATTTGTGCAAGGAGTTCTCTTTGCACAATGAGTTCCCATTCCATAACGTTCTTGTAGCAGGATTAGGCGTTTCTGGCATAGGAGCCATGGAAGTGCTTAAAACTGTTGGCGCTAATGCGATTAGCGCAGACGAGCGTAAGGAAGAGGCGCAAATCCACGATTTTTCTAAAATCGATTGGAACACGATTGATGCTGTTGTAACATCGCCAGTTTTTAACCCTAGAACGCCTTTTATTCTAGAGGCTCAAAAGCGCAATATTCCAGTCATCAGCGAAGTGGAGCTTGCGTGGCTTGTGCGCGTAAAGTCGCTTAAAACAAGTCTTCCAGCTGCATGGATTGGAATTACTGGAACAAATGGAAAAACATCTACAACAGAGATGACTTCCGATATGCTTACAGCTTGCGGTCTAGATGCTCCTGCAGTTGGAAACATTGGCAAGTCTGTTTCTTACGCTGCGCTAGAAAAAGAACACGATGCGTTATGTGTTGAATTAAGCTCTTTCCAACTTCATTTTACTAATTCCTTAGAGTTGGATTGCGCTGCGATTACTAATATTGCGGCTGACCATTTGGATTGGCACGGTGGCATTGAAGCTTACGCAAAAGATAAGTCGAAAGTTTTTAATGGCGTTAAAAAAGCGCTTGTGTACAATGCTCAAGATTCACGAGTTAGCGAATTAGCAAAAGTTGCACAAGTAAAAGATGGTTGTAAAAAAATTGGTTTTACACTTTGCGCGCCAAAATGCGGAGAAATAGGCGTTGAAAATGGTTGGATTGTAGACAAAAGTGGCGTTTCTGGTGCAAAAGTTGGTGATCCAGTCAAAATAGTAGCTCTAAAAGAACTAAAACACTTATGCGAGCCAGATGGAAGTGTGTATCCTCATCTTCTTTCAGACGCGCTAACTGCACTAGCTCTAACTCTTGGCTTAAAACAAGACGTTGAAAATGCAGTTAAAGCATTGTGCAACTTTGCTCCAGGAGGGCATAGGATTCAAACTGTTGCAACGTTAAATGCTAAAGATAGTCTTCCAGAACACGCGATTCGTTTTGTGGACGATTCCAAAGCTACTAACGCTCATGCTGCTGCCGCTTCTATTTCTAGTTTTGGCAAAAAATCCGTAATTTTGATTGCCGGAGGCCTTGCAAAAGGTGGCCATTTTGAAGATTTAGTTAATCAAAATCGTAGTATTATTAAGGCTGTTGTTGTTATTGGACTAGATCAAAAGCCGATTGTAGAAGCGCTTAATTTTAAAGGCCAGGGTATTCCTGTAACAATAGTTTCTGCGAATGGCGAAGGTTTCGAATCTTTTGATTCTGTAGATGATCGCGTTCTTAAAGAGGTTGAGAACTCGCCAGTTCTTAGCGCGGATTCTACTTTGGGTCAAAAAGTTATTTCTACAGCTGTTCAAGCTGCTGGAAGGTACGCGCAGCCTGGAGATGTTGTTCTTCTGGCACCAGCATGCGCTTCTATGGATCAATTTGTTTCTTACGCAGATCGTGGCAATCGTTTTGCTAAAGAATCTGAGCGATGGGTTAAGAGCCATGAATGAGAACAATAAAAAAGCTAGCTCATCAAGTTCTAGAAGCCCTAAAAAGCTTAAAAAACGCGGTTTTGGCATTTTTGGCAGTAAAGTGGAGTCTTCAAATAATGCTTTTGGCGTTAAAGAAACATTTAGTGATAATACAAAGGCTTTTAAGCAATACGTTGGTATTCGCAGTATTTTTAACCCATTGTGGTGTCTTTTTGGACTAAGAATATCTGTTGTAATATTAACCGTTTTTGGCTTATTTATGGTGTTTTCAAGCTCGTCGGTAACGATGATTACTTACGGAGCTGGCCCTTGGGGTTCTGGAATGAGCCAACTGTTTTATTGCGTTATTGGTCTTGCTGGATATTTGATTTTTTCACATCTTCCTGTTGATTTTTATAAAAGCAGGATTATTACCATTTACGCAATATCGGTTTTTATGCAATTTTTGACTTTTGTTCCAGGTATTAGGCACGAGGTTAATGGTAATGCTAGCTGGATTAAAATAGGCCCGCTTACAATGCAACCAGCGGAAATCACCAAACTTGCTATATGCATTTGGCTACCAATGGCACTTATTCTTGCAAAAAAGGCTTATAAGCGTGTTGCTATGCGCGCATATATTCCAACAGTTGTAGCTTTGGGTGTTTCGGTTCTTTTAGTTGTTGCAGGCAAGGATCTTGGTACCGCTCTTATTATTTTGCTTATTGCTGTTGTGGCGTTTTATGTTGGAGGATTCCCTACAAAATGGCTTGTTGTGGCCCTTATAACGGCTTGTGCAGCAGTTTTATTGCTTGTTGTGACTAGCCAAAATCGTATGCGTCGTATTCTTGCTACGATTCATGGATGCGATGCAAAGTCGATTAGAGGCGTTTGTTTTCAGTCGATTCATGCGCAATACGCAATGGCGTCTGGTGGAATAATGGGAGTTGGCATAGGTAATTCTAGAGAAAAGTGGAATTATTTGCCGTATGCTCACAACGATTTTATTTTTGCAATCATTGGCGAAGAGATGGGCTTTATTGTTGCTTCTTGCGTAATCCTTCTTTACATTGTAATTGGATGGTGCTTGCTAACTTCTGCCTTGCAATCAACAAATAAGCTTGTTTCAATATCTCTTATTAGCATTGCTACTTGGATTGTTGGCCAAGGACTAATAAACATTTTGGTTGTTGTTCAGATTTTGCCAGTTATGGGCGTTCCTATGCCATTTGTTTCCGCAGGTGGATCTTCTCTTGTTATGTGTCTTCTTGCGATGGGTGTTGCGGATAGTTTTATTAAGAGCAATCCGAACATAAAATTTGGGAATAAATGGTCATTAAAGCGTGCAAAATCGCGGCAGCAAAGTGGTGATTAATCAGCTCAATAATAAACAAGTGTTAATCAAAAACAAGTGTTAATCAAAATTGAGAAAGTATTATAAAATTATAAAATCCGCTTTTCGTAAAAATTTTGTTTAATTTATATTTAATTGTTAAGTCATATATTAAAGTTTTAAGTAGATTAGTTCTGATTGGGATTTATGATTGGGATTATCAAATAAGCAGATTGAGGTGGCTGAATTGGTGCAAGATCAATATAAAGATAGCAATTCTTTGCATGTTGTTCTAGCAGGCGGGGGCACTGCTGGTCATGTTAATCCTCTTCTTTCTGTAGCGCATGCGTTAAAAGATTTAGATGAGTCGGTAGAAATCAGTGTTATTGGCACTAATGCTGGTTTAGAAAAAACGCTGGTTCCTAAGGCGGGGTTGCCATTAGATGTTATTGAAAAAGTCCCATTCCCTAGAAAACCTAATCTTTACATGCTTAAGTTTCCTTTTAAGTGGATTCGCGAAATGCGCAAGGTTGCTAAGATTCTTGAGCAAAGGCATGCTAATATTGTTGTTGGATTTGGCGGTTACGCGTCTGCGCCAGTTTATGCACAAGCGCATAGAATGCATTTGCCTATTGTGATTCATGAGCAAAATGCGCGTGCTGGAATGGCAAATAAGCTTGGAGCGCGTTGGGCAAGCATGATCGGATGTGTTTACGATGGCACTGGTTTAATCGCAAGGGCGGCGTCGAATAGCAAAGCTATAAGAGTTGGTCTTCCTCTTAGAAAATCCATATCCGATTTATGCGCAAAGATTACTCAAGACATTGATTTAGCTAGATTTGAAGGCGCTAAAAATCTTGGACTAGATCCTAGCAGGCCGATTATTCTTGTAACTGGCGGGTCTTTGGGCGCTAAAAGCATTAACGAAGCTGTATCTATTGCTGCTGGCGATTTACTAAAATGCGCGCAAATCGTTCATCTTACAGGTAGCGGAAAATCTAAAGAAGTTAAAGATAATGTTGCGCGCTCGGCTGGTCTTAATCAAATAAATGACATTAAGCCAGAACATGCAGGACTTGGTGATTACCATATTTGCGAATATTTAGAGCGAATTGATTGGGCTTTTGCTTGCGCTGACTTGGTGATTTGTAGATCGGGAGCAGGCACTGTTGCAGAAGTATCTGCGATTGGCGTTCCAGCAGTTTACGTGCCTCTTCCAATTGGAAACGGTGAGCAGCGATTTAACGCACAACCTGTTGCAAACGCAGGGGGAGCGATTATTGTAAACGATTGCGATTTTAGCGATGATTGGATTCGCGCAAACGTGTTGAAATTGCTTAATAACCCAGACGAGCTTTGCAAGATGCGCGAAAAGGCTTGGAAATACGGCATTCGTAATGCTGCAAGAGTAATGGCAGAGCATATTCTTAAGATTGCAAAAGAAAGCAAAAAATAATCATGGAAATTAATATGAACCCTATTTGTGCTGCTTTTAGTAAAGATCAAACTGTAAATTCTTTAGGTTCTGTGCATTTTATTGGCATTGGCGGCGCTGGAATGAGCGTTTTAGCAGAGATGTTACATGAAGAAGGCGTTAGCGTAAGCGGATGCGATAGTAAAGAAAGCGACCACACAAGTCGCTTAGAAGAACTCGGCATAAATGTGCAAATTGGTCAAAGTGCAAGCCATGTAAAAAATGCAGATATTCTTGTGTACTCTAGCGCGATTAAGCCAAATAATCCAGAAGTAGTGGCGGCTGCGCAAAATGGCGTAAAACTTGTTCACAGAAGTGACATTTTATCTTTACTTTTAAGCTCTAAAAAAGGTGTGACTGTTGCGGGAGCGCATGGTAAGACTACAACAAGCTCTCTTTTGGCTCATATTTTGAAAGTTTGTGGTAAAGGCGATTTAGCAGACCCGAGTTATGCGATTGGCGGTTCGATTCAAGCGCAGGGCGGCGGCGAAGTTGACGGAGGTCATGCTGGTTGCGGAAGTGTTATGGTTGCGGAGGCGGATGAATCCGACGGCAGCTTTGAAAAATACAATCCATATATTGCAATTGTTACAAACGTAGAAGCGGACCACCTAGACCATTATGGAAATACGCAAAATTATCGCGCAGCGTTTGTTGAGCATTTAAGCCACGCTCTAGGATTTATTGTGATTTGTGCAGACGATGATGGCGCTTGCGCTGTTTTAGAGGATTTAAGCGATGATTCTCTTAAAAAAACAATCGCATACGCAAGTAGTAAGAATAGTGTTTCTTGCTTAAGTAATAGAGTAAAAAGCCTTGTAAAGTTTGCGTTTATTAATCACGAAAGCGAGCAGACGGGTAGTGGCAGCGAGTCGTTTGTTATTGACTTTAACGGCGATTCTATAAGCGTTAATCTTATGATTCCAGGCTTGCACAATGCTAGAAACGCGTGTGCTGCGATCATTGCAGCAACACTTTTGGGCATGAATCCTAAAGATGCAGCAGATGGAGCTGCGAGCTTCCTTGGTGCTTCTAGAAGATTTGACATTCGCGGATGCGTTGGCGGAGTAACGGTTGTAGACGATTACGCGCATCATCCTACAGAAATCGACGCTCTTTTGCGCGCCGCAAGAAGAAGGTATCCAGATTCTACGATTCGCGTGCTTTTCCAGCCACATCTGTTTTCTAGGACGCGCTCTTTTGCGCGCGAATTTGCTTCTGCTTTATCTCTTGCAGATGACGTAATCGTAACTGGCATTTTCCCAGCTCGAGAAAAGCAGGAAGATTTTCCAAATATTCACGCTTCGACTATTGTTAACGCAGCTAAAGAATGTGCGCTTAATTGCAATATTGAAGCTGTAGAAGACATGAGGGATGGCGCTTTAATGCTTGCTCGCCGAGCTAATAGTGGAGATGTACTTTTTACGGTTGGTGCTGGAAGCATTACCACTATGACGTCTGTTATGCTAGAAGAGTTACGCTTAAAGCAATAAGCTAAATGGGCAATAATAGTCGGCAAACAAGCGATAATAAGCAATCTGTAAAGTCGCAAATAAAGTAGTAAATAAAGTCGCGTATAGATGCAAGTGGAAGTAGGTGAGTGATAGCTATGGGTCGAATGATTTTTGGCAAGTCTGCCAGCAATGATGAATCCAATGAGCCTAATAATCCTAATGAATCTGCTAGTTCTATTAAGCATACTAGGTCTATTACATCCACTTTTGCTACGACTGATAATTTCCCTAAGTCTGATAATTTCCCTAAGTCTTCTAATTTTTCTAAGTCTACTAATCTTGATGCGCATAGAAGGTCAATTCAATCCAATCTAAACTCACAAGATTCTACAAGATTAGCTAAAAATGATTTATCTAATAGCAAAAAAGCGACTACGAGTAGCTCGTTAGAAAATCAATTTTCTAAAAATGCTTTTGTAGATGCAAGAAGACTTTCCGTAGTTGATTTTGTAAAGCAAACGTTAAAGTCTAGTTCTGGTCCTCTTGGAATTGCATCTAGACCTAAAGTAATAGATTTTAGCGCTCGCGAAAAAGAAAAGAATTTTGCTAAAATACGTACCATTTTGCTGCGATTTGCCTACGCTTTTCTTGCGTTTGCGTTAATCGCTTTGCTTTGTTGGATGCTGTTTTTATCTCCATTTTTCCGTCTTGATTCTAAAAATATACGCATTTTTGGTTCTAACGAATGGGTGAGTGAACAGAAAATTGCGTTAATCGCGTCTAATCAGGTAGATAAGTCACTGTTTTTAGTTTCTTCTCAACAAATAATTGAGCAATTAAATAACATACCTGGCGTAACAGAAACAAAGGTTGTAAAGCAATTTCCGCACGGTTTGCAAATAACTGTTCGTGCGCAAAAGCCTGCTGCAATGCTTAAAGCAAAAGATGGCGAAAAACTTACAGCTGTAGATGTTAAAGGTAGAGTCTTAAACGCTGTTCAAAACGTCTCTACTAGCGGAATACCAGTTATAGAAGTTAGCGACGTTAGTAAAAGTCTAAACAGTAGAGCTGTTAAGGAAGCGTTGAAAATTGTAAGCTCGCTTTCTCAAGATTTTAGGTCTCACGTTATTCGTGTTAGTGCAAAAACGCAGGATTCTGTTGAAACAGATGTTTCTTACCCTGGTCCAAGCGGAGACGTTCATAGGATTGTTGTTTGGGGAGATTCTTCGGATTTGGAGCTTAAAAAGGCAATTGTGGAAACGATTATTAGCGATCCAAGTAAAATCGGCAATCGTCAGCTTTTGGATGTTTCTGCTCCTGCAAGGCCGATTCTTAAGTAGTTTGCTTGAGTAGCTTGTTTAAGCGGTTTTTAATTGTCAAGCAAATGTGTATAATAATAGTTTGTGTGTGCCAACGGCGTGCCTTATGTAATAGGCGTGCTGGTTGGGATATCCCAAGTGCCAAAGATAGCGCGCAGTAATGCGTGGCTGGAGGCGCAAGGGCCATCGGGCCGGTGGACTGTGGCTTTTCTCTTTAACCGATTCAGGTTTAAGGTGTGCTGCAGTGCTGCGGTTTCACCAAATAGAAGACATTAATGAATCGGAGAACTTAAGTTGCCTACGATTGAACAACTCGTCCGTAAGGGACGTCAGGCCAAGCCTAAGAAGTCAAAGACTTTGGCCTTGAAAGGTAGCCCGTTGCGTCGTGGCGTGTGCACTCGTGTGTACACAACCACTCCTAAGAAGCCAAACTCTGCGCTTCGTAAGGTTGCTCGTGTGCGCCTCAGCTCGGGTATTGAAGTAACCGCCTATATTCCAGGCGAAGGTCATAACTTGCAGGAGCACTCCATTGTGCTTGTGCGCGGTGGCCGTGTGAAGGATCTCCCAGGTGTGCGTTACCACATTGTGCGTGGCGCTCTCGATACCCAGGGTGTTAAGGACCGCAAGCAGGGTCGTTCCCTGTATGGAGCAAAGAAGGCGAAGTAAAACATGTCACGTAAAGGACCTGCAAAAAAGCATCAGCTGCTTCCTGATCCAATCTACGGCTCGACCGTCGTGGCTCAGTTGATTAACAAAATTCTTCTCGATGGCAAGAAGTCCATTGCAGAAAACATCGTCTACACCGCTCTTGAGCAGGTGAAGGCAAAGACCGAGCAGGAGCCAGTTTCTGTTTTGAAGCGCGCTCTCGATAACATTCGTCCAAGCCTCGAGGTTCGTTCCCGCCGCGTTGGTGGCGCAACCTACCAGGTGCCAGTCGAAGTTAAGCCTGCTCGTGCAAACACTTTGTCGTTGCGCTGGCTTACAGACTTCTCCCGCGTTCGTCGTGAGAAGACTATGGCTGAGCGTTTGGCTAACGAAATTCTCGATGCCTCCAATGGCTTGGGTGCTTCTGTAAAGCGCCGCGAGGATACCCACAAGATGGCAGAAGCAAACAAGGCTTTTGCTCACTATCGCTGGTAATCCACAAGATAATCGGTATCTTAAAGAGCTAAGGATAATAATATGGCACAAGATGTGCTTAACGACCTTAATATGGTTCGTAACATCGGCATCATGGCGCACATCGATGCTGGTAAGACTACTACCACCGAGCGTATTCTTTACTACACTGGTAAGAATTACAAGATTGGTGAAACTCACGATGGCGCTTCTACCATGGACTTTATGGCGCAGGAGCAGGAACGCGGTATTACTATTCAGTCTGCTGCAACCACTTGCTTCTGGCAGCGTCAAACCCATGACACAGATGACCGCTATCAAATCAACATCATCGATACACCAGGACACGTTGACTTTACCGCCGAGGTAGAGCGTTCTTTGCGTGTTCTCGACGGTGCTGTTGCAGTGTTCGACGGTAAGGAAGGCGTGGAGCCTCAGTCCGAAACCGTTTGGCGTCAGGCAGATAAGTATAGCGTTCCACGTATTTGCTTCATCAACAAGATGGATAAGTTGGGCGCAGACTTCTACTATTCTGTTAAGACCATTAAGGAAAAGCTTGGCGCTAAGCCACTCGTTATTCAGCTTCCAATCGGCGCTGAAAACGACTTCCTTGGTGTTGTTGACTTGATTCGTATGAAGGCTTACGTTTGGAATGACGTTAAGGACGATATGGGTGCCCACTACGACACCGTTGACATTCCTGCCGACTTGCAAGAGCGTGCAGAAGAATATCGTGCCGAGCTTATGGATCAGGTTGCAGAAGCCGACGAAGAGTTGCTTGAGAAGTATCTTGAATCGGGAGAGCTTTCCGAAGAAGAGATTCGCATGGGTATTCGCAAGCTTACTATTGCTCGCGAAGCCTTCCCAGTAACTTGCGGTTCTGCATTTAAGGATAAGGGTGTTCAGCCAATGCTGGATGCTGTTGTTGACTTCCTTCCAAGCCCAGAAGATGTTCCATCTATTAAGGGCTTTGATCCAAGCGATGAATCTGTTGAGATTGATCGTAAGCCAGTAAATACAGATCCATTTGCTGCATTGGTCTTTAAGATCTCCACTCATCCGTTCTACGGCAAGCTTGTGTTCGTGCGCGTGTACTCTGGCGAAGTTAAGCCAGGCGATTCCGTGTACGATTCCACTAAGAGCAAGAAGGAACGCGTTGGTAAGATCTTCCAGATGCACGCAGATAAGGAAAATCCTGTAGATTCTGCAGAAGCTGGAAACATTTACACCTTCGTTGGTTTGAAGAACGTTAGCACGGGCGATACCTTGTGCGACGAGAAGAGCCCAATTTCCTTGGAATCCATGACATTCCCAGATCCTGTTATCGAGGTTGCTGTGGAGCCAAAGACTAAGGCAGATCAGGAAAAGATGAGCTTGGCCTTGGCTAAGCTTTCCGACGAAGATCCTACCTTCCAGGTTAAGACCGACGAAGAATCTGGTCAGACTTTGATTTCTGGTATGGGCGAGCTTCAGCTCGACATTATTGTGGATCGTATGCGTCGCGAGTTCAAGGTTGAAGCGAATGTTGGTAAGCCACAGGTTGCTTATCGCGAAACCATTCGCAAGGCTGTTATGAACCAGGAATACACCCACAAGAAGCAGACTGGTGGTTCTGGTCAGTTCGCAAAGGTTTTGATGAACTTCGAGCCAATCGATCCAGAATCTGGCGAAGTCTATCAGTTTGTTAACGAGGTCACTGGTGGCCACATTACTAAGGAATTCATTCCTTCCATCGACGCAGGTGTGCAGGAAGCTATGGAATCTGGCGTTTTGGCTGGCTTCCCAGTGGTTGGCGTTAAAGCAACCGTTACCGACGGTCAGACTCACGACGTTGATTCTTCGGAAATGGCCTTCAAGATTGCAGGTTCCATGTGCTTCAAGGAAGCTGCTCCTAAGGCTCACCCAGTAATCCTCGAGCCAATTATGGCCGTGGAAGTTCGTACTCCAGAAGAGTACATGGGCGACGTTATGGGCGATTTGAACTCCCGTCGTGGAAACATTCAGTCTATGACCGACGCTACTGGCGTTAAGGTTATTGACGCTAAGGTTCCACTGAGTGAGATGTTCGGCTACATTGGTGATCTTCGTTCCAAGACTCAGGGACGTGCAATGTTCACCATGCAAATGGACTCTTACGCGGAAGTTCCAAAGGCTGTTTCGGACGAGATTATTAAAGCCCAGCGCGGCGAGTAAAAGCGCACGCTACTTCGGTGTTTTGTGTCCCTAGTCAACGCTAGAATTTCGTACGTTGACTGGGTTCTGGCACCGAAGTGGCACCTAACCCAGAAACCCAGTAAATATGTAGCTAGAGGCTTCACATAAGAGTGTGAAGCGAACTACGAGACGTCCAGGAGGACAAACACATGGCAAAGGAAAAGTACGAGCGTACTAAGCCGCATGTTAACATTGGTACCATTGGTCACGTTGATCACGGTAAGACTACCTTGACCGCGGCTATTTCTAAGGTGCTTCATGGCGAATATCCAGATCTGAACCCTCAGTATGACTTCGATCAGATCGACGCCGCTCCAGAAGAGAAGGAGCGCGGCATTACCATTAACATCGCCCACATCGAGTATCAGACGGATGCACGTCACTATGCTCACGTGGACGCTCCAGGCCACGCTGATTACGTTAAGAACATGATCACTGGTGCCGCTCAGATGGATGGCGCAATCCTCGTGGTTGCTGCTACCGACGGCCCAATGGCTCAGACCCGTGAACACGTCTTGCTTGCTAAGCAGGTCGGCGTTCCAAAAATTCTTGTTGCTTTGAACAAGTGCGATATGGTTGACGACGAAGAGCTTATCGACCTCGTTGAAGAAGAGGTTCGTGACCTCCTCGACGAAAACGGCTTCGATCGCGATTGCCCAGTCATCCGTACTTCCGCTTACGGCGCTTTGCATGATGACGCTCCAGACCACGACAAGTGGGTAGAGACCGTCAAGGAACTCATGAAGGCTGTTGACGAGTACATCCCAACCCCAACTCACGATCTTGACAAGCCATTCTTGATGCCAATCGAAGATGTGTTCACCATCTCCGGTCGTGGTACCGTTGTCACCGGTCGTGTTGAGCGTGGTAAGCTCCCAATCAACACCCCAGTTGAGATTGTTGGTTTGCGCGATACTCAGACCACCACCGTCACCTCTATCGAGACCTTCCACAAGCAGATGGATGAGGCCGAGGCTGGCGATAACACTGGTCTTCTTCTTCGTGGTATCAACCGTACCGACGTTGAGCGTGGTCAGGTTGTGGCTGCTCCAGGTTCTGTGACACCACACACCAAGTTCGAAGGCGAAGTTTACGTCTTGACCAAGGACGAAGGTGGCCGTCACTCGCCATTCTTCTCCAACTACCGCCCACAGTTCTACTTCCGTACCACTGATGTTACTGGCGTTATCACCTTGCCAGACGGCATCGAAATGGTTCAGCCAGGCGATCACGCAACCTTCACTGTTGAGTTGATCCAGGCTATCGCAATGGAAGAGGGCTTGACCTTCGCAGTTCGTGAAGGTGGCCGTACCGTTGGCTCTGGTCGTGTGACCAAGATTCTTGCCTAGTATTTTCGATTTTCTAGTCTGAAGATATTAGCTAATCTTTAAGAGACCCCGTAAGTTTTCTTGCGGGGTCTCTTTGTTTTCTGTGTTTTTCGTATTTTATTCATTTTTATGTAATTGTTCCAGATGGTTACTAAAATAGTGACTTGCGGCTTGTGGCTGCGTTTACGAGTTAACATTTATTTTTAAGTTGTTAAATAAGAAGGTTGAGTTTATGCCTGGGGTTATTGGCAGGTTGGTTAATCGTATTAAAAGTGGTTTAACGGCTAAAGTTTTTAAGCTGTTTGTTGCTTCGATTATTGCTGTTTGCATGCTTTTTGGCATAATGCCAGCTTGTGAATCTCACGCAGCTTTTGCGCAAAATACGTCTGGGGGGGGGGGCTGCGTTAACTGAGCCTTCTGCATCTAGTAGTGGTAGTGGCAGTGTAGTCAAGCAAGAGAAGCCAGAAGACCCAAACAATTTATTCGCTAATAATCCAAAGCTTAAAGAAGCTCTTTATTATAGGGTAAAAGCAGATAGTGACGTTAGTGTGCCTGATTCTATAGATAGATGGCATCCTACAGAATCAGATATGGCAAGAGTTAAAAAGTTAGATTTAGAAAATTGGAAAATTGATGATGTTAGATTTTTAAAGTATTTTCCAAATCTTGAAGACCTGAATTTGAGTGAGAATACTATAAGTGATATTTCTCAATTGCCTAGTCTAAAAAATCTTAAAAAATTGGATTTGCGTCGTAATAATATAAGTATTATTCCTGTGTTAAATGGTTTGCCAAATCTTGAATCTTTGGACATAAGTGAAAACAAAATTAGTAACGTAGACAATCTTGCTAATCTTTGTGCAGGCAAGCTTATAAATGTTAAAGCTGAAAAAAATAATATTACGAATATTGATAAAATTTATCCATATGCTCTTGCAAAGAATACAGCTTTTTATAATGATTTTCATAGCGATACTTCTAACTTATATGAGAAAAAGTATGATAGTCTGTATGATTTTTCTAACCAGCGCATTGAAAAAAATATAACTACTCAGCAGGCTAAAGATGGGTATAACTATAGTCAACTTTTGAAGTCAAGTATTAAAGATGAAGAATTTACATTTTCTTATAATTATGCTTATGCGGGTAATACAATCGAGAGGAATAGACACTATACTCCTATTACAGATGAGTTAATTCGTATTAATAAAAATGATGGGGTTAAATTAATCGATTTTAATTTAAAGAAAAAAATGGGAATGGATATGTACAATGGAACCAGTGATGTTCATCATGGTCCAGACTTTAGATTTAATGGAAGGCTTCTTATACGTCAATATGTAATTAAACGTATAAATATAGAAGTTAGTTTTGGTCAGTCAATTGATTTTAAGAATGCGCTAAAAAATAGTGAATTATCAGGCTACAGCGGAAAAATAAGCGATTTAGGATTGGAATTTTGTGGATATGATTCCTGGGGAGGTTACGTCAATTTTAATGCGCCTGACAATCAGACAGCCTTTTTCCCTGGTAAACAAACTTTTGAATTTCCTGTATGTTACAAAAACGGTGATATTAAGAATAATATAGAAGGCTACCATCCAGTTGATAATTTTACTTTTATTGTTAATGCGAAAACTATGGCTGAAACGTGGTCTGCTAAAAGCAGTGATGTGAAAATTGATGATATTGATGCGGCTAGCAAAAATCCGCCTGCTAAGCAGCCAACTGTAGAGTCTATTAAAACGAATGTTAAAAATCAGATTGATAAACTGTTTGGAAAAGATGGTTCGCTTGAATATCCTGTTATTCCAGATAATCTGAAAGTTCCTGCATGTTATTCGTGCGATCCTAATGAATCTGAAGATGAATGTTCAAATGTTGACCAAGATGAATGTGCTCCATACAACGGATTCGATCCTAATAACAATCCTAATTACTTCAACGATGATGGTGAAGAAGTCTCTGTGTTTAAGAATATTGGTGATTACTACTATGAAAATTGTTATGATGTAGATAATCCAGATGCTTGCACTCCAAAGTATTATTACAAGGCGCCTACGGTTACGGTAGGTAATTTTGAAATACCTACCGTAACTAGTGAAGATCAAACTGTTAATGTTCCTGTTACGGTTACTTATGTTGATGGATCGCAGTGTAAGTTTAATGCAAGCTTTGTTGTGAAGGCAACGCAGCCGCAACCTCAGCCGCAGCCGCAGCCAGGTCCTAAGTCAGTTCCGCAGCCAACGCCAACGCCTGTGCCAACGCCGCAACCGCAGCCAGAACCTCAGCCTCAGCCAGAGCCTACTCCGCAGAATCCGCCTGTCACGCCTGCACCTGCGCCAACTCCAGATCAGCCTGAAACCCCTTCGGGTCAATCACACATGACGGAACCAGAGATATTGCCTAAGCCATATTTGAACATAGACGTAACACCTGATTCAAACATAGGCACAACGCCTAATACTGGTTCAGAAAATAGCAATACGCCTAATCCGTACCTTAATCAAAAGCCAGATGCTTCTAGTAATGGTGCATCTAAAAATGGTGTAGCTTTTGCTAAGTCTGCTAATAGGCACAAAACTGCTGCTGGAATTAACTCCGCATCGCATAAATCGCGTGGAACTATTCCAGCAACTGGCTCTGAGTCGTCTTTAATAGCGATTGTTGCAATTCTTAGCATATTGCTTGGAGTTGTTGCTATTTGTAAATGCAAATTCAAGCAATATATTTTGTAAAAATAGGTGTGTGGGCGCAAGCCTGTAAGTATGCGTAAGCATGTAAATATGTGCAACACTGTAATTGTGTGTAACCCTGTAAATATGGATGCATAAGTTTTATGCTTGAATCCCCGTATTTACAGGCATAATTCCCAAAGCTAGGTAGGCAGTAGGAGATGTGCCTAAATACGAAAAAACCCAAGCCGCAAAGCTTGGGTTTTGTTTGTGCCCCCTCAGGGATTCGAACCCTGGACACGCTGATTAAGAGTCAGCTGCTCTAGCCAACTGAGCTAAAGGGGCGTTGGCGTTTTCTTGAGCCGAGTAATAACTATACTCAGAATCGCTTTATTTGCAAGTTACGGCGTGTCGTGTTTTGTTATTAGTGCTATAACGCTTTTTTGGTTTCACATTTTATATTTCGGAAAAATTTCGATAAGAAGTTTATCTAAAGTAACATATGTTTATAAATATAAGCAATATTTATAGAAAATAGTAACAAAAAACGAGTTTTTCAATCTTTTGTGTGAACAACATGTTAATTTATAGTTGTATAATCAACGCAGTTCTGAAAAATTTTCTCTTTAGAAATGGCTATATTTCGCCGTTCTTTGTGTATTGATTCGTATTTGTTAACTGTTTATGCATAAAAATTTACATATTTATGTTTTTTTTTATTTTACTCAATGCTAGGCTTGTGAAAAATATTTTATAAGTATTTCATTGAAGGAGAGCGTATTTATGAAGTTCAAAAGAGCATCATATTTAACTCGCTTAGCTGCATTAGGAGTTGCTACAGCAACCCTTATTGCTCCATTTGGTGCAGCAAATGCTGCGGATACTAAGAATTCAGTTAGTAATAACAGTGCTTATGTAAATGATGCAAATGCATCTTCTATTAAAAATCAGTTTAGAATGTATAAAAATAACTCTGTAAGCCATAAGCTTACTAGATATGAGAATTTACACTTAGATTCAAATAAAGCTGCATTGCTTGAAAAATATGCTATAAAGAACAGTGCTAGCGTGCCCAATAAGCCTATTGCTGTTATTGTTACTCTGCGTAAGCAGCCGAGTCGTCCTTCAGTTGCATCGGAAAAATCAAATAAAGATGAGCAAAATCGTTTAATTGATAAATGGCGTAAAAAGTACAATATGAGTGTTCGACGTCAGCTTGGATATTTAATGAATTGCTTTGAAGCAACAATTCCAGCAAACCGTATGCAAGCTTTACGCCATGAGCCAGAAGTTAGATCTGTAGAAAAAGAGCGTTTATATTATCCGCTGGAAAATTTTGCTCGTGAGCTTCAGGGTCTTACGCAGGCTTTCCGAGAAAGTAATAAAAACTTAGATGGTACTGGCATGTTGGTTTCAATAATCGATACTGGAATTGATATTAACAGTAAAGATATGAAGCTGGATTCATCTGCTAAAAGTGCAAAAAAGTTAAATCCACAACCAGGATTTACAGATAAAGTTCCTGCAGGATTTAATTATGCAGATGAAACTAATGAAGTGAAAGATAATCATGCTGAACAGCATGGCATGCATGTTGCTGGAATTGTTGGAGCTAATGGAGATGAAGAAAATGCTCCTGCAGCTAGCAATCATCGTGTTAATGGCATAGCTCCTAATGCGCAGCTGCTTGCTATGAAAGTGTTTTCTAACAACCCAGATATGCCTGGATGCCGTGATGCGGATGTTGTGGCAGCTATAGAAGATTCTGTTAAGCTTGGTGCCGACGTTATAAACATGTCTATTGGCTCCGATAATGGACTTGATTCTACTTCAAGTATTGCTGCGTTAGCGTTAATGAAGGCTAGAAAAGCTGGAGTGTTGCCTGTTGTTTCGGCTGGAAATTCTGGATTGAACTTCTCGAATTCTGGTGGATTAGATGATGTGTTTGGAAAATGGGATGATGGCACTTTGGGGTCTCCATCTTCCTTCCCAGATGCTTTTAGTGTTGCTTCTGTTGAAAATTCAAAAGTTACACAAACCAAGGCGCAATGGTTTGTTAATAATGCATCTGCTACAAACTCTGGTTCTAATGATGCTAAGAAAAATGATTTTCCTTACTCACTTTCTACAGGTGTAGCTGATGGAAAATCACATGAAATTGTTGATATTAACCTTGGTAAAAAAGATGATGTTAAAGACCTTAACTTAAAGGGTAAATATGCATTAGTTAAACGCGGAGATATTGCGTTTACAGAAAAGGTTAATAACGCAAAAGAAAAAGGTGCTGAAGGTGTTGTTGTATACAATGTAAAGGATGATCCTACTCAATTCCTAGATATGGCAGGCGTCGATAAGATTAAAGATGTTTTTGTAACATCAATACGCTATGAAGATGGTGAGGCAATCTATCAAGCAATCAAAAAGAATAATGGAAAAGTGGAAGTAACTTTCACCAATGATTTTGTTGCTATTGCTAACCCAGATTCGTTAAAGCCATCTAGATTTACGTCTTGGGGTCCAACTCCAGATCTTAATTTTAAGCCTCATATTTCTGGTATTGGTGGGAATGTGTGGTCTACTCAGAATGATAATAAGTACAGAAGTATGTCTGGTACTTCTATGGCAGCCCCAAATATATCAGGTCTTTCTGCTCTGCTGATGGAAAATTATAAAAAGCGTTTTAAGGGCAAAGAACTTAAACCTTCTGAATTAGTTGATCGTATTGAGCAAGTGTTGATGAATACAGCTAGGATTCTTACTCGCGATGATGGTAATAAAAAAGTTCCGTATGCTCCTAGACAAATTGGCGCTGGTTTAGCGCAGCTCGACAAAGCCATTAAGACGGATGTTGTTGCAACTACTAAAGATAGTCGCAGCAATGAAAGTAAAGCATATGCTTCTCTTTATGAGTTAAAGCAGGGTGAACGCAAGTTTAATGTAACATTGCATAATTATGGTTCTGAGGATGTTAAATATAGCATACCGAATCAGGTTGTTGTAAACGAGACAAATAAACCTGGTGAAAAAACATCCACATTTGTGAATGATAAAGAAACATTAACTGCAGATAAGTCTTCCGTAATTGTAGAGGCTGGTAAAACAGTTGATATTACTTTCACATTGAATCCTCAATATGGGGAAAACCATTACATTGAAGGATGGGCTTGCTTAAAGTCTAAGACTAAAGGTCAGCCTGATTTGTCTGTTCCATATCTTGGTTTTGTTGGTAATTGGAATGCTGAGCAGATTTTGGTTAAACCTGGTGAAAAGTATAAGAATGCTGATAAACCAGCTCAGCCTGTTAATCCTGCACAAAATCCTTCTCCTGCAGCTCCGAACCAGTCTGCCGATGAAAGTAACGGTGAAATTGATTCAACTACTGCCCTTATGTCTGATTCAGCAGACGGAAGTATGCAAGTTAAGATAAATGGATCTAAACGATTTATGTTCTCACCTAATGATGATGGCTGGTATGATTTAATCACACCATATGTGCCATTATTGCGTAGTGCTGCAGACATTCGCTACGAGATTATGGATGAAAATGCAAGCAAGGTATTACGAGTTTTAGGTGAAGACCACAATGTTTCTAGACCTACTTTGCCTTCTGCAGCAGATTCAATGGGCCATGAAGGTGTGAATGGTCGTTTTGATGGTAAGCGTTATGATCCGAAAATCGCGCAGTTTGTGCGGTTTGAGGATGGAAATTACGTGTATCGCATTCAAGCTCGTTTGGGCAAAGGCTTTCAGTGGCAAAACTACGACATGAAGTTTGCTCTAGATACGCATGGTCCTAATGTGAATGTTTCCGACCGTGATTCTAATGGCGTTGTAACAATCACTTTAAGTGATAACTTAAGTGAAGATCCTGGTCTTCCAGTTATTCGCCGTGTTGGTGATGATGATGTATTTAAGTATGATGATGCAACTGGTTGCACTTTAGATAAAGTACATCATAAGCGCGTGTGCAAAATAAATGTTGGTAACACAACGCCATTTATTTCTGTTGTTGCTAAAGACGCAGGAATGAATGGAACTCGTGTAGTTAAAGTGTTTGCTAATAAAGATCATAAAATCTTCATTTCTCGTCGAAAGGAAATGGACGGGAAGATGGTTGGAACATCTGTAGTGCATGACAATAAGTTAAATCTTGAAGGTTATGTTTCTGATGATGTTAAATCCATGAAAGTTCTAGCAAGTTACAAGAAATACGATGGATCAATTGTTAAAACAACAGTTAAAGTGAATCTAAATAAAGCACCAAAGTTTACTGCTAGTAATATAAAAATAGTACGTGGTGAAAACACTGTAAAGGTGCTTGGATTCTCTGATGATAAATGCAAAACGCAAATAGCTAGCGAAGAGTTTACGTTAACATACAATCCAGAGCGTCCGCGTATTAGTGTTACTAATACGGATAGTGGCGATAGTGATGGAAGTTTGCCTGTTTTGAGTGATGGTAGTGTAACTGTAAAAGGCAAAGTAAAAGATAGTTCACAACCTAAGCAAAAGCTTGAGCTAACAATTCGTTACCAAGTGGATAAAGTGAAGCAAGCAGCTGGTTCTACTGATCCTGGTTCTTCTAATTCAAGCAGCGAATCTGCTGATGATGTAGATGACACTGAGACAAAAGAGGATCCAGTAACGATTAATTCGGATGGAACATTTGAAGTAACAGTAAAGCCTTCTGCTAAGGCGTATCAGGTTACTCTCTGCGCAAGTAATGGTCAGAATCTTAAAATTAAGTCTGTTAAGCTTCAAGGCCGTAACGAGCCGAACTTTATGGAAGTAAGCAATGGCGTGTTCTATCCAAGTAATGTAACTCCACTTGGAGCAAATATTTGGATGATTAATCCTATTACTGCAGGACCAAGCTTAGACTCCTTTACTTTGCAAGGTACTGTTGGTCCAGATATAAAGAGTGTAGAATTTACTCCTTCTACGCGTCTTAATAAAGATGGCAAGTATATGTTAGAGTCAGCTATTGCTGCAAAGATAGACAGTCAAGCGCATAGTTTCTCTATTGATTTGCCAATGCATACGGGAATTAATGATTTCCGTGCTGTTGTAAAAACTGCTGATGGTAATAAGCTTATGGATTTTGCAGTTGCTTTCTTGTTTGATAAAGAAGCTCCAAAAGCTACTTTTGTTAATCCACAATTATATGGTCATACATTGTTTACAAACAAAGATACCGTAAAGTTTAAGGGTAGTGCTCAAGATAACGCTTCTGGATATAGGCTTTCTATCAATCATTCTGTTGTTGCAGAGTTTACTTCTCTGGAAAATGGTGATGGCCCAGAAGCAAACAAAAAAGAATTTGAGCGTGATGTTGATGTAGAAGATGGAGATCATGTTTTTCTTGAGCTTGAAGACAAGGTTAATTCATCTGTTTATGGTTCCATTCCAGTTGTTGTTGATAAAACAAATCCAACTGTAGATGTAAGCATGAAAGACGATGAATCAGTAGAAGGTGACTATACGGTTACTATAAAGGCTAAAGATGCAAATCTTAAATCCGTAGCTGCATATGTTGACGACAAGCCAATCAGTGCTGTTTCTAATACGAATTTAGCTCCTCATCCTGTAGAGAGCACGTTGCTTTCGTTAACTCAAGGATATAGTTCCTATACTGAAGTAGATAAACCTGAAAAGGATCATTTGGAATTAAAGGCAGTCATTCATGCTAAAGATCTGGCAGAAGGTAATCATATTCTTCGCGTAGAAGCTGTTGATTATGCTGGAAACTCAGCTGCTGGTGATAATCAGCGAACTTCCATTCCGTTTGTTAAAAAGAAGCATGCTGAACCAGTTAAGCCTGATCATTCTAAGCCAGATGTGCCTGGTCATAATGTGAATCCAAATGTTCCAAAGAAGCAAGAAATTCCTGCTCCTCCAGATGCAAACGCTCATGTTCCAGCAGCTCCTAAGAGTGTTGTTGAATTAACAAAAGCTCTTAAGAGCAATCTTTTAGTTGGTAAATATGAAAACAATGTTGCTCGTGCAGGTGTCGAAAATCCTATGAAGCTTCGACTTAGCCAAAATAGTGACATTATTGAGCAGCTTAAGAAGAATAAAGTTGTATATGCATATGCGTACATTTATTCTCTTCCTGTTTTGTTGCATGGCAAAGATGGTGCTAGCTACGTAAAGGTTGTTTTGGATGATAAAGGTCAGCCTCATTTTTATGCTGAGATTCCAGAAGGATATTCGGGTAAACATACAATTGTTCTTATTGATAACAGAGGATTACAAATTGCTTGGACTAATGTGTGGGTTATTCCAGCTAATGCAACTTCATTCGATGAGACTATTGCAGAATATAACTTGATACATTCTGAAAGTCATTATGGATTTACTTTTGCGTCTAGTGATGAAGATTATGAATCTGTAAGTAATATTGCAGATAATAATGAGGTAAATGGTTCTGAGACTAACTCGGGAGCATATGCAGGTGCTAATGGTAATGCTAATAGCAATGTTAATGGCAATAGTAAGAATGCTAATAATAATGCTAATTCTTCCTTAAGTAACTCATTGTCTTCTTCAAAGAACACTAATACAGAGGGAATGCTTTCAAAGTTAGGTGTGACTGGTGCTGGAATAGTATTCACACTGGCTACATTGGCTTTGTTGCTGCTAAGTGGCACTTTTGCACTTTTTGTTCGCAAAATGCGCATGTAAAGTGTTAACTAGTTACCTTTAAGTCTAAATAGTTATATTCCCCATGTGTAACAGCATGGGGAATATTTGTTTAGTGCGCTTTATGTTTTGTATGCTCATTTGTTAAATTGGCGTGTTTGCATGTTTGTCCTTCTTAACAGTCAAGCTGTAAGCATGACATTAAGTATGGTGTTGCAAGAATTGCAAAATGAGCATCAAGGCTCAGAGTTGCAGCCTAAAGCGCAATCTAATCGCACGCTACCTTTGCATGCAAGCGAAACAAGCGCCGAAAATCCTTGGCCAGTAAGCGTTATAAGCCAAAAGTTCCATGGTGCTGTAGAAAAGTGGCCTGCGGCTTGGGTAGAAGGTCAGATTGTTGAAATCAACATGAGAAGGTCTACGTCTGGCTACGTAACGCTTAGAGACAGCAACGAAGACGTTTCAATCTCCATAATGGGCTTTAGCAAGTTTGTTCAGCAAGCGAAAGATTTGCGGCAGGGCGATAGGGTAGTTGTTCACGGCAAGGCAGATATTTGGGTAAAAGCAACACGATTGAGCTTTGTTGCCGACGAAATTAGGCGTGTTGGTGCTGGCGACTTAAAAGCGCAAATAGACGAGTTGCGCAAAAAGCTTAAAGGCGAAGGCTTGTTCGACGCGGAAAATAAGGTGCCGCTGCCCGAGTTTCCAAAGTGCATTGGACTGGTGTGTGCGCCTCAAGCTCGAGCCGAGGGAGATGTTATTACAAACGTCAATTTGCGATGGCCTGTAACGCGTTTTAAGGTGGTTCACGCGCATGTTCAGGGTGTGCAATGCCCAGCGGACGTTATTGCTGCCATTAAGCAGCTAGACGCAGACCCAGAGGTTGATGTGATTATTGTTGCGCGCGGCGGCGGTAGTTTTGAAGATTTGATTGGATTTTCGGACGAGGGCGTGGTTCGCGCTACGGCTGCTTGCGTAACTCCGATTGTTTCTGCGATTGGTCACGAAGACGATTGGACGCTGATTGATTTGGCGGCAGATATGCGAGCTTCTACGCCTACAGATGCAGCAAAGCGCGTTGTTCCAGATGTTAACGAGCAATGGCAGTTGATTGATAACGCCTTGCAACACGCGCGCATGAGGATTTCTGCGCGAGTTAGCAACGAGATTCAGCTTATTGAGGGATATGCGAATAGGCCAAGTATTACTCAGCCAACCACTATGTTGGAGCCGCACGAGTTGTTTGTTCAGCAAGCAATTGAACGCATGAGGCATGGTTTGGTGCGGTTGCTGGACGACGCTAGTTTAACTGTTGAAAAGGCACATGCCAGCATTACAGCTCTTAGCCCGCAATCAACGCTTAATCGCGGTTACGCGGTTGTGCAGATTAGCGGCGGAAAGGTGCTTGACGATTCTAGTCGTGTAAAAACTGGCGATGATATAACAGTTACTCTTAAAAGTGGCTTGATCACAGCTAATGTTACTTCTGTAGAAAAGTCGTAAAGTTATAAAGCTGTAAAGTCGTAAAATAAAAAAAGTTTTAAATAAAAATTAGAAAAGGATGATTATGAGTGACGAAACTACGCGCGCAAATGGTGCAAAAGTTGATGCGATTAGCACGCTTAGCAGCGAAGAGCGAGCTGCGATTGACGCAATGCCTTACGAAGAGGCGCGCGAAAAGCTTGTGCAAGCTGTTAAAGCGCTTGAGGCTGGCGGCTTGACTTTAGATCAGTCTATGCATCAATGGGAGCTTGGAGAGGCGTTAGCAAAGCGTGCGCAGGGCTTGCTTGCATCGGTTCGCGCTAAGTTGGACGCGGCTCAAGCGGAGCAGTCGACTACAGCAGCAACTGCTGGAACGCAGTCGAATCTTGAATCGTGAATCTTGAGTGCGTTATAGCGCGTAAACCATGCCATGGTGTATAATTGCCATTTGTTGCTTTGCAAGAAGCGTGCGCATGTTTCGTTTTGCGTGTTGCGCGCTGCAATCAACTAAACTGCCTCGGTAGCTCAGTGGATAGAGCACCACTCTCCTAAAGTGGGTGTCGTCAGTTCGATTCTGATTCGGGGCACTTTTTGTGTATAGCTATATTTGGTTGTGTGCTGTATATAGTTTGTTTATTTTTTGACAAATATTAGTTTCTTTTGTAGAATAGATACGTGGTGAAGCCAGGCTGTGTCTGGTTCGCGAAGAGCCAATCAAGTGATTGATTGGCTCTTTGTGCATCTAATGGCGGGGGATTTGGTGGGAATGATGGTGATTTATAAGCCTTTTACTACTATCAAGCAGCAAATAAAATTGCTTAAGTCTAGAGGAGTAGTGTTTTCTGATGAGCTTAAAGCTATGGAAATACTTGAAAGAGAAGGCTACTATAGCGTTGTGAATGGGTATAAAAATCCATTTCTTGAATCAAAAAATTCGAATAAATATGTTCAAGGAACAAAGTTTGAACACATTTATTATCTTTTTAAATTTGATCGCGAACTTCGTGGTATTATTTTTGCGGCTACAACTAGAACAGAAGCATTGTTAAGATCATCATGTTCATATTGTTTTAGCCAGATTCACGATAATGAAGTCAATGCTTACCTTAATGAAGCTAATTATGAAGATCCAAAGGAATCGCGCGGTTTAGTTAGAGCATTTAATCGAATTATAGAAAATAATACGTCAAATAATAAAAAATTAAATCTAGGGAAAGAATACATACGGCATTGTATCAATAATCACGATGGTCAGGTTCCATTATGGGTTTTATCTAATGACCTAACTTTCGGACAGATATTCTGGTTTTACAAAGTTCAAACTAGATGCATGAGAGGTTTGGTTGCTAGGGAATATACTGAACTTTATAATTCTTCACACTGTTCTCAAAAAGATATTACGTCAATAAAAATTGATTCTACTTATAGAAGAATTAAAGAGTTCAGAAATATTTGTGCGCATGATGAACGTTTGTATTGTGCTAGACCACATAGTTTCAATGCAACAGTTTTTCAGCTTATTAAAGATTTCGACTTATTCTTAGACACTAACTATTATCTAGAGTTTTTAGAGAAAATTGAGAAATTACTAAGTGCGCTTTGCGTTGAAGTGCCAAGTTGTTCCAAAAATGTTATTGAATGCATTGGAATGTCTAGTATTAATGAATTTTATGATTGGAAAAATAAAATTAAAGAAAATATTACCTTGAATAGTAACTTGCCTGTTCCCAACGAACCAACGCTTAAAGCTATGAATCACGCTAATCAAATTATAGATGGCAAAATTGCTGAAGATGGCATTGTTTTTAGTAATGCTAATGAAGCTAAAGCATTTTTGGATAATATGTCATGAAAATGTCATGAAAATTATTCGCGAGTCGCGAAATCCTTCACAATGTTAGGGGATAGTGTTAGATTATTTCTAACTTAAGCGATGATCCGTTATCGGCGGGGAGTTTTCGGAAGAACGGCGAGGATTCGTAAGATTCTTGCTTATTAGAACCGACGGGGTTGGCCCGCATAGCCAAACACGAGAGGCTGCAAGAGTTGCGTAAGTATTTTGCAGCAAGCGAGGTGGTACCGCGGCAGTAACTGTCGTCCTCGCAGGGAAATATTCACCCTGTTGAGCGAGGAGAGCACAGTGAGCGAATCCACTAGTCCAGCCGCAAACGCGTCCGAAAATACGTCTACAAATAACGTATATCCAAAGGCAAGTGTTTCAGCATCAACGCAAGAAGCTGCCAGCGCGCAAGTTGCACCAAATCCTTCCTTCCCAAAGCTTGAAGAGTCCGTTCTTCAATATTGGGATGCAAATAACACCTTCCGCAAGTCAATCGAATACCGCCCGTCTGGCAAGGGTAGCCAAAACGAGTTCGTGTTCTTCGACGGCCCTCCATTCGCAAACGGTCTTCCTCACTACGGTCACCTTCTTACAGGTTATGCAAAAGACGTTGTTCCGCGCTATCAAACCATGCGCGGACGCAAAGTAAATCGCGTTTTTGGTTGGGATACTCACGGTCTTCCAGCAGAGTTGGAAGCGCAGAAGGAACTTGGCATTGAGTCGGTTGATCAAATCGAAAAAATGGGCATCGCAAAGTTCAATGATGCTTGCCGTGCCAGCGTTTTAAAGTACACAAACGAGTGGCAAAACTACGTGCATCGTCAGGCTCGCTGGGTTGATTTCGAGCGCGGCTACAAAACGTTGAATATTCCATACATGGAATCCGTAATGTGGGCGTTTAAGCAGCTTTACGATAAGGGCTTGGCTTACAAGGGCTACCGCGTTCTTCCGTACTGCCCAAAGGACCAGACTCCACTTAGCGCTCACGAGCTTCGTATGGATGCGGATGTGTACCAAAACCGCCAGGATACCACTGTTTCCGTTGCTGTTAAACTTCGAGACGAAGATGATGCTTACGCAGTATTCTGGACCACCACTCCTTGGACAGTTCCAACAAACTTCGCAATCGTAGTTGGCGCAGACATTGATTACGTGGAAGTTCGTCCAACCGAAGGCAAGTTTGCAGGCAAAAAGTTCTACATTGGCAAGCCTTTGCTTGGATCTTACACTAAGGAACTTGGCGAAAACTACGAGGTTGTGCGCGAGCTTAAGGGCGCTGAGATGGCTGGTTGGCGTTACTATCCAGTGTTCCCATACTTTGCAAGCGATTCTGTGCTCGCCGAAGGCGGCACTCCAGGCCCTAATGCTTTTACGATTTTTACTGCAGATTATGTAGACACTGCAGAAGGTACTGGCCTTGTTCACCAGGCTCCTTACGGCGAGGACGATATGAACACGCTTAACGCTCACGAAATTCGCAGCGTTGACGTGCTCGACGCAGGATGCAAGTTTACAAGTGATTGCCCAGATTACGAAGGCTTGTACGTTTTCGACGCCAACTTGCCAATTTTGCGCAACTTGCGTGCAGGAGACGGCCCGCTTGCCAAGATGCCAGAAGATCAGCGCGCGTTGCTGTTCCAAGAAAAAAGCTACGTGCACAGCTATCCTCATTGCTGGCGTTGCGCAACTCCGCTTATTTACAAGCCTGTTTCCAGCTGGTTTGTTTCTGTTACAAAGATTAAGAAGCGTTTGCTTGAGCTTAATCAGCAGATTAATTGGATTCCTGGAAACGTTAAGGACGGCCAGTTCGGTAAATGGCTTTCTAACGCTCGCGATTGGTCGATTAGCCGTAACCGCTTCTGGGGCTCGCCAATCCCAGTGTGGGTGAGTGACGATCCAAAGTATCCGCGCGTAGACGTGTATGGTTCGTTGGATGAGCTTAAGGCTGATTTTGGCGACTATCCTCGCGACGATGATGGCAATGTGAATATGCATCGCCCGTATATCGATCGCCTTACTCGACCAAACCCAGACGATCCTACTGGAAAGTCGCAAATGCACCGCATTACGGACGTTCTTGATTGCTGGTTTGAGTCTGGTTCTATGCCTTTTGCACAGTTCCATTATCCTTTTGAAAATAAGGACTTCTTCGAAGAGCACTTCCCATGCGATTACATCGTTGAATACATTGGTCAGACTCGCGGATGGTTCTACACACTTCACATTATGGCTACGGCTCTATTTGATCGCCCAGCTTTTAAGAACGTGATTTGCCACGGCATTGTGCTTGGTTCCGACGGTCAGAAGATGAGTAAGCATTTGCGCAACTACCCAGATGTTAATGGCGTTTTCAACGAATACGGTTCGGACGCAATGCGCTGGTTCCTTATGTCTTCGCCAATTTTGCGCGGCGGCAATTTGATTGTGACTGCAGACGGCATTAGGGATACGGTTCGTCAGGTTATGCTTCCAGTTTGGAGCTCGTATTACTTCTTCACTTTGTATGCTAACGCTGCAAATGGTGGTAAGGGCTACGATGCTCGTATGCTTCGCGCAGACGAGGTTGCAGGCCTTTGTAACATGGATCGCTACTTGCTTGCTCGCACGCGTTTGCTTGTTGAGCGCGTAGAAAAGTGCTTGAACGAGTTTGCGATTAGCGATGCTTGCGCAGCAGTTAGCGATTTTATTGACGTGCTTACAAATTGGTATATTCGCGGCAGCCGTGACCGATTCTGGAATGAAGATGAGACTGCTTTCAACACGCTTTACACTGTGTTGGAAGTGTTCATGCGCACGATTTCCCCTCTTGCTCCTATGGAAGCGGAGGCTGTGTGGCGAGGTCTTACAGGCGGCGAATCCGTGCATTTGGCTGATTGGCCTTATTTGGTTGAGCCGCAAACGCTTTCGGATGGCGAGAAGAACCCTAAGGCTGGCGAAGTTACTGAGCTTGGTGCTGTTCTTGCTCACGACGATGCTTTGGTTGCTGCTATGGATAAGGTTCGCGAGGTTGTTTCTTCTACGCTTTCGTTGCGTAAGGCGGAGCAGTTGCGTGTGCGCCAGCCGTTAGCAAACTTGACAGTTGTTGCAGAAAATACTGATGCTGTTGAGCCTTACGAGCAGGTTCTTGAGCGCGAGCTTAACGTTAAGAATGTTACATTCTGCACTTTGGAAGACGCAGGCGACCACGGTTTGAAGATTGTTCACGAGCTTAAGGTGAATGCGCGCGCAGCTGGTCCTCGTTTGGGTAAGCAGGTGCAATTTGCTATTAAGGCTTCGAAGAGTGGCGATTGGCGTGTTGACGGCTCTGGTGTTCCTGTTGTTAATACTCCAAACGGCGAAGTTGCGCTTGAACAAGGCGAATATGAGCTTGTAAATCGCGTTGAGTCTTCGGATGCTCAAGTGGCTGCAAATACTGCTTCTGCTGCAATGCCAACTGGTGGCTTTGTTATGCTAGATACTGCTTTGACTAGCGATTTGCTTGCGGAAGGCTACGCTCGCGATGCTATTCGCGCTGTTCAGGACGCGCGTAAAGAGAATGGCTTAGACATTAGCGATAGAATCGCTTTGACTTTGAGCGTGCCAGCTGTGGACGTTGCTAAAGTTAATCAGTTCCGTGATTTGATTTCCGAAGAGACTTTGGCTACAAGCTTAGAAGTTACAGAGGCTGATCCTAGTGCAACCGAGCTTAGCGTAAGTCTTAAGCGTGCGTAAAAGCTAAGTATTGTATAGTGTGCCTTCGCGTTATGTAGTTAGCGCGGAGGCAATTTTATTTTGGATATATAAGCAATTAGGCATTTATTTGTTTTGTGGCGTGCGTTTTGTTGGTCTTCGGATTTCGCCTAAGTGTAGGCGAAATCGGGGTCGCGCTTGCGTGGAAAGCGTATTAGCTTTCCACTTTGAGCAAGCGCTATCGCATCAATTTGCTTTTTCACGCTACGCTTCAAGTGAAAAAGCAAGGTGATGCGACACTCCGATTTCCATACCTTCCTATAGATTCGTTATAACAACAGTACAAATTTACTCATGTTTGTATTTGTCAGTTTTATAAGAAAACATGCAACACTTTGGGCATAAATTCGCCATTGCATTAGTGGGGACGCTCCATATGTGCGCAGCGCAGTGGGCATTGGTAAACCCGTGGTACTTAGCTACTAGGTTTATCTCTGCCACTGCTTGCGTTTCACTAAGAATTTCTACACGCGCAATCTTATTGACTCCGTTTTGTAAAGCTTATGTTTGTGCTAAAAAGTAACATAATAAGAGTCTATTAGGAGGTTTTTTATGACTTCATGCGCTCCAATTGGTGTGTTTGACTCAGGGCTTGGTGGCATTTCTGTAGTTCGTCAACTTCACGCATCTATGCCTAATGAGCGCATTGTTTATTTTGGCGACTCTGCAAACGCGCCTTATGGCATAAAAACTCCTCAAGAAGTGCGAGATCTTAGTTTTAAGATTGTTGAGCATTTTGCAAGTCTTAATGTTAAAGCTGTTGTAATTGCTTGCAATACTGCCACTTCTGCTGCTGTAAAAGATTTGCGCGCACATTACAATATGCCGATTATTGGCATGGAGCCTGCTCTTAAGCTTGCTTGCGATTTGGGTGGTGGCAAGCCTCAGCGCGTAATCGTTGCAGCTACGCCTTTAACTCTTAGAGAACGCAAGTTTGCAGAACTTATGAATCGTTTTACGCAAAATCACAAGATTTTTTCTAGACCGTGCCCTGATTTGGTAGAAATTGTGGAAAATGGCGATTTAGGCAATAAAAATATTGTTATGAGCGCTTTGCACAAGTATTTTGATTCTTACGATTTAACGAATATTGATTCAGTTGTTTTAGGATGCACTCATTTTGTGTTTTATAAAAGCTACTTCCGTGAGTTTTTGCCTGATTGCGTGAATATTGTAGACGGCAATGATGGCACTATTCATCATCTTAAAAGCGTTTTAGAATCTAAAGATTTGCTTGCGCCAATCGAAAATAGTGGAAGTGTTCTGCTTACTAACTCCGATTCAAGTAATCGTATTGCTAAGCTATCGCAATCGTTATTTAATGGTGATTTTTGATTGCAAATTAAATTGCGTCTTATTGATTGCGTCTTATTGATTGCGTCTTATGAAAATATGGCATTGCCGTATTTGCTTAAAATAAGCAATACAAGAGTAAAAATCCAAAGCAAATCCACAATTAAATCGTAATTTAGTCGGTAGTAAGCGCTTAAAATCTTATTTTTTAATCCAATCTCTTGCACACTAAATGTTGCGTGTGTAAGAGACATAAATTGCAAAGTTGTGCAAAACATTAAAACAAGGCACCATGGGCAAAGAATTTGTATAACAAACATAGATTGCGTAAACAGCCAATAAGCGTACAAGAGTGCAGCTAATCCACCAATCCAGCTAAAAGTTGCCAGCCATTTTGGAAGTTTTACTTTTGCTATTCCAACTACAGCAAGCGTTACGAAAACGCTTTCTGCTGCAATTCCAAAGAAAGCATTAGGGAAGCTTAGTTCTCCAAATCTTATGAATTCCGCTTGCCAAGATTGAGCCACTTTAGAGCACGAAACAACGGTGTTTACGTCGCATCCAAGCGCTTTGTGCGGTGCGCGTGCAAGAGCTAAAGTTTCGGAAGAAAGTATTAGCGATGTTAAAAGTGCAATTGCGGATGAAATAAGCATAATCATGTAAACCCAAGCGGCAGAATGTCGCCAAGAATTCATGCGATTATTGTGGCTACCCATAAACACTCCTCAAAGCGCTAATGTATTTAGATATTGTTTAGACTTAAAAACGTTACATGCCACAGTTTACGATAATTATATGACTGTAATAGGTAGTAGTGCGAATAACGATTTTAATTTGGATTCTAAATCGCAAGATTTAGGGTGGGATTTGCATTGTCATACTTTATATTCCGATGGCACTAAAACTCCAAAAGAATTAGTAGATGAAGCTAAAAATCTTGGTCTTAGTGGAGTAGCTATTAGCGATCACGATACTACTGCTGGTTGGCATGATTTTGAAGAAGCTGCTAAAAACGCTGATTTTCCAGTTATTTTTGGATCAGAGATAACATCTGTAGAGGGGAATATATCGGTTCACATGCTTGCTTATAACTACAATCCAAATGACGAGTGCATTAATGAAATGTTTGCAACTACAAGAAAACGCCGATTGGAACGCACGCGCAAAATGGTTGACCTTATGTCGCACGATTTTCCGATTACTTGGCAAGATGTTCTTGCTCAAGCAGGACAAGGTGAGCTAACTACGATTGGTCGCCCGCATATTGCAGACGCTCTTGTTGCTGCAGGCGTTTTTGAAACAAGGTCGCAAGCTTTTGCAGGTCCTGTTGCTCCACGCGGCCCATACTACATTCCAACGCCATCTCCAAGTGTTGATGAAGTTATTAAAGTTATTAAACACGCTGGGGGAGTAAGCGTTATTGCACATCCTGCGGATTATAGCAGGAATCTTGTTATTCTTTCGGACTCTCAAATAGAACACTATGCAAGCGTTGGCCTTAATGGATTAGAAGTATATCATCGTGGCAACTCTTTAACGCAAAGACAAAGACTATTGGAGTTAGCAAAAGACTTGAATTTGCTTGTTACTGGCGGCTCCGATTGGCATGGAAGTGGCAAGCCAAATAAAATCGGAGAAGAAACAACAAGTTGCAATGTTGTTTCTAAAATCCTAAATTACCAGATGAATTAAAATTGCGCTGTTAAAACGTTATAAACGTGTTAAGTGTTCTAGCAGTGTTAAAACGCGTTAAAACCAACTGTGTGAGTTGGCGTATCTCCTATAATTGCATATGCAAAAGAGTCTGCCATAATAAAAATTTTTCGATTGTTTTTATCTGTAAGATTAATCGCTTTTGCGTCTTTAATAGCGCTTTCAATAATGTTTTGTATATCTTGCTCGCTTTGATCGCTTTCAAAGCTAATAGTGTCTTTTACGTGCTTAACGCCAATTGTTACCTTCATTTTTGTTCCTTAATTGTTTTCGCTGTTTTCGGTATTGTTTTCTAGTTTGCTTTTTGCATCTTTAATAGCAAGCTCTGCATCTTTTAGCATTGGAATAATAATCGTTGCTGGCTTGTCTAAATCTTCATTTTTATTGCCATTATTTTCATTATTACCATCATCTTCATTATTCTTGCTATTGGCGTCATCACTATTTTCTGCATCAGCATTATTGCTACTGTTGGATTCGTTGTTTGAATTGTTATTTGCATCGTTAGATTTACTAACGCTGCTTATAACTTGCGTTTCTAAGCCGTCTGCAATAGTGGAGGTTTTAGTAGCAGCTTCAGTGGAATTAGTGTTGTCGTTTATAGTTATAGTTTGTTCGTATGTATTATCTTTATAATCTTTTTGATCTTCTTGCTTGAGCGTTACAATAGTTTTTTCGTTAGTAGCGTCCGAAGATATAGTATCGTCTTTAACAACATCATCTTTAATAGAATTATCTTTAACAATATCGTCTTTAACAATATCTCCTACAGTAAGAGAAGACGCTGGATTTGCGCTATTATTGTTTTGATTTGCGCTTGCTGCTCTAGAATTATTTATGCGAGTAAGCTCGTGAGCAAGACGTTCCACTTGCGCTTTAAATCGCATTATTCCAGTTGTATCTGCGCGTTGCAAAGCTTGAATAAAGTCTCCAACTTGCTCCATTTGCAACCAAAGATTTGCTCGAAGCATAATCATGCTGTCTAATCTAGACCCAAGTATTCTTCCATATGCACTTAGCAAAGCGTTTCTATGCTGCTCGTTAAGCTTTGCAAAAATCCACGCTAAATCGCGAGCAGGATCGTTGATTTGCATGCTTTGCCAATTGGTTACAGCTGTAATCGTGGAGCCAGAAAATAGAAAATCACCATCTTTGAATCCGCCGTGAACTGGGCAAGTGTCGAATGACCATAATCCATCAGTTTCTAAAACTCTAGACCAATTGTCTGTTATTTCTGTAGGAATATGGCCTGCTTGGCGCAATCTTTTAATCCAAGATGTTAATTGCGTGCGAATTTGACCAGTAGTAAAGGAAGGATAACCGCTTTTAGTTAAAAATGACGGACTTAGTCTATGAATCGCGCCTATTGCCGTTCCAGCGTTTACGCAATCATCTGTTGTAAGAAGACTTAATTCTCTTGCATTTCCGTTTAAATGATTACAAATAAGTACTGTCGGATTGTTAAAATCAGCTTCTCCTATGGAGCCAAAATGTAATTCGCTTTGACTTTGATTATTAGTAGAATCTTGTTGATTTGCTTGGTTTTGCCGGTTAGTTTGATTTGCCTTATTTGAAAGCGACCCAGGAACAAACTTAAGCATTTCTTCGTGAGCAAATCCAAGAGCCGCAAGCCCCTTAGTTTTTTGCAATACCCATGCTGCTCGTGCTCTGTCGTGCAAACGTTTATGACCTTTAGTGTTAGAGCTAACAAAAATATCGTAAAGGCTGCCCGAAACGTCTTGAATAACAGCGTGAGATATGCCAGCAGCGGCATCGGTGGCGTTTGCCTGCTCGCTTTGGCGCGTTCCGGCGAATTGTACTTCTGGCATGACCGATGAGGCCAGCGCTACCAACTTGAATCTGCTTATCTGTGTCACAGTTCAACATTAATACAAAGCAACGAGATATAGCTAAATAGCCTTTAACCACATTAGCGTTTTATGCTTTTATTTTTTCTTTAATTGTTGTAACAATAGAATTATGATTTCTACTCAAGAGTCTTTAGAAAGCAAAAAGCGCGAATCTAACGAAAATCATGGTAAAGATTATGCTCAATCTTTGCTAGAAGGTTTAGATGATTCTCAACGCAAAGCAGCAATGGCGTTACAAGGGCCAGTGCGCATTACTGCATGCGCTGGAGCAGGTAAGACTCGCACTATTACACGAAGAATCGCGTATGCGTGCGCAAAAGGAGAGTGGGACGAAAATTGCGTTTTAGCTGTTACTTTTTCTGTAAAAGCTGCTAAAGAAATGCAAAATCGCCTTAAAAAATTAGGCGTAAATAATGCAACTGTTGCAACTTTTCATTCCGCAGCTTTACAACATTTAAGACGAGTTTGGAATGACGTTTGCGAAGCTCCTTTTCCAAATATAATGGATGATCCAAAAAGCGTTACTGAGCAAGCATTAAGTCATTACACGGATTTTGCAGATATGACTTCTGCGCAAATAAGAGATATTGTTTCAGAAATCAACTGGGCAAAAGTTAGTCTTATTGCGCCAGATGATTACGCGCGAGCATATTCTTGCGTTAGTCGAGATCTTCCTGCAGCTCTAGACGTTAATCAATTTGTTGAAGCATATAAAGCTTACGAGTTAGAAAAAAACACAAGGAATCTTATTGATTTTAACGATTTGCTGCTTCTTGCGTGCCACATTTTGCGTGCTTTTCCTAAAGCATGTGAGAAAATACGTAGCAAAATCGGCTGGGTTACTGTTGACGAGTATCAGGATGTTTCTCCTCTTCAACATGAGCTTCTTAAATGTTGGCTTGGCAATAATCGAAATATTTGCGTTGTTGGAGATCCTGCGCAAACGATTTATTCTTTTGCAGGAGCAAGCAGCTACGATTTACTTGAATTTCCTAACGAGTTTGCGCCGCTTTGTGCAGACATTAATCTAAATACGGATTACAGATCTACGGAACGTATTGTAGGGCTTGCTAATCGAGTTCTTTCTAAGTCTGCTTTTAGATGTGATTATTTAAGACTTGTGTCAAAAAATAAGGGTGGCGCTCGCGTTACTAAAACTGTTTACAACACGGATTACGACGAAGCTGTTGATGTTGCTCAACGAATTTATAATGCTGTTAAAGCAGGCAAAGCGTGCCCTACAGATTTTGCTATTCTAACTCGCACTAATGCTCAACAGAATATATTTTGCAAAACTTTGGGTGATTTAGGAATACATTTTTCTGTTAGAAAAGATGCTGGTTTGCAGATTGATGTTTTAGAAAACAATTTTGAAGATTCAAACGCTAGCGATTTGAGTGATTCAGAAAAATACGTCGAAAGTGGCGATGCAAAAGACATTGACTTTGCAAAAGAAAGCGAAAGCGAGCGCGAAAAAGTAGATTTAATCAAAAAATCTTTACTTCCTGTAACGATTTCTACGATTCATGCATCTAAAGGCTTGGAATTTAAGCACGTGTTTTTAATCGGCTGCAGCGAAGGCTTACTGCCATTTGGAAGCATTAATAGAACTCAAGATGCAGACGAAGAAGAGCGCAGACTTATGTATGTTGCAATAACGCGCGCAGAAGCAACCTTGCACATATCTTATGCAATTTGCAAAGACTACGGCAACGGAATGCAAAGGTCTGTAAGCCACTTTTTAGAATAAATGCATTTATGCAATTGTTCTAACGTAAATCGCTTATAAATTAGTTTGTGACTTTATTCGTTGCTTTTTTGCTGATTAGAGTCTTCGCCAGAATCCTTGCCAGAGTCTTCTTCGGAGTCTTCTTTAGAGTCCGCATTAGAATCTTGGTTTGAGTCTTGCTTGTTGTTTTGGATGTCGGTGTTATTGTCGCTAGATGCCAATAATTTACTTAATTCGTCGTCCCAATTAACGTCTTTAAGTTTTTGCTCTAAATCGTCACTGTTCTTAAAATCTTCTAAATCAAGCATATTCTTGCTTAATTCTTCTAGATTAATGTTTGCTAAATTATTGCTATCTGTTTGTCCAGATTCTTTTTTAGTCGTGTTATAGCTGTTTTGAATATTCGTATTGTTTTGACTATTAGTGTTGTTTTCGTTATTTTCGTTGTTTTTATTGTTTTCGTTATTTTTATTTACTTTATTAGTATCGTCTTTATTATCTTCTTTATCTTTATTATCCTTAGTATCTTCTTTATCTTCGCTAAAATCTGGTAATTCTGGCAAAAGATCTGGGTGGTTCCACATGGCATCGCGTTCCTCAATGCCTTTTTCGTTTGTAATCGCATCCCACATTGCAGCAGCTTCGCGCATTGCTCTAGGATGCAACTTTAATCCAGTTAAAGCTTGGAAAGTCATTTCGGAAGGGCCGCCTGCAGCGCGTTCTCTCCTTGTCATCTCTCTAAGCTGCTCAATGTGTGGAATGTGTGCCATTCCAGCACGCCAAATAACGCAATCAACCCAACCTTCACTAAGTGCAAGAAGCGTTTCTAATCCTTTTAATGCTTGTTTTTGATCTTCTGTATCGTTTCGAGCAATATTACATAAGTCAACAGCTCCCGAAATAGACTCTGGGTTCATTCCTTCAATATCTCTAAGCTGTTCTTCCATAGCGCTTAAGTCAATCGAAATTCCAGCTGCATACTTTATTATTAGTGCTTCAAAACGAGGCATAAGCCAAGGTGCAGATGCAAACAATCGTGCGTGAGCAAGCTCTCGCAATGCTAGATAATTCATAACTTCGTTAATGTCTAATCCCCACTTTTTTGCGTAATCTATGCAATTGTAAGGAACAAGACCGCCTGCAGGGTTTTTAAGAAGTGAAATACCTTGATCAAAGCTTCCGCGAATCTCGTGAGATAAATTTCCAGCAGCATATCCTAATTGCATTGCAAAAGACGTGTTAGCAAGAAGGCTCATCATTTGTTCTGGCTTTTTTACGCCATCTGGCATAGGTATTGGCATAACGCCGTCGTATAATCCTTCTACTTCTAAGTCTTGGTCTTCTCCAAATTTTTCGGCAATAACATCCGAAAAAGCGTTACTAACCGATTTGGCAACAGGATTTGCAAACTTAATCCACGAATCTATAGTTCCATTAACCCAGTCTTCTCTTGAAAGAATATCGGGGGTTCCAGATACTGGATTTAGATTGCAATTCGCGTCTAGCCATAAGTTTGCTTCACTTAGCGCTCTTCTTGTTGCATCTGCAACTTGTGCGTTTACTGTACCGCCGTCTCCAGTTGCTTTTTGGCAAGCAAGCAATTGAGCAAGTCTTTTATTGATTGGACCTTCTTTAAGTGTTTCCGTCATCTCAAAAGGCGTGTTTAAGCCGCCATTAGCAAAGGCACTCATTAACGAATGAACTTCTTCTGGAGATGGAAGGCCTCCGTTTGAACATCTTGTAAGAATGTCATCGCGAACTTCAAAAGGAAGATTTTCAAAGTTAGACCAAGCTCTTTCTCCTTCTTTGGGGCCAAAGCAGCTAACAAGCCATTGGTGAATTTCTTCTTCGCTCATATTCAATCCTTATGAAGTTTGTACCTAAGTTAAATATATTTGCGTATATTTTATGTTTGTTTACATAGTCTTTAACTATACAGTTTTAACTACGTATAAAAGATTCTACTCGATACATGGTGATTTTTGCTAATAAATTAATAATGTGTATAACTTTTTCAAATTTTTTCAAAAACCGCATCTTGTGAGGGTTTTTAGAGTGTAGGTTATGCACATTTACATATACTATTAATTTTATGTCTAATAAGATGCCTAATAAGATTACATACGTGTTTAATAAAATCAATAAAAATATATTCACTACTCTTAAAAATGCTGTTGGGGATCTTATTGAATATTTTTCCGCTAAGTCATTTAGGTATTTTGTTGGGTTATTTATTGTAGTTATGTCGATTATCGCGCTTTTTCTACCAAGTGCATACGTTGTTGAAGAACCTGGGCCAACTCAAGATGTTCTAGGAAAGTCTTTTGGAAAATATGTGATTAATGTTAAAAATAGCGCTGTTAAGAATACTGACTATAAATCTTCGTCAAAAAGTGGAAAGCTTCTTTTAGTAACAGTAAATACGTCTGGAATACCAGGTTACGAGATTCCAAATATATATGCGATTGCATCTTGGTTTGATTCTAAAAAGCAAGTTTTACCTAGAGAAGTTCTTGTTCCAGTAAATCAAAACGCAAGCGATTATAAGAAAGAAACAAATAAGCAAATGGCTTCTTCGCAATCTTCTGCGCAAGTGTCGGCTTTGGATTATGCGAAGAAGCATCTTAATGTGAATGTAAAAAACGTAAAAATTAAGTTGCATATAGACGATATTGGTGGACCTTCTGCAGGCATGATGTACGCTTTGGGTATTTTGAACAAGCTTACAAACACAGATTTGGCTGGTGGGAAAATAATCGCTGGAACGGGAACCATTGATAACTCTGGGAAAGTTGGTCCAATTGGCGGTATTCGATTAAAGATGATATCTGCAAAAAGAGACGGAGCTAAATGGTTCTTAGCGCCAAACAGCAATTGCAATGAAGTTGTTGGGAATATTCCGCAAGGCTTAAAAGTTGTAAGCGTAAAAACATTGGATGACGCATACAAAGCGTTAGTAAAAATAAAGGCTGGGAAGAATCTAGATTCTTTAAGAACTTGTAAAGCGGAAAGTGGGCGATGAGGGACTCGAACCCCCGACATCCACCGTGTAAAGGTGGCGCTCTAGCCAGCTGAGCTAATCGCCCGCTTGAAACAAGATACAGTATGGTGTGTACTAGAACGTTGATTTGTGTTTTAGGCGTGTTTTGCGCATATATCATTTGCGTGTTTTGCGTGTTTTTTGTTTATGCGTCTTAACAATCGCGTAAAGTGTATTGAATACGAATCTGTTCAGGAGGTCTATTGTTTATGGCGAGTAAACCTGATACCGCGCGTAATTCTTCGGGTATTGAGCGTGTAGGTAAGCGCAAGAAGGGTTACAGCGTAGAGCAAGTTAATGATTTTCTTGAGCGTGCTCATTCTTTGTATGAATCTAGCGACATTAGTCTTACTCAAAAAGATATTCAAGACGTATCTTTCGATTTAGAAGATGAAGGATATGCTATTCCTCAAGTAGATGCTGCTCTTTCTAGATTAGAGCGTGCAGTTGTAGATAAGACTACGCAGTACGAGATTTCTAATCTCGGCAAGATTGTTTGGAAGGCACAAGCAGACGAAGAATATAGAGTTTTGCTTTCTCATTCCCAGCGCGATTATAAAATGCGCTTTGATTCCGCGCAATCGCGTAAGCCTTCTTACGATAAAAAACAAGTAGACAATGTTGTAAATAAGTCGCTAGATAAGATTGCTGTTCTTCTTGGATATAATCCAGTTTGGGGAAGCAGTTTAAGTGATTTAGACAAAATTGACGCAATGTTTGTTTCTAATGTTCTGTTTACTCAACGTTCTGGAAAACGAGGATATGACGAGCGTCAGGTGGACTATTATCTAAATGCTTGCGTTCGCTTATTAAGCAGACTTGAGTCTTATGATCGAGTTGCTAAGTATACAGACTTCGATTCTAGTGATTCTGTTGATTCTGCTAATTTTGGCGTTTCTGCTAAGTCTAATAATGATTTACAAGAAAATGTTGTTTCTAAAACATCTTCTGCGCCTAGTGTTGTTGAACCTAGTGTTGTTGCGCCTAGTGCTGTTGAACCTAAGGCAGTTCCAGCTCCCTCTCCATTAATGCCTCCAGCAATTCCTCCATCTATTCCTGTTGAGCATCATGCACAGAAGGCGATTTTTACTCCTCACTCTGCGAGTGTTGAAGCTAGTGACGATACAGACGACGAAATGTCGCAAGCGTCTACTGTTATGCCTCCAGCATTCCCTCCGTCTTATGCTCCTAATGCTGCTTCCAACAATTTTGCTACTAACAATAATGATTTTGGAAAAGTTAAAGATGCAGAAAAGAAGGAAGATAGCGCGAATGTTGTTAGTGCGAATGCTGATGGTGTAAATAATGCAAATGCTAACAATGCAAGTAATAACAATGTAAATGATTCTAAATCCATTGGAGATTTGAATCTTTCACTTCTTGCTTCGCCTAAGTTCGAGCCTTCGCAAAGTCTTAATTTAGATATTCCAGATCTTTCGTTCCCTGTTATGAACCATTTTGACACTTCGGTTGAAGATTCTTCTCGCGAAGCAAATAATGATTCAGATGATTTTGACGATACTGGCGAATCTAATTTTGGCGGATTTGTAAACCCAAATCATAATTAATAATCTATTTTTCACTTAGATTTAGGGATTATACAAGCTAAGAGTTATTGATTAATGCCGTTATATAACGATGAAGCTGTTGTTCTTAAGACTTTTCCTCTTGGGGAAGCTGATCGAGTTATTGTTATGCTCACTAAAAAGCATGGCAAGGTTCGAGCTGTTGCAAAAGGTGTAAGGCGGTTAAAATCTAGATTTGGTGGGCGCTTAGAGCCATTTATGCGTGTTAATGCACTTTTTGCAACTGGCAAAACTTTTGATGTTATTTCTCAAGCGGTTTTAGTCTCGCCTTATGCTGGTAGCATTTGTGCGGATTACAATCTGTATAGTTGCGCTAGCATGATTGCAGAGATTGCAGACGATTTAGTCTCGTCTTGTTCGCAATATTCGGATTCTTGCTCACAATACAATCTTCTTATAGCTGCTTTGTCTGCTCTTTCTAAAAGTTTGCATAGTGCTGAATCAATCGCGCTTTCGTACGTTTTAAGAGCATTGCAATTAGCTGGATGGTCTCCTAGGTTAAATGAGTGCGTTATTTGTTCAACACGCAATGATTTAGACTATTTTTCGGCAGCTAGTGGTGGAGTTATGTGCTCTAAAGATCATGCTTTAGAGTCTATTAAGTGCAATGATCTAGCGCGTTTTCAAATGATTTCATTAATTAATGGCGATTGGCAAAATTTAGACGGAACAAGTATAGACGATTTAACATCTAAATGTGTTGAACAATGGTGTGAATATTGGTTAGAAAAGCCTATTAGATCTATGCGTTTAAGCGAAAAAAATTCTAATTCGCTGTATTTTGATTAGAGTTTCTATTATCTTAATGAGCGATTTTGTTAATTTTATGTTTGAATTTTATAAAATTTGTCCTCGCTGTCTGATGCAATATGAATGATATCAGGCACGGGTGCTCTTTTAAGAGCTGAGAAGATTACTGTCTAACCGTTTAACGTGAATCGGGTAATGCCGACGTACGGAGTTTTCTGCAGGGTCGCCTTTGTTTGATTGGTTAAAGATGAAAGGAGACCCTAATGGGTACATCTGTTGAAGAAGAGACCGTGCGTCCATCCTTGCGTTGGAACGTAGCCGATGTTACGCTCACGGTTGTTATTGCTGTAGCTTCTGGTATTATCTTCTGGGGCATCGGCTTGATTAGTGAGCCTATTTCTGCTGCTCTTAAGCTTATTCCAGTTCCAGGCGTTAGCGCATTGTACTATGGTTTGTTCTACTTCGCTGGTCCTTTAGCTGCTATTATGGTTCGCAAGCCAGGCGCTGCACTATTCGGCGAGTTTATTGCTGCAATGGTTGAGTTGACTGTTGGTAGCCACTGGGGCGGTATTGGTACCGTTCTTCCTGGTTTTGTTCAGGGCTTGTTCGCTGAGTTTGCATTCTTGTTTGTTATGTATCGCAAGTGGAACGTTGGTTTGACTGCACTTTCTGGCGCGTTAGCTGGTTTGGGTGGAATCGTTTCAACCTATCCGTTCTACTACGCAGGTGTTCCAATCTTCGGCGCATTCATGATGATTCACACACTTTGCAGCATGATTTCTGGTGCTGTAATTGGTGGTGTAGTTATGTGGTACTTGTACAAGGGTATTGCTGCTACTGGCGCATTGAGCCGTTTTGCTTCTGGCAAAGAAGTACGCGCTTAAGTCTTAACTTTTGCTAGTAAGATTTGATTTGTGGGCGGGGAATTACCTCGCCCACTTTTGTAAAGTCGCAAATAAAAGTGGCAAATAAAGTCGCAAGTTAGCAGCGCGCAAAAGTCGCAAATAAAAGTCAAAATAAAATCACAAATCACTATAAAACAAAGGAGTTAGTATGCTAAGAGTACGTCTTGAATATGTGCATCCATGGACGAATCACGCAGGTATGTATCTTGCAAGAAAGCGCGGATTATATGCGCAATACGGATTAGATGTAGAGTTTACAAGCACAGATACGGAGCGCGGAGATGTTCCAGCATGCTTGGAGCGTGGAGAAGTAGATATAGCTCTTGTTCGCTTAAATCAGCTTTTGGCTCATCAAAATGGCTCAAACAAGCTAACGTCATTTGCTGTAATGAATCAATCGCAAATTGGCGGAATCATAACAAATAAAAACACTGGCATTACGCGATTCAAAGATCTAGAAGGAAAGCGCGTAGTAATCCCTATGGGCGTTAAGCGCTTATACACAGAGCTTCAGCAGGCGGTTGCTGCCGACGGAGGCGATTTTAGCAAGCTGATTACAATTGATCCAGGCCCATGGGAGCCAGACATTCGAGCAGTAGAGCGCGGAATGTGCGACGCTTTTATTAACGTAGCTTGGTGGGAGCCATACCAGGGTTCGCTTCCATTTGACCAAGTTGTTGTTCTTCCATTCGATTCTATTGGCGTAGCGCCTCATCATTCTTACTATGTTTGCGCTCGCCAAGAGATGATTGAGCGAAATCCGCAATTAATACGCAACTTTGCAAGCGCAACAGTTAAGGGCTATGAACTTGCAGGAAAAGACCCGCAGGCTGGCGTTGATGCTTTGCAAAATGCGCTTTGCCATATTAGCCCAGAGGCTTTGCGCGCCTCGCTAGACGAAGTGATTCCGTCTTGGTACGACAAGAATGGTCGTTGGGGTACAGCAGACATGGCTTTGGTGGAAAACTACACTCGTTGGATGGGTGAAAATGGCCACTTAAGTGTGCCTCTTGATTGCGCGCTAAAGAGCCTAGAAAGCGGATGTGTAACAAACGAGTATTTGCCAGAATAGTCGGCCAGCATGTGCTTGAATCGCAAGCATAATAACGATTGCAAACGCAATTACAATCGCAAATAAATATCACAATTCAATGAACCTGTGGCAATAATTGGAGCGAATATGGAAAACGAAAGCAACGACCCTCAGCTAGATATTGTTGCTCAAAGATGGGCAAATGTTGATTTAGATGAGGCAAATATTGTGTGTTCTCTTTTAGAGGATCCGCTAGAAGCTGATTGCGTTTTAAGTCATAGTTTGCGTCCAATGGCTGCAGGTTCATTGATTCGTGTGCATTACAAAGATGATTCGTCAAAGAAATCGCAAAGTTTGGACGTTTATATTAAAAGATGCAGCACAAAAGTTAGGCAAGCAAGCACAATTAGGCCGTATCATCGTTTTGCGGAGCATCTTTTACAAGACAAAATAAGCACGCCAAAGTACTTGTATTTTAACAAAAATAGCGAGTTTTTAGGTTTAGAAAAGAATGCTTCTGGCGATACTTGTGACGATACTTCTGGCGATATTTACGTAGACGGCACTCTTCTTGTAATAGGTGATTGCGCTTACGAAGTGACTTTAAAAGCTGGCGGAGAAGATAGATACAAAGACGCGTACACTTGGGATCCGCCTAAAACGTGTGAAGAAGCCAAAAATCTTGGAGTAATGATGGCAAAAATCGCCTTAGCTTCGCAAAGTTTTGACGAGCCAAATCCTAAGGAAATCAACGCTTTTCAATCAAGATTTAGTCTTTGTGCAAGCGAAGATGTGCAAAAAGCTGCAGAAGTTTGGTTGGAAAATAGACCTGATTTAGCGAAATTCTTAAAAGAGCAGAATCGTGATTTTGTAAAAGATTTAAGTGAATTTGCTCCAACATGCAAAAAAATTTACGATTTGGGGTATGCGAATCTAAAAAAGCAGTGGACTCATGGAGATCCGCATATATCTAATTTTATGTGGGAAGGTAGCGCTCCAAGTGCAGTGTTTGATTTTGGAATGGCGTATAAAAACACAGCAATCTACGATTTGGCAATGACTTTAGAACGCAACACAATTCAATGGGTAGATATTGCGAATGGCAAAAAAGATTCATTTAGAACGGACTTAGCAGAAGCAATTTTGCAAGGATATGCTAGCGTTCGACCGTTAACAGATGTTGAAAAAGAGCTGCTTCCGCTTGTTTTATCTGTAAGTCAAATCGAGCAATGCGTAGAATTTGTAGACTATTACTTAAAGTCAAATGGATCTTACGATTTTAAGATTTGGGGCTACGATACTGGATTCTTAGAGCATGCTAGATGGTACAAATCTTGCTTTGGGAAAAGATATTTGAATTATCTAACAGAAGTTTTGCAAAAAATATAGCGGACTTTTTAGTGTGCTTTTTAGTGCGCTTTTTAGTCAAGCTTTGCAAAACGCTTTAGCTATTCGTTCAATGGGGTTGTTAGATTTTAACTATGAGTTTTGAAAACGTTGACTACACTTCGTTAAATATTCCAGCGGCTCCATTTAGTGATCCTAGCCGTGTGCCAGATTTTCCTAAAGGTAAAGTTCCTCGCCATGTAGGCGTGATTATGGACGGCAATGGCAGATGGGCTAAAGAGCGCGGAATGATTCGCACTGAAGGGCATAAAGCGGCGGAACCAGTGGTTTTTGACACTATTGCAGGAGCCATAGAAGCAGGTGTTCGCTACTTAAGCTTGTACACGTTTTCTACTGAAAATTGGAAGAGATCTCCTCAAGAAGTGCATTTTTTGATGGGATTTTCTAGAGATATTATTCACCGCAGAGTTGCGCAAATGAATGAGTGGGGAGTGCGCGTGCGCTGGGCTGGAAGACGGCCGAAATTGTGGAAGTCTGTTATTGACGAGTTGGAAAAAGCTCAAGAAATCACAAAAAATAACACTACGATTGACGTTGTTTTTTGCTTAAACTATGGTGGTCGCGCGGAAATCGCAGACGCTTGCGCGGCAATTGCTAGGGAAGTTAAAAGCGGCAAAATTAAGGGCGATCGCATTAGCGAGAAGATGATTGCAGAACATTTGTATAATCCAGATATTCCAGATTGTGATCTTGTGATTCGCACTTCGGGAGAGCAGCGCACTAGCAACTTTTTGCCTTGGCAGGCGTCTTATGCGGAGCTTGATTTTGTGCCAGAACTCTTCCCAGATTATGGTCGCGAAGCGTTGTGGAGGTCAATCGACCGTTATGCGCATCGCGACCGCAGATTTGGTGGCGTAAAAACCGCTTAAACTTATCTGTTAGTAGAATTAATTTATTAGTCGCAAGCTAGCCATGCACAAGCTGCAACAACAGCTGATTCAAGTCCACGATTTAGAGTTGGTTGCAAATCTGGAGCAAAAGCTGGATTGTGGTTTCCTGGAGCATTTTTCATGTCTTCAAATCCACCTAATCCCCAGTATGCGTAAGGTGTATTGAAAGCGTTCGCGACTATAGAAAAATCTTCTGAAGCAGAAGCGCGCGAAATATTTACAGAGTCTTCTCCAAAGTATTCATCAAAAGCTTTACGCACGCGCAAAGATGAATTCTGATCATTATTCGTAAGCGGATAGCGGTCATAGTATGTAAATTCTGGTTTCTTAGGACATCTTGCAAGCTCGCACTCTCCGCGCACAATTCGCTCAATAGCAGAGTGAACAAATTTTTGAGTATCTTCGCTGTATGTTCTAGTATTAATCAAAAGTTCCGCATCGTCTGGAATAATGTTTGACTTGCTTCCAGCGTTTATTGCGCCGACTGTAACTATTGCGTAATCTTTAGCTGCAAGTTCGCGAGACACAATCGTTTGCAATTTAAGCACAATTGACGAAGCAACAATCACTGGGTCAACACTCAACTCAGGCATAGAACCATGTGAACCTTTACCAAAAATGTGCACACGAATCGAAGCTGCAGTAGTTAAGAACGCGCCCGATCGAATACCAACTGTTCCTGCAGGAATAGCGCCCAACACATGCTGACCAAGGTAAACGTCAGGCTTTGGAATAATGCGTGTAATGCCATTTTCAACCAAGCTTTTTGCGCCTTGAGCTGTTTCTTCTCCAGGCTGAAAAACGCCAATGTACGTTCCTCTCCAAGCATCTTTATGCTTGTTAAAAGCCTTCAAGGCACCAAGTAGGCTGGAAATATGAAAATCGTGACCGCAAGCGTGTGAAACTCCGACCGTTTTGCCATTTTCGTCTTGCGTGCTAACTGTTGAATTGTAATCTTTTCCTGAATTTTCTTTAATTGGAAGCGCATCAATATCCGCTCTCATAGCAACAACAGGACCTTCGCCGTTTTTAATCTCTGCCACAACGCCTGTTTTGCCAACTCGCTTTGTTTCAATCCCAGCTTTGCTAAGAATATCAATAATTGTTTGAGCTGTATGATCTTCTTTCATTGACAGTTCAGGATGTTGATGAAAGTATTTGTATTGTCTTTCTCGTTCTGCTTGGGTTTTATCTAAATCGGACAATATTTTCTGAACTGCCGTAAGTTGCAGCATAAATTCCTGCTTTCTTTTGTTTTGTTATAACTTTGTTGAGTTTTGAGATTATTTGATTTTAGTTTTATTTTTCTTTATTTCGTTCTTCAAGAATCTTGTCTACAAGAGCAGCTTTTGCGTCGATTTGACCGCTAAAACCAGGGCGAATGTCTAGTTTTAAGATAACGCCTGTGCGGTAGCCTTTTTCAACAAGAACCATAGTTGCGTCTTTTACAACGCGCATAACGTCGTCGAATTCGCCTTCGATGTTTGTAAACATTGCGTTTGTTTCGTTTTTTAATCCAGAATCACGAATCACTTTAACGCAATCTGCTACGTATTCGCTAAGTTCTTCGCCAACTCCGCTAGGAGCAATGCATAATGCTGCAACTGTATTAGTTTTGTGGGAATTTTTGTTATTGCAAGTATCGCAAGTCTTGTTATCGTTAGTCTTTTCAACATTGTTTTCGCTCATTTTAGATCCTTTCAAAATGCAAATGTGTGTTCAAAATTATGCTTACACTTTATTGTATTCGCTTAGCTTATATATGTAGCTTTATACGTTTCTATTAGCGTCACAGGGTTTTTCTATAATAAACACCGTTTCACCCGAATTTTCTAGATTTACGAAAAAGGTGTATTGTGGCTGTTTCAAAACTTGATGAAGTTGTGTCGCTGGCTAAGCGTCGTGGATTTGTGTTCCCAGCTGGAGAGATTTACGGCGGAACTCGCTCCGCGTGGGATTATGGCCCTTTGGGCGTTGCATTAAAAGATAATATTAAGCGCGAATGGTGGCGTTATATGGTCACTACTCGTGGCGATGTTGTTGGCGTAGATACGTCTGTTATTTTGCCTTCTCAAGTTTGGGTTGCGTCTGGTCACGTTTCTGTATTCAACGATCCTCTTATTGAGTGCTTGAATTGCCATAAGCGCCATCGTGCAGATAAGTTGGAAGAGTCTTATGCCGAAAAGCATGGCGACAAGATGCCAGAGAATGGCTTAAAAGACATTGCTTGCCCAGATTGCGGTACTCGCGGAAATTGGACGGAGCCTCGCGATTTTAACATGATGCTTCGCACGCATTTGGGGCCAGTAGAAGACGAAAACAGCTTGCATTACTTGCGACCAGAAACAGCGCAGGGTATTTTCGTTGATTTTAAGAACGTTATGACTTCTACGCGTCAAAAGCCGCCATTCGGCATTGCAAACATTGGTAAGTCTTTCCGTAACGAGATTACGCCTGGAAACTTCATCTTCCGCACTCGCGAGTTTGAGCAGATGGAAATGGAGTTCTTCGTAGAGCCTGGAACCGACGAAGCTTGGCATCAATATTGGATTGACACTCGCGTAAATTGGTATGTTGATTTGGGCGTAAAGCCAGAGAATTTGCGCATGTATGAGCATCCTAAAGAGAAGCTAAGCCATTATTCCAAGCGCACTGTAGATATTGAATACAAATTCGGATTCCAAGGATCTGACTGGGGAGAGCTTGAAGGCATTGCAAACCGTACCGACTACGATTTGTCTGCTCATGCTAAGCATTCTGGCGAGGATTTGAGCTACTTTAACCAGGCAACTGGCGAAAAGTACGTGCCTTACGTTATTGAGCCTGCTGCTGGCCTTACGCGCTCGCTTATGGCGTTCTTGGTTGATGCTTACGACGTTGACGAGGCTCCAAACACTAAGGGTGGAGTGGATAAGCGCACTGTTCTTAGACTTGACCCTCGTTTGGCTCCTGTTAAGGCTGCTGTTTTGCCATTGAGCAAGAAGCCAGAATTACAATCGGTTGCTCAAGATTTGGCTGCGGATCTTCGACAGCATGATTGGGTTATTGACTACGATGAGGCTGGCGCTATTGGTCGCCGCTATCGCCGCGAAGACGAGATTGGTACTCCTTTGTGCGTAACAGTTGACTTCGATACTTTGGAAGATCACGCTGTTACAATTCGCGAGCGCGACACTATGCAACAAGAGCGTGTTTCATTAGATAAGGTTGCAGATTACGTAGCAAGCCGCATTAATGAAAAGCGCGTTAAGTATCCGCAAGGTCCTGTAGAGATTGTTGGAACTCGCGCTGCAGATGGCGGTGTGGATGTTTCTAAGGAAGGCGGCGTTGACGAGTCGCAGCCTGTAAAGATTGCTCAAGCTGGCGGATTGTACTAATAAGTATTTAGTAAAAGTCGCTAGTAAAAAGTCGCATAAAATCGCTAGCAAAAATATATTAAAGTGAACGGAGTTAAAGCAATATGGATTTTTCTATTAAACCAGTGGATTTAGGGAAAATTCATATTGCAACTCCTGTTGTTTTATCTCCAATGGCTGGTATTACTAACTGGCCTTTTCGCGTGATTTGCCGAGAGTACGGGCCAGATGGCTTGTATGTTGCAGAAATGATTACTGCACGCGCACTAGTCGCAAGAAATCCAAAAGCCTTGCGTTTATGCCGTTTTGCGCCTAGCGAGAAAGTGCGCTCCTTGCAACTTTACGGAGTAGATCCTTTAATTGTGGAGCAAGCTGCTCGAATTGTTGTTGACGAAAATATGGCAGATCACGTTGACTTAAACTTTGGCTGCCCAGTTCCTAAAGTTACAAGGCGCGGCGGCGGTTCTGCTCTTCCTTGGAAAACAGATTTGCTTCAAGAGATTTTACATCGCGTTGTAAGCGTGTGTAATCCAGCGGGAATTCCTGTTACAGCTAAATTCCGTGTTGGAATTGACGAAGCTCACGAGACTTTTATGCAAGCTGGCCATATTGCGCAAGAAGAGGGTTGTGCGGCTGTTACTTTGCATGCGCGTACCACTGCAGAATATTATGGTGGTCATTCCGATTGGAGCCGTATTGGCGAGCTTGTAGAGGCTTTAGATATTCCTGTTTTTGGCAATGGTGATATCTGGGGCGCGGACGACGCTCTTGCAATGTTTAAAGAAACAGGGTGTGCAGGCGTTGCTATTGGTAGAGGCTGCCAGGGGCGTCCTTGGATTTTTGCAGATATTCGTTCTGCTTGCAATGGCAGCGATAATCGTGTTAATCCAAGTCTTGGCGAAGTTTGCAAGGTGATTTTAAGGCATTTGGAGCTTCTTGTTGACTTTTATGATGGCGATGAGCGAATGGCAGTTCATGACTTGCGAAAGCATATTGCTTGGTATTTGAAAGGCTTCCCAGTTGGAGGAGGAACTCGCAAAAGCTTTATGGAATGCGAGTCTATTGATGACGTTCAACGCAATATTGATGCGTTAGATTCGTCACTTAAGCTTCCTGAGCAGATTTTAGACACGCCGCGTGGTCGAGTTCGTTTTGCTAAAAAAGTTCATTTGCCATATGGCTGGTTGGATTCAAGAATTACTACTAGCGAGGAGCGCAAAGAGCTTTTTGGCAATGATCCAATGGATGCTAGCTACTAGCGTTTTTCTAGAGTTTTCTAGGGTTTAGTGGCTGTTAAAAATGGCGTCTAAACTATTGCTTAATGTTCCAAACTTTTGTTGATAAAACGCCTTAAATATTTGCGTATAGCACGGTGTATTATCGAATCGGTGACATTTTTTAAGTTTTTATTTGTAAAACGTCGCCATTATCGAGCGTTTTGCGCTAAAGTATTGCGTAAAACGTGCGTGTGAGTGACAGGAGACAACGGTGAGCGAGATTGCCCAGACTGACAATTTCAACGACAAAACCATAATCAAGGTAGTCGGCGTCGGTGGAGCCGGTGGTAACGCCGTCAACCGAATGATCACCGAGGGTTTGCAGAACGTAGAATTCGTAGCTATCAACACTGATGCTAAGGATTTGTTGCGTTCCGACGCTGATGTAAAGATTTCATTATCTGATGCTTCAAGTCGTGGTCTCGGTGCTGGTGCTGATCCAGAAAAGGGTGCAAAAGCTGCACAAGATCATCAATCCGACATTGAAGAAGCATTAAAGGGCGCCGATATGGTGTTCGTAACTTGCGGCGAGGGCGGTGGAACTGGTACAGGTGCAAGCCCAATAGTTGCGCGAGCTGCACACCAGCAAGGTGCTTTAACAATCGCAGTAGTTACGCGTCCTTTCGGGTTTGAAGGCCCTCAGCGTGCTGCATCGGCAAAACTTGGTATTGAAAATCTTCGTAAAGAAGTCGATGCTTTGATTGTTATTCCAAACGATCGTTTGTTGGAAATTTCAGATCGAACTATCGGAATTATTGAAGCTTTTAAGACGGCAGATACCGCATTGCTTGCAGGCGTGCAAGGTATTACCGATTTGATTACCATGAATTCTTATATTCATGTTGATTTTTCGGATGTTACCGCCGTTTTGCGTGGTGCGGGAACCGCGCTGTTTGGAATTGGCGCTGCAAAGGGAGAAGACAGAGCTACTCAAGCTGCTGAAATTGCTATTAGCTCCCCATTGCTTGAAGAGAGCATTGAGGGTGCTCACGGTGCTTTGATTAATATTGCAGGTCCAAGCGATTTGAAGTTGCAAGAAGCAAGTGCTGCAACAGAACTTGTTCGCAAGGCAATTCATCCAGAAGCCCAGATTATTTGGGGTCTTTCTTTGGACGATTCTTACGGAGACGAAGTTCGCGTTACTGTTATTGCCGCTGGTTTTGATTCCCACCCTAAGGTGGAAGACGATAAGGCTGGTGCTTTTGTAGATATGCAAGCAGGAGTTGATTCTGTTGCCCCAGCTCAGTCAACAACTCCAGTCGCATCTCCTGCAAAGCCTGTTGTTGCTGAAGAATCTTCACATCCTGTTTCTTCCATGTTTGATTCTGTTGCTCCAAGCCAGAATTATCAAGCATCGGCTGCTAAAGATAAGCCTCAAGACGAACCAGACGAATTGGATATTCCTGATTTTCTACGTTAAGCATAGCGATAGGAGGGCAGCTTAATGGCTGGCTTTATGAAGAACATGATGTCTTACGTAGGCATGAGTGATGTTCAAGACGACGATGATTTCGTTGATTCTCAAGCGCAAGAAACTTCGTTTGACAACGATCACAACGTTGCTCCTATAAGTCTGCATAATTCAGAATCGCAGTTGGGTAATGGCACTGCTTCTCGTGCTGGAGCAGTCCGCATGAGTCGCATTACAACGATTCATCCAAAGTCTTATGACGATGCTCAATTAGTTGGGCGTGCGTTAAGAGATGGAACTCCAGTTGTTTTGAATCTTACTGGTGTTAGTGAATCTGTTGCGTATCGCATTGTTGACTTTTCTGCTGGAGTTGTGTTTGGTGTTCGTGGATCTATTGAGCGAGTAACGCCAAGAGTGTTTCTTCTAAGTCCTTCGCAAGTAAACATAAAGGTTGAAGACGCTCCTAATGGCGGTTCTGCTAGAGAATTGTTCTCGTAAAGATACAAGCTTAGTAACAAAGACCGCTTATAGCATTTGCTTTATGCGTTATTTAGATTTAAGGCAGAGTCTCTTTGAGATTTCTGCCTTAAATTATCTAATATCAATTATCGAATAAAAATTATCTAATAACAAAAATCTTCTTAACTTTTATTGTGATGATTGTTTACTTGTGATTGTTTTAAGAAAGTTTATTTACGGAAGTGAGTTTATGATTTTTAACAGCTTAATATTAATCATTAATCTTTTTCTAAGCGCATACTTAACAGTGCTATTTATTCGCGCAATTTTAGACTGGATTCCAATCGTATTCCATTCATTTAGGCCAAATGCGATTGTTAGAAAATTTGCTCAAATCATATATTATTTAACGGAACCGCTTTTAAGATTTGCGCGTAGATTCATACCACCCGTAAGGCTTGGTAACATAAGTTTAGACGTAAGTTTTATGGTTGTTTACTTTTTGATAATTGTTTTACAAGTGATTTTATCTATGATTTATTAAGATTTTTGTTTTATTAAGACTTTAAGAATGTTCACTATACGCGCGCAATCGCCACTATTTTTAAACGATGTTCGTATTATTATCTATTAATCACATTATTTACTAAACATTTACTAAACGTAAGTCTTCATAATAAAAATAAGTCTGAATAATAAAATATTGGCAGATTTCGTAAAAAATAATTACTTTTTACACAATTTTTTCTATGGACGTGATAGCATCGAAGAGATATATCAAAAGGGCTGCGCGCCCAAAAGTGAGGTGTAATGCATTATGGCTCTGTTAACGCCTAAAGACATTCGCGAGCATACCTTCCAGATCGTTAGATTCAAGGGAGGCTATGACGTTGACGAAGTTGATGACTTTTTAGATCAGGTTACAGAAACAATCGAAGCGCTTGGTCAGCAGGCCGTGCAAGGACTCGGGGCTTCTACGCAGTCTCTTGGCGCTGATGTTGCTAGCTTAAACAATAAGATTGCAGACTTAACAAATCAGGTTGAATCTTTAACTAAAGAAAATAATGATTTGCGAGAAGCATCCAGCAATGCAAGCAAGAGTGATAACGATCTTGCAGCAAAGCTTAAGGAAGCGGAAGAAAACAACCGTGCATTGAGCGAGCAAAATCAGCAGCTTAAGGAGCAACTGGATGGATTGGGTGCTCAAGTAGATCAGCTTACCGCTCAAGCTGCAAATGCAGATAATGCTAAGGCAGACGCTGATAAGAAGATTCAAGAAGAGCTTGAAAACGTTACGCGCGAGCGCGATGACTTCCGTGCAAGCAGCGAAAACTTGGGTCGTGAGCTAGAAGAGGTTCGCCAGCAGCTTGTTGTAACTCAGCAAGAAAATGCTAAGGTTCAAGATCTTAACAAGCAGCTCGAAGAATCGCATAAGCGAGAAGAACAGCTTCGCGAGCAAGTTTCTAAGATGGAACCAAGCACAGAAACTGGTAGCTTGCAAAAGATTGCAGGCGCTGGTGCGGAAGCTCAGGGCTCGGAGCCAGAGCGTGCTACTGCTATGTTGACTCTTGCAATGCAATTGCACGATCAATACGTAGACAAGGGCAAGGCAAAGGCTCAGCAGATTGTTGAAGAAAGCCAGGCACGCTATAACGAGATAATTGCCAAGGCAGACGAATACTCTGGTCGCACGCACAGCGAGGCTGACGAATACAATAAGCAAACTCGCGGGGATGCGGATGATTATTCGGTGCGTACTCGCGGAGATGCCGATGCTTATGCGGCTCGTGCTCACAACGAGGCAGACGCTTACTCGGGCAAGGTTCGTCAAGCTGCGGATGACTACTCCAAGCAAACTCACGATCAAGCTGATCAATACGAAGCAGAAGTTCAGCACAGAGCTGCGGATTACGATTCCACTACTCGCACTTCTGCAGACGCATATGCTCGCCAAGTACGTGAGAATCTCGAGAAGCAAACTAAGGTTATTGAAGGAAACATTCAAAGCCTTAAGCAGTTTGAAACTGAGTATCGTACTCGCTTGACCGACTTCTTGGGTCAGCTTGTTGCTCAAGTTTCCGACGAAAACACGTATACATCTATGGAAAATCAAGATAAGCAGGATAAGTAGTATTTACTAGTATTTAGTAGTATTTACTAAATCCCTTTAGATTGGAAAATACATTGACGCATAGTTATGTGCGTGTAGAACGGCTGCGTAATCGCGCAGCCGTTTTTGCACTGATTGCTTTTATTGGCGTGGTTTTAGACCGAGTAACAAAAGTTTGGGCTTTAGCAGCGCTTAGTGGTGGAAAAAACATTGAGATTCTTCCACACTTGCTCTCTTTTACTCTTGTTAGGAATCCTGGAGCATCTTTTGGCTTAGGCTCTTCTTTTACTTGGGTTATTAGCGTGTTAGCTTGCGCTGCTTGCGGTGCTATGACTGCTGTTATTAAGCACACAAAATCCTTATATTGGACTATTGCGCTTGCTTTAGCTTTTGCTGGAGCTTTTGGAAATCTTATTGATAGAGCGCAATATGCTCAGGGCTTTTTGAACGGAAAAGTCGTAGATTTTATAAACTACGGATGGTCCGTTGGAAATGTTGCAGATATTGAGCTTATGTTTGCAGGAATCGCAGTTATATGCCTTATTTTGATTGGGATTCCTCTTATAGAGCGCGCTGATGAGTGATATTCGTTTTACAGTTACGAGTCAATTTGCAGGATGCAGGTTCGACGTATGTTTGTCGAAGCTTATGGGAGTATCGCGTGCAAACGCAATATCGCTAATCGATAGTGGCAAAGCAAAAATCTTAAATAGAAAGTCGCAAAAATCGTCTATTTTGCAAGAATCAGATGTGATTGTTGTAAATAAAGAAGACGATTGTGCTTGCGATTGTGCTAGTGCTCGCGATTCTTCCAGTAATGCTCAAAGTAAGCCTTCTATATGCGATTTGGAAATCGTATATAACGATGACGATGTTGTAGTAATAAACAAGCCTGTTTCTGTTGCGTCTCACGCAGCAAAAGGGTGGAACGGGCCTACTGTTCCAGAATGTCTAGAAGACGCTGGAATTAAAATAAACACAACGCTTTGCGACGAATCACGCAAAGGAATCGTAAGCAGGTTAGACGTTGGAACAAGCGGCCTTATGCTCGTTTGCAAAACGGATTTTGCGTACGAAAAGATGAAGCAGCAATTTGCTAGTCATAGTGTTAAAAAAACTTATACGGCATTAGTGCAAGGAAATTTGGAGCAAAACAAAGCGACTATTGAAGCTCCGATTGGAAGGTCGAAAGTATCTGACTTTAGGTTTACTGTAACCAAAAATGGCAAGCCAGCTGTAACACATTGGGATGTTTTGGAGCGCTTTGGAATTGCAACTTTAGTTAGCGTAAATTTAGAGACGGGTAGAACTCACCAAATACGCGTGCATTTTTCTTCGATTGGCCATCCATTAGTGGCGGATAAAATGTATGGAGCAAACCCAAAGCTCGCAGAAAAACTAGAGTTACAACGCCAATGGCTTCACTCAACTAAGCTAGAATTTAAGCATCCTAGAACAGGAAAATTAGTTAAGCTTGAATCGAAGTATCCGCTAGATTTGCAACACGCTTTACAAGCCGTGCGACAATTATAAAAGCGAGCATATTTAGCAAAACAGGTCATATTGCATCTATAAAATAGCAAGCATGACTAGGCCAGAAACAAACTTTGTACATTTGCATAACCACACGCATTATTCGCTTTTGGATGGTGCTTCAAAGATACCAGACCTAGTAGCGAGTGCAAAAGAATTGGGTATGCCAGCTATTGCTATTACAGACCACGGCAATATGCATGGCGCGTACGAGATGTGGAGCACGGCTGTAAAAGCTGGGATTAAGCCGATTATTGGAATCGAAGCTTATGTGACTCCAGAAACAGCCAGACAAGACAAAAGCCGAGTTCATTGGGGAACGGACGCGCAAAGAAGCGACGATGTTTCTGGCGGTGGTTTGATTACTCACATGACAATGTGGGCCGAAAATGATGAAGGCTTAACAAATTTGCTTAAAGCATCGTCTATAGCCAATTTGGAAGGTCGCGTTATGCGATATCCTCGAATGGATAAAGATGTGCTTTCAACGTATTCTAAAGGTGTTATAGCGTCTTCTGGATGTCCGTCTGGAATTATTCAAACGCGTCTTCGTTTGGGTCAATTTGATGAGGCTTTACGCGCTGCAGGTGAGTTCCAAGATATTTTTGGTCGAGATAATTTCTTTATTGAGCTTATGAATCACGGGCTTTCTATTGAAACACGCGTTACAAAAGATTTGCTTGAGATTGCTAAAAAGTTGAATGCTCCTCTTCTTGCTACTAACGACTTGCACTATGTGCACGAAGAAGATCGCGAAGCGCAAGATGCAATGCTTTGTATTAATTCTGGATCTCGCTTAGATGATCCAGATCGTTTTAAGTTTGACGGTTCTGGCTATTATTTGAAGTCTGCTGAGCAAATGCGTGAGCTTTTTAAGGAGTTCCCAGAAGCTTGCGATAATACTCTTGAGATTGCTCGCCGATGCAATGTTATGTTTGATGACGGCGAAGATGGCGCTTTTATGCCGCAATTTGACTGCCCTAAAGGTTGGGATGAGACTTCGCTATTTCTTAAAAAAGTCGAAGAAGGATTAGAGCGCAGATATAACAAAAACGTTCCTATTGAAGTCTTAAAACAAGCAGACTACGAGTGTGGCGTTATATGCCAAATGCAATTTTGTGGCTACTTTTTAGTTGTTGCAGACTATATTAATTGGGCAAAAGAGCATGGGGTTATGGTTGGCCCTGGCCGAGGAAGTGCAGCAGGCGCAATGGTTGCGTATGCAATGGGCATTACCGAACTAGATCCAATGAAGCATGGCTTGATTTTTGAACGATTCTTAAACCCAGAGCGCGTGTCTTTGCCAGATATTGACGTTGACTTTGACCCAGAAGGTAGAGCCAAAGTTTTGGAATATGTTGGCGAAAAATATGGAAAAGATAAAGTAGCGCAATGCGTGATTTATGGCACAATTAAAACAAAACAAGCACTTAAAGATTCTGCTCGAATAATGGGCTATGAGTTTTCTGTTGGAGAAAAAATTACAAAGATTTTGCCGCCTCCAAAAAACGGCAAAGATATGAGTTTCCACGATATTTTTGACGAAAAGTCAAAGCGTTATGCGGAAGCTCGCGAGTTTCGCGAGATGTATGATAGCGACCCAGATACAAAGCGGATTACAGAAGAAGCAAAGGGTATTGAGGGTCTGATTCGCCAAACGGGTGTACATGCTTGTGCAACGATTATGGGTTCGGAGCCTATTACAGATACATCTCCTCTGTTGGAGCGCACTGATGGCACGATTACAACTACCTTTGAGTATCACACTTGCGAAACGCTTGGCTTAGTTAAGATGGATTTTTTGGGTCTTTCTAACTTAACAGTTATTAGAGATACTCTTAAAAACGTTGAAAATAATGGAAAAGAGCCTATTGACTATACTAAAATTCCGCTTGACGATAAAGAAACATATCAGCTTCTTGCAAGAGGAGATACTTTAGGCGTTTTCCAGCTTGATTCCGACGGTATGCGTGCGCTTCTTCGCACTCTAAAACCAGATAACTTTAACGATATTTCTGCTTTGATTGCGCTTTACAGACCAGGTCCTATGGATATGGATTCGCACACCAATTATGCTAAGCGTAAGAACGGTTTGCAAGATATTACGCCTATTCATCCAGAGGTTGCGGAGCCACTAAAAGATGTTCTTGGCGAAACTTATGGTTTGATTGTGTACCAAGAGCAGGTGCAGTCGGCTGCTCGTATTTTAGCTGGATACAGCCTTGGCAAGGCAGATGTTTTGCGTAGAGCTATGGGTAAAAAGAAGCCAGAAGTGCTAGCTAAAGAGAAAATACCGTTCTTTAAAGGCATGAAGGAACATGGTTATTCAGAAGAAGCTGCCCAAGCTGTTTGGGATGTTCTGGTTCCATTCTCGGGTTACGCGTTTAATAAGGCTCACTCGGCTGCATACGGTTTGATTTCTTATTGGACTGCTTACTTAAAAACGCATTATCCTGTGGAATTTATGGCTGCATTGCTTCAAAACGAGCGCACTAATAAAGATAAGACAGCACTTTACTTGGGTGAAGCACGACGCATGGGTATTCGCGTTTTGCAACCAGATATTAATGAGTCGGTTCTTGAATATTCTGCAGTTGGAGATGTTGTGCGCTTTGGCCTTGGAGCTGTACGAAACGTTGGAGATAAAGCAGTTAACGATATTATTAGCGAGAGGGAAAGCGAGCGCGGAAAATTCGTTGATTTTAAGGATTTTGTAAATCGCGTATCGTTTGAATCTCTGAATCGCAGACTTGTTGAATCGCTTATTAAATCTGGTGCTTTTGACTCAATTAGCACTTGTAGGCGAGCACTTTTTGAAGTTTATAATCCACTAATTGACTCAGTTATTTCTATTAAGCGAAAGCAGGCAGGTGGCCAATTTGACCTTTTTGCCGATTTGGATGATTCAAGTAACGAGCTTGGAGACGCACAAATCAATATTCCAGATGTTGAAGAGTGGGATAAAAAAACGAAGCTAAACTTTGAGCGAGAAATGCTTGGACTTTATGTTTCGGATCACCCTTTGAGTGGACTTTCTGCTGTTTTGGCTGGTCTTAGAGAAATGTCGATTGCGCAGCTTCTAAACCGTGCTAGAACTATGAGCGAAAATCAACAAGTAACTCTTGCAGGACTTGTTACTAGCGTAGATAGGCGAGTGTCTAAAAAAGGTAATGCTTGGGCGATTGTAACTATTGAAGACATGGAAAGCTCAATACAATGCATGTTCTTTGGCAAAGTTTACGAGTCTTCTGCTGCAGAACTTGCGATTGATCAAGTTGTGCGAATTAGGGGCCAGGTAGAAGTTCGAGACGAAACTGTTTCTTTAAGAGCTACGGATTTTGAAGTTCCAAGCTTAGAGGCAGAAGACGCTCAACCTGTAACTATTGTTTTGCCTTTGCAAGCGCTAGAAAAGTCTCGTATAAAAGAGCTTGAAAACATTGTTACAAGGCATCCCGGTTGTTGCGAAGTAAATCTTGCTTTGATTGACTCTAAGGGGTGCGCAAAAGTCTTATCTTTTGGAGATAGATTTAGAGTCAAGCGAGATACGTCACTTTTTGCAGAGCTAAAAATATTGTTTGGCCCAGCTTGCTTGCCAAGTGCTTAAAATAAGCGCCTAAAATAAGCTAATCGCGTAGAATATTCTTAGAGTGATTTAGAGTGATTTTAAGCGTTTTAAGAAGTGATAGTTATAAGTAAAGATAAGTGAAGATAAGTAAAAACAAGTAAAGCAAGGCTTTTTAATTTAGAAGGTAAAAGATATGTGTAAAGATAACGACGATTTGAGTAAAAACAATAACGTTAGCGATAATAATAATGGCGTTAATGGCAATAATGGCGTTGGTTCTAATGATTCTAACGATGTTCGTACTTCTTTTACCGATAAAGAGCTGGAAGACGCGTTGCTTGGTTTTGAAAAAGAGTTTAGCGAAGAGCAAAATCGTGATTCAATCGATGATGCTGTAAAAAAGATTGAGCAAGCGGATTTTGAAGAAGATTTGCAAGGTTTGCTTGGAAAAAAGGCAAAGTGCGCGCTGTTCTTAACAGCTATAGAGCCAGGAGAGCTTCTTGCATCTTTTTGCAAAATGGCTGGAGTTAATGCGGATTGTTTTAACGACGAAAATGGTGGAGTCGCAGTTTTACGTGATTTAGACGAAGACAATCCAGAAAAATCAGTTAAAAAATTTACCGACTATTTTCGTGGAATGCCTGCTGTTCTAATGGTAAATCGCGCTAATAAGATTGATGCAAAAGTTTATGAATACAATCGAGGCGTTTTAGACGTTGTTCCTCCTATGATTCTTGCAATGGCTGCTAGATGTGTTGAAGATCTTATGATTTGTTACTCAAGTGTTAAAGATCTTAAAGAATCTGGGATTGAAGTTACAAGTACAGATGATTTAAGCGATGATCAAGCCAAAGAGATTTTTTATAAATATGGCAAAAAGATGTAGTCTATGTTAAATAGATTGCTACTAGATTGCTATTAGATTGTTACATTAAAAATAAGTAAATTCATGCTCATAAAGCTAAATAAAAGCGAAAAGTAAGAGATAATATAATAATTAGTCTCTTAAATATTAGTTAAAGAGTATGAGAGAAAAACACATAGTTACACACTTAAATTGATTGGACTGTAGATATGGATAGACAGCAAGAATTCGCTTTGCGTACAGTTGAAGAGCGTGACGTTCGTTTTATTCGACTATGGTTCACGGATGTTCTTGGAACGCTTAAATCGGTTGCTATTGCTCCAGCAGAGCTTGAAGCTGCGTTTGAAGAGGGTATTGGCTTTGACGGTTCTGCGATTGAAGGCATGACTCGCGTTTTAGAAGACGATATGATTGTTAAGCCAGATCCTTCGACTTTCCAACTTTTGCCATGGCATGGCGGTCCAGAAGGCACGGCGCGCATGTTTTGCGACGTTTTAACGCCAGATGGGGAGCCGTCTCTTGGAGATCCGCGTCACGTTCTTAAAACTGCGCTCGCAAAAGCTAAAGAAAAAGGCTTTACTTTTTACGTTCATCCAGAAATTGAGTTTTACTTATTTGAAGCGCAAGATGATTGGTCTAAGGCGCCTGTTCCTATTGATGAAGGTGGGTATTTTGACCACGTTCCAAGAAGTTCGGCAATGGACTTTCGTCGTAGTGCTGTGAGCATGCTTGAACAGATGGGTATTTCTGTTGAGTATTCTCACCACGAAGGCGGTCCTGGTCAAAACGAGATTGACTTAAGATATGCAGACGCTCTTACTACTGCAGATAACATTATGACTTTCCGCACTGTTGTTAAGGAGATTTCTCTTGAGCGCGGAATGTATGCCAGCTTTATGCCTAAGCCGCTTACAGATCAGCCTGGTTCTGGTATGCACACGCATTTAAGCCTGTTTGAAGGAGATTCAAACGCTTTCTATGAGGCTGGTCAAGAGTTTAATATGTCTCTTATTGCGCGCCAATTTGCGGCTGGTATTTTGCATCATGCTGCAGAAATTTGCGCTGTTACAGATCAATACGTTAATTCTTACAAGCGCTTGTGGGGTGGAGCGGAAGCTCCTAGCTATGTTTGCTGGGGTCATAGCAACCGTTCTGCGCTTTTGCGTGTGCCTCAATATAAGCCAGGCAAAGGCAATTCTTGCCGTATGGAGTTTCGCGCGCTCGACCCTGTGGCGAATCCATATCTTGCATACTCTGTTTTGTTGGCTGCTGGTTTAGATGGCATTGAAAAGCAAATGACTTTGTGTGATCCTACTAGCGACGACGTTTGGGAGCTTACAGATGCTGAGCGTCAAGCTATGGGCATTCAGCCTCTTCCTGAGTCTTTGGATGAAGCTTTGAAGATTATGGAGAAGTCTGATTTTGTAGCTAGCGTTTTAGGTGAGCATGCGTTTGAATACTTCTTGCGCAACAAGCATAAAGAGTGGGAAGAGTATCGTCGCCAAGTAACTCCTTACGAACTCGAGAAATATTTGCCTAGACTTTAGGTTTTTGCGTTTAGTTTGTGTTGACTATTAAAATCGCGCGATGTGCTGTGGTGGCGTGTCGCGCGTTTTATTTTTAGGTTTTTCTTTGATTGTTTTTTAACATTTTTCGCAAAATTTTTTCATATTGTTATATCTGAATGTTTGTGTTTGAATGTTAGTTTTTAAGTATAATCTAAACCTTTGTTTATTTAATTTAACTTTTGCTTGCGATTGGAACATTTTATAACAAAAATCGCAAACTATTGCACAATAAAGAAACAATGATATATCTAAAATTATCCAATTGTAATGTTGATTTTCAAAATTATGGGGATAGAATTTTTGCTTGGTTGCATTTGAATAATTTTGAAAATATTCGCGCAATCCATGATTTACAACGACTGTAAAATCATGCCAAATACACAAAGGGAGGTAACTCAAGTGAAGAAGCTGATTCTTGATCTTGATACTGGTGTTGACGATACTCTCGCTATATCTTATGCTCTTGGAAGCCCAGAAATGGAGCTTATTGGCATAACTGGCACGTATGGCAACGTTTTAATGGAGCAAGGTGTTCGTAACGCGCTTGCAATCACAGACTTACTTGGGCATCCCGAAGTAAAAGTTTATAAGGGACTTTCGCACGCAAGCAAAAAAGATTCTTTTGAAGTTCTTCCAATTTCTGCATTTATTCATGGAGATAACGGAATTGGCGATGTTGAGATTCCAGATTCTGCGCGCAAAGCAGAGGATGAATCAGCTGTTGATTTTATTATCGATTCTGTAAAGAAATATGGCAAGGACTTGGTGTATGTTCCAACGGGACCAATGACAAATATTGCTGCTGCGTTGAAGAAAGCTCCAGAAATCAAGGACGAAATCGGAAAGATTGTTCTTATGGGCGGAGCACTTACCATTCATGGAAACGTAAACGCTTGGACCGAAGCGAATATATCTCAAGACCCAGATGCTGCAGATGTACTATTCCGCTCTGGTGCTCCAGTAACAATGATTGGTTTGGATGTTACTTTACAGACTTTGCTTACCTACAAGGAGACAAAGCAGTGGCGTGACCTTGGTACAAAGGCTGGCAAGTTCCTTGCAGATATGACCGACTTTTACATTAAGGCATATGAGACAACGGCTCCACACCTTGGCGGATGCGGTTTGCATGATCCTTTGGCAGTGGCTGTAGCTGTGGATCCAACGCTTGTTACAACGCTTCCAATCAATATGCAAGTTGATGTTGAAGGCCCAACTCGTGGACGCACAATTGGTGATGTTACGCGCTTGAATGACCCTGTTAAGACAATGCAAGTTGCTGTTGGCGTTGATGTTCCACGATTCTTGAACGAGTTTATGACGCGCATTTCTGGCTTGGCAAAAATCGCTGGCTGAGTGTGGATTTTACGAGTTTTAACTCCGCTTTTTGTTGTTCGACACGCCGCAAATCGCAACATTTTTCGCAATATGCGATGTGCCTTATTTGCCAATGTAAAAACTAAAAATATTAATTGATTGGATTATTATGACTGAGATTGCAAAATCTAGTGCGGTAGACCCATACGAGGATCCAAAAACCCGCGACAAAGTGGCGATTTACTCGCTAATTTTACTTCTTATAACCTTTATTCTTGGAACATTGTGTTTGCAAGGATTTAATCTGGTATTCGATCAGATTGGTAAAGCTGTTGGCGCGCCTGATCAAGCTTCTCTTATTACGAGTTTGCCAATTATTGTTTTAGGCATTGTGTGCTTTATTTACGGTTCTTTGGGTGACTTTGTGTCGCTTCGTAGACTCATAACAATCGGACTTGTAACACTGTTTGTTGGATCGTTGTTTGGTTTTATTGCAAACTTCTTCTTCACTCCAAACTTGTGGACTGTTATTATTGCGCGCATTTTACAAACCGCTGGCGAGCAAGTAGCAGGTTCTTCCTTCCTTGTTATTGCAACTAAGTATTTGCGCAACGATCTTAAGGTAATTTTCTTTGGACTCTTTACTGCTGCTTATCAGCTTTCTGCTTCTATTGGCGTTTTTGCTGCTGGTGCTCTTAGCTCTATTGCTTGGCAGTATTTGTTCTTGATTCCTGCAATTACCATTCTGTTCTTGCCAGTTCTTGTTAAGTTCTTGCCTACAAAGAACGGTATTGGTGGAAAGATAGATAAGCTTGGCTTTACAGTGTTTGGTATTGCTGTTGCATTGTTGACTTTGTTCTTCTCGTACAAGGCATGGGGATTGTTGCTTGGATCCATCGTGCTGTTTGTTGTGTTTGCTGGATACATTATGAAGGCAAAGAACCCGTTTGTAACTCCTGCATTCTTTAAGAATAAGCGTTGGCTTTCGGGCATTATTTTGATCTTCATCTTCTACTTTACTAACTATTGCATGCCTCCAATTTACAATGTTATTGGTGGAGCTTTGTATCATATGAGCACTGAGGCAGTTTCTTCCTACCTTGTATGGGCATTCGTTGTAGCAGCGGTGTTTGGAACATGCTCTGGAACAATTATCGGTTTCATTGGACGTAAAGCTGGCATTATTATAGCTGCTGTTCTTATGATTCTTGGATGGGTTGGAGCTGCTGTATTCATAAATTGCGGATTCCTTGTTCTAACTTTGTGCGCATGCGTTTACTACGCTGGTTGCGGACTTATGTATTCGCCAATCGTTTCAACGGTTCTTAGTGCATTGCCTGTTGAAGAATCGGGTCGTGGATGCGGTATGAACGATTTAGTTATGAATGTTACAGCATCAATCGGTATTTCCATTTTCAGCGGATTCTTTGGCGGAAACTTGCTAAAAGGATTCTCTTTTGCTGGAATCCAAGGCTTAGGTGCAGGTTATTCTAACTTGCTTATGATGGGCGCTATTGTAGCCTTTATTGGCTTAGTAGTTTACATTGCTCGTAGCCTTATGGTTAAAGAGTAATTATTATTTACTCAATATGTTAGTGGTCACTATCTTGCAGTCATCTTTGACTGCGTGGATAGTGACCACTTTTGTATTATTTTGCTTGCGTGCTATCAAATCTTTTTCATACGCTGAATACTAATTGGGTATGCCGTTCCAAGCTCTTGCGCCCAAAGAGAAACGTAGAATTCTTCGCACATCCACTTTAGTTTTTGAGCTTTTTCTTGAGCTTCATCTCTATTAGGCCCAGCAGGCAAGCTTTCTGCTCTCTTTTGAGCTTCTAGCACAAGCTTATGAGCTTCATCTGCCTGCCAAGCCCATTGAACATCTCGATTTTTGTCTAACTTAGCTTTGTTAAGTCGAATCAAATCCGCATGTAAATAGCGCTCTATTGAACTAAGTGCGCTAGAATCTGCTTTTGCAATGAATCCAGGAAAAACAAGCGAAGATGCGTGTTCTTTAATCGATTGAAGAACACTAAGCATTGGCAAGTCGGCTTTGCCGCTAACAGCAGACTCGACTTTAGCAAATCGCTCCAAAATAGCAATAACACTGTGTGCAACTCTATAAACCGTGTCTTCGTAAACTTCGGCAATATTGCCAACGGCTTCTTTAAGTTCAACATCGTTAGTAATTTTTTGCGTATTTGGTATAAGTCGCTTAATAGCAGCCATTTGCAAATCTTGAGCCAAATCTTTAGAAGACTTATAAGGTGCAGAAGCAAGTAGCAAAGCCTCGCTGCCTAGCCATCTAGATGTAATGCGCTTATCGTCTAAAATAAGCATGTTAAGCGCGCCTTGCCAAACCATTTGAGATCTAGAAAGATTAGTTGCTCCAGACTTGTGTAACAAATCTGCTCTCTCAACAACATTTCCAGCTTGTGCAGCTTTAATCGCTTTGCTATTAACAACATTTAATGCACACTCTTGAGCTGATTTTGCAAATCGATGCTGAAGGCTTATTAGCGACTTATCTGTTCCTAAAACAGTAGGCTTAATGCGCTTGTTGTTTTGATTATGCGAATTGTTTTGATTAGGTTTGTTTTTATTAGTTTTCTTTTGCTCAACGCTAAAAGTTACGCGCAAATAAGGAGATAGTCGTTGTAGCTGATCTTCGCTTAAAACTTCTGGGTGGATTTGTGCTCCAACAACACTAATCGCAGCTTTAGTAAAGACTTCGCTAAAGTCTTGCCAAATAAAATCTTCTTGCGGATTCTCATTTATTCCTGGAAGATAATCGTAGTTTTCGTCAATCCACTCGCGGATCTTACGCGCAGTATCTGGAGCTGGCACGAATTGCACGCGCAAAGTCTTAGGAAGAGACTTAATCATGCCAATAATAAGCTCGTCTAATAAGCCTGGCACATTCCAAGTAAACTCTTGAGGCTTAAGTCGCAAAAGCGCATGAAGTGGAACGTGTACGGTTACGCCATCTAAAGGATTATGCGGATCGTAAATGTAGCTTAAGCGCAAATTAATTCTCTGGCCGTCTGTTCCAATCGTATGCCAAGTATCGGGGTAGTCTGCTAAATCAGTGTCATTTGCGTATTGCAAGCGCTCAACACAATCTGGGTTAAAATCAAGAAAATGCGGGTCTTGAAGCCTATAATTTTTCCACCATTTAGCCAAATCTGCAATGGTCGTAGCTTCTTGAGGAAGTTTATTATCGTAAAAAGTAAACAAATCCTCGTCGTTTACAGTTTCGCTTGCTTGCCTAGTGCGATTTGTTTGATTATCGGCATCGTTCAAAACGTTAATATTTGAGGAGATAAAATCGTTGAATGGAAAACGCTGTTGAACGTTTCCTTCGACTAAGCCTTGACGAATCATCAATATTCTAGATTCGTAAGGATTGATTTTAGACCATTGAACAGTGCGATTTTGCACAATAGGCAAGCCGTACAAAAGCACTTTCGATTGAGCAATTGCAGCACCTTTGCTTGCGCTCCAATGAGCATCTAAATATGTTACGCGAGTAAGGTTCTTAGCTAAAGACTCCGCCCAAGCAGGGTCTATTTGCGCGCAATACCTTGCCCAAAGTCTAGAAGTTTCAACTAATTCCGTACACATAATCCAAGAAGGAGTTGTTTTAGAAACAGATGAAGATGGGAAGATTGCAAACCTTGTGCTTCTAGCGCCTTGATAATCGTTTTTTGCCATTTTTTGAGCGCGCTTAATGGCACGAATTTTGGCTGTTCCGCGAAGTCCTGCAAAATCCGAAGCCTTAGGCTCGCGAATAACTTGCATGCCAATCATAGAAAGCAAGCCAGAAAGCATAGAAGCGTGGATTCCTTGATAATCCCAAGTGCAACAAAGACTGTGAGCTGCTTGTTGATTATTTGGCAATTGGCGGATTTGCAAGCTTGCGCGTTTAATCGGCAGCGCTTCGCCAACATTATAATGAAGCTCCTTGCATAAATCTTTAAGCTGATTAACTAAATCTTTCCACTGTTTTAGGCGTAAAAAGTGGAAAAATTCCTCTTTGCAAAGTCGCCTTAGCGCGTTGTTGCTGATTTCGCCATCCGCCTGGAATATGCGATCCCAAATATTCAATGCTGTTAAAAAGTCACTTAACTCGTCTGCATAACGATTGTGTAATCTATCGGCTTCCTCGCGCTTGTCCTCGGGGCGCTCGCGCGGATCTTGCAAACTCAAAAACGCAACAATAACAAGAATCGCAGCTAAAGTATTAGGCGTAGTGTTTCGCGCAGCTTCAATAATCATGCGTCCAAGGCGAATGTCAATTGGAATATGACTAAGCTCGCGGCCAATTCGAGTCAAGCTTATAACACCAGATTTTCTACTTATTGCACCAAGCTCACTAAGCTCGTTAAAACCGTCGCTTACAGCCTTAATATCTGGAGGATCAATAAATCCAAAATTCGTTATATCTTCGCCAGTTTTAGCAACACCAACAGAGAGCATGTGTAAAACAACAGCGCCAAGTGAAGTGCGCAAAATCTCGGGATCGGTAAAGCGCGGGCGAGTCTCGTAATCTTCCCTAGAATACAAGCGAATAGCAATGCCGTCTGCGATTCGCCCACAACGACCAGAGCGCTGATCTGCACTCGCTTGAGAAATAGGTTCTATAGGAAGACGCTGAACTTTGGCAGACTTAGAATATCGCGAAATTCTAGCAAAACCAGGGTCTACAACGTAACGGATCGAAGGCACTGTAAGAGAAGTTTCTGCAACATTAGTGGCGATTACAATGCGCTGATGCGTGTGGTGTTCAAAAACGCGATGCTGGTCTTTAGAAGAAAGACGTGCAAAAAGTGGAACAATCTCAATGGCGTCTCTGCGATTCATGTCGCTTGTGCGCGCACCGAAATAGGAACGCAACGATGCTTCAAACTCGCGAATATCGCGCTCGCCAGAAGCAAAAACCATAATATCTCGCGCGCCTTGAGTGTGTGTTGAATGAATCACAAGTTGAGCGCATGCGCGAGTTACAGCAGAAGCAATGTCTTCATCGCAAATATCTTCTCGATTGCTTTCGTTAGATTGGCTTTGCTCAACGCTTTCATCGTCCATAGCAATATCTGCAAAACCTGGAACATGCTTCATAAGCGAAGGTGCGCTTCCAAGCGGCTCGTAAAGTACGCGCACTGGGTATGTTCGCCCAGAAACCTCTATAACAGGAACTTTAATGTGTAAAGCTTGCTCAAAATGGTCTTTGAACTTTGCAGAATCGATTGTTGCAGAAGTAATAATAAGCTTTAAGTCTTTGCGCTTTGGCAAAAGAGTTGTTAAATATCCGAGCAAAAAATCAATGTTTAGGCTGCGCTCGTGAGCTTCGTCAATAATAATAGTGTCATAGCGCGTAAGAAGTGGGTCGCGCTGAATTTGAGCAAGCAGAATACCGTCTGTAACTATGCGAAGCTTTGTTTTGGATGAGCTTTCGTCGTTAAAACGCACTTGGTAGCCGATTTCTTCGCCAAGCTTAACACCCATTTCGCTTGCTATTCGCTCTGCAACCGTGCGTGCAGCAAGTCGGCGAGGTTGTGTGTGAACAATTTGCTTTCCGCGACCGCCTCTGCCAAGCTCTAAAGCCATCTTTGGTATTTGAGTGGTTTTTCCAGAACCCGTTTGACCAGATACGATCACAACTTGCGACTCTTTAATAGCTTCAATAATCTGGTTGCGTGCGGAACAAATCGGCAGTTCACTAGGATAGTCAAAATTCATATTAAATCCTATTAAATCCTGCTAAATACTATTTTCTTAAGACTTCTATAATCCTGTATCCCTTAGAGCTTGCGTATTTTTCAACGCTAAAATCTTCACCAAGATTTTTAGAAAGCCAAGGGATTAAGGAGTCGGAGCCAAGATTTTTTTGAACAACCAAATAAGCAGCTCCACCAACTTTTAGGCGAGGAAGCCACGTGAGCAAAATATTGTGTAAAACGTCTTTTCCAACGCGGATTGGAGGATTAGACCAAATAAGATCAATGTTTTTAGATGAATCTTCTTTTAGCGCATCTTCTACAAGATAAGTGTGAATGCTATTTAATCCAGCATTCTTGGCGTTAATATTAGTAAGCTCTAGAGCGCGCTCGTTAACGTCTACAGCGTAAATTTGCGCATTAGGGGATTCAAAACCTAAAGCCAAGCTAATAGCGCCCCAGCCGCAACCGATGTCGAAAAATCGCCCATTTTCTGGGGGTTGTGGAGCGTGTTTAAGAAGAACTGCAGTTCCTAAATCAAGTTTAGAAGAGCTAAAAACTCCGTTAGAAACTTGCACGCTAACTTCTTTGCCTCGCAAATCAACTTGCAAAGTTCGTCTTAAGTCTAAAGAATTTGGGTTAGCGGAAAAATACTGTTCGCCGCTAGTCTTAGATTCTTTAGCATTTTTGTTTGTTTTAGTAGCATTAATGCTGCTCGTCTTTTTAGTTTTATTAAAAGTGTTAATAGTCATTTTAGTGTTGGTTAAAAATTATGTCTTCTAGATTCACAATAATAAAACAAACGTTGTAAATCGCGTATTAATAAGGGATTTAACGTAAGTAGTTAAAGAAAAATAGCAAAGGGCATAGTTTTGGTAGATACTTTAGCAAATAGTGATTTGGCAAGTGGTGATAATAATATGCCCGAGCATAAAAATGAGCATAAATACTTTCTTTCAGGCCATAGTGAAGTTCTGCTAGACGATGCGAACGCTGGATCAAGCATAGAAAGTAACGACGAAGCTTGGCAAGAGCGTGAATCAAGAAACGCGTTAAAACGAGTTGCTGGTCTTGGAGAATTACAAGACGTAACCGAAGTAGAGTACAGAAAACTAAGGCTGGAACGCGTTGTTTTAGTAGGCGTGTGGTCTAGCGCTCGCGGAACTCTAAGCCAAGCAGAAGAGTCTCTTAGAGAGTTGGCAGCACTTGCTAAAACAGCTGGAGCAGTAGTATGCGACGGCATGTTGCAGCAAAGATACAGACCAGATGCAGCAACGTATGTTGGTTCTGGAAAAGCGCGTGAACTTGCAGCGGTTGTAGCTCAAAATGATGCGGATACGATTGTTGTAGACGACGATCTTCCACCAAGCCAGAGAAGAGCTTTGGAAGACGCTACTAAAGTCAAAGTTGTAGACAGAACAGCTGTTATTCTAGACATTTTCGCTCAACATGCAACAAGCAGGGAAGGAAAGGCACAAGTAGAGCTTGCTCAGCTTCAATACATGCTTCCGCGACTTAGAGGTTGGGGTGCTGCTCTTTCTAGGCAGGCTGGTGGCCGCGCTGCTGGAGACGCTGGAATAGGCTCTAGAGGCCCTGGCGAAACAAAAATCGAAATGGATAGGCGTGCAATTAGGAATCGAATTTCAAAATTGCGTCACGACATTGCGCTAATGGCACCAACTCGCGAGACAAAGCGCGGATCTAGGCGTCGTCAAGATATTCCAACCGTTGCAGTAGTAGGGTATACAAATGCTGGAAAATCTTCGATTATAAATAGGCTTACTGGCTCTAAGGAGCTTGTAGAAAATGCGCTTTTTGCCACTTTGGATACTGCTGTTCGAAAGTCTTTAACTAAAGATGGTCGCGCTTATACGCTTGTAGACACGGTTGGTTTTGTGCGAAGGCTGCCAACTCAGCTAGTAGAAGCGTTTAAGTCCACTTTGGAAGAGGTTGGCCAAGCAGACGTTATTTTGCACGTTGTTGACGGTTCTCACCCAGACCCTATTTCTCAAATTGAGGCAGTTAACGAGGTTTTAGCTCAAATTGATGGAGTAGAAGACATTGCGCAAATTATTGCGTTTAATAAGTCGGATGTTATGCAAGAGCCAATGCGTTTGCGTTTGCAATCGTTGTATCCTGATTCTCTTATTGTCTCTGCGCAAAGTGGCGAAAATATTGAGCATCTAAAAGCACGCGTAGAAAATTTGTTACCTTCGCCACATGTTCACGTTAAAGTTAAGCTTCCTTACAGTGATTATTCTGGATCTTTACTATCTAAAGTTAGAGAAAATGGCATTGTAAAATCAGTGGAATATAAGGATTCTGGCATAGAATTAGATGCTTTTGTTGGAGATTCTTTGTCTTCAAAACTTATGCAAATTGCGTTTTAGTCGAAATTCCTTAGGTGTGATTAAAGTAAAAACTGTTCATGCATATATCTCTATTGTTAGAGCAGCCCTTATATTTTGAGTTATTTATTAGCTAGAGGGTTGACTCTGTTTTGTGGAAAAGGGGTTTTCTAATGGTGAATTCTCAGGTTAAGCCAACAAAGCTTGCGATTATTGGTGCTGGCGCAGTAGGTTCTACGCTTGCGTTTGCTGCTGCTCAGCGCGGTGTTGCTCGTGAAATTGTGCTTGAGGATATCGCTAAGGAACGTGTTGAAGCAGAAGTGCTCGATATGCAGCACGGTTCTAGCTTCTACCCAGCTGTTTCTATTGCTGGCTCCGACGATGTTGAAATTTGCCGCGATGCCGATATGGTTGTTATTACTGCTGGCGCTCGTCAAAAGCCTGGTCAGACTCGTTTGGAGCTTGCAGGTGCAACTATCAATATTATGAAGTCGATTATTCCTAATGTTGTTAAGGTTGCTCCAAACGCAATTTACATGCTTATTACAAATCCTGTTGACGTTGTTACGCATGTTTCTATGAAGCTTTCTGGTCTTCCTGCTAATCAAATGTTTGGATCGGGTACAAACCTTGATTCTGCACGTTTGCGCTTCCTTATTGCTCAGCACACTGGTGTGAATGTTAAGAACGTTCACGCTTATATTGCTGGCGAACATGGCGATTCCGAAGTTCCTCTTTGGGCTTCTGCAACTATTGGTGGCGTTCCAATGTGCGAGTGGAATGCTCTTCCAGGTCATGAGCCATTGGATGAAGCTAAGCGCGAAGAGATTCATCAAGAAGTTAAGAACGCAGCATACAAGATTATTAACGGTAAAGGCGCTACAAACTACGCTATTGCAATGTCTGGCGTAGATATTGTTGAGGCTGTTCTTCGAGACACCAACCGCATTTTGCCAGTTTCTTCTTTGCTTGAAGACTTCCATGGAATCTCAGACGTTTGCATGTCGGTTCCAACTTTGTTGAACCGCAACGGCGTAAATTCTCGCTTGAATACTCCAGTTTCGGATCGTGAGCTTGCTGCTTTGAAGCGTTCTGCAGAGACTCTTCGTCAAGCTGCGGCACAATTTGGATTCTAATTAGTTTTTGCTTTATGATTTAAGCTTTTATGCTTTTATGCTTGGCTGTTCGTAAAGCGCTAATTACTAAGATTTAAGTATTGAAAGTCGCTCCTTCAATCTTTGTTTGGGGGGAGCGGCTTTTAAGTTATAAATTTGATTAAAAGGTGATTTGAATGTTTAATCATAAAAATCTTGGAACAGATTTTGCGCTAATGCACGATTTTGAAGATTTAAGGCTCCAATTTCCGATTTTAAGTCGCAAAGTACATTCAAAACCCTTGATTTACTTGGATTCTGCAGCAACTTCTCAAAAGCCGCAAGTTGTAATTAATGCCGAAAGCGAGTTTTATAAAACGATTAATGCTGGTGTGCATAGAGGCGCGCACGAGTTGGCAGCGCTTAGCACAGTTGCGTTTGAACAAGCGCGCGCAAAGGTTGCAAAACTCGTTGGTGCTTGTAGCAAAGAAGGCAGCGAAGAGATTGTTGTTACGCCTGGCGCTACAGGAGCGCTGAATCTTCTTGCTACTGCTATTGGAAACGCAACTATTAACTCTAGGTTAAATCGCCCTGGTTTTGCGGAAGATAACTTAACTTTGCGCCAGCATTTTGTGATTAATGAGGGAGATAATATTGTTGTTTCTCGCGCAGACCATCATTCCGTTTTATTGCCATTCCAAGAGCTTGCGATTCGCTCTGGCGCGGAGCTTCGATGGATCGATGTAAGTGAAGATGGTCGCGTGCGCGCAGACGCGGATTATTTGAGCACTGTTATTGATGAGCGCACGAAAATCGTTGCAGTTACGCATATTAGCAATGTTACGGGCGCAATCACGGATGTTTCGCCGATTTGCAAGCGCGCGCACCAGGTTGGGGCGATTTTTGTTCTTGACGCTTGCCAGTCCGTTCCGCATATTCCAGTTGATTTTCACGCGCTAGATGTTGATTTTGCAGCCTTTAGCGCGCATAAAATGTACGGTCCGACGGGAGTTGGGTTCTTGTATGGTCGCCGCAATCTTTTGAATGCTCTTCCGCCAGCCAATTTTGGGGGATCTATGGTGGAGCTTGCGTGGCTTAACAAGCCAGCGCAATATATGCAAGCGCCTTACCGTTTTGAGGCGGGAACTCAGCCAGTTGCACAAATGGTTGCTGCAGGAGTTGCAGCGGATTGGCTGTGCTCGTTGGGCATGAATCGAGTTGCAAAGCATGAGCAGGAACTTGCTGAAGAATTGCTTAAATTGCAAGATGTTCCAGGGGTTCGCGTGCTTGGCCCGCTTGATTTAAGCATGCGCATTGCAACGGTTTCTTTTGAAGTTGAAGGCGTGCATCCGCATGACGTTGGCCAGTTTTTGGATGCGCAAGGTATTGCGATTCGCGTTGGGCATCATTGCGCTCAGCCGATTCATCGCCATTTTGGCGTGTACGCTTCGAATCGCGTTTCTGTTGGAGTTTATAACACAATCGAAGAAGCTCGCGAATTAATCGAAGCTGTTTCCCAAGTTCGCGCATATTTTGGCGCATAGTCGTAATATTTTAATGCAAGGAGAGCGTATGTTTGATATGAGTTTTGATGATGACGGTAACGGTGCAAGTAGCGGATTAGAAAGCATGTATCAAGAAGTGATTTTAGATGCTGCTAGAAATCCGCACGGAAAGGCGCATTTTTTAAGCACGGAGAGCCTTTCTAAAGCAGAGTCGCAAGCAACCGATGAGCTAAAAAACGATTCTAATATAAAAATTACAAATCATCACGAAAATTGTGCTGTAGAAGCTAGTAAAGACTATGCATTTGGGGAATCTCATCAATTTAATCCAACTTGCGGAGATGAGGTTACTATGCACGTGGAACTCGCTAAAAACGTTGATAATTCAAGCAATGCGCTTATAAAAAGTATTAAGTGGGATGGCCACGGTTGCTCAATTTCGCAAGCGAGTCTTTCGATTATGGTTGATTTGGTTGAGGGAAAAACTGTTGCGGATGCCTTGCGATTAGCCGCTCTTTTCCACAAGCTTATGGAATCTAGGGGAGTGGGATTAAAAAACGAGCAAGATGAAGATGAGTTGGAAGATGCAATGGTTTTTCAAGGCGTTTCTAAATATCCAATGCGAATCAAGTGTGCGTTGCTTGCGTGGGAAGGCTTAAAAGACGGTATTGCAAAGGCTATTGAGGCTTTATAAAATCGTATGTAGCTTTATAAAATCGTAGTGTAACGCTAAAAATAAGGAACAAGATGGCAGAAAATCAAGCAGAATCAACTCTTAGCGCAAACAATATTGGGCGCGTAAGCGAGGAAGATATTCAAGAGGCTTTGCACAATGTTGTGGACCCAGAGCTTGGTATTGATGTTGTTGACTTGGGCTTAGTTTACGGGATTGAGATTGATGAGCTTGGTCGCGCGATCCTTACGATGACGCTTACAACGCCTGCTTGCCCGCTTACGGATTTGATTGAAGACGAGTGCGCGAGTGCGCTTGTTGGATTAGTGGACGAATTTAGGATTGATTGGACTTGGAAGCCGCGTTGGAGTGTTGAAAATATTACGGAAGATGGGCGCGCGCAGCTTGAGGCGCTTGGTTATAATTTGAACAATTTGCCTGCTAGCTTTGGCGCTGGGGTTGGTGTTTCTGGCGTTGGTGTTGGAGCTCCTGGTGCTTCTGGCGCTTCTGGAATGTCGTCCTATATTGGCGGAATTTCGCCAACTGAATAATTTAGGATTTTTAATGATTTGCACAGAAGATTTTTCGCCTAATTGCAATGATTTTAAGAATAGTGACGATTGCAAGAATGGCGATAATTTTATTAAGAATAGCGACGATTATTGCGATTTGTGCGCGCAAAAAATTATTGAAAACCGCATAACAGATGTTGTTTTTGACTTGCATCTTCTTGTTGATTGGGATGCGCGCCGCACATTGGAGTCAGAATACCCAGATTATATTGGCGAAGTTCTGTTTAGCTATGAGCCAGAATGGGGTTTTGAGTTTCACGAAGCTTTGCGAGAGGCGGCATGGAGTAGCCAGCGCGCACTGGAATCGTTTAGCGAGCATCACGGTCCTGCTGTAACTTGGCTTTATCGCCTGTATTTTAAGAATTTTTCACGCGGATTTTTAGGGGAGCGAGCGCGTTTTGCGTCTCTTGCTCGCGATTTAATCGCAAAAGGTGTGCGCGTTTGGTCGCTTGGAAACGCTTCGCAAGAGTGGATTGATTGTGCGCGCGCAACTTGCCAAATACTTGGCGAGATAAATGGCGTTAGTGCATCTTACGAATCTCATTTGCGCAAGCCGAATATTATGATTTATCGAGATTTTTTGAGCAAAAATGGTTTGAACGCATCTTCTACTGTTTTTGTTGAATCGGATTTGCGTAGCTTAAAAACTGCACAAAGAATCGACTGTGCGTTTGCAAAATTATTTACTCTGTAATAAAACTATTCACGCTATAGTTGCCTCAACATTTGTAAATATTTATCAATAGTTATTTGAATTTGTCAATGTTTGTCAACAGTGTCAATACTTGACTTATAAACATTTGCTGATGTTTACGTTTTTCAGTCCTAAATAATCACCTATATGCAACTTTTTAACTGCATTTACTTGCAATTGTGCGTTATTTGTATAATAATAAAGCACAAAAGCAAGTATTTAATAAGTGTTTGTTATCTATAAAATGATAATTTTTTAATAGGTTGGTCTGCATTGGTGAAAGTAATAGCGAATCAAAAGAGAACGAATATTAGTGCGATTAAAGGAATAGTTAAGAAAAATAACGGTATTGTTACTGCAAAAGAAATTTCTTCTGCAGGAATAGACTCTTGGTATCTAACTAGCATGGTCAAAAATAATGATTTGGAAAGAGTTGCTCGCGGAGTGTATTTCGATAGCACTTCAAATAATTATGATGAACTTTATTTTTTCCAACTTCGTAATAAAGCTTGCATATACTCTTACCAAACTGCTTTGTATCTGTATAATCTTACAGATCGTATGCCGTTTATAAACGAAGTTACAGTATGCCAGGGGTACAATACGTGGCGCATAAAAAATGATGTTGAAGTGCATCAAATTGAGAAAAAATGGTATAGAATTGGTATCACTCACGTGCGTACTGTTATTGGTAATTATGTGATGGTTTATAATATGGAGCGCACTATTTGCGATTTGGTTAGAAATCGTAGGCGCCAGGATTCAGAGATATTTGGTAAGGCTTTGCGTGCGTATGTGAGGAATCCTAAGAAAGATGTACATAGATTGCGCGAATATGCCAAACAATTTGGTATTCTTCGGCAAGTTGACGATATTTTGGAGATTCTCGATGAATAACAGTAGTAATAAAAGTATTGCAATTAGAGATAGTGTTACTCAGAGTTTACGTAACAAGTCGCAAGAACTTAGCTTAGATTACAACACTTTGTTAAGTCGATATTTCTTTGATGAGTTTTTGAAGTTGCTTGCAAAAAGTGAGTATAAAAATAATTTCGTCTTGAAAGGCGGAATGCTTCTGAGCTTTGTGCTTGGAATTGATAATAGATCAACCCAAGACATTGATTTTTTGATTAATGGTTTAAAAATGGAGGATTCTTATTTATTTAATGTTATTAAAAGTGTTACAGCTTATGAAGAAAATCATGATGGGGTGTGGTTTGAAATCAACGATTCTATTGATTCTATTAGACCTGAAGATGAATATGGTGGATATCGTTTTCATATAATCGGTCATTTAGATAAAATTAGGTTTCCTTTTTCGGTTGACATAGCTACTGGAGATCCAATGTATCCAGAAGTTAAAGTGGGGAAATATTCTACTGTTCTTGGAGACGATATAGATTTGCAAATATATCCTCTTGAATCAGTATTGGCTGAAAAATTGCAAACTATTCTTTCTAAGGCGGAAAGTAATACGAGAAGCAAAGACTTTTACGATATTTACGCAATTATGAATTCGATGAATGCGTCTAATAACGGGAATTGTGGAGTTGCTATTGCGTATTTAGCCGATTGTGAGTTTGTGAATCAAATTAATGAAAGTATTGATTTTAGTGTATTAAAAGTTGCTATGTCGCTTACTTGCAAGCATAGAAATACGTATTTTTCAAAAGTGAAAGCATGTGAAATACTTGAATGCATCTCATGCGATAGTGCTGTAATCGATAGATGGAATAGATATGCTAAGAAGCATCAGTACGCGAAAAGTGTAAATTTTGACGATATTATTTTCGCTATATCAAAACTAATAAATCTTATGCTTGATTAGGTTTTAGCTTTGATTTTGTAACTTGCTTTTGTGCTTCATATTTTCATAGATAATGCACAAAAGCAAGTTTTTTTTTTAATAAGTGTTTATTATCTATAAAATGATAATTCTTTTGGGAATAACCCAATTTTTTGATAGGTTGATGAAAAATTATAGCCCCTCTATTCATTACGTTATGTAAAGAAACGCGCACCAGCGGGTGACTATTCGAGGGACTTATTAAAATTCTATCAAATTAGAATAATGTTAGCAACATACTGTAGCGCTTGTAGCTTTTAATCTGCGTGGAATCGGCAACCTTAAACAAGTTTTTTTATAAGCAAGTTAACTAGTGTGCGCGCTCTGCCGCTTCAAGTGAATCGTAGCCATACATGTGCACAGTATTTTCAATAATCATCTGAGTAAGATTTAGATTTTTTGCAAGCAAATCTTCTATAAAAGCCTTATATTTAGCAAAAGTATCATCAGAATACGTGCTTAATTCTCCTCGCAAATACGTTTCAAAAGATGTATTTTCTGCTGTATCTTTGCTTGTTTTTAGAACGCGCATTGCAAGACCTAAATGAGGGTAGTGATTGCGAAAATCATCGGCCCACTTAACTTGCGTTAAAATAATCTTCTCTTGCTCGCTTTTTCTAGGCTCTAAAATCGGCTTAATATAAGGCTTAATTGTGCGCTCAAAAATTTCTGGCGCAGTAGACTCCATCATTCTTGCATATTTTTCTGTTATCAAATTTCTGCCATTGCTATTTGCGCGCTCAAGATCTTTTTTATAAGACTCTTGCAAATCCAGAGGCCAAGTTAAAAATTGGCTCATTCTCATAATGTGGAATGTTGGCCAGTTTCCTTGACAATTCGCGCGTCCGCCTTCGTTTTGCGTAAGCTGGAATTGCTGCCATTCTAGTTTTGTAATTTCTTCTGCAAGCTTTTGCGTTTTTGGATTTTGCGTTTTTAGATTTGATAATGAATTGCACATCATAAGCTCCTTAAGCACGCAGCGCGCGAATTAATATGCGCTTCAACATACGGGCGCTGCCATTCTAAAAATGTTTCATTGCAATCGCTCAATCCTTGATATTTAAGCTCTTGCACTACTTCGTTGCACACGTTTTGAATAATCTCGTTTATTTTAGATTCAGCTTCGCTGCTGCCTTTTGTGCCTTCGCCAAATCCGATTCCGCCAAAGCACGCCGCACTACTTAGTCGCATAAGCGATTCAAGTTGATTTGCTACTCCAGAAAGTCTAGACGCCATTCGCGCGCTTAGCTTGCGTAAAGCTGCAAATTGCCACTTATAATATGGCAAATATCCTGCGCTTATTGGGTTATTTAGCAAGAATACGATTGAAGCGGTTGCGCGCACAAACTCGTTTATAGAAAGCCACGTTGCAGCTCCGTCTTTTCGCGCTAGCATTCGTGGAACATTGTATTGACCTGTTTGAGCCATCATGCCAAGCCTTCTAGAGATTAGCGAGATTCGCACATCGTCTGGCATAATCTTAAAACTTTGACGCGTTTTGCTAAATTCTCCAAGTGGGTCTGCAAAAATTTGGCCGTTAGTAGCTGCAGCAAGTGTTGATTCGTTTAGCGAAAGCCACAAATACGGCTCGTCTTGGCTTGGAGCAGTAGCAAATCCCGTTATGTTTTCAAAAAATTCGCTTATGCTAAATACTCCGACTCGCTTGCTGCTTTCGCATGATTTAGCGCGCGGCGTTTCTTCGCGAGAGCCAAAACCAGCGAATTCTTGCGGCAAATCGTTGTAAGCTGCTTGCAAATCCTCGCCAATTTTTGCATAGTCTTCATCTGTAAGCCATAAGCAGAATCCTGGGCCAAAATCGTGGTCGCGCGAAATCTCGTCGTCAAATCCGTAGCATTCCGATCCGTGGCCTACTAATCCTGCAGCTATGCGGTTTTTGTAGTCTCTAAATTTTGGTAATTCCAGTAGTTGCTTTCCGTAAGTTTGCCAATATTCTTTTGCAAGTTGCATGCCGTTTTTTATTTTTGGATTATCTTCTGCTTTTACGGTTTTGTTTGACTGTATAGTTTTGTTTGACTTTGGCTGCAGATCATCGGTTGCTGGCGATTTTTCCGCAGCGCACTGAATCGCATCCGCCACGCCACTCGCCGTAAATTTTTCTGCTGCCTTCTGTGCTTGGTGCAAATTTTCCAACGTAATCGCATAGGACTCGCTATCTTTTCCGTAACATTGTGCTATTAAATCAAGCGCTTTACTGTATGCGTCTACAGAATCGGAATACTCTTTTCGTGCGTATTGAACTTGCGCATATCCTGCCAACGCAGATGCGTAATGTGGCTGATTTTGGTTGTTTCCTGCAATGTACATGCGAATGCTGGTTGAAGCGTGTTCAAAAGCAGTGTTAAGACTATCAGATTTGCTATTCGTGCTTTCGTTAGGCTGCGAGCACTCTTGCAAATTCGCAAGCGCAAGATTCGTGTGAGTTGCTGCTATATCTATGTCTGTTGAAGGATCGATACTCGATTTTTGCAATATGTCTAATGCTTTTTCAAGCTGATCTATTGCTTCTTTAATTTTGCCTGTTTCGCTGTAAAGCATTGAAAGATTGTTGTGAAGGGCAGCGAGTTTTCTATCGTTTGGTTTTAGTGTTTTCGATGATTCTTTAATAGCTTGAGAATATATTTCTGTTGCGCGCTCATAGCTGCCCGCGGCTCGTAGGCTAGTAGCAGCGTTAATCAGCGTGGTTGTTCCAGCTTCGCTGCCTGCTAAATCCATCTTTCTTGCCAAATCTAGCGCATTGTCAATGATTTGCTTGTTTTTTGTGTGTTCTCCTCTAGACCTATAAAATCCCATCAACTCGTTTAACACGGATAGTTGCAATGCTTGAGCGTTTGATTCTGCTTGGTTTGATTCTGCTTGGTTTGATTCTTCTTGGTTTGCTTTTGCTTGCGATTGGTTTAGAGCGTTTAGCAAGTATTTTTCGATTTCTTGCACGCTTGCGTGGCTTGCAAACATACTGTCTAGTTCTTTATACAATTGCGAAACGCTTAACATTTAAGCCACCTTGCTTCTTGCGATTAAATTCCGTTTTGCTCACTACTTAATCATACAAAATTATGCGTTTATACAGAATTATAAGTTTATAAGAGTGTTGCAATATACGTTATTCTTGTTTTTTATGATTTGTAATAATTTTATATTAAATTTTTTTGTTTAAGATTAGTTTTTGTATAAAGAAGAATCATCTTTTAGGGAATTTTACATTTTTTCTTCCATTTTTTTTTTTCTACTGGCTAGCATGGATATTAAGAGTGTGTATTCTTGCTGATTGAATAGGAAGATAAATGAGGAATAAGAGCGGGATTTATAAAATTGTGGCCATCTGTGCGTCTGTGATTGCTGCTCTGGCAATGCTAGTTCCGACCGTTACTAGTGCTGTTGGCTTGTCTGCTGCCAATAATTCCAATCATAATGCAGCTTCTGCTCCTAGTTCTGCTACTTCGACTCGTTCCACCTCGTCATCTTCTACTAGCTCAACTAGAAGCAGTGAGCAATCAGGGAACTCAAATAAAGGTAAGTGGACAGAATTAAAAGGGCGTAATCTTCAGTGGAGATATGGTGATAAAAAAGACGGTGGTAATCTTTGTGAATTGCATTTAAGCCCAGTTGATAAGACTAAACCTGTTAATGGAAACCACCTACTCGGCCAAGATTATAACGGTTTAGAACATATTTTTAGCGGATATCAGTCAGGGTCTACTGGATTAGCTAATCAAATAAAAACTATTGTTATAGATGAAGACATGAATCTATCCGACGCAGAAGGAATGTTTTATGATTTTGAAGGTGTTACAAAGATAACTGGTTTGCAACATATGAGATTCAAAGGTTCGAATGATGTGTCTTTGCAATCTATGTTCTCTAAATGCATTAGACTCAAGGAACTTGAAGGCATTCAAAATTGGGATATAACCAAAGTTACTAATACTAGTTTTATGTTTACGGAGGATAAAAACCTTAAAAACATTGATTTAAGTGGTTGGAAGACTAATAATAAAACAAATATGTTTGCTATGTTCTACAATAGTGGCGTTGAATCATTAAATTTAGAAAAATGGAATTTTAGTCAAGATGAATTCCAGGTATTCTATGGCGGTGATAAAAGTAGAGCAACTGCTGGCATGTTTCAGAATTCTGGCTTAAGAGATATTACGCTACCTACGGATAAAAAGAATGAAAACTATTCTACTTTTCCTGGCGGCATATGGCGCAAGTCCAAAGGCAAATCTGCTGTTAAGCCTGGGGAAAATATTGATTTGGTAGATAATGATTATACGTCAAAGACTGGCTATATTCGTTGGGTTCGAGATTATACTAAAGTTACATTTTACAGCAAAGTTGGGGATGCTGAAAATCCTAATAACACAATTACTTGTATTGCTGACGTATTGCAAGGTAAAAGTCATACGCTAGGTAAGAATACAGAGCTAGGTAAGAATACAGAGTTTGTGAATTGCACGCATAAATACACTCCTGGTAAAGATCTTCAATTAAGCGGTAAACCTGATGACAAGGTTGCTGATAAAGAAAAACTAGCCTTGCAGGCTGAAGATCTTGGTTTAACTTATACTGCTAAACTTATTCGCGAATCTAAGAATAGTAAGATTGATGTGTTGAAAAATCTTCTTAAAGAAGCTGATAATTCTCGATATAAGTCAGCCATGACTTTTGATGAGATTAGAGAGTCTCTTGGAATTGTTTCTGACGACACTGTTAAGTGGCAGCAACTCTTAACGCCAATATTTGACGATGTTAATTTTGTAAATAAAAAACAAATTTTTATTAAGAATGCAGGATTTAATGGTAATTCAAAGTTAAACGTAAATAATGATGTGCTTAAAGATCGTGCAAATCCTTTGGATATTCAAGATAAGAATATTAAAGATGCGATTATGCACGCGCTTTTTGATATCACTTTTACGGCTAATGTAACGCACAAGCAAAAGCCAAAGCCACCTGTTCCAACGCCTCCTGCGCCTCAACCGCAGCCAACTCCAACTCCAACACCAGAGCCTGGTCCAACTCCAGAACCAGCGCCAGAGCCAACTCCAACACCAGAACCTTCTCCAGAACCAACTCCAGACGATTCGGATATTTTGCCAGATATAACGCCGAAGCCTGATTTGAATATTAACTCGAATAATAATTTTGTGCATCCTTTCAATAAAGCGCCTCAATCAGTTAAAGGTGATGATGTGCAAAATAACAAGTTGCAGCATTCAGAGATTAATGGTAGAGCTCGTTTGGGTGTAAAAGAGTATGTAGGCGGCAATAGTGGAACCTGCAAATGCGTGTGCCCAAATTTGCCGAAAGACGCAAAATCTCGTAAATTCAATAAATCGGTAAGAAAATCATCAAATAAAGCTACGCCTTGTAAAAGCGGAAATAACTATTCCTGGCTGGGAATTGGTGGCTTGATTATTTCGTGGCTGATTATGCTTCTTATTGGCTTTATTGTGGGATATAAGATGAGAAAGAAGCGCGATGATAATCAGCGCCAAGATGAACATAGCGACGAAAATCAGAGTGTTATAAAAGATCAATCGCTATAAAATCAAACGCCATAAAGCAGTGCGCTTAGACCGCGCTAGTGCAAAAATCAAAAGTCGGGCTGGTGGGATTTGAACCCGCGGCCTCTTCGTCCCGAACGAAGCGCGCTACCAAACTGCGCTACAGCCCGATGTTATTGTGTGAATTCATCTTACGAATACATGATGCAACTACATGCTGTAATCGCATCATGAAACACTACAATAACTTGGTCATAATAGCGTGAACTTGCTACAAAATATAATTGTGTGTCGTTAGTGTGTGTCGCTAGTAAATAAATTTTTTGAGATTTTATTAAAAATTTACTTTCACTTTTTATGGCTTGCATGCAATCTGCAATATTTGCAAAATCATGTCGTTTTTCGTAAATAATTTTGTATAACTTAATAAAATAGTAAAAATTTTTACTGTAAATCTATTTTTCTTCCGAAAACAGAAAAATATAAATATTTATATAAAAATGTGTATTTGATGTAAAAATGATTTGCGCAATCGACTAAATAATGCAATAAAACGGATTTGCGACGCGCTTAGCTGTATTACCTAGTAGCTACAATTAGCGTCTATGAGTGACACGAATACTACAATGCTTGCCGCGCAAAACGCCGCAGCAGAAAATGACGCAACAGATAACGCCAACGAAATCGACACCGTTGAGCATGCCGAAATGCTACTCGCGCAAGACGAGGCAATCGCCAAGCGTGTAAACGAAGGTGCAAGCCTGGATGAAGCAATTGATCCAAGCAATAAAGAGTTTGGTCCTCTTGCACACCCAGAGCAGGTGCAAATGCGCGTTGCAAAGCGTGCAATGATGCTTAAGGAAGGTGTACAACCATACCCAGTGCATCTTAACGTTACGGATACTATCGAAAAAGTGCGTGCCGATTTTGATGGCAAGCTTCAAGCTGGCGAAGAAACCGATACTGAGGTTGGTATTGCTGGCCGCGTTCTCTTCTTGCGTAACGCTGGCGGCTTGTGCTTCGTTAAGCTTGCTGCTGGTGACGGCACTACGATTCAGGCAATGGTTTCCAAGAAGGAAATTGGCGAAGAATCAATTAAGAGCTTCAAGCAGATGGTTGATTTGGGAGACCATTTGTATGTTCGCGGTCGCGTGATTTCTTCCAAGACCGGTGAGCTTTCCGTATTTGCAACCGAGTGGGCGATTGCAGCTAAGGCTCTGCAGCCGCTTCCAGCTTTGCATAAGGAATTAAGCGACGATACTCGTACTCGCAAGCCATATATTGGCATGATTGCAGACGAGAAGATTCGAGATATGGTTCGTAGGCGTTCGCATGCTGTGGCTTCTCTTCGCCGCACTTTCGACAGCCACGACTTCTTGGAAGTCGAGACTCCAATGTTGCAAACGGTTCACGGCGGTGCTGCTGCTCGTCCGTTTACAACTCACATGAACGCTTTCGACATTGATCTTTACTTGCGTATTGCTCCAGAACTTTTCCTTAAGCGCTGCTTGGTTGGTGGAATTGACCGCGTGTTTGAAATCAACCGTGATTTTAGAAACGAAGGCGTGGACGCAACTCACGCTCCAGAGTTTACAATGCTCGAAGCCTACCAAGCTTACGGCACTTACGATACGATTGGCGCTCTTACTAAAGAGCTGATTCAAAAGGCTGCACTAGACGCTTTTGGCTCCACTAAGGTGACTTTGCTTAACGGCGAAGAGTACGATTTTGGTGGCGAATGGAAGCAGATTACCATGTACGGCTCGCTTAGCGAGGCTTTGGGTGAGGAGATTACGCCAGAAACTTCCGTTGAGCATTTGGGCGCAATCGCAGACAAGCTTGGCGTTGAGCGCGACGAAGTGGAGAATCACGGCAAGTTGGTTGAGCACTTGTGGGAGCACTTCTACGAGGATAAGCTTTATGAGCCAACGTTTGTGCGTGACTTCCCAGTGGAGACCAGCCCTCTTGTTAAGGGTCACCGCACAAAGCCAGGAATGGTTGAAAAGTGGGATTTGTATGTGCGCGGCTTTGAGCTTGCAACAGGCTACTCCGAGCTTAACGATCCTGTTGTGCAGCGCGAGCGCTTTGTTGCTCAAGCTAAGGATGCTTTGGCTGGAGACGTTGAGGCAATGGATATTGACGAGGACTTTATTGAGGCTCTCGGCGTTGGTATGCCTCCTGCTGGCGGCATGGGAATGGGTATTGACCGCTTGTTAATCGCACTTACGGGCGCAACCATTCGCGAGACGATTACGTTCCCACTCGTAAAGCCACTTCGCTAGTTGTGATTATCGCTAGTTGTATTAGTTATAATCAGTTGAATTAATCTTAAAAGTCGTTGAATGCTATTCAAGTGTTCGGCGACTTTTTTGATTAAATTTTTCGTGTTTGTTTACTTTTTGTAAGTAGTCGTACGAAACGAATAGACTAGGTAATTATGACATATAAATTAGTATTGCTCCGACATGGTCAGAGCGCATGGAATAAGACCAATCAGTTCACTGGTTGGGTTGATGTACCGCTCACTGAGCAGGGTGTTGAGGAAGCTAAGCATGGTGGCGAGCTTCTTAAAGAGAAGAACGTTCTTCCAGACATCGTGTTCACTTCTTTGCTTCGTCGTGCTATCAACACCGCGAATTACGCGCTTGATGCAGCAGACCGCTTGTGGATTCCAGTTCGTCGCAGCTGGCGTTTGAACGAGCGTCACTATGGCGCTTTGCAAGGCAAGAACAAGTCTGAGATTCGTCAGGAATATGGCGATGAGAAGTTTATGATTTGGCGTCGTTCTTACGCAACTCCACCTCCACAGATCGATCCAAACGATGAATATTCTCAAACGAATGATCCTCGTTATGCAGGCGACCCAGTTCCAGAAACTGAAGCTTTGGCAAACGTTGTGACTCGCGTAACTCCTTACTGGGAGTCCGATATTGTTCCAGAGCTTAAGTCTGGTAAGACTGTAATGATTGCAGCTCACGGCAACAGCTTGCGCGCAATCGTTAAGATGCTCGACAACTTGAGCGAAGAAGAGATTTCCAAGGTGAATATTCCAACGGCTATTCCTCTTCTTTACGAGTTGGACGAGAACTTTAAGCCAATCAAGCCTCGCGGCGAGTATTTGGATCCAGAAGCTGCTGCTGCTGGCGCTGCTGCCGTGGCTGCTCAAGGTCAAAAGTGAGTTTGATTAGCTTAAGTTAGCTTAATTATCTTAAATTAACTTAAATAAAAAGTAGGTTTGCAAAATTAATTGCAAGCCTACTTTTGTTTTACAAGCTACTTTTTAGGTTTCTATTCAAAAATCGTGTTCTACGCCACTTGTGTTTTATGCTACAACTGTGTCTTTGTCTGGTTCTGGCTTCTTAGTTGGGTCAAATCCCGAAACAATAAATACAACTTGCCTTGCTGCAGCAACTGAATGATCGCCTATGCGTTCCATGAATCTGCTTAGAAGCACCAAGTCAATCAATTGTTTTCTAGTGCCGTTCCAATCTTCGCCTTCTACAAGAGCAAAAATATCTTCGTGCAACTTATCCATTACGTCGTCGCCGTGAATAATTGCATCTGCTACATTAACGTCTCTATTTGAAAGCATGTCTGTTAATTGACCTGCAAGAACATGCAAAAAGTCAACCATTTTTTCAACAGTTTCTTTTGCTTGACTTGGTATTGCGCAATCAGGCCATGTGCGTCTTGCGATTTGTGCAACGTGACTTGTTAAATCGCCCATGCGCTCAAAAGTTGCAGCAAGCCTCATAGTTGCAACTACTTCTCGCAAATCTGTTGCAACTGGATTTTGACGTGCAAGCAATATTAAGCATTGATCTATAACGTTTGCTTCTAGTGCGTCTAGCTTTGCGTCGTTATCTATAACCGTTTGCGCAGCTTCTAAGTCTGCGTTTACTAGAGCGCTTCCAGCATCGTTCATGGCTCTTGCAACAAACTCTGCCATGCGTTCAATGTTTAATGCAACTGCCTTCATCTCTTCGTTGAAAATCACTCGCATGGTGTGTCCTTTCTTGCGTTCAATCGCGCTAAATTGCATTGGAGCATATTCGCGTTTGTTTAGATTGCCCTAATCAAGTATAGACTACTGTGCGCACGTGCGTTAAACGTATTAGTCGCTTAAATGTGAGCGCGTTAGAGTATTCTTTAAGAGTATGCTTCAAGATTCGCCATATTCGCCTTTAATGGTGTTTGTTGTTTTTGCTTTGATTGCACTTTGTGTTGCAATTGTTGTTGTTATGTTTGCTTTTGACTTTGTTCTATCAACATTTCGTAATGTTTTTGTTCCATTTTTTGATTCTACTTTTAGTCGTATTTTTATGACTTTTAGGCGTGGTTTTAAGCGCATCTTTCGCATCATTTTTCATAAGAAAATGCAAAAAGTTTTAGGCGATTCCGACTTTGATTCCGATTCCGACTTTGATATAGACGATAGTTCCGAAGACATTAGCTCCGACGCTTGCGCTGTTTTAGCTATGCTTCCAGGAGCTACGATTGTTGTTGATAAAAATAACGACGTTTTGCGCGCAAGTTCACAAAGCTACACTCTTGGAGTTGTTTTAGACGATTCGATTGTTCAGCCGCGCGTTTTGCAAGCTGTAAATAATGTGCGTTTCTCTGGAGGCTATGAAAGTTTTGATTTAGTGACTTTTACTCCCAAACAGTATGTAACAATTAGTGAAGATAGTGATTGTTATGTAGATAATGTAGATAATGTAGATAATGTAGATAATGCAGATAATGCTTCGTATTTGCAATCTTCGGCTGCTTTCGATTCTTCTTCAACACAATCTAGCGATTCCGCGTCTAGTCCTTCTACAATTTCTAGACCTAACTGGCTTAATATTACAGTTGGAAGTGTTGGAGAAGGCAAAGTTGTTGTTATTATAAACGACTCCAGTGCGGAGCATCTTTTTGAGCAAACGCGTAACGATTTTATAAGCAATGTTTCCAATCAACTTATTAGCTCAACACGCATGATTTCCAGCCTTACTAATGTTTTGCAAACTAAAGATGTTAATGCAAGTCGTATTAAAGATATTGCTGCGTCTGCTCAAAAATCGTCTAAACACTTGGAACATATGTTAGAAGATTTGCTTCTTCTTATGCGAGCGCAAAGTCCTATTGATACTTCAAAAGCTAGTGTTGTAAACGTTTTGAGAGTGTTGGAAGATGTTAAAAATCTTGTTTCTGCTCTTTCGTCTAGTAAAAATGTTCGCGTAATTGTTAAAGCAGATTCTTCACTTAATGTTTTAGCGGATTCTAGTCAAATAAGCAGTGCGATTAGAAAACTTGTTGAAAATGCTATTATCTATTCTAACAAAAATAGTGTTGTTGCTCTTTGCGCTTTAAAGTCAGAAGATAATCGATTTGCTGTGATTCGCGTTGTTGATTCTGGAATTGGTATTCCGCTAAAAGATCAGCCGCGTATTTTTGAACGTTTTTATAGGTCGAGTAATCAAAATGACTTTAGTAAAGACGGCGTTGGATTGGGTCTTGCTATTGCTAAGCACGTGGCTCTTACGCATCACGGTAGCATAACATTGTGGAGTAGGCCTGGGCAGGGAACTACTGTTAATTTTGCTATTCCGCTTGCAAAGTAGTGTGCAAAATAGTTCTCTTAATTGTATTAAGCGTTTTACTTTCCTAGTCTTCTATAATCCCAGCGATCAAAGTGTTCCCAGATTAAAAGCAAAATTCCAATTACAAATCCACTAAGGCAAATTGCAGCAAAGAACCACAATAAAAAGTGTAAAATCGCAAGAATAACTGTGATTAATGATGCTATGAGCCAAATAATCGTTCCAGTCATAAATGCTTTGCACAAGTCCACGCGCAATGGCTTTGGTGCTTCTTTGCGTGCATCTGGATTAATAATTGGTGCTAGCTTCATATGATTAACCATACATCTTTGCGTGTTCAATATCAATTTTAAGAATTACATTGCGTATTGTGTTGCGTATTGTGTTGCGTATTGTGTTGCGTATCCGTACCACATTGTATCCTTTAGATTTGTAAGTGTGAATTTGTGAATACATTTAGAAGATTTTAGGAGCGATTTTATGAAGCATGCTGAGCATGGTGCTAAAGCAAAGGGGCGGTTTAATTCGCCTTTTATGCTTTTTACTTCTGTGCGCGGTTCGCATGCATCTTCTAATAATCGTGCTGCAGCCGTTTTAGAAAATAATGGCGCTGTTGTAAGTCTAAAAGATATAAATCAAGAATTTGCTGTTTCTTTGTCTCGTCGCCAGCTTCGTTTAGCACGCGTTGCTAAAGAGCGTAAGAATCGTATGATTATTTCCGCTTCTTTGTTTGCATTAGTCGGAGCTGCTTTAACTTCTATGACGTTGAACAAGCCTAATAGCATGGATTCTTTGGCTTCTAAACCTTATTCTTCTAAGTTGAGTTTTGTAGACGATTCTTCTGCTCAAGCAGCGTCTCGTTCTAGTATGCGAGAAAGCATTAATCGCGCTAATAAATATTTGAACTTTAGCAGCGCAGTTGCTGGCCTTGAATCTGATTTAAGCGCATTTTCTACTAAGTCTTCTCATAAGTCTAAGTGGGATTTGGGTTCTAATTCCGATTTTAAGGTGTCGGAAATGTCTAAGTCTGCAGCAAATAATCCGAATGTTGCTGTTTTCTTGGATTCAGATGCAAAGATTGTTCCATCTGGTTTTAATCCAAATCACGATTCTGGCGATTCGGGAAATGCTTACGAATTTAGCCAATGCACTTGGTGGGTTTATGTTCGCAGGCATCAGCTTGGCCTTCCAGTTGGCTCCAATATGGGAGACGGATGGATGTGGGGCTGGACTGCTCGCAAGCTCGGTTATTGGGTAGATAATACTCCACGTCATGCTGGAGACATAATGGTGTTTGGCCGCGGTCAAGCTGGAGTTAACCGCGCTTATGGCCACGTTGCTATTGTGGAAAAGATTAATCAAGATGGTTCTATAGAAACATCTGAATCTAGCGCCGAATATCATGGTAGAACCTATTCAAGAGTTGTTAGCGCTAAAGATGCTTCCGCTTTTGAGTTTATTCACTACTAAATCTTTTAAGCATTACTCGCATAATATTAGATTCATCAACTTTTGTTGGTTTACTAGGCGTTTTTATGTGCTTTGTATTGTTAATGTGTTAACATCGCTAATGATGGTTGAGCAAAAGATTAATCAAAATATTAAACAAAATAAGATTTTTTCTTCTATAGTTGCGGGAGCTGTATGCACAACTCTTCTTGCTACTATGGTTCCTTTTGCTTGTGCTTATGCAGAAGAGTCTGCAGTTACTTCTACGCGTTCCTTCCCTAAAGTCACATCTGTTAAGCGTGATTTATTAACAGAATCTACTTCTACAAGCGTTGATTCTAATTCGCATTGGGGTGGGATTGAGTCTTTAAATGTTCCTCAAACTAAAAGTGCTGCAGAGTTGGCGGCTCAGGCGGCTGCAGAAAATGCTCGTAATGCTGCTCGCAATAATGATGGCGATTACGATTCTGCTGCAAGCCGTTCTGGCGTTAGAGGAACATCACAAAGCTATTTTGTTGCTCCTCCAGATGGTTCTTCTACGTCGGCAATGCTTAATTTTGCTGCTCAATTCTTAAACAAAGTGCCGTATCGTTCTGGTGGAACAACTCCTGCTGGCTGGGATTGCTCTGGATTTGTGCAATACGTTTTTGCAAATATGGGTGTTTCTTTGCCTAGAACTTCTGGCGCGCAAGCAACAGTTGGTACAGCTGTTCCAAGTCTTGCTCAAGCAGCTCCAGGAGATATTATTGCAAATGGTACTCACGCTGCGATTTACGTAGGCAATGGAATGGTTATTAATTCGCAATACGGCGGAACAAAATATAGCCCTATTCCTTATGTTTTTACATCTGCTTATTCCATTCGCCGAGTTTTTTAGCATAAGTTTTTGGCGTAAGTCGCAAGTTTTTTAGCGCTAATTTGAAAGTTGTAAGTCATAAGTTACAAATCTTCTGTGTTGCAATAGACTCAAAACAATTAAACGGCTATTGTAGTACTTAAGTAAATATTGCAAAATTCGCGCAATGCTAGGAGGATCTAGATGACACAGAATGTTATTACACAAGAAAAAGCTGTTCTTGTAGGCGTTGATGGTTCTCATGCAAGCTATAAGGCTGTTTGGTGGGCGTCAAACTACGCTAAGCATGCTGGATTGCAGCTTCAAATTGTTTGCGCATACTCTTTGCCAAGTTATGCTGCTGTGTCTTTTGATGCAACTTACACTGCCATCGGAGATGATAATGTTGCTCATCAAGACGCTCAGGAGATTCTTTCTAAAGCCAAAGCTGTAGCTTTAGAGCAGGGTGTGGATGCAACAACTCTGATTGTTACTGGCGACCCGTCTTCTGTGTTTGTGGAGCTTTCTAGAAACTATCAACTTATTGTTATTGGAAACCGTGGTAAAGGCGGATTGGCAGAGCGTTTACTTGGCACAACAAGTTCTTCACTTCCAGCATACGCTTATTGCCCAATTGTTGTTGTGCCATATACAGATGATGATGGTCATAGAATCCACTTGAACAATAAGATTTCTAAGATTGCTGTTGGCTCCGACGAATCTAAGTGGGGATTAAAAGCGCTTGAGATTGCTGCAGATTTGGCAGATAGTTGGAATGCTCAATTAGATGTGATTTCTGCTGTTCCTAGCGTTCAAGGAGCTGAGGGAGATACTGCAGTTATGGGGTCTTATATGGAAGATCTTGACGAGCGTGTAAAGCCGATTTTGCAACGCTTGCCAAACCTAAAGATTCATCGTTCTGTAGTTCCTGGTTCTGCTGTAAACGCTTTGACTCAAGCTAGCTTAAACAACGATTTGGTTGTTGTTGGCTCTAGGGGCAGGGGTGGATTTACTGGTCTGCTTCTTGGTTCTATTAGTCAAGGTTTGCTTCAGCATTCGTCTAGACCAGTGTATGTTGTTCCTCGCAAGTATGTGGAACTAAGCGCTGCGCAAGTAGCTCAGCAGTCTATGGCGAGTAGCAATGCATCGCCTATTGACTCTATTAATGGTGTTCATAAAGTTGATGTTCCAAAGGCTGGTGTTGAAGAAGCTAAGCAAATTGAGCAAACAATCGATCCGCTTCACTAAAGTAGTAACGCTAAGTAGTAACGCTAAGCGCTAAAACATAAATCGCGTATAAGGCACTAATTGTGTTTTATACGCGATTTTTTCAAACTTGTATTGTTAATATGCTTTTAGTTTTTCTTAAGCAAGAACCGCGCGCGTCTTGCCTCTCGAGCAGCTCGCTTTTTAGCAAGTTCTTGATTGTTAATGCTAATTGCACGCTCATAAATCTTAATTAACTCTTGAGCTTGCTTTTTAAAGTCATTGTTTTTTGAATATTCAAGAACATTTGCTTTTAGCTGCTCTTGCTCTTCTTCGCTCATATTAAGAACGCGGCTAAACACTTGCTTAAAGTCTTCTTTAGAATCCCATTGGTAACCATTTTTGCCACTAATAATTTGATTTTCATTAGGAGCGTCGTGCTTAACAAGCGCAAACAAGCCAGAGGCCATTGCCTCCAGCATAGAAAGCGAGTGCATCTCCGATAGGGAAGCGGTAGTGTAGTAGTCCATTGCGTGCAAATACTTAGGAATTTGCGTGTGTTCAATAGGGCCTAGAAGGTAAATTCTATCTTCAAATCCTTTGCTTGCTACCTTATTGCGCAAGTCCTCTAAATCAGGGCCTCCGCCAATAACAACAAGTCTAGCTAAATCGCGAGGAAAATCACAATACATAAAGTTGTCAATCAACTCGCTAATGTTCTTTTCGGCTCCGATTCTTCCAACAAAAACAAATAACTTTGTAGAATCTGCAATGCCGTATTTTTTACGGAATTCTTCTCTAAAAGCAATTCGTTCTGGTGTTGGCAAGAACTTTTTGTATTCAACAGCATTGCTAAGAACAACAACCTTTTTATCAACTTTTTGGCGGTCAATATAAGCTTGAGCCTTAGCAGACATGCTGGTAATAATTGTTGCGTTCTTAGAGAATCGCGTAAAATATTTTGCCGATATATTCCTAGAAAACTCAGTAAAATGCTTTAGACCAATGTAAAACAGGAATTTATCGTATTCGGTGTGTAGCGTGTAAACAACAGGAACATGCTCTTTTTTGGCCACTTCTAGGCCTATTTCTCCAATGCCAAATTCGTTTTGAATGTGAATAACATCTGGCTTAAAGTTAATCGGGAACTTTTTGCGCATGTTTCCAATTGGAATTGCAACCCTATACTTGTAAAGCTTTTTCAAAAGAATGCCTGGAACGTACACAACGCCGTCTACAAGCTTGGTTTTACGTTGTTTTTCGGAGCCAACTGTAACAACAAGAACCTCATGACCAAGTTCCTCGTACATTTTTTTAAGCATGTAGGATTGTGTTGCTACGCCGTTTATGTATGGTGGATACGTTTCTGTAAAAATCGCGATTTTCAAAGTTTCCTCCGATTACATAAATAGCTTACATAAATAGCTCTAACAACGTTAAAAGTGTAGCATTGTGTTTAGCATTGTGCCACAAATTGTTATTTTTTGCCACTTTAGTGGCGTTTTTTTGAATCATCGGCTAGTGGCCATTTTTCCGCGTGCTAAGAGCGCTGGTGCAAATCTTCCCATTAATGCCGAATATTTACGCTAACTTGTACAAGTGCTCCGCGCTCAAGAGTGTGCTTAACTGTGCAACCCTTGCTAATATGCTTTTCCATACGCTCTTTTAGTGCTTGTGCATCTTCGTTAGTTAGTGCAGGCTTTGCGCTTGTGGCGTCTACTGTTAAGTCTTCTTGGAATCTTAAGTAAGTTCCTTCTTCTGGGTCGTAAGTGCCATTTACAACTACGCGCGCGCCTTTTCCTTCTCCAATCGCATGCTCAACAGCGTATTGGCTGCTTAAAGCTGTGCAACCAGCTAGAGCTATTTGCATTAGTTCTACGGGAGAAAATTGCCCTTCGCCTTTGCCAAATTTTAGTGTTGCTCCGTCTTCGCTTTTTGCAATCCAAGAGCCGTCTTCTAAACGCTCAACCCATATTCTTCTAGCCATTCTTGCTCCTTTGCGTTTGTTGTATTTAGCTAAAACAATTATATAGAGATGCACAGTATATTTGCACATGCATTGGTAGTGTTGAATTTAGCTAATGATAGAATAAACGTATGGCTTTAACTCAACAAGAACTTGCAAATTTGCGCGCGCGCGTGCCTCAAAAACCAGTGTCTAATATTCCTACTCCTTACGAGGATTTGGTTAGAAAAATCTTTATGGAAGGCACATTAAAATCAGATCGCACTGGTACGGGAACAATATCTCTTTTTGGTCAGCAAATTCGCTTTGACTTAAGCAAGAGTTTCCCGCTTATAACAACAAAAACCGTGTTCTTTAAGGGGCTTGCGTACGAGCTTCTTTGGTTCCTTAAAGGCTCTAGTAATGTGCGTTGGTTGCAAGAAAACGGTGTGCATATTTGGGATGAGTGGGCAGACGAAAATGGCGATTTAGGGCCTGTTTACGGCGTTCAGTGGCGTAGTTGGCCAGCTCCAACAGAGCAAAATCCAAATCGCACAATCGACCAGATTGCAAACGTTATGGATCTTATTAAGAATCATCCAGATTCTCGTCGAATGATTGTTAGCGCATGGAATCCTGCAGAAGTAGAGAATATGGCTTTGCCTCCGTGCCATTCGCTTTTCCAGTTCTATGTTGCCGATGGCAAGCTTTCTTGCCAGCTTTACCAGCGTTCTTGCGATATGTTCCTTGGTGTGCCATTCAACATTGCTTCTTACTCGCTTTTAACAATGATGATGGCTCAACAAGCAGGATTAGAACCGGGAGAGTTCGTGTGGACGGGCGGCGATTGCCATATTTACGATAATCACGTAGAGCAAGTGCTTGAGCAGCTTTCGCGCGAGCCGTACCCGTATCCGCAGCTTGAGATTCGCAAAGCTGATTCTATTTTTAGCTACGACTATAGCGATTTTAAGGTTGTTGATTATAAGCATCATCCTACGATTAAGGCTCCTGTAGCTGTGTGATTTTACTTTATTTAGTGATTGATTAGTAGGCTTACTTAGGAGTTTTATGACTAACAATATTCCCGTTCGTTTAATTTGGGGGCAAGCATACGATTTTGAAGGCCGTACAGGCGCTATGGGCGTTAATGGCGGTATGCCTTGGCGACTTTCCCCAGATTTGCGCTATTTTAAGGCAATGACAATCTCTTGCCCAGTAATAATGGGCAGAGGAACTTGGGATTCTATGCCAGAAAAATTTAGGCCTCTTCCTGGTCGCGAAAATATTGTTGTTTCTAGGAATCCAGACTTTAATCCAAATGGAGCAAAAAGTTTTACAAATATTGAAGACGCAATATGCTACGCAAAAAAGTGGATTGAAGATAATCCTATTGAGCTTGTAGATTCTTTGGATTTGCCAAAAGATGGCAGAGCAATTTGGATTATTGGTGGCGGCGCAATCTTTAGAGAAGTGATTAAGTCACAAATTGTTGACGCATCTTATGTAACTCAAATTGAAGCTAGAGTAGAAGCAGATACCTTTGCTCCAAACATTCAAAAACTTGTAGATGATGGATTGTGGAAAGTTACGCGCGATGGCGATTGGCAGGAATCGCCTATAAAAGTTGGCGAAAAACAATTCAATACAAAATATAAGTTTATGGTTTATGAGCCAGTTAAATCTAAAAAATAAGCTAGATTAAGGATATGTATGGAATCTTTAAGCAAAATTCACGTAGATGCTAAGCATCCGTATGTTGTTATGACAGTTTGCACGGGGAATATTTGCAGATCTCCAATGGCAGAAATTGTTTTGCGTAACGAGTTTAAGCTTAGAGGATTAAGCGATGTTGTTGCTGTAAAATCATGCGGCGTAAGCGACGAAGAATACGGAAATCCTATTGATAGGCGTGCGCAAAAAGAGCTTAAAAGTAGGGGATATTCTTTGCCGTTAAGCCATTTTGCGCATAGGATTGAGCGAGACGAAATAGAAGAGACGAATCTTTTTCTTCCAATGACGGCTTCGCATATGCAATCTTTGCTTAGGATTATTCCGCCGCAAAAGCGTAGTCTTGTACACATGTATAGGTCGTTTGATCCGTCTTTAGAAAAGCCACAAGCTGGTCGCGAAGCTGTTTTAGATTTGGCAGACCCTTGGTATGGTGGTCCTAAAGAGTTTGAGATTGCAATGGATCAAGTGGAGGAGTGCGCTCCGTACATTGTTGATTGGGTTCAGTCGCGTATAACGCGAGAATAGTATTTGCATATAAATCGCAAGTAAAATCGCAAGTAAAATCGCGTATAAATATATTAAAACCAGACGAACCGCTTGGAACGTCTGGTTTATTTTATGCGCAAAACTTAAGAATTTATTTTCCTCTTAAAGCTCTGCGGCTCACGCGTGGAGCATGAGTTGGGTCAATTCCCTTTGGAATTCCAAACCCTAGCTTTCCTTGCAAAGTGCGTAAACGGTCGTTTAGAATCGCAAGCTCTGTTTTGGTTAGGAAGAATCTGCGATTTGGATGAATTGCAGCAAGAGGAGCAAACTTGTGATTTGTAGGAATCAAAGTTTTAGACTTTAGAACTTTACTCCTTAAATCCTTAAGCTTAACTTGATTTTGGCCATTTCCAACGCAAATGCGGTAAACAGGAATATTGGATCCAGCTGTAACACTTTTAATAGCATGCTCTTGGCGTTCCATAGCATGAGTTAGGCGTTCGTAATTGCCTTCTCCAACAAGAAAGATTCCGTTAAAACCAGTTCCACGCCAAATCGCGTCTTTGGTGCGAGGATCAACCCATACTGGCTGTTGTGGGAAAGTAAAACCGCCTTTATTGATTGCGCTTAAAATTCCAGCTGCAGCTCCAGGCTTACCTTCTAGTTTTGCGTATCCAACTTTATCTGCGCGCTTTGTTAGAACAACAGTAAAAAGCAAAAGACCAAGCATAAGCGCTGTTACAATCATCATAATCCACGTAAAAATGGACCAGCGTAAAATAGCGCCAGCTATAACGCATAACACTACAGGGGCTACAAAAGCCAAGCCAAGCCAAAGCGGAAGCTGCTTATCTTCTGTATACGTGTACTTGTAAATGCGCACAATTTGTGAAATCATGCCCGATTTCTTAGTGTTCTTTGACTTTTCGTTTGCCATTTTGCGTTTATCCCCTATACGATATTCGCGTTAATTTTGTTTTGTGCTTATTGCAAGGTTTTCTACAACGGGTTTACTACCACATTTGTGCCACTATTACTTAAGTAGCCTTAAGTAGCATGCTACAAACACACATTTCTATAAATCATATCTTTGTTGGTATACTAGCGTTTTACTTTGGCCAATTACCGCGTTTTGGCGTGCTCGGCTTTGGTAGCCTCCATCTGCGCATTTGTATTGCGCGACTGCAAGCATACATTGCAGACCTAGAGCTTTTAGCAACAGCAGCCTGGCCGTACCTTTTAACAAGTTCTTTTCTAAGTTTTCGCCACATTATTAAAACGTCAATAATCGCAGCAAAAAGATACGCGTAAAGAATAATCGCAAGCGCAAAATAAAGAGCAATATACTTAGTAGACAAGAAGTTTTGTGTAAAGAAGATGCAAATCATAATTACGATTGCGAATGGAACGAAAAACTCGCCAATATTAAAACGTGCGTCTACGTAATCGCGAATATAAACTCTCCAAGGAAGCTGCTCCGACTTTGGCATATGCGCTAAATCGCCATTTTTCATAGCTTCGTATTGTGCGTTTTCTCTTTCGCGCAATCGTGCTCGCGCAGCCTTTGCGCTAGCTTTTCTATCGGTTGGAACTAGCGGCCTAAGATTTTGCGCTGCAGCTTCGCTTTGCTTTGGAGTTGGAGCGTTTTTTGTGCGAGTTTTTGCCTTATTTTCTACTTTATTTTCGCTATTTTCATTGGCTGCTGATTTATTGCCATTTTGCGCATTATTATCAGCATCTTTTTTTACAAATGGATTCCATGTCATGTTTGCAGATTACCCAACAGACTAGACGCGTTCCATAGATTTTGCTGGCTGTTAATGTTGTTAATAGTGTGATAGTGGTTAGATAGTAGTTAATCGCTTGACTATTTGTTTTGGCTATTTGTTTTAAGGAGATTTGTATGGCTAATCTTAATGTGGAAGATGTTAAGAATCGTGTTAGCGCTGCGTGGAATGATGTTATATCCGTTCTTAGTAAAAAGATAGAGCTTGGAGCTGTTTCTGCTAAAGGAATTACTGGGGATCATATGCGCGCTTCGGCTGAATACGTTGCTGGAGTATTGCGCGAAGTGGGCGTTGATGCTCGCGTTGAGCAGTCTCAAAATCCAGATGGCACTCCAGGCGCATTCGAGGTTGTTGGATCTAGAATTGTAAATCCAAATGCTCCAACTGTTTTGCTCTACGCTCATCACGATGTTCAGCCTGTTCCAGATGCAAGCGAGTGGAACACGAATCCTTTTAAAGGAACCGAGATAGATGGGCGCTTGTATGGTCGCGGCAGCGCGGACGATGGCGGCGGAATTGCCATTCACTACGGTGCTTTGCGCGCTTTAAGTGAAGATTTAGGCGTAAACATTAAAGTGTTTATTGAAGGCGAAGAGGAGATGGGCTCTCCAAGCTTTATTCCTTTTATTGAATCTCACAAAGATGAGTTTGAATCCGATGTAATTATTGTTGCAGATTCTGGAAATTGGTCTGCAGAAATTCCAAGCCTTACAACTAGCTTGCGTGGAAACACTACTGTAGACGTTAAGGTTAAGGTTCTTAATCATCAAGTTCACTCGGGTCAGTTTGGTGGACCTATTTTAGATGCATACACGCTTGCTTCAATGCTCGTTGCTTCTCTTTACAACAAAGACGGCGATTTGAATGTTCCTGGAATTGAATCGCAAGAGCCTGTTGGTGGCTTGCAACGCGATTTAGACGAGTCGCAAGTTAGAGCCGATTCTTCGGTAGTGGATTCATACAAGCTTGCAGGAACTGGATCTTTGGCTGCACGAATGTGGACTAAGCCAAGTTTGACTGTTATTGGAATGGACGCTCATCCAGTAGAGGAAAGCTTTAACGTTATTGCTCACGAGACACGCTTGCGACTTTCGCTTAGAACTGCGCCTTGCCAGCGTCCTGAGGAAGCGCAAAAAGCATTGAGTGACTTTTTGGTTGCAAACGCCCCATTTGGGGCAGAGGTTACTGTAGAGCCTCTAGATAATGGCATGGGTTGGGCTATGGATCCAAATGCAATTGCAACTAAAGATGCGCTCGCTTCTATGAAAGACGCTTTTGGTGTGGATCCTATTAACAAGGGCGAAGGTGGCTCGATTCCATTTATTCCAGAATTGCAACGAATCTTCCCTAAGGCTCAAGTTTTGGTTACGGGTCCAGAAGATCCAAAGTCTAATGCTCACAGCCCAAACGAGTCGATTTCTCTTTCTGGCTTGAAGTCAAATATTGTAACGGAAGCTTTGCTTCTTAGTCGCTTAGCGAAGTAGTGTTGTAAGTTATAACTCGCGCATAAAAGCACGCGAACACGTTGATTTTGTGCGCGAGTCTACACAATGCCGTAAAATTTTCACTCGACACGGGTGCTTTGCGTTAATTCGTAAAGCTGAGAGAAACCGTTTGAACGTGAATCCAGGTAATACTGGCGCACGGAGATCTGTTTTTCCCGTGCCTAAAAGTAAAAAGGCACAATCATGTCAACAAGCGTCTTCTATGCATATAGCAAGTAAATGCTGTATGCTGTTTAGATTTTTCTAAGCAAGTAGGCGTTTTGGGATTGTAGGATTTGCTAAGATTCTAAGATTTGTTAAGATTCTAAAAATCTATAGTAAAGTCTAATAATCCTAAAAATAATTTAATAAATAATTAAATAAAAATCATTGCCATAAAGGATTTGCTATGCCCGATGAATCTAAAACGCAGGTTTTGAACAATACTAACCAGTACAAAGCTGAAACTTTCCTTCCATCGGCTTTTAGTGCTGCTCAGTTGCGTTTTGAGAATTGGGGTTATCGTCATGCCTCTCGCAAAGCGTTTGCTGTTCGTGGTTTGAACCTGACTATTGAAGCAGGGCAGAGAGTATTGCTATTAGGAGCATCGGGCATAGGCAAGTCCACTATTCTTGAAGGTGCTGCTGGATTAATCGGCAGCGATATTATTCTTAAAAGTGATTCAAACGCTAAAAATAGTAACTCTTCTTCGCATAATGTTTTAGTTGAAGACGAAGATGGCGGAGTGAGTGAAGGCGCAGTATTTGTAGACGATGTACCAGTTCATAAGGCTCGCGGACGCGTTGGTTTAGTTTTACAAGACCCAGAATCTCAAGCGATTTTTCAACGTTTAGGAGATAACGTTGCGTTTGGTCCAGAAAACATGAATGTTCCGCGCAAAGAGATTTGGAATATTGTTGACGAAAGTCTTAAAGAGGTTGGCTTAGATGGCTTGCAACTTCATCGATCTACTGCACATTTAAGCGGTGGTCAAATGCAGCGACTGGCTCTTGCTGGCGCGCTGGCAATGAAGCCTAGTGTTCTTCTTTTAGACGAGCCTACAGCAAATCTGGATCCAGACGGTGTTGAGCAAATTGTTTCAGCAGTTGGAAAAGTGCTCGACGATACTCACGCAACAATGGTTCTTGTGGAACATCATGCTCAACCGTGGATTGATCTAATTGACCGAGTAATTGTTTTGGGGCTTGAAAATAGCGGTAATAGCGGTAATAGCGAAGATGGCAAAAACTTTGTTCACGATGATGATATTGCAAGGGGTGAGAGTGCTAAAACAGTAATCGTAGCTGACGGAACTCCAGACGAGGTGTTTAATCGCAAGGATCTTGACTTTGAAAATCTTGGAATATGGCTTCCAGATAAGTATAAGGATTCAAAAAATCGCAATATAGGTAGGATTCATGTTGAAGGAGAGCCTGATTGCGATCCTTCTGTAGGAGATGGGAAAGTAGTTTTATCTACAAAAAATCTTGCGATTAGTCATACGGATACTCCAATAGCTAAAAACATTAATCTTGAATTTAATTCTGGCCAAATAACGGCTTTGGTTGGCGCAAATGGTGCTGGAAAATCAACTTTGTCTTTAACTTTGGCAGGGCTAATTCCGTCAATAGAAGGCGAAGTTGTAGCAAGCGAGGAACTTTGTAAAGATTTAGACTCAAGTGATCCTATAAAGTGGAAGTCAACTGAACTCGCTAAAAGAATATCGTATGTTTTCCAAAATCCAGAACACCAATTTGCTTGCGGAACTGTTTTAGAAGAGGTTATGTTAGGCCCTATTAGAACAGGTATGAGCGAGGAGGATGCTCGAGCAAAAGCTCAAGAATTGCTAGAGCGATTCCGATTAGGCAGATATGCCAACGCAAATCCGTACACGCTTTCTGGAGGAGAAAAGCGCAGGCTTACAGTTGCTGCATCTTTGGCTGCAGCTCCAAGGGTTTTGATTTTAGATGAGCCAACTTTTGGCCAAGATCGAAAAACGTGGATGCAAATTATAAAGTTGATTGCAAGTCTTAGAGCAGACGGCGTTAGCGTTATTGTTGTTACTCACGATAAAGAGCTAGTAGATGCTCTTGGCGCGCGTTTGGTTGAACTTTTGCCAGTTAGCAATGCTAAGAATAGTGATTCTGGAGATTTATCAGATTTACAAGAATCGCAAGCAAAAGAAGCTTTAGAATCATCGCAAAGCTTGTCTTCTACAACTAATTCAACGAATATTTCTCGAATAAAAGTTAGCGCTGTAAATAAGCGTGATGAGCAAGAAAGAGCTGCAAGTTGCTCGCCATTTTTGGCTTCGCTAAATCCTGTTTACCGCATGCTTGGAGCTTTTATGCTTTCCATTCCTTTGCTGTTTACTCTTGATTGGCTTTCTTCGACTATTGCGCTTGTTTTAGAGTTTATAATTTTATGGATTATTGGAATGAATCCTTGGCGCGTTGTTAAGCTTTCTTGGCCTGTTTGGGTTGGTGCGCCTGGATCTGCTCTAGCAGTGTGGTTGTACGGTAAATCGGGCGGAGCAACATTGTTTGATTGGGGAATTATTCACGTAAGTGAGCACTCAACAACTCTTGCAATTGCAACGTTTATTCGTATTTTAGCTATTGGTGTTCCTGCAATTGTTACTGTTATTGGTATTGATGCTACAGATTTAGCAGATGCTTTTAGTCAAGTTATGCACTTGCCAGATAAGTTTGTTTATGGCGGATTAGCAGGAATGAGGCTTTTTAGCGTTTTGCAAGACGATTGGGCAGCTCTTACTGCTTCTAGAAGATCTCGCGGTCTTGGAGACGATAGTAAGATTCGCGCATTTATGCCTCAAGCTTTTGCGCTGCTTGTTCTTTCGATTCGTAGGTCTAGTACCTTGGCAACAGCAATGCAAGCGCGCGGTTTTGGTGGAGAAAATCCAAGATCTCATGCACGCATAAGTTACGTAAATAAGCGCGATTATGTGTTTATGGTTGTATGCTTAATTATTCCTGCAATTGCATTAATCGCAGCTGTTTACTACGGTACGTTTGCGCTTCTTGGTGGAAATTAATTTTGGTGTGTCGTTAATGCAAGACACATACTGAAAACGTTGGAATAAAGCCATTTTGGGATATTTTGTGGGCTTAATGGGATTCGAACCCACGACCTTCTGCTCCGGAGGCAGACGCTCTATCCACTGAGCTACAAGCCCGCAACTTGTGAAAGTATACACGTTGCTAGGGATTGAGATTGTTTTATATAAGATTAGAAATGCGTTTTATGCGCTTACGGCGTTTTGCTTGGAATTGCGCCGATTTAAGTGTGGATATTTTTACGTGTTTTGTGTGATTTTTTGCTAATTTTATCTTTTTGTTTGCATTTGTACTTTTATAGTGTTAGCATCGAACACAACACAAACGCATATCGTAAATTTTACGGTGTTAGGTTTGTGATTGACCACATAGGCATTTAGCTTTGCAGCTAAAGTATTTAAGGAGGCGGCTATCATGCGTAACATGAATGCTCAAGCTCGCGATACTTTTGATGCTGCTCGTATGTGGTGGTGGCAGACTTCTCTTTGGCGTAGTTTACTCTAAAGTTTTAGAAGCTGCTTGTTTAGGCTTATAAAAGACCTCTAGGGTAAACCTAGGGGTCTTTTTTATATCCTAAAACGCAAGAATCCATTTGGATTTAATCCAAATTGAAAATAATCTAAACAATCTAAAACCAATAACAATCTACAAACTAACAACAATCTAAACCAAAATTGTTGAAAACAAACAACGTAAAAATTTACGTAAAGGAGAAAATCATGAATCAGGAGTCCACTAACGTAGAAGCTACTAACACAGAGCAAACATCTGCACAGTCCGAAATTAATCAAGCAGCTACTTTGCTAAAAGGCGTAAATGTTAAAAAGCACGCTTTAGATATTACGTCTTTAGTGTTGGTTGCTGTTCTTTTTGCAGCAGGATGCATTCTTGACTTTACAGTTGCAAAGTCGCTTTCGATTGGAAACATTCAGCCTGAGTTTGTTATTGCATCGTTCTGCTTGTCTATTTTGCTTGTTCGACCAAATGTTATTCAAGGTGCGATTATTGGCGCTTTGGCTGCTACTTTGATTCAATTTAACACTTCGATTCCTGGTCTTGAATACGCTTGCGATATTCCAGCAGCAATTATTATGACGTTAGCGCTTATGGGATATCTAAAAGCTTTCCCTAAGGATGCTGCTAGAAAGTTCAGCGTGTTCCCGTTTATATCTACGTTTGTTGCAACTGTTATTTCTGGAATGATTTTTGCAACAATCGCATCCTTATTTATTCTTCACTCTCCAAACACGATTCTTGTTATGCTTCCAATTATTTTGGGAACTGCTGTGTTTAATGCTGTTGTTGTTGAAGTTCTTTACACTCCAATTCGACTCGTTTTGCACAAGTAAATCGCCATTGAAAATGAGAAATAAATTAACTTGAATCAACGTAAGCAAATATAAACAAACGTAAATGAATGTAAGTAAACGTAAATAAACATCAAAAGTCGATAATTAAAACTTGATTATCGCAACATAAAGGAGAAGATTATGAATCAGGGAATTAACGAACATGCAGGTAGCATGATCAATGCTGTAAGTGTTAAAAAGCACGCTTTAGATGTTACGTCTTTAGTGTTGGTTGCTGTTCTTTTTGCAGCAGGATGTATTCTTGACTTTACAGTTGCAAAAGCACTTTCAATTGGAAACATTAAACCAAACTTCTTAATCGCATCGTTCTGTCTTGCGATTTTGCTGGTTCGTCCAAATGTTATTCAAGGTGCGATTATTGGTGCTTTGGCTGCAACTTTAATGCAATTTAACGCATCTATTCCTGGTCTTAATTATGTTTGCGATATTCCGGCAGCAATTGTTATGACTTTGATGATTATGGCTTATGTTCACGTTTTCCCTAAGGATGCTGCTAGAAAGTTCAGTATTTTCCCACTTATAGCAACTTTTATAACTACAGTTGTTTCTGGTTTAATATTTGCATCTACTGCATCTTTCTTTGTTCTTCATTCTCCTAAGACGATCCTTGTTATGCTTCCAATCATTTTTGGAACTGCTGTGTTTAATGCTGTTGTTGTTGAAGTTCTTTACACTCCAATTCGACTCGTTTTGCACAAGTAGCACAGTTTGTGTTTGCAATATGTACTACGCAATATGTGTTAGGAATGTTTGGTAAATTATATAATCGTTAGATAATAATCAATAATTAGTAATCAATTTATTGGTTTTAAGAGTTAGGAATTATTGTGCCTTTGCTTGAGTTAAAAGATGTGTCTTTTAAGTATGTGAATCGGAATAAAGATGATTCTTTAGACTCTTCAAAGGCACAAGATTCCACTTTTGCACTAAAAGATGTGAGTCTTAGCATAGAGTCTGGCGAATTCGTTGGTATTATTGGCCCTTCTGGGTCTGGAAAAACAACGCTTGCTTCGCTTTTTTCTGGCGCGATTCCGCATCATTATTCTGGCGAACTCTTAGGAAGTGTTAAGATTGCTGGTCAAGACACTAAAAATCTTGCTTTAACTAACATTGCTTGCTTAATTGGATCTGTTATTCAAGATATTGATGCGCAAATGGTTGCTGCAAATGTGGAAGATGAGATTCTTTTTGGCTTAGAAAATTTTGGTGTTGCGCATAGCGAAATACCAAGTCGAATAGATGAAGCTTTGCAAATTGTTGGAATTAGTGACTTGCGTAACCGCGATTTAGACACTCTTTCTGGAGGTCAAAAGCAGAAAGTTGCGATTGCTGCTATTCTTGCGCTAAAGCCTAAAGTTATGGTGTTAGATGAGCCTACGTGCGCTTTAGACCCTGTTTCTTCTAAAATGATTTTTTCGATTCTTAAAGATTTGAATAAGAATTTTGGAATAACGGTTGTTGTAATTGAGCAAAAAGTGGCACTTTTAAGCGAGTATTGCAAGCGTTTAGTTGTGCTTTCTAATGGCACTTTGTCGCTTGATTTGCCTGTTAGCAAAGCGCTAAAAAACATGGATTTGCTTTATTCTATTGGAATAAATTATCCGCGCACTACGCATTTTGTTAATGATCTACAGCGTGAGAATGTTTGCTCTAAAAGCGATTTGCCTGTGTCTGTAGAAGATACAGTAAATACTATTGTTAATACGATTAATAGTAGAAAATCTTTGACTTCTAATAGTAATTCTCATGGTGATTCTCATGGTGAATTTGATAATAGCGAATGCGATTCAAACACATCGGCGGTTGCTGGCGATTTTTCCCACGAATCGCAAGTATCCGAACAATCTTCTGCACAATCTTCCGCGCAAAATCAATCAAAAAATACTTCTCCATGTCTTTCGCTTAAAAACGTTAGTTTTTCGTACCCAAGTGGCGTTAGTGCGTTAAAAAATGTGTCTTTTGAAGCTTATGCTGGAGAACTTGTAACTCTTGTTGGAAGAAATGGCGCTGGAAAAACAACCGTTACTAAGCTCATCAATGGTTTGCTTAAGGCGAGCGGCGGCAATATTTTTATTGATGGCAAAGACACTAGCAATATGAAGATTAGTCAGATTGCGCATTATGTTTCTACGCTTTTCCAAAATCCAGATCGTCAGCTTTGCAAAGATACTGTTTTAGAAGAAGTAGCGTTTAGTTGCATTCTTTTAGGAGAGTCGGTTAAAGATGCTAATGATCATGCTATGCAAGTTATTGAAAAGCTAAATCTAGACCCTAAAGCAAGCCCATTTATGCTTTCTAGAGGCCAGCGTCAAATGGTTGCTTTGGCTGCAACTGTTGTAACTAAACCTAAGATTCTTGTTTTAGACGAGCCAACGTGTGGCTTAGACTACATGGAATGCTTGCGTATTATGCAAGTTGTAGAAGACCTTAGAGACCACGGTTGCTGTGTGATAATGGTTTGCCACGATATGGAAGTGGTTCTTGACTTTGCAACGCGCTTAATCGTAGTAAACGATGGCAAAATTCTAGAAGACGGAAGAATAAGTTGCGTTTTTGAAAACAATGCGATTTGCAAAGAAGCTGCATTATGCGCTCCACTTTTGTGTGCTGTATCTCAAGGCTTAGTCGAAAATGGTTTTGACGCTTGTAAGGGCTTGTATAAAAGGGATATGTTGGTTAATGCTCTTAAAAAGAGTTGCAATTTGTAAAGCAAGGTGTAATTATGCAAACTAAAATCTTAACGTATAACGAAGGCTCAACTTTGCTTCACAAAGCAAATCCTATTGCAAAACTCATATTAGCTATAAGCGTTGTTGTATCTGCTTTTATAGCTCAACAATTCACTGTTCTTATTGTTATTGCAGCTCTTATTCTTGCTGGCATGGCTATGGCTGGTATTCTTAAAGCGCTATTTCCTCTTGTGCGTGCAATGCTTATTCTTGGCGTTGTAATGTTCTTTTTGCAAACAGTTATTGCTCAAGGCGGAAACTACATGTTCTTATGGTTTAGCACAAAGGGAATTTCTGTTGCATTGCGAGCATCTTTAAGACTTTTTTGCTTTGCATTGCCTCTTGTAAGCGTGCTTAGCATTACAAAGCTAAACGATTTAGCTAACGCTGTTGTTCAATACTTACACATTCCATATTGCTATGCTTTTACAATCACTACAGCTGTGCGATTTGTTCCTATTTTTGCGTACGAGATGTCTCAAATTACAGAAGCTCAAATGGCAAGAGGAGTGGAGTTCGATACTAAGAATCCTTTTAAAAAGATTAAGCTTATGATGCCTTTGATTGTGCCTCTTTTAGTTTTGTCTGTTCGTAAAGCAGATAGCTGTGCGCTGGCAGCAGAAGAGCGCGGATTCTATTTGCGCACGCGTAAGTCTTCTTTTAGAAAGTATCCTTTTGGTTGGCGTGGATTTGTTCTTTTTGTTGTGTCTGCGTTAATGATTGCTTTGCCAATACTTGTGTCTATATTTGCTCCACAAATAATCTAAAATAGTCTAAACTAATCTAGAATCAATTAAAAAATTCTAGAATTTAGGCGATTTTAATGACTAATATTAAGTTTTGGCTTAAAGGTGCAAGACTTTATACTCTTCCAATTGGAATCGTGCCAGTTGTTATGGCAATTTCGATTTTTGCAAGGTATTTATTTAGTGGTCAAATACTTGTAAAGACTTACAATGTTGAAAATTTTGCTTTGCAAGCGTTTTTGTGTTTATGCGTTGCTGTTTTTATGCAAATTTCAGTAAACTATGCAAACGATTATTGTGACGGTTTGCGCGGATTAGATAATCAAAGGTCTAAGCGAGATGTAAGCGCAGAAAACAAAGCGTTGTGCGATGTGTCTTGGAGGCTTGCAGACGTTGGTATTAAGCCAAAATCAGTGTTGTATGCTGCTTGCATATCTGCTCTAATATCGTGTGTTTTTGGACTAGTTATTACTATTAGAAGCGGAATTTGGATGTTTATTCCTCTTGGATTAATTTGCGTTATAGCAGCTTGGTTTTATGCAGGAGGATCACACCCATACGGATATAGGGGTTGGGGAGAGCTTAGCGCATTTTTGTTCTTTGGGCCAGTAGCGTTTTTAGGAACATTGTGTGCTCTTTTTTATGCAAGTGGTTTTTCTAAAGACTCAATAAATGCAGCAAGCATTGAGCAAATTGTTTTTTGCGTATTATTATCTTTTATTCCAGGCGGATTTTCTGCTTGCCTTATGATGATTAATAATTTAAGAGATATAGAAAGCGATACGCAACATAAAAAGATTACTGCAATGGCTTTGCTTGGCAAACGCAAGGGTAGTGTTGTATTTACTTGTGTTGCTGTTTTAGTGGCGATTTTACAATCATCTTATGTGCTGTTATATGTGTTCGATTCTCGATTTATAGGTGTATTTTTAAGTATTAATAACCCACATAAAACTGTTTTCGCATTAAGCAATATCTTATTTAATAAAGGTGTGTTTATTGTTTCTTGCATTCTGTTACTATTGGTTACTTGCATGTTTATTAAAAAAGCGTGCTCGCTAATATACGCAGTTATTAATGGGAATTATGCTAGTGCTTTTCCGTTGTGCGTACAGTTAGCAATGCTCGGTGCTTTGACTTTTGTATTGTCGTTATTTGCATGTGCTTTACCGCATTAAAAAGCGGTTTAGAGCGTATTTTTATACACGCATGCGAGTAAAATCATTGGCAACGCGCACAGTGTGCTTTTAGTGTTTGTGCATAAAACTTGCATGATGCTAGCCTAAAAAATAAACGCAAAGATGGCGAGTATGAGTATTAAGTGTGCGAATGTATATGTTAGTTAATGCATAGCGCTGTTGCCTTGTGTTTTGGTAAGGAAATGAGGTTAGAATGTCGGCTGAAAACAGCGATGAAGAGATGGGGAAGGCGTCTGTTGTGCTTACGGATGATGAATTGCGTAATGCATATGAATCGTCGAATGGCGTAGAAAGCAATAATAAAAATAGCGAGCAAAAAGAAAACGGCGTTAAAACTGTTGTTGTTGCAGAAGATGAAGCAGTAAACCGTATGGATCTTGTAGCAATGCTGGAAGATAACGGATATAAGGTTGTTGGTCAAGCTGCTAATGGGCAAGAGGCTATTGATCTTACTCGTGAACATCGTCCAGACGTTGTTTGCATGGACGTTAAAATGCCTGGCGTGGATGGAATTCAAGCAGCTGCTACTATTTGCGATGAAAATATTGCGCCTGTTGTTATGCTAACAGCTTTTTCGCAAACAGATCTTGTTAAGCGCGCTACTGGCGCTGGAGCAATGGCGTATGTTACAAAGCCTTACGAAGAGTCAAAGCTTTTGCCGGCTCTAGAAGTTGCAATGGGCAGATTTAGCGAGATTAACGATTTGCTCGATAGTGTTGAGCGCACAGAAAACAAGCTTCAAGATGCTCAAGATCAGCTTCGTAAAGCAGAAGAAAAGCTTAAGAAAGCAGAAGATACTCTCGAAGAGCGCAAGCTTGTAGATAGAGCAAAAGGCTTGCTTATGGATAAAGCTGGCTTCTCGGAGCAGGGTGCTTTCCGTTGGATTCAAAAAACTTCTATGGATCAGCGTATTCCAAAGAAGCGTCTTGCGTTGGCTATTATCGCTAAGTATGGCGAAGAAAAGCCATCTGACGAAGCGTAGTAAAGTCAAAATAATTTTGGTAATCGCGGTTTCTTGCGCGAGCTATGCATAAATAATTTCAAAAGTTTATTTTACAAAAACGCAGGTGGGTGTTAAGTGAATACCAGCATCGTTGCAAACGAGGATTCTTTGAATAATGAGGATTATAAGGGAACGTTGTTGGTGGTAGATGGCCACTCACTTGCGTTTCGTGCTTTTTATGCAATATCGGCAGACAATTTTTCCACAAAATCTGGTTTTGCAACTAATGCAATATGGGGTTTTGCTACTATGCTTTCGCAAGTCATAGAAAAAGAGAAACCAGATAAGCTTGCGGTTGCTTTCGACGTTAAAGGTGGAACTTTTAGAAACAAGCTTTTGCCGCAATATAAGGGTACTCGTGAAGCTGCTCCAGAAGAACTTATAGCTCAGCTGCCCGTTATTCAAAAAATGCTTAGTGCGTTAGGTGTTAAGTACATTACAAAGCAAGGCTACGAAGGCGACGATATTATTGCTACTTTGGCAACTATGGGCGCTAATGCTGGTTATAAAACGCTTGTGCTTTCTGGAGATCGCGATGCTTTTCAGCTAATTAATAACACTATTAACGTGCTGTACCCAGGCAGGCATTTTAAGGATCTAAAGCAAATGGATCCTAATGCGATTGTTGAAAAATACAATGTTACGCCTAGTCAGTATTCAGATTTAGCAGCATTGCGTGGAGAAACGTCTGATAATATTCCAGGAGTTCCAGGAGTTGGAGATGGTTATGCTGCTAAGTGGATTAATCAATTTGGCAGCCTAGAAGGCATTATTGAAAACGCAAGTAAAATCACAGGTAAAAAAGGCGAGTCTTTACGAGAAAGCATTGATCAGATTCGATTAAACAAAAAAGTTAATACTCTTGTTAAAGATCTAGACCTTGGAGTTAGCGTTAGTGATCTTGATTTTGGCAATGTAAACGCTGCGTCCGTAGGAGAGTTGTTTGAAAATCTTGAATTTGGTACGCGTACTAGAAGAAAGATTCTAAAAGAATTTACTCGCGGAACCAAAGAGCTTTTAGATGAGAATATTAAAACAATGATTTCTGCTGGAAGTGCGCATGCAGAAAATGGCGGTTCTACGGAATCAAATGATTCAGATGATATAGAAGACGTTAAAACTCTGTTAGATAAAATAAACGTGCATAATATTAATTCCGAGTCTGATGCAGATAATTGGATTAGTATCGCAAAATCTTGTGTTGCGGATTCTTGCGACTTTTCTGACTCGTATATAAATAGCGCAAATCTTATAAGAAACGACTTAGAATGCGAAAAAACAATAAAAGAGCATAAAGAATTAGTAGTGTTTGCTGTAGAAGAAAAAAACAACACTAGTCAGTTTGGTATTTTTGCAAAAGCATTAATAATCCTAGCTGGTAACGATGCTGCAATTGTGTATGCGAATGTTCTTAAATCCAATAGCGCAATAGCTTATAAACTAAGAGATTTTATAAAAAAGCATGAGTCTTCAGTAGTTTTGCACGATTATAAAAAGCATATTGCTCTTTTAACGTCTCTAAAAATTGTAGAAGATAATTACTCTTTTAGCCCGCTAGTCGATACTCGCTTAGCATCTTACTTAGTTGATCCAGATTTTAAGAACGAAAATCTTTGCGATATGGCTGAGCATGTTTTGAATATTCATATAGACTCTTCGCGATTAAACGCTGAGCCAACGCAAGGCAAACTTGATTTTGATATTGATAGCAGCCAAGATTCTAAAGAGCAAGATTCTAAAGATCAAGATTCACAGAGTCAAGATAACAAAGAATTAGAAAAAAGCATGCTAGAAACAGCTCTGGTTATACGTTTGCTTTCTAAACAATATGCGAAAGAGTTAGATGAGCGCAAGCAAACTGGCTTAATGGTAGACGTTGAAATGCCTGTTTCTAGAGTTTTAAGGAAGATGGAAGATACGGGCGCTGCTGTAGATATGCTACGACTTACGTCTATGAGAGATAATTTTGCAAGTGAAGCTAATTTTGCTCAAAAAATGGCGCTAGACGTTGCAGCTAAGCCAATAAATTTGCAAAGTCCTAAGCAAATTCAGAAATTACTTTTTGAAGACATGGGTCTAAAGCCTACTCGTAGAACAAAAAGTGGCTCGTATACTACTAATGCCGAGGCTTTACAAGAGTTGTATTCAAAAATTGATCCAGATGAGAAGCCAAGTCAATTTTTAGGCGCTTTGCTTAAGTATCGTGAAACTAATAAATTAAAGCAAATCGTTCAAAGCCTTATTGATGCTGCAAGATATAAAGATGGTAGGATTCACACAACTTTTGAGCAAACTATTGCTGCTACTGGCCGACTAAGTTCTTCGGATCCAAACTTGCAAAACATTCCTAATAGAAATGCTGCAGGAAGAGAGATTAGAGCGGCATTTGTTCCAGGAAGTGGCTATGAGCAGCTTATGAGTTGTGATTATTCGCAAGTGGAACTTAGAATTATGGCTCATGCTTCTGCAGATAAAACGCTTATTGATGCTTTCCAGTCTGGAGTTGATTTTCATAAGTTTGTAGCAAGCTTAGTTTATAGGATTCCAGTAGAGCAAGTTAGCGCAGATCAGCGTAGCCATGTTAAAGCAATGAGCTACGGGTTAGCGTACGGACTCAGTACGTACGGTCTTGCAAAGCAACTAGGCATTAGTCCTGCAGCTGCCGAGATGCTTAAAGAAAAGTATTTCAATACTTTTGGTGCAGTACACGACTATTTGGAGTCTTTAGTAGATAAAGCTAGAAAGCTTGGATACACTCAAACAATGTTTGGTAGAAGAAGATATTTCCCAAAGTTAAATTCTACGAACAGAGCATCTAGAGAAGCTGCAGAACGAGCTGCTCTAAACGCTCCTATTCAAGGAAGCGCTGCAGACATTATGAAGCTTGCAATGATTAGAGTAGATGATGATTTGCGAAAAGCTAATGTTAAGAGTCGCGTGATTTTGCAAATCCACGATGAACTTGTTCTTGAGATTGCTCATGGTGAGGCGGATGTTGTAGAAAACATTGTTAAAAATGCTATGGAACATACTGTTGAGCTTTCTGTTCCGCTTAGTGTTTCTACTGGAGTTGGTGCTGATTGGCAGCTTGCTGCGCATTGATGTGTTTGCGAGAATTATTGTAAAGACCACTGTAGGCTTGTTGTAAAGGATAGGAATAATGGCAACTTTAGGTGAGATTGTTAATGTTTTAGAAGACTTATATCCTTTAAGTCTTGCTGAGTCTTGGGATAATCCAGGATTAATCGTTGGGAATCCTTCGCATAAAGTTAATAAAATTATTTGCTTATCGGATCCAACTTTAGAAGCTGTTGAAGGATCGTGCAAAATGGGAGCGGATTTGATTGTTTCGCACCATCCTTTGTTTTTTAAGTCGGTTCACGAAGTTTCTGGTTTTTCTGTTCGTGGAAAAATAGTTCAAACGCTTATTGAAAATCGTTGTGGATTATGGGTTGGTCACACTAATGCGGACGCGGCTTTTAGGGGAGTGGCGCATGCTGCGTCTATTGCTTTTGGTCTTAAGGATTTGCATCCTCTTGTTCCTGCAAGCAATAATGATACTTCTCTTGGGCTTGGAAGAGTTGGAGTGCTTGAGCAAAAAATAACGCTTAAAGAGTTTGCTACGCGAGTTTTTAACGTTTTACCTGCTACTAAGCTAGGCGTTCAAGTGTGCGGAGATGTTGATGCAATGGTTAGTAAAATAGCTGTTCTTCCAGGTTCGGGCGATTCCTTATTCGATGAAGTTCGCGCTTGTGGAGCAGACGTGTATGTAACAAGTGATTTAAGGCATCATCCTGCAACGGACGCGTACGAGCAAGCTATTTATGAATCGCAATTAGCGCACTCTAATATTATTAAGCCTATGCTTATAAACACTCCTCATAGCGCTATTGAGTCTTTGTGGTTTAAGTATGCTGTTAAAGATATTCACGATTCTATATATAAGAATTTTGGTGAGTCATTAGACGTTTCTTGGATTGGTAGAGCTTTTGACCCTTGGAATTACGTGATTAACTAGCGTGATTAACTAGTGCGATTAGCTACGCGATTAGTTAGTGTGATTAGCTACGAGATTAGTGTTTGCTAATACGAAACAAAAAAGTCTTGCTGATTTCTCAACAAGACTTTATTTTGTGTCCGGAGCGGGACTTGAACCCGCACGCCTGTACAAATAGGCACTAGCACCTCAAGCTAGCGCGTCTACCATTCCGCCACCCGGACGGGTGTTTTAGACAACAGATAGAACTATAACATTTTTTTCAACTCTTTGCTTCGGCGTGTTGCAAATTAATTGATTTTTGTAATAATTTCTTTAATTTCGCTAGCATTTTGCGCGTTAATTGGATGATTTGGGTCAAAATCCACTACTGTAACTGGAATATTTTGCACTTTTCCGCTTAAATCCACTATGGAATGTTGCGGATTTTGGCTGTTGTTATGTTGTGGATAATCCAATCTTGTAAAAGATCCTCTAGATTCATGCCTTGCTAACGATGCTTGCAAAACTGCTTTTGCAAATGTAATCAAGTTTTTCAATTCCAAAATAGCTGTTAGTTCTTGATTAAAAACAAGATTTTTAGAATGCAAAATAAGCATATTGGCTTTTGGAATAATAAGCGTATCGATTTTTTGCAAAGCTTCTTTAATGCTCTTTTCGCTGCATCTTACTGCAATAGCTGTTTCCATAATCTCTTCTAGCGCATTTAAAAGCATGTATGGATTTTGCTCATCTTTTGAATCATTCTCGCTTTGCATAAGAGCGCGTATTTTTTGGATTCGCTTTTTAGCTAACTCGTCTATTTTTTGGATTTTGTTTTGCAAATTATTTTGATTTTGAGTCTCTTCTTGATTTTGCAAGTTTTTTGCAATAGATTTTCCTGCGATTTTTCCAAATAAGCAAGCGTCAAGAAGTGAGTTTCCGCCAAGGCGATTAGCGCCATGCACTCCAGAGCAAGCGCATTCTCCAGCAGCGTATAATCCCTTTATACTTTGTTTTTTCCCTCTATCTAACTTATATACTTGGCTGTTAAGAGTGATTGGTATTCCACCCATTGTGTAGTGTGCAGTAGGCTTAATAGGTACAAGATCTTTTGAAGGATCTAAATGCGCATATTTTTCAATCGTCTCAACAACTTGCGGAAGAGTCTCCAACATATGCTCTTTTTCTATATGAGTCATGTCTAGCCAAACGCAATCTTTTTTATCAACGTTGCTAGTTGTGTCTTCTACGCCTCGAGCAGCATCAACTTCTGCTATAATCGCCCTGCTAACTACGTCTCTTGGTGCTAAATCCGCGTGCGTATTATCGTAGTTCTTCATAAAAGCTTCGTTTTTGCAATTCCTAAGCACTCCGCCTTCTCCTCGCGCGGCTTCCGAAAGTAATATTCCAGTGTGTGCTAAGCCCGTTGGATGGAATTGTATAAACTCTATGTCTTCTAATTGCAATCCAGCATTTAGCGCTAAAGCCATTCCGTCTCCAGTTAAATCCCAGGAGTTAGAAGTTGTTGCAAATAGTCTTCCAGCGCCTCCAGTTGCAATAAGAACATTATTTGCGCTTATTTTTTCTACGCTTCCCGTTTTTTCGTTTAGCGCTATAACTCCTTCTACGCTGTTTGTTTCGCTATTTATTGCAATGTCTGTAACGTAAATTTCTTCGCTAATTTCAATGTTTTCTTCTAAGCATTTTTGCCACAAGCTGTATAGAATTTGGTGTCCGATTCTATCTGCAGCGTACGCAGCTCGCCTAACTGGCTGTTTTCCAAAGTTTGCAGTATGGCCCCCAAAGAATCTTTGATTAATGTGGCCGTCTTTTGTTCTAGAAAAAGCAACTCCAAAGTGTTCAAGTTCAATAACTGTGTCTCTAGCTTCTTTTGCTAGCATTTTTGCTGCGTCTTGATCGCTTAGCCAGTCGCCTCCGTGAACAGTGTCGTAATAGTGCCATTGCCAGCAATCTTTTTCTACGTTTCCTAATGATGCTGCAATTCCGCCTTCGGCAGAGCCTGTATGAGATCTTAACGCTTGAAGCTTGCAAATCACTAGTATTTTAGGCTGTTTTCCGTGCGTTTTTAGCGTTTGGTATTCTTTAGACTTTACTAAGCCTAATGCGGCTGAAAGTCCTGCAGCTCCAGCTCCAATAATTAAAACGTTGTAAAACGAGTTATTTATTTTTATTTGCTCGCTTTTTTCTTGACTTTTTGCGTTTGATTCGCTTTGCTCAAAGTTTGATTGCATAACACTTATTTTCTCATATTTTTCGCATTTTATTTAAGACTTTAGGACTTTTTATTTAAGACTTTAAGACTTTTATTTAAGACTTAAGTCTTTTTTCGATTTATGCTAAAAACGCCATTTTGACTTTTGATTAATCCATCTAGCTCAAGAATCGCAAGCTCTCCTGATATTTGCGATATTGAAAAATCGCCATTTGTTTCTGATTTTGCAATAGCTTCATGAATATTGTCTATATTTGCACATACTTTGTTGTGCTTGCATTTGTGAATCGCTTTTAATATAAGCTTTTGTAAATCATTGCAAGTGTCTGGAATACTTTCGTTATTACTTAGTGAATGTGGCAAATAATGATGTGAATTAGGGTAGATGTCTTCTATATCTCTGTGTGAGCATATCATCATAGCTTTTCCGTCATGAATAAGCATGTTGCATCCAGCATTATTTGGCAAAGTTACATCTCCAGGAACAGCATACAATTCTCGGTTTAGTTCCAATGCCCAATTTGCTGTGTTTAATGCTCCCGACCTTAATCTAGCTTGAGAAACTATGACTTTGCTGGCAAGTGCTGCAATAAGGCGGTTTCTTAGCAAGAATCTGCGTGCTTCTGGAATAGTTTCGGGGCAAAGCTCGCTTATGCATGCGCCTCCGCTTGCAAGTATTGCGTTAAAAAGTTGAGCATTGCTGCTTGGACCCATATTGTTTAGTCCTCCAGCAAAAACGACTATTGTTTTACCTACAGGACTTGCGTTTATTGCGTGGCAATCCAATGCGTCTAATGTTCCCCAATGTGCTGCAGCGTCAATTCCGTAAGCTCCGCCAGAAACAATTGTGTGCCCTTTTTTAGCGCACGATTTTGCGAAAGTAAAGCTAAGTTCGTACCCGTAGTCATTGCATCCTCTAGATCCAACGATTGCAAGTGGTTGTTTGCATTGAATAAGAGCGTTTGGGTCTCCAATTCCCCATAAGCAAAGTGGGGGAGCGACCTTGCATTTTGTTGCTAAATCTTGTAATTGTTTAGGCCAATACTTGCTTTTTGGAGATATAATCCATTGCGATCCGCTTGAGCTAAACCATTTTTTGAGTTTGTTTGCATCCCAAAAAGGTAGATCTTGCATTCTTAAACACCATTTTTTAACAGATTTATGCAATACAGCAAAATTATTTACTTCGTTTTTATTGTTTGCACTTTTACCGCCCCAAATTTTAAGACCTTCCAAAAAGCATTTTTCTAAAACTTTGATTTGTGGGTGATTTTTTACAATGTTTGTAAGAACATTGTCTAAATCGTTTGTGCTTGAATCGGTATTGCATTCTTGCTGTTTATTTTCGCTCGAATCTTTTTGATGACTATTTGTTGGAAAATCAAGCTCTAATTGTTTATTGCTTATTTTGCTTGTGTTTTTAGTGATTGATTCGCAAATAGAATATAGCGCATCTACAATGCTTGCAGCATTAACAGTTCCTATAGTAAGCGTGTACATTATTGCGTCTGCTCCATCTACACAAAACGTTAGTATTGCTCGCGCTAAAGTATCGTCATTTATTGCATAAATATCACTTGTTTGCGTGTTTGTTATATTTGCTGCATTGGTCATATTTACAGCATTTGCATTATTTGCATTATTTGTACTAATCATATTCTTGTCCTTAAGCTAATTGCTTGAGCCATATCGGTTAAATCTGGGCAAGTGTGACCACAAAGATCTGCCAAAGTCCAAGCAAGTCTAAGTGCTCTATCTGCGCCGCGTAAACTCAACTTGTGGTTTTCAAGAGACTTATTTATAAGCTCAATCGCTTTTTGAGATGTGTATTTTCTAAGCCACGTTCCAGAAGCTTGAGCGTTGCAACTCCAACCAAGTTTCTTAAAACGATCTTGTGCAACAAGTCTTGCGTTCTTTACATTTTCACGCATCATTGCGCTAGTCAAAATCTTTTCCGACATTTGACTTGCGCCGTTTTCTAACATGGCTTTTCTGGTTATGATTTTTTCTACTGGTGGCACATCCATTTGAATATCAATCCTGTCTAAAATTGGTCCAGAAAGTCTAGAAAAATAGCGTATGCGTTCCTTCTCTTTGCAAGTGCATCGCTCTCCGTTTCCGTACGCATATCCGCATGGGCACGGGTTTGCTGCTATAACGAGTTGGAATTTAGCAGGATACAGCGTTGTTCCTTTAGATCTAGAAACAGCAATATGCCCAGATTCCAATGGCTCTCTAAGCGTTTGCAAAACTCGTGGCGAAAATTCTGGAGCTTCGTCCATAAATAAAACTCCACAATGCGCGCGAGTTATGATTCCAGGCTTGGCTAAACCTGCGCCGCCTCCTATAAGAGATGCTGCGGAAGAAGTGTGATGAGGTGCTTCAAAAGGCGGAACGTCCGTTATTCCGTAGTAGGGAAGTGTTCCGCAAAGCGACCTAATAGATGCCACTTCTAGCTGCTCTCGCTCGTTAAGAGGGCACATTATGCTTGGCATTCTAGAAGCTAGCATTGTTTTTCCAGACCCAGGAGGTCCTATCATCATAACATGGTGTCCTCCAGCTGCCGCCACTTGCAAAGCCCACTTTGTGTGCTCTTGGCCTAATACTTCCGACATATCACCAATTTCGTTTAATGGTTTATCGTTATTTACAGGCTCAACGCTATCTGCGATGTTTTTGCTCGGGCATTTAATTGCGTTGCTATTAGCATTGTGCAAATCGCCAGCTTTTTCTCTTTCTTCTACTCTAATGTGGTCGTACTTGTTAATAGCATTTAGTGCGCGTTCTCTGTTCTTTTCGGCAATCGGCCTAGCTTCGTCTTCTAATTTTCCATTTAGCTCGTCTACTAAATCCAAAATATGCTTAATCCCAATTGCTTCAATCCCATTTACTAGCTTTGCTTCTTCAAGATTTCCGTATGGAATAATCATTTTTGTAATATTTTTTTGCTTAGCGTATAGTGCGATTGGCAGCATTCCTTGAATTGGTAAAACGGATCCGTCTAAATTAAGCTCGCCTAAAATAATAGTGTTTTCTAGCTCGCTAAGTGGAATAATTCCTCTGGCGCTTAGTATGCTTGCTGCGATTGCAAGGTCGTAAGATGCTCCACTTTTTGGCATAGAAGCAGGAGAAAGATTTACTGTTAGCCTTGTGTCTGGCCAGTCGCATCGCAAAGACATATATGCCGATTTAACTCGTTCTCTTGCTTCGCTTAAAGAAGTATCGGGAAGGCCAATAATTGAGAATCCAGGCAGTCCGCTAGATATAAATGCTTGCAACTGTATTGTAAAGGCCTTTAACCCAAGTAGTCCTACAGATAATGCGTTGCCAATAATCATTAGAATGCTCCTAAAATGTGGTGTATTTGAATGTTTTTGTTTTTGGAAATAAGGATTGATACAACGTCGAATCGTATTCTTCTATGCTTAAACATTTTGTGATTTTCTAGCCAATTGAATGCAGCTTTATGCGTTTTTATGCGTTTTTCTTCTGTTACTGCTTCTAAAGGGGTACCAAATCTTATGCTTCGTCGTGTTTTTACTTCAATAAATACGATTATTCCTTCTGTGTTCATCATTACAACATCAAGCTCTCCAAAACGACTATGCCAATTTCTATCTAGCAAAATCCAATTTTTAAGCATTAGTTTTAGTGACGTGTATTCTTCGCCAAGGCTGCCTATTGTTTTATTTGGTATTGAAAAGTCGCATAGTTGTTCTTCGACTTTTGCTACGCAGCTTAGCAGCTCTTCTTGTTGTATATTTTCTTGTTGTATATCTTCTTGCGATATATCTAATATCATGTTTTGCTCGTTTATCATGATGCAATTTCATCAAGCTCAAAATCTTTTTTCTAGCTTTTTAGAGCAATGTGGTTAAAGGCTATACTTCGGCGTGTTGCCTTTAATCTAGGGAAAAATCATACTGTTTAATAAAGGATTTTTTTATTTTCTAAAAAAGCTTGCATTATGCAAAAGTTTAATCTTTTTTAAGAATCGCCTTATGTATTGATGAAAACTATATAAATATATGCAATACTTGAATTATGCAAATTAGACCAGGTTCTATGTATCCGCTTGGAGCTACCTACGATGGCGCGGGCGTAAACTTCGCATTGTTTTCCGAAGTAGCAAAGCATGTTGAGTTGTGCTTGTTTGATGAGCAAGACAACGAAACGCGCATCGATATGACTGAGCAGAATTCTTACGTTTGGCATACTTACATATCTGGAATACAGCCAGGCCAAAGATACGGCTATAGAGTTCACGGTCCGTATGATCCAAATCATGGATTGTGGTGTAATCCAAACAAGCTGCTTTTAGATCCATATGCTAAAGCGATTGAGGGAAATATTGACGGCGACGAGAGCCTGTTTTCTTATTGGTTTGCAAATCCAGATGATTTAGCAGCAATGAACACTTTGGATTCTGCAGATCACACTATGAAAGCTGCTGTTATAAACCCATATTTTGATTGGGGGAACGACCAGCACCCAATGATTCCGTATCACGATAGCGTGATTTACGAAGCTCATGTTAGAGGAATGACGAATCTAAATCGTAATGTTCCTCCCGAAATACGCGGAACGTATGCTGGATTAGCTCATCCAAGCGTAATATCTTACTTAAAAAAGCTTGGAATTACTGCCATTGAGCTTATGCCTATTCATCAATTTGTAAACGATTCTTTCTTGCAGAATAAAGGCTTAAGCAACTATTGGGGATATAACACGATTGGCTTCTTTGCTCCTCAAAACTCGTATTCAAGCTCTGGTCAGCGCGGCGAGCAAGTAAACGAGTTTAAGGCAATGGTTAAGGCATATCATGCCGCAGGAATGGAAGTTATTCTAGACGTTGTTTACAATCACACTGCAGAAGGAAACGATAGAGGTCCAACATTAAGCTTTAGGGGAATCGACAATCGTGCTTACTATCGCTTAGTAGACAACGATCAGCGTCATTATTTTGACACTACTGGCACAGGAAACTCGCTTCTTATGCGATCTCCTAAAGCCTTGCGATTAATCACAGATAGCTTGCGATATTGGGTAACCGAAATGCACGTAGACGGATTTAGATTCGACTTAGCTGCAACGCTTGCTCGTCAATTCCAAGAAGTAGATAAGCTTTCTGCATTCTTCGACATTATTGAGCAAGACCCTATTATCTCTAGCGTAAAGCTTATTGCAGAGCCTTGGGATATTGGCGTTGGCGGATACCAAGTTGGCGGATTCCCTCCAAGCTGGTCCGAGTGGAATGGCCGCTACCGCGATTGCGTACGCGATTTTTGGCGCTCGCAGCCTTCGACTTTGCCTGAGTTTGCAAGCCGACTTATGGGAAGCTCCGATTTATATGAGCAAAATGGTCGTAAGCCTGTAGCTTCCGTAAACTTTATTACTGCTCACGATGGTTTTACTATGAACGATTTGGTGAGCTATAACGAAAAGCATAATGAAGCAAATAAGGAAGGCAATAACGACGGTGCTAACGACAATCGTTCGTGGAATTGCGGAGTAGAAGGCCCTACAAATATTCACGATGTTAACGAACTTCGTCAGCGCCAAATGCGAAATCTTTTCTCCACTTTGCTAATGAGCCAGGGCATTCCTATGATTTGCGCTGGAGACGAGATTATGCGTACTCAAAATGGAAACAACAACGCATATTGCCAAGATAATGCTATTTCTTGGATTAATTGGGATTTTGATTCCACTCAAAAAGATATGTTTGACTTTGTTTCTAAGCTTATTCATTTAAGACTAGATCACCCTGTTTTGCATAGGCGTAGGTTCTTTATTGGTCGTATGCCTTCGGATGATGCTTCAGAGATTCCGCAAGTAGAGTGGTTTGATCACACGGGTTCCGTAATGGATATGGAAGCTTGGAGTAATACTCATGCGCTTTCGGTGATGATTTATTTGAATGGTTCAGATATTCCAGAAACCGATTGGTACGGAAGCAGAATGGTCGATAACGACTTTATTCTTATTTTCAACGCGCATTACGAGCCTATAACTTTCACTTTGCCAGATAAGCGTTATGGCGAAAAGTGGACTCTTGTTGTAGACACTCATAATCCAAAAGGTCCGCAATTGCATTACGAATCTGGTTTTAATATTGTTGCTCAATCTAGAAGCTTCCTTCTTCTTATGAGTGAGAAGCAAGAATAATAAGCAAGAAATAAGCAAATTAATTAATTGTGACCTACGATTTTGCTGATTTTAGCTGGTTGTAGGTCACATTTTTAATATCTTGATTTAATATCTTGATTTAATATCTTGATTTAATATCTTGATTTAATGCATTATTTAAGATTTGACTTAAGACCTTAAACGGTCGCTTTGCATAGCTGCGACTTGTCTTGAAAACACTATTATCCACCCTAAAAATAGTAAACAAGACAAAGCTTCTACATTTGTTAAAGTGTTATTACCATGAACCCATTGGTTTCCAACCCAAGCAGTAAGAATAACAGCTAAATCCGAAGCAACGTAGAATGTTTTAGAAAGCCTAGGAGCAAGCCATGGAAGGCATATAAGCATTGTGCAAATAAGACCAGTAACGCCTCTAGCGCATAAATCGTGTATAACTGGGTGAGGAGTGTAGCGGAACGTTCCAATCCCAATAAACGCTATTCCTCCAAGAATTAGCAAAGCTGCCATAATAGTTGTTCGAGTTTTAAAATGCTTTGTAGTGTTAGTGCCCTTATTTTGCAAGATTTCGTGCTGTGTTGCAACAAACTCGGTTATAGCAAAGTAGCTTGTAATAATAATGCATATTCCAGCTAGAATTAGCGTTGCATTAAACATGCTTGCTGCAAACGTTGTTCTGTCTCCTAGTTGAGAGAAGTTATTGTTGTACCAATACGGGTCGTCGGAAGTTAATCCAGCAGTTGCAGCTCCAGAAATCACAAATAGTGGAAGAAGTGAAGCAACGGTTTTTGCTTCTAAAAGTTCTGCTTGTACAAGAGTTGCATATCCAACAATTCCGCTTAATGCGCAACAAAGAACAGGAAGATAATTGTTTACGGCACTTCTTCCAATAATGCTGTTGATTATAGAAAGAAGAGCAAAAGACATAAGTAGCATTGTTGCGCCATAAATCGTAGAAAGAGCGATTATTTCAAAAGCGTGTTTTGCAATTTGCAACCAATTCTTTTTAAGTATTCCTTTGTGCGTTCTTAAATATCCGACTACAAAAGTGCACATGCTGCAAGCGGCCACCACTCCAGATGCCATTGTAAACAAGCGTTGTGTAACTTGCCATATTGCTGGCATTGTGTTTATGTATATAGACATTACAATCATGCCAAATAATGCGCACGCTAGAAAAGCGATTAATCCAGCTGCTTCTGCACGTTGAAAACGCCCCATATGAACCTCTAAAATCCGTTTCCTATTTTTCAATGCTTGTTCTATTCTATCGCGCGTGTTGCAAATTTGCGTTTGTCTGCAATGTGCGCTATTGTATTTGATTGTGCTTGGAGCTGGTAATCAGCTAGAAAGCATCGGGGTGTAGCGCAGTTTGGTAGCGCGCCTGCTTTGGGAGCAGGATGTCGCAGGTTCGAATCCTGTCACCCCGACTTTTTTATATCTGCTTGTTTTTTGAACATCTACTATACAAAAAAGCACTCTATGTGTATTCTTGTATAGGTGAGTTTTTGGTGCATTATTTGTGTTAGATTCTTACACTGTGATTATAAATATTTGACTCGGGAGCCGTTTTGGCTGAGAGGAAGCGAAAGCTTCGACCGATTGAACGTGTGCTAAGTAATGTTAGCAACGGATGTCGCTCTTTTCCCGTGCCCAAATCTTTCAATATTGAAGAAAGGCACTTATTATGACTAATGTTTCAATGGAACATTCTAATCGCTGGCGTATTCTTGATATCGTCATAGCTGCTATTATCGCTGTTGCATCTGGCGTATTATTCTGGGCTTGGGATATTGTGTGCGCAGCTCCTACTAATCTTTTTGCAAGCTTATTGCCTGGTGCTGAAGGTTTATCTAATGGTTTTTGGCTTTTTGCTGGACCTTTAGCTGCAATAATCGTGCGTAAGCCTGGTGCTGCATTGTTTGCCGAAACGCTTGCTGCTTTTGTGGAACTTATGTTAGGAAATCAATGGGGTGTTGGCGGATCGTTAATCGTCGGTATTATTCAAGGCGTTGGCGCTGAACTTGCATTCATTTTCTTTATGTACAAAACATGGAATCTGCTTTCCACTGCAATATCTGGATCGTTAGCAGGCGTAGCTTGCTTTATCTACAATTGGGTTAGTGGCGGTCAAGGCTGGAGCGCTCAATATATTGTTGCAAATCTCATTACTTCTATTATTTCTGGTCTTATTGTTGCAGGCGTTGTAGTGTGGTTTGTTCAAAAGGCATTAGCTGCAACGGGTGTGCTTGATCGTTTTGAATCAGGCCGTCCTCAAGCATTAGTGTGAGTTATATCTAAGTACTAATTGCAACTTGTAAACTATCGTGTTTAATGCGCAAAATGCAAAAACACGGTAGTTTACTCGTATGATGCTTATATTTCGTATTTGTTTTACTTTATATTTTTTGAAATTGTGTTATGCAATTTTTATATTTTAGATTTTGCTATGCAATGAAAATTTTGCTATGCAATGAAAGTTTGTTTGTATGCAATTTGTGAATAAGACTGAATGGACTCCAGCGAGCGTAGTTGCTAAAGACTGGGGTTGGAGACACGCTACTCGCAAAGATTTTGTGTTGAGGAATGTAAATATTGATATTAAGCCTGGTGAGCATGTGTTGCTTTTAGGCGCTTCTGGCGCTGGGAAAAGCACATTTATGGCTGGTTTAGCAGGTGTTTTAGGTGACGAAACAGAAGGTATGGAAGAAGGTAGCCTTCTAGTCGGTGGTGTTCATGCTAGAGATGCTCGCGGAAAAGTTGGACTTGTTATGCAAGACCCAGATTCTCAAATCATTCTTGAAAGAGTAGGCGACGATGTAGCTTTTGGAAGTGAGAATCTTGGAGTTAACAGCGAAGAGACTTGGAATCGCGTAAAGCTTTCAATAAAAGCTGTTGGCTTAGACAATATTACTCAAGGAAGTCAGGGTCTTAGACGCTCAACACAATCTTTATCGGGAGGTCAAAGGCAACGTCTTGCTTTAGCAGGAGTGCTTGCAATGCATCCTGGATTGCTTCTTTTAGATGAGCCTACAGCTAATCTAGATCCTAAAGGTGTTCAGCAAGTTCATGATGCTGTAGCGAATATTCTTAAAAAAACAGGCTCTACAATGATTGTAGTTGAACATCATATTGACGTGTGGCTGGATTTGATTGATAGAGTTATTGTTATTGGAAAAGATGAAAATAATAATGATTCAAATGTAGGATGCGTTATTGCAGACGGTAAGCCTGAGGATGTTTTTGAAAAGTATGGCGATATGCTTGCAAAAGGTGGTGCTTGGGTTCCAGGAAGAACAGTTAAATCTTTTGCTCCTAAACATTGCTATGACGAGATCAAAGACGAAATAAAAGACGAGATCAAAGATACGGAAGAATCTGTTGCGCTCTATACGAATGATTGCTCTTTTGGAAGAACTCTGACACTATCGGAACATGTTAATGTAGCTTTTCGTTTTGGCGAAGTAACGGCTTTAATGGGACCTAATGGTGCTGGTAAAACCACATTAGCGTTAACGCTTGCAGGCTTATTAAAGCCGATTGCTGGCAGCGTGTGCATGATGGAAAAGTATGTGCCAAAACGACGTAAAAATGATCTTTTTACTTGGAAAAGTCAAGAATTACTAGGGCGAGTTGGCATGGTGTTTCAGGAGCCAGAACATCAATTCATAACATCGTCTGTAAGAGACGAAGTTGCTGTAGGGCCTAAAAAGCAAGGAAAAAGCGAAAAGGAATCTTACGATATTGCCGATAGCATGCTTGAACGTATGGATTTGAAGCGTTTTGCTCTTGCTAATCCTTATACATTATCTGGAGGAGAAAAACGTAGACTTTCTGTAGCTACGCTTTTAGCTGCTGCTCCACGCGTTGTTATTATGGATGAGCCTACTTTTGGACAAGATTTTAAAACTTGGACAGCAATGGTGAAACTTATTGCGCAAATACGCGATAGTGGCTCAGCGGTGATTGTTGTTACTCACGATGATGAGCTTGTAAAGTCTTTAGATGCCAGAGTAATAAGAGTTGAGTCACGAAAAATCGCAGGATCCGCTCATAACTATAGTGAAGGGAATGAGTAGAAGTGAATAAAACTAGTAGTGTAGAAGAATCGTCTAGAATCCAAGTTAAAGACTTTGAAAATTTATTAAAAGTTTCGCATATTGATGTAACTGCATCTTCTAAACGTTTAGAAAGTGAACGACTAGTTTCGCCTTCTTGGTTTATTCGTAGGCTCAATCCAATAAGCCGTTTTATTGGAGCGCTGCTACTTTGCTTACCTATGTTTGTTACATTAGATATTGTTTCAGCTTCTATTGCATTCGGTTTAGATATACTGTTATTTGCAATTGCTGGAGTAACTCCTTGGTATGTTTTACGCCATACTTGGCCAGTTTGGATTGCTGCTTCGGGTAGTTTTATATCGGTTCTTTTATATGGTCAAAGTTCTGGAGATGATATATTTAAGTTTGGCTGGATGCATATAAGCCAAGGATCATTGTATTTGGCAATTTGTACGTTTGTTCGTGTTGCATCTGTAGCAGTTCCAGGCGTTATATTAGCCATTGGATTAGATCCAACTGATTTAGCAGACGGATTAGTGCAGATTTTGCATTTTTCTCCACGATTTGTGTACGGAGCATTAGCTGGATTGAGAATGTTTAGTCTATTGCAAAATGATTGGCGTGCTTTTGGTTTAGCTCGAAGGTCTCGTGGTATATCGGATGGTAAAGCGTTGCAGCGTATGCTTTCGCAATCTTTTGGTTTGCTCGTGTTATCTATTCGCAGAGGCACTAAACTTGCTACAGCTATGGAAGCTAGGGCTTTTGGAAGTAATATTAAACGTGTTCCAGCACGAAAATCGAAGTTAACAGCATACGATTGGATATTTTATGCAATTTGCATTGCTGTTCCTACTATTGCTTTATATGCTTCAATACAAACAGGATATTGGCATAATGCGTTTATTCATATGTAAAGCATTGTGAAAATTACAATGCGTACATATTTATAGATAGTATTCATAATATGAGCGGAATAATGAATACTTATAATCATGATGATGTTTGGCAAGCTCCATCATGCAATACTCCTTTGAATGCAACAGTGAATATTCCTGGAAGCAAGTCGTTATCTAATCGATACTTGATTTTGGCAGCTCTTGGTAAAAAGCCAGTTGTTCTAAAGGGATTGCTGAGATCAAGAGATACGGAACTTATGATTAACGCGCTAAGCGTATTTGGAGTTAAATGCGATTCGCTAAGCCGCGACGGCACAGCAGTTTGTGTTATTCCGCCCAAAAATGGCGTTTTTAGCGTAGATGATTGTGCGGTTGTTAATTGTGGCTTGGCTGGAACAGTTATGCGTTTTGTAACAGCTTTAGCGCTGTTTGCAAATAATTGTGTGAAATTTGATGGAGATGAGCAAGCGTATGCTCGTCCAATGAAGCCTGTTCTAGATGGATTGGAACAGCTAGGCGCAAAAATCGTATATCACGGAAAAGTCGGATTCTTACCATTTAGCGTTATTCCGCCCAAAAATCTTGAATCATATGGTGTAAATTGTGCGCAAAATTCTTGCAATAATCGCGTTATTCGCATTGACTCTTCGTCGTCGTCTCAATTTATATCTGCGCTTCTGCTAATTGCATCTCGAATTCCAGGAGGATTACAAATAGAGCATATTGGAAGCAAATTGCCTAGTATGCCTCATATTCAAATGACAATGGAAGACGTGCGCAAAGCTGGCGGAGTAGTAGATATGCCAGAAAGCGGAGTATGGCGTATTAAAGAGCATGATTTGACTTTGCCAGATGAAGTTGTTGTAGAGCCAGATCTTTCTAATGCAGCGCCTTTTATTGGAGCAGCGTTGATTGCTGGCGGATGCGTTAAAATCCCTAATTGGCCGCTTAAAACAACTCAGCCTGGGGGATTGTTGCCTGGGATTCTAGAGCAAATGGGCGCAGAAATTGTTTTTGAGCATTCGGCTGCGGATTCTTCAACATTGTGCGTAACTGGTAGTGGCAAAATTCACGCAATTAAGTCGCTTGATTTGGCTGCTGCTGGCGAGGTTGCGCCGAGTATTGCTGCGATTCTTGCGCTTGCAGATGGTGTAAGCGAGTTGCACGGTATTGCGCATTTAAGAGGCCACGAAACGAATCGCTTGAGTGCAATAGTTACGGAACTAAATCGCGTTGGAATAGGCGCTGATGAGCTAGATGATGGAATTCGTATTATTCCTAGCAAAAATATGCATGGGGAAGTGATGGAGACTTATGCGGATCACAGAATGGCAACTTTTGCATCAATGTTAGGTCTTCGTATATCTAATATAAGAGTAAAAAATATTGCCACTACGCGCAAAACAATCCCTGATTTTCCTGGTATGTGGAATAAGATGCTTGAATAGTGAGCTTAAATAGTGAGACTAAATAGTGAGCTTAAATAACAAATAATCCCGAGTTTTTTTAACTCGGGATTATTTATGTGTTACGTTTTTACGTTACGTTGTTTTACACTACGATTTAGCGCTCAAACTTGTTGCCGTAAGAATCGACTCCAGCTTCTGCGATTTGTGCAGACTTTCGAGCGATTGCCAACTCTTCGTTAGTTGGGATTACAGCAATAATCACAGAGCTATCTGGAGTGGAAATAATGCGTGGCTCCTTAGAACGAACCAAGTTCTTCTCTTTATCGAGCTTAACGCCGAATGGAGCAAGCTTTTCGCATACGCGAGCGCGAACAATCTCGTCGTTTTCGCCAACGCCAGCGGTGAATGTGATTACGTCCACGCCGCCCATTTGAGCTGTGTAGTTGCCAATGTAGCCAACAATGCGGTGAACGTACACGCCAAGAGCAAGCTTAGCGTCTTCGTCGCCCTCTGCGATGAGCTTATGAATATCGCGCAAATCGCCGTGGCCAGTCATGCCCATCATGCCAGAACGCTTGTTAAAGAGCGTATCAAGCTCGTCTACGTTCATGTGAGCGTTGCGAATAAGGTGGAAGACTACAGCTGGGTCAATATCTCCAGTGCGGCCGCCCATCATTAAACCTTCGAGAGGCGTTAAGCCCATAGAAGTTTCAACTGGCTTGCCAGAAATCTGAGCGGAAGCAGAAGCGCCGTTTCCAATGTGCAAAACAATCTGCTTCAAGCCTTCTGCAGGCTTTCCAACAACGCTTGGAACTACAGAGCCAATGTACTCGTGGGAAGTGCCGTGAGCGCCATAGCGACGAATGTGGTACTGGTTTGCAATATCTTTGTTCAATGCGTAAGTCGCAGCAACCTGTGGCAAATCGTGGAAGAACGAAGAGTCAAACACCATAATCTGTGGAACATCTGGCAAAAGTTCAGTCATGACTTCAGCGCCAACAGCCTCAGGACCGTTGTGAAGTGGAGCCAAAACAGCCAAATCCTTCACCTTATTAATGGTCTTTTTGTTCACTAATGCAGGCTTAGGGAATGTTAAGCCACCCTGAACAACGCGGTGTCCAACAGCTACGATTCCAGACTTAGAAAGATTTGGACCATATTCCTCGAAGAAGCCGAGTACGCGCTTTAAGCCTTGCTCGTGATCGTGCACTGGCTCGTCAAACTCATGCTTTTCGCCATTGAATACGTGCTTGTAGTGTCCGTCAACTGGCTCGCCAATTTTTTCTACAATACCAGATGCAATGCCTTCGCCGCTTTCCAAATCGACGAGCTGGTACTTAATAGAACTAGAACCAGAATTGATAACAAGAACGGTTTTTGCCATGAGGGCATCCTCCATAAAGTGTTGATAAGGCTAGTAAATTGCCACGTTTAAGTGTACATGCAAGTTCCTACAATGAATGCTAATAAATGCTTTTGTATTTACTTATTATTACATTTGCAAATCATTGTAAGAACTTGCGATTATTAAATTATTGCTTGCGATTATTGCTTGCGATTATTAGAACTGCGCTTCCAAAGCTGTAAGAGCAACAGTGTTAATAATATCTTGAACCAATGCGCCTCTAGACAAGTCGTTAACAGGCTTGTTTAGTCCTTGCAGGATTGGTCCAACAGCTAACGCGCCGCTGGAGCGCTGAACGGCCTTGTATCCAATGTTTCCAGCGCATAAGTCTGGGAACACAAACACATTTACGTGGCCTGCAACATCATTGCCTTTAGCTTTGGATGCAGCAACAGTTTCGGACCACGCAGCGTCAAATTGAATAGATCCAACGACCTTTAAGTCTGGGTCGCTTTCTTTTACAATCTTTGTTGCTTCTTCTACAAGATCAACGTCTGGGCCTTTTCCAGATCCAAGAGTGGAGTAAGATAGCATTCCAACTTTAGGATCTAAGCCAAAAGCTTTAGCAGTTTGTGCGGATTGAAGCGCAATATCTGCAAGCTGCTGCGCATCTGGATTAAGGTTGATTGCGCAATCTGCAAATACTGCCACATGATCCTTAAAGCACATAATGAATGCGCCAGAAACAAGCTTAGATCCAGGCTTAGTTTTAATAACTTGAAGAGCAGGGCGAACTGTATTTGCCGTTGAGTTAACAGAGCCAGAAACAAGTCCGTCTGCTAATCCAAGTACCACTAGCATTGTGCCAAAGTAGCTTGCGTCTTTAAGCTGCTCTCTAGCTTGATCTTCTGTCATGCCTTTCTTTGCGCGCAATTCGCAAAGCTTGCTAATCATCTTGCTAAGAATCTCTTCGTCGCTCATAGATTGGAAGCTTGCTTTGCTAAGAGACTTTAATCCAAGCTCTTGTGCTCTTGCAAGAATAGATTCGCGTTCTCCAACAATAACGAGGTTTACAATGTCTCGCTCTAGCAAATAATCAGCTGCTTTTAGAATGCGGTCTTCTTCGCCTTCTGGGAGCACTATTGTTTTCTTATTTGCTTTAGCTTTTCCAAGCAGGCTGTATTGGAAGGCGTATGGGGTAGTAGGAGCGGCAAATGGCTGTTGCAAAGCGCTAATGATTTCTTCGTTTTCAACGTAATCGCTGAATTTATTAAACTCTGATTCGCTTATAGAAGGCAAAGTCCAAAGTGGAGTGCCATTATTGCTTTGAGCATAGTCTTCTTTTAATTCTTTTGCTAAGTCTTCTTTGCAATCAGTTACAAAAATGCCAAATACTTTTGTGTATTCTTTGCTAACGCTTGCGGATTGTGCTTCGATTGTTTGCAAGATTTGCTTACTATCTCTGCCTTCTGCGCAAACGCTTAAGAACACTGGGGAAGCTAAGTCTGCTGCAACAGATGCATCAAATCTAAATAAGTCTGGGTCAAATACAGAAGTAGAATCGCTTGCTACAATAACGCATCCTTGAGCGTTTGTTGCGCTAATCAGCTCGTTGTAACTAGCTACAATGTCTCCTCTTAGTGTGTCTTTGTTTTTACGAACTGCGCATGGGCATGCTGCGATTACTTGTTCCAGCGTTGGTTTTGTGTTGCTTGCGGCTATCAATTCGCTTGTAAATGCGTCATCATGTTTTGCGGATGGCCTAAAAACAGTTGTTGAATAATGATTAGAAAGAGCTTTTGTAACTCCTAGTGCTACAACATTGCGACTTTGCGCGCAATCTGCGCTAATAATAGTTACGTTAACTAACGACACGACTTTTCTCCTTTGATGCGTCTGTGTTTATTCTATTTTGCTTTGCATTTTTATTTTGCTTTGCATTTTCGTTTTTGCTATTCTTCGTATTTCAACGTTGAAAATTGCATATCGAACGAAGAATCCTTAGCTATTTTAAGGCTATTTGCAAAACAACAAGCGGAAATTTCGATTTTTTATGTGTTTTATTATTAATTTTTTTTTATTCTACTAATTTTTTAGGGAGCCAACCTTTCGATTGACTCCCTAAAAATCAGCTAAGCAATTTTAGCGTTGATAGCTTAAAACTACTCGTTATCGCCAGCGGTTGCGGCGGTTGCGGTAACAGCGCCTGGCTTGTCGGTCTTAACGCCTGGCCATACCCAATCGGTGTAGTCTGGGTGATCAAGACCCTTGTCGACTGCATACTGGAAGGCTTCGAGGCGGAAGTCCTCGAGCTTCTTGATTTCGTCGGCATACTTAGCGGCGTCAACCATGCGCAATGCTTCAGCGGTAAGCTCGTAACGATCCATGTCGTTCACGCGAACCATATCGTATGGCGTGGTGGTGGAGCCCTGCTCCTTGTAGCCATGAACGTTGAAGTTGTCGTGGTTTGGACGATCGTAAATCAAGCCGCGAACGTCATGTGCATAGGAGTGGTAAGCGAAGAGGACTGGCTTATCGGCAGTGAAGAGATCAGTGAACTCTTCGTCAGTCAAAGCTTCGTTGTTTTCCTTAGCGGACTGCAACTTGAGCAAGTCAACAACGTTAACAACCTTGAACTTAACGCCAAGCTTGTTCAACTTGTCGGCAGCGGCCATCAATTCCTGCTGTGGAACATCGCCAACACCAGCAAGAACAACCTGAACTTCGTCATTGTTCTTAGCGTTGGAAGCCCACTTCCACTCAGCAGCACCCTTCTCGAGCTCTTCGCGAGCTTCGTCGAGAGTCAACCAAGTAGCAGCTGGCTGCTTACCAGCGAAGATGGCGTTAATCATGTTGGTGGACTTGTAAGCCTTTTCAGCAACAGCAAGCAACATGTTGGAATCCACTGGGAAGTAGATGCCGATTACGTGATCGTTGTTGAAGGTCTTGTTCAAGAGCACGGAGGTTACGCCTGGATCCTGGTGCGAGAAGCCGTTGTGATCCTGACGCCATACGTGAGAGGATACAAGCAAGTTCACAGAGGAGATTGGCTTACGCCATGGGATCTCGCGAACGGTAGCCTCAAGCCACTTTGCGTGCTGGTTCAACATGGAGTCGATAACGTGTACGAAGGACTCGTAAGAGCTCCAAATGCCGTGACGACCAGTGAGCAAGTAGCCCTCGAGGAAGCCTTCCATCTGGTGCTCGGAAAGCTGCTCGGTAACCTGGCCAGTAACAGCCATGTGCTCGTCGACTAAGCCAGAAAGGTAGCCAGCATCCCACTGCTTGTTGGTTACTTCGTAAGCAGCCTGCAAACGGTTGGAAGCGGTCTCATCTGGGCCGAAGATACGGAAGGAATCTGGGTTGTTCTTAATGATGTCGCGAGTGTAAACACCAAGGCGACGGGTAGCTTCGAGCTGACCCCAGCCGTGACCGAATTCCTTAACTTCCTTAACTTCGTAATCTTCAAGCTTTGGAAGCTTAAGATCTTCGCGAATACGACCACCGTTGGCGTTTGGATTTTCGCCAATACGGAGTTCTCCCTTTGGCATGAAGGAAAGAACGTCTTCCTTAACAGCACCCTTTTCATCGAAGAGCTCTTCAGGCTTGTAGGACTTCATCCAGTTCTTCAAAACCTCGAAGTGAGCTTCGGTATCGCGAGCGGAAGCCAGTGGAACCTGGTGTGCACGCCAAGAACCTTCGGTCTTCTTGCCGTCGATGAACTTCGGGCAAGTCCAACCCTTTGGAGTGCGGAAGATAATCATTGGGTAGTAAGGGCGAGTTACGTCGTTAGTTTGAGCCTCGGCCTTAATATCGCAAATCTCATCGAAGATGGTTTCAAACATATCGGCAAAGCGACGGTGAATGGAAAGGTGATCCTCATCATCGAAGCCAGCAACGAACTCATATGGCTCGTAGCCCATGCCGTGGAAGAACTCGTGGAGCTCTTCGTCGGAAATGCGGGAAAGAATGGTTGGGTTAGCGATCTTGTAGCCGTTCAAATGCAAGATTGGAAGCACAATACCATCGGTACGTGGGTTAACGAGCTTGTTGGACTGCCAACCAGTAGCCAAAGGACCAGTTTCAGCTTCGCCATCGCCAACGATTGCTGGAACAAACAAGCTTGGGTTGTTCATAACAGCGCCGTAAGCGTGGGAGAGAGCGTAACCGAGCTCGCCACCTTCGTGGATGGAGCCTGGGGTCTCTGGAGCGAAGTGAGAAGGAATGCCGCCTGGGTAAGAGAACTGGCGGAAGAACTTCTGCAAACCAGCTTCGTCCTTGGTGATCTTTGGATAGTACTCAGTGTAGGTACCGTCAAGATAAGACTGAGCAGTACCAGCTGGGCCGCCGTGGCCTGGACCCATGATAATCACTGTGTTCTGCTGGTGATCAGCAATAAAGCGGTTGATGTGTCCAATAAGGAAGTTAAGGCCTGGAGTTGTACCCCAGTGGCCGACTAGACGATGCTTAACATCTTCGCGAGTGAATGGCTCCTTCATTAGAGGATTGCTGCGAAGATAAATCTGACCGATAGCGAGGTAATTAGCAACGCGCCAATACTTGTCTACGCCTTCGATGGCCGCCTCGGAAACTGGAGCGTTAAGCTTCTTCCAAGGGGTGCCAATAACAGGACTCGTCATGTGTACTCCTGTACTCAAGCACTTTTCAGTGCGATTTTAATCATTACCATTTGGTTATAGAGGCCAAAAAACAAATGTATTCGCCTCTTTTTCCATCTTTTTCAGTATAGTAACAGCTTTTGACTTTTGTGCGTTTGATTAGTTACTACGTGCGAATTTGTTGAAAAAATGTGTTAAAGTGTTAACAAAAATCACCTTAAAAGTATCAATTATGTTATGTTTGATGTTCACTTTCTTGTTATGTAAAGGTTGTTTATTTTTACAATTTTTATAATTTGTTAAGTTACGGCGTTTCGCACAACGCAACGTCTAAAAGCGCCATTAGTATAAATTGAATCACCTATAAATGTGTTTCTTATATATAAGGAGAATCATGGCAAACGGTCCGGTACTTGTAGTTGACTTCGGTGCCCAATATGCCCAGCTAATCGCTAGAAGAGTGAGGGAAGCAAACGTTTATTCGGAGCTTGTTCCACACTCTATGCCAGTAGAGGAGATGCTGGCAAAAGATCCAAAAGCCATAATTCTTTCTGGCGGCCCTGCCTCCGTTTATGAGCCAGGAGCGCCAAAAATTGACACAAAGATTTTTGAAGCGGGCGTTCCAGTGCTTGGAATTTGCTACGGATTCCAAGTTATGGCTCACGAGCTTGGCGGAGTTGTAGACAAAGCAGCATTGGGTGAGTACGGAAAAACGCATGCAACTATTGATGAAGCAGAAGGATTGCTTGCAAATTCGCCATTAGATCAAAATACTTGGATGAGTCACGGAGTGGCAGTTAAGAGCGCGCCAGAAGGATTCGAGGTGCTTGCTCACACTCAAGGCGCTCCAGTTGCAGCTATGCAAGACAAAAGTCGCAAGCTTTACGGAGTGCAATGGCATCCAGAAGTCAAGCATACGCCTTTAGGTCAAAAGCTTATTTCCACATTTTTGCACGAGTGCGCAGGATTGGAAAATGATTGGAATCCTTCTAATATTATTGAAGATCAAGTTGCAAAGATTCGCGCAGAAGTTGGAGACGCGCAGGTTATTTGCGGACTTTCTGGAGGAGTCGATTCCGCTGTTGCTGCAGCTCTTGTGCATAAAGCAATCGGAGATCAGCTTACTTGCGTTTTTGTAGACCATGGTCTTCTTCGTAAAGGCGAAGTCGAGCAAGTTAAGCACGATTTTGTTGAGGCAACTGGAATCAAGCTTATTGCAGTAGATGCAGAAGACGACTTTTTAGATGCGCTTAAAGGCGTTAGCGAGCCAGAGCGCAAGCGCAAGATTATTGGCGAAAAGTTTATTCGCACATTCGAAAAAGCACAACGTCAAGTTATTGAAGAAGCTGGAAAATCTGGAGCAGAAGTTAAGTTCCTTGTACAAGGCACGCTTTACCCAGATGTTGTTGAGTCTGGCGGCGGAGACGGTGCTGCAAACATTAAGTCGCATCACAATGTTGGCGGCTTACCAAAGGACTTAAAGTTTAAGCTTATTGAGCCTTTGCGCACTTTGTTTAAGGATGAAGTTCGCGCAATTGGTACGGAGCTTGGGCTTCCAGACGCTATTGTTTGGCGCCAGCCGTTCCCAGGGCCAGGATTGGGAATTCGCATTGTTGGCGAGATTACTCGCGAGCGTTTGGCTGTGCTTAGAGAAGCAGATGCGATTGCGCGCGAAGAGCTTTCGGCAGCTGGATTAGATCGAGATATTTGGCAATGCCCAGTTGTTCTTTTGGCAGATGTTCACTCTGTTGGAGTTCAAGGAGACGAACGCACATACGGTTCTCCGATTGTGCTTCGACCAGTAAGTTCGGAAGACGCTATGACTGCTGATTGGTCGCGAGTTCCTTACGATGTATTGGCAAAGATTTCTACTCGAATCACAAACGAATGTCGTCAGATTAATCGCGTTGTGTTAGACGTTACATCTAAGCCGCCTGCCACAATCGAGTGGGAATAGAACAAAAAGAAAGAATGATAGAGCTTAGAGAATTTGCTAGAAAACAAATTTTTGCTTTAATGAGACTAGATAGCGTATCAATTAATAAACTGGAGTGATTTGATGAAAAAAAAAACAAACATAAAAAATATAGCTGATAAATGTCAAATATTCACCCCAGAAAATTATGTTAAGGAGTTACTGGACTCAGTTGGATATTGTGAGGATATATTAGATAAAACTATATTAGAAAACTCTTGTGGCGATGGTAATATACTTGTTGAAATAGTTAAAAGATATATTGAACAAGCAATAAAACAAAAATATTCTAAAGAAAGAATAAAAGAAGGTTTACAAGATAATGTTTTTGGATTTGAGATTGATAAGGTTCAATTTGAAAAGTGTATTTATAATTTGAATTTAGTTGCGAAAGAAAATGATATACATGATGTGCAATGGAATATTTATAATAAAGATTATTTAAAAAGTGAGGTTAATAAAAAATTTGATTTTATTGTAGGTAATCCACCATATATAACTTATAGTGATTTATCTAAGGAAGAAAGGGAGTTTATTAAGGAAAAATATAGTACTTGCAGACAAGGAAAGTTTGACTATTGTTATGCTTTTATAGAGCACAGTATTAACTCCTTATCAAATAAAGGAAAAATGTCCTATTTGATACCTAGCAGCATTTTTAAAACAGTTTTTGGTGAAAACCTCAGAGAATTTATGATAGATAATACTATTAGAATAAAAGATTACACAAAAGAAAAAATATTTGATAATGCACTAGTAAAATCGGCGATATTGATAGTTGATAGAGGACATATTAGCAAAAAAATTCAATATGTAGATATGAGTAGTAATCGTAGGTTATGTATTTGCAAAAAAGAAATTAAGAACAAATGGATTTTTTCTAATAAATTTAATGTTGGGGAGAAACGTTTTGGTGATTTTTTTAAAGTTTCTCATGTGGTAGCTACTTTGTTAAATAAAGCATATGTAATTAATGAAAATATGTACGAAGAAGTTGAAAAATTTTATAGGGTTGGGAATTTATTGATTGAAAAAGATATAATTATGCCAACAGCAACGCCGAGAACTATGAGGTATGGAAAGGTTGAAAAAATTATTTTTCCATATAAAGATGTTAATAATCAGATAGAGAGATATGAAGAAAAAGAATTTGAAGAATCATATCCATGCGCTTTTGCATATTTAAATCAATTCAAAGAAGAATTAATGGAAAGAAAATCTGATAAAAAAGCAAAGTGGTTTGAGTATGGGAGATCCCAAGCACTTTCAGGGATTAAATGTGAAAAATTGCTTATATCAACTATTATAACAGACAAAGTTTGTATTTATAAATTAGGTGAAGATTGCATTCCATATGCTGGTATGTATATTTCTCTAAGAAATCAAAATCAAAAATATGACTTAGATTTTGCAAAAAAAATTTTAAAGAGTGAAAATTTTTTTGAATATGTTAAAAATATTGGAATAAATATAAGCGGAAGTTCATTGAGAATTACATCTAAAGATATCGAAGATTTTTATTTTTAAATAGGAGTGAGCATGGAATATCTCAAGTATAGTATTGAAGATAGTACAATTGCGGAGTTATTAGGAGCACAAAATTTTTCCAAAGACGAGGCTGCAATTTTAGAATTGATTAAGAACTCATATGATGCAAAAGCGTTGCTTGTTAAACTTGAATTCATAGATAAAAATACGTTAAAAATAACTGATGATGGAGTTGGTATGGATTCAGAGGATATAAAAAAGCACTGGATGCATATTGGAAAAAGCAATAAAGGATATGACCTAATAGATTCAAACAATAAAGTTAGGGTTCAAGCCGGAGCAAAAGGTGTAGGTAGATTTGCTTTATCAAGATTAGGTAAAAATATTCAGTTATATAGTAAAAAGGAACATAAAGACGGCGTTATTTGGGCAACGGATTGGAATACATCTACATTAGAGATAAATTCAAGTATAGAGAATAAAGGTACCTGTATTATAATAAATAATCTTAGGGAAAAGTGGACTCTGAATAGGATTAAGAAATTAAACAAATATCTTGAAAAAACATATAATGATACGGCTATGAGAATACAAATTATAGCCAATGATTATAATGAATTTGTGGATTTACATTTTCCAGATCCTGAGCCAGGAAAAAATTGTAGGTCGTTTATTAATTTAGAGTATATAAAAGGCGAGTTATTGGTATCAGTATTTTCAGACGAGTTTTCTATTGATGCGAAAAAGTATTGTGAAGGAATGGATTTGAATCAACACAATAGAAAAATAAATATTATAGATGAATTGGAAGGTAATGAAATTTTTGATGTTTATGGAGAAGGATTAATTACAGTTCTAGAGAAACTTGGAAGATTTTCGGCAAATTTATTTTTCAATTTAAATGCTACAAATTATGATAAAGAAAAGTTTCTATATAAATACCTAAGAACTGATGAAATTTTAGATAGTGGTGTTGTTCTTTATAGAAATGCTTTTAGCATATCTTCGTTTGAAGGCGAGAAAGATTGGCTAGGATTAGGAAAAAGATCAAGGAAGTCACCAGCAGCTGCATCACATCCAACAGGTGCTTGGCGAGTAAGAGAAAATCAAATATCTGGGTTCGTATTAATAGATAAAGAAGAAAATAAAGCACTACAAGACCTTATGAATAGACAAGGATTAGATGAAAATATATATTATCAATTATTCATTCAAATAATATTAATTGGTATCAAAGAATTTGAACGATATAGACAAAAAATAATACGAAATATTAATAAAAAAAATATGGTTGAAGAAAACTTTACTGAGAGAATATCAGATGAAATCGTAAGAAATCCTAAAATGATAAATAATTTAAATAAAAATGATAAGGTGAAACTTATTAAAGAACTTAAGTTGTTTAATAAGGATAGTAAAAAACTTAAACAAGAAAAAGCGGATGTTGAAAATAGGTATAGATATGATGTAAGAATTTTGAATGCTTTAGCAACATCGGGTATGAAAGCAACATCAATAGCACATGAGATAAACAATGATAGAAATCAAATCGAACCTTCTTATGACTTCATAATAAATTCTTTAAAAAAATATAAAGTTTGGGACATAGTTAATGATCCGGAAAATAGAAAATTTGCATTTGAAGACATACCAGGTTTATTGGAAAATAATCATGCTGCAGTAAAAAAGATACTTAGGTTCATTGATGCGATTTTAGAAAAAGTAGAAAAGGAACAATTTTTTGCTATGAAATTGAATGTCAAAGAAATTGTGGGTCAAATAATAAAAAAATGGGAAAGAGACTATGCTTGGTTAAATGTAGAAATATGCGTGGATGACTTTTTAGAATTTAACATATCAAAAGACACATTCTATACAATATTTGATAATTTAATATTAAATAGCGTTCAACAAAACAGTCAATCAAATGAATTAAAAATAAAAATTATGATCAGTAAAGACTGCAATAAGTTGAAAATTTCTTATTATGATAATGGAAAAGGATTGCCAGAAAAATATTTAAATAATCCAAGAATTATTTTAGAACCACATGAAACAAGCAGAGCCAATGGTCATGGGCTTGGGATGTGGATAATTAATAATACAATTAATTTTCAAAATGGAGAGATTATTAATATTTCAGGTGAAAAAGGATTTGAATTTATTTTTGAGATGGAGGAGACTTTATAACATGCAACTGATAACTATGCTTTATGTAGATGATAAAATAGATTTGTTTGTTTCAAAATATTTAAAAGGATACTCAAATGATAAGGCTCGTTATGAATATTTGGAATTGAAATTTGAAAGCAATTATTCATATGAGAATTTACTTAACAGTGAAGAAATTCAAAAATCTGATATATTATTTTTGGATTCAATGCTTTTTGAAAATGGTACTGTACTAGATAATAAAATTTCAGGAGAAGAGCTTGGCTTGATAATAAAAAAGATATTTCCTTTTAAAGAAATAATAGTTATCACGCAGTATCAAGAAAAAATGGAGTATAGTACATTAAAAAAATACAACTCTAGTACCTATCATTGTGATCCAAACTTATTTTTCAATGAGAATTGGGATAGGGTAATAGAGAAGGCCGCAGAAAACATTATTTTAAATAGAAATATTCTGAAAAATATTTCATCTAAAAAATATGTTGAAAAATTTTTATTTGAGAAAATGGAGAATTCAATAAATGGGGTGTTAGATTATGATAATTTAACAAAGGTTGATATAGATAATCTGATTAATGCTTTTGAAGAAATGAGAAAACTATATGAACAATGATTATAGAAATACAAAATATTATAATTTAAAAAATGATATTGTGTCTGAAAAAAATTCTTTAGGGAAGAGAATACAAAAGGAACATCCTGGAGTTAAAATAATATATAATCAAATAAATAAAAAAGGTAGTGAATATAATAAAAAATTTAGGTTAATATATAGTAATAAATGTGCTTATTGCGGCATCACAACAGATGTAATAAGTTCTGAACTATTCGAAATAGATCACTTTATTTGCGAGGCATCATTTAATGGTGATTCTATAAAAGCTGGTGAGATAAGTAATTTGGTTTTATCGTGTAGAAAATGCAATCTGGCAAAAAGGGATTTTAAATGGAGTGAAGAATATTCTTCTATGTTTAATGTTGACGATGGAAGCATAACAAAATTATTTTACAGAGATGAGGATTATTATATTAGAATAGAAAAAGAATGCATAACGGACAGCGTGATTTGCAGTTTTTATAATAAACTTAAATTAAGTGAAGAAATTAGAAGATTAGATTTTTTGCTTATGAATATGCATGGATTTTATGAAAAGAATTCCAATGACAGCAGGATAAGAAGCATATTACAATATATTGTTCTTCTACAACGAAAAAGAAATGGATTATAGTTAATACATGAATAAGGTTTCGTTTATCTAATAGTAATAGCTTCAAATATTTATGTAAAATATAGGGAGTTCAAGACTTTTACTAAAGAAACAGATTTTAAACATAGGAGGAAATTTATGATTATAGCAATTGGAGGAGGAGAAGTATATCAAAATCAAACGTACGATATAGATAAATTTATTGTTGAGTAATCAAATAAAGAAAACCCGCATTTTTTATTTATTCCTACAGCGAGTAAAGATGCTGATGCTTATATAGAAACCATAAGTAATTTATATGAGAGCTTGGGATGTAAAACTGATACATTGTATTTATCTAACGCAAAAGTAAACAAGGAAGAGGTTAATCAAAAGATAGAAAATGCAGACATAATCTATGTTGGTGGTGGAAATACTGCTTATATGATGCAAGTTTGGAGAAAATATTCTGTAGATAAGGCACTAATTAAAGCTTATAAAAGCGGAAAGATACTCTCAGGCTTAAGTGCAGGCTCTATATGTTGGTTTATTGCAGGTCATAGGATAGTGAATTTATAGAAGATGTAGAAAACCCAAAACATAAATGGGTTAAAGGCTTAGGCATTATTCCTTATTTACATTGTCCTCATTATGATGAGCCAGAAAGAGTAGGTTTTGATGAATTCTATTCTGGACAGATAGCAGATGCTATAGCAATAGAGAATCAAGTAGCAGTTATTTGGGATAATTACGAGATCAATGTTATTAAATCTAACCATAATAAGAACGCATATAAACTTTCTTGGAGTGATAAAGGTTTGAGTAAAGAAGTTTTATTTTAAAAAATTCTCCGATACTGGGACTGGGACGGGACTAAAAATTTAAAAACGTCCTATAATTAGGTGGATTTAGTTATACTTAAAAAACTAGAATCCAGTATTTTGAATGGTTTGTGATATATCGTACGTTTAGAAAAGAAGAATGGGAATAGATGAGTCTAATATAGTCCTAATATAGTCCTATATATAAGGAGTGAAGTAAGAACAAAGCAAAGCCGCAATTCTTGCAGAAAGGAACAACGATGATCCACGGCATAGAAGTATTTACGAGCTTCAATAAAAAAGCGCTTGTAAAGTTAAAGTTTGTGTTGGCAAGAGTTGCGGCTATAACATCTTGTGCTGCTACTATTTTGGCGGTAGCAGTAGTCGCAAGCAGCCCAGCGATTGCATATGCTGGCGCAAAATCATCTCAAAAAACTGCACAAAAAGGCGTAATCGTAACAGCATTCCAGCAAAATTGGAAAAGCATAGCCAAGGAATGCAAAAAAACGTACGGCCCAGAGGGCGTAAAATACGTGCAAGTTTCGCCTCCGCAAGATCATATTAAGGGCGATCAATGGTGGACAAGTTATCAACCTGTAAGCTATAAGCTAAATTCAAAACTTGGCACAGAAGACGAGTTTAAAAAGATGATTACAACGTGCAAAGCTTCGGGTGTTGGAATTATTGCAGATGCGGTAATAAACCACACAACTGGTTTTGCAAACAAAGACACACTTGGCGTTGGTGGAAGCAAGTATGATGCTGCAAATCAATCGTTCCCAGATGCTGGATATACAAAAGATGATTTTCACAAGTCAACAGAAGATATAAACACGTATCGAAAAGCAGAAATCGTTTGGACGCATCGACTTGTTGGGCTGCTTGATTTGGACACTTCTAATCCTCATGTGCAAAAAACTTTGGGAGAGTACTTTGCGCATATGCTAAAGCTTGGAGTGGCTGGGTTTAGAGTTGATGCTGCAAAACACATGTCTCCGCAAGATGTAAAAGGCATAAAAGCTGCGGCTGCAGAGGCTGCTGGCACAACGCCAGATAAGATTTGGTGGATGCAAGAAACAATAGGGTTCCCAGAGCAAGACCCTATAATTCAGCCAGACCAGTATCTGCAAACTGGTGAAGTGAACGAATTTGAGTACTCCTATAGGCTTAGAAACTATTTTTATGGGTCTATTGAGAATCTTAAACATATTACAGATAAGCTGATTCCAAGCAAAAAAGCTGCGATTTTTGTTACAAATTGGGATACTGAGCGAGACAATGCAAGCAGAGTTTTGACGTATAAAGATGGCAAAAAATATGAGCTTGCAAACGCGTTTATGTTGGCGTATCCGTACGGAACTCCAAATGTGTTTTCGGGTTATGAGTTTACAAAACGAGACGAGGGAGCGCCTGGATCTACGCAAACTTCGATTCCTGATGTGAGTTGTGCGAAGGATTCTAAGTGGCAATGCACGCAAAGGTTAACTTCGATTCGCGGAATGATTGGATTCTACAACGCTGTTAGAGGCACTAAGGTTACTAATTGGCAAGATGACGACGATAATAACGTTGCATTTAGCAGAGGAAACAAGGGTTTTCTTGCGATTAACAATACGGAAAAGCCGCAAAAAGTGAGCTATAAGACTGACTTGCCAGATGGCGAATATTGCAATGTTTATGAGTCTAAAGATTGCACTAAAACTGTGAGCGTTAGTGGTGGCAAAGTGGAGACCACTATTAATGCGGAATCTGCTGTTGCTCTTCATGCTAATGCTGTAAAAAGCCTTGGAAACGCTAGAGCTAGAAACGTTACAATATTTATTTGCGTGTGTGTTGCGGGAATTTGTACGTTTGTTGTTACTAGAAGATTTGTTGAAAAATCGAAGAAGCTTGCCAAAGGCAATAGTGATGGTGTTAAAACAGGTGAGACTGAAGGTAAGTGATTCTGGAATAAATCTTTAGGTGAGCTTTAGGTGAGCTTTAAGTGATTCTGAAATAAATCAATATTCTAAAACAGGTTGACTCTGTTAAAACGTTTATTTATAATGATTATTCTGGCTTTAGCCAGCATTTAAATGATAGTTTGATAAATCAAAAGGGGTCGATCGGTTTCGACGGTGATCTGTTCGCCGCGGGGAAGCGTGCCGAGAATGCGAAAGTCCACTCGTAAACGTCCTTTCGCAAAAGAATAAGTGCTAAATCTAATCGCACTGAGTTCGCTCTTGCTGCCTGAGCTTCGCGCCAGGATTAACCAGCGAGCAGCTGCTCCGTTTACCCACTCACGTCTTCGGAGTGGTGCTAAACGTCATTAGAAGACTTGCTTGAATTGCCGAGCTGCAGGGTAGTTCAGGGACTTTTACTGTAGATATGCTCGCCATGAATTGTCTGCGATAACATGGGGGCAGAAAAACTGCCGAATGGCCAGCAGACTACGCACGTAGAAGACCGAGGGTACGGTTTCCGGACCGGGGTTCAATTCCCCGCGACTCCACAAACGCAATAACGCCACTGCTCAAACAGTGGCGTTTTTTTTTGTTGTTGTTCTATTGTTTAACATATCATGAATTGCTGTAAAGTCGCGCAAAATGCGTTAACTAGCTTCGTTTTTTGCGGACTTTTTGCTGGCTGAAGATTTTCTACTGGATGCAGATTTTTTGCTGGCTTCACTCTTTGCGCTAGTCGCAGGATTCCTGCTAGTTGTAGTGTTCGTGCTGTGCGTAGTGTTTCCGCTAGTCGTAGCCTTTGCGTTGTTTGCAGTGTTTCCACTGTTTGTAGTCGTGTTACTAGTTTTACTACTACTTTTACTAGTCGTGTTTTGAGTCGTGTTACTACTAGTGTTGTTTGTGTTGCTGTTTGTACTCGTGTTTTGAGCCGTGTTTTGTTGTTTTACTGCTTCTAGGTTATGTTGAAAGTTTTGGCGTTTAATCTCGTTTTGCTCGTATTCGCATAATTGTTTTCCTATGCTTCTAGCTATCATGCGTGCTCGAGTTTTAATATTATTATCCGACATGTTTTTGAACTCGTTTAGCGTTCTGATTTTACGCATGACCATGTTTTCAGCGTCTATGAGTTCTTTACAATGATTATTAACCGCGTGTGCTTGATTTTGTGCTTCTAGTTTTTCTTTTTCTGCTTGCTTGCATTTTTTAAGATGCGCGTCTCTTAGACGGCGTATGGCGTTTTCAACGCTTCTACTTCTTGTATTCGCGCGCCCGTCTGCAATTACAGGGTTTTTCGCGTAATAATCGTGGATGATTTTATGTGATAGTTCAGTATCGCATGCGTTGTTAGTGTTAACGCCTCTTCTAGCGTCAACCCATGGTAGCTCACTGCGTGCTCTGGCGGCTAAGTCTTGTGTAGTGTAATCTTTTAACGCGTCGCAAACAGCGTATATTACGCGTAGTTGGGAGCAGTTAAATGATTTGTATAGTTCGACTGGGCTGAAGATAATATTGTTTTCGCTTACTTCGTCTTGTGTTAGGTAGCATATGTTAAATAGTTCTAGGCATACTGGCCCGTTTTTCCATGCTTGGAATGAGTTAGGGAATAATTGTAGGCTTGTTGTAGATAAGTATTGTGCTTGACAGTAGTATGTGAGTAGTTCTAGTCTCTCGTGGCTCATTTTTCCGTAATTATGTAGTATTGCGTATGCTACGCGTTTGATTGTAGACATTTGAGTATTCCTTTCATCGTTGAAAAGACATGACTATTGGTAGGGTAATGGTTTTTAGTTTGCGAAAACGTTACCATACGAGTCGCGTATGGTACAAACTGGCGGCGTGTCGCGAATCGACTTGCATGGGCGCTTTGACTGAGCTTGAAATTGCATAGCGCATTTCAAGCTCCTTCAAAGCGTGATTTGGCTTAAGTCATAAAGTCCAGTGGACTTTATGCGCCAAATCAGCCGAACGGCTACTAATAGCCGTGAGGAATAGCGTAGCGCGCGAGTGCACTTCGATTCGCTGAGCCGCTTAAATGTAAAGTCCAGTGGACTTTACATGCGGCGAAGACGTTCGCACGGCTAATCCGTGCGAACGATATTCCTTATTTTTCCCATTATTTGTTCCACGACACACCCGAAAATCCTTTTCTTAAAAAAACCTGGGAAAATTCTTCAAAAACCTTGAAATGCGTATTTTTACGGTTTAAGTGTTGTTTATCCATAAATTTTACGGCGAGTGTGGCTTAATTGTGGATTAGTTTGTGTATAACATCATTTTTTTCGGTTTAGCATGTGTGGCTGGGGCTTGACTTTTTCAAACGGGGGGGGGGGTATGTTAATAGCAACATCACACGGTGGATAACCGTTGGTGGAAATGCGCGAACGCGTGTTTGATTATTTTTCCCCGCCGCTTGCGGATTGTCCGCTGGCGCGTGGGGGAGAAGAAGAAAGGAAATAAAATGATGAATAAGAAGGCTATCGCCGCTTTCGCTGCTGGCGCAACTTTGCTTGCCGGCTTTGCAATGGCAACCCCAGCATTTGCTGAGGATGCTCCTAAGAAGCAGCAAACTGCTCAGGAGAATCTCGATGCTACACGCAAGGAGATAAAGGAACTTGAAACTAAGTTGCAAACCCTTAAGGGTGGTCTTAAAGGTCTTACGGATGCAGAAAGTACTGCTAAGACTAAGGCTACTTCTGTTATTGCTACTTTAGTTGACACATCCAAAGATCCTTATACTCTTAAGGCGGATGCAAAGGATACTTCAGCAAATATCGCTTTGGCTCAGGCTTACGTTAATGCTCATAATGATGTTGTGAAGCGTAATGCTGAAATTTCTGAAACACAAGAGAAGCTTAATAAAGATAATGACAGTCTTAACGGCTTGTTGGATGCTGTTGATAAGGAAGCCAAGGATAAGGAAGCTAAGAAGGAAGCTAAGGATGGTGCTGCTGATCAGGCCATTGTTGACTTGACTGCTGCTAAGCTTGCTCTTAAGAAGGCTGATGCTAAGAAGTCTAAGGCTCTTAAGGATTATCGCGATAAGAAGACTGTTTATGAGTCTGCTAAGCGTAAGTTTAAGGCTGCTGAGGAGGCTTTGAATTCTGCTAATAATGCTGTAGAACTCTACAATGCTGCTGGTAAGAATGATTCTGCTGAGCTCAAGCGTCTTAATGATGCTGTTAACCGTGCAAAGGCTAAGCGTGATGCTGCACAAGATACACTAGATGATGCTTATGCTGATTACTTTAAGGCTTTGACTGATTCTGAACAGGCTGCTGTATCCTACAACACTGCTCTTGATACTTATAACAAGGACTATGATGCTGCAGTAGCTGCTGGTGCTGATGTTTCTGCGTTTGTGGATATGACTCATGCTGATCATGCTGATACTGATCTTAATGCTGAGCCTGCTCCTTCTCCTGAGGCTCAGAAGAAGGCTGAGGCTAAGGCTGGTAAGAATGGTGCTGCTGCTGGTGCTAATGGCTCCGCTGCTGCTGGTGCTAAGGCTGAGGTTGAGAACAAGAACGGTAAGGACAAGCGCGGTAACACCCACACTGGTACTGGTGTTGGCGTAACTTTGACCGCTTTGGCTGCCACCATGCTTGCTGGCATGGGTGCTGCTGTTCGCAAGGCTCGTCACTAAGCATTGCGCGCGCACTTATGCTAAGTGTGTGAGTGCGCGCTTATGCTCTTTTAGAGTTTGCACTTAACGACTGGTGTGGTGTTTTGTAGGGAAATGCCACACTGGTTTTGCTCTTGATTCTTGCACTTTTGTTTTAATTCTGGTTTGCTATTATTTTCTTTTCTTCCCAGAGTTAGGGCGTCTGCTGCGGGGTTTTGAGTGTTGAGTGTGTTGCTTTCGGTTTTGTTTGCTACTAGGGGCATTCAAAACCGAAAGCTTTTTTGTTTTTCACTTTTTGTTTTTTACTTTTGGTCTATAACCCTCACTTTTTGTCTAAACTGTTTTTTGGTCTATAGCTAACCACTGTTTTTTGTAGCGTTTTTGTTATTTTGTATTATTATTTGTTGATTTTTCTTGAACAAGAGTATAGTGTTACTAAATTTGTAAAATAAGCTATTGGATTTGTGTAGTTTGTAGTGAATTATTTAAGTTTGATAGTGATTTGCGAGTAGTTATGCATTTGCAGAAGCTTGCATTATGATTTGCGATTTTACAAGAGCTTTAAGGGAGAGTTGGTTGCTGTGAAGTCAATATTTAGTAAGAATAATATTTTTATTCGTATGAGATCTATTAGTCCAGCATTGCGATGGTCTTTGGTTGGCTTCTGTTTTTCTATGCTAGGCAATCAAGCGTATGAAGGCTCGGTTTTGCCTTCGATTATTATTGTGGGCTTGCCGGCTTGGGTGATTGGTTTTCGTAAGACTTTTATGACGGTTGCCGATTTTCTTTCGCCATGCTCTGGTTGGATTGTTGATAAGCTTGGCGGTTTTCGCGCTCTTGCAATGACTGAAGGCGTAGAAGGCGTGCTTAGTTTACTACCGCTTCTTATGCTTGGCTCTCCTGCGTGGAAGTGGTCGCTGGTGGCTCTTTCTTGCGCATTGCTGATTACTGGTCAAGTGATTGATATTGCTAGCGAAGTTTTCGAGGTTGATGCTGCAGGCGGCGATGACAGCATGATTGTAAACTACAGCGGCATTGTGAGCGTTTTGGCAAGTATTACAGGAACCTTGCTCGGCTCTCCGCTTGGTTCGTGGATTGCAAGCTGGTCGATTCCTGCTGTTTTGATTTTCTCGTCCGTCACTTCTTTTGCGGCTTGTGCTACGCGATTTATTATGAAACAAGACATTGCGCAAGCATCTAACGAAGTAGAGGGAGAGTTGCAAGAAGTAGAGAATGAATCGCAAGCGATTAGTGAAGAAGGAGAAGTATCGCAAGTATCGCAAGAAAATGACGTTGACAACAAATCCACAGTTAAGCAATCTGCGAATCCATTACTAAAGAGTAAAATCATGCTTCTTGCTGGATCTCTTTTGGTTGCTTTTATTCCTGCATGCTCTGTCTCTTATATTCTTCTAGGTCTTGGTAAGCAATATGGCTCTCAATCTTTAACAATATTGTATATTTTCACTGGTGTAGGAAACGTGCTTGCATCCGTTTTGTATGCGCACTCGTCTCAAAAACTCGGTTTAAGAAAAGTTGCAATTTTAGGCATTATTGTGAGCTTAGCTGCTTATTGCTTTATGTTTACTAATCTTTTGCCAATAATGTGCTTTGCATTCTTACTTGAAGCGATTGGCGGAATGCTATTAGTAGAGCCGATTATTGTTGCGCGTCAGATTCTGTTTAAGGGAAGTGCTCTCGCTAAGTTTTCTGGTTGGGCGCGCCTTGCGTTTGCGATTGGTGCTACTACTGGTTCTTGGATTGGATTTGCATTCTCGTCTACGTTCCAATGGCAGCTTTTGCCTATACTCGCGCTGATTTTCACAGCAGGATTGCTTGTTGTTTTGCCTCAATTACCAAATACTAGCTATGCTGCGCTCGAATGATTATTTGTAATATTTAATATTCAATATAGTTGTGACTTTAATCATATAGTAGTTTTTATCTATAATACTTGAATTTCCGCATGGGGGGGGGGGTATCATCTGCTCTGTTAACAAGCTCTTTTACAATATGTGAATTTATGCATATAGAGCGAGTGGAAGAGAAAATCTATCAGTGAGGATTGCTAATGGTTAAGAAAACGCAAACTGCTAAAAATGCTTTACATGTGTCTAAGAATTACGCGTATTTGAAGCCGAGTGTACTTCGTTCAATGGCGAATGATATAAGTGGAACTCGTTTAGAAGCATGTAAGTCGTATGCTGTTTCGCGTTTACCGAAGATTGCTGTGACTGCAACGTTAGCAAGCTTGCTTGCTTGTGGTGCTGGTTTGCCAACTCATCAAGCTTGGGCTAATGGTTTTAATCTTCCTGATGGTAGCTATAGGTATGCGAATCGCGATTCTTCTACAAAGGCGCAGAGGTATGTGGATATTAAACTAGTGCCATGCGATGATAAACAAAACGATAATAAGGAGACGGCAGACAGAAAAACTTACGGACAATATTATAAGGTTGAATACCAGTTTAATTCTAATGGCGATTGGTGGGGTGGTAGACCATTCTGGTGGGCGAGCGTGCCTAAGGACGTCACAATTGTAGACGATAGCATTACTTTGTACAAACATGAACAGTTGACTGGTGGTTTGTCTTCTCAACAGACAGGTGCAACATATACAAAGGATTCTTGGAATCAGTCCGCAAGCCGTTTCTGGTTTGATAATAATAAAGCGCAAGGTGCTGAATTTAAGAGTAACTGGGAAAGAATGACCGGTGAAGCTGGCGGTTATGACGAATCTGGTGATACTCTCGATACTTCTAAGAAGTATAAGGAAGCCACTAGCGCTTTGATTATTAACTGGGAGAGTAGAGGTAATAGAAAGTCTAAGATTAGCTTCGTTATTAAACTGAACGATAAAAAGACACCTTTGAAGTTTGCTGGTGGCGTGTATCAGGTACTGGGTAACTGGCATTACACCGTTGGCAAGGTTGAGCTTGCACCGACTTTGCCAGATTATTCCAAGGAATTAGAGCTTAATTATCCTCAGGCTACAGAAATTGCTACATTTGGACAGCCAACAAAGTCTGAGCGAGATAAAATACTCAGCAAGCTATGGGATGCTAATAAGAGTAATACCGATGTGCTGAACAAGCTTAAAGGTATGGAACAGACTCAAACTGAAGAGGCTTTCAAAAAGGCTGTAACTATTAATGCTGATGGCAGTGCAAAGGTAACGTATAAAGATAACTCTACGGATACTATTTCTAAGGAGAATCTGACTAAGCGCTATATTCCTTTTGCTGATAAGGTGAAAATTAACTATCCTACCAATTTAACTCCTGTTAAAAATACTTCTCAATTAAGCAAGGAAGAGAAACAAGCTGTAAAGGATGCTATTCTAGCAGCTAATACTGGTAAGCATATTAAAGATTTGACTGTTGATGCTAATGGCAATGCGACTATTACTTTCACTGATAAGATTGGTACTCCTTCAACTAAAAAGCTTGAAGGCAAGTATCTTGTAAAGAAGCAGCGTTCGCTTGCGGATAAGTTTACGCCATACTATCCAGTTCCAATGGCTGTTGGAAATCCAGCTCAATTGACTCAAGGTGAGCAAACAGAACTTGTGAATAAAGTTTATGAAGCGAATAAAACTAAAGCTGACTTCATGAATGCTATTGGTAACCCTAGTAGTGCTGCTGATGCTAAAACTAAAAACATTATTACTGTTGATACTCAAGGCAACGTGACTATCACTTATACTGATAAGTCTACTGATAAGCTCGATGGCAGCAAGATGGTGTATCAAGCGAAGAAGCTTAATGAGACCACTTACATTACGCTTCCAGCTCGTACAGCAGTTGATAATGCTAAGAGTTTAAAAGATGAAGACCAGAAGAAAGTTAGACAAGCTATATTAGAAGCCAATAGTGGTCTTAAAAGCAAGTTAAAAGATAATAATGAAAGCGCTATCACATTTGATGATAATACGCATACTATGACTGTTAAGTTTAATGACGGTTCAACGTCTACTTTCGACTATTCTGAGTTGGTGTATACAAAGGGTAATCCAGAAAAGCCAACGATGCAAAACGCTAGCAGGAATGGTTACAAATATAATATCACTAAGATTGCTGTTAAAGATAAAAGTAAGCTTACTCCAGATGATTGGCATAAGTTTGTTCGCAAGTTCGTACAAGATAACTGGGAAGCTAATCAAGGACAAACCGCAATAACTGATGAATTTATTAATGGCACTAGCGGTTTATTAGATAAGCTGAATGCTACTGGCGATAATAAGGGTAATGGTATGCAACTTTACAACTATAAAGATAAGTGGCATACCAAGAGTGATTCAAATCTAACGTTATCCAATGGAAATTTTGGTCAGAATGGTATTGTTTCAATATATCAAGGTAGTTCTATAGAGATTAAGAAGAATGGCAACTTTGGTCAGGAAACTGCTTTTATGCTTTCTGCAGATGATTGCTTCGTTTCAGATTCTGCCGCTCCTAAGCCTGAAGAACTTAAGAATGAAGCTAATGATCTTATTGACAAGATTCTTAAGAAAAATGGCTTGAATGATCAAGAGATTAAGAAGTTTAAGGAAGATCATAAGAACGATATCAACAATATTGCTAAGCCAGGAGATGTAGACAATATTATTAAGTCTGCTGATGAGCATGGTAAAGATGAGAAGAAAAAGAAAGATGCTCAGAAGCAGATTGAGAATGCTACTAGTAGCTTAGATGAGAAAACTAAGCAAGAACTGAAGAACAAGCTTAAGGGTAAGACTGATCCTGATGAGATTAACCGCATAGTTAATGAAGCTAAAAATAAGAAGTCTGATGAGGATCAGAAGCAGAAGAATGATCAGCAGGCTAAGGAAGAAGAGCAGCAAAAGCAGGCTGTTCAAACTCAACAAGCTACTGATAATAGTACTGTCGACAAAAAGCAGCAGCAAGCTACTCAAGAGGAGAATACTTCTAATCAGCAAGCTGAAAAAGACAAGAAGGATGCTGAGCTTGAGAAGAAAAAGCAGGCTGCTATTGATGAAATTCGCAATGGTGAAGATTATAAAAATCTTACGCCTGGTGATAAGAAGCAGTTTATTGAGAATATTCAGAATGCAGCTGATGAGAATGATATAAATACTATAAAGCAACAGGCTGCGGAAAAGGCTACTCAGAATCAGAATGCTGCTGATAACAGTAATAAAGAAGGTCTTGATAAGGCTAAGACTGATGCTAAGAAGAAGATTGGTGAGTTGACTAATCTCAACGCACGAGATAAGCAGAAGTATCAGGGTGACATTGATAGCGCTAAAGATCTTGATAGTGTTGAAACCATATTAGATAATGCCAATACCGCTGATGCTAAAGCTGCTGCTAAGAAGAAGATTGCTGAGCTGAAGCAGAAAGGTGATCTTACTGAAGATGAAGCTAATGGTTTAATCGGTCGCATTGACAGTGCTAAAGATCTGCGAGAAGTTGAGGGTATTCTTGAGGAAGCCGAGCTAAAGAAAGCTAAGAAGTATGCTAAATCTGAAGTAGATAATCTCACCAATCTTAACAAAGCTCAAAAGGAAGCGCTTAAAGCAGAGATTGATGATATTGAAACTGACCCGACCAATGAGAATATGAAGACTGTTGATCAGGCTAAGACTGCTATCACTGATGTTGTTACCAAGGCTAAAGAGCTTAACAAAAAGATGGGAGATCTTAAGGCTCTTGTTGATTTGGTCAAGAAGCAGGAAGAAGACCTTAAAAAGTCTGAGAAGTACAATGATACATCTAAGAAGACTGCTTTTGACAGTGCGTTAAAGGCTGCGGAAGATCTTGTTAAGACTGATTCTGCTGATAATAAGACTGCTGATGAAGTTGACAAGATTAGTAAAGCTCTTGAAAAAGCTGTTAATGATCTCGGTGGTAATACTGTTGACAAGTCAAAGCTTCAGGATGAAATCGAGATAGCTTATGAATGGCAAGGCAAGAATAAGCAGGGCCAGGATGATTCTTCTAAGAAGAAGAATCCAAAGTATGAGAATGCTTCTAATGATAAGAAGAATGATTTTGATACTGCTCTGTCTAATGCAAAGAGAGTTTATGACCAAAAAGATGCTTCACAGCAGTCTATTAATGATGCTAAAGATAATTTAAGCAAAGCGATTGATGCTCTTGATGGTCATGATAAGTCTCAATTGGTAGCAAAACTCACAGAAGCAAAAGGTAAGAAGAATGATGCTTCTTATAATAATGCTTCTAAGGAGAAGCAAGATGCTCTTGACAATGCTATAACCTCTGCAGAAGGTATCGTAGAGAAAGCTGGTGCAACAGCAGGTGATATTACTAACGCTATCACTGCTCTTACAAATGCTGTTACTGGTTTGGACGGTCAGGATACCTCTGCTTTGCAGAAGGCTGTTAATTATGCCAATATTAATAAGTCTAAAGTAGCTTATAAGAACGCCGATAAAGATAAGCGAGATAATTTTGATAAGGCTTTGCAAGCTGCTCAAAACATCTTGAATAATCCTCAGGGCAAGACTAAGGAAGCAATCAACGATGCTAAGACTAAGCTTGAAACTGCTTCTAGAGCTCTTAATGGAACTGTAGATACTTCTAAGTTGCAAGCTGAAGTTAACAAAGCTAATTCTTTGAAGAAGTCCGTACAGTATACGAATGCTGTTCAGGATAAGAAGTCTGCGTTTGGTGCAGCTCTGCAGCAGGCTGAGTCTGCTCTTGCTGATGCGAATAATGCTCAATCAATGAAGACTCCTGATCAGAAGCAGACTGCTGTTGATACTGCGCTTCAACATCTTCAAACCGCAGCAGCTGCATTGAATGGTGTTGATATTGCTGATTTGCAAGCTGAGATTGCTCTTGAGAATAGGGTGAAAGAGTCTGTAAAGTATGTGTATGATACTGCTGAAAAGCAGCAAAAATATAATAAGGCTTTGCAAGATGCGAAGGAGCTTGTTTCTAAACTGGCTGGATCTGGTGACGAGAGTAAAGATCTTGCTGGTAAGTCTCAATCAGAGCGTCAGGCTCTTGTTGATTCTTCGTTAAAGAATCTGAAGAATGCTAAAGATGCTTTGAATGGTGTTAATAAGACGGTATTGCAAGCTGAAGTTGATGATGATTCTCGCTTTAGCAAGTCGTTAGAATACTCGCTTGGTGAGCCTAATGATTTGGATGTGTATAAGAAGGCGTTGGCGGAAGCTAATCGTGTGCTTGCGGATCCTAATGCTACCCAGGCTCAAGTTGATTCTGCGTTGAAGGATCTTCAGGCTGCGAAGAACAGTATTGCGAATAAGTATAGCGGCTCTGGTACTGGTTCTGAATCTGGTGTTGGTGTGAATGATAATGCGCCTACTACTGCAGATAAGGGCGAGTTGAATATTCAGATTCAGAATGCTGAGTCTGATTCACAGACTGGTAACGTTGGTTCTAATAATGCCGATAATGCTGGCGCAAACTCTGGTAACGCTTCTAGCAACAACGCTGATAACACTTCTAATGGCACAAATTCTATTGATGTGAATGCTTCTGTTGAGAATAACCAGGCTGTTAAGCAGGCAGATGTTCAAGTTTCTAAGGCTCAGGCGACTGTGAATACTGCTTTGGCGGAAGCTAAGCGTGTGCTTGCGGATCCTAATGCAACTCAGGCTCAGGTTGATGCTGCTGTTCGCAACCTTTCTATGGCTCGTAAAGCTTTGGCTGATGCTAAGTCTAATGCTGCCAAGGTTCGTGCTTCTGTGCGTTCTAAGGTTTTGAAGAGTGGTCGTGCTGATCAACTTAGTAATACTGGTAGTAATGTGTCTGTGTTTGGCTTGCTTGCTGCAACTATTAGTGCTGCTGGTGCTGCGCTTTTAGGCAGCAGGCGTCGCGGTGCTTATCGTCACAGCAATAAGTAGAATACTTGCTAGCTGGTCTGGGTATTGCAGATCGGCTAGCTTTAGAGCCTCTTAATGTTGGCTTAAATGCATTCAGTATGTTTGCTCAGTATTAAATAATAGAATAATTAAATTAATTAAAAACGTGCCTCACTTTGCATTTTTCTTTACTTTGCGAAGTGAGGCATTTTGTCATTTTATTTGCGATTAAATGGGAACTTGTAGATGTTTACTATATCTTAAGTTATATTAATCATAAACACTTATTGAAGCCTTTATTTACTGAGTTGCTAAGTCATTTAATTATTGAATTATTGAATAACTAAAACCTAACGATTTGCATATATATGCATACATGTGTATAATATGTAAAAATAGAAAATCTTGCGAGTATGAATACAAATAAAAGAGTATAAAATATTCTGCACAAACTAAATTACAGGAGACTCTCATGCACAAGATTCTTCAAAAGTGGAATAGCATTGACCTTATTCTTCGTATTGTTATTGGTCTTTTTCTAGGCGCTGCACTTGGTCTTTTTGTGCCATCTCACGTTTACGTGCTAGATCTTATGGGAAAGCTGTTTGTGAGCGCACTTAAATCCGTTGCGCCGATTTTGGTATTTTGCCTTGTGATTGGCGCGCTTGCAAAAGCAAAAAGTGTTGGAAACATGAAGCTTGTAATCGTGTTGTATGCACTTTCTACGTTTATTGCAAGCCTTATAGCTGTTTGCGCAGCTATGATTTTCCCTGTTGACTTCACTTTTGCGCATGTTGAAGCAGCATCTTCGCCATCTCCTCAAGGAATCGGCGAAGTTCTTAATTCTCTTGTGTTAAATATTGTTGTAAACCCTGTAGATGCTCTTGCAAAGGGAAACTTTATTGGTATTTTATTCTGGGCAATCGCATTTGGCGTAGCACTTCGCTTGGCTGAGCCTTCCACTAAAGCATTCTTTGACAACGTTTCTTCTGCTATTGGAAAAATTGTTCACTGGATTATTAACGCAGCACCTTTTGGCATTATGGGTCTTGTTTATACAACAGTTTCAAGCAATGGTCTTCGTATTTTTAGTGAATACGGTTCCGTTATTGCCTTGTTAGTATGCACTATGGCTGTTGTTGCTTTGATTGTAAATCCTATTTTGGTTTTTGTTCTTACTGGCAAGAATCCGTATCCTCTTGTATTGCGTACGTTGCGCGATTCGGGAGTTACAGCGTTCTTTATGCGTTCTTCTGCTGCAAATATTCCTGTAAACATGAATTTGTGCGAAAAACTCGGTTTTAATAAAGACAATTACTCTGTTTCTATACCACTTGGATCAACCATTAATATGAGTGGTGCTGCTATAACGATTTCGATTATGGCTTTGTGCGCTGCTCACACGCTTGGGATTTACGTTGATATTCCAACAGCTGTGATTTTGTCTGCGCTTTCTGCAGTTAGCGCTGCAGGTGCATCTGGTGTAGCTGGTGGCTCGCTTTTGCTTATACCTCTTGCGTGCTCGTCGTTTGGTATTTCAAACGATATTGCTATGCAAGTAGTTGCTATTGGCCTTATTATTGGCGTGATTCAAGATTCGTGCGAAACTGCGCTTAACTCTTCCACAGATGTTCTCTTTACGGCAGTTGGCGAATATCGCATGTGGCAGCGTGCAGGTCTTAAGTTTAAGATGGGCAAAGACCACGAGCCAGTGCAACTTAAAAAGTAGCTGTTGTTAAGTATTATTATTAGTGCGCGTTCTTCCGTTTTTACGTTTTAGATCGCGCACTTTTGCTATATTTTGCGAGGTGTTATTGTAAATGAATTTAACAGACGTGCAAATAAAAGAGTATAAAAAATATAATAGCAAAGATATTTTAAAACTATATGATTCTGTTGGTTGGTCTTCGTATACAGATGATTTACCCGCCTTAGAAAATGGCTTTAATAATTCGCTCAAGGTTTTAGCTGCCTATAAAAATGATGAGCTAGTTGGAATTGCTAGAGCTGTTGGTGACGGATATACGGTTGTTCTTATTCAAGATATTCTTGTTTTGCCAGAGTATCAAAGGCAGGGAATAGGCTCTGCTTTGTTAAATGCGATTGTGGATTTTTATCCTAATGTTCGTCAAATTCAATTAACCACGGATTGTACTGAAAAAACTATTGCTTTTTATAAATCTGCTGGTTTTATTGAGTTATCAGAAATCGAGTGCTGCGGTTTTATAAAAGACAGAGCATAATAGCGTATTAGGCTTTAGGGAAGTGGTAGGTTGTGTTTGCGGGAATGCTGCGGTTTATCCACGCGTTTGCTGCGATTGTACTTCCGCTGCCGATTGTGGTTTCTCCGCCTAAGATTGTTGCGTTTGCGTAAATTACAACATTATTTCCAATATTTGGATGCCGCTTTCCGTCTTTTACAGGATTTCCATTCTCGTCTAGCGCAAAACTTTTTGCACCCAGAGTTACGCCTTGGTAAAGCTTAACATGCTCGCCAATCACAGTTGTTTCGCCAATTACAATGCCAGTTCCGTGATCAATGCAAAAATATGCGCCAATTTTTGCTCCTGGATGAATGTCGATTCCAGTTTTTCTGTGTGCATATTCGCTCATAAGTCTAGGAATTAGCGGTACGTTAAGTTCGTAGAGTGCGTGAGCTGTGCGGTGAATAAGCATTGCATAAAAACCAGGGTATGCGAGCGTTACTTCTACTTTGCTTGTGCAAGCAGGATCGCCTTCATACATGGCTTGAATATCTGTTAAAAGTAACTTTTTAATTGTAGGAAGAGTATTTATAAATTTATTGCAAGTTTCTCGAATTTTAATTGTGTTGCTTGTGTAGCATTGAAGTTCGTGAAATATAATGCGTTCTATAGTGTCTAATGCGTTTGAAGTAACAGTATTCAAACTAGCGTTGAGTTGCGTAGTCTCGTTGCTTTCATTGCGCACATGCAACTCAGGCAAAAGTAGAGCCTGAGTCGCATGTATGAGCGCAATAATATTTCGGTAATTAGGTATGAATGTAGCTTGCCTTATGTCTGAATCGTTAATTGAGTTTAGTTGATTTATAAGGTCAAGGCGATCACTCATACATTTCTCCCGTTATTTTTATTATTTTCCTTTATTCTACAGTTTTGATCATTATCTAATAATGTTATTTATTATCCATATATTATTTAATCAAAACTTGCGTATTTACAGTAGCGCTCCTAAATGTAGTTAGTCTTCAAATAATGCGGTAGACAAGTATCGATCTCCTGAATCGGGAAGTATTGCAACGATGGTTTTGCCAGCGTTTTCTTCTCTTTTTGCTTCTTGGATTGCTGCCCAGATTGCAGCTCCAGAAGAAATACCCACTAGCACACCTTCTTTTTTGCTTATAAGCTTGCCGCTTTCGATTGCGTCTTCATTTGTTACGTGAACAATGCGATTATAAATGTTTTGGTTAAGCACATCTGGCACGAATCCTGCGCCGATTCCTTGAATCTTGTGCGCTCCTGGCTTGCCGCCTGCGAGCACAGGGGAGTCGGCTGGTTCTACTGCGATTACTTCCAGATTCGGATTTTGTTCCTTTAAATATGTGCCAGTACCTGTGATTGTGCCGCCTGTTCCAACGCCAGCAATGAGCATATCCACGTTTCCATCAGTGTCTTGCCAAATTTCTGGACCTGTTGTTTTGTAGTGTGCGTGCACATTTGCTTGATTGGTAAACTGTCCTGGAGTCCACGCGTTTGGCGTGTTTTCAACGATTTCCTTTGCTTTGGCAATTGCGCCTTTCATTCCATCTTTAGCTGGTGTGAGCACGAGCTCGGCGCCGTATGCTTTCATAAGTTTTCGGCGTTCAATAGACATGCTTTCTGGCATTACAATAATGCTTTTGTATCCTTTTGTCTGCGCAATCATTGAAAGACCAATGCCAGTATTTCCAGAAGTTGGCTCAACGATTACTGAGCCTGGTTTAAGCGTGCCTTCGGCTTCTGCTTCTTCAATCATCTGCTTTGCAATTCGGTCTTTTACGGAGCCTGCTGGGTTAAAGTATTCGAGTTTTACAAGGATTTTTGCTGCTAGATTGTACTCTTTTTCAATGTGTGTAAGCTCCATAAGTGGAGTGTTTCCTACGAGTTCTTGCACGGACTTGTAAATATTAGACATAATATTTCCCCTTACTTGTTTGTTTTGTTTAATTTGTTTCTGTTTTGTTTTTAATTTTTAAAAAACAATTTTTATTAATAAAGTGATTATTTATTAGTTGTTTCTAAAGATGCCATTATTCGTTTAATATTTATTCGTTTTAACATTAACACGTATTAAATTGTTATTTTTTAACGTTATATTCGATTTTTGGCATAAAAAAAGAAACAGCGCGCTGTTTCTTGAATCGTAATTTGCTGTGTTTTAACGTAGATGCTTTTAACACAGGCTAGATGATGCATACTTAGTGCTTGCAAACATCATTTCGATTAAGAAATGCGCAACAGCATACGTTACAACAACAATTTGTCATCATATTTGTATGATACATGTGCACTCCTTTACTCGTCGAAATGGTGATAAGTGAAGACTATAGCGAATGGATTTGTGTTTGTCAAATTTGATTTGCGTCTGCTGATACTAATGTTTATTAACAAATGCTAATTTTAAGAAACTACGCGATTTGTGCATTTGCTTTCTTTGCTGCTTCATTTGATAGTCGGTAGTTTTATTGTTCGTAATAGTCGTTCACAAATTCTTCAACAGATAGGAACGTATTTTCATAACCCAACTTTTCGCACAGCTTCACAACATCTGGCTTATCTAGTTGTGCGCTAGAAAGTATGTTATCTTGCATAAATGCGTCTCGCGTAGTGCCGTCAAAAAGAACCTTGCCATTGGAAAGCACAACAACTCGATTAAATACTCTAGCCACAAAATTCATATCGTGAAGAACAGCTATAACAGTTTTTCCTTGCAAAACAAGGTGTTTAATAATTGATTCAATACAATTTTTGCCGCGATCGTCTTGGGCGATTGTAGGCTCGTCTAAAATAACAACTTGCGTATCCATTGCTAAAATCGACGCAATAGAAACCATTTTCCTTTCGCAAAGACTTAAATCGTAAGGATTTACCTCGCTTTTATCTAAAAGTCCTACGAGTTTTAGACTTTCTTTTGCTTGAATCAGTGCTTGACTCTTATCAATTCCAATTTTTAAAAGTCCAAACATTACTTCGCGTATAACAGTTGATTCAAAAATTTGGTCATCTGGATTCTGGAATACAAATCCAATATCTTTAGCAAGAGAGGGAACAGTACATTCTGCAATATCTTTACCATTTAATAAAACGCTTCCAGATTTTGGAGTAAGAAGTCCTCTAAGGATTTTAAGTAAAGTTGTTTTTCCAGTGCCATTTTGACCAACAATAGCGCATGCTCCAGTAGCAAAAGACAAATTCAGATTATTGAATATTTGTGATGTTGGAGTATGAGAAAAAGACACATTTCGTATTTCAATAGTAGGAGTCATTGTAAGCGATTCCCTTCGTGCGAGCTTAAAATTTGTGACGTTTGCTCAAGAGTTATTGGATACAAGCCATTATTGTTTTTTAATGAAAGTTTTTTGCAAATTTGAGTATAAACAGGAGGATTTACGCCATATTCTTCCAAGTCTTCGCGAGAAAAGATTTTTTGCGGAGTATCAAAATCAATAAGTTTTCCTTCGCTTAAAAGCATTACGCGGTCGCTATATTGCGCGATTTTTTCCATTTTGTGCTCAACCATAATAATAGTTTGACCCTGATTTTTTAAGGATTCTACCGACTTAAAAACCTCTTCAGAACCTTTAGGATCAAGCTGCGAAGTTGGCTCGTCTAAAATTATTACTTCTGGTTGCATAACTAAAATAGCGGCAATAGACATTCGTTGCATTTGGCCGCCAGATAAATCGTATGGAGAGCAATCTTTAAGATGCGCAATGTTAAGCATCTCCATGATTTTCTCTACGCGATTTTGCATCTCGTTTTGCTCAATGCCAAGATTTTCAAGCCCAAACGCAATTTCTTCGTACACAGTAAGCTTCGAGCCTGTAATTTGATTAAAAGGATTTTGAAAAACCAGTCCAACTTTTTTGCAAAGACTGTCTATTGGAGTAGTTTTTGCGTTAAGACCGTCTACCTCTACTTTGCCGCCGTACGCTCCGTGGTAAAGATTAGGAACAAGACCTAAAATAGCTTGAGATAATGTTGATTTTCCAGCTCCATTAGCACCTATTATTCCAATAAATTCGCCTTTATGAATATCGCAAGAAATGTCATTAAGTGCAAGAGTTTTACTATACGGGTAGCGATATTTTAAGTGCTCTATATGAATAGCTGCCATGCTATATATCCTAAATTATTAAGTAACGCATAAATAATAGATGCGATTATTACGATTAAACAAGCGCATAAAAATAACGTATTGTATTTACTAGGCTTAAACGGTTTTATGAATGTTTTTTGATTATTGCACGAAAATCCGCGAACTTCTAAAGCTATAGTTCTTTCTTTAGAACTCATAAACGAAGACATTATAATCGGGGATATTAGAGGCAAAAAAGCTTTGAAACGCGTTATTGGGGAACCTTTTGTTTTCAATCCTCTGCTTCTTTGTGCATCAACTATAGTCGAAGTTTGCTGTGTTATTTGAGGAATGATTTGAAATAGCGAGACAAAAACATAGCCCATTTTAGGTGGTAAACCAGCTTGTATCATCTCTTGCATCATATTAGAAGGTTTAGTTGTAAGCGTTAAAACACAAAATGCAAACGAAATATTTAATATATTTAGCACAATCTTCATTGCTACTTCAAAACCTTCCTTGCGAGCAATCAAAGGTCCTAGTTTGAATAAAATCGTGTAGTTTCCCGATCTAAAAAAAGTTTGAACTATAAAAATAGTTACAATAATAAAACCAGTAACTTGTATTACGATTTTTATTTTTGCTAGGACCCTTGATGTTGCAAGTAATATTAGGCTCAAAATAATAAAGATAGCAAAAGAAGTATAGCCTCCAAGCAAACTCGGTGTGCTTGGAGCGCATATTACGTATGCAAGCTTGGTTTTTGCAGATAGTCCGTTTAGAAACGAATGCTTATCTTCAAATAGGCTGATGCTTTTCATAGTATCTCGTCTTATTGTGCTTATAAAAACTTGTAGAACTTAGAGTTTATGTGATTTATTTGCTTGCGATAAACGTTTATTTATCAAGATCTTCGTCATCGGATTGATAAATAGCTATTAAACTCTTAGGAAGAACTTTATAAATTCCAGCTGCAAGGAACAAAACAACAATCTTGTCTGGTATATCTACAACAAGCTCATCTACGAATGATGCAAAGAAGCCTTTGGATCCCATTGCTGCAAAAACAGCGTCACCCCAAACGTTTCCAGTGGTTCCGCCCCAATAAATCATGTTTAGAGGTGTAGAAATGATTATTGCGATTGCTGCAACAATAAGACTTGTTATAAGAATGTGATACCACTTGCTCATATATTTTAATCGTGCAGCGATTCCAACGCTTACTCCAATTGCTGCAGCTGTAATGCTATAGACTGTAGAAATTGGATCAATTGTTAAGCCGTAAACAATATTAGTTAAAAATCCAGCAATTCCGCCTACAACTGGTCCTGCTAAGCAAGCTGAAATGCAAGTGCCTAGTGTGCCAAGCCAAAGTGGTAGTTTTAGCATGCTTGCAAATAGTTTTGCAACATAATTTATGCCGATTGCGGCTGGTATTAGTACGAGTGAAGCGGTAGTTAATTTAACGCTCCAAATAGTTTTTAGTTTCTTTACCATTTTTGAACTTCCTATCAGTTAAGGAATAAATTCAAGTTCATTATACGCTTTGAGAAATGTTATTAAAGTAGTTGAAAATTAATGTGTTATAAATTGTTATATTGTTTATTTTGTGTTATTTTGTTCTTTGTTATTTGTTTTTGTATTAAGTCTTTATTGAAAATAGTCACATTTAAGATACTTTGCTAGCAGAATCAAAGTGGTTCAAAATCAAAGTTGTTATTATTTCGTTATTTGACTATTTCACTATTCCAAATTTAACTATTCACAAATCTTACTATTCCAAATAATGATTATTTATGATAAAAAAATATAAGAGCCTTTTATGACTTTTATAAAGATGTTGTTATAAAAATATTGGCGATTATAAGAGGGAGATGACGATGAATGTAAAACATAGTAGCGTGTTTACAAATCCCGAAGTTTTAGAAAGACTTAATAAATTAGAAAAATCTCCCCAAATGCAAGGGAAACTAAATGAGTTAAAAGAAGGCATAAAAAATAACGCTTTTGACCCAATGCGTTTGATTCCATTAATACCAGTAGTGCTAATTATTGGTGCTGTTGGCAATTATCTTCCTTCGTTTGACTACTCTACTTATAAATATCCTTTACTCATAATAGTTGCCTTTGTTGTTTGCTTTGCTGGCAAGTTTTTTGTAACAAATAAGGTTGATGTAAATACTCTATATGCGAATAATGTTTTAACGCCGATTTTAAATGAGATTCTGCCTGGAACGGTATTAGAAAATTCTGAAGGAATTGACAACAGTATTTTTAATAATCTTCTGCCAATATCTAGTAGGTATTATTCAAACAAACACATAATTTTTGGCGATGAATCTAAAACTGAATTTTCAAATATGCAAGCAATGCACTTTTCTAGAACTGAAAGTGGAAAAACTGTCAAAAAAACTGATTTTATTGGTCAAGTCTTATTAATAAACGCAAAAACCAATATAAATGGTCACATTAGAATCGTTCCCGTTACTGGAAAGAACTTTATGGGGCAAAAACTAAATGGATACTATGGTAAAAAAACAAAAGAGGAGAGTGAAGTTCAAACAGAATCCATTGAGTTTAATAACTCGTATTCAATCTTTTCTACAGACGATTTTTATACAAAGCTTGTATTAGATCCAAGTTTTATAGAAGCATTGAATAATTTGCAAAAAAGAATGAGAGTTTGCATATATCTAGATAGTGAGCATATTATTGCAGCTTTTGACTCTGGTCGGTACATATTAGGAAATCCTGGAAAATCTGGAATAGAAGACCTATCTTTAACAAGAGAATATGCAAGATTTAGGGATGTTTTGGCTGAGTATTACGAAATAATCAGCGTAATTAGAGAGAAATTGCAAAATTAGAAGCTATAAAATTGAAAAAGTAGAGATTGCACACTAGTGAATTGCAAAAACAGAGATAATTAAGACTAGAAAAAGGCTAAAAATAAAGGAGACATTATGGATTATGAAACTATTTTAATAGTTATTGCAGCAGTGCTTGTAGTGGCTATTGGCTGGTTTATTGGTACGTTAAATAGACTAAGAAAATATAGAGTGATTATAGAAGAGTCGCAAAAAAACGTTGACATTGCGCTCGCTAAAAGGTACGACACTATTTGCCAAATGCTTAAAGTTGCGCAGTCGTTTGCAAAGTACGAAAAAACAACATTAGTGGATTTAGTGAGTTTAAGAGAAGGATTAAACTCTGCGGATTCTAGCGAAGCAATGAAAAATCAGAATCATGCAATAGGGAAGATTTTTGCTTTGGCAGAAGCTTACCCAGAATTAAAGTCTTCTGAGCAGTTTTTGAATTTGCAAGAAGAAGTGAACGACGAAAACGAGCAGCTGGCTGCAGCAAAAAGAATCGTAAATAGTAACATTAGTACTCTTAATCAAAATATTGTTACTTTCCCAGTTTCGCTTATTGCAAAATTAAGCGGAATAAAGCAGATGGCTTTTCTTGATGAAGATGATTTAAGCAATAAGAAGAATATCGATAGCATACTGGGCTAGTGAAGATGTTTAGCTAGCGAAAATGTTTAGCCAGACGGTATATCTAATGTAGCCAATCGCCCGCGAATTTGCAGCGATTGGCTATTTTTTATAATCTTTGAGTACTAATGCGTGTATTTGTATATAGGATTGAGTGCTTGTAGGATGGAGCTGATTGTATGAAGGAGCTGATTGTATGGCAGAATATGATTTACCGATTTTAGAGTATGATTCCGATAAAAGTGCAGTTTTAATGCCAAATCACGATAATATTTCCGTTCAGCTTCCATCTAAAGCGGTTTTTGCTTTCTTAGGCGATGAAATCGATCAGTATGCTTTAAGCAGGAAAGCTACGATTGTAGCAAATTTTGAATCTGCAACTAAAGTATATCCAATATATGTTTTGGAAGAGAAAGTAGAGAAAAAAGTAAGAGAAAATACAAACAGCGAAGTAGAAGAAGAAACGCAAAAAATCTGCTTAGTGCAGGCTCCAGTTGGTGCTCCTGCCGCTGTTCAGATCTTAGACTGGCTGATTTCTTACGGTGTTAGCGAAGTTGTTAGTGCTGGTTCTTGCGGATCGCTAGTTGATTATGCGGAAAACGTTTTTCTGGTTCCGTATAAAGCTTTAAGGGATGAGGGGACTTCTTATCATTATTTGCCTCCAAGTCGTTATGTTGATGTTTCAGAGCGTTCGAGACGTGCTATTTTACAAACCTTGCAAGCGCACAATTTGCCTTATCATGAAGTTAAAACGTGGACTACTGATGGGTTTTTCCGTGAGACTAAGACGAAAGTTGCTAGTCGTAAGCAGGAGGGATGCGCGGTTGTTGAGATGGAGTGTTCTGCTTTAGCGGCTTGTGCACAAATGCGTGGGATTGTTTGGGGTGAGATTCTTTACACTGCAGATACTTTGCACGATGTTGAAAATTATGATGAGCGCAATTGGGGTGGAGACTCTAAAGCGTATGCTCTTGAGCTTTGTATTGAAGCAGCGTTGCGCATTTGACACGTTTACACTGATATTACATACGGAATCAGCATTTTAATTTGATTTTTTTTTTTAACTCTATGCTTATTATTTCTAGCAAGCATTACGTATAAATGCGTTTAAGTATTACGTTAATGGTTAATAATCGTGATAAGTATGATAGTGTAGCTTTCAATGCTTTGTAGCGAGTGAATAAGCAAATCGCTTATGAAAATGCTGCTTGCGAAAATGATATTAGAGAAGAGATAGTAGAAATAGTAGAAATAGAAGAGATATATAAAGGAAGTGAGAGGTAGCGAGAATGAGTAAAACTGACAATGTGGCAAATCAGCAATCATCGGCAAATAAGAAATCATCCGCACTGCATCCCGACGTAAAAAATTACGTAAAACTATTTTTCAAAGAAAACAAACTTGTAGCTTTTCTTTCGATGATAGTTTTTATTGCCTTGTCTATGATTTACACTGCTATTTCTTGGATTTTGCAAATTATTTTCGACTATATGTCTGGCAAAGGAGACTTCTCTCTAACTACTATTTTGCTGCTTGTCGCTTCCTTTATGCTGGTAATCTCACTGATTTTTGCGTTGAAGCGCAGCGCGTATCCTCGCTTTCTTGAAAAAGCAATGAATCAGTATAAAGAGTCTGTTATTAAGAAGCTTTTAAAAAAGAGTTATAGTGATTTTTCGCTTGCAAATTCCGGCATGTATCTTTCTGTACTTACTAATGATTGCGAGCGTATTCAAGAAAAGTATTTGAAGAAGATTTTTGATTTTGTTCAAGACGTTCTTATGCTTGTAAGCTCGCTAGCTCTTATGATTTACTACAGTCCGCTGCTCACTGTTATTGCTCTTGTTATTTCTGTGCTTCCAATGGCGTGCTCGATTCTTACAGCTAACGAAATCGCCACTAGAGAGGAGCAGGTTTCTAAGTCGAATGAGTCTTATACGGCACTGACGAAGGATGTTTTGAACGGAGTTTCTGTTATTAAGAGTTTTAAGGCGGAGCAGGAGGTTATTGATCGATACAAAAATCAGTCGATGGAGCTTGAGCATACGAAGAATCTTCGCGAGAAAACAATGACTACCGTTTCTGCTCTTGGCACAATTTCAAGTCTTGGAACTCAGCTTGGAGTGATGCTTGTTGGCGCTTGGATGGTTAACGCTCACGTTGGCGTTATTACTGCTGGAATGGTTTTAGCTTTTACTAATTTGATGAATGGCGTACTTCAGCCTATTTCTAGTCTTCCGCAAATGCTTGGCGAGATGAAGGGCGCCAAGAAGCTTATTAGCAAGATGGCTGATTATATGAGTAACGCTAAGGAAGATTCTGGCGAGATTATTGACGATTCTATTAAAAACGTTGTTTTGCGAGATGTTTCGTATTCTTATGATGCGGATCATAAAGTCTTGAAAAATGTAAGTCTTAGTTTGCAAGCTGGAAAATCTTACGCGATAGTGGGGCCTTCTGGCGCTGGTAAAAGTAGTTTGATTAATCTGCTTATGGGCTACTACAAGGATTATAAGGGTAGCGTGCAGCTGAATAATCACGAACTTAGCAATGTGAGCAAGAGTTCGCTTTACGATAAGACGACTCTTATGCAGCAGTCTGTGTTTATGTTTGATGCTTCGATTTTAGATAATATTACGCTGTTTAAGCCGTTCCCGGACGCAGAGGTAGATCGCGTGATTCACTTGGCTGGTTTGAATGATTTGATTGCTGCTAAAGGCAAGGATTATCAGTGCGGTGAGAATGGTAGTCATCTTTCTGGCGGCGAAAAGCAGCGTATTGCTATTGCGCGAAGCTTGCTTAAAAAGTCCGAGATCCTGCTGGTTGATGAGGCAACGAGTGCGCTAGATAACGAGACGAGCGCGAACGTAACGCAGTCTATTTTGGATTTGCAAGGAATTCTTCGACTTGTTATAACTCACCGCTTGGATGCTAATTCGCTTAAACAATATGATGAGATTCTTGTGATGAAAAGTGGCGAGCTTATTGAGCGCGGAAGCTTTGAGGGCCTTATGAATCAGAAAGCTTACTTCTACTCGCTTTATACTGTGTCTATGTGAGGATGTTGTCTGGCTTGTTGAAATGTGCTGAGCAATTTTAAGCTCGGTAAAAATATTAACGCAGTACGCTTTCTGCAATAGTAGCCAATCGCCCGCGAATTTGCATTGATTGGCTACTTTGCGGGTGGCTGTATGTTAGGTTCGCCTACTTGGCGCGGTGAAGAAAATTGCCGTAAATGGCAAAAATCTTCACCAGCGTTTATTAGATGTGTATTGTTTGTGACTTTCAGCTAACTGCTAAATAAACTGAGATATTACAATGCCTGCAGTCATAAGTGGAATGTTGAAGATAAGGAATGTTGGAATGCAAGTATCCCAAATGTGACTGTGTTGACCATCTGCATTTAAGCCAGAAGTAGGACCAAGCGTTGTATCGGAAGCAGGGGAGCCTGCGTCACCAAGAGCTGCAGCGGAAGACATAAGAAGAATTGTTGCAGGAGTGCTAAAACCAATGCTTTGGCAAAGCGGCACGAACAAAACTGCAAGAATAGGAACCGTGCCAAACGATGTGCCGATGCCCATAGTAACAAGCAAGCCAATAATCGTAATAACGAATGCAGCGATTAGCTTGTTTTGACCCATACAAGCAACGCCAAGGTGTACAAGCTCATTAACTCCGCCCGTAGCTTGAATCACGTTAGCGTAGCCGCCAGCAATGAGCATAATAAATGCAATAAGACCCATAAGCTTAACGCCGCCCATAAGCTGCTTGTCGATGTCTTTCCACTTTATTGCGCCAAAAATAATCATGGTTGCAAGACCTGCAAGAGAAGAAAGTGAAAGATCCTTACTAATAACTTGCACTACTACAACAACAATAATCGCAAGAATAGTTACGTAGTGTGCTTTAGTAAGCGGGCCAACAACAGCGTCCGCAGCGCGAGTATCTGCTTCGGTTGTTTTATATTCGCGAGGCTTTCTGTATAGAACAAAAACTGCAAACAGTAAAGCTGCAAGCATTGCAGCACCCAAATACCAGTTCACAGCGCTAACGTCTGAAACGCTAACTTTCATACCATTTTTAGAAAGATTAGTTGCAATAACTGTTTGGAAAATTAAGCCAAAGCCAAATGGAATAGCAATGTACGGCACTTCTAGTCCGAACGCAGTGCAGCATGCGGCAGCGCGGCGATCTAGCTTAAGCTTGTTCATAATGGAAAGAATCGGCGGAATAAGAATAGGAATGTAAGCAATGTGAACAGGCACAATATTTTGAGACATACACGCAATAATTGTTAGAACTGCAAGAAGAATGAACTTGTTCGTGCCAATAATTTTGCTAATTTTTTTAGAAATGATTTGAGCTAGGCCAGTTGCTGTAATTGCCTCTGCAAAAGTACCAAGAAGAATGTAGGCGAGCGCAGTTTGCGCGTTTGTGGAAAAACCATCGCAAAGCAGCGCCATAATAGTGTGGCTGCCATCTCCAAAAAGAGGGAGATGGCCAGCAATGCCACCTGCAACGCATGCAACAATCATTGCGAGTAAAACATTGAGTTTAGCGAGACTTAACGCGCATAACACTACAACCGATACAATTACTGGGTTGCATAGAATGTTTAAAATTTGCATACTCTTTCACCTCTTTTTAAAGTTATCTTCATTTTGATGTTTGTAATAATATGTTTTTTTAATTTTGATGATTTTTAAATTTTAATATTTAAAGACAATATCATAAAGACGTACGTAATATTTTTATTGGCGGAATAAAAATATTACGTATGCTTGAAATTTACATGATTAAATCAAAAATGTGAGATTTTGTTATATATAGCGTGTTTTTAGAGCTAAAATATAGACAAATGAACAAAATGTTCAAAAATAAGTTAGTATTTGTTCACCTTGAAGAGTACTATGAAGGTGTTCGCAAGGAATTAACAAAATAATTAATTCCTTGTTTTACACAATTTTGTTGCAATAACGCAATATAAGTGGCTGCAAAAATCGAGTTTAAGCAGCATCAAATTGAAGATTGAGTCGAAAATCAAAAATAAAAAATCAATAAAAATTAAAAATTGAAACAAAATTAAAAATTGAAAAATATTAGTTAAACACAAAGGAGGAATGCATAGCAATTTCGATAGCAACATTAAAAATGTATACCATTTAAAAATGTATGACATCGCTACTTTGCAGCAAACAAATTATGCAAGAGGAACAAACGCTTATAGAAGCGAAAGAATTAGGATTAAAAAGATTTACAAGAACTCCATTCTGGGATGTGTCATTAAAAGTTGAGCCTCATCAAATCGTTGCAATCTCGGGAGAACATGGCTCTGGAAAGTCTGCTCTACTACTAGCATTGTCTGGCTATATGAAGTTTACGAATGGAACGTTAAAAATCGCAGATTTAAGCCTTCCAGCAGATACAAAAGAATCACGTCAATACGTTGGGCTGGGACTGTTCAATGGAATCAATGAATTCTACAACACTCAAACAATAGAAGAAGCGCTTATGAGCGAGCTAAAACTTGCTAGCGCATCGCCGCTTTTCCGCGAACAATACAAGAATAATGTTAAAAATCGCGAAGCACTGCATCAATACGCGTATAACGTTCTAGCGTATTGGAAAGTGTTATCTCCTAGAGAAACTGCTATTGGTGATTTAACTCCATGTGAGCGCATGAGATTAGGGATTGCGCTTGCGCTACTAAAAAAGCCGTGGATTCTTTTTGTAGACGGCGTAGAAACTGAGCTTACAAGTGAGCAAAGTGAATGCTTGCTTGCAGACATTCGCGCATACGTTAGCAAAAACTACTGCTCCTGCCTTGTTGGAGTTTTGCAAAGCGAGTTAGAAAAGCAAGCGGATCAATTATTAAGGCTAAATCGCGTAAGTTACAGCGAAGATTATGAGCTTAACAAAAATGGAGATGGTAAGAATGCGCGTTAATACTATTGTTCTTGCGTTTCGTGAATTAAATAATGCTATAAAAGGTAAAGCTCGAAAGCTTGTTATTGGAACAGTAGCCTTAATACCACTTTTATATGGGTCTTTGTATTTATGGGCATTTACTAATCCATACAAAACTCTAGATACGGTTCCAGTTGCAGTTGTTGTGGAAGATAGCGGTGCAATTATAAATGGCAAAATGCGTAACATTGGAAACGAGATTAAAACTCGCTTGAAGAGTCAAAAAGATGGAAGTGAAGGTTTCCAGTGGAACTTTGTAGATAGCGCTAAAGCAAACAAAGGTCTTAAAAATGGCGATTATTTTATGGTAGCAACTATTCCATCGTCTTTTAGCAAGTGCATTGCTTCTGCTGAATATGATAGTCCAACTAAAGCAAAGCTACACGTAAAATACGATCAAGCTAGTAACATGCTTGCTTCTCAAATAGGAAAAACAGCGTTTCACACTTTAAGGAGCGAAATTAGCGAAGCGATTGCACAAGAATATTGGGAGAATATGTTTAAAAAAGTAAACTCTGCTTCTGATTCTTTTAATGCTGCTGTGAGCGGTTCTGGCGATTTAAGCGCGGGAATACAATCGCTTAATGGTGGAGTAGATAAGCTTGCTGATGGATCGAGCAAGCTTACTCAATCTTTGCAAAAACTACAAAACGGATTGGGAGAGCTTCAAAAAGGAGCGCAATCGCTTAAAAATGCAAATGCGCAAAGCAAAGATGGAGCGCAAACATTAGCGCAAAAAACTAACGATTTGGCAAATGGCGCAAATCAGCTAAATAGTGGAGCACAAACGTTATATAACGCTACAGACGAACTATATAATGGTGCGCAAAAGCTTTCGGATTCTAGTGCTCAACTTGAAGAGCGTGTTAAAGCAGGAAACGAGGCTACAAAAAATCAGCTTGCTCAATTGCTTGTTGAAGCGCAAAATCCGCTTGTAACTAAAGAGATTGTGTTAGAAAAATTGCAAGGTCTTGCAGGAGGCTTAAGTGAAAATTCTAAGCTCTTAGAGACGAATCTTTCGGCATTGAGCCAAGGTGCTGGAGCACTTTCTTCTGGGAGCTTGAAGATAAAAGCTGGAGTTGACGCCGTTTCTAAAGGAATATCAAGCGTTCACAATGGCTCGTCGCAGCTTTCCGCTGGAGCAAATAAGCTGGCGGAAGGTCTTAATAAAGTAAGCAATGGCAGTGAAAAGCTCAATAATGGTATTAATTCTGCTGCACTTGGGTCTGCAAAAATAGTAGATGGCTCGAGCAAGCTTAATTCTGGAGTTAAAAATCTTTCTGAAAATACGCCAAAGCTTGCTGAAGGAGCTAAAAAGTTGCATGAAGGCCTTAAAAGCGCACAAAGCTCTAGCAAAATCAACAATATTAAGCAAAAAAGTAAGATGATGAGTGCTCCAGTTGCGCTTAAAGAGCATAATTATTCGCATGTTGAAAACTACGGAACTGGCTTTGCGCCTTACTTTATTTCGATAGGCCTTTGGGTTGGCGCGCTTATGGCAACTTTTGTTTTAAGGGTTATGGATAGGCGAGCAATACTTAATGGCATGAATCCGCTTAAAAGTGCGCTTATTAGTTTTACGCCGTTTGTGATTATGGGCGTTGTGCAAGCTGTAATTCTTATGGGCGTTGTTCACGGAGCGTTGAAGTTGCAAATCGACAATGTTGCTGCATTCTACGCGCTGGGGATTATAGCGTCAATAGTCTTTATGGCCATAATGCAAATGATTATGGCAGTGTTTAAGATTCCAGGAAGAATTGTTGCGATTGTGCTGCTTATGCTGCAAATCACTAGCTCTGCAGGAACATTCCCGGTGCAAATGACGCCATCGTTCTTTAGAGCGGTTCACCCATACTTGCCTATGACGTACTCGATTATGGGGTTGCGTCAAGCAATGGCTGGAAGAAACAGCGGAGCAATAGCCTCCAGCATTGGAATTCTTGTAATCTTTGGCATTATTGCAATTGCAATAACAAGCATTGTTGCGCGCATGAAGCGCACAGTTACTATGTTTGATTTGCATCCTGTAATAACGCTTGAGCCGTGAGCTTTAAAGTAGGCATGATAATTAAAATCCCCACAGCTTCTGTTAGTTGTGGGGATTATTTTTTAGTGAAATCTTTAGTGAAATATGATTTTAGAAAGTAGATGCATAGACTTCGTCGATAGCATCTTCGCTCATATGCATGTATGAGTTCTTCAAGAGTCGCTGCTGCTCTTTAACAACGCTTGAAGCCCAGTCGCGAATCATGTCTTTGGTCATGCCATACTCGTGAAGATTGTGCTTAGGGAGAATCGTGTTAAGAACTTCGTCAAGCTTGTTTAATACGTCTACTTTTTGGCATTCAAGAATATTTGCCATAAAGTCAAAAAGTTTAGAAAGCTCAGTATTTTCAGCGCTAGTGCTGTTTTCAGAGTTGTGCTTAGAGTAGTAGCGCAAAACGCTTGTAAGAAGAGCAGCATTTGTCTCGCCATGAGCTACATGGAAAGTGCCGCCAAGCGGATAAGCCATAGCGTGTACGCAACCGCATCCAGCGTTACCAAACGCAATACCAGCGTAAAGACTTGCAGAAACCAAGTCGCCTACAACTTGGCTTTTAGCGCTGCTGCCTTCCTTAACAACTCGCATGTAGCTTTGCAAAATAAGTCCGCAAGCCTTGTAACTAAACATTTTTGTAAGCTCTGTTGCAATAGGGGAGAGCGCAGACTCAATAGAATGAGTAAGGGCATCAATAGAGCTGGTTGCAAAAACGTAATCAGGCAGGCTCTTTAACAATTCTGGAATAAGAACAGCGTCTGTAGCGTAGCAAGCATCATTTGCCAAACCCTTTTTAGTGTTGCGCTTTGTAAGCGAGAACACGGCAACGTTGGTAACTTCGGAGCCAGTTCCGCAAGTAGTTGGAACAAGAATAAGATCTGCGCCTTTTTGTGCAGGAATCTTGCCATCAATCAAGTCTTCGAGTGGGCTTGTTTGCTTTAACGCGCAAACTTTAGAAATATCCAAAACAGTGCCGCCGCCAATGCCAATCACGCGCTTTGGGGTAGTGTGAATATCTCGAACAATAGCGTCAACCATTTCGTCGCTTGGCTCGCCCTTGCCGTAGTTTTCTTGGAAAATCACATTGCAATCAAGGTTTAAGCTGCCAAAATAAGGTTCCCAAATGTATTGGTTTGTAATAACCAAATCGTCTTTGCCAAGCTTAAATTCTTGCGCAAAATCGCGCGTATTTTCAAATTTGTGAATAGTTGGCTTAATAGATAGCTGCTTCATCCTAGACTCCTTTGTTTTAATTTGTACGTCTTACGCTAATATGCGCGTTTTGGTTCGCGATTTGTGCGCGGATGATTAAAAAACCAAGCAACCGCTCCATTATAGAACAAATTGCTTGGTTTAATAAACGCGATTTAAGCTAATTAGCAGAAATTGATTCAGCCTAAGCTAATCAATAAAAAGCGATTCAGCCTAAACCAATCAGAAGCTAATCATCCCTTCAACAAAGCCGTGTAAGCTGCCATCGTAATGTAGTTGTATGGCTGGTTGAAGTGAGGCATAAAGAAGATATCGCACAAAGCAAGCTCTTTAATCGTGACTTTCTTTTGAATAGCAAGCGAGAACAGGTGGATTGCTGCAGACATATCGTAGTTAGACGCCAGTTGGCATCCAACAATCACCTTGGTGTCTTTCTTGTAAACAATGCGAATCTTCACCTTTGGATTCTCAACTTCCATAAACGCAGGCTTTTGTGTATCTTCAAAATCAACGTAGTCAACGTCCATGCCCTCTTTTTGAGCAGCCGTTAAGCTCAAACCAGTGCAAACAAGCTTGTAGTCGTAAATCATCATTGCGCTAGAGCCTTGCACGCCTTCGGTTTCTACAGGAGTTCCGCAAACATTGTGGCCTGCAATCAATCCGCTTCTAACGGCATTAGTAGCAAGCGCAATGTAGTTTACGCGGCTTCGAGCGTTGTCGTAGATTGTAGCGCAATCGCCAATAGCGTACACGTCTGGGTCGGAAGTTTGCTGCTTCTTGTCAACTAGGAAAGCGCCATTTTCGTATTGCTTCAAATGATCTTTTCCAAGAGCAACATTTGGGTGGAATCCAATGGCACAAATCACCATGTCGGCATCGTAAGTGCCCTTGCTTGTTTTAACAGCCTTAACTTCAGTATCTCCAACAATCTCTTCAACAGCTTGACCAAGCTCAAAGTGAATGCCCTTATCTTCCATAATTCTCTTCAAATTATCGGAAAACTCTGGGTCAAAGTAGCCGTTAAGAATATGTTCTTCCATGTCAATGAGAGTCACGTTCTTGCCAAGGCGCTTAAAAGCTTCCGCAAGCTCCACGCCAATGTAGCCGCCGCCAAGAACCACAACGTTATTAAAATCGCGCTCTTGAAGTTTAGCAATAACAGTTTGCGCGTTTTGGAAAAGCTTTACCATTTGCACGTTTTCCAAGTCAATGCCCTTAATGCGTGGCTTGTTTGGAAGGCTGCCAGTAGCTAGAACGAGTTTATCGTAAGAATCGTGAATAACAGATCCGTCTTTAAGCTCGACTGTTACTTCTTTCTTTGCATAATCAATGTCGAGAACTTTGCTTTCAAGATTTACCTTAGCGCCTTTTTTAACGAAATCTTCTGGCTTCTGGTAGAACAGGCCATCGCTGCTTTTAATCTGCTTGCCAATCCACAAAGCCATACCGCAGCCAAGGAAGGAAATGTTGCTATTCTGATCGTAGATTGTAAGATCGTTTCCTGGGTAGCTCAAAATGGTGTTAGCGCAGGCAGTGCCAGCATGATTTGCGCCAATCTGAATAATCTTGGTCATCGGTAATCTCTTTTCGTCATTGATTTTTGATTTATCTATATTTTCTGTATTTATATGGTTTTATGCGCGCTGTTAACAACATTGTTCGTTAAGCACGCGCTAGTAGCTAATCATATTACACTACGACGAGTCTGGCTAATCGTGAGTATAGGTGTGTTGTTTTGCGATTATTGTATAAGTTGTAATTACCATTTAATCTTTGCTATAAAAGTGAAATAAGTAATAGAATCATGAATGTTTTATACAAGTGCATTCGTGTATATAGTTTTCGCAATGTATTTTGATAAAGTTTGATAAAGTTTTATAAAGTTTTATAAAGTTTTATAAGTGAGAGTTGTATGAGGGGGTATTGTAATGCGTATTTTGATTACTGGTTTTACGCCGTTTGATAATGAGTCTATAAATCCGTCGTGGGAGATTGCGCAATCAGTGCATGCGCCTGAAGGCGTGGAACTTGTTCGTTTGCAGATTCCTACGGAATTTAACAAGGGTGCGCAAAAAGTTATTGAGAAAATAGAGGAAGTTCACCCTAATGCTGTGCTTTCGCTAGGGCAATTTGGCGGTTCTGCTTGTTTTAACGTTGAATATGTTGGCATTAACTGTAGAGCTGCGCGCATACCAGATAATAGTGGATATAAGCCTTGGTATGAGTCTGTTGTGCAGGATGGTGATGTGGCTTATAAAGCGACTTTGCCAGTTTTGAACATAGTTGACGCTTTAAATAAAGCGAAATTGCCTGCGGCTGTGTCTTTTTCTGCGGGCGCGTACGTATGTAATGACGTGCTTTACAGTGTTTGTAATTATTGCCAGACTAAAAAATTGCCAATTAAGAGCGGTTTCATTCACGTTCCGTATTTGCCTGAGCAGGTTCTCAATAAGCCGAGCACGAGTTCTATGAGTTTAGCTGATATGCTTCGAGGCATTGAAGTTGCGTTGCGAGTGATTGCAGATGATTGCAAGTGATTGCAGATAAATCGCCAGCAAATCTTTAATTCGTAAGTAATTGCTAATAATCGTAAGTAATTGCTAATAAATAGTATGAAGTATTTATTGTCTATACTTGCTCAAGCACGTGTCTACTTTCCAGGATCTTGCTGGCCTTCGTTAGACCTGTTTGGATCTGGCTGAGAAACAGTCGGCTTTTCGGTAATAGGCTTCTTTTGATTAGCTTCTTGCTTTGCTAAATCTTTACGCATATCGGTCGTAGTTTTGCTAGCATTGTCAATGTCTTCGCAAATCTTCATAACCCATTTTCTTAAATCTGTTGCATACGTTGGCATAAGTTCATTAACCCACATTACAGATGTGTAGCTTCTGCCAGCAGTTCCCGTCAAAATGCTAATATCGTCGCCTTTACGCTGACTATTGCTTATAAGTACGTCGAATTTTCGTTCTTCAATAAGCTTTTGGAATTCATCTATATTAGCTTTGTCTACTTCGTCGCCTTGCGCTACTTGCTGAGCATAAGCTTTAGGCGCAGAATCGCTGATTCCCATATCGGACATAAGCCAGAAAAGAACAGGATTTATTGAAGCGTACTTAAACTTTTTGTGACTTTTAGCAAAGTTTGCAAGATATTCGTCAAGCTTATTTTCTTGCGATTTAACTGCGTCAAGTCTTTTAGCAAAAACCTTCTTTTTTGAAGGAAGGACTTTAGAAAAAGCGTTGCAAATGCTAGAAGCCATCTCGTTTCTAGCATCTTTTGAGAACCAAAGATAGGGATTGTCGCCATTTAGCGCTCCGACTGTGGAAGCTGCGTTTACAATCTCGCTGCTTTTAGACGTATGCTTTGCAACCCAACTATCGTAGCCAGCGCCATTTGACACAACGACTTGCGCAGAATACAGCTTTTGCAAATCTTTGCTAGATGGCTTAAAAGTAGAGATGTCGGTATCTGGATTGCTGATTATAGATTGCACTTCAACATCGTTTCCACCGATTTCTCTAGCCAAACTTGCCCAAGATTCAAGAGTGGAAACAACCTTGATTTGTTTAACTTCTTTTTTGGGTTGTGTTGGAGCTTTAGAAGATTGCGAGCTTGCACCACACCCAGCTATACCAATCAACATTGATGGAACAATTATGCACGCTAAAACAGCTTTGCATATTTTCTTTGCGCGAGTTAAATGAAAAATATTTTCGCACATCTTTGCGCCCCTTCCGTCAGTGTTATTAGCATTAGCACTTGTTAAAACTCGTTGTAGCTTGCTGCAAGGCTCTTTGCAAGTCTTGTTGTAGCTTTCTTATGCAATACAAATACCATTCTATTATAATATTCAGTTATTAACAGTTGTGTCGCGCACTTCGATACCTCACGATAGCCTATCCATGAATTATTTATGCGATTTGTTAGATAAGTTAAAATTGCTATGTGTTAAATTGTGCTGATAGTTGGGAAGTGAATCATGGTTGTTGTATTAGATGGAAAAGCGCTAGCTGCAAGTATTAAAAGCGACTTAAAAAATAGAGTAGAAAAGCTTAAAGAAAAAGGCATTAATCCAGGGCTTGGAACGCTTTTAGTTGGAAGCGACCCTGGCTCGCTGAAGTATGTTGCTGGAAAACACAAGGATTGCGAAGAAGTGGGGATTCGCTCAATCCGCTGCGATTTGCCAGAAGACGCTAGCGAAGACGAAATTCTTAAGGACGTAAATCAGCTTAATAATGACCCTTCTTGCACAGGTTTTATTGTGCAATTGCCTTTGCCAAAGGGAGTTGATTCCCAAAAGATTATTGAGGCAGTAGACCCTGCAAAAGATTGCGACGGAATGCATCCATATAATTTGGGCGAGCTTGTTATGCATATTTCGGGAGATATTGTTACGCCTTTGCCATGCACGCCGCGAGGAATTTTGGCGCTTTTAGACGCTTATAACATTGATCTTGAAGGCAAAAATGTGTGCGTGCTTGGGCGAGGAATCACGGTTGGTCGAACAATCGGGCTGCTTCTTACGCGCAGGGGAGTAGATGCAACTGTAACATTGTGCCACACGCGCACGCGCGATTTGCATGATATTATGATGCGATCCGACGTTATTATTGCGGCAATGGGCAGCGCTGGATTTGTAAAGCCTTGCGATGTTAAGCCTGGAGCCGTGCTGGTTGATGTTGGTGTATCGCGCGTTTTTGATGAAGAAGTGGGAAGGTATCGCGTAAAAGGCGATGTTGATGTTGCTTGTAGAGAAGTAGCGGGAGCGTATTCGCCAAATCCTGGCGGAGTGGGACCAATGACTCGCGCAATGCTATTGGCTAATGTTGTTGACATGGCTGAGCGAGCAGCAAGCGGCGAGTAAGTTGCAAGTAAGTGGCAAGTAGTAAATATCAAATACTGCGACACGCCCGAAGTAAAACGGCGATTTTGGCTATGCCTATATATAACATTGACAGAGCGCGTGCATAGTGCGCGTGCATAAATCATAATTTAATATCGAGTAATATCCACCCCAAGAAGAAACCACTAATAAGTAATGGCAGAGAATAATAACGAAGTCGCCAAGGTTGCGATTAATGATATTGGCACCGAAGAAGACTTCATCAAGGCAGTCGATTCAACCATCAAGAATTTTGACGATGGTGATTTAGTTGAAGGTACAGTCGTAAAGATTGATCACGACGAAGTATTGTTGGACATCGGCTACAAAACTGAAGGTGTAATCCCTTCCCGTGAACTTTCCATCAAGAAAGACGTTGATCCAGATGATGTTGTTGAAGTTGGCGACACCATCGAAGCCCTTGTTGTAACTAAGGAAGACAAGGAAGGACGTCTTATTCTCTCCAAGAAGCGTGCACAGTATGAGCGCGCTTGGGGTGACATTGAGAAGATCAAGGATGCAGACGGCATTGTTGAAGGTACCGTTATTGAGGCTGTTAAGGGCGGCTTGATTGTAGACATCGGTTTGCGCGGCTTCTTGCCAGCTTCCCTCGTTGAAATGCGTCGCGTTCGCGATCTTTCCCCATACATTGGCCAGAAGATTAAGGCTAAGATTCTTGAGCTCGATAAGAACCGCAACAATGTTGTGCTTTCTCGTCGTCAGTTCCTCGAGGAAACCCAGTCCGAAGTTCGCGAGACCTTCCTCTCGCAGCTTAAGAAGGGTCAGATTCGCGAAGGCGTTGTGTCTTCTATCGTAAACTTCGGCGCGTTTGTTGACCTCGGCGGTGTTGACGGTCTCATTCACGTTTCCGAGCTTTCCTGGAAGCACATCGATCACCCATCCGAGGTTGTTAAGGTTGGCGATAAGGTTACCGTTGAGGTTCTCGACGTTGATCTCGACCGCGAACGCATTTCCCTCTCCCTTAAGGCAACTCAGGAAGATCCATGGCAGCGCTTCGCTCGTACCCATGTTCCTGGACAGGTTGTTAAGGGCAAGGTCACTAAGATTGTTCAGTTTGGTGTGTTCATCTCCGTTGAGGACGGCATCGAAGGCTTGGTTCACATTTCCGAGCTTGCTAACCGTCATGTAGAGAACCCAGAAACTGTTGTTAAGGGTGGCGAAGAAGTATTCGTTAAGGTTATTGACGTAGATCTCGATCGTCGCAGGATCTCGCTCTCCTTGAAGCAGGCTAACGAGGCTGTTGATCCAAATTCTGAAGATTTCGATCCAGCTCTCTACGGCATGCCAGCTGAGTATGACGAAGAAGGAAACTACAAGTACCCAGAAGGCTTCGATCCAAACACTAACGAGTGGATTGCTGGTTACGAGCAGCAGCGCGAAGAGTGGGAAGCACAGTATGCAGCAGCTCACGAATTGTGGGAGCAGCACAAGGTGTTCGCCGCTAAGGAACTCGCAGCTGCAGCAGAATCCGCAGCCGCTGATGGTCAGAGTGAAGAAGCTGAAGAAAAGAAGCCAGCTAAGGAAGAGAAGAAGGAAGAAGTTGCTTCCAACTATTCTTCTGAGGCAGCTAACGAAGGTGCTTTAGCTGATTCCGATCAGCTCGCAGCTTTGCGCGAACAGCTTTTGAGCGAAAAGAAGTAGTTTCTACTTTCTAATAGAAGCTTATTAACAATTGCCCTGGTGAGTAATCATCGGGGCAATTTTGTAATTAAATATAGGTACAATTAATTCTCTTTTAAGAATCATGATTATATGATGCTTTTAAATATTAATCATAATTATTAAAAGGATTGGTGAAGATTATGAGCACGTTTGACAACAATCAGCAAAATGCTCAGTTCCCTTCGTACGATGGGAATATTGAGGAGAACACTAAAGCAACTTTAGTAAGCTCGCGCAATAAAATTGTTGCAGGTTTGCTAGCGATTTTCTTAGGCACATTAGGTATTCACAATTTTTATCTTGGTTTTAAAGGAAAGGCGATTGCACAGCTGCTTATTTCTGTTCTTTCTTTTGGTTTCCTGTTGATTATTACGGGAATATGGGCATTGGTTGAGGGTATTTTGATTCTTTGCTCAAAGCCTGGAACTAAGTGGCATCAAGATGCTGATGGTGCTGAGTTAAAAGACTAAAAATAAATATTTAGTATTAAGATTTATAAGTAATTTTACAAATAAAAGATGCGTTTTAGAATTCAATTTCCAAAACGCATCTTTTATTTTTTATGCCTGAAACATTAGAACAAATGAATAATATAGCAAATACACTTATTCTTTAATATTTCATATTTTTTAATTTCATTAATGCTGTAGAGATAGCTATTAATAGAAGCATTAAAGCATAAGGAATAGTTGTGTTGATTCCAGTTTTTTGCATCATTCCTCTATTATTTGCTAACGCATTGCCAGATTTACTATAACGCTTATCATTATTTTCATTATCAATGCTGTAATTATCCTGTTTTGCTTTTGAAGAGTAATGATAATTCGTTCTGGAATCGTCTGTATTAGAATAATCCTTTCTGTAATTTTGAGAATATTCTTTATCTATGTTAAATGTGCTGCTATTCTGTTTGTTGTTATTCTTATTTATCTCCTTTTCAGATTGTGTTGTTTCAGGATCTTTTCCTGTTTGTGTATCAGTATGTGATTGATTGTTAGGTAGAGGATCTGTTTGAGTACTAGAATTTTTAGTTTCACTTGCAACATTTAAAGTTATAGTCGTTTCAAATGATAATTCTGTGCTTGAACGATCTTGATTTTTGTTTGCAGACGCAATACGAATTTTTGCAGTAAGTTTATCTCCAACTTTTGCTGTTTTTGGCACTTCAATTTTCAAAGGAATATATGTAGTTTTATTTGCTTCGATTGTTACAGAATCGCTTGATGCAGTAAAATCACTTGTGTTTATAGACGTAACTTTAATGTTTTCATATTTAGTACTCGTAGGATTTACCACAGGAAGATTTATCTCTTTGGTGGATAGATTAATTTTAGTTGTGGAACCTAAGGTTATGTTAGGACGTATACTTAACCAGTCAGCAGAAATTCTCGTATACATTATGTCATTATTATCGCCCTCATATAGGAGACCATAACCGCCTCCTGCTTTTTGGCTTAAAGCTTGAATAGTGGAGTAAGCCATTGCACCATTCTTGAATCCCTTTTCTTCTGTCCAATTTTCTCCATCATTATATGAGACACGTATCAAACCATTTTCTCTTCCAGAACCAGAAGAAGATGAATATAAGAGGATTTTAGCTGCATCAGATCCGATTGGAGCATCTGGGAATGCTCTTGTTATTTGAGCGTTATTACCTGGATCTGGCAGTGTCTCATCTTTGTATGCTTTACCATACGTTTCTCCGCCATCATTAGAAAAAGCAATGATTCTATGATTATTTGCACCACCTTCATGCGGTCTAGAGTTTAACATAATTCTTCCATCAGAAAGCTCTACAACCTTATTTTCATCCATATGGCTTTGTTCTTTACCTAGTCCAACTGGATTTCCAGCTTTCCAAGTTACTCCATGGTCATCAGAGTATACAGATACGGCTTGCCATTTCTCATTGTTTCTTTGCACACTTCCATTGGAACTGTTTACTATTGCGTATTGTTGTATTAAACGACCTTTATATTTTCCGTATTTTAGTTGAATACCATGCCCAGAAGTAGCAAATCTAGCTCGTTCATTTTTTGGATATTTAGTTATGTCTTTAGTTATAACTTTTGGCTCACTCCAAGTTAAACCGTTATCTTTTGAGCAAGTAACAGCAGCGTCTAAAATATGTCTATCACTTTTATCTGTACTAGCTGTAGAATCCCATACGCCACCATCGTATGATTTTACGAAGAATAAGAAAATATTGCCTGTTTCTTGGTCTACAACATATGAAGGGTCAGAGAATCCATATTTATTTGAGAGTCCATCTTTATTTGAGTTTTCTTTTCCTTTTGCTACGATTTGTATTTTTTCAAAAGTTTTTCCACCGTCTTTAGATATTCTTTGAACAATAGAATTTGGATTAGGGGCATCAGCTGCACCATTTGGTCGATAATCCCAAGCTGTAAGAATCCAACCATTGTTAGCTTCAGCTATTGCAGGTATTCTATAATAAGGTTTTCCAGTTAGTCCTTCCACAGTTTGACCTATTGTTGCTAATCTAATAGGATCCCCGTCTTTTCTAGGCCTTGGAACTGGATTAATATTTGTAACTTTTTCGCCAATTAATTTTGGAGTAGATATAACTTCATTACCATTTGCATCTTTGCTAATTTTCCAATCGGTTGACGGAGTGAAACCTTTTTCTTTAATGTCAGAATTCTCTGTTATATGGAATCCTTGCGTGCATGATACAGTTTTTCCTGGTTGTAGATCTCTCCATCTACAGTTACCATTATTTCCTTCAACGGCCACAGCAGTGAGATTACTTTTAGTTGGCCAAACAGTCACATTGTGATTAGTATTATTTGTGTAAGTCAGCTTATATCTTAGCGTATCCCCAACTCGAACATCATTTTTTAAATCATCCGTACGTGTAATCGTAAATGTTACTGGTTCAGTTTGTTCGGGGGGGGGGTAGTTGCTGATGCTACACCTATGCTAAGTGACACAATTGTTGCAGATGTAAGAATTGCTGAGAAAATATTTTTGCAAACTTTATGCGCTGTTCCAATCATTATATTCCTTTCTTCATTGAAGGCGTATAAGTAATTACCTATAAATTACATCTTTGTCTTTATAGTTTGCGAGAACAATTACCTCGTATCTGTAGATTCTAAATCATTCATATGACATGTGACGTATGTTGAATTTTATGATAAAAAGAAGAAATTATATTGATTAAGTGAATATAAGCGAAAATATTTCGAAAATAATAATTAGTACTTATATAACGATGGTTATGTAAAATCAAATATGCATATGTCGATTAAATATGTTGTGTTGTAATACGGATAGTAGCTTGTATAAAGGATTTTTATGAAGAACATTGAAATTAAAAAATTAGATTATTTAGAAGCCAAAGATAATATGAATATAATTTTAGATTTATATCTAAAAGCATTCCCTAAAGAACTGGATCGTATAGATAATGTTCGTGAGCGCATATTAGATAGTTTGAAAGATAACAATAGTGCGCTTTTACTTGTTGCTACAATGAATAATCGTATTATCGGTGTTTTATATGGCATAGAATTATTACAAGATAATTGGTATGCGAATCAAATTAAGCCATTTTTATCAGAAAATTATGATTGGTACAATCAAGGCTTAGAGCTAAATGAGTTGTTTGTAGATCCTGAGTTTCAGCATATAGGCGTTGGCAGTGCGCTTATGAAGAAAGTCGAAAATCTTAAATTATATAAAACAATAATTTTATCTACAGAAAAAGATAATAATGTTGTTGCTTTAGATTTTTATAATAAGCTTGGATACAGTTTATTAACCGATAATTGGAAATCTTATTACGGGTCTATTTACTGCGTGCTATATAAGAAGTTTTAGTTGGGTCAATTAAAACTTACGTTATTGTGAGAAATGTATCGTTTATAATCAAAATATGACAATGATGCGGATTGCGGTAACGGGCGGAATTGCAGCTGGAAAATCTACAGTAGTAAATCATTTGCGTTCGCTTGGCGCGTTTGTTATAGATTACGACGTTTTAGCGCGTAAAGTGGTGGAGCCGGGAAGCGTAGTCTTGCGGAAAATCGTAAGCATTTTTGGGGAAGATGCTGTTAAGAATGATGGCTCTTTAAATCGCGAGTTTATTGCAAAGCATGTTTTTGGAGACTCCTACGAGAGTTGTGAAAATCGTAAGAAGCTTGAATCTATTATTCATCCTGCTATTTATGATTTAGCGAAGACTTTAGAAGTTGAGTATATAAGCGAATATGTTAATAAAATTTCTGAAGAAAATCACAGTGCGCTAGGCAGTATGAGTTCGATTATTGTGCACGATATTCCGCTGCTTGCACAAGTAATTGACAGCATTCCATTTAGTTTTGACTATATTATTACAGTTGAAGCGCCTAAAGATGTTCGCATTGCGCGAATGATAAGCGAGCGCAAAATGAGCCAGAATCAGGCGAAGCAGCGCATAAATAATCAAGTTGAAGAGATTGAGCGCAAAAAAATCGCGGATTTTGTGGTTGATTCTACAAAGCCTATGGAAGTTATGCTTAAAAACGTTGATTCAAAAATTAAAAAGTGGATGAGTAAGGAGCATTAGATACCGCGCGGAAAAATCGCAAGCAACCGCGCGATTGTTAGGCTTTAGTAAAATAAATAAAATGCTCTTGGAGAAAAATAATGTCGAATAAAATTCAGCGCACAAACAAGCCTTTTGTAGTAAAAGCGCCGTATGCGCCTTCGGGCGACCAGCCGCAAGCAATCGAAGAGTTAGCAAATCGCATTGAAAACGGCGAAAACGACGTTGTTTTAATGGGCGCAACTGGCACTGGTAAAACTGCTACAACCGCTTGGCTGATTGAGCGTTTGCAGCGGCCGACACTTATTATTGAGCCGAATAAAACATTGGCAGCTCAGCTTTGCGCGGAGTTTCGCGAGCTTATGCCAGATAATGCTGTGAGCTATTTTGTGTCTTACTACGATTACTATCAGCCAGAAGCGTATATTCCGCAAACAGACACGTATATTGAAAAAGATTCGAATATTAACGACGATGTTGAGCGCCTTCGTCACGCGGCTACAGCGAATTTGCTTACGCGCAGGGATTGCGTTGTTGTAGCTACTGTTTCTTGCATTTATGGACTCGGTACCCCAGAGGAGTATGCCGAGCGAATGCTTATGCTGAGTGTTGGGGAGACGCTTGAGCGAGACGATTTATTACGTCAATTTGTTAGCATGCAATACAAGCGCAATGACATTGCGTTTACGCGCGGAACTTTTAGAGTGCGCGGAGATACGGTTGAGATTATTCCAGTTTACGAAGAATTAGCTGTGCGAATTGAGTTCTTTGGCGACGAAATCGACAGAATTACAATGCTGCATCCGCTTACGGGGGAAGTGATTCGCCAGGAGAGTAGTGTTCATATTTTCCCAGCGTCTCACTATATTGCGGGTCCTGAGCGCATGGAACGCGCGTTAGAGGCGATTGAGAAAGAGCGCGACGAACGAGTTGCGCAGCTTAAAAAGCAGAACAAATTGCTGGAAGCTCAGCGTTTGGAAATGCGAACTACGTACGATTTAGAGATGCTTCGCCAAGTTGGAGTATGCCCAGGAGTGGAGAATTATTCGAGGCATTTTGACGGACGCGCGGCAGGTACGCCTCCGCATACGCTTCTTGACTTTTTCCCAGACGATTTTTTGCTTGTTTTAGATGAGTCGCATGTAACCGTGCCGCAAATCGGAGCTATGTATGAGGGAGATGCTTCGCGCAAACGAACGCTTGTAGAGCATGGCTTTAGGCTGCCTTCGGCAATGGATAATCGCCCGTTAAAGTGGAACGAATTTTTGGAGCATGTTGGTCAAACTGTGTATCTTTCGGCAACACCTGGAGATTACGAGTTGGGGCTTTCGGATGGAGTAGTTGAGCAGATTATTCGCCCAACTGGTTTGCTGGACCCTAAGATTGAGGTTAGGCCTGTGGAAGGGCAGGTTGACGATTTGCTTGCGGAAATCAAGGCTAGAGTTGCAAAAGATGAGCGCGTGCTTGTTACTACGCTTACAAAGAAAATGGCGGAAGACTTAACTGATTACTTTTTGGAGCTTGGTATTAAAGTTGAGTACTTGCATTCGGATGTTGATACTTTGCGCAGAGTGGAGCTTTTGCGCGAGCTTCGCGAAGGCAAAATTGATGTGATTGTTGGCATTAATTTGCTTCGTGAGGGCTTGGATTTGCCAGAAGTTTCGCTTGTTGCGATTTTGGATGCAGATAAGGAAGGCTTCTTAAGATCTTACCGTTCGCTTATTCAGACGATTGGTCGCGCTGCTCGTAACGTTTCGGGAACTGTGCTTATGTATGCGGATAGCGTTACGGATGCTATGAGCAAGGCGATTAGTGAGACGGAGCGCCGCCGCGAAAAGCAAATCGCGTATAACAAGGCTCACGGAATTGACCCTAAGCCTTTGCGAAAGAAGATTAGCGATGTGAACGACATGCTCGCTAAAGAGGATGTTGATACTCAAACTTTGCTTGCAGGCGGTTACAGGAATGCTAATAAGGCTGGGAACTCGCATTATGGCGTGCCAAAAGAGCCGAATCTTGGGCAGCAAAGCAAAGAAAAGCGCATGGCGAATATTTCTGCCTTGCCGCAAAGCGATATTATGTCTTTGATTAAGAATTTGAGCGAGCAAATGCATGTTGCTGCGCAGCAGTTGCAATTCGAGCTTGCAGCGCGTTTGCGCGACGAAATACGCGATCTTAAAAAAGAGTTGCGGCAAATGGATGAGGCTAGCAAGTGAGCATAATTAATCGTGAGTTAATCGTGAGTTAATCGTGCGAAATTTAGTTATGTTATGTGAGTGATTATTGATTATCTCTGTTTTTGATATGTCTTTGCATTGATAGAGAATCAGCCGTGGAATATTCTAAATTTTGTTAATGTGAAAAAATAAATTTATTTTATTTTTTTTTTTGAAAAATACTTGACAAAAGGATTGAGAGAGAGCATGCTCAGACAGACAGACAGACAGACAGACAGACAGACAGACAGACAGACAGACAGACAGACAGACAGACAGACAGACAGACAGACAGACAGACAGACAGACAGCGTGATTTTGTCTTTTTTGTAACATAATTTTTTACAATTTTCACCACTCTATACATTATTTATTTTGAATTCGCACATATGAGTGGTTCTGCGCATATTTCTATACATTTTTGGCCTATAGATCTATATTTGCGCTGTATAAATTTTTGAATTTAATAAAAAATTATTATTACTATAATCATTAATTTGGTTGGGAATAAAATGAATAATAAAATAATAAAAAAAGTTATTAGTTTAGTAGTTGCTTTTATAGCTGCGATTGGACTTTTTGCAGGAGAAGTGACAGCTCAGGCTGCTGAAGATAATAATGCGAATAAGCATCCTTTACGCATATCTATGAATTATGCAGCAACATTAGGCAAAGGTCATGCAACGCCTGGAGCACTTGGACAGCTTAGTAATGAAATGGAAGCAATGTGGAAGAATCTTCCTATAACAGTTACTGACAGCCAGGGGAAAGAGCTTGAAGTTCAGAAAGAATTAAATGGTCACTGTGAACGCACTGTTGGCAATTTTGCGAATGGCGAAAAAGTAACTATCAAAGTTGATACTTCAAAGCTTCCTGATGGCTATAATCTTTCTTGGGAGTCTGATTATACGTATCCTAAACCAACTAGAAATTATGCTGAATTTCAAGCGGTAGTTGATAACAGTATGCCTGTACGTATTTCGCTAAATCAAATGAAGGTAAAATTCGACTTGAAGGGCGGAAGTATTGACGGTAAATCAGATGCAATCATGAATACTGTAAAAAAAGATAATACGGTTGATTTTCCAGCTGATCCAACAAAAGATAATTTAGTATTTGGTGGATGGTATACCGAGCTACCTGATACTGATTCGTATAGAAAACAAGGAGCTGTTGGTAGACGCTACTACTGGAATAGCAAATCGCCATTTTCTGATTATAGTCGTGATTGGATGCGATGGAATGATACCAATCTAGACCCATTGTATGACGGCATATTTTTACTTCGCGCGCAGTGGAATGCTTGTGCGACTTTTAACGCCAATGGAGGAGTGTTTAATAATAAGAATGAAAACACTAAAGACGAAGTAACTATAGCTGGTAAAGAAATTACGCTTTCTCAAGCGCCTACTCGCGATGATTATCAGTTCTTAAACTGGGTAGATGCTGCTGGTAATACATACAAGCCTGGTGATACGTATACTTTGAATGCTAATACCGTGTTTACTGCAAAGTGGAAGCAGATTCGCAATACGGTTACATTCAAGAACGGCGATAAGACTCAAACGGTAAAGGTGGAAACTGGTAAGGCTATTGATACGGATGCGTTTGCTGACCAGTCCATGCCGAAGAATCCAACGAAGGATGGTTATACTTTCAAAGAGTGGAATACTAAGGAAGATGGTAAGGGTGCAGCATTTACTGGCACAACGACTGTTGATAGTGATTTGACAGTATATGCCATCTTTACGAAGAATAAAGGCAGCGATGATGGTGGCGATAATGACGACAGCAATGGCGGCGGAATTGTTGAACCAGATTCAAGCGATAATCCTGAATTAAATGTTGGAGGCGGCAGCGTCAATAACAATAGAACGTTAAACGGTGCTGCGAACGGCTCGGCAGACGGTGTTGAAAATGGTGCAGCTGCCAATGTAAACGGTGTTGAAAACAGAAGTGGTTCCGCTAAGTCGCAGACTGCTGGCACGCGCTCTTCTGGAGTGCTGCCAAATAATGGCGCGAATGCTTCTGGTGCAACTTTTGCATCCTTCGGCGCTATGGTGCTTGGCATGTTTGCAGCTTCTGGATCTGTGCTAAATCGCAAGCGTGCTAAGTATTTGCGCTAGTTTGCGCTATTGTGTAAGTCATAAATAAATTAAGGCGGGCACTGGTTAAACGGTGCTCGCCTTATCGTTTTGTGTTCCTTATTGTTTGTGCGTATTGTCGTTTGTCTTGTTCGTGCGGTTTTTTTGAGTGTGATTTTTGCGCTTTTTGTCAGTTATAACTTATAAATTATCGATTTTGCTTTTAAGTTTCACTTGTATGCGATAATCGTTGTGTGAGTGCTGTTGATTGTAAGTCGATTGTAAGTTAATCGCGTATAAATAAGTTAGCGTGACTAATCGCAAGTTAAGAGTGATTAATCAGTGAGCGCAGCTAGTCATGTTTAATCGTAGTAAATAAATAAGTGCGAGTTTTGCCTATAGGTCACAATTTGCTGGTACACTATTACTCGGAAAGTGGGTATTTTCCCATTTAAAAATAAACAAAGGAAACAGGCAGGCATTATGAGAAAAGCCAAAATTGTTGATACTATTGGACCAGCTACCGAATCGTTAGAGGGCATTACCAAGCTTGTTGAAGCTGGCATGGATGTTGCTCGCTTAAACCGTTCGCATGGCACTCCTGAAGATCATTTGCGCGTTTACAACAATGTGCGCGAAGCTTCAAAGACCACTGGTCGTAATGTTGCTGCTCTTGTTGATTTGCAAGGTCCAAAGATTCGTTGCGGCTGGTTCAAGAAGAACGCTGAAGGCGAAGACAAGGTTTATTTGGAAGAGGGCCAAGAGTTCGTTATTACAACAGACGATATTGAGGGTGATGAGCATCGCACTTCCACAACCTTCAAGGGTTTGCCAGGAGATTGCCACGCAGGCGATCCAATTTTGATCGATGATGGCAAGGTTCGTCTTGAGGTTACCAAGGTAGAAGGCAACGACGTACACACTAAGGTTGTTGTTGCTGGCCCAGTTTCTAGTCACAAGGGCATTAACCTTCCAGGCGTTGCCGTTTCTCTTCCAGCATTGACCGAAAAGGATGAGTCTGATCTTCGTTGGGCTATTCGCACGGGTGCAGACATTATTGCAATGTCGTTCGTGCGTTTTGCTACCGATATTGATCGCGCTCACGAAATCATGGACGAAGAAGGCCGCCGCATTCCAATCGTTGCAAAGATTGAGAAGCCACAGGCCGTTGCAAACTTGGAAGAGATTGTTAAGACCTTCGATGGCATTATGGTTGCTCGTGGAGATATGGCAGTGGAGATGCCACTTGAGCAGGTTCCACTCGTTACCAAGCGCTGCATTGAGCTTTCTCGCCAATACGCAAAGCCAGTAATCGTTGCTACCGAAGTTCTTGGATCTATGGTTAACTCTCCAGTTCCAACTCGTGCAGAGGCTTCTGATTGCGCTAATGCTGTTCTTGACGGCGCCGATGCAACTATGACATCTAACGAGACTGCAGTCGGCAAGTATCCAGCAGTTACCGTTCAGACCATGTCTCGTATTTCTCAATACGCTACTGAAAACGGTTACGATCGCATTCCATCTGTGGAGCTTGACATGTCTAGCACGGGTGCAGTTTCTTCTGCAGCTGTTGACTTGGCAGACAAGCTCAACGCTAAGGCGATTGTTGCTTACACGCAAACTGGTCGTACCGTTCATCGCATTTCTCGTGAACGCCCAGCTGCTCCAATCTACGGCTTGACCAACAATGAGCACACTTATCACTGGTTGGCTTTGAGCTGGGGCACTGAAGGCTTCTTGATTAGCGAGGACTACCATGATATGAACCGTCATGATCTTATGATCTTCACCGACAAGGTTCTTCGTGAAGCTGGCAAGGTTGAAGACGGCGACAAGATTGTTGTTTTGAGCACTGCTCAGGGTGAGCGCCAGGCTGGTCGTACTGACTCTATTTACGTTCACACCGTTGGTGCTTGCGATTAATCGCTAGTTGATTGCTAGTTGATTGCTAGTTAATCGTTAGTTTTCTAAACGCGCATCCTTTTGGGTGCGCGTTTTTGTTTAGCGCGAATCGCGTGATTTCTCACGCTACGATTTAAACTCAAAGTCGTCGATTCCCGCGTTTGTTTACCATTTGAGTCAAAAAGGGAACAAACGCGGGAATGAAAGCGACTGCAAGGATTATGTGTGTCGTTTGTGTATTGTGAAAAATCGCGTGAGAGAGAAGATAACAAAAACGCCGCTTAGCATGTAAGCGGCGTTGTGCACGTGCCCCCGGTGAGACTCGAACTCACACTGCACAGATTTTGAGGCTGTTTCCTCTACCAATTGGGATACAGGGGCATCTTAAATTATCCGCGTTTTAACGCGACTTGATGACTATACCACATTTTGTAGAGTAATCAAATATACCGCGTGTTGCGTGTAAGAAAGCTAGTTGCGTGTGTGCGGAAAAATCGCAAGCAACCGTGCGCCAAAAACCCAAAGTAAAATGCAATAAATCAAAACGGAATTAAAACGGAATCAAATATCACAAATAAGAATCAAAACGGAATCAAAACAGAAATATTAATTTGCAAATTATTTAAGATTGGGTGTGTTGGTGTAAGAATTTTGGTATAATTGCAACTTGCGCCTCTGTAGCTCAATGGATAGAGCAACGGCCTTCTAATCCGTTGGTTGCGCGTTCGAATCGCGTCGGGGGCACTTTGCTTTGCTCTTATGTTTGTGTTGAAAAATCTTTCGGCACGTATTATGCAAATAAGGAGCGCATGTGGAAAATCATAATGTAGCCGCAGCAATAATTCTGGCAGCAGGTGATGGGACGCGCATGCGTTCAACAACGCCGAAAGTGTTGCACAAGTTTGCTGGAAAAACATTCTTAAATCGCGTAATGGACGCAATGGCAGGCGTAAACCCTAAGGAGCTTGTCGTTGTAGTTCATGCTCAAGCGCAACGGGTGTCGCAAGCAGCACAAAGCTACAACAACGCTGTGCGGATTGTAAATCAAGACGATAAGCCTGGAACTGGCAGGGCTGTGCAGTGCGCAATGCAAGATCTTAACGAGGCTTCAAAACAAGAATGCGGTAATGCGCTTAAAGGGGCTGTGTTAATCGCAGCAAGCGATATGCCACTTTTAGACACGCAAACATTGCAATCATTAATCGATTTTCACAATAATCAAGGCAATGTGGCAACTGTTTTAACCGCTGTTTTAGACGACGCCACTGGCTACGGGCGAATTGTGTGCGGCGAAAATGGCGATGTTTTGCGCATTGTTGAGCACAAAGACGCTAATGCAGAAGAGCTTGCGATTAAGGAAGTGAACACATCTGTGTATGTGTTCGACGCTGCAGTGCTTAGCGATGCTATAGAAAACCTTGATTCAAAGAACGCTCAAGGCGAGTTTTACTTAACAGATGCGCTAGAGCACGCTCGCGCAATGGGGCGTGTTGGAGCAATGGCGGCCGCAGATTCGTTGATTGTAGAAGGCGTAAATACGCGCGTTCAGTTATCTGCGCTTGCAAAAGCATACAACAAGCGCGTTTGCGAAAAGTGGATGCTTGAAGGCGTGACTATTTTAGATCCAGATACTACGTGGATTGAAGACGATGTTGTTTTGCAAGAAGATGTTACGGTTCTTCCAGGCTGCTTCTTGCAAGGGCATACAACTGTTAAAAGCGGCGCTGTTGTAGGGCCGTACACTACGCTTATTGATGCGCAAGTAGATGAAGACGCGGTTGTGGAGCGCTCGCGTGTGCAGGAATCGCATATTTGCCGCGCTGCAAACATTGGGCCGTGGACGTATTTGCGACCAGGAAATGTGCTTGGCGAAGAAAGCAAAGCTGGCGCGTTTGTGGAAATGAAGAAAGCGCATATTGGAAACGGCACTAAGGTTCCGCACTTGAGCTATATGGGCGACGCTGATTTGGGAGAGCACACGAACATCGGCGGTGGAACGATTACAGCAAACTACGACGGCGTGCATAAGAATCACACGACTATTGGCTCTAACGCGCATGTTGGTGCAGGAAACCTGTTTGTAGCTCCAGTTACTGTTGGAGATGGAGTTACAACGGGTGCAGGCTCTGTTGTGCGTCACGATGTTCCAGCGGATTCCATGGTGTATTCAGAAAATACTCAGCATGTTGTAGAAGGCTGGAAGCCAGCTTGGGAGCGATAGTTCGCTAGTTCGATAGTTTGCTAGTTCGATAGTTAAGGAGAAACAATGGCAGCTTTAGAAAGCTCTGTTAACGCGATTAGGATTGCTGCGTCTGCAGCCGATAGGTTAAAAGCCACTAATTGCCAGGCTTTTGACGTTAGCAATCTGCTTGGAATTACAGACGCCATGCTGGTTGTTTCTGCGTCTAACGAGCGTCAAGTCTTAGCTGTTAGTGAAGAAATCGAAAAAGACTTGTATTTAAAAGACAACAAGCGCAAGCCAATATCTAGAGAAGGCTTAGAACTAGCACAGTGGATTTTGCTTGATTTTGGCGACTTTGTGGTTCATATTATGCACGAGGAAGCGCGCGAGTTTTATCGCCTTGAGCGTTTGTGGAATGATTGCCCTGCAATTGATTTGCAACTTCCAGAGCATAGTGAGAGCGATGCGAACGACGATGATGGAGATAATGGAGATAATTCAGATAATGGCGATTATGCCTATGATGCACAAAATGGCGATCAAGAGTCTGAAAGGTAGCGCAAGATAATGGTGGATTTTGTTGAAAGCGCAACACAAATTGCGCATAATGCCAATAAAAACAGCGCTCACGAAGGTATTGCGCGTTCTGTAATGCTTGTTCGCCATGGTCAGACGCCTTATAATGCTCAATTTAGACTTCAAGGCATGATTGATATTGCTTTAGATGAGTCTGGAATAGACCAGGTGACTCGCTCTGGCAAGGCTTTGCGCGTGCTATTTGGAGCTTCCGACTTAGAAGACCCAAAGAATCCAAATAGCCAGGAGCACGTGCGCATTACGCCAGAAGAAGCCGATGCAAGTTTTGTTGCCATTGTTTCGCCGCTTATTCGCGCTCAGCAGACGGCTCATGCTTTTGCAGATAAGATTGGTCTTAATGTGCATGTTGAAGATGGCGTGCGCGAACGCTTTTTTGGCGAGTGGGAAGGCCTTAATCGCCAGCAAATTAGCGAAAAATGGCCAGAAGATTTTAAGGCTTGGGTAAAAGGCGAAGGTGGAGAGCTTAATCACGGTGCAGAAACTAAGCAAGAAGTTGGCGAGCGCGCTGCGAAAGCTGTAGAAGATTGGGCGCGCAAAACTGGCTCAGACCGCGATTTACTAGTGTTTTCGCATGGATCTTGCCTTTCTCAAACTGTTCATAAGCTTCTTGGATTAGACAAGGTAGATCCTTCTTATAAGACGATTGGCGGAATGGGAAACGGCCGTTGGGCGCGTTTAATTCCAAGCCTTAATGCGGATGGCTCAATTCATTGGCGTTTGGATGCTTACGATCAAGGTCCTGCAGCCGACCCTACAAGCCAGCGTCTTATTCGCATTTGGGGTGCAGCTTAAGCAGCATAATTTCTCCTTTTTTGCCGCTTATATTCCTAAAACTACCGTTTAGCGGTTTTGTAAAGACAGATTATTTACAGTGCCGTATAGTCAAAATTACAAAACAGAAAGCTGGCAAAAGCTAAGAAAAGTTAGCAAAAGCTAGTAAACGCTAACGGTAGTATACGAAAGGGGGCCTGATGAAAGTAACGATTGCTATTGTGCCGCCAGAAGAAGAGCAGTGCGTTCAATTGTCAGTTCACAATATTGACGATAACCTTAAACGCATTATAGCCAATTTGCAAAGCATTGATTCTAAAGATGCAAAATCAAGCAATGCTGAAAATAATACTGATATTGCTGAAAATAACACTGCGAATGCGGCAAATAGCAATAATAATTCATTCATATATGGTTATATTAATGATTCGATTATTGTTATGCACGAGCCAGATGTGATTATGATTTGCGTAGAAAATTCGCGTGTAATAATTCACAGTGATAAAGGCGAGTGCGTTTCTTACAAGCGCCTAATGGATTTTGACAATCCGCAATTCGCGTCGTTTGTGCGCATATCTAAATCCGCAATCGTGAACTTAAATCGCATTGTTCGAGTCGATCCAGGATTCGGCGGAAGTATGAGCGTAAAAATGGACGACGGAAGCGTTGAGTGGATTAGTCGCAGATGCTTGAGCTCGTTCAAAAAGCGCTTGGGAATGTAGTTTTAAGCGTATTTTTAATACTAATTTTTAATACTAATTTTTTAATACTTAAAAAGGAAGCGATTATTATGGAAAAGCAAGTTACAACTTTTGGTAAAACAATGGTAAAAAACATTGTTAAAGGCATTGGCATAGGGTGCACTATTTTTACAGTAATGTCTTTTATTTCAAGCCTGTTAGCACATAGCGCGGTTGGAAACAGAATTGCATCTTATGCTGTAGCGTCGTTTGTTATAGGCATAGGATATGGAGTGTTCGCTATTTTTTGGTCGAATGAACGCATGTCAAATCTTGCAAAGTTCGTTTTTGCGCTAGTTCCGCCAATTGCTATTCAATTTATTGTGTCTGTGATTGTTGGGTGGATTTCATTTAAAGATGATCCAGCGGTGATTTGCGGATGGATTGCGTTCACTGTTATTTTACCGATTCCTATTGCTGCAATAATTTATTACTTCGAGAAGAAGAAAGCGGAAGAAATGAACGCTAGATTGCGCGAATTGCGTAAAGAAAGCAAGTAAATTAGTGACAATTAAATAATTTGAGTAAAAATTTAAGTAAATAAAATAATCAAATAAAAATTGAGTGGTGTTCATCTTCGCCTTTGAAGAAGAACGCCACTCGCTATTCTAAAACGCGTCATAGAATGGTCATAATTTATTCGGCGTTTTGCTAGATTTTTGTTAAGAATTAGTATTTTGACTAATCTTTAGCAATCGTCTTTCCAGCATTAGCTCCAGAAGTCAAATCCTGAATCTCATTAATCTCCATAACAGGAACAGCAGCAGGCTTCTTTGTACCCTTTTCTTCTGCAACGCGAACCTGCTCTTCGTAAATCGCGTCATCCGTGTGAAGTGTAACAGTTCCGCGGAAGCGATAGCCCTTCTTTTCTGCCAAATTTGCAACAGCAACAACAAGCTGGCTGCCGTCTTGCAAGTTCTTAAAATGCTGACCTGCAGTGCGCTCGTGGTATGCAAGATGATTATCGTCTAGAACAAACATCGACATCTTTGGGCCAAGATCAAGCTCGCCATCTTTGCTAACTGTTGCAATCCAAGCCAAATTGTTTTCAATAAAAGTCTTCATATCTTCGCTAAGAGTTGCCATGTTGAGTCCTTTCTTCAACTGATTATTGTGCAATCGCGCAATCATATGATTATGATTCAATCACTTTTAAGATTACGCGCAATCGTGCATATAAAGGCTTAAAAATCGATGCATTTTTGTAAAAATGCGTAAACTTGTGACATAAATCACTAATTGCACAAAGTGCGCGCTCCGAATTGCCTTCGCGCGCTACGCTTTAAGCGCGAAGGCAGGTTTGAGCGACTACAAAGTCATGTGTTGTAAATCATGAATCGTAAATATTAAGGCAATAGTGTGCTATCAAGTGCTGATTTCGCAATAAAGTAGTAAATTTTCCGAAGGAACGCCAATGGGTTGTACTTTTCTTGTTTTTGTGGCTATTCTATAAAGTTTATAAGGCAATTTAGCTAACTTAAAGAAAAATTTAATGCTATAGACTTGTTGTTTGCAATAATGAGGGGAGTGACATGAGTGAAATAAATAGCGCTGTTCAACCAAGGCAGAATAATCGAATTACCGTAAACATTGCGCGAATCATGTTGCTCTTATGCGCCGCAATTTGGGGCGGAAGCTACGTATCGTCTAAATACGCTCTAGAGGTATTCACTCCGCAATGGCTTATGGGTGTTCGCATGCTTGGAGCGTGCATAATAATGGGCGTGGTTTTCTTTAAGACGCTTCGCAAAAATTTTACTAAAAAGCTAATAATTCCTTCGCTTTTAACGGGCGTTACATACTACGCGTCTTTAGTTACGCAAACAGAAGGATTAAGGTGGATTGACCCAGGCAGAAGCGCTTTTCTTACAGCTGCATATTGCGTTATAGCGCCATTTTCCGCGTGGATGATTATTAAAAAGAAGCCAACGCTTTTAGGAATTATTGCTGCTTTAACATGCGTTGTGGGCGTTGGATTCGTTGCGCTAAAGCCAGGCTTGCTTGTTCTTACGCTTTCTCACGGAGATGTTTTAACTCTTATTTGCGCGGCTGTTTTTGCGTTTAACTTAACATACTTAGCGTATTACTCTAGGCAGTACAATCCCGTTGCTTTAACATTCGGCCAGTTTAGTGTTTCTGGAGTTCTATTTTTGTGCGGAGCTGCAATAAGCGAGCCTTTGCCTAACTTTAATGCCGAAGATAATTGGATTACGTTTACAAACATGTTCTATCTTATAGTGATAGTAACTGTTCTTGCTCAAGTTATTCAAAACTACACGCTGATTTATCTTTCTACAGCTAACGCTTCTGTGATTATGTGCACAGAATGCTTGTTTACATTGCTATTTTCTAGCATTCTTTACAATGAGCGAGTAACAAGCATGGCTTTTGTTGGATTTGCGTTGATTTTTGCTGCGATTTTGCTTGCAAGTTTGGCAGAGCATATTGAGCTTATAAAAGCAAGAAAAAAGCAGAGCGCTTATAAATCTAAAGCAGAAGTGGCATCTGCGCCAGCATCTACAATCTAAGTAGTAGTCAATTTGAATACTAATTAGCGAATATTTTGGTGATTACTAATTTGTGCATATTGCTTAGTGAATAGTAGTAGATAACGATTTTTAAGGTGTGCTTGTGAAGAACTTCTTTAAGGGAATATCATTTACGCAAGTTCTAGCTGGCTCTCTTGCAGCTGTGACGGCGTTTTTGCTTTCGTCAAAAATTGGTATTGCGGGGTCTGTTATTGGCGTTGCAATAGGTTCGATTGTCTCTGCTGTAGCATCGCAACTTTATCAAAATGTTATTCACGCGTCTTCTAAAAAGATACAGTCTTCTTCTGCGCTAAAGTCAGGTTCAAGCCGCTATGAAGAAGATGACACTAAAGTGGTAAATAATGCGCGTTTTATTGCATTAGAGGATGATATGCCTAAAGAATACGAAGTTTACAATAATATGATTGATTCGAGCAAAGAAAAACAAGCTAGAAGAGTTGTTGCAATGGCTTCTAATGCAAATGTTGCAAATGTTGCTGGCGATTCTTCACGCGATGTTGATTCTTTAAGTTCGCAAAGCGCAAAATCGGGGGAATCGCAAGCACTTAATGCCGAAAGCACGAGTGTTATGGAATTATCTTCCTTAAGAAAACTGAAAGAAGAAGATAATGAGCTTTCGGAAGGAGACGAAGACTCGATTCTTACTCTTAACGACGCTAAACGCGCATTAGGCGGCAGAAGTGATTACGCAAATAGTGAAGCGAAGTATAAGAAGCTTACGATTGTTATTGCTATTTTGAGCGCGCTCGCGGCTGTTCTTCTTACTGCTGGCATTGTGCTTCTGTTTACTCAAGGAAAGGGCACAGATAATTTAGTGCCTTCTGGCCAAAATACCGAGCAGGATAATGGCCAGAATCCAAATAATCAAATGCGGCAAAATAGCCAAAATAATGGCGTTCAAAATCAAGATAAGAACTCTCAAGACGCGCAAAAAGACTCTCAAGATGCGCAAGACAGTAAAGACAGTAAAGACGGCGAAGACGGCAAAGACGGCAAAGAAGGAAAAGATTCTTCGAGCAAGAATCCTAGTGAAAAGCAAGATAAAAAGACTCACGAGGGATCTTCCTCCTCTTCTTTAGATTCAAATGAGTCTAATGCAGGTTCTGGCGAGCAAAGCTCTGGAGATTCTGGTGTTTCTGGAGCGGATTCTGGTGCGCGAGGGTCTAAAGGCGATTCTTCGGTTTCTGGCGACTCTTCGTCTTCGTCGTCGCTTTCATCTAACGGCTCGAGTGGTGGATCTGCTGCACAACAAGGCGAATCTGGCTCGCAGCAATCAGGCGGCGGCGAATAGTCGGCGAATAGAAATAGCTGCCAAAATGCTGTATACGACACGCCGAGTTTGGTTGGCAGCAAAATCTGTTGTATTCTATCAAAGGTTCGTTTGAGCTATACAACTAAAACGGGGCTATGGCGCAGCTGGTAGCGCATCTCCATGGCATGGAGGGGGTCGGGGGTTCGAATCCCCCTAGCTCCACAATTTGAAACGTCACTTCTAATCGGAGTGGCGTTTTTGTTATATTTCGATACGTATCTTATATACTTGTAAGTCCTAGTGCATGTAACGTATTTTGCACAAGCATTCTAAACTTAAAACTTAACTTAGAACTTATAGGAGATAATTCAGCATGTTAAAGCGCGCGTGGAAAGTGGCATGCAAAATAGCCAATAATGAGCGTACGTCTGGGTTGATCATGCTCGGATTTGCTTTAGCTGGATTAATGCTTGCAAATTTGCCATTTGCGTCGCCTATTTTTGAAGCTGTTTCTCACACGCAAATCGGAATTCCATACACCAACATTCACATGTCGATTAGCCACTGGGTTCAAGACGGCGTGCTAACTATTTTCTTCCTTACAGTTGGTTTAGACTTAAAACACGAGCTTATTGCAGGATCCCTTAGAGACCCGCGCGCTGCAGCAATGCCAATGATTTGCGCTGTTGGCGGCATGATTGTTCCGCCGATTCTTTTTGTTGGAACTGTTACAATATTCTCGGAGTTGCACGCTGGTCAAGAGATTATGCGACTTACTTCTGGAGCGCTTCCGTCTTTAGAAATGGTTCGCGACGGTTGGGCTATTCCTACGGCAACAGATATAGCATTCTCGCTGGCTGTTCTTGCTCTTTTTGCTAAAACACTTCCTAAAGCATTGCGCGCATTTTTAATGACTCTGGCTACAGTTGACGACCTTCTTGGAATTGCGTTAATCGCAGTGTTCTTCTCTTCGCTTAACGCATGGTATTGGTTTGTGGGCGTTGTTTTATGCGGATTAGTATGGACTATGCTTGTGCGATTAAAGCGCGTTCCATGGCCTGTTGTGGCGCTTGTTGGCTTGCTTGCATGGGTTATGATGTATCAAGCTGGCGTTCACCCAACTCTTGCAGGCGTAATGGTTGGTTTGCTAACTCCTGCGCATCTTGTTCACGGCGAAAAGTCGCTTAGAGCCGAAAGGTATCGCCAGAAAATTCAGCCTTTGTCTTCTTTGTTTGCACTTCCAGTTTTTGCGCTTTTTGCAACTGGAGTTCATTTTGAAACATTGACTTGGCAGCTGTTTTTGTCTCCAATACTAATTGCGATTACGATTGCGTTAGTTGTTGGAAAGCCACTTGGAATTATGATTACTGCTTGGTTTGCTAAGAAAGTTATTGGCTTGCGCGTTCCAGACGATTTGCGCGTTCGCGACCTTTTGCCTACAGCATGCGCGTGCGGAATTGGCTTTACTGTGTCTTTGTTAATCGCTTCGCTTGCGTACAGCGACGCGGACCTTTCGGGCGAAGCGCGATTCGGCGTACTAGTGGCGTCTATTATTGCGGCTGCTGTTTCTGGATTCTTGCTTGCAAAGCAATCGAATCATATGGAAGAAGAATTAGACGATATTGAAGAGTGATTTAGAGTGATTTAGTCTGTTTTTAATTGCGATTAGAAGGTTTTAGAGGTGACTTATGGTTTCTAATAATAATTTAGGTAATTTAGATAATTCTGGTAAATCTGATAATCCAGATAATTCTTGCGACTTGCGCGCGCAAAGCGAACAGAATTCACCTTGGAAAGACACGTATTACAGCGGTGCGGTAATGATGCGCGGACCAATGATTCCTAAGGAAAGCACAACGGAAACGCTGTTGCAACACGATTTGCCTAATAGCGATTTGCATAATAATTACGCGTGGCAAGGCCTTGACCCTTGGCGAGTTCTTAGAATACAAGCAGAATTCGTGGATGGCTTCGACGCTTTGGCAAAACTTGGATTAGCTGTTAGCGTGTTTGGCTCTGCTCGCATAAAGCCAGATGAGCCAGAATACAATAGCGCTCGCATAATGGGCAAAGAGCTTGTAAAACGCGGTTTTGCGGTGATTACGGGTGGCGGCCCTGGAATTATGGAAGCGGCCAATCGCGGAGCGGCAGAAGCTGGTGGAACAAGCGTGGGGCTAGGAATCGAATTGCCTCACGAGCAGGGCTTAAACAAATGGGTAAATCTTGGAATGCAATTCCGCTACTTTTTTGTTCGCAAAACAATGTTCCTAAAGTATTCTTCGGGAATTATTGTGTGCCCAGGCGGTTTTGGCACAATGGACGAGCTTTTTGAGTCGCTTACGCTTGTTCAAACGCATAAGGTTTCTAAAATTCCTGTTGTGCTTTTCGGCAGTGAATATTGGAAAGGCCTTATGAATTGGATTGAAACTACAGTTAAAGAAAGAGGACTTATATCGTCTTTTGACCCTAGTTTGCTTGCGATTACAGACGACCCTCTAGAAGCTGTGCGAATTGCAACTGGAGACAAGTTTATTAATTAGCTTTGGCTAGTTTTTGTTAGTTTTGGCTAGTTTTCCTTCACTTTGCGCTCATTGATAAGCGTTGTAAGTTGCCAAATTTCTTCTCCAACGTCGATTCCGCGTGGGCATTGCCTGGAGCATGCTCGCACGGATTGGCACGCGCTTATGCCGTCGCTAGAATCCGCCAAGTCTAATCTTCGATTAGTGGCGTTATCTCTAGAATCATTAATAAATCGCGCAGCATTTATAAGCGCTGCAGGTCCAATAAACGCTTCTCCGCCTGCATAAACTGGGCAAATTCCTTCGCACACGCCGCACATTATGCAATTGCTTAAAAGCTCAAACTTTGCAAGCTGCTCTGGGTGCTGCAAAAACTCAATAATCGCAAGTTTTCCGCTGCTGTTTCTTGTTTGAACATCTTGCGCTTGCAAATATGGCTCAAGTCTTTTAAGTTGCGCAATCATTGGAGAAAGATCGCAAATAAGGTCTCTTTGAACAGCAAAGCCAGAAAGTGGCGCAACCTCAATAATGCCAAAGCTTCCATTTTGGATTAGTGAAGATATCTCTTGAGATTGCACTTGCGGATTGTGATTTTCATCGACTGATGATGTTGTAGCTAGTGTTGCGGAAGCTTGCGACTTTACGCTACCAGTTTTTCTAAAACCGCTTGATCTAACGCCTTGATTTTGCGGGTTTTGCGTATTTTGCCTAGCGTTTTGAGCGATTGTGGCTGTGCAAAGTAAAGTGGGTATGCCGTTTACGTTTGCAGCATCCGATCCGCAAACGCCGTGACCGCAAGAGTATCTAAATGCCAAAGTTGGGTCTAGTGTGCGCTTAATTTTAAGCAAGCAGTCTAAAATCGTGTCGTTTTTGCGCGCACGAATCGTATAATCTTGAATCCAATGATTTCCGCTTAATGGTTTAGCTGGTAAATCGCCAGAATTTTGCGCCTGGAATGGGCTACTTTTGCGCTTTTTTGCAAAAGGGCTTTCTCGGCGCCTTCTAACTAAGCCAGGGGAGTTAGTGGAGGAGATTTGTGTTGAGTTAGTGGTTGAGCCAGTGCTTGAGTCGCCAGCAACCGCTGAGTCGCCAGCAACCGCGGAGTCGCAAGAACCGTCATTTGGAGTAAAACGAGATACGCGAAAAGTCACAAAAGCTTCATCGCTTGTAGTGCAATCTTGATTAATGGAATGCGCAAAGTTGCGTCTAAAATCGTCAACCATTTGCGCATACCTCCAATTCGTATAATTCTAGTTTGCCATAATACTTGCACAGAAATACTTGAGCGATTACATAAGTGGCAATAAGTAGCAAAAATGTTGGCTGCGCCTAACGTTAGGCTTAAATTATGACAGATGCTTTGTTTTTGCTGGATACAAATAAAGACGATGCGCCCGTTCTTGCAAATGGGATTGAAGAGGGCTGGACTCTTAGCTTGCCTCAACACGTTAAAAGGCACGCAATAAGCGCAATGCGACTTTCTGATGGCGATTCGCTAGACCTTTCGGACGGCAAAGGAGTGCGAATTCACGCAACGATTACAGACAGCGAAAATGGCTTAGTTAAAGTAGATTCGTTTATAAAAGAGCCAGCGCCAACAACCAGATTATCGCTGATTCAGGCGCTTGCAAAAACGGGTCACGACGAGCAAGCAATAGATATGGCTACGCAAATCGGAGTAGACGAAGTAATTCCTTGGTGTGCAAATAGGTCAATATCAAAATGGAAGCCAGGGCGCACAGATAAGCGATGGAATCAGGTGCTTGAGGCTGCAACGGAGCAATCGCGAAGAGCGTGGATGCCGCAGCTTTTAGAGCCAGTTACAAGTAAGCAGATTCTAGCGATTTGTAGGCGTGCATGCGTTTATGGAAGTCTTGTAGTTGTTTTGCATCAAGATGCAACGGATTCTTTTAGTCAAATCGAAAACTACGTAAACGACCTAACAGAAAAATGCTTAAAAGACGGCAAAACGCGCACTGTTTACGTAATTGTAGGGCCAGAAGGCGGAATTAGCGAAGAAGAAGTGCAAAGTTTTATAGACGCTGGAGCTAAAAGTTGCGTTTTAGGAAGCAATATTTTACGAGCGTCTACAGCAGGGCCAGTATGCTTATCGTTGCTTTCTAGAGCGCTTGGCAGGTACGAATAGTAAGCAATTTTGCAATTAATTCTTGCAAGCTTTGTGCGTGTTTTGTGTAAAATAGTAAATGGTATTTTGCAATAAGAATTGCAACAATAATTGCAGTAAGAATTGCAGTAAGAATTATTGAAAAGTGGGCAAAATAATGGATAAAGCATGCAATACATACATAACTGACAAAGATTGCATTTTTTGCAAGATAATTGATGGGCAAATCCCAAGTAGCAAAGTGTATGAAGACGATGCAGTAGTGGCTTTTAACGATATTAATCCGCAAGCCAAGGTGCATGTTTTGATTGTTCCGCGCAATCACTACAAGAATGTTGTTGAGCTTGCGCAAAATGATTGTGATGTTTTGGCTCATATTGCATGCGTTGCGCAAAAAATTGCAAACGACTTTTATAATGGCGATTATCGCCTTGTTTTCAACACTGGTTTGGGAGCTGGTCAAACCGTGTTCCATGTTCACGCTCATGTTTTAACAGGCGAAAAACTTGAAGAAGGTAGTTTATAAATCGTGGCAAATAGTACAACGCGTATTGTTCAAATTCCAAGCGAATTAAGCCCAGTTGCTGTTTTGGGAGCAGCAGATTCAAACTTAAGAGAGTTGGAGAAGGCTTTTCCAAGCGTAGATATTTCCGTTCACGCGGATTGTGTGAAAATCGTATCTAGAAGCGCAAGAAGTGAGGAAGACGCTTGCAAAGCTGAACACGCGTTGCGCAAAATAGTTGATTGCGCTTACGATGCTCCTGTTGATTCTTATGCTGTAAAACGCATGCTAGAAAGAGATGTGCTTAAAGGTAGCGAGCATAATGTGCGAATCGATAGGATTGGCCACAATGGCGGAGTTTTAGGCGGAGCGTTTAGCGGATTAAAGTCTTTTGATGCTGGCGCTGGCTTTGGTTCTGGCTCTGGTTCAATCGAAAGCGATTTTGCGCGAAATTCTGCCGATTTAATGCCATCTAGTGAAGATGCTAAAAGGCGAGCAATGAGCCGCAAAGCGCGAATGGCTAAAGGCGTTATAACGTTTGCAGGCGGAAATCCTGTTCGCGCAAAAACAGCGGGTCAAACGGCTTATGTGCAAGCAATGGAGTCAAATACTGTAACGTTTGGAATTGGGCCTGCTGGTACTGGAAAAACGTATTTGGCAGTTGCTAAGGCGGTTAGAGCTTTAGAAGATGGTCGCGTGCGAAGAATAGTGTTGACGCGCCCTGCTGTAGAAGCTGGGGAAAATCTTGGATTCTTGCCTGGAACACTAAACGACAAAGTGGACCCATATTTAAGGCCGCTTTACGACGCGCTTTCCGACATGTTGGGCGCGCCGCAACTTAAGAGGTATATGGACGAAAACGTTGTGGAAGTGGCTCCGCTTGCATACATGAGAGGTCGCACGCTTAATGACGCTTTTGTTATTTTAGACGAAGCGCAAAATGCTACTGTTCAGCAGCTTAAAATGTTTTTGACGCGTCTTGGATTTAACACAACAATGGTGATTACGGGAGATAGAACGCAAGTTGATTTAGCGGTTCCAAAATCTGGATTAGCTTCGATTGAGAACGTGCTAAAAGACGTTAAAAGTATTGCGTTTGTTCACTTAAATGCGCAAGACGTTGTTAGGGCCGAGCTTGTTGGGCGAATCGTAGAAGCGTACGAAGCGTGGGAAAAGCGCGAGGCTGATTTTAGGCGCGAGAAGAATGCAGCAAAGCGCGAGGCTGGGGATGCGCGTGGAAAATCGCAAGAAACCGTGCAGTCGCAAGAAACCGCAGAATCGCAAAAATCGCAAAATCTTGAATCGCAAAATCTTGAGAGGAATATCAAGTAATCATGAGTGTTGAAGTGATGAACGAAACCGTTTGGCAAATCGACCCAAAAATATTCTCCGACCTTGGAATGTGGGTTTTGCAACAAATGCGAGTAAGCGTTCAATCCGATTTGTCGATTACTTTTGTAGACCCAGAGCCAATCGCTAGTCTTCACGAAAAATGGATGAACTTAGAAGGTCCTACAGATGTTATGAGCTTTCCAATGGACGAGCTGACTCCTGGAAGTGACGACAAAGTGAGCGAAGGAATGCTTGGAGACCTTGTGATTTGCCCGTGGGTGGCGGCTCAACAGGCAGCAGCGGCAGGGCATAGCACAATGGAAGAGATGCTATTGCTTACGATTCACGGAATGTTGCATTTGCTTGGCTACGATCACACTACGCCTCAAGAAGAAAAGCAAATGTTTGGCTTGCAAAGGCAGCTTTTGCTAACGTTCTTTGCAGCTAGATCTGGCGAGCTTTACGACGCCACTTTGCCAGCAGGTGCCGTAAATGAGCTGGAAGAATACGAGAAAAATCATGCTAAATAACATTACAATTCCGCCGATTCCCGATTTGCCTGCGCATATGTGGGCTTGCTTGGGTGCGATTGCAATAGTCGCAGTTTTGCTTGTGTGGCTTTCGCTTGCAATGGCGGCGGCGGAAGGGGCTGTGCCAAGAGTTACAAGGTCTAGTCTTAATAATCTTATGATTGAAGAACAAACGAACGATAACGAAAGTCAAGTCGTTCGCTTGAGGAAGCTTGCTAGAATTCGCAGAGCAAAGAGGCTTATAGCAGATAGGTACGCAACGAGCGGAGCGTGCGCGTTTGTGCGAATCGTGTGTAATGTGCTGGACGGCGTGGCTTTTGCTGCAATCGCGGCAGCTCTTGGTGCGTCTTTTTGGCTAACGCTATTAATCGGACTAATAGTGGCAATGATTGTTGCAATTGTTTCTATTCTTGTGCGGCCAAGGTCCGTGGGCGCGGCTCAGCCAGTTTTTAAGCTAATGCGCTTGTCTAGAATAGTTTCGATTGCTGTTTTTATGAATCCGTTTGCAAAAATCGCAAGCCGTGGAGATTCGCAAAGTCAAAGCCAAAATCATAAGAAAAATGCTGCTCTTTCCGACGACGAAGAGTTGGAGAATATTCAATTAGATCAAGCTAAAGCGAGTATTGACAGGCTTGTGGAAGCAAACGATTTTGACCCAGAAGTTTCGGAGATGATGCGCAATGTGCTTACACTTTCCGACACGTTAACGCGCGAAATCATGGTTCCGCGAACCGATATGATTTGCGTTAAAAACGACGAAACGCTGGAAAATTTCCTAAAATTATGCTCAAGATCTGGATTTTCTCGCGTGCCTATAATTGGCGAGTCGGTTGACGATTTGGAAGGAATCGCGTATTTAAAGGATGCTGTGCGCGCAACTGTGTTTAATCCTGCGGCATCTGAGCGAGCGGTTTCTACGATTGGCCGAAGCCCAATGCTTGTTCCAGAATCCAAGCCAGTGGATGATTTGTTCCACGAAATGCAACGAATCCGCCAGCACGTTGCAGTTGTTGTAGACGAATATGGCGGAATTGCAGGGCTTGTGACGATTGAAGACGCGATTGAGCAAATTGTTGGAGAGCTAGAAGATGAGCACGACCGCACTCAGCACGCGGATCCGCAAGAGGTGAGTAAGGGTGTGTGGAAAATGCCTGCGCGCACGCCGATTGCCGATTTGGAAGATATTTTTGAAGTGCATATAGACGAAGACGATGTAGACACTGTGTTTGGGTTGCTTACTAAGTTGCTTGGAAACGTGCCGATTGTTGGGTCGAGCGCTGTGACTCGCGGCCTTAAGCTAACTGCGGTTGATTCTGCTGGGCGGCGCAAGAAAGTCTCCACGATTCTTGTTGAGCGAGATATTCAAGGTCTTAAAGAAGAAGACGATAGTGCTGGAAAGAGCGGCGGAAAGAGTGCTGGAAAGAGTGACAGCAGGAGCGAGGGCAAGAATAATGCCAAGAATGGCGATAAAGATAGTGAATCATCGCAAGTTGATAGCGATAAATAGTGTTGAATTATGAATAGTATGAAAGATGTTGATGATATGAGTGACGACATGGACAATATGGACGATATGAATGACGAAATGTTTGCTAATTTAGATTCTTCTCTAAAAGCGAGCGTAGAAGTGCCTGATTTTAACGGCTATAAATCGGGATTTGTTGCTGTAGTAGGCAGGCCAAACGTTGGAAAATCAACGCTTATGAACGCGCTAATCGGAACGCAAATCGCAATAGCGTCTTCTCGCCCAGAAACAACGCGCAAGGCGATTCGCGGAATCTTAACAACTCCAAACGCGCAAATGGTGTTAGTTGATACGCCAGGAATTCACAGGCCGCGCACTTTGCTAGGCCAGCGTTTGAACGATATTGTAGACGAGTCGCTTGCAGATGTTGATGCGATTGCTTTCTTGCTTCCAGCAGATCAAGAGATTGGGCCTGGAGATAGAAGAATCTTAAGCCGACTTCGCTCCGACTTTGCCAAAAAAGATGCGGCTGGAAACTGGGTGTGGAAGGTTCCGCTTATTGGAATCGTCACTAAAATTGATACGCTAAGCCGAGATGAGTTGGTGTCTCATTTGATTGAGATTCAACAGTTTGCTGATTTTACGGATATTGTGCCAGTTAGCGCTTTGGAACGCGACAATGTTGACGAAGTTAAGAAGGTTTTGATTGACAATCTTCCAGAAGGTCCGAAGATGTATCCAGACGATCAGCTTAGCGAGGAGAGTCCTTCTAGCATGATTGCAGAGCTGATTCGTGGGGCTTTTCTTGAGGAACTTGACGACGAGTTGCCACATTCGCTGGCGGTTGTTGTAGATAGCATTGTGCGCCCAGGAGATGAGGACTATGTGCAATATAGCGATAATAAAGCGCATGTGATTGTGTCGGTGTATGTTGAGCGCGATTCGCAAAAGCCGATTATTATTGGGCGCGGTGCGGAGCATATTGTGCGCGTTAAGAAGCGTTTGCGTACTGCAGTGAATCGTATTACAGGTGCTAAAGCTGTGCTCGATTTGCACGTGAAGGTTGCAAAGGGGTGGCAGAGCGACCCTAAGAAGCTTGAGCGTTTGGGGTTCTAATTCGTCGCGCCCGAGAATGTAGCCCTCATTGGTGTGTTGAGCTACAAAGTGCGGAGTTGTTTGACGGATTTTGTACGTGATTTAGGTCGAATTTGGTACAAAATGCGCGGGCGCGACGACCTGCCTTCGAGCTTAGAGCGTAGCGCGAGAAGGCAATTTGGAGCGCTGAGCAGCTCAAGGCAGAAGCACTGCTTCTGCGCTGCAAAGCGCTTTGACTGAGCTTGAAATTGCATAATGCATTTCAAGCTCCTTTAAAGCGTGATTTGGCATGTAAAGTCCAGTGGACTTTACATGCCAAATCAGCCGAGCGGCTACTAATATCCGCGAGGAATAGCGCACTGTAACGCGCGAGCGATTTGACGGGTTTTGTTGTTGATAGATACAAAAACCGCGGCAGACGAGTTGGTGAAGACTGGTCAACCGCGGTTTTTGTTTTCTTTGTTTTTTTAGTTTTGATTACGCACGACGATGGCGAGCAAAGTAAGTGCCGCCTCCGATTGCTGCGATTCCTGCAACAACAGCTGCGATTCCTGCAACAACCTTAAACGTAGTGCTGTTGGATGCGCTTTGTGCTGCGTTTTGTGCGCCGCCAGAAGCTTGAGCGTTCTTAGATTCGCTCTTAGATTCGCTCTTAGATTCGCTTTTTGCAGAATCCTTTGTATCGTTCTTTGCATTATCCTGCTTAGACTCGTTCTTAGCAGCAGAATCCTTAGCAGCATCTTGTGCTTTAGCAAGATCCTTGGCTGCAGCTTTAGCGCCAGCGGCTGCAAGCGCTGCTGCGATGCGGTTAGCGTGTGCTGCGCCTGCAACATTATTCGCCGCAACGCCATTAGCGTTCTGAGCATTAGTTCCGTTTGCACTCTGCGATTGTGCAGCTGGAATCACAGCGTTAAATCCAAGTTGCTCGTTTCCGAACAAGTTGTTTGCATATCCTGCAAGATACTGGTTGTAGTAGTTGGAGTTGCTACTAGAAGCATCACTACTGGAGCTGGAGTCAGAATCAGAACCAGAACCAGAACCAGGCGTTGTGTCGCTATCTCCGCTTGGAGCTGGCGCAGGCGCAGGTGGCGTTGGAGCTGGAACTGACGGCTCTGGAGCTGGTGGAACCACTGTGTCTTTTACGTTCTTATTAAGCGCGTCTGCGTTATCGTTCAACGTAGTTGTCAACGTTTCAAGCTGCGTGGTGTAGCTCATCAAATCCGTTTGCATATTCTGGAATCGCCCAGTAGCAGCAAGGAACTTGGCCCTGTATGTTTCCCGAGTAGCTTCATTAGGCAGCTTCTTGATTATCTCGTTAAACTTAGCTTCAGCAGCCTTAACAGTCTTTTGTGCTGTTGTAACCTTAGCTTTTGCGGCTTTAAGAGTGGCTTGAGCAGAGGCAACCTTAGCCTTAGCATCTGCAACGGTCTTTTTAGCTGCCTTAACAGCCTCAATCTTTTTGGAAACATCAGCTTTAGTTTCTACAACCTTTTTATTTGCCTCATCTGCTCTTTTACTTAAAGCAGAAAGCTCGTTGTTTACTCGTTCTTGCTGATCATTAGCACTTTTAACAGCCTTTTGCGCATCAGAAACTCTATTATTTGCTTGTTCAATCTTTTTAGTTTCCGCTTCGACTGTTTTCTCTAATTCAGCAATCTTATCAGCTAGCTCATCAGCCTTTTTGTTAGCAGCCGCAAGCGCTTCACTTTCCCTATTCTTGTCGGCTTCTGCAGCTTGAACCGCTTGCTTTGCAGCATCCACCTTGCCTTGAGCAGTATTAACAGCATCACTCAAATCGCCATCAATCGTAGCCTGTTTTGCATTTGCTGCTTTATGAGCTTCTTCTGCAGTATTCTTAGCATTATCAGCATTTTTGTTCAAATCAGTCGAAGCTGCTTGCAACTTTTTAAGTTCTTGCTCAAGTTGCTTCTTTTTGTTATCTCTAGCATTTTCGTCAAGCTGAGCATTAGCATCTGCCTTCTGCTTTTCTTCTTCATAAAGCTTTTTCGCAGCCTCAGCAGATTCTTCCAGAAGGATTTTGCTTTTATTTGCGTCTTTAAACTCTTCTTGAGCTTGCTCAAATTTGCTAACAGCACCATCGAATTTTTCTTCGAGGCCTTTAATAGCGGCACGATCCTGTTCGCTCATGGCGTGCTTTTTCTGCAAAACCTTATATCTGGCGTTAAAAATAGCCATATTTGCAAGGTTTGCGTCCGCATTAAGCTGCTTCAACTTTTCTGCGTTATCTGGTTCCAAGTTATTGTTATTAGGATTAACTTTTTTAACATAAGCATCAAGCAAATCCTTATATTGGCTAACTGTAATCGTCGATTCGTTGCTACCATGCCACATGGCAATATCTTGGTATTTGTTTTTATTGTCATACGAGTTGTCGCCTTCGGCGAAGCCCGCAGCAGTATTTGACCTATCGGCAAAGTTTGTGTAATGGCCAACTGCGTTTATAAACTTCTTAGTAAGCGATTCATCATTGTCGTTTTCAAATAAGATAGTTTTTGTATTGCGAGTAAAATCTGCAAGATCATGTCTATGTTGTTGCAGTATTTCTTTAGCGCCATTTGCGAGTTTATGATTCGCCCATTTGCCGCTGCTAATTGTGTTGTCGTACAAGGTTTTTTCTATTGTGTACCAACCGTCTAGAGCGTTGTGTGAGTCGCCAGAGTTGATTTTGCAAGAAAAATGACCTTCGTCTGTTACCTCGCAGTCATCAAACTTCTGTGGATTTCTTGTATTGTCGTGCCCGTCTAACTTGTTGCTCCACGCAACATTTTCCGCAGATCGATTATATGCATGCGTTTTTAAATCTTCTGCTACACCATCAGGTTCATGAGATGCAGCATGACCTATATACGCGGCTGAGTAGAAGGAATGCACAATGCCCTCGGCAATATGCGTTAAGCGCACGCCGACTTCTGGCAAAGAATCGTCTGCCTTGCGCAGCGTGTTAAGAGCATCGTAGTATGTTGATGCTTCAATCATATTTTGCAGCGAGTCTGCGCTACCAACCCTGCCAAGTCCAGGCTTTACTAAGTCGTTGTACCAAGTTGGAGCATAAACTGTGTATCCTGGAGTAGTGTATGTGACATTTCCAACAGTTTTGTTCTTATCAGGAACCGTATAAGTCTCGCCCTTAAGGACTTTTTGAGCGCGCTCAGCGTCTGCAATAAGCTTGGCGTTGACTGCGTTTTTCTTAGCTTTTTCAGTATCAATCACATATTGCAAGAACTTGTAGAAGTCGGACTTTTCTTCTACTTTTTTGTTTGAATCTTCTGTATCTGCGGTAAGGTCGTATTCGTCACTTTTTTGTTTTGCTGTGCGTTTAGCTTCCTCTACAGCGTTTTTTAAATCATAAAAGTCTTTGTTCTTTGACTTAAGCTCATTTTCTGCTTTTGTAAGATTGTCGCTTGCAGAGTTGACTTCCGAATTCTTTTTAGCAGCATTAGTCTTTGCTGAATCTGCTTTTTCTTGCGCTTCTTGAGCTTCTTTTTCTAGATTTTTAACATTCTCATTTTCGCTAGCAGATTTTGGATTTGTAAGCGCTTCTATCTGGGCCGTAATTTTCTTTTGATTGTTATTGTTTTCTTCAACAAGCTTATCTGCATTTTGTTTAAGTACATCTAACTGATTGGCCTTTTGCAATAATTCTTGATGCTCCTTTTTTGCATTGCTTAGAGCATCCTTGGCTTGTTGCAGATTTTCGTTTTCTTTCTCTTGAGCTTTTTGCTTATCTTTTAAATCTTCATCTGCTTTATCTGCTAGCTCTTTATGCTTTGCAGCGTCACTTTGAGCAGAAGCATTAAGTTCTTCGGCTTCTATTTGTGCATTTGCAGCATCTTTCCTTGCGTCTAAAGCAGCTTTTTCTTTATTTTTTTCTGCTTCTAATATTTTAGTTTTTGCTGTTACTTCGTCTTTTGCTTTAGATGCCTGCAATTGCTTTTCTTGCAATTCTTTATTTGCTTTAGTTTGATTTTCTTCTGCGAGAGTTTTCTCTTTTTGAGCATCCTCTAACTCAGATTGTGCAGTGCTGGCAACATTGTTGGCGTCGGTCGCAGCTTGATTAGCCTGATTATATTCGTCTTGAGCTTTTGTAAATTCTGTATTAGCTTCTTTTTCTAGTCTTTCGGCTTCGTCTGCAAGCTTGTTTGCTTCTTTATTTGCTTCTTCGCTGGATTTTGGATTGGATTGTGGTTCGGATTGTGGATTTGCGCTGTTAACTACATTGTTAGTTTCTTGAGTTATGTTTGGATTCTGTTCAACAGCGTTGGCCACATTTGCCACACCGAATAATGCCAGTGAACTTGCGCCTAAAGATATAGCGGCTGCGATTTTAGCATTCATAAAACCTCTCCTCATATTTGATAATAGGAAATCGTTAGTTTTCGTGTTTTTGAACAAGATTTTTTAGCAATTGCTTGCCGTTCGTCTTGTTTTGGAAAACATATTTTCTACCGGGGGGGGGGTATATAGTTTTCAACGTGATTTTACCAAATACCTATGGATTAAACTGCGAATCGACGATTTCGAGCTGCATAATTTCCCCGTGTTTGTTTACTTTTTCTTGCTTTTGTTTCCAAAATTGACCAAAAAGGGAACAAACGCGGGTAAAAGGGAACAAACGCGGGCAAAATCAACAACAAAAACCGCGGTAGACGAGTAGGTATAAGACCAGTCGACCGCGGTTTTGGGTGATTCGCGCATAAATCGCAAGTAGGTTTGCTGGCGATTCGCGCATTACGATTTAATCAGCGCTACTTCTTGCGAATCGTGTACATTTGCGTGTTGAGCAATGCAGAATACTTCTTAATAACGCGAGGGCGAATAATCTTCATAGAAGCCGTCATTAAGCCGTTTTCTTGAGTAAACTCTTCTGGCAAAATAATGAACTTTCGCACAGATTCCGCGCGAGATACGCCCTCATTTGCAAGATCCACAAACTTTTGAACTTCCGCACGCACAACCGCGTTATTTGCGGCATCTTCCATGCTCATAGTCTCGTCCAAGCCCTTGGATTTAAGCCAATTGCGCAAAATCTCCTCGTCTAAAGTAACAAGAGCAGATATAAATGGCCTCTTATCTCCAAGAACAAGAGCTTGAGACACAAGCTCGCAACGCTTAATCACTTCTTCAATAGGGCCAGGAGCCACATTCTTTCCGCCAGCGGTAATGATTAAGTCCTTCTTGCGACCAGTAATGTAAAGCATGCCGTCGTCGTCAATTCTGCCCAAATCGCCAGTAGCATACCATCCGTCTTCTGTAAACGAAGTTTCGGTCGCCTCTTCGTTCTTGTGATATCTCTTAAATACGCAAGTGCCCTTAATTTGAACTTCGCCATCTTTAGCAATTCGCAAAGTGAAAGCTGGGAAAGCAATGCCAACGGAGCCTTCGTGGAATGGAACGCCAATAGGTGTGAACGCGCATGGGGCAGTGGTTTCCGTAAGACCGTAGCCCTCGTAAACTGGCACGCCTGCGCCGCGGAAGAACGCTAGCAGCTCTGGGTCAAGCGGCGCACCGCCAGCAACAATCCAGCGCGCGCGCCCACCAAGCGCTTGGCGAATCGGGCGGTAAACCAGTGGATCGTAAGCAGCGCGGCGAGCCTTTGTTAGCGCCTTAGCGTCTCCAGAATCCTGTACTTCCTTCATATATTGCTGAGCTGTAACAACAGCACCCTGGAAAGCAAGTCCCTTAGCGCCGTGACCTGCCTTTTGCGAAGCCGCGTTATACACTTTTTCGAGCACACGCGGAACAACAATCATAACGGTTGGCTTTGCAACTTGAAGATCGGATATAAGCGTTGTAATGCCTTGTGCAATGTAGATTCTAAGCGTGCTAGCAACAACAATATAGTTGATTGCGCGCGCAAACGAATGTGCTTGAGGCAAGAACAGAAGCACAGATCCATCAGGCTCGCTAAGCAAGTCTGGCAAATAAATCGGCAAGTTTAATGCCGTTGTGCAATAATGCTCATGCGTCATTTCCACGCCTTTTGGCGCAGCCGTAGAGCCAGAAGTGTACACGATTGAGCACAAGTCGGTTTTTTTAACCGAGTCAATGCGCTCGTCTAGCTCTTCATCGCTAACAGCGTATCCAAAAGCCTGAAGTTCCGCCAATCCGCCAGTTTCTATGCAAATAATGCGCTCAAGGCTTGGGCATTCTTCGATTGCGCCGTCCGCCTTTTCCTTCATATCTGTTGTTCCAACAATCAAAAAGCGCGAATCGGAGTTGTTTACAATGTTGCGAATTTGCTCGGCAGAATCAGTGTCGTAAATCGTAGCAAGCACGCCTCCGCATGCCATAACAGCAGCATCCGCAATATCCCACTCGTACGATGTTTTGCACATTAACGCAACAGCATCGCCCTTGCGCAAACCGTAGTGCATTAAGCCTTTTGCGGCATCTCGCACTTCTTTAAGGAACTGATTTGCTGTTTTTGTAACCCATTCATCGTTTTCTTTGTACGTGTAAAGCGGATCGTCTCCCATTCGAGCGGCCCTATCTGCATACAAGTCGTAGATGCTTGTGCCTTCATCTAGCGGAGCGCTTCCCTCGGTTTTTGTAGTCAACAAGCCAGTTTGTGGGTCTAAGAAAGTGGTGGTTGGCATTTCTGCACCCCACTCTTCTACGCGAGGCAGACGCGATTTTTGCGCAAGTAGCGTGTTTGTTGCTTCTTGTTTTTCTTCGACTTGCGAGTAGTCTTGGCTTCCCGAGCGATCGTCGCTAACTGGGTGTGCAAAGTTGCTGCCGATTTGCAAGGCCTTGCGGGCAAGGTTGAAAGCTTGCTGCTGGAGTGTGTTTAGCACGGACACGTCTGCTCCTTAATTGCGCTAATCTTGAGTCATAAATTTGCGTTGCAACATGTAATTTGTGTTGCAACTCGTGTCACAAAATCAGCTTGTTTTTAATCGCACAATTTAATGCGCGCTTACTTCTTTTATATATGATAATAGCTTGTGTGGCTCAAGTCACTTTTTGCCTTGATATTGCCTTGATTTTGTGTTGATATTTTTTGGATAAGCGCATGTCTAAGTGTTTTTGTAGACTAGATAAGTTGCTTTGGCGAGGGAATAACACTGCGATTGCGCCTGCGACGAGCGCTTTGCGATCGTTGCTTGCGATTGTTGTGTAAGTTCCGTTATCGACTGGGCTGATGCCAATATGGTTTTCGGCGCGTCGGTGCGCCTGAAGCTGGATTAATCAATCTATCCAGATAATTAAGGAGACCGATATGGCTACAAAGATTACACTTGAAGGCAATGTGCGCAATGAGTTCGGTAAGGGTGTTGCTCGCCGTTTGCGTGTTGCCAATTTGATTCCAGCCAGCATTTACGCTGGCGGTGCTGAACCTGTACACGTTACTCTTCCAATGAGGGAGACCACTCTTTCGCTTCGTCACGCAAACGCCTTGTTTACCATTAAGTTTGGTAAGGAATCGCGAATCGCAGTTGTTAAGGATGTTCAGCGCAACCCTGTTAAGCGCATTGTTGAGCACATTGACTTCTACGAAGTTAAGGCTGGCGAGAAGATTGACGTTGAGGTGCCAGTGTTTGTTGAAGGCACTCCAAAGGGTGCTGCTGTTGCATTCGTAGACGTTCAGGAGCTTAAGGTTCGCGCAGACGTTGCCAACTTGCCAGAGCGCTTGGTTGTTAATGTTGACGGCTTAACCGATGGCACCAAGGTGTTTGCTAAAGACGTTAAGCTTCCTGAGGGCGTTGTGCTCGACATGGATGGCGAAGAGTCTGTTGTTAGCGTTACCGTTCCAGAAGATGCTGCTACAGAAGAGCCAGCTGCTGCTCCTGCTGCCGATGCTGCTGCTCCTGCTGCAGAAGCTCCTGCTGCCGAGTAAGGTTTTGCTTAGGAATTTTTCTTAAAAGTTTCTAAGCTTTATAAGCCGCGCAAGTCAAGATTTTATTGACTTACGCGGCTTTTTGTTATTTTTGCACACAAAACTGTAGTGCGTTTGTACCGAATTTCCGTGTTTTTTAATACAAACGCACTACATAACTCCGCACTTTGTAGCTCTAATCAGCGTGTTGAGCAACAAAAAGCGGAATAGCAGATCATGTCGTTAGCGCGCTACGCTCTAAGCGAAAAGGCAGGTCGTGTCGTTCGCGCGGATTAGCCGCGCTATTCCTCGCGGTTATTAGTAGCCGCTCGGCTGATTTGGCATGTAAAGTCCACTGGACTTTACATTTGAGCCAAATCACGCTTTGAGGGAGCTTGAAATGCGTTATGCAATTTCAAGCTCAGTCAAAGCGCCTCTCGCGCTACGCTTTAAGCGAAAAGGCAGGTCGTCGCGCCCGCGCACTTTGTACCATATTTGACTTAAATCACGTACAAAAAGCGGAAAAGCAGGTCGTGTCGTTCGCGCGGTCTAAGCGCGCGAACGTCTTCGCCGCGCAGAAGCAGTGCTTCTGCTCTAAGCGGCTCAGCGAATCGAAGTGCATTCGCGCGCTACGCTCTAAGCACTCATGCAAGTCGATTCGAGCAAAAACCCTTGAAACAAAAATACTTATGGGGGGGGGGTATCCGTGCTATCTGATAGAATGCAAAGGTTAAGTATTACGAGTTGGGAGTTTTAGTGGATAAAGCAAAAGACGTTGCTAGCAAGGGTAATTCGAGCAGCAAGCAAGTTAAGCATAAAAGCGCTAAAAATAAAGGCGCTAGTAGCTTAAAGAATGTTTCTTCGAAGAATGCGAATAATGCTTCTGGTCGCATCGGCGTTGCTGCCGTAGCTTTAGCATCTACGCTGTCTATGTTGCTGCCTGGTGCAACGGCTTTAGCTAAGACTCCTCTTAACGCTGATTCTTTTGATTCGTCTTATGTAAAGAGTGCTGCTAAGACTTCTGGCAAGGGTGCTGGCAAGGGCAATGGCGACCCAAACGGCTTATATAACAATGGTTTGCTTAACACGGGCGCTACTTCTGAGCTTGCTAGGCGCCAGATGGTTGGTTCTGCTAAAGAATATTTAGTTAAGCATGCTGATTCTAATGCTGATTCTAATGCTAGCGCGGCAGGTGTTGATAATCAGGAAGCGGCTGCTGGCGATTCTTCTGTAAGCGTTAATGGTTCTGGCGAGCCTTCTGATGCTGGCTCTGAGGCTGCTTCTGATGCTGGCAATGGCGATAATGATGTCGATGGCGATGGCGCAGTTGCAGACGAAAATAGTAGCAATGATGCTAGCGTGGAATCCAGCAGCAAACAAATCAAGCCTACAGCTGAACCTAAAGCTGCAACTAAGGGCAAGCAAAATAATTCAAATGTAGCAAAGCCAAAGAGTAAAACTGTTGAGAAAGAGCAGCCTGCAGAAGCAAAACCAGCTGAGACTCCTGCATCGAAGGCAGAGCCTGTCAAGACTGAGCCTGCAAAAACAGAAGTTGTGAATCCAACGCCTGCAGCGAAGACAGCTGATGCATCGAAGACAGAACCTGCAAATTCTGCGCCTGCTGCAAAGACGGATTCTTCTGCCAAGACTGAGCCAGATCAAAAGTCAGATCAGCCTGCAAGCACAGAAAATGCGCAGTCTGGAAGTGAACAGAATGCAAGTGCGAATCTTGCAAGCACTGAAAGCGCAAATCCTGTTGCAAAGGTAGAGAACGATTCCACTAAGCCAAAAGTTCGTAATCGTAGAGATGTTAATCAAAGTGCCAAAGATTCTAACAAGGGGAGTAGTGTAACTGCTGAAGGTGCAGATGCAGGTGCATCAATCACAGATAGAAGCGGTGAAGGCGCGAATGGCTCTAATAATAATTCGAATGCAAACAGCCAGGTAATTAAGCCGAATGAGAAGAATCTAACAGCTGGCGACCAAAACGCTGCCAACGAACAGGTACAAACCGACAAAAAGCCAAAAGCTACGTATAATTTGCAAATTCGCTATACGATTGGCGGCGCTGCAAATAAGCAGCTTGTGCAGCCGTACGAGCTTACGATTGATCAAGAAGACTTCGATAAGCTCGGCAAAGATGACAAGTACGAGTACATTGAGCTTCCAAAGGCTGCTGGATACCGTCCATCCGTATACCATTCCGGGGATTACCAGTACTACATTAAAAACGGCGAAGGCAATTATGTTATTGACAATGGCACGGATGCGGATGCTACTCGCTACTTGCGTTTAAGCAAGAAGCTGATTACTGATTACGCTGTAAAGCAAAGGCAGGTTGTTGGAGGAGGTAACGGCGCTCAAGCTCCGCAAAATCCGCAGAATCCATCGTCTGCGCAGACGCAATCAGAAGACAATGGCATCCAGCACTACGGCGAGCTGAACATAAACTACGCTCCTAAAACAGCTAAATATTACATTCGCCACATGCTGCAAGATGCTGACAATAGAAATGAATTCAAAGAAGATAAAAATGTATCAGGCGTTAAGACCATTACGGTAGGTGGCGAGCAAATTCACGTTACCGAAGTTACTGGTACAGTCGGCTCTAATGTAAGCGCTGTTTCTGTGTATATTCCAGGCTACGAGCCAGAGCACAATTTGATTAGCTCGCCTCTTTCGGATTCCGAAGACGAAAAAGACAAGCTTGTTTTGAACCTTCGCTACTACCGTAAGGCTTACGACGTTACTTACGATTCTGCTGGCGGCACAGATATTACTGCTCAAAAAGTGTATTACAAGCAAAATGTGCCACCAGTTACAAACCCAACTAAGCGCGGCTACACGTTTAAGGGCTGGCATATTGTTGACCCTGCTGAAAGCACAGCAAATACGCAAAACGTTAATTTTGATGCTAGCTCTCCAATGCCAGATCACGATGTTAAGCTTCGCGCAATTTGGGAAGAGAATAAAACCACCAGCTACCGCGTGAGTGTGTGGGTGCAGAAGGCGGATTTAGTAGACAAAAAGAATCCAGATTCGCGTGCAAACTACGACTTTGTTGGTCTTGTTGAGCGTACGAATGTTAAGACTGGCAGCAGCGTTGATCTTGATAACATGAGCGATGCTGGCGTTGCTAATGATTCTACTCGATTAAGCGGAACGAATGAGAATAATGCTATTGATAATTCTGAGCTTGGCTTAACTAAAGAAGAGTTGCAAGGCAGAAATTCTGACCACAAAGATGGCTTAATTGCAAAGTTCAACTGGATGAACGATACGCCTGTAACAAGCTTAGACGAGTACAATACTGAGAATCCTGATGATCCAAAAAATTATACTGTAGATTCTAATGGCGAAAGAGTTTATAAAGATAACTTCACGCGCTATTTCTATGTGAATAAAAAGCTTACGGGTGACTCGAATAATAGCAAAAAAACTCTTAAAGCTAACGACTTAGATAATAATTTTGACTTAGTCTACGATCGCAAAGAGTACGAGCTTATTTTTGCTGCTCCTAAGAACAGTAATAATGGTATGGGCGGCAATAATGCTGTTATAAATAAAAAGAACAGCAAAGGTGAGATAATTAGCTACTGCTACGCTGGCGGCGGTGATTGTTCAGATAAATTAGACAATAAGTCTACTTACACGTATGGTAATAGTTTTAATAAAGTAACTAACAAAGTTGATCATAATGGTTACCGTGTAAAGGTTCGTTACGGTCAGAGTCTTACTGATTTTTGGCCTAATTCAGATGAAGTAGACTTTATGGATGATGGTAACACTTCTTCATTAGGTTTTGTGATTGGTGGAAATGCTGATGGAGGTACTTATGGTACATATCGTGATACTCCTCCATTCCGTTTAACGAAAGAAGAATTTGTTGATCCAAAATTCCATTGGATGTATGGCAAGGGCACAGCTCCGCAGATTAGTGACGACCCTGCAGATAAAAATGCGTCAAAGTATACCGTAAAAGATAATCAGCGCCTACTTATTCTTGATTCCCATGATAATTCTAAACGACTTGAAGCTGCTCCTATACAGGTAATCATTAAAAAACAGAGCATTGCATCTGCAAAAAATGGCGATACTGGCGAAAATATTAAGTATGAGCTTTCTACAGATTCCTATAGTAAGGATGATACTAACAATAATTATTATGTGTTTCCTCCGTCTTCTATTGCAGGCTTTGAGTCAAAAATAACTGGTCTTAAACCTGCAAACAGTAATCGTGAAGATGGTGTTAAGGTTGGGGAAAGCCTCGATGCTGATGACTTCTATGAAAAAGTACGTGATCTTTATGAAGAAGTAACAGGTGAAGACGCTCCAGACGATGCTCCAGAAGAAGGAAATGATGGCGATTTTCCTGTCCCTGATTATTCTTGTGACGAAGACGATGAATATGGAGGACTTGCTCTTAAAAAGTTAAATGATGAGATTGCTAGAAGACTTAAAACTGATCCAGAATATAAGAAATATTACGAGTTTAAAAAGAAGTATCATCTTGAGTTCCGTCGCTACTTCGCTGGCATTGAAAAAAAGCTTAATTTTGGTGATGAGGTTAAGTGTAGAGAATTTGAGTCTGATAATATAGTAACTCTCGAGTACGACCGCAAGAAGTACGCTGTGCAGTTTTATAATGCGGACGGCAATGCTATAACAAAAGATAATGTCGCTGCTACAGAAGAACTGCCGTATGAGTATAGCTTGTCTAAGCGCGGCAATGCTAAATTGACTGGCGAAGACGAAAAGCTATACTATGACGGTGGCAAAGTTACGTCTTACGATGCTTCTGTAACTAAAGACAATGCTGATACGTCTAAGCAGTTCGATGGCAAGTACACTTTCACGCTTAATGGTACTAAGTACTCCATCGTTCGCCCTGCTGATTTGCCAAAAGACTATGTGTTTAAGGGCTGGGCTGTTGATCAAGCTGGTATTCATCTTATAAATGGTGAGATAAACGACAATAGTGAAAGTACTGAAGGTGACGGCAAAGCTAAAGGCGAAACTAAAGATTATACAATGCCAGTTAACGGCATTAAGCTTTACGCTGCGTGGGGATTGCCAACTGATATTAAGCACACTGTAACGCTTGATTACAATATGAATCAAATCGGCAATGACGGTAAAGAGAAGCCTGATACTGACGTAAAGGAAACGAGGACAGTTAAGCGTTACGATCCGCTCAACGAAAAGGAAATCAGTATTCCAACTCGCAAAGGCTACGACTTCTACGGCTGGGAGCTTGTTAAAAAGGGCGGTGTGGAATTAACAGATCACACTCCATACGCTTTTAGTAACCAAGTAGTAGAAGATATAACGCTTAAAGCTGTGTGGATTGAAGATACTCGCTACAACGGCACTTTTAAGCACATATTCTTAAAGCCTGGGTACACGATTAAGCAGTATAAGACTACTACTGATGCCGTAGCCAAAGCTGCGATGGTAGATCACGTTTCTACTCAAACGGTTTCTGGCTTGCGTGAGCATTTGCGCTACAATGCGGAAGCAGTCTACAGTGACGAAACGCACTTCCCAGATAAGCATTTCACGAGCTTTGAAGCCTCGAAGGACGAGAGTAAGAATACTGGCGAGTTTATTTACCAAACGTACAATACACGCAAGTATAAGGTTCGCTACGTAACAATTGGTGAGGATGGCAAAGAAAAGGATCTTCTTCCAGAAAGCGAAGTCAGCTCTGTAAATCGAAAGTACGACGTAGCATTCTACAAGCCGATTGAAGGCTTTATGCCGAGAACTACGCAGAAGAGTTTTACGTATGAAACTGACGATGCTGGCAAGCAGACTAAAGATATTCCTCCAATCAAATTCGTATACGACGACGTTCGCGTGCTTAAGCGCAAGAACGAATCGCAAGCTTGCCCAGATAACTACACGCGCTACGTGTTCAAAGTGGATGATAATCAAAGCTCTATGGGTAGCATTGTTGACTGGCAAGGAAAAACTGTAGCTGACGGCTCTGCTCTTGTGTATGATGCGATTTCTGGCACGAAGGCATACCAAATGCCGCTGCCTCAAGATCCAGTTGCAAAGCCAGGCTACGAGTTTGCAGGCTGGACTTCTAAGATTTATATAGATAATGGACATGGTTCGCAAACGGAAAGCGATGGCTTTAGCCGTCTTCCAATTCTTTCTGAATCTCAATCATATCCAAAAGTTGTTTACATTGCTAACTTCAAGCTAAAAGCTCCTGTTGCAATAGAGACTAAGGTCTTGAAGCCAACAGATACTTTGAATACGACTGGAGAGAATGCAGCTAAAGATCTTATAAAGAATTCTAATGAGTATCCAACTGGCGCTAAGTTCAGCTTTGCGTCAAGCGAAAAGTTTGACAGCACTCCAGGTTTGCACAAGATTAAAGTGCAAGTAGAGCTTAACGGCAACATTGCTCAAACTGAAGTGTTGTACCGCGTGCTGCCAGATTTGGTGTACGAAAGCGATTGGGAGAAGTTTAAGGCTACTGACTACGGTACGAGTGCTGTAGATAATAACGAATATGTGAAAGTCACTTTTACTGGTGATTGGCAGCAAGGTAGGATTCTTGGTCATGACGGCGAGACTAGCAAGAATAACCCTGCGCTCGTTGCATACGTTTATAAAGGTAAGAAGGATATTTCTGTACGTGTGCCGCAAGCCTTTGGTAAGGAATACGAGGATGATCATTATCACTACGTGTTTAAGGGTTGGACTACTGGGACGCAAACCGATCCAGCAAAGATATCTAACTACGATATTAAGTCTGAAGATCGCTACAAAAAAGACACGTTTAGTAATGATGTAACTTACCACGCTGTTTACAAGCGAATCGACTACTTCTCCAGCTCGTCCGATAATGGAACAGTTCCGGAAGATTCTGTAATCGCAATCTTTAAGCCTGCACCAGGTCGAAAGTGGAAGGACGGCACAAGCGGTCCTAAGGTGTTCTACGTAAAGAAGGGCACTGATCTTTCGCATATTCCGTACAGTTCTAGCGACTCTACTAACGCTTTGACGAGGCTTAAAGAAAACCTAACAAATGCTACTGGTACCTGGTCTAGAAGCAGCATGATTAATGGCAAAGAAGAAGTAACGCCTATAACAAATGTTTCGGATTGGCAAGTTAATAAGCCGTTCCAAGAGTTCGTGGCAGATCAAACGCCTTGGACGCAGCCAGAAGTGCAGACTGATTACTTTGTTGCTGTGCAAGATAAGCGTGACACACTTCCGCCGTTAGACAAGTATTTGACAAATCTTGATGCTTTGAAGAAAGAGGCAGAAGCTAAAGGCAAGATAAAAGATGTAAAAGTCGAATACGATTTGCCAGAAGGTAAGCAGCCAGAAGACTTTGAGAATAAAATGCTTGCTAAGCCTTCTTTGTACACTGTACCGCTAAGGATTACAGTCAATTACAAGGATGGTGCAAAGCCTGAAACGTATAAGCGCGTTGCTCGTCTTAAGGTGATTTACCAGTTGATGTACCCAGAAAGCTTGCCGAAGCTTGCAAATGGAGAGATTGACACTAATTCTCCAGAAGCGAAGCAGGTATTGGATAGTAACAATTTTGCTAGAGTGAGCTTTATTAATGCGGACAATGACAGATATTCGCTAGACGGCAAAGGAAGCTTTGGCAAAAATGACCGCACGTTGTATTACGCGCGTAAAAATTCTGCTACTGGCGTAAAAGCTCCGCAACCTGTTGGCAAGGATTATGACGCTGATGGATATCATTACGTGTTCAAAGGATGGAGAAAGCTCGACCATTTTGTTGATCCTGCTGCGAATAGCACTGTGCATGCGCGTGCAAGGCGTAGCTTGCCTGATTATTCATCAATTCCTTTCACTACTTTGATGGTAAGTGAACCAGAATCTGTGACTAGCGTTAATGTGCCAGATACAAAGAAGGATCTTCTAACAAACGAGCAGATTCGTAATGAAATACATGATGCGGATACAACGTATCAGGCAGAGTACGATAAAATACCGAACGTAATCGACGCTTCTACAACGAAGAAAACATTGGAAGGATACGTTCCTGCAGTGTTCCTTCCAGAGATTGGTCACCGCTGGAAGAATGGCGAATATAAGCCGAAGCTTCTATATATTCGTCCTTCTAAAAAAGACACTGACAATATTAAGTTTATGAAGAAAGTTGCTGGTGATACTGGCAAAGAGCTTTATGGATTTAGCAAGTGGCGTATGTTTACAGCTCAAGGTGATAAACTTGATGCTGCTACTAATGATTCCTGGAATATCTCAGCTCCGCTTATGTTTGTTGCTGAGCAAACTGGTGTTTCCGACATTACTATTCCAGAAACAATCGTTAGCGCGGGCGATGCGATTCCAGATTTGGATCAGCTTGTGAATAATACGGATCCTACGAATGTTAAGGTGGAGATAAATCACATTTACGGTCAAGGCGTTAAGCCTAAGGATTCTGCAGATACAAGTAATAGCAAGCGCGTATATAGCCCTGGAACTGCAACTGTTGTTGTAGATGTTACGAGGCCAACTGACGTTGAAGGACAAACTATCACAACGCAAACTCCAATTCGCGTGCGCGTTTTGCCGAACGTTATTGCAGATAAAGATTTGCCTGCAAATGATACTAAAGAATCTAAGTATATTGCGCAAAACTACACGAAGGTAACGTATGTAGCTGGTAGTGGTGGAGAAATGAAGTCACAAGTACATACATATTGGGTACGTAAAGATAGAATGTCTGAAATAAATAATTATATTCCAGACGTACTTGCAAATGCTGGCTATGTGTTCAAGGATTGGTCAAGTGTTACTAAGAATTATTCTTTGGATTTGAATACTAATAATTCTGCAACAAGTGACCAAAAAGAGTTCCTAGCTAAGCGTGCGGAGCTTGCTGGCCTAAGCTTTATTGCAAAGAAGATTAGGGCGTCTGAGCGTTCTTCGTTTGCTACGTTGAAGAATCTTCTTGATCTTGGTGGAAAAGAAAATGGCATAACTATTAGCCTTGAAGAAACTACGATTACTGCAAACTTCGAGGAGATGAAACCTATGAGGTTTGAGTTTAGAAGTTCTGCGATTTCGGGTATTCCTGCAACGTTTACGCTTGCAAACTTAACGGAGAATTCGAGTGGGAATACGACCGTTAAAGTAGATAATACTAACTTTACAATAAACAATTTCATTTCGGATGGTGGCTCTAATGGCCTTCTTCCTTCTTGCACAGGCACTACTTGCAAGATTTCTGGCACGCCTAAGATTGTAGACGGCAAGCCTAAAGTGGAAGTTAAGTTTACAACTGTTGACCAGTATGGGCGTAGAGCGGAGATTGTTGTGTATATTGACGTAGTGGATTCGGCAAAGCCTGATCCAACGCCAACGCCTGAGCCTGATTATTCAACGGTTCCTTCGGATTATGTTGTTCCAGCGTATGAGCCAGCACCTGTGCCAGCTCCTGTTCCTGTTGTGCCTTTGCAAGATAAGCAAAAGACGGGAGTTAAGGGAGATTTGCTGCCTCAAACGGGTGTTGACGCTTCGCAATCTGCGTTAATCGCAAGCTTGTTAGCGTCTGTTGGTTTTGCTGGGTTCGCTGCAAAGCATAGGAGAAAGCGCGAAGACGGTAAGAATAACTAAGCGAGTCGAGGGTAGTAACTAAAATAGCGAAGGTTCCGGTTCACGCTTAGCTATTGGGGCTTTGCGACCCGGGTCGCCCGAATTCCATAGGAGACATTATGAAGCAGGGTATTCATCCCGACTATCACGCAGTGCAGGTTACCTGCTCTTGCGGAGACACTTTTGTAACTCGTTCCACCGCTGATGGCGATCATATGACGGTTGACGTGTGCTCAAAGTGCCACCCATTCTATACCGGCAAGCAGAAGATTCTCGATACCGGCGGCCGCGTGGCTCGCTTCGAGAAGCGCTACGGTAAGAAGACTAAGTAGCTTTTTAATCGCCAGCCCTGCTTTCGTGTAATCAGCGGAATCGGGGCTGGCGTTTTATGTGCTAAACATGTGCGTATCTTACAATATTTAATTTAATATTTTCGATTTAAAAATCCGCGTTATGCGCGACTACAAAGGAACAAAATGGCCGAGTCAATAGATGAGCAATTCCCAGCAGCGGTTACAGCTCTAAACGAATACCGCGATATTGAAAATCGCATGGGAGAGCCAGAAGTAGCGTCTAATCCAGACGCAATCCGCAAGCTCGGTCGTAGGCATGCAGAACTCGGATCAATCGTAAGCGCGTACTTAAATTACAAGCAGCTTTGCGAAGACTACGAAGTAGCTAGCGAGATGGCAAGCGAAGACGAAGACTTAGCAAAAGAAGCAAAACATTTAGAAGAGCAGATTCCAGCAGCAAAAGAAAAGCTTCGCACAGCGCTGATTCCTAGGGATCCAGACGATGCGCGAGACATGATTATGGAAATCAAAGCTGGTACGGGTGGCGAAGAAGCGGCTCTGTTTGCTGGCGATTTATTGCGCATGTACATGCGTTACGCGGAAAAGCGCGGATGGACTACCGTAATCCAAAGCGAAAACGCGACGGAGCTTGGCGGCGTAAAAGACGTGCAGCTTGCGATTCGCGCAAAAGGCACTCCTGCTCCAGAAGACGGCGTGTGGGCAAGCATGAAGTACGAAGGCGGAGTGCATCGCGTGCAGCGAATCCCAGTTACTGAATCGCAAGGTCGTATTCAAACTTCGGCAGCTGGTGTAATTGTGTTCCCAGAAGCAGACGAAGACGACGACGAAATCGAAATCGATCCAAAAGACCTTAAAATCGATATTTTCATGAGCTCTGGCCCTGGCGGACAGTCCGTGAACACTACTTATTCCGCGGTTCGCATGACGCATATTCCAACGGGAATTGTTGTTAGCATGCAAGATGAAAAGTCGCAGATTCAAAACCGTGCGGCAGCCTTGCGCGTGCTAAAGTCGCGCTTGCTTGCTATGAAGCACGAGCAGGAGGCAGCGGAGGCAGCAGATATGCGCCACTCGCAGGTGCGCTCGTTGGATCGTTCTGAGCGAATCCGCACATACAACTTCCCAGAAAATCGTATTGTGGACCATCGCACGAATTACAAGGCATACAATCTTGACCAGGTGCTTAACGGCGATTTGCAAGCGGTTATAGACAGCGATATTCAGGCGGATGAAGCCGATCGCTTAGCTAAAGCCAAGTAAATAGTAATATCTTTAAACTCGTTGCTTGTGTTGGCTTGCAGAAATTAAATTGTAGAAATTGGCTTGTAGGAATTAGCATCTAGGAATTGCTTGTATTATGCGCGAACTCTTGCAAAATGCTATTGCGTGTCTTTGTAAAGCAGGCGTAGATTCTCCACAATATGACGCTCGTGTACTTTTAGCACACGCTTGTGGCATAAGCTTAGCAGACTTAAACAAGGCGCTAATACTTGGCGATTTTAAGGATTTTTTGCCCGATTATGCTAGCAAATATAGCGATTTTATATCTAGGCGTGCTTCGCGCGAGCCATTGCAGCACATTATTGGATGCACTACTTTTCGCTACATAGACCTAATAGTAGGTAAAGGCGTTTTTGTGCCAAGGCCCGAGACAGAAGTGGTAGTTCAAGAGGGAATAGATTGGATTCGCGCAAATAATCTAAAAAATCCTATTGTTTTAGACTTGTGTGCAGGCTCGGGAGCAATTGGACTATCGGTTGCAAGCGAAGTTGCAAACGCGCAAGTGTGGGCTGTTGAAAAATCGCCAGAAGCTTTTGAATATTTGCAAAAAAACTACAACAAAATCGCGGAAAAATATGATATTTTAAACAGATATCACGCAATATTAGGCGATGCTACAAACGTTAATCTGTCTGAAACAGCTGCGATTAAAGAGAAAGTAGACGTAGTAATCACAAACCCACCATACGTGCCAGAAAGCAAGCCGCTAGAGCAGATTGAAGCTCGCGACTACGATCCAAAAATGGCGTTATATGGTGGATCTAAAGACGGACTGCTAATACCGCAAAAAATTATGAAAGCGAGTTTTGCGTATTTGCGTAGGGGTGGAATAATGATTATGGAACACGATATTACGCAAGGAGAAGCGCTTGCAGATTATGCAAAAAACGTAGGATTTAGCAGCGCAAAAGTCAAAAACGACTTAACAAACAGAGCAAGATTTGTAGTATGCAAAAAATTGTAGTATGCAAAAAAGAGGCTAAAAATGAGTAAAATTTGCACGATTAACGAAGAATCATTGCAACTTGCAGCGCAAATAATCAACGCAGGCGGCGTAATCGTAGTGCCAACAGACACAGTTTACGGAGTGGCGTGCGATCCATTTAACGAGGATGCAGTAGCGAAAATCTACCAACTAAAACGCAGGCCGCGTACAAAAGCCTTGCAAATACTTATGAGCAGCGTAGACGACTTAGAAAAACTTGGGCTTTACTTGCCAGGCCCATTAGACGTGCTTGCGGAAAAATTCCTGCCAGGCGGATACTCGCCAATCGCGCGCGCAAAAAAAGATTCGGTAGCTACAAGGCTTGCTACGCTTTGTAAAGCAGACGAGAACAATGAGCAACGTGAAGCAACGCAATGCGAAGCAACACAAGGTGTGCGCGTGCCAGATTGCCCAGAGCTAATGAAAATCTTGCGTGTTACGGGGCCATTGGCTGCATCTAGCGCAAATCGCAGCGGAAACGAGAGCGCAGACAGCGTGGAAGAAGCGTTCGAGGCTTTTGGAGACGAAATTCCACTGTACTTAAACGCTGGGCCAACGCGCTCGCATGTAGCAAGCACGGTAGTTAGCGCGGATTCAGCAGACGCGGACGGAATCGTGATTTTGCGCGAAGGCGTTATAAGTGAAGAACAGATAAGAGCAGAAAGTCGCAAGAAATGAGGGTATACCTATTTATAGCAGCAATCGCAGGAGGCGCAACGTGGCTAATAATGCCGCTTGTACGTCATCTTGCGATTCGCATAGGAGCCGTTGGAAAAGTGCGCGCTCGCGACGTGCACACAATACCTACGCCCCGTATGGGTGGAGTTGGAATGCTATTCGGCTTTGCGGTATCAATGGCGTTTGCAAGCTCCATGCCTTTTATTTCGGGGCTTTTTGCAGGAACACACCAGCCGTGGGTGGTTTTGGCTGGAGCTGTACTAATATGCCTTTTGGGAGTTTGCGACGATATTTGGGACTTAGATTGGATGCTAAAACTTGCAGGTCAATTGCTAATAGCTGTTTTTGTTGCGTGGGGAGGATTGCAAATCGTAGCATTGCCGCTTGGCTCTCTAGTTACAGCGTCTCCGAGTCTTTCAATCGCAATAACCGCAATACTAATCGTGGCTTCAATTAATGCAGTCAACTTTGTAGACGGACTAGATGGACTGGCTTCTGGAATTGTGGCAATTGGCGGAATCGCATTCGCAACATACTCTTATATTCTTGCGCGCACATCTCCAAGCTACGCTTCAATGGCAACTCTTATAGACGTTGCAATGGTGGGAATGTGCTTAGGGTTTATTTTGCACAATTGGCATCCTGCAAAGCTTTTTATGGGCGATTCTGGCTCCATGCTAATCGGGTATTTAATAACTTGCGCGTCTATTATAATGACAGGCCACTTAGATCCATCTGCAGTGCACACAAGCATCTATTTGCCAGTATTTATGCCTATTTTGCTTCCGATTTTAGTGCTGTTTTTGCCAGTGTTAGACATGTGTTTAGCAATATGCAGAAGGCTTGCAAAAGGGCAGTCGCCAATGCATCCAGACCGCATGCATTTGCATCACAGAATGTTGCGCATTGGGCACTCGGTGCAAGGAGCAGTGCTTATTTTGTGGGGATGGGCGGCGCTTATATCTTTTGGCTCAATAATGATTCTGTTCTTTAAAGCAGTTTACGTGCTTGTTGGCATGATTATTGCGGCGGCGTTGCTTACAATTCTTACAATGATGCCATATTTGCGCAGGCGGTTGCCAGAGCTACGAAATTCGTAAAAAGTGGAGTAGTGTTTGAATTGATGCTAATCGCAGTACCCGTCGCATTAGTCGTAGATAGTCGTAGATAATCGTAGATAATAGCGCTGTAGTAGTTTTATATCAAAATGGCCACTAAATATTGTGTATGAAACGCGGCTTTTGCAAACGTCATAGCAAAAACGTATAGTGACCCTATGGTTACAACTGATATGAACATGCAATCTGCGTATACTCCTGTTCCTCCAATTTTCGAAAAGCTCGGCCTCGCGTACGACGATGTGCTTCTGCTTCCAAACGAAACCGATGTAATTCCATCCGAAGTAGATACAACTACTCATCTAACTCGCGAAATCACTATGAAAGTTCCTGCAATTTCTGCAGCAATGGACACAGTAACTGAGTCGGATATGGCTATTGCAATGGCTAGAAATGGCGGAATTGGCGTACTTCACCGCAATCTTTCCATTGATGATCAGGCTGCGCAAGTAGATATTGTTAAGCGCAGTGAGTCTGGCATGATTACTGACCCTCTTACTGTTCACCCAGATGCAACGCTCGCCGATTTAGATAAATTGTGCGGGCGCTTCCATATTTCGGGCTTGCCAGTAGTAGATGGCGAAAATCGTTTAGTTGGCATTATTACCAATCGCGATATGCGTTTTATTGCTTCCGAGGATTACGATCGCTTGAAAGTCAAAGACGTTATGACTCGCGAAAATCTTGTAACTGGTCCTTCTAATATTTCTAAAGAAGACGCACATCGCTTGCTTGCGGAAAACAAGGTTGAAAAGTTGCCGCTGGTTGATGCCGAAGGAAAGCTTACAGGTTTGATTACTGTTAAGGACTTTGTTAAGACTGAGCAGTACCCAGATGCCACTAAAGACGACCAGGGTAGACTTCGTGTGGCTGCTGGAATTGGTTTCCTTGGAGATGCTTGGCAACGTGCGTGCGCTCTTATGGAAGCTGGTGTAGACGTTCTTGTTGTTGATACAGCAAACGGCGAAGCTCGCTTGGCACTAGACATGATTCGCAGAATTAAGGCAGATAAGGCTTTTAACGGCGTGCAAATTATTGGCGGAAATATTGCAACTCGCCAAGGTGCGCAGGCGATGATTGACGCTGGCGTTGACGCTGTAAAGGTTGGCGTTGGCCCAGGCTCTATTTGCACTACGCGCGTGGTTGCTGGCGTTGGTGTGCCTCAGCTTACCGCTGTTTACGACGCTGCTCAAGCTTGCAAGGCTGCTGGAATTCCATGCATTGCTGATGGCGGTATTCACTATTCTGGAGATATTGCTAAGGCTTTGGTTGCAGGCGCAAATACCGTTATGCTCGGCGGCACTTTGGCTGGATGTGAGGAAGCTCCAGGCGAGAAGGTTTTGCTTCACGGAAAGCAATACAAGCTTTATCGTGGCATGGGCTCGCTTGGCGCAATGGCGCCTCGCGGTAAGAAGTCTTATTCTAAGGATCGTTACTTCCAGGCAGATGTTACTAGCTCCGATAAGGTGGTTCCAGAAGGCGTGGAAGGCGAAGTTCCATACCGCGGTCCACTTAACGCTGTGCTTTACCAGTTGCTTGGCGGTTTGCATCAGTCTATGTTCTACGTTGGCGCTCACAACATTAAGGAGCTTCAGGAGCGCGGTCGCTTTATTCGCATTACGGATGCAGGCCTTAGGGAATCGCATCCTCACGATATTGTGATGACTGCAGAAGCGCCAAACTACAGCGGTTTCCACAACTAAGTCGCAAGTTGTGCGCGAGTTGCGCGGATAAGTCGCGTATAAGTCGCAAGTATTTTTGCATTAAACGGCGAAGAGTTAGCTAAGTCTTATTTGCTACTTTCTAACTTTTCGTCGTTTTTGTTTTGACAATTCGTATAAAATTATTGTATAGTTAGTGGGATATCCCACTAAAAATGAGGTGATTTGTGGAAGTAGTGAAAGATTATGACGTTCGTCTTGATAGCAAAAAGCGTGTAACTCTGCGCGGAGCTAAATACCCTTATTACAATGTTAAAGAATGTGATAACGGTTGCATTTTATTAGAACCTCGTGAGCTTACTGTTCCAAAGAGTATCTCTTCTAAAACTCTTAAAAGTATGGATGAAGCAATTCGCAATTTTAAGATTGGCAAAGTCTCTGAACCTGTTGATCTTTCTGACGAAGCACGTCGTCAATCTGAAGCACATGAGGGAAAATCATTTAATAACACAGATGAACTTATGCAGGATTTATTAGATGATTAAATCAGTATTTCGCTCGCCTCAGCTCATAGTCTGAGGGAAGATGTAGGCTGATGGGTTCAAAAAAATATTAGGAAAGGAACGAAAATGGCAGAAGCTAAGGAAGATCTTACGTTTACGCCGGAAGAATCGCGCTTAATTTGGATTGATTGCGAGATGACTGGTCTCGATATTTTCCACGACGAATTATGCGAAGTGTCTGTAGTTCCAACTGACTTTAATTTGAAAGTTCTAGACGATGGCATTGATTTAGTTATTAAGCCAAGCGATGCTGCTGTGGCTAATATGAACGATTTTGTGCGCAATATGCACACGTCTTCCGGTCTTGTTGACGAGTGGAATAAAAACGGTTTGCCGCTAGAAGAAGCACAAAAGCAGGTTGTTGAGTACGTAAAGCGATTTTTGCCAGAGCACGGGAAAGCGCATCTTGCTGGAAACTCCGTTGGCTCCGACAAAAAATTCCTCGACCGCTACATGCCAGATTTAATGGCAAATTTGCATTACCGCGTAATCGACGTAAGCACATTGAAGGAGATTTCGCGCAGACTTTACCCAGACGTTTACCGCAATAAGCCAGCGAAACACGGAGGCCACCGTGCGCTCGCGGATATTATTGAGTCGATTGACGAGTTGCGCTACTACCGAGACATGATGTTCGTTCCAGCTCCAGGGCCAAGCGAAGCACAAGCAAAAGCGGGCGCGCAACACATTGAGAGCACGAGCTTGCTTCGCGACTACGAGCGCAGAGGCGAAGCTCTAGAAGACGTAAATTCCGCAGAAAAGCGCGATTATTAAACAAAGCGTGACTATTAAACGCATTAAACGTAAATGCGCAAATAGCGCAAATAAAAGGTGCTGCCAATGAAGCAATCGGAAGCGTTAGAAATAATAAACGCGGGCGCAAGTGTGTTCTTAACGGGCGCTCCTGGGTCGGGAAAAACGTATGTTTTAAACCGTGCTGTGCGCTCAATGCGCGAGAACGGTTTAAGCGTTGCAGTAACGGCTTCAACGGGCATTGCAGCAACGCATTTGAACGGCCAAACCATTCACTCGTGGAGTGGAACAGGCGTTGCAAACGCGCTTACCGATTCGCTTCTTAAAACCATTAGAGCTAGGCGCGCAAAGCGCATAAAAGCCACAGACGTGCTTGTGTTGGACGAAGTTTCCATGATTCACGCTTGGCTTTTCGACATGGTTGACGAAGTGTGCCGCAAGGTGCGCAAAAATGATTTGCCTTTTGGTGGACTGCAAGTGGTGGTTTCTGGCGACTTCTTCCAGCTGCCTCCAGTTAGCACGTCTACGCGAAATCGCGATGTATTCGAGCCTAGCCCGGAGTTTATTACATCGCGCGAAAAGTATGCTGCTGCTGGCAAAAATCCCGAAGGCTATATTACGGAATCGTTTGCGTGGGATTCTCTAAAACCTGTTGTGTGCTATTTAACAGAGCAACATAGGCAAGATGATGGCAAGCTTCTTAGCGTTTTAACGGATATTCGAAGTGGCATAGTGAGCGATGAAGATAAGCAAGTTCTTGCTAGTCGCCTTGGCGAATATCCTCAAGATAGCGAAGTTTCGGTTCATCTTTTTCCAACAAACGCGCAAGCGGACGGCTTAAATAATGTGCAACTTGCTGCGATTGATGAGGAGCCTCACGAATTTGTAGCAACGGAAGCTGGCCCTAAAAATCTTGTAGAGCGCTTAAAAAAGAACATGCTTGCGCCTGAGCGTCTTGTATTAAAGGCTGGTGCGGCTGTAATGGCTTTGCGAAATGACCAAGATAAGCAATATGTGAACGGTTCTGTTGGGCGAGTTTTGCGATTTGCACCTGAATCCAAAGGTGGCTGGCCGATTGTTGAGTTTGAAAACGGCAATATTGTTACTCTTAAGCCTGCTGCTTGGGAGATGACAGATGGCGAAACTGTTCTTGCTAGCGTAAATCAAGTGCCACTTAGATGCGCGTGGGGAATTACGATTCATAAGTCGCAAGGAATGACGCTTGATAGTGCAGTTATGGATTTGCGCCGTACTTTTGCGCCTGGAATGGGCTATGTTGCGCTTTCGCGTGTGGAAAATTTGAGCGGGCTTTATTTAGAGGGCATTAATGACCGCGCGTTTAGCGTTTGCGCGGATGCTGTGATTCTTGATAGCTCTTTGCGCGAGGCTTCTGAGAAAGCAAGTAAGCTTCTTGCTAACAGTGGTGCTAATTCTTTAGTAAAAAACACGTTAGAAAACGAATTCGCCAGTCAGCAGGAACTTGATATTTTTGCAAGTACTAGCAACGATGAGTTTGGATTCAATGACGAGTTTTAGTTGAAAATTACCTATTGTGAATTTGTTTAGTAGCGTAAACAAGTGTTTATGTCCTCGTGCGCAAATAGATTGGAACGCATGGGTTCTAATGTACTTCGTATGTCTAAGCTGTTCCTTCGTACGCTGCGCGAAGATCCAGCAGACGCGGACGTTAATTCCGCAAAACTTATGCAGCGCGCAGGCTACATTCGTAAATCTGCTCCAGGCGTGTGGACGTGGTTGCCGCTTGGTCTAAAGGTACTCAATAAAGTTCAAGCGATTATTCGCGAAGAAATCAACGGTATTGGCGCTCAAGAAGTTCACTTCCCAGCGCTTCTTCCACGCGAGCCATACGAGGCTACAAACCGTTGGGAAGAGTACGGCGACAACATCTTCCGCCTTAAAGATCGCCATGAGGCTGACTATCTTCTTGCTCCAACGCACGAAGAAGTCTTTACTCTTCTTGTAAAAGATATGTATTCTTCGTACAAGGATTTGCCACTAACTTTGTACCAGATTCAAACGAAGTATCGCGACGAGTTCCGTCCGCGCGCTGGCCTTATTCGCGGCCGCGAGTTTATTATGCAAGACGCTTACTCGTTCTCGATTGACGAAGACGGCTTAAAGTCTGCTTATGTTGAAGAGCGCGCTGCTTACGCTCGAATTTTTGACCGTTTAGGCATTAAATACGTGATTGTTCACGCTGTTTCTGGCCCTATGGGCGGATCGGATTCCGAGGAATTCCTGGCTCCAATGGCAATTGGCGAAGATACTTTTGCACTTGCTCCTTCTGGAAAAGCTTGGAACGTTGAGGCTTTGACCACACCAGAAATGCAAGATGTTGACTGCTCGGCAACTCCTAAAATGGAAGCTCTTGATACTCCAGATGCTAAGACGATTGAAGCTTTGGTTAAAGTTTCTAACGATTTGCATCCACGCAAAGACGGACGCGAATGGCAAGCAAGCGATACTTTGAAGAACTTGATTATTGCCGTTAAGCACCCTGCAGATGCTGTCGGCGGCGAGCACGAGGAGCCTTGGCGCGAAATCGTAGCTATTGGTGTTCCAGGAGATCGCCAGGTAGATATGAAGCGTCTTGAAGCTCAATTTGCTCCTGCAGAAATCGAAGAAGCAACCGAGGATGACTTAAAGTCTCATCCTGAGTTTGTTAAGGGATATATTGGCGCTGGCGTGTTAGGTCCTCAAGCTCGCAAAGATGGTAGTGGAATTGAAAATCCTGTCCGCTACTTGATGGATGCTCACGTTGCAAAGGGAAGCGCCTGGATTACAGGAGCAGATGAAGACGGTAAGCACATTTACAACGCTGTTTACGGCCGCGATTTTGAAGCGGACGGCGTTGTTGAGGCAGCACAGGTTCGCGATGGTGATATGAGCCCAGATGGTTCTGGCCCATTGAGCTTTGAGCGTGGCGTGGAAATCGGACAGGTGTTCCAGCTTGGCTTAAAGTATTCTAAGGCTTTGGGCTTAAGCGTTCTTAACGAAAACGGCAAAGCTGTGCCAGTTTGGATGGGCTGCTACGGTATTGGCGTTAGCCGCGTGATTGCGTGCCTTGCAGAAACACATCACGATGATGCTGGCCTTGCATGGCCTATGGCGATTGCCCCAGCTCAAGTTCACGTTGTTGCTACTGGCAAAGATCAAGTTGCTTTCGATGCTGCCGAGAAAGTTGTTGAAGAGCTTAGCAAGCAGGGAATCGAAGTAATCTTCGACGATCGTCCAAAGGTTTCTCCAGGCGTAAAGTTTAAGGATGCGGAGCTTGTTGGCGTGCCGCTGATTGCTGTAGCTGGCCGAGATACTGTGAACAATGGCACGATTGAAATCCGCGATCGTAACGGCTCAAATGTTGAAGCAGTTCCAGTTGATGAGGCTGCTAGCCGCATTGTAGAGCGCGTTCGCGAGCAATTGTAATCGCAATAATTTGTAACAACTAATCAGCGATTAAACAATTGAACGATTAAAACAATATTGCCGTTGATATAATGCTTTGCATGTTTTGCATGTGTGCGCATTATTTTCAGCGGCAATATTGCTATGATTATCAACAAAATTTTTCCAAATATGGTGTACTAAAGCCTAATGTTTAAGCCTAATGTTTAATGCTATTAAAACTTTCTAAAAGTCATTGGCGCCTCCTTCAATATCGTTGTATTCTTCTTCATCTAAGTGGCCTCCAAAATCATTTATCTCTTCATTTTCTTGAGAATCTTCTTTAGAATTATCTTGAATAGAAGACTGTGATTTAGAAGACATTGGATTTTTCATTGCAAAGTTTTGATTTTGACTATCTCCATTTTCGCTATAGTCTTTGTTTTTAGACTCTGCGTTTGCAACGTTTCTGTTTCTAGCGTACGAAGTCTTAGTAAATTCACTGATTCCGCGATTTAGGTCGTGTCCGATTGATGTTGCTTCTAGAACCACTCGCGATCGGTCTTCTCCATCTTTGTGCCAAGATTCCGTGTTTAAATTTCCGCAAACTACGATTGCGTCTCCCTTATGCACGCTTTTTAACACGTTTGATGCTAGCGACTTGTACGCTTTTACAGTCATCCATGTTGTTGGGCGCTCCTTCCATGCTTTTTCTTCGTTATGATAGTAAGAAGATGTGCTTCCGATTCTTAGTGAGCATGCGGGCGCGTTTTCATTTCGACTAAAGTTTACAGGGTCGCTTCCAACGTATCCGCTGATTGTTAATGTTGCTTGTTGCTGTGCCATATTTTTCAACCTTTCAAGAGTTTGGACTGCGACTAATTTAAGTCTCGAAGTTCATCGCGAAAAACCGTGTTGATTATCGTGGCTTTTGGCAAATTCGCCGCAGTAGAATCAACTATGAATTATGGAAAATAGTTGCGCAATATATTTTTATAAATGTGGTTAAAGCCTATGTTTTATTCACATTGATTAAAAAGTCTTGACAAAATCTGCAAAAGCGAGTATCGGATTAAAAGTCTAAAAAATATATGTAGATTGGTATACTTAAAGGAGCGGTTTTTGTTTTGTTTAGCATAGAGTGAGCCTAGATTTTACTTACTTCTACTTACTGTAATGCTGAACATAAAATTGCTAAGAGATAGTTATGTTCGTATACGAGAGAGGACTACACTTATGTGGAATAAGTTGCATGTGTTTTCTGTAAAGAAATGCCTGGCTGTTGCAACATCGGCTGTTGCTTGTGCAGCAATGATTGGATCTACTGCAGTATCTGCTAGTACATTGGTTGATTTGCCTAATAACAGCGTTGCAAATGTTAATACAAATTGGCAGATTAAAGACAATAAAGTCGCAAGCTACATTTTAGGCGAAATACGTAATTTGCGCTTAAAGTATTATCAAGATGGCGTTACACTTATGAACGGCATGCCTCTTGCGGATTATGTTACTTCTAAGGGTCTTACAAAAGAGCAATATATTGATGGTATTCGCTACGATCGCGCAAACGAAGAAGATGCGTATCGTCGCGCAGAAGAGACTGCTAAGCATGGCAAGATTGATCATTTGGGTCCAGATGGCGTAAGCCTTCCAGACTACACTGGTCGTAAGGCTTGGGGTGAAAACCTTGCTTGGGGCGAAGATCCAGAAGAATCTATGCACGATTGGGCAAACGAAGAGGAATCCCAATTGCGCCAAGCTAATGGCATGATAAATGGTGATAACGCTCACTTATATCAAATTTTGAACCCAGAAAACATTTCCTTCGGTTATGGCGAGGCTGCTGGCGGTCCTCACGGAAAAGTATCTGCTTTAACTTTGTCAAATTATGTTGGAGATACCGACTATCAAAATGGCAAGCTAGATAACACTCCTCACCTTGATTTTGCGTGGATTATTCGAGACAACGACATTGCTGTTGGCGCAAATGCCTATAGCGATAAGCCTCTTGAGTATCGTTGGCTTTCTTACAATTTGAGTACTCAGCAGTGGGCAACTATTGCTGATTGGAGTACTGGAAACTGGGCTTCTTGGGTTACAAGGCCAGGCGACTATTGGTTGCATTGCGAAGTACGCGATCCTTCTACCAAGAAAGTTATTTTAGAGAAGACAATTGCTTTCCACTACACGGTTCCAAGTCAGACTGTTATTGCTGGAACGTACGCTGCATGGCAGGGTAATAGTGTTCTTCTTGGCGCAACTACTAATAATCCTAATGGTTCTACCAAGATTAAGATCTACGATTACAACGCTAAGCAGTGGGTTGAGGGATTTGATGGTCCTTGGGCTTTGTGGAGCCCACGTCCAGGTATCTATTGGACTCATTTTGAGGCATATGATCAGAACGGCAACTTGTCGGATGTTAAGACATACGCATTTGGCGTGTGAGTTTGATTAGCTGGTCTGATTATTTGGGCTGATTAGCAAGTCACACAAACATAAAAAGAATCATATAAAAGCCTGCTTACGTATTAAACGTTTGCAGGCTTTTTTGTTTATATTATTTGTTTATATTATTTGCGACTTACAAAATGTTGCGATTTACCAAATGTGTACGCGCTCGCTTGGATCGAGCCACATCTCGTCGCCTTCTTTAACGTCGAATGCATTGTAGAACAAGTCAACGTTGCGCGCAATGCCGTTAGTGCGGCACTCTCGTTATTAAGTTAATGCTATGCCATAGATATTTATTACATGAAAATTTATAGATATTTATTTTATTTATATAAATAATTGATTATGATTTTATATATGGAAGGCAATATTTCTTATGCTATCGGCATTGACGTCGGTTTAAATTCAGTAGGTCTTGCTGCAATTCGTTTGGATGATTACGGGGAACCTATAAGAATACTTAAAGCAATGAGTGTTATTCATGATGCTGGTATTGATCCAAATGGTGCAAAAGAATCTGATACGCGTAAAGCAATTTCTGGTGTCGCGCGGCGTGTGCGCAGGTTATATCGTCAGCGCAGACGTCGTTTGCAGAAACTTGATTTTCTATTGCAATCATTGGGTTGGCCTGTTGTTGAGAACAAGGATTTAGATTTTTCTGATTCGTTTATTCCATGGATTTTTCGTGCAAAACTTGCTGATGAATATATTGCGGATGAAGAACAGCGTAAACAAATGTTAAGTGTTGCAATTCGTCATATTGCTCGACATCGTGGTTGGCGCAATCCTTATCAGTCAATAAAGTCAATGATGCAAGAGACTGAGTATTCTGAATTTTACAATGAGTTGTTAAAAAATATTGAAAAGCTTGCGTCAGGAGTAGGTTGTGAAGGTTCTACGCCTGCGCAATTAGTACGTGATTATCTTTTATCGCAACAAGGTAAACCCTCGCGTCGTTTACGTATAACTACAGACGATAAAAAGAAAAATCATCCCAACTTATTAGATCCTGTTTTACCACGTAAGTTAATGCAAAGTGACAGCATGCTTGAGATTCTCAATATTTTCAATGTGCAACATATTGATGACAAGTATGTTAGAGAGCAGATTATTAATGCCGTTTTCTATGCTAAATCTCCGCGTGGCTCTGCAGAAAATCGTGTTGGTAAGGATGCTATAACAAGAAAGGGTAAGCGTGCGCTAAAGGCATCGTTAGCGTTTCAGAAATATCGAATCATATCTACTATTTCTAATCTTCGCATAAGAGAAAATTCAAAAGAACGTTGTCTGACGATAGAAGAAAAACAGAATGTTTATAAATTATTAACGACTTCAATTGATAAGTCATCAAAAAAGAAAAGCACTGAAGCACCATTATACACTTGGATTGATGTAGCTGATTGCCTCGGAATTGAACGCTATAAGTTGCGTGGAGTAGGATCACAAATAGGAGATGGAGAATCTGTTGGTAATCGTCCTCCAATGTTGAATAGTGAGTTAGCTATTATTTATGCGAATAATAAATCTTTAAGACAATCGTTGCTCACTTGGTGGTTAGATGCTAATCGTACGCAAGAAGATAAAGAAGCTCTTATTGATATATTGAGCAACACGGTAGACATAGAGGCAATTCATGATAATCCTGAATATCAAGATAAGTACGGTTCGGCAATAGCGTTTATTGATTCAATGGATGAAACAGAAATTGCGGCATTGGAAAATATTTCATTACCTAATGGTCGTGCTGCTTATAGTTTGGAAACATTAGATGAACTCAATAAGCAAATGCTTGAAACTGATGATGATTTATTTGAAGCGCGCAAAAAGTTATTTAATTTACCAAATAATTGGCGTTCATCTGAAGCTTCTATTGCAGAGCCAACAGGTAATCCTTCAGTTGATCGAGTATTGAAAATTGTGCATCGATTCCTTATAAGTGCTAAAAATCGTTGGGGTAATCCTGTACGTATTAATATTGAACATGTTCGTTCTGGATTCCAATCTAAAAAAATGGCGAATTCATATAAAGAATTATTAGATAAACGAACCAAAGGCAAAGAAAATCTTAAAGCAATGATGCGGAATTCTTTGCATTTGGGCACGAGTGATTCTATTTCAGATGCAGATATACGCCGTTATGAAGCTGTTCAACGTCAGAATGGACAATGTTTGTATTGTGGCTCTGAGATTACTTATAATACTTGTGAGCTAGACCATATTGTTCCACGTAAGGGACCAGGTTCGACGAATACTCGTGAGAATTTAGTTGCTACTTGCTCATCGTGTAACGCTCAAAAGTGTAATACTCCTTTTGCAACTTGGTGCGAACAGTCTACATATTGCAAGAATCATGATATTAGTGTAGATTCCGCTATTAATCGGGTTCGTGCTTTTATTTTCCCGCCTAAATCATACGATAAACACGGTGCTAATCAATTCAAAAAAGAAGTTATATCTCGCTTGAAACAAAAAGTTGGTGATGAAGCGTTTGATAATCGTTCTATTGAATCGGTTGCATGGATGGCAAACGAATTGCATCGTAGAATTGATTGGTATTATAATTCACAGAATTATCAAACAAACAATGGTATTTCCGATATAAGTAATAAATCTCAAATAAATGTTGGAGTTTATGCTGGATCGCTTACTGCTATAGCAAGAAGAATGTCTGGAATTGACGGAAAACTAGAGTTCTTTGATGGTAGAAGAAAAACTCGTTTTGATAGACGACATCATGCAGTTGATGCATCAGTAATTGCAATGATGACTCCAGGAATAGCTCAAATACTTGCAATTAAATGCAATCTGCGTGAAACACAGTTATTACAAGGCAATAAAGTGGTTCCCGGTGGTATTGATTGGAAAGAATATCCAACGGCAAATGATCAAGGATATCAGCAATATGCTAATTGGTCTGTTCGTATGAATGCGCTATTGAAACTTCTTAATGAAGAAATGAGAGCTGATCGTATTGCTGTGGTTAATTCTATTCGTTTGAGATACAGTAATTCTTCTGTTCACCAATATGAGGTACATGCATTATTGAAGTTGCATGTCGGTGATGAAATCGACAGTGAAACAATCCGACGTTCTTCTACTCCTGCACTTTATTGTGCTTTGACAAGGAATCCTGATTATGATGTAAACAATGGTCTTCCTGAAAATCCAAATAGAACTATCCTGTTGCATAATAAGAAGTTAAATGCTGATGATTCGATTACTTTTTTCGAAGCACAAGCAGCGCAGCTTTTCGTACGAGAAGGTTCTGCAGAGATTGGTAATTCTATCCACCATCTACGCATTTATGAATGCTTTAAAAAGTTGAAAAGTGGAAAAGTTCAAAAATCTTATGGAATGATTCGTGTATTTCAAAATGATTTGCATAGACATATTCATGAAGATTTATTCTCGTGTGATTTGCCTGAGCAGTCTATCTCAATGAGATATGCTAATACTAAAGTCGCTCATGCTGTGCAAACAGGTAATGCTAATTATCTCGGATATCTTGTGCCTGGCGATGAGATTATCGTTGATTTTAGTCATATTACATTATCAGAAAATATAGGTAAATTTGTAGAATTCCTAAACAAAATAGGTGCAGATTGTACAGCATATAGGCATTGGGTGGTTGTGGGTACAGACACTGAAAAAGTTTTGATACTTAAACCATCGATGATTTCTTCTGAAGGAATTGACAAGTTGTATTCGAATTGTGAGCGCAATAACTTTGATTATTCTTCTTATGAAAAATCTATTAATGAGATTCTAGCTGGTAAAGGTTGGCGTGTTTCGGTTAATGTATTGGCTCAGTATAAAGCAGCAACTATTCGACGTAATGCATTAGGTGAGCCTCGTTGGGCATCGCGTTCTCATTTACCTATTTCTTGGCGTTGGGATACTGGAGAAAATAGAGAATAGAGGAATTATGCAGAACGCTTGGCGTGTGATTGATTGTACTAATTTACAAGGTGAATTACGGTATATTCGCGGTAGGATTTTAGTGTGTGATCACGCATTAGAGCAGAAAGTTGAAATTCCTCTAGCGGAAACGGCAATATTGCTTATTGGTTTGCATTGTAACTGTTCTGCAGGTCTGCTTCATCAGTGTGCTGAATATGGTACTTGTGTAATGACCTGTGATTGGCGATGTGTTCCTATAAGTGCTATGCATTCGTGGATTAATGTTCCTACGAGAATTACCATCCGTCAATTGTCGCAGGCAACAATGAGTGTGCCTCGAAGAAAAGCAGCGTGGGCTCAGATTGTTCGTGCGAAAATACGTGGACAAGCAGCTTGCCTTGATTTATTAAGTAAAGAAGGGGGTGGGTTATTACGAGGACTATCTAATACTGTTCGTTCTGGAGATGTAACGAATAGAGAAGGTCAAGCTGCTCGTGAATATTGGAAACGTATTTTTCCAAAGGAAGAAGATTTTCATCGTAAACCAGGGTCTGGTCAAGATAGGAATGCTTTACTTGACTATGCTTATATGGTGTTGCGTGGTTTTTCCATTCGTGCAGTTTTATCTGCTGGTCTTAATCCAGCAATGGGTATGAATCATCATAATGGTACTAATTATTTCTGCTTAGCAGATGACATAATTGAACCGTTTAGACCAGCTGTTGATTACGCTGTTTCAAAATTATCATTCTCAGATACTACGAATGATAAAGCAGTTAAAAAGTATTTAATCGACAGTGTTAATCAACAGTTTAATGGTTCTGGACATACAATTCCTAGTGCTTTATCTGATTTAGCTCAATCATATGGTATTTATGTGGAAAAAGACGTGGAAGAATTTCAAGTACCACAATTCGTAAGGAGTGAATTATGAAAGTCGATGAGGACAGTGGTGGCATGTGGTGTTTAGTAATGTTTGATTTACCAGTGAAAACAAAAGTAGAGCGTCACGCTGCAACTGTATTTCGCAATATGCTGCTTGATATGGGGTATGCAATGGTGCAATTTTCTGTATATGTTCGTTATAGCCCCACTCAAACAGGAAATAGAACTTCAGTAAAAATAATTAAGGATAATCTTCCTCCACGTGGATCTATACGCATTTTACATGTCAGTGATCATCAATGGTCATCTGCACAACGTTATTACAATGCCAGGCAAGAAAAGAAAGAGGAGACTCCCGATATTGCTATGCTTTTTTAATCATAAAATGTCTTATAAAGGTTGGAATTCTACCATTCTTGACGATATACCAATTATATCAAGAATGGTAGAAGCTAATTTTCAACACCGCGATAGGGGAGATATTAACGATTTCAATTATATCAAGAATGGTAGAAGCTAATTTTCAACAAGGCATGGCGTTGCTTCGTGAGTATAGCAATTATATCAAGAATGGTAGAAGCTAATTTTCAACCATTTATTGCATTTTTAGAATTTACTAACAATTATATCAAGAATGGTAGAAGCTAATTTTCAACAACGCACAAAGGGCGATATTAACGATTTCAATTATATCAAGAATGGTAGAAGCTAATTTTCAACGACGCGCCAGCATTATTTATGCGATGCCCAATTATATCAAGAATGGTAGAAGCTAATTTTCAACTGATTATTAAAAATAATATGTTGACTGACAATTATATCAAGAATGGTAGAAGCTAATTTTCAACTCTAGCGCGTCCGTCTCTACTTGCGATTCAATTATATCAAGAATGGTAGAAGCTAATTTTCAACAAGATGCACGATAGCAGCGAGCGCAGATCAATTATATCAAGGATGGTAGAAGCTAATTTTCAACCACGCCAGTAAGATTGTAAACTGTTTGACAATTATATCAAGGATGGTAGAAGCTAATTTTCAACTCCTGTCATAAGACACCTTGCAGCATCACAATTATATCAAGAATGGTAGAAGCTAATTTTCAACGAATAAATAAAAACGGGGAAGCTAGAAAGCTTCCCCTGCAGTGATAATCATCAAAACTGCTGAGCAATCAAACTGGATAACAAGTCCAGTCTTATTGAAAATTAGCACTACAAATATATCATTTTTAAGAAATAAAAGACAAGTGATTTTTTTAAGTTTTGTTAAAAGATTTGAAAAGTTAACATATCGATATATTCAATGAATGATGCAGTTGGAAATATTACTATTATTATGTTTAACATATATGCGTTTTTAAAAAGTGCATTCCTAGAATGTATGTATGTACATAGATAGCATCCATATATTCATAATGGGAACGTTACTAATGCAGCGTTCCCATTATGTTTTTATAATATGCGACTTATCAGCGATTTACCAAATGTGTACGCGCTTAGCAGGGTCGAGCCACATCTCGTCGCCTTCTTTAACGTCGAATGCGTTGTAGAACAAGTCAACGTTGCGCGCAATGCCGTTAGTGCGGCACTCTGCAGGGGAGTGTGGGTCGATTTGAAGGTATTGCTCCGCAATCTCGTTACGAGACTTTGAACGCCACACAAGCGCGTAGCTTAAGAAGAATCGTTGCAAAGCAGTGAAGCCATCTACCTTAGGAGCGTTCAGCAAAGTTTCGCGAATTGCATCGTCGCTTCCGTCAATCTCTTGACCATTGCTCTTTTGCAAAGCAAAAGCGTACGCTTTAAGCGCAATAGTTACGCCGCTTAAATCGCCAATATTTTCGCCGATTGTTAAAGCGCCATTTACGTGAGGCATTGCATTGCGTTCTTCTTTGCTCTTTAAGTGAGAATACTTAACAATAAGCTGCGTTGGAGTAAAAGCATTGTATTGCTCAATAAGCGCTTTAGTGCGCTCAGTGAAGTTGGTTTTGTCTTCTTCAGTCCACCAATTGTTAAGAACGCCGTCGCCATCGTATTCGCAACCTTGATCGTCAAAACCGTGGCCGATTTCGTGGCCAATTACTGCACCAATGGCACCGTAATTTGCTGCGTCTGGAGCACTTGGGCTAAAGAATGGAGGTTGCAAAATCGCAGCTGGGAACACGATTACGTTAAGCAGTGGATCGTAGTAAGCGTTTACGGTTTGCGGAGTCATCTGCCACTCTTCGCGATCCACAGGTTCTCCAGCTTTTGCAGTATACCTACCAAACACAAATCGAGAAACTTCGCGCATATTCTCAATTAAGCCAGCGTCTTCCTTAATATTTAGCGCAGAGTAGTCAATCCAATGATTTGTGTAACCAATATTTGGCTCAAACTTGCTAAGCTTTTCCAAAGCCTTTGCCTTAGTCTCCTCGCCAAGCCAGCTGCTGTTAGAAATAGATACGCGGTATGCGTTAATAAGATTGCTAACTAAGCCTTCCATATACTTTTTAGAAGACTCAGGGAAGTGCAAGCGCACATATTCGCGGCCAATTTCTTCGCCGCAAGCATCGTCAACAACTCCGATTGCGCGCTTCCAGCGGTCGCGTGGCTTGGTGGCGCCAGAAAGCACTTTGCCGTAGAAGTCGAATCGCGCTTGTGCAAAGTCCTCGCTTAACATGCTTGCCCAGCACAAAATCACATGAACGCGTGCCCAAAGCTTTAGATCTTCTAAGTTCGCTTCTTGCCAAATCTTATTCAATCCTTCTATAAAGCTTGGCTCGTGAACTACTACTTTGCTAAAAGCTTTGCGAAGATCTATTGGCTGATTCTTTGCTTCTTCCGAGTTATCGTAAGATTTTTGAGCAGCATCTAAGAAAGCGTCAAGGTTTAGTGCTTCAAGCGTTTTTGCCAAATCTTCATAATCGTAAGGATTATAAGTTTTTTGAGAATCGCGTGTTGCTACATTATCCCAATGGTTGCTTGCGATTTGTGTTTCCACCTTCAAGAAACGTTCCGATTGCTCGCTTGTAGTAGTGGCATCTCCGTAACCAGCTAATCGCAGCAACTTTGCTACCATTTTTACGTATTCAGCGCGAATCGGAGCGTAATTATCTTCGCGATAGTATGCTTCGTCTGGCAAGCCCAATCCAGCCTGCTCAATGTGCATAATATTCGTCTTAGGGTCTTTAGGGTCTCCGTATACGCCAAAAGCAAACATTGCATTTGGGCCGCCGTATGGAGTAAGAGAAGCAATAGTGCGAACTAAGTCTTCTTTGCTGCTAGCTGCATCAACAGCGTCTAAATCGCTCTTAATTGGCGTAATTCCAGCTTTTTCAATAGATGCAGTATCTAAATAGTTACGGTATAAGATTCGCGACTTTTTGGCTGGGCAATCTTCGCTTTCTAAAATATCTCGAATTTGCGTTTCTGCATCTTCTGCAAGCTTGTAGAAAGCACCAAACATTGGTTTGTCTTCTGGAAGAGTGTAAGTGTCAATCCAAGGACCGTTTACGTAACGGAATAAATCGTCTTGTGGTCGAATAACCGAAGAGAAGGAAGCTGGGTCAAAATTTACAGCAGAAATTTCCTTCTGCGATTCTTTATTATTATTTTCATTGTTATTATGCATGTGCCTAGATTACAAGTATTAAGCGACATCATTGGCTAGTATTTTCGCCATATTTTGTGCTATTTTCGTGCCTGCGCGTTAGTCTTAAATCATGATTGAACTTAAAACTCCATCCGAAATTGAAGCTATGAAGCCTGCGGGTCGCTTCGTTGGTAGTATTCTTAAAGATTTACAAGCAATGACAAAAGTTGGAACAAATCTTCTTGAGATTGATGACTTTGTTCGCCAACGCATTATGAGCCGTAAAGGTGCATCTTCTTGCTATGTTGATTACGCTCCTGATTTTGGAACTGGTCCTTTTGCGCACTACATTTGCACTTCTGTAAACGATGCTGTTCTTCATGGCGTTCCTTTTGATTACAACCTTAAAGACGGCGATTTGCTAACGCTTGACTTAGCGATTAACGTTGACGGATGGGTTGGAGATTCTGCTGTTAGCTTTGTTGTTGGAAAGCATGCAGATCCAGAAGATTTGCGCTTGATTAAGTGCACGGAGGAAGCACTCGAGGCTGGCATTAACATGGCTCAGCCTGGCAACCGTCTTGGCGATATTTCTGCAGCTGTTGGATGCGTTGCTCACGAGTATGGTTACAGCGTAAATCTTGAGTTTGGCGGCCACGGAGTTGGTCATATTATGCATGGCGATCCGCACGTTCCTAACGATGGCACAGCTCACCACGGCTACAAGCTTCGCCCAGGCTTGGTTATTGCTATTGAGCCGTGGTTCTTAAAGACTACTGACGAGATTTATCAAGATCCAAAAGACGGTTGGACTCTTCGATCTGCTGACGGTTCGCGCGGTGCTCATAGTGAGCATACGATTGCAATTACAGAGAATGGTCCAGAGATTTTGACTGTTCGCTAAACTTTTAATAGTAATTGTGTAAAGCGTTAAATAGCGTTAAATAGTAATTGCGTAAAACGAACATAATAAAACATAAAGAGGTACTTTAAGTAAATGGCGGAATTTGATTTTGCTCAAGCGTTAAATGATGTTGAAGCAAAGTATTCTTCGATTTCTAAAGCAATAGATATTGATTCGCTTAAGTCTACGATTGCAGATTTAGAAAAGCAAGCTGCACAGCCTGGACTTTGGGATGATTCTGAGCACGCTCAGCAAGTTACGAGTAAGCTTTCGGCAGCTCAGTCTCAATTAAAGCGTTTGCAAGCTGTAGATCAGCGCATTGAAGATGCTAAAACTTTGATTGAGCTTGGGCAAGAAGAAGGCGATGCCGATTCTATGAGCGAGGCTCAAGATGAGCTTGGCGCTATTGCTCACGAGCTTGACGATATGGAAGTACAAACTCTTCTTGACGGAGAATACGACGCGCGTGCAGCTGTAGTTACTATTCGATCTGGCGCTGGTGGCGTAGATGCTGCTGATTTTGCGCAAATGCTTCTTAGAATGTACTTGCGCTGGGCAGAGCGAAATGGCTACAAAACTAAGATGATGGACACGTCTTATGCGGAAGAAGCTGGTATTAAATCTGCGACTTTCCAAGTGGATGCTCCATACGCGTATGGTCGTCTTTCCGTAGAAGGCGGCACTCACAGAATGGTTCGTATATCTCCATTCGATAATCAAGGCAGGCGTCAAACTGGCTTTAGTGCCGTGGAAGTAATCCCACTTGTTGAAGCTACGGATCATATTGACATTCCAGATTCAGACATTCGCGTAGACACTTTCCAAGCGTCTGGTCCTGGCGGACAAGGCGTAAATACTACGTATTCTGCTGTTCGTATTACCCATTTGCCTACTGGTTTGGTTGTTTCTATGCAAGATGAGCGCAGCCAGATTCAGAACCGTGCCGCTGCAATGGCAGTTTTGCAATCGCGTTTGCTTGTGTTAAAGCATGCAGAAGAAGCTGCTAAAAAGAAGGAGCTTGCTGGAGATATTAAGGCAAGTTGGGGAGACCAAATGCGCTCCTACGTTCTTCACCCGTACCAGATGGTAAAGGATTTGCGCACAGGCTACGAAACTTCGCAAACTCAAGCTGTTTTTGACGGAGATATTGACGGTTTCATTGAAGCTGGCATTCGATGGAGGCACGAGCAGCGAGTTGCTGCAAAGCGCGGATAATTGCGTCTAGGTTGTTTTGACTTAGCGTAAAGCGCCTAAAATCAAAAACAATCTATAAGATAGTAAAAAGTAAAGAATATCGTTCAATAGTTCGTAAAGGAAAATGCAGATATGTCTCTGATTTCGCTAGAACATGTGTCGAAGATTTATCCTAAGGGCACACGCCCCGCTTTGGACGATATTTCTTTAGACGTTAATCGCGGCGACTTTGTGTTTCTTGTGGGCGCTTCTGGGTCTGGTAAGACAACGCTTTTGAGTTTGCTTTTGCGAGAAGAAGAAGCCACAAAAGGCGAGATTCACGTTGCTGGCAACGACTTGAGGCGACTGGTAAATCGCCAGGTTCCGCAGTATAGAAGGTCACTTGGCTTTATTTTTCAGGATTATAAGCTGCTGAATAATAAAACTGTGTATCAAAATGTGGCTTTTGCACTAGAGGTTATTGGCACGAGCCGCTCTACGATTAAGTCGCTTGTTCCGCGAGTTTTGGAAACAGTTGGTTTAACTGGCAAGGAGAATAATTATCCGCACGAGCTTTCGGGTGGAGAGGCTCAGCGAGTTGCCATTGCGCGCGCGTACGTTAATCATCCGCAAATTCTTCTTGCAGACGAGCCTACTGGAAACTTGGATCCTACAACTTCGCTTGGAATTATGGAAGTTTTGGACGCCATTAATCGCACGGGTACTACGATTGTTATGGCTACGCACAATGAGGAAATTGTTAACTCTATGCGAAAACGCGTTGTGGAGCTTCATTCTGGTCATATTGTGCGAGATGAGCGCGAAGGCTCTTACGATTCTGCGCTTTACTTCCCAGACGCAGATGTTGAGCAAAAGTCGAAAGCTCAACAAGCTGTAGAAGGAGACTCCATTAGTGCTGCTGTTGCTGATTCTAATGGCGATTCTAAGAGCGGTTCAAATGGCGAATCAAATGCCGAATCAAATGGCGAATCTAGCTCAAATGCTAATAGTCAATCACCTATAAATGCAAATGGTTTTGACGAGTCGCAAGAAAATTATCGTTTTATGTCTAAACGTGCAAAGCGTGCAGTTCAAGCAAAAAAGGCAATGGATGCTGTTGCTCAAACTTTGCAAAATGGGTCCGAAAATAATGAGGGCATTGCTCGTCTTGCGCAATCTGTTCATTCTGGCAGAACGGGTAGATATGGCGAGGTTTTTCAGCCTTTAGAAACAACTATGACTTGGGGGCGTGGGCTTTCGATTCCGCCTGCTCCTCCTGCAAAAAAGTCAGAAGATAAGGGTGATGCCAGTAGCGTTGATGGGTCGAATGAAACAAGCTCTAATAGCAAAGCTAGCGATAGTGAAGCGAATAAAAGCGAAGTAAATAAAACAGAAGCGAATAAAAGCGAAGAGAATAAAACAGAAGTGAATAATAGCGAAAATCTTAAGGACGAAGGAGACGAGTAATGCGATTGCGATTCATATTCTCCGAAACGTGGATTAGTTTACGCAGAAACGTTTCTATGATTATTTCGGTAATGCTCGTTACCTTCATATCGTTCTTGTTTATAGGCGCATCTGTTCTTATGCAAGCACAAATCACAAAAGCTAAGGGCGATTGGTACGACAAAGTAGAAGTGGTTGCGTGGCTTTGCCCAGATGGTACGAGTCAAGCAGCATCTTGCGCTTCTGGAAAAGCTCCAACAAAGAGCGAAATCGTAAAGTTAGAAAACATTATTAACCAAGAACTTGGCTCAGACGTTTCAAACATAACTTACGTTAGCAGAAGTGAGTTTTATAAAAACACTTTTCTTAAGCAATATCCTAATGGCTTATATCAAGGCCGCACTTTAACAGCTGCAGATATGCAAGATTCCTTGCGACTAAAGCTTACAAATCCAACAAAATATCAAGTTGTTTCCGAGGTTCTTTCTGGTCGTGAAGGCGTAGAAGAAGTTGTGGACCAAAGGCAGATTTTTGACCCCGTGTTTAGTGTTTTGAATCACGCAACAGCTGTGACTATTGTTCTTGCTGCAGTTATGGTTGTTGTTGCGATTATGCTTACAGGTACTACGATTCGCATGTCTGCGGCTTCTAGAAAGCAAGAGACAGAGATTATGCGACTTGTTGGCGCTTCTAATTGGACAATTCGTATGCCGTTTATTTTAGAAGGAGCGTTTGCTTCTCTTATAGGATCTTTGCTATCTGGGTGCGCGCTAAGCATTGTTGTTAAGGTGTTTATTACAGATTGGCTTGCACAAAACGTTCGTTGGATGCCGTTTGTTAATCAAGCAACTGTTTGGATGACTGTTCCAGCGTTGGTTATTGGAGCTGTATTGCTTTCAATAATCGCCTCTGCGTTTGCTTTGAGACGATATTTGCAAGCGTAAATTGTCTTAAATAAATTGTTATAAGCAAATCGTCTTAAATAAATCGCCTAAATATAAGTGATATAAAACTTAAGATTGGTTTGAAACGCTTACGATTAATAAGATTTTCAATGTATAATTCGCTTTAGTGCTTGTAAAGGTTGAAAGGAAAGCAAGTTGGGTAGAAAGTTTGAAAGCAAAGGATGCTATTTTTACTATTCTAAACGCGTTGTTACTAGCGTGATTGCGCTAGGCGTTCTTATGCTTTCTGCATTTACTATTCTACTTGCGTATACTCCTTTGCGTGCGAATGCTGTAACAATGCAAGATTACAACAGAAAAGTGCAAAGTAATGCGGCTCTTAAAAAGCAATTGGCTGGAGTTAGTAAGCAGCTTGCAGATAAGATTTTAGAGCTTAATGATCTTAACGAGCATCAAATTCCAAACCAGATTCGAGCAGCTCAACAGGCTCAAGATCAAGCGCAACAAGCAATGAGTCTTGTTGAATCAACAAATCAACGTTTGCAATCTGCTCAAAAAGATAAGCGCGATTTGGAAGAAAAGATTAAAAAAACTGGCGAAGATTTTGACGACGCAAAGGCTGCTGTGGCCCAGCTTGCGCGAAAAAGTTTCCACGGCTCAAACGCTTCTAACGTAATGGCTATGGTAACCAATTCAACAACTACCGAGCAATTTGTTGGAAAACTTCAATCGGAAGCTGCCGTTGTTCGTAGTGAGGCGAATGCTGCTAACGATGCTGCTGTTACTTTGAGCAACTCAATGAATAGGCGTCAGCGTTTGGCTGCTATAGAAGATGAGATTCAAAAATTAAAGCAAAAAGCTCAAGACCAGGCACAAAGCGCGCAAGCTGCAGCAAAAGCTGCTGTAGATAAGCAGCGTTCTTTGCAAAATTTGCGAGACCAGGGAAGTGTTCTTAGAAAGCAGTTGGAAAGTCAAAAGAACAGTCTTACGTCTCGTGCTGCTCGTGAGGCTGCAGAAATCGTTGCGTTAAAGTCTCAAATCGACGCTCAAGCTAGGGCTTTGGCTGCGTCTGCTGCAGCTCGCATGAATCCAAATGCTAATCGCCAACAAATGCGTGGTAGTGGCTGGAGTGCGCCTTATTTGCCTGCGTTGCCTCTTTCTAATGGTGCTGCAAGTGGTATGAATTACTCAGTTCCTGGCAATTGCCCTGCTGGTGCTGGTAATTGCTACGGACATAATACTGGTAATACTGCTGGAGGTTCTGCATACCCTGCTCGCCAGTGCACGCTTTGGGCATATTTGCGTAGGTCGCAGCTTGGTTTGCCTGTTGGGTCATTTATGGGAAACGGCGCAGACTGGGCAAATTCTGGGCGCCGACTCGGTTATCTTGTAAATCGCACTCCACATGTTGGCGCTGTTATGGTGTTTTCTAGAGGTGCTGCTGGATCCGACCCTACGTATGGTCATGTTGCTGTTGTTGAGCGCGTAAATTCCGATGGCTCCGTGCTTATATCTGAAGGTGGTGTTGGGTTTGCAACGTTCCCGTCTTATAGGACTATCGGCAATGCTGGAAACTATGAGTACGTTCACTATTAATTTTTAATTTTTATGATTTGATTTAGGTATGACTCGATTTAGGTTGGTGTAATTTGGATAAAAAACCTGGTTCAGATGGTACTTTAACTGTTGCAAGAAATAAAAAAGCTAATCACGACTATGCGATTGAAGATTGCTACGAAGCAGGTATTGCGCTTACTGGAACCGAAGTTAAGTCTTTACGAGAAGGCAGAGCTTCTTTAGCTGAAGCGTTTGTAAATATTGATAGACGTGGTGAGATTTGGCTAGAAGGCGCAAATATTCCAGAGTATCTAAATGGAACGTGGAATAATCATGCGCCAAAACGCAAGCGTAAGTTACTTCTTCATGCTGTTCAAATTGCTAAGCTTTCTAGGCAAATTGAAGCTAAAGGTTATACGATTGTGCCTTTGAGGATTTATTTTAAGGGCAGTTACGCTAAAGTTGAGATTGCTTTGGCGCGAGGCAAAAAAGAGTACGATAAGCGGCAGGCTTTGCGCGAAGAACAAGATAAGCGCGAGGCATTGCGCGCTATGCGATACAAGAATATGCAATCTAGGTGATTCGCCGTTTTGCGTCTTCCTTGCTTGGTGTTGTAGGAGGTCTGGGTGTTTCTTGTCTCACAACGCTCCGCCTATTACGTGTTGTCTAGTGTTGCGGTTGTTCCGATTTGGCTTTGATTTTGTTTTTGTGTTGAGGTTTGTTTGTAGGGTGAGTCATTGGATTATTTGGTATCGTCTGCCGCTCTTATACTGTTCGACCAAGAATCACCCAGCCCTCTTGCATGCTTGAACAATTGCGTAGCTTTCATCACTGAGATTCTCGATTTTTCTTCTTCATTCGATGAATCACCATTTCATGCTGAGGTTCATCTCATTCAGTGCGAAAAATCTCGAATCTCTACCTAGCTTGCGCACCAACCTGCCTGAGCGCTTAAAGCGTAGCGCGCGAAGGTAATTTGGCGCGCTGAGCTTGCTTAAGGTTGAAAGCACAGTGTGCTTTCAACGCAAGCGAAGACGTTCGCGCGCTTAGACCGCGCGAACGATGTTACGGGTTTTGTACCAAATTTGACCTAAATCACGTACAAAAAGCGGAACCAATTGACGCACTTTGTACCAAATTTGACCTAAATTACGTACAAAGTGCGGAAAATAATACGCGCATATTTCACTTACTTGGTGTTGCTCGGGCGCGACGACCTGCCATGTAGTGCGATTGTATAACGACACGCCGTATATTATTCATTTTTACGAATAATATACGGCTTTTTGATTTTGCAATTCGCTATTTTTCGCTAATTTTTAATATATGCGTGTATGGCAATTTATGAATATTCAGTTTTTGTATTTTAATAATCGCAATTTAGTAGCGATATCGTGTATAGTTATGCATATCACTGTAAATTATAAGTTATTCATTCTTTAAGACTGAAGGATTGAACAGGAGAAGAAAATGCTTAAGTCAAATAAGATTTTTAAGTCAATTAAGCCAATTGCTGCAATTGCAACTCTTGCATTGATTGGATGCACATGCGCATGCGGCCCTGCTGATTCTAAAGCAGAAGACCCAGATGTGGCACGCAGCTACGATGTAAGCAAAGTTCAAAAAGACGAAGAGATTGCAAAGCTTGTTCCAGAAAGCGTTGCAAAAACTGGCGAGCTAACTGTTGGCGTAAATGTTAGCTATGCTCCTGCAGAATTCTTTGCTGCCGATGGCAAAACTCCAGTCGGTTACGAGATTGATTTTTCTAAGGCGTTAGCAAAGTTGATGGGCTTAAAAGCCAAGATTATGCACGCGCAATTCGATTCCATTATTCCAGCAATTGGAAGCAAGTATAACGTTGGAATCTCTGGCTTTACAGTCAACGCTGAACGTATGAAGTCCGTTGATTTTGTAACGTACGCAAACGCTGGCTTATCTTTTGAAGTTCGTAAAGGCAATCCAACTAAGGTGGATCCAAAGAATCTTTGCGGCAAAAAAGTTACATTAGAAACTGGCACTGTTGGCGAGCCAATCATGGAAGAAGCCAAGAAGCAATGCAAGGCGAATAACAATAAGCCGCTTGAAATCCTAAGCTTTAAGGATCAAACAGATGCCACTACAGCTTTGCTTTCTGGCCGCGCAGATGTTATGTATGCAGACACTCCTGTTGCTGGTTACGCTGCAATAAAGAATAGCGGAAAGCTAGAGATTCTAGAAAGCAGCGATGACGCGGAGCCAATGGGTGCAGCTGTTAAGAAGGGCGATGCTAAGATGCTAAAGCTTATTAAGGCTGCAATCGATAAGCTTATGAAGAATGGCGTTTACAAAGACATTCTTAAAAAGTGGGGCGTTGAAAACGTTGCTATTAAGGAAGCGCAAGTAAACCCAGAAGTCTGATTTTAAATTCGGCGTGCGTTTATAGCTATTAGTATAGGTAAAATCGCACGCCAATTTTTTGTATTTAATCTACATTAATTTGCATATGTTGCAACCTAAAGTCTTTATGGAGAAAGTATGTTTAACAGTTTAAATAAAAAGCCTTTGCAAAATTCGCAAGGAAGCGAGCGCATTTTGCCAGTTAAAAATCCTGGACCAATCGTAGCTGGCATAATCGTAGCTATAATTGCATGCTCACTGCTTTATTCTATAGTCACCAATCCGCGATTTGAGTGGAATGTTGTTGGAATTTATCTTATAAGCAACAACGTTCTTGCTGGTATTGGTTGGACTTTGTTGTTGACTTTGCTTTCTATGGTTATTGCGATTGTTTTGGCTGTTTGTTTGGCTATGATGCGTAAGAGTGTTAATCCTGTTTTGCGTGGTGTGAGTTGGTTCTTTATTTGGTTTTTCCGTGGTACGCCTGTTTATACGCAGCTTGTTTTTTGGGGTATGTTTGCGGTTCTTGTTCCTAAGTTGAGTTTGGGTGTTCCGTTTACGTCTGTTGAGTTTTTCTCGATTGATTCTAATGTTGTTATGACTTCTTTGAATGCTGCTGTTATTGGTTTGTCTCTTAATGAGTCTGCGTATTTGTCGGAGATTGTTCGTGCTGGCTTGGAGGCTGTGGATGCTGGTCAGGTTGAGGCTGCTCAGGCTTTGGGTATGGGTAGGTCTTTGACTATGCGTAGGGTTGTTTTGCCTCAGGCTATGCGTATTATTGTTCCGCCTTTGGGTAATGAGACTATTGGTATGCTTAAGACTACGTCTTTGGTTTTGGCTGTTCCTTTTACTTTGGAGCTTCAGTTTGCTACTAATGCTGTTGCTAATCGTATTTATAAGCCGATTCCGCTTCTTATTGTTGCTAGTGTTTGGTATTTGGTGATTACGTCTGTTTTGATGGTTTTGCAGGTTATGTTAGAAAAGCATTTTGGCAAAGGATTCGAAGCAAAAGACATTGTAAAAAATACGCAAATCAACTCAAATGCTGCAAAGCGTGGAGATAAAGCCATTAAAGCTGCTAGCGATGCGGTAAATGGTCGCAATAATGCAACAATGCTTGGATTTAACGCATAGTTGTATTGATTGCATAATGCAAGCATAAATAAGTGCATTATAAATGATAAAATTCCATTAGTTTTTATTAGATTTGAGGAAAAATGACAAATAATCTAACACTTACAGAGCAAGACGTACAAGACGCGCAAAATCAGAATAATAATAATGATATTCCAGCAGTAGTTATAAGCGATTTGCATAAGAGCTTTGGCAATTTGCAAGTTCTTAAGGGCATTAATATGACTGTTAAGCCAGGAAGTGTAACAGTTATACTTGGGCCTTCGGGAAGTGGAAAGTCAACCTTACTGCGATTAGTGAACCAGCTTGAAACAATCACATCTGGAAAAATTACGATTTACGGCGAGCGCATTGGCGTAAAAACTGTTGTTCGTAAGGGTAAAGAGGTTTTGCAAGCGTTAAACGATAAAGAGATTGCAGCGCAGCGCGCAAAGCTTGGAATGGTGTTCCAGCGTTTTAACCTGTTTCCACATATGACTGCTATTGAAAACGTTATGGAAGCTCCAGTTCACGTTTTGCACATGGATAAAATTGCAGCGCACGATTTAGCGGTTAAAGAGCTTGAGCGCGTTGGAATGGCAGACCGCGTAGATCATTATCCTTCTCAACTTTCGGGCGGTCAGCAGCAGCGAGTTGCGATTGCTCGCGCGCTTGCTATGAAGCCAGAAATCATGCTTTTTGATGAGCCTACGTCTGCGCTAGACCCAGAGCTTGTTGGAGAAGTGCTTAATGTTATGCGCGACTTGGCAAACGATGGTATGACAATGATTGTTGTAACTCACGAGATTGGTTTTGCTCGAGAAGTTGCAGATCAAGTTGTGTTTATGGACGGCGGAAAAGTTGTTGAATGTGGAACGTCTGGGATTATTGATAATCCTCAAACTGAAAGGTTCAAGGATTTTCTGCACAATGTTTTGTAAGTTTAACATATAAATATAAATACGTAAAAATTAAAGTATTTTGTGTAAAATTATGAATAATTTATGGCTGTGGTGTTTGCTGCAGCCTTTTTATTTTGATTAGTATTATTATTCAAACAATTTTACGTAAAGAATATTTTGCGTAGTGTTTAGCGTGTTTGTGTAATAACAAACATAGTGTAAAGTTGTTCATTGTTTGAATATTCCATCCAATTTATTCGGAGATTAGTATGAGTGATGCATGTTCTTCATGCGAATCAAACTCGCATAGTAAGAACGGCGTTCGTGTATCTCGTTGGCTAAGATTTGTTGCTGCGTTTACGTCGCTATCTTTACTAGGATTTTCTAGTGCTTGCGGAACAAGTGATGCTGTTGGGCCAGATCCTCTTTTAGCGCGCAGCTACGATGTTAATCGTATTAAAAAAGATAAAAGTATTGCTGCAATGTTGCCAAAAAAGCTTGTTGAAAGTGGCGAGCTTGTAATGGGCACTAATGTTGGGTATGCGCCAGCAGGATTTTATGCTAGAGATGGAAAAACGGTTGTAGGATACGAAATTGACTTAAACAAAGCGTTAGCAAAATTGATGGGGTTAAAGCTTCGCATTGTTCACGCGCCTTTTGACGCGATTTTGCCATCTGTTGGAAGCAAATTTGATATTGGTGTTTCGGGATTTACGGTTAGCAAAGAGCGAGAAAAGTCGGTTGATTTTGTAACGTACGCGGATGCTGGCTTGCTTTTTGTTGTTAGAAAAGGCAATCCAACAAATGTGAATCTTAACGACTTATGCGGTAAAAAAGTCTCTGTTCAAGTTGGAACAACAAGCGAAACTCAAATGTATGACGCAAGAGATGTTTGTAAAGTAAGTCGCAAAGCGCCATTAGACGTTCTTGCTTTTAGGGAACAAACGGATGCTACGACTGCAGTAGTTGCAGGCCGCGCAGACGTTATGTATGCAGACACTCCTGTTTCTAGTTTTGCGATTGAGCAAACGGACGGGCAGCTAGAGCCATTGGGTAAAAGCCGCGATAAAGCTCTTATGGGCATTATTGCTCAAAAAGGAGATACTCAGCTTGTAGAAGCAATAAAAGCTGGTATTGAAAAGCTGATACAAACTGGCGCGTATCAAGAAATAATGAAGGCGTGGGGTGTTGAAGACGTTATGATTAAGCACCCAGAAGTAAATCCAAAAGTGTGATTGCTTTTTAGTTGATTAGACTAGGATAAAAACATGAGTGCTAAAAATAACAACAACAACGAGCGTATTTTGCCAGTCAAAAATCCAGTGCCGATTATATCTGGCATTATTGTGGCGATTATAGCGTGTGCTCTTGTGTATTCAATTGCTACAAATCCTCGATTTGAGTGGGCAATCGTTTGGAAGTACATTTTTAACGAGAATGTTCTTGCTGGTATTGGTTGGACTTTGTTGTTGACTTTGCTTTCTATGGTTATTGCGATTGTTTTGGCTGTTTGTTTGGCTATGATGCGTAAGAGTGTTAATCCTGTTTTGCGTGGTGTGAGTTGGTTCTTTATTTGGTTTTTCCGTGGTACGCCTGTTTATACGCAGCTTGTTTTTTGGGGTATGTTTGCGGTTCTTGTTCCTAAGTTGAGTTTGGGTGTTCCGTTTACGTCTGTTGAGTTTTTCTCGATTGATTCTAATGTTGTTATGACTTCTTTGAATGCTGCTGTTATTGGTTTGTCTCTTAATGAGGCTGCGTATTTGTCGGAGATTGTTCGTGCTGGCTTGGAGGCTGTGGATGCTGGTCAGGTTGAGGCTGCTCAGGCTTTGGGTATGGGTAGGTCTTTGACTATGCGTAGGGTTGTTTTGCCTCAGGCTATGCGTATTATTGTTCCGCCTTTGGGTAATGAGACTATTGGTATGCTTAAGACTACGTCTTTGGTTTTGGCTGTTCCTTTTACTTTGGAGCTTCAGTTTGCTACTAATGCTGTTGCTAATCGTATTTATAAGCCGATTCCGCTTCTTATTGTTGCTAGTGTTTGGTATTTGGTGATTACGTCTGTTTTGATGGTTTTGCAGGTTATGTTAGAAAAGCATTTTGGCAAAGGATTTGAAGCAAAAGCAGATAGCATTCATAGCAACAGATAGCAGTAATTGCAAAACATAATTCAAAACATAATTCAAAACATAATTGCAAAACGAGTAGAAACACACACGTTTTATAACGTACAATAGAAAATTATGTGTGGAATTGTTGGATACGCAGGTTTTGGCACAGTTTGCGCAAAGCCTTTAGAAGTTTGCTTAAACGGATTAGAACGCTTAGAGTACAGAGGCTATGATTCGTCTGGTGTAGCTCTTGCTGCTCCAGGAATGGATTCTATATGCGTGCGCAAAAAAGCTGGTCGCTTAGCTGTTTTAAGAAAAGATATAGCCGAAAATCCAATGCCAGAAGCGAGCGTTGCAATAGGCCACACGCGTTGGGCTACAAATGGTGCTCCATGCGACTTAAACGCGCATCCTCACGTTAGTGCAGACGGAAAAATCGCCCTTATTCACAACGGTATTATTGAAAACGCTATTAGCCTTAAAGAACAAATGCAAAAAGAAGGCATAGAGTTTTCGTCTCAAACAGATACGGAAGTTGCAGCAAAAGCGCTTGGAAAAATCGCGAATCAAATAATTGAAGAAACTGGTAAGCCAGATCTTTTTGAAGCAATAAGACGAGTTGCAAAAATTCTTAAAGGAGCTTTTACTCTACTTGCTGTAGACGTTAGACAGCCTAATATTGTTGCTGCTGTTCGCCACGATTCGCCACTTGTAGTAGGTGTTTCAAATAACGAGTATTTTCTAGGCTCCGACGTTGCGGCTTTTGTAGAATACACAGATAAAGTTCTTGAAGTTGGTCAAGATCAAGCTGTTTTAATCGGAGATATAAACGGATGCAAAAAAGCACAGCTTTTACTTACAGATTTTGACGGAAACGAGATTGAAAACCCTAGTTACTTTACAGTAGACTGGGATGCTTCTGCAGTAGAAAAAGGCGGGTGGGATTCCTTTATGGATAAGGAAATCCACGAAGATCCGCATGCTGTAGCCGATACTTTGCGCGGGCGATTCGACGCAAAAGGGAACATTATTCTTGACGAAGTTAGGATTAGTCAAGATATTTTGCGATCAATCGACAAGATAATAGTTGTGGCTTGTGGAACAGCAAGCTACGCTGGATTAGTTGCAAAATATGCGATTGAACATTGGGTGCGCGTGCCAGTAGAAGTGGAGTTGGCTCACGAGTTTAGGTACAGAGACCCGATTTTAACGCATAGAACGCTTGTTGTTGCAATATCTCAGTCTGGCGAAACAATGGACACGCTAATGGCGTTAAGGCATGCGCGTGAGCAGGGTAGCCGCGTGCTTGCAATATGCAACACTCAAGGATCGAGTATTCCTCGAGAATCGGATGCTGTACTTTACACGCATGCAGGCCCGGAAATCGCAGTTGCTTCCACAAAAGCCTTCGTTGCGCAAATCGTAGCAGCATACATGCTTGGGCTTTATTTGGCTCAAGTCAAAGGAACAATGTATAGAGATGAGATTCAGCAAATCGTGTCTCAGCTTAAAGAAATGCCAGATAAAATTCAAAACGTTTTAGACACTCAAACGGACTCGATTATGCAAGCTGCAAAGCGAACGATGGACGCAAAATCGTTCTTGTTCCTTGGCAGGCACGTTGGCTACCCAGTAGCGCTAGAAGGCGCATTAAAGCTAAAAGAGATTGCGTACACGTTTACAGAAGGCTTTGCTGCAGGGGAGCTAAAGCACGGCCCGATTGCTCTTGTAGATAAGGGAGAGCCAGTTGTTGTTATAGTGCCATCTTCTAGAGGTAGAGACGTTTTACACGCTAAAATGATATCGGGAATCGAAGAAGTTAAGGCTCGCGGAGCGTTTACGATTGCGGTTGCAGAAGACGGCGATCCAGACGCTGAGCGTTACGCAGATATTGTGTTTTGGCGCCCTAAATGCCCAACATTGCTAAGCCCGCTTGTAGATGTTGTAGCATTGCAACTTTTTGCTATGAATATGGCAAAGCTTAAAGGCTACGACGTTGATAAGCCTAGGAATCTTGCAAAATCCGTAACTGTGGAATAGCAATACAATGAGTGTTATGAGTGCAAGAAGACCGCACAAAAATCGCAAGCAGGATTTTGGTTGTTTTGTTATGCGTAATGTAAAACGTAATATAAACTGCGATTTGACTCGTTATATAAAGCGTGTAATTTCTGCGATTATATGCGTTTTTGCTGTTGTTTTTTGTGCATCATGCGGATCTGTTGATTCTAGAACAAAAATCACGGTGTGGTCTTGGGAGCCAAGCATGAAGCGGATTGCTGCAGATTTTGAGAAGCAAAATCCAGATATTCGCGTTAGTGTTAAAGACACAAGCGGGTATAGCAATCTTAATAGCGCTATTCAAGATGGCTATGGCATGCCAGATGTTGCTCAGCTTGAGTACTATGCTTTGCCACAATACGCTGTTAGCGGTCAGCTTCTAGACATTACAGATAGGGTACAGGGAACTCAAACATTTTACACGCAAGGATCATGGTCTTCTGTGCAATTAGGAGGCCGAATATACGGTTTGCCAATGGATTCAGGGCCTTTAGCGTGGTTTTATAATCAAGATGTGTTTAGCCAAGCAGGCGTGGATGCTACGCAAATTCACACTTGGAAAGACTACATTCACGCAGCAAGAAAGCTAAAAAATATTGGTGTTTATATTGCTGCGGATTCTGGAGATGCTAGCTTTTACAACGCTATGATTTGGCTTTCTGGCGGGCATCCGTTTATAACCTCGCACGACGGAAAAACTGTTACTGTTCGCTTAAGCAAAGATAAAGGAACAAAAGACTTTACAAAATTTTGGCAATTAATGATTGACGAAGACTTAGTGGACACAAGGCTTACAACGTGGACTCCAGCTTGGAAGAGCGCTGTTGGTTCTGGAAATGTTGCTTCCGTTTTTGCTGGAGCGTGGATGACTTCTCTTTTAATGCATGACATTCCAGGCGGAGCAGGGTTGTGGCGTGTTGCAAGAGTTCCAACAATGGATGGCAAAAATAATAATGCGCAAATGGGCGGATCTGCGCTAAGTGTATTGCAATCTAGCAGGAAGCCAGAAGCTGCAATGCGTTTTGTTGATTTTGTTTGCCACAATCAACAAGGCATTAAAGAACGCGTTAGTTCGGGAGCATTCCCAGCAGACGTTGTAACTCTTAGAGATAGCGCATTTTTGAATAAGACTACTGTTTTGGATTCTAGAGGAATTAAAGTGCCATACTTTGGCGGGCAACGCTTTAATAGAGTTTTTGCGGATGCGGCGCAACATGTGTATACGGGGTACAAGTATTTGCCATTTGAAGTATATTCGCGTAGTGATTTTCGCTCCACAGTTGGCTTAGCTTACGATTGGAATCGAAAGTCAAAAGCGCGTTTAAACATTAAAGCTATGATTGACGCTGGAATTAAGCAAGATGACGGAAAAGATTTTGTTCTTCCAGACGACCCTGGCCCTAAAATTCGTCTTAAAGACGGAATCGCGCTTTGGAAAAAAGACTTAAAAGAATACGGATATAATCAAGGTTTTGTTGTTCGCTGAGAGTGTTCGCTGAGACTTATGTGCTTTAGGTTTGTAATCCAAAGGAAAAGTCGCTAGCAACCGATTGTTCTTCTATAAATCTCGTACATTCCCTTAAAAATCAAATTTGGATCGTAGTGATCAATCGAATCAACGTCTTTTTCAAAAAGTCGCCCCAAGCCTCCTGTAGCAACAACCTTAAACGGCTCATTTATCTCTATTTTGAATTGCTCAATTGTGCGCTCAATGCCCCCGAGGAAGCTGTAGTAGAGGCCAGCTTGCATAGCAGGACGAGTTGATTTTGCAAGAATGGATTTAGGGCGCGAAATCTCAACTTCTGGAAGCTGAGCAGTATTATCCCATAGAGCTGCCGCAGCCGAGCTGATTCCCGTGCAAATAAGTCCGCAAGTAATTGCTCCGCTTTTATCAACGTAGTTATAAGTTGTAGCTGTGCCAAAATCAATTACCAATGCTGGGCCGCCATATTCGTAAAACGCGCCAACACAATCTGCTAAGCAGTCTGCGCCCAAAGAGCGAGGCTCGTCAATCCTAATATTTACGCCAGTTTTTACTCCAGGACCTACAATCATAGGGTCGATTTGCAAAAACTTAACAATGCTTGCGCGGAACGAGTGCATAACTTTTGGAACAACAGAAGCAACAATAACATCTTCAACATCGTTTACGCTAAAACCGCTTAAATTAAGGAATTGCGTAATCATAATGCCGTATTCGTCGGAAGTGTGATTTGCTTTTGTAGTCATTCTATATGTGCCAACAATCTTGCCGTTATCTAAGAATCCAAGCACAATATTCGTGTTGCCAATGTCTACTGCTAAAAGCATATTCGCCTCCGTTGTGTTTGTGTGTTGCCAAACTTAAGTATGCGCATCTTTAGAGCAATACTACATTAATGCTAAGTCGTTGCGTGCAATTTGATTGTTTGTGCTTGCTGTTTTAGGAAATCACATAAAAGTGTGGCGGTGTGGCACAGTAGGTGATAAAGTCGAAAACAATGGCAGCGAGGCTAGAAAGGAATTGTAAATGATAAATCGTCAAGCAATATTGCATAGGCCACTTTCACAATACGCGTATTCTACGGCAGAATATTGCTTAACAATTCGCTTGCGTGCAGCAAAGAATAATCTTTGTTCATGCGTTTTGCACTACGGGAATCGCGTTGATTTAACTCCGTTAGACAAGTTTTGCACGCTGAAAATGGAAAAGATTGCAAGCGACGATTACTTTGACTACTATGAAGCGAATATAAGCAGCGATTTAGATAGAGTTTGTTATTACTTTGAGATGCAAGATGCGGATGAGCACTTGTATTTGTATGCCGATACTATTGCAGCTGATTTTCCAGAAGATCGTACAGAAGTCTACCAGTTCCCATTTATTCGCCGCGAAGAGATTAGCGACGTTCCACATTGGCTTAAAGAGGCTGTTGTTTACAACATTTTCCCAGATAGTTTTGCAGATTCTAAACGCGGCATAAGTTGCATTGCAAAAGATTATTTTGATGAAAAAACTGGCCAAACTTTACACACTCGTTTGGGCGGAACAATTAGAGGCATAATCGAAAACCTTGATTATATAGAAGATTTGGGCTTTAATTGCTTGTACTTAAATCCTATTTTTACAGCTGCAGAGTACCATCGTTACGATCTTCTTGACTACTACCATGTTTGCCCTAATTTAGGAACGGACGACGATTTTAGGGAGCTTGTTAGCGAGGTTCATAATCGCGGCATGCACATAATTATTGACGGCGTTTTTAATCATTCTAGTTGGTATTTCTTCGCGTTTGACGATGTTGTTAAAAATGGCGAAAATTCGCAATACAAGGATTGGTTCTATGGATTAAAGTTCCCTGTTGTGCGCCCCGAAGATGGCGAGCGCCCAAGCTATACGTGTTTTGCGTATGAGCGTAAAATGCCAAAGCTTAATACTTCTAATCCAAAAGTTCGCGACTATTTTATGGACGTTTGTCGCTATTGGCTTGAAGATTTTGATGTTGACGGTTGGCGTTTAGACGTTGCTAATGAGGTTGATAAAGACTTTTGGCGTGCCTTCCGCGCTGTTGCTAAAAAGACTAAAAAAGATAGTGTGCTAATTGCGGAGATTTGGGAGAATTCTGAGCGTTGGCTGCAAGGAGATATGTTTGACTCCACTATGAACTACGAATTCCGCAAAGTTTGCCGCGATTTCTTTGCTTTTGGTAAGATTAATGCGCGCGAGTTTAATAGTCGATTTGTGGATATGCTTTTAAGATACCCATTCCCGATTGTTCAAGGTCAATTGAATTTGCTTGATAGTCATGACGTTAGTCGCTTTAGGAGCTTGTGTGCGCAAAATTCCGCGGATTCTGGCGATTCTTCCGCGGTGGATAAGCGATTCCGCTTGGCTGAGCTTTGTTTGCTTACGTCTGTTGGAACTCCAAGCGTGTTCTATGGGGACGAGCTTGGCGTAGTTGGTTTTGAAGAGTGTGATTACCGCGCGGCTATGCCTTGGGTAAATCCTGTAAAGGATAATCGCGACTTGTTCCGCGAACTTATAAACTTGCGTAAAAGTAACGATTGCTTTAGTCATGGCAATTTTAGAGTTCTTGACTATGATGAGCGCGGAAAATTTGTGTTTGCGCGAGAAACCGACTCTAAGCGTGTTGTAGTGGCTTTAAATGCGTTTAATGAGTCTAACGATTCGTTTAGTGGCTTGCCAGATTGTAAGCCGATTATTAGCTATAATTATGATGCTCAAAATCACTCTCTTGGAGCTTTTGGATACGCGATTTTTGAAGCAAAATAGCGATTTTTACTAGCGATTTTTGCTGGCGATTTAATCAATAAAAATGGCACTTAATCAAGTGATTTAAGTGCCATTTTTATTTACAAGCTTAAGATATTTGCAAATCCAACTACAAATCTAAGAAAAGCTGATGGATTCTAGTGTCTTCGTCAAGCTCTGGGTGGAAAGCTGTTCCGATTTGATTTCCCTGGCGAGCAGCTACAACGTTGCCATCTACTGTTGCAAGAGTCTCGGCATTTGGGCCGACTTGCGCAATATAAGGCGCGCGAATAAACGTCATTGGAACGGCTCCAAGACTGCCAAAATCCGATTCGCAATGGAAGCTTCCAAGCTGGCGGCCGTAAGCGTTGCGCTTAACAGTAACGTCTAGAGTGCCAAATCCACTAACTTCGTTACCTTCCACGTTTTTTGCAAGCAAAATCAATCCTGCACAAGTGCCAAGAACTGGCATTCCGTTTGCAATTTTCTCGCGCAAAGGCTCAAGCATATTTTGCTCTTTAAGAAGCTTAGTTTGCACAGTGCTTTCGCCGCCAGGCAAAACAAGGCGGTCAAAAGATTGCTCCAAATCTCGCGCTTGACGAAGCTCAATAACGCGCGCGCCAAGCTTTTCTAGCATTAAACGATGCTCAAGAAAAGCTCCTTGAACAGCTAAAACTGCTACAGTGTGCGCGCAATTATTTGTATTGATAGGTGAGTTTGCCAAAATAATTCGCCTCAATCACTCGCTTAAATCACTCGCCGCGGTTAGCCATTAAAAGCTTGATTTCTTGCTCGTTAATGCCAACCATAGCTTCGCCCAAATTCTCGGAAAGCTTAGCAATCATCTTGGCATCTTTGTAATTAGTAACAGCCTTAACGATTGCAGCAGCGCGCTTTGCTGGGTCTCCAGACTTAAAGATGCCAGAGCCAACAAACACGCCTTCTGCGCCAAGTTGCATCATTAAAGCAGCGTCTGCAGGGGTAGCAACACCGCCAGCTGCAAAGTTTACAACAGGAAGCTTGCCGTTTTGTGCAACGTACTTTACAAGATCGAAAGGCACGCGCAATGTCTTGGCTTCCTCAAAAAGCTCATCCTCGCGCATGCTTGTAAGCTTACGGATTGCGGAATTCATCATGCGCATGTGGCGCACTGCCTGAATCACATCTCCAGTTCCAGGCTCGCCCTTAGTGCGAATCATGGAAGCACCTTCGTTAATCCTTCGCAAAGCTTCGCCCAAATCCTTAGCTCCGCAAACAAATGGAACTGCAAAATCACGCTTGTTAATGTGGTACACGTCGTCTGCAGGGCTAAGCACTTCGCTTTCGTCAATATAGTCAATCTCAATAGCCTCAAGTACTTGCGCTTCTACAAAGTGACCAATACGGCATTTTGCCATAACAGGAATAGACACAGCCTCTTGGATTCCGTGAATCATAGCGGGGTCGCTCATTCTAGAAACGCCACCAGCCGCGCGAATATCGGCAGGAATGCGTTCCAACGCCATTACAGCGCAAGCTCCAGAATCTTCAGCAATTCGTGCCTGCTCTGGAGTAGTAACGTCCATAATCACGCCGCCCTTAAGCATTTGTGCAAGCTGGCGATTTAGAGCAGTGCGGTCTTGGCTGCCGTTATTTTGCGGATCTGAGGATTCGTTTACTGTTACTGTAGTATTCAAGTTTTCTGCCATTATTCCTCGCTTTTTATTGGCGTTTTATTGGCGCAATTTGCATGCATGCTGTGTGTAACATCTTTATGCGTCTGTTATACATTTTTTGCAAATATGCAAGCTATCGTATTGTTTTTTGCGCACGTTTGCAAGTTTACGTCTGATGGCATTTAACCACATTCATAGGATATGTGATTAAAATTGCGTTGAATTTTTATAGAATCGCGTTGAATTTTTTACACAATGATGTCAAATTTTTGTAAAAACGTATAAATATCAATTACTTATTAATGATTTATAACCAAGTTTTTAGACTCGCCCTAGTTTTGATTGACTTGCTAGCAAGCTACGATTGTATACGCCGTTGACTTTGTGTTGCAAGTGTTGCAATTAGACAAAGCAACGAGCTTAAACAATTAAATAACAACATAAACAACAATTAAATAAATGTATCTAATTCAATCCAGAAAGGTTTGTTGAATGGATAGCAAAGAACCCAAAGATGGCGCATACTCTAAAGATGCGACCAATAAACTCTATGGGCAAGAAAACGCGCAAGAATCGCAAGCTGGCTTTAGTACAGATGCTTCGCTTAACGCTGCGTCTAAAAGTGCGTATAAAACCAATAAGCGTGGTTTGGGAAAATTCTGGCTTGTTTCTGTAGCAATCGTAGTAATCGCAGTAGTTAGCGCGATTGTTGCAACGCTTACAGGTCCGCAAAAAAATCCTGCAAGTCAAACATCTTCTGCGCAAGTTTCAAATAAAACTGTGTCAATAGGATTAAAACTTGCTCCTACAAATCTCGATATTCGCAATCAATCTGGCTCATCATTGGAGCAATTGTTAATTGGAAACGTGTATGAAGGTCTTGTAGCTAGAAATGCTAAAAATCAGGTTGTTCCATCCCTTGCAGAAAGTTGGAAAATAAGCAAAGATGGCTTAAAATACACTTTCCACATGCGTAAAGGCGTTGTTTTTTCTAATGGGAATAAGCTTACTGCAAAAGACGCTGAGTGGTCTTTTAACGAGCTTGTTGCTAAGAAGTATCGCGGATCAAACATGGTTGGAAAAGTTGAATCCGCTAAAGCTAAAGATGATTACACGTTTGAAATTAAGCTTAAAGAGCCAAATGCAAAGCTTTTGTGGGCATTGTGCTCTAGAGCTGGCTTAGTTTTCGATAAGCTTGCGAATTATGACGCTAAAACTCAAGCTGTTGGATCTGGCCCGTATTTGGTAGAAAAGTTTGTGCCAAACGACCGAGTTGTGTTAAAAGCAAATCCGCGCTATAAGGGCGTTAATAAGGCAAAAACTCAAAAAGTTGTTGTTCGCTATTTTGTAGACGATGTTGCTGCTGTAAATGCGCTTTCTTCGGGATCTGTTCAAGCTTTGGCGCCTATTTCTGGCCAGCTTGCTAAGACTTTTAAGGCGGATTCAAAGCACTATGTTGTTAAAGCTGGAAACACTACCGATAAATTTGTGCTTGCTATGAATATGAATGGTGAGCGAACTAAAGATAAGCGCGTGCGTCAAGCGATTCGCTATGCGATTGACCACAAGCAAATTATTGCTTCGCGCGGAGGTACGGATGCTTTGCTTGGCGGACCAATTCCTTCTTTGGACCCAGGATATGAGGATTTAACTAAGATTTACGCGCATAATGTTAAGCGCGCTAAGTCGTTAATGAAGGAAGCTGGTTTTAGCGAGTCGAATCCTTTGCATCTTTCGCTTACTTACCCGAATATTTATGGAACGCAACTTGGTGAGCAATTGATGTCTCAATTAAAGCAAATTGGCATTGATCTAAAAGTAAACGTTGTTGAATTTACTACTTGGCTTCACGACGTTTATACAAATAAAAACTACGATTTGTCTATGGTAGATCACAATGAAAGCCATGATTTTGGCCAGTGGGCAGATCCTAAGTATTACTACGGTTACAACAATAAGCAGGTTCAGGATTTGTATGCTAAGGCAATGCTTTGCGCGAATATTAAGGAGTCTAATAAGCTTCTTGCTAAAGCTGCGCGAATCGTTAGCCAGGATGCTCCTGCAGATTGGTTGCTTAATTACAAAGTTGTTACAGCTAAGGTAAAGAACCTTGAAGGCATGCCTTTTGACATTAATCAGGTTCTTTTGCCGCTATACAACTTGCGACTTAAGTGATTTGGTCTAAATTCTCCCGCGTTTGTTTCTTTTTCTTGCTTTTGTTTACGTTTTAGCTCATTTAGTAAACAAAAGCGGGCAAACTTTCACGAGTTTGTTTACCAGTTAAGTAAAAAAGGGAACAAATGCGGGAAAACGATAGATTAAGTAAGGGGTTTGTATGAAGCGCATGATTCTTCGACGCATCGCGTTGTTCTTTGTAGCGCTGCTATTTATTTCTGCAATCGTATTTCTTGCTCTTAGAGTTTTACCTGGAGACGTTGCTCAAGTTATGGCTGGCTTAAACGCGCCAGATGGAAAAGTTGAGCAATTAAGACGCGATTTAGGATTAAACAAGCCCCTTTTCATTCAATATTTAGAGTGGATTTTTGGCGTTTTTAGGGGCGACTTTGGCATCTCAATGCTCACTGGTCGCTCCGTTGCGTCCACTATTGCTATGCGTGCTAGCATAACTTTTCCGCTTATTTTTCTAGGGCTTTTAATTGCGCTCGCAATTGGTATTCCGCTTGGATGTTTGCAAGTTTTGCATTCTGGCAAGTCTTTGCAAGGCTTTTTAAGATTTTGCGCGATTGCAGGCGGCTCTGTTCCTGCTCTTTGGGGCGGAATGATTTTAATCATGATTTTTGGCAGGGGCATTGGCTTAGTTGGGATTTTTCCTACTCAAGGTTTTCCAACAGACGGTTGGCGTGATTTTTCTAGCGCATTTTTGTCGTTGATTCTTCCATCGCTAACAGTTGGCATTATTGTTGGATCTGGCTTTATGCGTTACGCTGCAGCATCATTAGAGCAGATTTCTAATAGTGACATTGCGTTGCAAGCCATGGCTTGCGGAATGACTAAAAAGCAAATGATTTGGCGAGTTGGCTTGCGATTAGCGTTGCCGCAGCTTGTGTCTGTAATCGGATTGACTTTTGCACATATGATTATGGGAGTAATGGTTATTGAAAATCTGTTTTCGCTTCCTGGAATGGGTATGGGTCTTGTGCGCGATGTTGGTTTGCGAGATCTTATATCTGTTCAGGGCAATCTTTTTATGCTTTCTGCATTGTTCTTGCTTGTTGGGTTTGCGATTGACGTGTTGCATCGTTTGCTGGATTCAAGGCTTAGCCAGGATTCGAGTAATGAATGATTTGAGCTGTGATTCAAGTGGGGAGTGATTCAAGCAATGATTAAGTTTTTAAGACGCATTTGGCGCGGAATTATTGGAAAATTCGTTTGCATTATTTTGTGCTTGTGGATTTTTGTAGCTGCGCTTTCTTTTGTGTGGACGCCTTATTCTCTTCTAGAAACAAACGGATACCAGGTATGGCAAAAGCCTTCTCTAAAGCATTGGCTTGGCACAGATGGCACGGGTGCAGATATGCTTAGCTGGCTTATGGCTGGGTCTAGAGTAGAGATTTTGCTTGTTATTTCAACAATTGCGATTGCAAGCGTTGTTGGGTTTATTGTTTTAAGTTTTACGATTTGCCGTGTTCAAAAAATTCGTTCCCTAAGCATTATGGCAGTAGACGCTTTAATTTCCATTCCAACAGTTTTGATTGCTCTTATGCTTGCTGTACCTCTTGGAGCATCTGTTCTTATAATCATGCTTGCATGCGGATTTGGCTACGGCTTAAATCTTGCTCGTATTTTGCGGCCAAGTGCTGTTCTTGTTCTTAAGTCTAATTATGTTGATTGCGCGATTTCTAATGGCGCTAGCAGAAGTTACGTTTTGCTAAAGCATGTTCTTCCTAATATTTTGCCTATCGCTTCCGTTCAGCTTTCGCTTTCTGCAGGAACTGTTATTTTAGCGGAAAGCGGATTGACTTATCTAGGTGTTGGTGTTCCTTCGGGAGTGCCGAGCTGGGGTCGTGTTCTTTCTACTTCGGTTACTTTGATTCACGTTTATCCGCTTGCAGCTCTATGGCCTGGTCTTGTTGTTACATTAACAGTTTTAGCTCTTAATCTTTTTGGCGACGTTTTAAGAAGTGCTACAAATCCAGCAAATAGGGAGTCTAAGAATGAGTCTTGATATAAAAGGATTATCGCTTAGCATTGGATCTTCGCGCATTTTAAGCGATGTTTCACTTAACGTTAAAGATGGCGAGCGCGTTGGACTAGTTGGATCTTCTGGCTCTGGCAAATCAATGCTTTTAAGAGCTGCGATTGGTCTAGTTCCTTCTAATTGCAAAATCACTGGCTCTTGCCGCGTTGGCAATACCCAAACTGTTGGCGCTAACGATTCTGCGCTTGCACGCATTCGTGGCAAGTATGTTGGAGTTGTTTTTCAGCAAGCTGATCGCGCGCTTAACCCTGTTATGAGTGTTAGCGAGCAAATCTCGTTACCTCTTAGGATTCATTACAATTTAGAAGAAGATGATATTCAAAATCGCGTTAAAGTCATGCTTGAAAAAGTTGGTTTAGGCACAAATATTTTGAATAAGCGCACTTTTGAGCTTTCGGGCGGGCAAATGCAGCGAGTTGGAATTGCTACAGCGCTTATAACTTGCCCTAAGCTAATTCTTGCAGACGAGCCGACTACTGCTCTTGATTCTGTTACGCAAAAAGATGTTGTAAATATGCTCACTTCTTTAGTTGATAATATGGGCGCTTCAATGCTTTTTGTTACTCACGATTTTTCTGTTCTTTCTTACGCTGCTACGCGTTGCTATGTTTTGGATTCTGGGCGATTAGTCGATAGTGCGCGTGTTGGTGAATTGCTAGAAAATCCTAAGGTTCGCTCTACTAAGCAGCTTGTTCTTGCGGCGCGCGCTTTAAGTCTTAGTAAGAATGATTTAAGTCTTAGTAATAAAAATGATCTAAGTCTTGATGATAAGAATGATTTAAGTCTTAGTAATAAAAATGATTCTTCTAAAGATGATTGCATTTTTAACGCTAAAAACGTTCATGTTGTTTTAGGAAGCTCAAAAACACGTGTTGAAGCATTAAAAGGCGTTGACTTTAATCTTAAAGTTGGTGAATCTTTAGCACTAATTGGCGGATCTGGAAGTGGTAAAACAACTTTGATTCGTTCTTTGCTTGGATTGCAAGAAATACGCCAGGGGAGTATAGAATATTGCGGAAAGCTAGTCGAAACCGTTGAAAATGCTAGAAAATCAAGTTTAAAAGATTCTGCTTACGTAAATATGAGAAGACAATGTTCGCTTGTATTTCAGCATCCTTTTGCAGCTTTAGACCCACGTTGGACAGTTAGAAAAAGCGTTGCTGAGCCGCTTGAAATATGGCGTAAAAACATGAGTTCTGATTCACATGCTGTTGATTCAAATACTGTTGATTCACATGTTATTGATTCTAAAGTAGATGATGTTTTGAATTTAGTTGGATTAGATCCTAGTGTTTTTGGCAAAAGATACCCTTGCCAGCTTTCTGGCGGGCAAGCTCAATGCGTTGCTATTGCGCGCGCGCTAATCAATAATCCTAGAGTTTTGGTTGCAGATGAGCCAATGAGTGCAATCGATGTTTCTGAGCGCACAAGAATCTTAGATGCGTTTAATGTGATTCGCGCAAATCGCCCTAATATGGCGTGCATATTCGTTAGCCACGATCTTGGTATGATTCAACATTTAGCTTCTAGCGTTGTTGTTCTAAAAGATGGCGTTGTTGTTGAATCTGGGCTTGTAAGTCAAATTTTAAATAATCCAAAACATAGCTACACTCGCGAACTTATTGATGCTGCTACTTTGTAAGTCTGTATTGGTAAGTCTTGAAAGTTTGTAAGTAATAAGATTTGTAAGTCAATAAAAAATATTTTTAAATTCGTGTTTATGTGTGTTTGGCAAGAATAGCGTCTAATATTGTTAGTAATCGTTATTTGCGCATATTTACGCATACATTTGCGCATGTATTACAAGTTAGGAAAGATAAAATGAGCGAAAATCAAAATAATCAGCCAACACCTCGTCCAGAAAGCTTTGAGCTTGACCACACTAAAGTTAAAGCTCCATACGTTCGCTATATTGACACTCAAAAAGGCCCGAATGGAGATGTTATTTCTAACTACGATATTCGCTTAACTCAGCCTAACCAAGAGGCTATTCCTACGGGCGCTTTGCACACTATTGAGCACACGATTGCTGTTCTTTTGCGCCAGCGCATTGAAGGCTACATTGATTGCTCTCCATTTGGTTGCCGTACAGGATTCCACCTTTTAACTTGGGGCACTCATAGCACGGAAGATGTTGCGCGCGCGTTAAAGGAATCTCTTGAATTTATTGCGTACAAAGCTACTTGGGAAGATGTTCCAGCTACAACTATTGAGTCTTGCGGAAACTACCGCGATCATAGCTTATTTGGAGCGCGTCAATGGTGCAAAGATATTTTAGACAAGGGCATTAGCTCCGATCCTTTTGAGCGTAAGATTGTGTGATTTGTTGCGTTTAATTGTGCAAGACTGTAAAATCGCCATATTCTAAGCATAGGGGGGTGTATGTGTGAAATAAGATTGAGGAAAGCAACTCTTAGCGATTTAAAAGATATTGAAAATATTTATGAGAGAGCAAGAGTATTTATGGCAAATAATGGCAATCCTCATCAATGGGGAGATCGTTTTCCTCTAACATCTAGTGTTATAGAAGATATTCGTTTGAACCGTTTTAATCTTCTTGTAGACACGGACCCAGACTTTGGAGAAGAGCGCATTTTGGCACAATTTGCACTGTGCGAAGGGACTGATGAAGTCTACGCAAAGATTGACGGAGCTTGGCTAGATGACGTTTTGCCATACGTTACAATTCATAGACTTGCATCTTCGGGAGTCAAGCCAAAAATGGCAAGCGAATGTTTAAGATGGGCTAAGCGCAATTACTCTAATGTTAGAATCGACACTCATCCCAACAACTTGATTATGCAAAAAGTTATTTTGCGAGAAGGCTTTAGCAAGTGTGGTCTTGTTGTAATTCCAGATCGCGCGCATAGTGCAACTAGAATCGCGTATCAATGGTTGCGATCGCATAATCATGTAATACGGTATTAGAAGTATTAGAAGTATTAGAAGTATTAAGATGTAAGTCAAAAATACTTGCATATATAGTAGATATAAAAGTAAACGTAAAAGTAAAGGCGCAAGATATGTGTAAAAATTCGAGTATACAAGCGATTTTGCAAGAAAACTATGCTCGCGCCTTAAGCACATACCCAGGGCAGGTAATCGTTGATTTAAAAGCGCTAAGAGATAATATGCGAACTCTTGTTGAGCGCGTTTCTAAAGATTTGAAGCCTGGGCAAAAGTCGCCAGCGGTTATGGGAGTTGTTAAAGCAGACGGGTATGGTCACGGGCTTATTCCTAGCGCGCTCGCAGCTCTTGCAGGAGGAGCAACTTGGCTTGGCACAGCTCAACCTTACGAGGCTTTACGACTTCGCGCGTGTGGAATTGACTCAAGCAGATGCCGTATTCTTACGTGGCTTACTAGCGCTCCAACGTCTCTTTTTGCTGATTTAATAAACGCAGATATTGATATTTCTGTTGGCTCGCTGGATTCAATTGACGCTGTTGCGCTCGCTGCTAAATCGGTTGGAGCTACCGCTCGCGTACACGTTAAGGTAGATACAGGATTTGGCAGAAACGGTTTTACGCCTGCAGGCTTTAGTGATGCTTTAGAAAAACTTAGTGAATATTCTAACCAGGGATTAATCGAAGTTATTGGGCAATGGAGTCACTTAGCCGTTGCTGATTGCCCAGACGTTCCAGAGTTTGTTGCATCTACAGATAGGCAAATTGAGCAATTCCACGATTTTACTCGAAGAATGCGCGAAGCTGGGTTGGAGCCTAAAATCCGACATTTGGCTAATACGGCTGCAACTCTTAACAGGCCAGAGATACGATTTGAGCTTGTTCGCCCAGGAATTGGATTGTATGGATACGAGCCAGATCCTGTTATGGGAGCGCCTCAAGCTTACGACTTGCATCCAGCTATGACTTTACAAGCGCAACTGGGAACAGTTAAATCTGTAGAAGCAGGGCATGGAATTTCGTACGGGCGCACGTATTTAACGCCAGACAATACAAGCACAGCAATCGTTCCACTCGGCTATGCGGATGGCATTTTGCGCGCGTCTAGCGGATTCGATATGCAAGGCTCTCGTCATGTTAATAAGCCTGGAGGCCCTGTGCGCGTGGAAACCAAGAGCGGCGCTAGGATTTTGCATGTTTCGGGGCGAGTTTGCATGGATCAGTTTATTGTTGACTTAAAAGGCAGTGCTAAAGATCTTGGAGTTAAAGAAGGAGATACGGTCAGGCTTTTTGGGCCAGGAAGAGGCTTAGAATATGCGGAGCCGACGGCAGACGATTGGGCGGCGGCTGCAGGAACAATAAGCTACGAGATTATGACTGGTATTGGCCCTAGAGTTCCTAGATTGTATAAGAATGCTTACGAAGTTTTGCCTAAAAAAGACATAAAAATGTTGGATGAAAAAAGCTTAATCTAAATTTTTACGGTTTTAGCGACTATTGAGTTAGCGACTTTACGCTTTTAGATTTGCTTCTTGCAATTAGTGGAGGAGGTTTTTAATGTGTAACGATGTGATTGCTTCCGATAACGAAGTTGTTGGCGAATACAGCTTGCACGATACAGAGCGTTGGGCTAGCGAGCCTCACCACACGCGCGCTCGCACACCGTTTGAGCGAGACAGAGCCAGAATAATCCACTCTTCAGCGCTTAGAAGACTTGGCGCTAAAAGTCAAGTGCTTGTAGCTGGATCCGACGATTTTGCTCGCACACGTTTAACGCACACGTTGGAAGTTGCGCAAATTGGTCGCCAGATTGCTGCGATGCTTGGAGCAGATCCAGATGTTGTAGATTGCGCTTGCTTAGCTCACGACTTAGGTCATCCTCCTTTTGGTCACAATGGCGAGCGCGCGCTTGCTCAAATCGCAAGCAATATTGGTGGTTTTGAAGGAAATGCTCAAACTCTTAGACTTTTAACGCGTTTAGAGCCTAAAGTTTTTAGAGAAAATGGCGCTAGTGCAGGCGTAAATCTTACGCGTGCAAGCTTAGATGCTGCTGTTAAATATCCTTGGGGTTTTGATGAAGCAAAAGCGCACGATAAAGGCGAGCGTGACTTAAAATTCTGCGTTTACCCAGACGATAGGGAAGTTTTTGATTGGCTAAAGTCTGGCTCTCCGCGCGAATCGAAGCCTATAGAATGCCAAATTATGGATCTTTCCGACGATATTGCGTACAGTGTTCACGATATTGAAGACGCGATTGTGACTGGAGCTTTTAACACGGAGCTTGTTTGGGATTCAAGCGTTGCAGATCAAGTTGTTCAAGAAGCTCATAATTGGTACGGCAGCCAGTGGGATGCAGATAGTCTTTTGGCAGCTTTTAAGCGTTTGCGCGCTCTTAACATGTTCCCTGATTCTTTTGACGGCTCTAGAAGGTCTCTCGCTCACTTAAAGAATATTACTAGTGCTTTAATCGGCAGGTTTGCAAGTTCTGTTGAGAAAGCAACTAGAGAAAAATATGGGAACGGCGCTTTAATTCGCTATCGCGCAAATGTTGTGATTCCTCCAGAAACATCTTACGAGATAATCGTTCTTAAAAGTTTGGCTGTGCATTTTATAATCCAGCCTAGGGAGCGCGAGTTTTATAAGCGTGAGCAAAAGATTCTAACGGATTTGGTTGAAGTTTTTATGAGCAAATCTCCTCGAGCGCACGATGCTATGGAATCTGTGTTTATAAGCGATTGGAATAAGTGCTCTAGCGAAGACGAACGTTTAAGAGTTGCAATTGATCAAGTTGCAAGTCTTACAGATGGATCGGCTACAGCTCTTCATGCCGCTTTGTGCTAAATCAACGCTTTTACGCTTTTACGCTTTTATGAATAGAGTGTCTATAGCCTTCGGCTTGCGATAAGCTAGAGATTATGGCTGGAATGATTGTAAAAGAAGACGTTGAGCGTGTGCGCGCTGCTGCAGATTTGTACGATATTGTATCTGCAACTGTTACGCTTAAGCCTTCTGGAACGGGTACTTTTGTGGGGCTTTGCCCGTTTCACGATGAAAAAACGCCTAGTTTTAGCGTTCGTCCAAGCTTAGGTGTCTGGCATTGCTTTGGTTGCGGTGCTGGCGGAGATGTTTTTAAGTATGTTGAGCAAAAAGAAAACATTGATTTTCGCGAGGCAGTAGAGTTGCTAGCGGACCGCTTCCACGTTGAAGTTCATTATGACAAATCGCAAGATGCTAAAGATAATTCTCATGCTGGCTCCAAGCGCGCTCGTCTTATAGAAGCAAACGAGGAAGCTCAACGTTTCTTTGCGTCTCAAATCAACTCTAAAGAAGCGGCTCCAGCGCGTAGTTTGCTTGCAGGGCGCAATTTTACTCAAGCGCAATGCGAGCGTTTTGGTTGCGGATACGCGCCTAACGGATGGGATAATCTTGTTCGCTATTTGTCTAATAAGGGTTTTACTCGTCAAGAATTATTGGATGCAGGATTGGCACGCCAAGGTCAGCGCGGAATTTACGATTACTTCCGCGGCCGATTAACGTGGCCTATTCGAGATTCTACGGGACGCACTTTGGGTTTTGGTGCCAGAAAGCTTTACGACGACGATTCTATTAGCGCAAAGTACATTAATACTCCAGACACTGTGTTGTACCGAAAAACGCAAGTTCTTTATGGAATTGACATTGCTAAGTCGAATATTGTTAAAAAGCGCCAAGTTGTGATTGTGGAAGGCTATACGGATGTTATGGCTTGCCATTTAGCTGGTGTAGATACTGCTGTTGCAACTTGCGGAACGGCTTTTGGCGCGGAGCACGCGAAGATTATTCGTCGTCTTATTGCAGACGATTCTTTGGGAGCGATTCAGCTTGTTGGCCCTGTAAAAGTAGAAGGTCAAAAAGTTAGTTCGCGTATTGTTTTTACTTTTGATGGAGACGCGGCAGGTCAAAAAGCTGCTCTGCATGCTTTTGGCTTAGATTCAGCGTTTTTAACACAGACTTTTGTTGCTGTTGCAGATAACAATTTAGACCCTTGCGATTTGCGTATTCAGCGCGGCGACGATGCTGTTCGTTCTTTGATTGCGCGCGCTAATCCTCTTTATGATTTTGTAATCGACACTGTTATTCGTAAGTTTGACACGTCTTTTACTACAGGGCAGATGGGTGCTGTTAAGGCGGTTGCTCCTCTTGTTGCGCAAATTCGAGACAGGTCTTTGCTTGACTTGTACACTAGAAAAGCTGTTAGAAATATTGGTGTTGATTTAGACGTTATGCGTAGGGAAGTGGAGTCTAATAGAAGGCGATTGCACGTTGTAGACGATGACGCTTATTCTAAAGGCTATTCTTCTAGCGTTTATGCGGATTCTCGCGCATTTGATCAGCGTTCTCAAAGCATGAATGAAGCTGCTGTAAAAACAGCCATGCTTAGAAGTGCGTACAAGAATCAAAGCTATTACAAGGTTGACGATTCCGTGTTTATGTGCGAACAGCAGTTTATGGCTGTTCTTATGCAATCTCCTCTAGCATTTAGCGGCCAACTTTTTGCGCATCTTACTTTGAATAATTTTATTACGCCAGTTTTTAGAACTCTTTTCCAAGCATTTGTTGCTTCTGGAGGCTTGCCTAGCACAAATATTAGCCAAGGTCTTTGGTTGCACACTATTACTAAGGCTGCAGGCCCTATGTTAGAAGGCGTTATTAACGAGCTTTCCGTAATGCCTCTTCCATTGTCTTTAAGCAAGGGCTTAAGTAGCGCTTCTTCGCTTAACTCGTCGGCTGCTTACGATTATAGTGGCGAAGGCACTAAAGGCGGACCATCCAGTCTTTTGCGCGTTCCTAGCGAAGAAGAACAAAAGTATGCAAACGAGTTGCTTATTAAGCTTTTAGACGTTGGTTTTATGCGAAAAATCGGAGCTATTAAGCTTAGAATGAGTAAGTTAGAAGATGGGAGTGAAAAGCTTAATCTTTTAGGTCAGATTACTAGATTAGAATCTGCTCGAAAAGATCTTCAATCACAAATTCTATAAGATTTATCAATTACTTGTTTTGTCTTTATATACAGAGATACGTTATTTATGTATAAATGTGTAGTTGTGTAAGAAAGAAGTGTAGAAACAATGTTTTTATTACCTGAGCAGCAGTTGAGTCGCTGTACAAGAGTTATGCAACAACGCTTATATCCGTATATAAATACTGTTTTATCGCATTGTAAAATTCTAGCATATGAGATTGCTGGAGAACCTATTTCTTCTGGCGAATTCTTCTCTAAGCTAAAAAGAAACGATATTGCGTTTCGCTCATTTAATGCTCCATGTGTTTGGGGAACAACTTGGGGTACAACGTGGTTTGAAGTTACAGGGTCGATTGATTTTTCAAAGGTAAAAGGGCGCAAAGTTGAGCTAAATGTTGATTTAGGTTGGATTAGCAATCTTTTTCCTGGTTTTCAAGCCGAAGGATTAGTGTATAACGTTGACGGAAGAGTTATAAAAGCTGTAAACCCTTGTAATCATTGGGTTCCATTGATTGATGAGCATAATAATCGTTCTATTAGTATTGATGAAAATGGTAATTTTACTTTATATTTGGAAGCTGCAGACAATCCATTTGTTGAAGGATCTACTCCATTTTCTCCTACTGATTTAGGAGAGCGTGCTACTGGAAAAACTGAATGCCAATATATGTTGAAGTATATTGACGTTACCGTTTTTAATCGCAATATTTTTGATTATTATATGGATCTTGAGACTGTAAGTTCTTTGATGCGCGAATTAAGTGATGATAATCCGCGTTATTGGAAACTAGCTAAAGCTTTACAGCGATCCTTAAACGCGTATGATGAGCATGATTTTTCTACTGTTCAAAATGCTCGTAAAGAGTTGTTTAATGTATTAAGTAGCCCTGCTGCAGCAAGCTCTATAAAGCATACGGCTGTTGGTCATGCTCATATTGATTCTGCTTGGCAATGGCCTGTGCGCGAAACTCATAGAAAAGTTGCGCGCACAATATCTAACGTTTTAGCTCTTATGGATGAGGACCCTGATTTTACTTATGCTATGAGTTCTGCTCAACAATACGAGTGGCTAGAAAACGAGCATCCCGATTTGTTTGAGCGTATGAAAAATAGGATTAAAGAAGGACGTTTTATACCCGTTGGCGGTATGTGGGTTGAGTCTGATGTAATGATGCCATGTGGTGAATCTTTAATTCGCCAAATGACTTTTGGCAAGCGCTATTTTAAGGAGCATCTTGGTGTAAATCCGCATGGCATTTGGCTTCCAGACAGTTTTGGCTATACTGGATCATTGCCTCAAATCGCTCGCCGCGCTGGATTTGATTGGTTTTTAACTCAAAAGCTCTCCTGGAACGATACCACTAAATTCCCACATCATTCTTTCCTTTGGGAAGGAATAGACGGTTCTAGGATTTTAGCTCATTTTCCTCCATCTAATACTTATGCTTCGTCTGTTAGCATGCATGAGTTAGTTTATTCTCAACGCAATTTTTTGGATAAAGATTTATCTGATAACGCAATATTGCTATACGGTTTTGGCGACGGAGGTGGCGGGCCTACTCGCGAAATGACTGCTCGCATTAGGCGCAATCGTAATCTAGAGGGTGCTCCTAGAGTTGATTTCGGCACTCCTGATGAGTTGTTTGAAAAAATACGAAAAGATATTGTTGACGATTCAAATTGCAATACACCAGTGTTTAAGGGTGAGCTTTATCTAGAGTTGCATAGAAAAACTCTTACTTCTCAGCAAGATATGAAGCGCTATTGCAGAATAGAGGAATCATTGTTGCGCGTAGCTGAATATCTTGTTGTTTTAGCTCGAGTTTATGCGCCAGAATACCGTTTTAATAACAATGAGCTTACTAGAATTTGGAAGACTTTATTATTGAACCAGTTCCACGATATTCTTCCAGGCTCCGCTATTGCATGGGTTCATAGGCAAGCTAGAGAAGAATATGCTAGAGATATTTCTTCTTTACGTAAAATTATTTCAGATATTGCTAATGCGATTGTAAAAGCTAACAGCACTAACAGCGCTATTAATATGCGTGAAAATGTAAAGTTATTGACTTATACAGGTAAAAATGATGTTGCTTGGAATTTATATCAATGCAATGAAAGCAGTAAAAATAATAAAACAACTGTAAAACACAAAAATGATGGTGGAATAATTCTTAATAATAGTGTTTTAAGTGTGACTATTGAACGCGATGGCACAGTGTCTTCTGTTAAAGATATTGAATTTAATCGCGAGCTAATTCCATCTGGTTATCACATGGCGCAATACGAGATACTAAAAGATGAGCCGTATCAATGGGATGCGTGGGATGTTGATCGAGATGCGTTTATGAGGAATCGTAAGATTGATGATTCTTCAATTGTTTGTGTTAAAGAACTTCTATCTGGCGGTGTGTCTGTTGAAATCTTGGCATGTAAAAAAGATATAAAGATTAAAACAAATATAGTTTTAGAGCCGTGTGTTAAACGACTTGATTTCCATGCGCAAGTTGATTGGAAAGCTAAAGAGCAATTTTTGAAAGTAGATATGCCAACATCTATATGTTCAAATAATGCGCAATATGAGTGTCAATATGGTTTAGTTGAACGTCCAATAGTAAAAAATACTCGTAGTGACGATGCAAAATTTGAATCATGCACGCATAGGTTTGTTCGCATAGAAGATTCCTCGTATGCTGTTGCTGTTGCGAATTCGTCTACTTATGGCGCTGATGCTTATCCTATTGGCGATTATTCTTCATCTTACGGAACTATGCTCAGATTATCTTTGCTTTCTGCGCCTCTTTACCCAGATCCAAATACGGATCAAGGTAAGCATGAATTTACTTGGTCATTTATTGCTGATGCAAATATGGACTCAGTTTTAAGTGCGGCTAATCTTTTGAATTCGCCAATCGTTGATAAGCTTCCAGATGTAGATCCGCTGTTTACGATTCATAGAAACTCAGGTCTAATTGCATTAGATTGGGTTAAGCTAGCTGACGATTGTTCTGGAGATATAATCTTGCGTATTTACGAGCCATGTGGTGGCTGCGCAAGTGGGCAAATAAAACTCAACAAAATCTTGCGTGCGGACTCAATCGAAGAAGTAGATCTTATGGAAATGCCATTGTTGCACGGTATGCCTATAGCTTTGCACAAGAATAATGATGAGTTAAATATAGAATTACGTCCTTTTCAGCTATGCTCATTGCGTATTCACGTTGCATCTGAAACTACAGTTTCTATTAATTGATAGGATGTTGAGAGTTTATGAAAAATAAAGGAATTTATTCTAAAAAGAAAATAATAATAGATACAGATTGTGGTTCGGATGATGCTATGGCAATTGCCATGGCTTTAAATGATCCTAGATATGAGATATTAATGTTTTGCACTGTATCAGGAAACGTGTGCATGGAACAAGCGACTATTAATACGCTTACTACTATCGAGCATGCTGGTTCATATGAGCCACCTGTATATAAAGGAAGCAGAAGCATGCTCTTACGTGATTTGGCTTATGCTCATGAAACTCATGGTAGAGATGGAATGGGTGATATTGGTCTAGTGCCTCATCGTTTGAAAGAAAGTAATGGTAATGCTGTTTTGAAAATGATTGAAACTTTAAGAAACAGTGAAGATGGTGAAATAGACATTATTGCATTAGGGCCATTAACTAACATTGCTCTAGCTATTAAGGTTGATTATGAAGCGATGAAAAAAGTTGGTCGCATAGTTGTTATGGGATCTGCTGGTTTAGGCCGTGGAAATGTTTCTCCTGTAGCAGAATTCAATATTTGGCAAGATGCAGAAGCCGCAAAGATATTAGTTGACTCTGGTCTTAAAAATATTATGTTTGTTGGATGGGACGCATGCTTGGGAGAATGTATGCTGAATCCACAAGAAATTGCTAATATTCGCAAAAGTGGAGAACTTGGTAAGTTTGTTATTGATTGTAATAGGGAATTAATGGAAATGAATATTAGCCGTTTTGGGGATGCTTATCTAGATATGGCTGATCCATCTGCTGTTGCTGCTGCGTTATATCCTGAATGTATAAGCGAGTGCACAAAATATTATTGCCAAGTTGATGCAACTCCTGGACCAAGTTATGGCTCAGTTCTTGTTGATGCTAATTTCTTCTCTGGTAAAACTCCGAATGTTGAAATATGTAGTAGGCTTAATCCCGAAAAATATAAAAATTACATTTATCGTACTTTGCATGTTGTAGATTAGCAAAATTTGTTTTTACCAACATGCTTTCTATATTGAAATAATATTTAAATACGACCGAGTTTGTTTATGGCTATTCACAAACTTTCTCGGTCGTATTTATATTTAATGCGTATAATTTAATGCGTATATTTTCACTATAAATATACTTTAGTTGCCGAAGTCAATGTCTCCAAGCTTTTCAATAAGCTTCATGTTTTCGCTATAATCCACTGGGCAAGATATAACGTCAACACCGCTTTCTTGAGCCAAAGCCTCTTTAAGCATGTTGTATAAGTCTTCTGGCTTTTGTACAACGTGGCCTCTAGCTCCAAAGCTTTCTGCCAATTTTGGAACATTTGGATTAGTAAAATCAACGTATTCGTGTTCTCCAGCGTGCAAGTCCATCTTCCACTTAATCAAACCGTACGCGTTATCTTCCCAAACCAAAACCACCATTCTAGAACCAACGCGAACAGCGGTTTCAATCTCTTGAACGTTCATCATAAAGCTGCCGTCGCCCATAACAGCAAGAACAGGCTTTGTGTTGATTTTTCCACTATTATCTTTAATGAATGATGCTCCAACAGCTCCAGGCAAAGTCCAAGCCATTGTAGAAAGACTGTTGTCTATAATGCACGTATTTGGATGCATTGTTGGGTAAAGTCTTGCCATCCACATTTTTAGTGCGCCCGTATCTACAAGAACCTTAGTTCCTTCTGCAACAGCACGACGAGTATCGTAAACAACGCGCTGAGGCTTCATAGGAATGCTGTTATCGTTTTCAAACGAACGCAACTCGTCTGTAATCATTTGACGAATCTTTGGGTGAGTTACGTCAAAAGTAACGTTTCTATCTTTAAGCACACTTGTAAGCGCTTTAAGCGTTTGAGCAATATCTGCCATAATGTTTAGTGCAGTAGGGTAGTGAGCGTCTGTGTCTTCAACAAATGTGTTTATGTGAATAATCGTCTTGTCAATATTTGGATTAATCTTCTTAGGGTCAAATTGCTGAATTGAGAATCCTACAGCAATAATCAAATCTGCTGTGTCGAAAGCAAAATTCTCATAATCTCTATGCATAAATCCAACTACGCCAAGAGCGTTCGGGTGATTATCTGGGAACACGCCTTTGCCTTCAAACGTTGTTGCAACTGGAACATTAAGCTGTTCTGCAAAATCTAGAAGCTGTTCTTGAGCGTGGCTTCTTGCAACGCCGTTTCCTGCAAGAATAATCGGCCTTTTTGCTTGGCTAATTATTTTAGCAGCTTCGTAAATTGTGTCTGGAGCTGGAAGAATATGCAACGGCTTTGGAAGCGGAAGTGGCTTTGCATCTTCTGGCACGCTCATTTCGCTAATATCTTCTGGAATAACAAGGCATGTTGCTCCTGGGCGCTTTCTTTGAGCGATTGAGAAAGCTTTGCGAACCATTTCTGGAGCTGTGCTTGGAGCAAGCATCATAGAAGACCATTGAGTGATTGGTTGGAATAGTGCTACTAAATCAATGATTTGGTGAGATTCCTTGTAAAGTCTAGATACGTTTCCTTGAGCGCATATTGCAACAAGCGGAGTTGTGCTTGCATTTGCTTGAGCTACAGGAAGCGTAAGATTTAGTGCTCCAGGCCCCAGCGTTGCCAAGCATACGCCTGGCTTTCCAGTAATATGTGCATAAGTTGCGGCCATAAAGCCTGCGCCTTGCTCGTGGCGAGTAAGCACAAAGCGTATGTTTCCATTTCGCTCAATTGCCTCTAAAAGCGGAATATTTTCTTCTCCTGGGATTCCAAAAACAACCTCAACGCCTTCGTTTACAAGGCATTCTACGATTAAGTCTGCTGTGTTTCTTTTATGGCTTGCTGTTTTTTGAGCTTGCGATTCTTGATTTGTCATAATTGCGTTTCTCGCTTTGTGCTTAATGTGCTTGTTAGCCTTACGACTTCTTTTCCATTTATAATATAAGACTCTAAGACATGTGCATTTTGCGCGTGTCACAAAAATGGGCGGATTTTTACATATTCGCTTTGTGGCAAAACTAAAGCGCTTTTAGCACCCTGTGCCTTGTTATTTCAACGATTTTGTCGGGAATTTTTGCCTCTTTGGATTGGGTTTCTTATACAATTGAAAGAGTCGTTTATTTTAGTTGCGGAGGAATGATGAGGCGTTGGCTTCTGAATTTGGTCAAATGTGAGACCATCCTTATTGTGGCCGCCGTTTTAGCTGTTATTTCTTGTTTTTTCGTTCCGCCTGATGCGCAATATTTTAGTTACATTCACGTAAACACTATTTCTCAACTTGTTTGCTTAATGATGGTTGTTTGCGGATTCCAACGAATAGGCGTTTTTAGAAGCATTGGCGCGAATCTTCTTAGAAGAGTTAGGACTGAGCGCGGATTAGTTCTTGTTCTTATGTCTCTAACGTTTTTCTCGGCAATGCTTATTACTAACGATGTTGCTCTTGTGACTTTTGTTCCTTTTGCGATTTCTGTTTTAATGATGGCGAATGCCGAAAAGCACGCGATTCTTATTGTTACTTTAATGACGATTGGTGCAAACGTTGGAAGCATGCTAACTCCTATTGGCAATGCGCACAATTTGTATCTTAAAGCGCTTACTGGAATGTCTACTGGCGACTTTCTTTCCATTATGGCTCCGTACACGCTTACTGCTGCGATTCTTATGATTGCGTTTGCGTTTGTGTTCTTTAGTTCTAGAAAAGTCGATCAGTTTGAAGGATTGCACGGAGACGACATTGAGCAAGGCGTTTTAGCTCCGCATTCTAAATCACCTAAGCCAGACGAGATTCGCGTTATGGGCTACGGTGTTGGCTTTACTCAATGGCGAGTTGTTATTTACAGCCTTTTGTTTATTTTGTGTTTGTGTGGAGTAGCTGGCTGGATTCCAGACTGGATTATGGTTTTGGCAGTTGTTATTGCCTTTATTGTTTGCGATTCGCATGTGTTCCGCGCTTTGGATTGGGCTTTGCCTCTTACGTTTATAATGTTCTTCATTTTTATTGGAAACATGCGCAGGGTTCCTGGATTTACCGAGATTGCGCAAATGTGGGTTGGCTCTCACCCTATGGAAGTTTCGGTTGTTTCTAGTCAAATGATTAGTAACGTTCCAACAACTATTTTGCTTTCTGGATTCTGCGACCAATGGAAGATGCTTATTATTGGCACTAATCTTGGCGGCATGGGAACGCTTATTGCGTCTATGGCGTCTTTGATTTCGTACAAGAGTATTACGCATAAGTATCCTCATAATAAGGGTCGCTATTTGCTTATGTACACAATTGTGAATCTTCTTTTCTTAGCTGTTTTGATTGGCTTAGCTTGGATTATTGAGTAGTTTCTGGCGTGTCTTTTTAAGAATTATTGTGATTATTTTCACATATTTTTAAGTTATTGACGAATAAAAGACTATTAATTTTCAGATTATATACGATTTTGTTATATTATTTTCTGTTAAATCACGATTATGCATAATAATTTTCATTTTATTTGTGATATGCCTAAAAATCGCCATAAATTGGATATAACGTTATAACAAATTTATGTCTTGGCTTATCTATTATTATGACTTTTGAATTAAATAAATTCGAGCATTCTGGTTTGACTTATTTGACTCAGTTAATTACACTATCTCTCTTGTAATTTTCGTTTCATGCCAAAATGCGTCTAAAAATATTAAATATTAACATACAAAATAAGGAGAGAACTGTGAACGGTATTCTTCCTATACTGCTCGATGTTTTCCGTCAACCAGCTGTAATAGTTGCGATGATTTCTTTGATTGGACTTGCAGTTCAAGGCAAAAGTATTTCCAACATTGTACAAGGTTCAATTCGTACAATGGTTGGATTTTTGGTTTTGGCTGCAGGATCTGGCGTTGTAACTCAAGCGCTTGATCCATTTGGAAGCATGTTCCAATATGCTTTCCACGTTCAAGGTGTAGTTCCAAACAATGAGGCAATTATTGGAACCGTTCTTTTAAAGTACGGCTCAGAATCTGCTCTCATCTTCTTCTTTGGAATGATTGTAAACATTATTCTTTCTCTAACATCTCGTTTCAAATTCATTTATCTAACTGGTCACGTTGCTTTCTACATGGCTAGTATGATTGCAGTAATCTTCAATGTTGCAGGTTTTAATACTTTAACTCTTATTGTTATTGGTTCTCTTGCACAAGGCTTATTGATTACGATTTCTCCAGCGTTGGTGCAATCGTTTATGCGTAAAGCTTCCGCCAAAGATGACGTAGCTCTTGGTCACCCTGCTAGCAGTGGTGTTCTTATTGGAACTTTAGTTGCAAAGCTTACGCGCTCTAAAAAGCATCCGTCTAAGTCTACTGAAGATATTAAGTTCCCATCTGCTCTTGGATTCTTAAAAGATACAACTGTTTTGATTGCGCTTTCAATGGCAGTTATTTACGTTGTGGTTGCTCTTTTTGCGGGCCCTGAGTTTATTGAGACTAAGCTTTCTGGCGGCCAGAACTTTATTGTGTTCGTTATTCTTAAAGCAGCAATGTTCTCTGCAGGCGTTTTTGTTATTCTTGCAGGCGTTCAAGTTGTTTTAGATGAGATTGTTCCAGCATTTAAGGGAATATCCGAAAAATTGGTTAAAAATGCTAAGCCAGCATTGGATGCTCCTATGACATTCGGTTTTGCTCCAAACGCCGTTCTTATTGGATTCCTTGCAAGCTTTGCAGGTGGAATTGTTGGAATGGTCATTATGGCCTTGGCTGGCACAACGGTTGTTATTCCAGGAATTGTTGCGCACTTTATGGCAGGTGGCGTTACGGGAGTGTTTAGCAATGGTCAGGCAGGTAGAAGAGGATGCGTTATAGGCGGTTTTGTTAATGGCCTTGTTATTACATTCTTGCCTTTGCTTCTTTTGCCTGTTTTGGGAAATCTTGGCTCTGCAAACTCAACCTATTCCGACGCTGACTATGGTGTAGCAGGAGTAATATTTGGCTACTCAAATGTTGCTGGAGGAAGGATTCTGCTTATTGTTGCAATCGCTATTCTATACGTTCTTTTCTATGCGTCGTCAATAATATTGACTCGTTTAGAAAACAAAAAAGTTAAATCGCTAGCAACAAACAATTCTGCTTCTAGCGCGTCGGATTACATATTGGACTAATAAACTGATACTATTAGTTCTATATGTATTCAAAAGCATTTTTGTAAGAATTGTCGTAGAATCATAAGGCTTAAGAATCGTAGGATTTTAGGCAATTCTTACAATTGTTTTTCTAATCATTCTGTTTGGAGAGTGAATTGTGACTGAAGGTGTGCCTAAATATGTAGCAGTGCGCGATAATCTTAGAAAGCGCATTGATTTAATGAAGCCGCAGGAGCAGCTCCCTCCAGAATTAGAATTATGCAAACAATACAACGTTAGTAGAATAACACTTAGGCATGCAGTAGATAGTTTGATACTAGAAGGCTTGCTTGTTAGAATCCAAGGAAAAGGAACTTTTAGAGCAAAGAATATTGTTCATAGCTCTAATCGAGAAGTTATATCAGATAAAATTCAAGGATTCTATCAAAATTATTCCGAAAACAATACAAACGTGCGAATCAAGGTTATTCAAAACAGCATTGTTAAAGACGAGTCGGCTGCGCATAAGCTTGGTTTAGACGAATCAGAAGATTTGATTTGCATAAAGCGACTAAAATACGTTGATAACGTTTTATCAAGTTATATTGTTGTTTATCTTTCGGCATCTAGATTCCCTAAGGTTTTGAATATCGATTTTTCTAAGCAATCAATAGTGAATTTCTTGGAAAGTGATTATGCTGTAAAGCTTTACGAAAATGATTTATTAATTCGCGTTGAACAGTTATGCGACGATATGTCTGAATTTTTGCATGTTGAGCCAAAAACTCCAGCGCTTACTGTTGAGTCGATTGTTAAAGATTCTTTTGGCTCTATAATCGCCTTTGGCGTTGGTATACATACGCCTAATTATGGAGATATTCAGTTTAAGATGCACGTTAGCTCGTGAGTTTTTGTGCTATTTTCTTTCTTTAGAATACAAAAATCCCCGTTGCCAAATGAAATCAATGGTAGCGGGGATTTTTCAAACTCTAATCAATTCGCAATATGCGATTATTAAAGAGCGTTGATTGCTACAGCAAGACCAGACTTGCGGTTTGCAGCCTGATTCTTGTGAATCACGCCACGGCCTGCAGCCTTATCGAGCTTCTGAGAAGCTACTGCAAAAGCGGCCTGTGCGGCAGCCTTGTCACCAGCGGAAATGGCTTCGCGAGTAGCGCGGATAGCAGTCTTCAAAGCAGACTTCACTGCCACGTTACGCTTGTGTGCCTTTTCATTGGTGAGCACGCGCTTTTTCTGCGACTTAATGTTTGCCACTATTACTCCAAACGACGTTTACTATACTAAGGACATACAGTGTGCAAGCATAGCATGGTTTATGGATAAGTGTTTCTAGAGTAGTCAAGTGTTTCTAGGGTAGTCAAGTTGCTAACATTAGTTAGTTGCAATACTTTTCGCATATTTGATTGCTCGTATAGTCTTAAAAGGAGATATTTGCTTTGATTACACCGCATAACCAGCCAGGATTTACGGATCAATCGCTGATACGCAACTTCTGCATTATTGCGCATATAGATCACGGCAAGTCTACCGTAGCAGATCGCATTTTGCAGCTTTCGGGAATTGTGCCAGAGCGCGAGATGCGAGACCGATTTTTGGACCGCATGGATATTGAGCAAGAGCGCGGAATCACTATTAAATCGCAAGCTGTTCGAGTTCCGTGGACTTTTGACGGCAAAGAGTACTCGCTTGGAATGATTGATACTCCAGGTCATGTTGATTTTACTTACGAAGTTTCGCGTGCGCTTGCAGCTTGCGAAGGTGCAGTTTTGCTTGTGGATGCAACGCAAGGTATTGAAGCGCAGACGCTTTCTAACCTTTATATGGCAATCGAACACGATTTAACGATTATTCCTGTATTAAACAAAATCGATTTACCTAGTGCGGAGCCAGACAAGCATGCAGAAGAAATAGCTGGCTTAATTGGATGCAAGCCTAGCGAAGTTTTGCGCGTTTCTGGCAAAACTGGCGAAGGTGTAAAAGATCTTCTCGACCAAATCGTACTGGAAGTGCCATCTCCTAGTGGAAATCCTGATGGCGCTGCTCGTGCGCTTATTTTTGACTCCGTCTACGATTCTTATCGCGGAATTGTCACCTATATTCGTATGGTTGATGGCGAGCTTAAATCGCGTGAAAAGCTTCACATGATGGGCATTGGCATGACGCACGATCCTATTGAAATCGGCGTTATTAGCCCAGATATGACTCCAACAAAGGCGCTTGGAGCGGGAGAAGTCGGCTACGTAATTACGGGTGCAAAAGACGTTAGCCAGTCTAAAGTTGGCGACACAATTACTAGTGCTGCACATCCTGCGTCTAAGCCTTTGGAGGGCTACAGAGACCCTAAGCCTATGGTTTATGCTGGCTTATTCCCAATCGATAACGCGCAATTCCCAGAGCTTAGAGACGCGCTAGATAAGCTAAAACTTAACGATGCTGCTCTTATTTACGAGCCAGAAACGTCTGTTGCGTTGGGCTTTGGTTTCCGTTGCGGATTCTTAGGTTTGTTGCACATGGAGATTGTTTCCGAGCGTTTAAGCCGCGAGTTTGGCTTGGATCTTATTTCAACTGCTCCAAACGTAACTTACGACGTTACAAGCGAAGATGGTACCGAGCATCATGTGACTAATCCTAGCGAGTTTCCAGAAGGCAAAATCAAGCGCATTATTGAGCCAATGGTTGCTGCCGACATTATTGCTCCAAAAGATTTTATTGGTGCGATTATGGATTTGTGCCAAGATCATCGCGGAGAAATGGGCACAATGGAATACATTAGTGCCGACCGCGTGGAAATGCACTACAGGATTCCTCTTGCGGAAATTGTTTTTGACTTCTTCGATCAGCTTAAAAGCCGCACAAAGGGCTACGCTTCTCTTGACTACCACGAAGATGGAGAGCAAGCTGCAGATCTTGTTAAGGTAGATATTCTTATTCAAGGAGATAAGGTCGACGCTTTTAGTGCGATTGTTCACCGAGATAAGGCTTATTCTTACGGCGTTATGATGACTAAGAAGCTTCGCGGGCTTATTCCTCGCCAGCAGTTTGAGATTCCAATTCAGGCTGCGATTGGCTCGCGTATTATTGCGCGCGAAACGATTAGTGCGCTTAGAAAAGACGTGCTCGCTAAGTGCTACGGCGGCGATATTACGCGTAAGCGCAAGCTTCTAGAAAAACAGAAGGCTGGTAAGAAGCGCATGAAGATGCTTGGGCACGTTGAAGTTCCGCAAGAAGCGTTTGTTGCAGCTTTAGCTACAGACGATAGCGCAAACGATAGAGACACTAAAGATAAGATTCGCGCTGCGCAAAAATCCGAAGGCTGAGGCTTATATTGAATTTTGAATCGAACAATACTAGTGAAGATTCGCGTTCAATCATGCCTTTTGAAGTGTACGTGCATGTGCCATTTTGCTTGCGTCGATGCGGTTACTGCGATTTTAACACGTATACAGCTCGAGATTTGGGAGAAGGCGCAAGTCGAAGTGGGTACGCGGATGTTGCGATTCGCGAGATGCGTCTTGTAAAAAAGTGGCAAGAATTTCACGGGATTTTCGAGCCTAAAGCGCAATCTGTTTTCTTTGGTGGCGGCACTCCGACTGTTCTTAAAGCGCAAGATTTAGTGCGAATTTTGCGCGAAATCAGCGAATTGTGGGGCATTATGCCTGGTGCAGAAGTCACTACGGAAGCAAACCCAGACACTGCAGACGAGCATTATGTTGAAGAGCTTGCAAAAGGCGGATTTACGCGAATATCTTTTGGAATGCAATCGGCTGTGCCGCATGTGCTAAAAACGCTTGACCGCACGCATACGCCAGAAAACGTAGAGCGCGGAGTTAAGGCGGCGAACGCTTGTGGCTTGCGTTCGAGTGTTGATTTGATTTATGGCGCGCCAGGGGAGAGCATAGATGATTGGCGAAAGTCTGTAGAAATGGCTTTGAGCCTGGGTGTTAACCACGTTTCTGCGTATGCGCTAACAGTAGAGCCGCGCACAAAAATGGGTCGCCAGATTGCTGCTGGCACAATTCAAGCGCCAGATGACGATGATGAAGCAGCAAAATACGAGTTGGCAGATAGTCTTTTTAGTTCTGCTGGCCTAGAGTGGTATGAGATTTCTAACTGGGCGCGCCCTGGTTTTGAGTCTCGTCACAACCTTGGATATTGGAAGAACATTGATTGGGCAGGAATTGGTCCTGGAGCTCATTCGCATTACAATTCAGCGAGCGGTCTTAATAAGCAAAGCATGGATGATTGTGCTGTTTTAGCGGATTCAAGCAAGTTTTACAATCTTAGATCTTGGGATATTTTGCATCCAAAACGCTGGGCGCAGGCGATTAATGCAGGAAACGTGCCTTGGCAAAACTACGAGTGCATAAATAGTGAAGATGCGTTAATAGAAGAGGTAATGCTTGGGTTGCGCATTAGGGAAGGACTTAGTGTTGATGAATTGTGCGCAAAGATGCGTAAAGCCAATTGCGAATTTGACGATTCGTATTTGCAAAAAGTGCTAATCGAAGTGTGTAAAGAAGATTTGGCAGTGTTGCGCGAAAATCATATTATTGCCACTCAAAAAGGGCGTTTATTAAACGATTTATTAATCGAAAAAATTGTTGACGCGTGCCAAAATGGCTTAGTTATGCGCTAAAATGATTCGTATTGTGTGAAAATTCAATGCAGAAAGGAATCAGTCATGGCAAACCGCAAGGAGCGTAGAGCAAAAGCCAGGCAGAGTCGTAGGGGAATCCCATCTCAATACGATCAGACGAATGGTCGCGGTCGCGGTGGAATGATTGACGAGTACAATTTGCAAGAACATTCAAGAAGACTTCAAGAAAATGGCGTTGATGGATGGAAGCCATCTTCTAGCGTTACGCAAAGCCAGAACAAGATGGAACGCAATATTAAGCGCGCGCAGGCTGGAGACGATACGTGGAATGCTGTTCGCAAGGTTATTGGCGTGTGCTCTTGGGCTGTTCTTTTGCTTTCTGCGTTTGCGTTCTTGGTGATTATGTGGCTGCCGAGCCAACCAATGGTGCTTGTTGTAACGATTGCTGTGTTGTTTGCTTTGGGCGTGTTTGGGCTGTTCTTTAGTTTTAGTAACGCTAAGCAAAATCCGCGTCTCGACGAGCACGGCACTGCGATTTAAGTGTATTTAGGTCGATTTATGTGTGTTTATAGATAGATAAAACTGTTTTTAATAAATTAATAAATTAAGGCGGGCACTTTGGTAACGCAATGTGCTCGCCTTATTTGTTTTTATTTCGATTTGCTATTTCTTAAAAATCTATTCGTTAAATACGTCTGAGTGTGTTCCTGTTCGAGAAAGTACAAGCACTACGTCATCGTTATCTATGCGATATATAAGCAGCCAGTCTGGCTTTACATGGCATTCTCGAAATCCTAAATAGTTTCCTGTAAGTGCGTGGTCGCAGTATCTTTCAGCAAGCTTTTCTTGCGATGCAATCATTCGCACTACACTATCTAAGAGTCTTATATCGTATCCTCGTTTTTTGATTCTTTTAAGATCTCTTTTGAATGAATTTAATAATACGACTTTTAGGCTCATTTTAGTGCGTCCTCCAATGCTTCGGTAACATTGTCGTAGCGCTTGTACTCTTCTGGATGCGCTTTCATGTAGTCATATTCCTTAAACGCGGCGATTGTTTCTTTATTGTATTTTGGCTGTTTTAAGTCGAATGGGAGCCCTTCTACCATAAGCGATTTGTGTAAGAACATGTTGATTGCATCGCTTAGAGTTATGCCGAAGCTGGCGAATAGTTCTTCTGCTTGTGCTTTAACTTCTTTTGTAACTCGCACGTTAATGCTTGCGGTTTTTGCTGAGGACTTTGCTGGTGTTGCTGTTGCGGTTGCGCTGATTGCCATAATATGCTCCTTGATTTTATACTTATAATTTTTGCTTCTATAAGTGCGTTAGTTTTTTGACTCGTTAATTTTGTTTGTTTTTGATTTGTTTTTCTAGCTTTTCTAGTTTCGCTAGTTTCGCTAGTTTTTCTAGTTTTTGATATTCAGCTATCAACTTTTATTACATTCTACAATGTATTGCACTGTTTTACAATATGCTATAAACGTTTTACAATATATTACGATTGTATTACATTTACTGCCTGCTGCTCTTGTTACAAGATACGCTTTCTTGCAATGTGTGCGCTTATTTAAGTAGCAAGTCCGTAAGGTTAATCGCCTTAATGCCGTCGTAAGAGTTATAGTGTCAAAATTTGTAAAAATTCAAAGTTTTTGAATCTTTCGTCAAAAACTTTTGTATTTTGGTAACTTTTTGAATTCTGCGTCAAAAACTTTTAGACGTCTGGGTTAAAATCTTTTTGTGAAGCATAAGCAAGTTTCTGTTTTTATGTGTCTTTGTGCGCTAGTTGTTTGGTTAAGCGTTTGTGCTAATCGCAGAGCATAAATTCTATAAAACGAGGCGGGCACTTTGGTAACGCAATGTGCTCGCCTCAATTTTTATGTGTTTTATTTCGTGCGCTATGCTTATAGATTATTTTTTGCTTTTTGCAATAAGCGATGTTAATAGCGTTGTTAGCGCGATTGTTGTAATTATAGCCGTTATTGAAAGTGCGAGAGAATTGTCTACGCCTGTTCTTGGCAGTGTATTTTGCATGGCAGTGCCAAGTTTATCTACAACGCCTCTTTTATTTGAATTGGCAGAATCGTTAGTTTGATTTGAATTAGTTGATTCTAACGATTTTGATTTATTGTCGCGCCTGTTTTGAGCATTAACATTGTTCGATTGATTGCCACTGCTTTTATGATTACTTTCCTCTTCTGAGCCATTATCTAAGTCGAGACTTGAGCCGTTTTCAGAGTTGTTATTTGGATCATGCGAGTCCTGCGGATCTTCTGTATTGGAATCCTTAGTGTAAACTGCGTATACCGTAATGTCGGATGTTACAGCTGTTGTGCCTAAGAACTTATCGCCTGTTCCGTCTGCTTTTGTATTCCACTCCTTAAACGTATAACCCGCTTTAGTAGGATTTTTTGGCATAGACTGATTCTTTAAGGAATCGCCTTCAATAGTCTTTCCAACTTCTACTTCAACAGTCGCAATAGTGTTTTCTCCGTCTTTGAATGTTACTTTTTTAAGTACAGGAATAAACTTCCACGTTCCAACCAAAGTAATGTTTTTGTTTACATTTTCAATAGTTGTAACAGGCTTGCCTTTTCCGTCAATCTTCCATCCAGCGTTTTCGTCAAAGATCCACGTGCCGGTCTTCTTAGTGCCATCGCCAACTACTTCTGGATAAGGCTCAAATGTTGAATTGTCTGTTGTATGCAAAGTAGCGTTATCAATTGTAATTGATTTGTCTTTATAAACATTAATTGGCTTTAGTGCATACTGCTCATTAATGTAATCAGGAAGCGTTCGGTCAGGAGTTCCACTTTCAAACTTGAAATCAACTTTGTATGGAACTTCTACAGAAATTTCTGATTTTTCTTCGTTAAATTTAACGTTAAAAGGTATAAGCTTTTCTGAGTCGTCCGCTACAAGCCTTCTATATACGTAATTGATTTTTCCAGATAGTTCGCCTTGCGCTGATCCTTCGATTTGGTAGGTTTTTCCAGCTTGCGCGTTGCTGTTAAACCATACAGGAATAAACTTAATCTTTATCTCATCAACTAAATTGTTAATCCTATGTTTAATCTCATCGTACGAGTAGGCGTATGGCTTCATTAGCTGATCGCCTCTGTACCAGTCTTTTAGGTATGCAGTTGCAGTAATAGTATTACCCTCTTCTTTTACATCTTTGAGTGCAAAATCACCATAATCACCTAAAAGCGATGTTGGGTCGTTTCTCACGCCACCAATTTTCATTGGGTAATGTATTTTTGGTTCGCTAGGAAGCTCTCTACTAGGCGATAACGATATTTCTTCTGGCAACTTAAACGTGAGTTTAATTGATACGTTTAAATCAGATACGTACACTCTTGAAACGTCGTTAATCTTTGTTTTTAGCCATTTTTCAACGTTTTCTAAAGAGGATTTGAATGGTTCACTGCTAATTTTAGCGTTTATTTCAAGACCATCTCTAGTTATAAGAGGAGAGCTGTAATCTTCGTACGTAACTTTTTGAGCAGTTCCCGAAAAACCGAATTTTCCGATTGATGTAATGTCTTTTTTATTGTGTCCGTCTGTTAAATCCCCGCTGTAAATAAGCTGATTATAGTCTTGTTTTGTTGTATCAAGAGGATCACTTATTGTACGTTCACCGCCAAGAAGTGGAATGTTCAGCTCGCGAGTAATATATGTGAACCCGAATCCAGGCACCCAGTTTTCACCATCTTTTCTGTACAGATTTAAAACGCCTGTACCAGTAATGTTTTTATTTTGAACTTGGTCAAGTGAGCTTTTTGTAAACGAAAAATGAGCTGTTAGCTTTACAGTTTTGGAATCACTAGAATTAGATAAATTTTCCCACGTGTTTTCTTTTAAATTAGCAATAAGCGTGATTGTATTTTTATGGCGATGAGAGATTTTTGCGCTCGCTGATTTAACGAGTGAAGATTGATTCTCAACGCCTGCATCTTCTTGCCATTCAATAGGTTCAGGCAAAGATAGCGAGTAGCTAAAATCAAGCTTAGCTTTTTCTTGTTTACAAGATTCTTTTAACTTATCAGTGAATTCATTTTCGCAAGATTTCATTTGATCCTTAGTTGCTTTAAGAACCTTGTTGAACGGAATGTCTAGCATAAGAGTTCCAGAATAATTAGTAGCGTCGCTGCTGTTTGCGTCTACGATAGCTCCCGACGCATTCTTTGCAGTGACGTTTAGAGAAGCATATTTTCCAACTTCTAACAGTGGGCTATTAACGTTTAATCCACCGTAGAATGGCCCAGGAATGTCTTGAGTGTCTTGATTATTTTGAATATTGCTATTGGTGTTTGCAAACGATGCTTTGGAAAATGCAGTTAATGACGATGTGAACAACCCCCCCCCCCAAGGCAAAAATTAGGAAAGAGGTTAGAAATTTTCGTTTCAAAAAGAAAATAGTATGCCCGTGTTTCATTGATTGACTTCTCTCCGTATAGATGTGCCCAACTACAATACGAATCAATAGTTTATCATCTCAGCGTTTATTTATGCAATAGTTTATAAGTTGTTTATTCTTGTATGCCTTGTGTTGTATGCCTTGCAATGATTGATATTCTATTAAAAAATGTATTGGGTGGCAAAATGGATGAAACAATAGCTTGGGGAGATAAAAGTACAAAATCTAGCAAAGGCTGATTATACGGATAAACTTATAGAACTTGTGCTGAAAGATTGTGCTGAAAGAGAATGATTGAGAAGTTTGTTGTGATTAATCGCAAGTTAATCGCAGAACATAAATCTCATAAATAAACTAAGGCGGGCACTTTGGTAACGCAATGTGCTCGCCTTAATTGTTGTTGTATGTGCCTTTATCCATGCAAATCCTCGTCAAATCATGCAAAATAAATTTTTTTGACTGTAAAGTCTCAAGTTGTAAAACTTGCTAATCGATTAATAAATTTTCTTTCATTAACATTTAGTCACATAAATTATTTCAAATGATTATAACAACATGTCATATATTTTTCATTGAAAATCAGTAATTTTCATAAAATTTTCTAAGATTTTTGAAGATAATAAACAGATTATTCACAGTGTTTTATAAGGGTAAATAATATAGGCTACGTGATTGTACTTGCTGTATGGTTTATACGATTTTGTGTGGCTTATACGATTTTGTATTATTCGTGCGGCTTGTACTTAGTACTGATATTAATGATTGAATAACTACGATTTAACTACAAGTGTTCGATGAGGATGGTAGTCAATGACATTTATTTCTCGCGCAATACGCTACGTTTTGAGAAAAAGAGTAAAAACAGCAATCGTGTTTGTAATACTAGCTTTGATTTCAACGCTTTTGCTAGCATCTTCTGCAGTTGCAATTGCTGCAGAAAAAGAAGGAAAAAAGGTAGAAGAACAAGCGGAATCTAGTTTTGTTTTAGCAAATAATCCGCAAGTAAATCCTGGAACTCCTAGGGGAGCGGGAACCGTTAAACCAAGTGATGTTAAAAAAATCGCGTCACTAAAAAACGTTGATTCGTATGTTTTACGTCAAAATGTTACAGCCGATTTGGTTGATGCAAAAGCAGCGAGAATCAAAGGTGTTCAAGACTACGATGCGCGCAGAGAAAAGCAATTTGGCAATGCTGTAAACCTAGAAGGAACAAACTCTTCTAAGGGTCTAAATGCTTTCAAAACAAAATCAATTCACATGGTTAAAGGAAGGGCTTTGCGCGAATCAGATGAGCATGCATCCTTAATTCACGAAGATTTAGCAAAACTTAACGGGCTAAAATTAGGCGATTCGCTAACGCTTAAAGCCAATCCTTTCGACGCCGATAACCTTAACCATTCTACGGAGCAAGTAAAAACACGCATAGTTGGAATTTACGGCGGAGCTAACAATCGCCCAGTTGCAACGCGTGCAGAATTAACTGCAAATACTGTGTATACAGATTTAAAAACAACCAGAGAGCTTTACAAATATAAGCCTGGAAAAGAGATATACCAGGACGCAAGTTTTAAGGTTAAAAAAGGAGTGGACGCAGATTCTGTGATTGAAGAAGCGTCTAAGCTGCCGATTGATTTGCAAAACTATCAAATTACTCGAGATGACCAGTTTGTACAAGGAATGATTGGCGCAGCAAAAGGCGTAAAATCCATGATGAACATAACTGTTGTTGCAGTAAGCGCGTTTGCTGTTGTAGCTCTTGGATTGGTTCTTATTCTTTGGATTAATGAGCGTAGAAAAGAAATTGGAGTTTTAACTTCCATTGGCGTTGGAAAAGTTTCACTTGTGTTGCAGCAGCTTTTTGAGCTTGTGCTACTTGCGATTCCAGCCATTGCAATAGGCTATGGTTTTGCTAGCGCAATATCTCCATGGTTTAGCGACTGCGCATTAGGATCGGTAAAAAATTCCGCCGCGCAGCAGCTTAGCTCAATGGGTCAAGCTGGAGGAAACTTGGAATCAAGCATGGCCACTAGAACACTAGATAAGATTGCTGTTCAAGTTAGCTCAGATTGCTTAATTCAATCGTCATTAATGGTTCTAATGATTATTATTGTTGCGGTTGCGCTGTCTTATCTTCCTATTTTGCGAAAGTCTCCTAGAGATTTGCTTGGCATGCAAAAGTAGTTGGCATGCAAAAGTAGTTGGCATGCAAAAGTAGTTGACGTGCAAAAGTAGGTGGTAAAATGACTCAAATTATAAAAAGATCTTGGCTAGCTATAGTTAGAAAACCAAGGCGTAGCGCTATTTTAGCTTTGATTATTACGGTGGTTCTTAGCGCGCTTATTTGCCAAGCGAGTGTTATTTCTTGCGTAAAAAATCTAGAGAATCAAATAACATCCAACATTGGTTTAGGATTTAGTGTTTACGCAAAAACGCAAGGGCAGACTTTGCCAGAGTCTGATTCTGCTGGTGATTCTACTGGTGACTCCGCTAAACAATCGCAGCAAGATATTCCTCAAGATTTGCAAAAAAACGAAGGAATTCCCGAAAGTCTTATTGCAAAATTTAAAAGAATTAATGGAGTAAAAACCATTGCAGAAGAAAAAGATGTTTTAGCAAATCCTGTTAACGCTAAAATTGTAGCGCCAATAAATGGTCCGCGTTTAGACAATGATGAAATGTTTTCGCTTGTTTCCATAACGGGAACAACTAAATCACAGTTAGCGCAGGGATTCCAAGAAGGATTATATAAGCTTGATGAAGGCAGCCATATTGATTCTTCGGCACCTGGCGACTCTAAGCGCGCAAAATCTGCAATAATTCACAAGAGCTTTGCTAAACAAAATAATCTTAAACTCGGGTCTGTTTTAACTCTAAAACAAGGCAGCAAAAGCATTAATCTTAAGGTTGTTGGCATTTTTTCTGGCAAGATGCAAACAAAAGGTGCGCTTCCTTCCGATTCTTCCGAAAATCGCGTAATAACTGATTTAGAATCTGCTCTTTACTTGTTTGGAAGTAAAAATCGCAGTTCTATAAAGTGCGTTATGCAAAATCCAAATAATCTAGAAAATGCTTTAAAAGAAGCCAATAAAATCGCTAAAAACTATGGCAGCGGAATGCTTTCTGTAGAAAATAATGCGCAAAGATTTGCCTCTGTTCTTCAATCCGTAAAAACAGTTAGGCAATTAGTGTTTATGATTCTATTTTGCCTTGCGATTGTTGCAGTAATAATTCTTGGATTAGTGCTTGTTTTTTGGGTACGAGGAAGGATTCACGAAGTTGGCGTTTTAATGGCAATTGGTGTAGAAAAACGTGTTATAGCTTTGCAAATGATTATAGAAGTTTTTATAATATCCGCATTTTGCTCAGTGCTGTCTACTGCGATTAGTGCTGCAATATCGTCTAGTGTTGGATCAATGCTATTAGTAAATGTTGCAAATGGTGCAATTACGTACTCATCAAATCAGCCTTTGCTAACTAGCCAAACAGCGTTTGCTATTCTTCTAGGATTTGCTATAGCGTTTGTATCTCTATGCATTGCTCTTGCGCCAATAATGTTTAAAAAGCCGCGTTCTATACTCAGCTCAATTAGTTAGAGGAGATTAAAGTGGCGTATTTTGTATGCATATAGCGCTTGCGATTAGTGTGCGGAACATGTGTACAGGCCAAAATAATCATAAAAATAATAGATAAATTTATAACACAGATTCATAAAAATATAGATTAATAGAAACACAGATTAATAGAATATTGGAGTTTATTATGACAACTTTATTAAAACTAAACAACGTTGATTACTCTTATGGAGCAACTAATATTGCGGTTCTTAAAAATGTTAATGCAGATTTTGAAGCTGGAAAAATCTATAGCATAACAGGGCCATCTGGAGCTGGAAAATCTACCATGTTATCTCTTTTAGCTGGTTTAGACTCGCCAACAAGCGGAACAGTATTGTTTAACGGGCAAGATATTTCAAAGAATGGTGGTTATGCTAATCATCGTAAGAACAATGTTTCTTTAGTTTTCCAGAGTTTTAATCTAATCGACTATTTGACTCCTGTAGAAAACTTGCGTCTTGTTAGCTCAAAGGCGGATTCTACAATTCTTAAAGAGCTGGGTCTTAGCGAAGACGAGTCCACTAGAAATATAACAAAGCTTTCAGGAGGCCAGCAGCAGCGCGTAGCTATTGCGCGAGCGCTTGTATCTTCTGCGCCTGTTATTCTTGCCGACGAGCCAACAGGTAGCTTGGATCCAAACACAACTCAAGAAGTTATAGCAATCTTAAAAGATGCCGCTCATAAGCGCGGAAAATGCGTGATTGTTGTAACGCATTCTAGCGATGTTGCGGATGCTGCAGACGTAAAATATGTTCTTAAAAATAAGCAGCTAATAAAGAAGCAATAAAGAAGCTATAAAGAAGCTAATAAAACACCAATTATTAGCCATTTTTCCGTGCTTATGCGTAAAGTAAAACTTGCGTATAAACTTTGCGCATAAGCTGCGTATTTACGCATATACGGGAGGTTGTTGTGGCAGATATTTTAGATTCAAAACCTGTTGTGGCAGTTGTTATGGGCTCTTCTAGCGATTGGGAAACAATGCGTCACGCATGTGAAATCTTAGAAAAATTTAGAGTGCCGTATATAAAGCAAGTTATTTCTGCACATCGCACTCCAGAACTTATGGCAGATTTTGCACATAGCGCTAGAAAAAACGGTTTTCGTGTGATTATTGCTGGCGCTGGTGGAGCTGCACACTTACCAGGCATGATTGCTGCTCAAACAACGCTTCCAGTTGTTGGTGTTCCTGTAAAATCCCATGCTCTTTCGGGCTGGGATTCTTTGCTTTCTATAGTGCAAATGCCTGGCGGAATTCCAGTTGCAACAACCGCTGTTGGCAATTCTGGCGCTACGAATGCTGGCTTGCTTGCTGTAAGCATGCTTAGCACAACAGATAGTCGCCTAGAAAAAGAACTTGAAGATTACCGTAAAGAATTAAAAAAGAAGGTTGAGGAATCTAATGCCGAGCTTATGTGAAGCTACTGATGGTGCTGTAAAGTGCTTAATGCCAGGGGCAACTATTGGAATTATAGGCGGTGGTCAGCTTGGTCGCATGATGGCGATTGCTGCTAGAAGAATGGGCTTTAAAATCGGCGTTTTAGACCCAGCGCATAATTGCCCAGTGTTCCAAGTTGCGGATTTTCAAGTTGAAGCTGAGTATGATGATTTGGAGGCTTTAAAAAAGCTTGCTAAAAGTTGCGATGTGCTTACGTACGAATTTGAAAACGTAAACGCAGATGCTTTAGATAGTGTGCGAGATTTGGTTGCTGTTCCTCAAGGAACCGACTTATTGCGAGTTACGCAAGACCGTGTTTTTGAAAAAAGCTTTATTAACAATCATGGTATTGAAACAGCTAAATGGCGTGAAGTCAACAATTTAGACGATTTAGATAAAGCAATCGAAGAAATCGGGCTGCCTGCAATTCTTAAAACGCGCAGAGGTGGTTACGACGGCCACGGTCAAGACGTTTTGCGCACTCAAGAAGACGTTGATAATGTTTGTAATCGCGTAGAAAATGGCCAAGAGATGCCGCCTTCTATTCTCGAAGGTTTTGTTGACTTTGCTTTTGAAGCATCAATTCTTGTTTCGGGGAATGGCAACGAATTTGTGACTTATCCGCTTGTAAAAAACGTGCATCACAATAGCATTTTGCACATGACTTTGGCTCCTGCAAATGTTGATGCTAAGGTTCAAGAAGCTGCGCATAGTTTAGCGCTTAGATTGGCTCAAGGATTTAAGCTTGCTGGAACGCTTGGAATTGAGCTGTTTATTACTAAAGATAATCGCGTAGTAGTAAATGAGCTTGCGCCACGCCCGCATAATTCGGGGCATTACACGATTGAAGCTTGCGATATGGATCAGTTTGAAGCTCATGTTCGCGGTATTGTTGGATGGCCACTAAAAGAGCCTAAGCTGCTTTCTGCGGCTGTTATGGTTAATGTTTTAGGTCAGCATGTTGCACCTACTCGCGCGCTTATTGTGGAGCATCCAGAATGGCATGTTCACGACTACGGCAAGGCACAGGTCCGTAAGAATCGCAAAATGGGTCATATTACTGTTCTTTGCAATAATCCTGTTGAGGAAGCCAATGTGTTAGACTCTACAGGTTGTTGGGATGACGAGCTTGATTAAAAGTTTTTGTTGCGAAAGGTTAAATAATGGTTGGTGAGCCAATACGCAGAAACACTAAGCAAAAAGAAACAGTTCTTGAGCATTTAAAAGCTTCGCGTAATTTTGTTTCTGCTCAAAATTTGCATCGCGCGCTTGTAGAAGATGGGGAAATCATTGGTTTGGCCACCGTTTATCGCCAGCTTAATACGCTTGCACAAAGCGGAGATGTTGATACTGTGCGTTTTAACGGTCAGCAGCTTTTTAGGATTTGCGACGAGAACACGCATCATCATCATCTTGTGTGCGAAAAGTGTGGCAAAACTGTAGACATAGAGCCTCCAGATGACGAAGGTTGGATTCATAAGATTGCTGAATCTCACGGATACACGGTTATAGACCACACTTTGGAAGTGTTTGGGCTTTGCAAAGATTGCAATAGTGAGAAACTAGAGCACTGAGTTAGAGCGCATAAAACACAGCGCATAAAACAAAAGAACGAGGAACAAATCCAACTTTGGGAATGTTCCTCGTTCTTGTAAGTCTACGCTTAAAGGTTCAACTTACTCAGTAACAGCCTTCTTAAGCAAAGAACCAGCGGAGATTCTAACACCGTAAGATGCAGGAATCTTAATGGTTTCGCCAGTACGTGGGTTGCGGCCAGTGCGCTCTGCGCGCTTTACGCGCTCTGCAGAGAACAGACCAGTGAGCTTCAATCCTTCGCCAGACTGCAAAGCCTCAACGAACACATCCTGGAATGCGTTGACAGCGGCCTCGGCCTGTGCCTTGGTAAGGTTGGACTTCTGAGCGATCTTCGAAACGAGATCAGACTTGTTGTATGCCATACAAGCATCCTTTGTGTTAGGGGCCTTCTCTTCCAAAGACCACTTTCACTCATAGATATTAGTACATTTTCCCTACAAATGCGCGGTTTTTCAGCGTTTTATTAAGATTTTTTTACGATTTTTTACTTTTTTTAGTGAATAAAGTGTATAAAAACCGCAAAAATGCCTTATATAGGCTTATTTATGCGGTTTTTAACTAAATATATTCTTTTTTTGACTCGTTAAATTTACACTAATTTGTTATTAAATTAATCCCTTATTGCTAAGACTTTTCATTGCAAAAGCGCCTATTGGTATTCGTAACCAATAGAACATAAGGCGGTAAAGAAGAGTTGCAGATAATGCGATTGTTGGATGAACGCCAACTGAAGTGAATGCAAAAGTCAAAGATGCTTCAACGGCTCCCAATCCGCCAGGCGTTGGAACAGCAGATCCAGCAGTGTTTGCCACTAAGAACAGAAGAACTGTTTCCCAAGGGTTTGCGTAGTATCCAAATGCCAAAAGAGCAATCCAATATCCTAGTCCTGTTGCAAAAACAAGAATCAAACCGCCCAAAGTGCCGTTAAAAAGCTGTTTTGGTTTAGTTACAAGTTCTTTTATCTGTTTGCCATAGTCCGAAAGAATTGGAAGATATTTTTTGCGTATAAATTTGCGAATAGGAGTAATAGCCATAAACGCGCATAGGATTATAGTAACAATTCCTATTACGGTAATAAGCATATGCGTAGGAATCATTCCAGATAGAAGGTTTTTACCAGTAAAAATTCCAACGCTAAATATAACAAGAGCGGTTACTAGCGATTGCAAAAGCCATACTGCGCTTGTAATCGCTGTTGCTTGAGATGTTGAACTACCATTTTTCTTTATAAGTTGCATGTTTACAAACGCAGGACCTACTCCAGCTGGCATAGACACGGCAGTAAAGCCAGAAGCTGCTTGCGATGTAAATAAAACACAAGCATTTGGCTTTGAGTCATCCATAAAAGATCCGAGCGTAATAGAAGACCCAACCCAAGCAAGCATGCTGCATGCAAAGCAAGCAAAGACCATCACGCTATCTGCTTTTTTGAGCGCAAAAATAAATTCTTGCGGATGCAATTGAGTAACAATAGCCGAAATCGCTGCAATAATAAGGATTAAGCTAACAAAGAATCGAATATTAAAACGTGCTAATCTAACAGTGTCGTAGTCTTCTTCGTTGTTAAGCGCGCAAACTTTTTTACTAATCTCATTTTTAAGATCTTCAAAAAGTTTTTTATTGCAAGAAGAAAGTGACCTTACAGATGCTGGAACAGCTGCTTTTTGAATAAATGGAAGTATTTGCGCAACCTTATTTGTGCCCCAAACGCTTATTGCTGATTCAACAGCAGTTTTTGCATCAATGCAAGACGCGATTATTGTTAAAAGTTGAACTTTATCTAAAGCAACATTAGTTGAATCACTAGCAACATCGCCATTTTGCCAACCTGCAATTAGGGGAGTTCCATCTTCTAGTCGCGCAAGCGATTCGGGTCCTATTCTTCTGTGTGTAATGCCTCTAGAGTTTGCAATATCAAGATATTGCATAAGTCTTTGAGCGTCTTTAGATGTAAGTGTGTTTAGATTGCAAGGAACAAGAACATTGCTAGTATGAAATACCATTATTGATGATTTTTCTAGGTCTGTTACCCCATACACGTTTGCTGTTGCAAGATGCAAGTTTCTAAGAGCAAGTAGCATAGAAAGATGGTGATGTATTGAGTGTCTTGCAGAACGGTCTCGTCTAACTGGAATGTCAATTAACTTAACCCATTGCCATAGCTGATTTAGATACCCAGGCAAGTGCACTTGATTGTCTAATACAGATATAACGTATCTTGTTCCGTGAATATCAATCGCATCGTATAGCCTTGAATTTTCAATCAAATCGTCGTCAAGACTAGACTTAAGAACTCCACTATGGTCGGTTGTTAGTGTTCTTCTATTAAGCTGAACAAGATGCGTAATGCCAATGTTTTCTAGTGCTTCAACAATATCTTTGCCCCATGCTCCTTTGCTTTGCGTTCCCTTAATAAACCGAATTAGTGTTCCAAAAGAACGTCCAATGCACCAAGATGTTAATGCGCCTGTTAGCGAATGCCAAGAAGTTACGATTAATATTGGAGACGCAATTAGCAGCGCTTGCCAAGAGAGTTTTACGATTTTGTTATCTCTTCTAGGTCCGCTAACAGTTAGAAAAGCAACCAAAACCGCGTACATGTCTGGCAATAATTCTGTGCCATGACTATTAGATATTGAATTAAGAGATGCGAATATCGAAGGATTGTTTAGCGTTGTAAGAATGTAGGAAATATACCATACAAGCGGATACGTTAAAAGCAAAGTTATTGTTGATATTGCCGTATTAATCCATTTTTTTGAATCGATCATTGATACGATTACGCCAGCAACAATTGCGATTGTAAGCGCTTGCTGAAAAAGAGAAGATGGAAGTCCTTTTACAATCCACTCAATAATCTTCCCAGCATTTTTTGCGTCGTGTTCTACGCCTGCTGTTGTTCCCGAAAAACACGTTGCAAATAACACTACTGCTGTAGCTACGCCAGCAGATGCAATTGCGTAGATTAAATCTGCCCAATTGCGAACTAGCTTAGGCTCAACGTCGTTAATAACTAAATCATCTTTTACTTGCGATTGCATAGTACACCGTTTATTTATTAATAGTTATTAATGTTTAATAAGTTATTGAACAAAATAGTTATTGAATAAAATCCACCAAACGTGATGCAATTCCAGTATAAGATTCTGGAGTAAGATTTTTTAGCCTATTTGCAGTCTGAGCATCGAAGTTTCTAGAAGATATAAAATCTTCAACATCTTGTCTAGAAATACTATGACCACGCATAAGCTCTTTAACTTGCTCGTACGGCTTTTCCATTCCTTCTACGCCAGCAATTTCTTGAGCGCGCATAGCAGTTTGGATTGGCTCTCCAAGAACTTCCCAATTGTTGTTAAGCTCTTCGCTCATCATTTGCGTGTTTGGATGAATCGACTTTAAGCCGCCAAGAAGATTGTTCAAAGCAAGAAGAGCGTAGCCAAATGCGGATCCAACGTTTCTTTGAGTAGTGGAATCTGTTAAATCGCGCTGCCAGCGGCTTTCGGTAAGCGTTGCACAAAGAGTGTCGAAAAGTGCGCAAGAAATCTCTAGATTTGCTTCCGCGTTTTCAAATCGAATAGGGTTCACTTTATGAGGCATTGTGGAGGATCCAGTAGCGCCTTTAACAGGAACTTGCACAAAAACGCCGCGAGAAATGTACATCCACACGTCTACAGCAAGATTGTGAAGAATATGATTAATGTGACTTACAGTGCTATAAAGTTCCGCTTGCCAATCGTGGCTTTCGATTTGCGTTGTAAGAGGATTAAAGCAAAGACCCATTCTGTTTTCTACAAATTCTTTAGAAACGTTAAGCCAATCAACATTAGGGAAAGCAGCAAGATGAGCGCCAAAAGTTCCAGTAGCACCATTTATCTTTCCAAGATACTCTTGGGAGTTAAGGTGTTTTAGCTGGCGATTTAGCCTATAAACAAACACAGCAAGTTCTTTGCCTAAAGTTGTAGGAGTTGCAGGCTGGCCGTGAGTGAGCGATAGCATTGGCATATCTCTATACTCTTGCGCTTTTTGAGTCAAGTAATCAACAATAGCTTGCAAATTTGGCCTATACACGTTTTCAACAGCGTTTTTTACGCAACGAGCTATAGAAAGATTGTTTATATCTTCGCTTGTGCAAGCAAAATGAACTAATGTTTTAAGATTGCTAAGCTGGGTTTTATGCCCTAATACTTGCTCTGCTTTGTCTAACTCGTCGTCAATATAGTATTCAACAGCTTTAACGTCGTGATGTGTAACAGCTTCGTGAGATGCATGGCGTTTTATGCCTTCTGCTCCAAAGTTTTCTGGGATTGCGCGCAAATAATCGCATTCCTCGTCTGTTAAAGGCTTTACGCCATCTACAATCGTCTTAAAATCGTTTCCCTTATAACCGTTTGCTAGAAGAATCATCCATTCAACTTCTACACGCATGCGCTCGCGGTTTAATGCTGGTTCGCTTAAATATTCTACAAGGCTTGCAGTTTGGTTGTGGTATCTTCCATCTAGAGGAGTCAAAGCAATAGCAGGGCAAATATCAGTAAGCTTCATACTCTAAAGGTTACAGCATGGCAAAAACTACTAAGTTTTGAGCGTTGCTATTTTACTTTGCATTAGTGTTGCATAACACCTTGCCACAATGTTGTTTCTTCTAATTTTCCGCTTAATATCTTATTAAAATGTGATTCTTGAGTTCTAATTTCTTTAGACGCAAGTTGGTGAGCATCCGCATATGCTGCTTGATGATAGTTCAAATCGTGTGTGAGTGTTCCTTCTTCTGGTACATTTTTTACTAATATTCCGTCTTTTTCAAAAATATTTTTTGTGTTGCGATTTGTGTTGCCAATCTTATTACGATTTTGTTTAGAGACATTTTTATCATCTTCTTCTTTTCTTTTAATTCGATTAGCGCTTTTACTTGCAATTGCGTGAATCGTAACCCAATTATTTCTGCTCGGATTACTTGCTCCGTCTAGTGTTGGAACTAGTTCGTCTTCCATTTCTATGCTCGTAACCCAAGTTTTGCTTGGAATTGCGTGGTTTGCTATTGGAGACCCAGCAGTTACAACATGTTTTATGTTGTATTGTTTTGAATAGTCGCTAGCAATTCCTGCAGCAACTATTCCTCCTTGAGAATGTCCAACAAGAACAACATTGTCGTTCGCTTTAATTCCGCTCTTTTTCATAGCTTCTACAACCATTCTTGTGCTGTCTGCGTTCATTCTTACGCTTCTAGAACTGCTCATAACCTCTGCATTTTGAGGCCATCCAAAAGGAGACTTTGGTTTACCGTCGGTTCCAGGTATTGTAACAAGCCAAGACGTGCTACCGTCTTTTTGTCTAAAACGTTGAATTGCGATTGTTGCAGCATCTGGATTTGTTTTTGGAGGATGCACCGAAAGATTTCCACTAGAAAGGCTGTTAAGATTTTCAAGCGCTTGATCAATATTGTTTCCCTTATAGAGAAATATTTTAGATTGTGCGTTTTTAGGCAAAACTAGTTTTGTTACTTTAAGATTGTTTCCTTGGTTTGCATCGTTGATTTTTGAGCTAAACATGCTTAATGCGCTTGCAAAAGTGGAAACTGGCGCTTTTGAATGTTTTACATCGTTCTTTTCTTGAATGCTAGAAAAAAGACGAATAGGGATTCCTGTTACGGGGTTTATTAGAAAATGTTTAGAAAAGCCTCTAATAAATCCTTGCTGAATAGGAGCTGTTGCGTGGCTCCACTTAGAAAAGTTTTTCATGCCACTTTTTTGAGTCATGTCTAAAATCGCGCTGAATCCTACGCTTGCAAAGAATGGTACTGCAGCAATAGGGAAGATGGTAGTTCCAATAGACACAAGGTTATCCAAGGTTTCTCTATTTTTGTATTCTGCTTGAGAATATAAGTTATTTGCTCTGACTATTAGAGTTGCTAATTCACTAAGATTGTTAGACATTGATTCGCATTGGCTTGACTTTATTCTGCATTCGTTAGAATCAGGCAAGTTTTGCAAAGCATGTTGATTAATGTTTTCGCTAAAACAGTTGTTTTGGTTTTGTACAAGAGCTGCTTTTTGGCTTTCGATTTGCATTGCAGTTTGCATCCAACAAGCACTTAGCGAATGAAAATCGTTTGATAGTTCGCTAAGTCTTGCAGCTTTTGTTCTATATGCGTTAGAATCAGCAACGCTAAGAGGTTCTCCGCCAGTTATTGTAGATTTTACTCTCCAAGGCATTATTTACCCCCAAAGTTTAGCATCGATCTAAAAGTAGAATTAGCGTTAATAAAATCACCGTCAACAAAACTAGTATTAACACAGCTGATTTGGCATGCTTCTCTAGCAGTTTTAGCCATCTGTTCGTTAAACGCGTTTGCGGCTCTTCCGTGCCAGTCTTTAAGAGTGTTGGAGTGTGCTTCGCTAAGCACGCTGTTAGAGCATTGTTCTGTTCTTTCTAACAGCCACTGGTAGTCGTTAAATATGTGCATACAAACATTACACACAATGTTTTTCAAATAGTCACGAAAATTCTTGCAATGTGGTTAAAGGCTATAAGCCTTGAAATATAAGGTTTTTGTGTTTTAAGTCGTTTTTTTTTAACGAATTTTATCGCAAATTTTAGCGCGATCTACCAAGGCTTATTGCTTGAGTCTTCTTTTTTAGAAGACTTAGTTTTTTCATTCTTATTTGATTCGTCTTTAGTGGAATCATCGCTATTTTGATTTGATTGATTTTGCGAATTTTGGCTAGAATCGCTTTGATTATTTTGCTTTAGCAAGTCTTGAATTTTACTTTTTTGCGAATCGCTTAAGCTGGATTTGTTGGATTTTTCTTGCGCTTTATTAGTCATATTTTTGCGATTATTTTGGCTTGTTTGCGCATTAGAATCCGTATCTTTTTTATCTTGGTTAAGTTGCTTTTGCAAGCTTTTAGTAAGCTCTTTAGATATTATTGCGTTATGATTAATGCTCTTTAATAAGTGCGGCATTAAAATCGTGTAAGGCGATTTTGCTTCGTTAAATTGGTCATCAACCTGTTTTTGAGATACAACCAACGTTTCTTTATCTGCATCAACTTTTTTCGATGCATTTATGTTGTTTATAAGACTTTTTGTAGCAGCGTTATACGTTGATTCTGCTTTAAGATTAGTTGCAATTAAATAGATTGAAACCATGCATAAAAATATAACAATAGAAGATATTGCAATAATAGAAAATCTTAGGAATGACTTAGGTGTGATTTTGATAATCATATAAGCTTCCTCGATTTTGTAATCCAGCATGCCAATTCCCAAAGAATTAATACACTTGCAAGAATAGCAAACGGCCAAACGATTGGATACGGCCTAAGTCTTGGCTTAACAGTGTTGTTTTGTCTCCATTGCTTAGAAAGAATCTGCTTTGCTTCTACGCCAATAGAATGATCTTTACTGGAATCAACATATTTTCCACTAAGCTCGTCTGCAATATTCTTAAGATTTTTTGAATCCATTTTAGAAATTCCAGGCTTTTTTGTAGAAGGGTCAATAACCCATTTTTCAGACTGTTTTATAGAAGAATCAGTTACGTTAATATCGTCTAAATTATCCAACTTAGTGCTTTTATTTGGTATTTTTCCGCCATTTTTAGAGCCAACACCAATTACGTAAGCATGATTTATGTAGCCGCGCAAAGATGAGAATGTTCTGCGCTTTCTGCTAGTGGTTTCTTCGCCATCGCTAATTAAATACAAAACAGTAACATCTTGCGGATGAGCGTTGTGAATCGCTTGAGTGGCAAGAAGAGTCTTATCTAGAGGAGCGTCTAAGCTCGTTCCGTTTGAAACTCCAACAGGCTCTGTGTTAATGGTGTTAACCCAATTTTCAATGGCATTTGCGTCTGGAGTTAGTGGAACGTCAACACTAGAAGACGCTCCAAATCTTATTGCGCTAAAGCTTGCGTTTGCGTAATTATTCGTTACTTGCTTTATTATTTGCTTTGCGCTGTTAAACCTAGTAGTGCGATTGTTGTTTAAGTCTTTAGAATCATTAACGTTCATAGAGCCAGTAACGTCTAAAACAAATATTACGTTTGTAGCGTTAAGAGAGCGTTGAAAAGTGCTTTTCATAATGCATGGGCATAATGCGCAAATCGCAAGCAAAACGCATATTAAAACTCTGCGAATACGCATATAAACAGTTTCATCTGTGTTATAAGAGTTGCGTTTTAGTGGGAAAATCTCAAATAGTGCTAAAACGGCAAGAATTGCAATTAAGATTAACGAAATCCAACTAAAATATATTCTCATCGTTTTATCCTTCTTGCAAAAATAAGCCAAAGAGACACAAAAATAACCGCTAAAATTGTTGCAATACTAGGGTCATCGCTTAAAGCTGATTGAGATGAATCATTTGGAATACTCGTATGTTGCTGCTCGATTTTACGAACCAAAGCCATTACAGAATCAGCGTTATGTTGCGTTAAGAAAATACCTCCGTTTTGAGTAATTAGATCACGCATTTGCCTAGTGGTTGCCTCGTTTTCGCTTTGAGCAGACCCAGAATACAATCCATCAACTTGAATATTCGCTTGTTTTGTTAAATCCAAAGCTGCTTTAAGCGAATAAGACGGCTTTCCAGAAACAACATTGTCTGTTGCTAAAACAATAGAAGCACTGCGATTAAGGCGATTATGAGGCTTTTTAGAATTGTTAGAAGAGCCGTACACAACTCCTGGAATCATTGCAGCACAACTAACAAGACCATCTCCGATTAAAGATGTTGCTTCTTTTCGATTTTGAGTTCCATCAAGCCATGTAGAAATTTGCTGATATTGCTTTTGTTGCATATTGTCGATTTTGTCTTGAGTTTGAACTCCATCCAAGAGTTTAGAAGCGTATTGCAATTGCTTTTTAACAAGCGAATAATCGTCTGTTAGTGGAAAAACAGTTCTAGATGTTGAGTTAAAAATACTCAAGCCAATGCGCTCGCCTTGAAAATGCTCAACAAATTTTAAGTAAGCGTTAATAACTTCTAAATCGTAGGGAAGAGTGGATCCAGAAACGTCTAAGCAAAGCACAATATCTCTAGAACTCGATTGCTCGTTTGCGTCTAAAACTCTAGAAGGCCTTGCGCTAAGAATTAGCGTGCATAAAAGAGCAAGAGAAAGCATTAAGGCGCATGTTCTTCGCAAAATATTCCATAATCGCCATCTTCTTGAGCATATGCTTCCTTTAAGGTCTTCGTCTAAAGAAAAAGACGTTAAAAAGCTTGTTTCTAATATTTTGGAAGATTTAATTTTGTAGTTTTTAGAATTACGTTTTTTAATCTCACTTATTGCAAACGCCAATATTGCAACGATTACGCTTATTAAAACGCCAAAAACAAAGATTAGCGGCCATTTTAATCGCATTGAAAATAGTGTTGAAGCAAATATTTTGCTCATTTCTAAATTAGGTATTGCCAAATTATGCATTGCAAAAGTGCATGTGCTTAAAGTGGAGAATGTCATCTTTTATTCTCCTTTGGCTTGTTTTCTTTTGTTTTCCAACTTTCAAGAAGAACAAGAACCCACCTTGCGCCTTGATCAACATCCGTATTTTTAGCTTGATTATTATATTTAGTATCTGCAAATTCAGTAGGGTATAGTGCTGCAATAGTTTGGCGCAATAAGTCTGCTCCATGCGTGTTCTTCCAAGAGTTTCTAAGCGAACTTATGTCTGAAAGAGTATGTGATTTAATGTTTTCACCGCTTATTATCGAAACATATTGTCTTGCAATTTGAGCTAATTTTGCAAAAGCTTGATCTTTTTTAATCTTTTTTTGATTATAGTCGCTAACAACTTGCTCGATTTTTTTACGCCATTCTTGCTTATTTGCATTTAGAGTATGCGCAGCATTCTTTATATCTTTTTTAGTATTAACTTTAGGATTGATTTTGCATATAGCAAAGTAGAGCGTTGCGCTTGCTAAAAGTGCCACTATTATGCTTAAGCCAATAAAAGCAAGTAGCATTGTTTCGTCGTTTAGAACCTTTTGAACATTAAGAATACTCACTGATTACACCAACCCAAACTACTCTAAGAGTAAATCTTGATTCTTCTTAACATTAAAAACGCTATTTTGCAAAGTTGCGTTGCAAATAAATTTAGCTAAAGAATGGAATATTTGGCTGCTGGAAGATCCTCGTATAAGGCAAGCCTTATAAGTGTTTAAGCAATCATGCAAAGCGTTGTTTACAAATGCTCTATGTGCTTTTACCTCTTTAGCGCATGAATCATCTATTAAAAACGCTGGTATTTTGCGCATAGTTGTTCCATCAACTATTGGAATATTTTTAGACGTGCTAAATGGGTTTACAGGATTTATTGTTACAACTATTAAAGAATGTAAACTTGCGATTTTTTGCAAATCGTTAAAATGTTTTTGCAAAATAGCGTATTCGTCCGTAATTATTACGATCAAACTATGTTTTTGTGTAATCGAATTAGCAAAATCAATAATTGCATTTGTGTTTCTAGTCTTTTTGCGTGCGTTGCATAGTGAAATATCTAAGCTACGTTCAAAATCAGGAAGATTCCTGCAAGATGGGATTCTTAAAATATTATCTCCATCAAATAAAGCGCAATCAAGCGAATCGTTGCGTTTTAAGCTTAAAGACGCAAAAAAGCATGCTGTGTTAGAAGCAATCTCATACAAGTGCTCATTGCTTTTAGATGCGCAAGAAGCATTCATATTTACGCTAGAATCCACAAGAATCCAAGTTTTAGAAGAAGATTCGCGCTGCCTGGAAGAAACCATCGGCTCGCCAACTCTTGCGCTGGCTTTCCAATTAATCATTCTGGCTTCGTCTCCAGGCTGCCACGCGTGAACGTCTACTAAGTCGCCATTGCCAAATTTTTGACTAGAAGGATGTTCTCCTTCGAAAATGCTTAAAGATTTTTTTGCAAGTGGCAAATTTAGGCGATTGTCTAATACTTCGATTTTTCTTCTAACTTTTTTAGACGAATCGGAGCATAGTAAACTTCTTTTAGCATTATTAGTAGAAAAAGTTGGATGAGAATAAGCGTTAAGCAGTTTTGCAAAAATCATGGTGCAGGAACCGTTTTCACTATTGCATCAATAACTTGATCGCTAGTAATTGAATCCGCTAAAGCTTCAAAAGTCAAAAGAATTCTGTGTCTAAGAACTTCGTGAGCAAACTTTTTAACATCTTCTGGAATAACGTAATCTCTTCCAGAAAGCAAAGCTTGAGCTTGACCAATGCGAATCAAAGCAATAGAAGCTCTAGGGCTTGCTCCCATTCTAACTAGCGAAGAAATAGTTTTAAGAGGATGACTTCCTTGGCCTCTAGAAGTTGCAACAATATCTACAGCATACTTCATAACAGCTTCCGAAACATGCACTCGCTTAGCAGCTGCGCGCAAAAAAGTAACGTCTTGCAAACTTATTTTTTGACTATTAAGCGTTTGAGGATTAAAAACGTCGCTTCCTCTGTTTGTTAGAAGCTCCAACATGCTTACTTCTTCGATAGGTGAAGGATAAGTCATAACTGCCTTAAGCATAAAACGATCCATTTGAGCTTCTGGAAGATTAAAAGTGCCTTCTTCTTCAATAGGATTTTGCGTAGCAATAACCATAAAAGGTTGAGGTAGATTAATGCGTTCTCCGCCGATTGTTGTTGCGCCTTCGGCCATTGCTTCTAGCATAGCGGATTGTGTTTTTGCGTTAGAACGATTGATTTCGTCTAGAAGAATCACGTTTGCATGAATAGGGCCGATTTGTGTTGTAAATCTTTGAGAAGCAAAGTCAAAAACTTGTGTTCCAACTAAGTCTGCTGGCATTAAATCAGGAGTGCATTGAATTCGCTTAAAACTTCCAGACATAGCTGTTGCAAGAGTCTGCGCAGCAGTTGTTTTTGCAAGTCCTGGAACTGATTCAATAAGAATGTGGCCCCCAGCAATAAGCGTCAAAATAAGTGATTCTCTAAGTGAATCTTGGCCTACAAGCGTTTGCGTGAATCTGGAGCGAAGAATGGCAGCTATTTGCTGTGCTTTTTTAATGCTTTCGTTAGACACGCCTACAGATATTGGCTGATTTACTTCGTCTATTGTGCTAGAAGCAACGCCATTGGAAACGGGCGTGCGAGGTTGAGGTGGAAGAGTGAAAACACCAGTATTCGCGCTATTATTTTGACTATTTGGTTGTGGAGGGAATAATGCCATGCGTTTTATTTTAACCGATATGCGCTACCTTAGATTCTTTTAGTTTCTATTTTTGGCAAGTCTTTACTTGTTTTTTCTATAAACTCCAGTCAATTGGTGTTGTGCCTAGAGATATTAATGCTTGATTTGCTCTAGAAAATGGCTTTGACCCAAAAAATCCTCTTGACGCAGAAAGTGGGCTTGGATGAGGGGATTGAATAATTATTGCATTTGTAAGAAGTGGTGCTAGGCTTTGCGCGTTTCTACCCCAAAGAATAGCCACAAGTGGAAGTGGTTTGCCATTGGCATCTTTACGATTATTTAATGCTGTTATTGCAGCATCTGTGATTTGTTCCCAGCCTTTTCCTTGATGACTATTAGCTTTTCCAGCTTCTACGCTAAGACATCTGTTCAAAAGCATTACGCCTTGCTTAGTCCAAGGTGTTAAATCGCCATTTTTAGGCATTGGAACGTTTAAGTCACTAACTAATTCTTTGTAAATATTAGTCAGACTTTTAGGCAACGGTTTAACACGAGCATCTACACAAAAACTAAGACCAACGGGGTGGCCTGGAGTAGGGTATGGGTCTTGGCCAACAATAAGAACTTTTATTTGATTAAATGGAATAGTAAAAGCTCTAAGAATATTATGACTTTCTGGCAAAAATCGCCTTCCGCACGCCATTTCTTCGCGCAAGAAGTCTCCCATTTTGTGAATTTGCGGCTCAACTGGCTCAAGAGCATTTGCCCAATCTGGATCTATTAGCTCGTGCAAAGATTTTCGCTGCTTAATATTCATGTTTATCAACTCTAAAACAAGGCTTATAAAACAAGTGTGCAAACAAGTGTTGCAAATGCTAAAACAGATATTAGCGTAAACAAAAATTTTACGCTTTGTGCTCGCCATTCGCTAATATGGATTCATATTGTTTAGATAGTTTTAGAAGGGATGCAATTATGGCGCATAAGCAGAACGTGTCGTTTACACCAGATGCTTTTGATAATCCACCAGAAGGTCCTGTTGGTGTTCATCGCGGAAATCGCGCTTGGTATGCTGTATTGCTCCCGTATGTAGTAGTCATAGCTATGGCTGTTATTTTAGGCGTTTTTGCGTGGGCTATTATGTCTGGAGAAATCAACAATATTCGTTTGCCTTGGAGTGCAAATCAGTCAACAACTGCTAAGTCTTCTAACACTAAGAGCGGTAAGATTGATGAGCGCAAGAGCAAGTCGGATGATGCTGATGACGATTCAGACGAAGATAGAGATCCAGTAAAAAGCGATAAGCCAAACAAAACAGATAAAAACAGTAATAGCTCTAAGGATTCTAAAGACAATAATGCAAGCGACTCAAATGCTTCTGAGCAACCTATTAACAAGACTGTTCCAGTAAGAGTTGTTAACGCAACAAAGATTCAGGGTCATGCGGCTCAAGAAGCAGCAAAGCTTAAGCAAGCAGGCTATTCAAGTGTAGAAGCTGCAAATCCTTCTGGAAATGTTCCTGCTGATTCCGTTGTTTGGTATAAGGGAGACGAGAATCGATCTGCTGCTGAAGATATTGCTAAGACGCTTGGAATTAGCAATGTTGAATCTGCAAATCAAATAGCAACTACTATTGTTGTTGTTTTGTGCAAGTAGAATTACGATTTTCTTATTTCGTAATAATTTTAACTAATAAATAATTGCTTAAGTAGCTAAGTAGAAAGTCGCAATAAATGGCTTTTTACTTGGCTATTTTTGATTTTAGACTATAGATTTTTTCTATAGATTTTTGATTATAGTTGGCACTCGGGCACGTAGAGTGCTAATCTTCATTTAGCACTCAGTTTAACGGTTTAGTCAACAGCTGACGGTTGATTAGCTAAAAGAAGCATGAGTGAGTGTCCATAGTTAAGTTATGTGGAGGAATAATGGCAAAGATTATTGCCTATGAAGAGGATGCCCGCCAGGGTATGCTTGCTGGTCTTGATAAGCTTGCAAATACAGTAAAGGTCACTCTTGGACCAAAGGGTCGTAACGTAGTTCTAGATAAGTCTTACGGCGCTCCAACAATCACCAATGATGGCGTTTCAATCGCTAAAGAGATTGATCTTGAAGATCCATACGAGCGCATTGGTGCTGAGTTAGTTAAGGAAGTTGCTAAGAAGACTGATGACGTTGCAGGCGACGGCACTACAACCGCTACCGTTTTGGCTCAGTCTTTGGTGCACGAAGGCTTAAAGAATGTTGTTGCAGGAAGCAATCCAATTGCTCTTCGCCGCGGCATTGAAAAAGCTTCCGAAGCAATTGTTAAGGAATTGCTCGCATCTGCTAAAGACGTTGAAACGAAGGATCAAATCGCCGCTACTGCTACGATTTCTGCTGCCGACCCAGAAGTTGGCGAAAAGATTGCTGAGGCTCTAGATAAGGTTGGCCAAGATGGCGTTGTTACTGTTGAAGACAACAACAAGTTTGGTCTTGATTTGGACTTTACAGAAGGTATGCGCTTCGATAAGGGTTACATTTCTCCTTACTTTGTAACTAACGCAGAAGATCAGACTGCTGTTTTGGAAGACCCATACATCTTGCTCACTTCTGGCAAGGTTTCTAGCCAGCAAGACATTGTTCATGTTGCAGAACTTGTTATGAAGTCTGGTAAGCCATTGCTTATTATTGCAGAAGACGTTGATGGCGAAGCTTTGCCAACTCTTGTTCTTAACAAGATTCGTGGCACTTTCAACACTGTAGCTGTTAAGGCTCCAGGCTTTGGTGATCGTCGTAAGGCAATGCTTCAAGATATGGCAATTTTGACTGGTGCTCAAGTTGTTTCTGATGATCTTGGCTTAAAGCTTGATTCTATCGATGCATCTGTGTTTGGTCACGCATCTAAGGTGATTGTTTCTAAGGATGAAACAACTATCGTTTCTGGTGCTGGTTCTAAGGAAGACGTTGAGGCTCGTGTTGCTCAAATTCGCGCAGAGATTGAGAACACTGATTCCGATTACGATCGCGAAAAGCTTCAGGAGCGTCTTGCAAAGCTTGCTGGTGGCGTTGCTGTTATTAAGGTTGGTGCTGCTACAGAAGTAGAAGCCAAGGAGCGCAAGCATCGCATTGAAGACGCAGTGCGTAATGCTAAAGCTGCAATTGAAGAGGGCTTGCTCCCAGGTGGTGGCGTTGCTCTTGTTCAAGCTGCTGCAAAGGTTGAGAAGTCTCAAGAAATCGCAAATCTTAAGGGCGAAGAAGCTACTGGTGCTGCAATCGTGTTCCGCGCTGTAGAAGCTCCAATCAAGCAGATTGCTCAAAATAGCGGTGTTTCTGGAGATGTTGTTCTTAACAAGGTTCGCGAGCTTCCAGAAGGCCAAGGCTTTAACGCTGCAACTAACGCTTACGAAGATTTGATGGCTGCTGGCGTTACCGACCCAGTTAAGGTGACTCGTTCTGCTCTACAGAATGCCGCTTCTATTGCTGGTTTGTTCTTAACAACCGAAGCTGTTGTTGCTAACAAGCCAGAAAAGCCAGCTGCAGCTCCAGCTGGCGGCGCAGAAATGGGCTACTAAATTAAATTAAGTTAACTCTTTGATTGAGTCTGTTTAGTTATTAAGCATGAGCGGTAAAGTTTTGGCTTTGCCGCTCATGTTTTTGTAATTTGTTTTTGTGACTTTTGTTTAGTTCATTGCAAACAAGGAAGTTGCTTGTGTTTCTGTATCCATGTAAATGTTAGAAACATTTTGCATTGCTAATTGAATTGCCTCTAGAGATTGCTCCATTTGTTGGTGTGCTGAACGCCATTGCCCAGCGGTTATTGCAAACTGAGTTGCAGCAGGGCCAGTCCACACGCTTTGTAATTGCTGTAGATTTGCGTACATTCCATTTGTTGCGTCTCTAATCGCATTAATCGAAGATCCGACTGCTGCAGCAGATTGCTGAATTTGCTCTGAGTCTACTCTAAATTGTGCCATTTCTAACTCCTTAATGTTTGTAAATGTATGTGTTTTTCTATGTTTTTTTTTATTTCCGTGTTCTCTAATGCTTGTATAGAATGTGCTTGTACAGAATGATGCGTCTAAAACTTAATTTTGCTCTTGTTTCTTGTAATCTAAAAACACGGTATTATGAATATATGCCATTAAGCGATTATGACAAAGATTTTTTTACTAATGTGGTTAAAGGCTTATGCACACTTATAATGCTTGCGTTTTTGAGCCAAATTGTTCTATTTTCAAGCACTGCTTTTGCTGAAGATGAATCAAAAAATGGTGATTTAGCAAATAAAAGTTCTAATAATTATGGCATTGTTGCTACTGATTCAATCACAGATACGGAAAATCTTCTAGGGGATTCCGTTGCAAAAGTTTCCGATATGATTGCTAGCACAAAAAAGCAAACTGGAGTGTCTGTACGTCTTCTTTATTTAGCGAATTTTAGTGGTAGTAAAGACCCATCAAAGTGGGCTAGCGATTTATTAACAAGCACGAATCCACCTGCAAACACAGTTCTTCTAGCAGTTGCTACTCATGATGGAAAGCTTGTTGTTGCAGTTTCCCCTAATTCCGACGAATGGCTTAAAAGAAAAACAACAGTTGACTTATTGTCGGATGCAGCTTATAGGCCATTAGTTAACGCGCAAGGTGCTGACTGGGCTAAGTCTGCGATTTTGCTTATGAAGCAGATTTCTAGAGCTAAAAAGACGTCGGTTACGCCTTCAACAAGTATTATTGCAACTATTGTTATGATTGTTGTGATTGCTGCATTGTTTGTAATTGTTGCGATTGTGCTTTATAGAAGAAATTATGTGCTAAAGCAAGTTAAACTGGGCTTTAGAAAAGCTAAGCGTAGGCACGCATCTAATAAATAAAATTATTTTTTCCAGGAAACACTCAGGAAACATTCAGCTTTATAAGTGATGCTAAACAGTATGGGTAAGAATGTAGAAGCATCTATTGTTGTGGTCGATGATGAACCTTCAATTCGTGAACTTTTGGTTGCATCGTTGCATTTTGCTGGATTTGACGTAGAAACCGCTGCTTCTGGATCGGAAGCAATCGAGGTTATAGAGCGCGTTCATCCAGATCTTATTGTTATGGACGTTATGTTGCCAGATATAGACGGTTTTACCGTTACAAGGCGAATCCGCCAAAATGGTGTAGTAGTACCAGTTCTGTTTCTTACAGCTAGAGATGATACTCAAGATAAGATTATGGGCTTAACAGTTGGCGGAGACGACTACGTTACAAAGCCTTTTAGCCTAGAAGAAGTAGTTGCTAGAATACGAGCGATTTTGCGCAGAACTCAAGAGCCAGAAGAAGACACCCCTGTTGTGCGCGTTGCAGATTTAGAGATTAATGAGGACTCGCACGATGTTTCTAGAGCTGGAGTTCCAATCGAGCTAAGTCCTACGGAATACAAGCTTTTGCATTACTTAATGGATAACGAAGGCAGAGTGTTGTCTAAAAGCCAGATTCTTAATCACGTTTGGCAATACGATTGGGGTGGAGACGCAGCAATCGTTGAATCCTATATTTCTTATCTTAGAAAGAAAATCGACGGTATTGAGATTAAGCATGACGACGGCTCTATAGAGAAAGTTGTTCCACTTATTGAAACTAAGCGCGGAATTGGTTACATGATTCGCGTGCCAAAGGCAGGTCAAGCCTGATTATGAATAGTGGCAAGTCTGCGGAAGTCGCTATTTATAATCCAGAAGTCGCTAATGCAAATGCGGATTATAAAAGCAAAAACAATAATCCTAATAAAAAGCATAAAGCATCAAAATGGATACGCAAACATCTAGATGCAATACCGTTGAGTACTCGATTAGTAGCATGTACTCTTGTAGTTTTAACTATTGCAGCATTTTGCATATCTTTGTCGATTAGGCAGCTGGTTGGAAGCTATTTGCTAGATAAAACCGATGCTCAGTTGGCAGATCAGGCTCAGCTTATTTACGACAATATTGATTTGCTTAGAAAAAAGGATTCAAAAGAGCCAACTGTTGGTCCAAACGATTACTTCTTGCAAATTCGAGATACTAATAACAAAATTATTACAACGCCTTTGGTTCCTCCGCTTAAAGGAGACGTTGTTTCTATGCCAACGCTGCCAGAAGATGGCGAAATTAACAGCGTTGTTATAAAAAGAAAGCCGTTTACATCTCCAGCTGTAGTTCATGGAGACCTTAAAAGCGTTGATGAAGCAACTGCAAAGGTTGCTCAGTCGCCGTGGCGCGTGTTAGTTCTTACGTGGGGTAATCGCAGTGGTTACAACTCCGAAATGCACGTTAGGGGTTACGTCTATATAGCGCTTTCTCTAAGCGATCAAATGGATACTCTAAACACTCTTACGCGCTATTGCTTAATGGTTAGTATAACTGTTATTTTGCTTGGTGCAGTTTTGTCTGCTTTGATTATTCAATCAACTCTTGTTCCGCTAAAAAGAATAGAAAAAACAGCTTCTAAAATTGCTTCTGGAGATTTAAGCAGACGAGTTCCATCTGCTCCAGAAAACACGGAAGTTGGGTCTTTGGCAGCAAGCTTAAATTCAATGCTTTCTAGGATTGAGCAAGGCTTTAACGATCAAGAAGCAATGACAGAAAAAATGAAACGTTTTGTTTCAGATGCAAGTCACGAGCTTAGAACGCCTTTGGCTGCGATTCACGGTTATGCAGAATTGTATTACATGTGGAGAGGTGTTGCTGGTCAGCAAGATAAGGCAGATGATTCCATTGCTCACATTAAGGCTTCTAGCGAAAGAATGACAGAGCTTGTTGAAGATTTGCTTTCGCTAGCGCGATTTGACGAAGGGCGAGGAATAAATGTTTCTCAAACTGTTAACGTGACTCCTATTCTTAAGGATGCTGCTAATGACTTGCGCGCGCTTGATCAAGTTAGAGTTGTTCAGCAAGGAACATTGTATTTAGCAGACGACTTAAAGTTAATGGATTGCTCTAAGCCTACAAATTGCAATCTTGATAGAAAGTTTATTTTTACTCCAGGCTCGCTTCCTAACGTTACTATAAAGGGCGATGGAGCAAGGTTGCGTCAAGTTCTTACTAATATTGTTGGCAACATTCATCGTTATACTCCAAGTGATTCTCCTGTAGAAATCGGAATGGGAATTTTTAAAGCTTCGATTACTCCAGAAGCTTTGCAAAAAATGAGCTCTGTTTCTAAGTCTCTTAAGGATTTTTTGGAAGCTGCAGAAGTTAGCCAATCAACAGGTGCTGGCAGCTCTTACGTTGTTATAAGGGTTGTTGATCACGGTCCTGGAGTTCCAGAAGAATCGTTGCCTCATATTTTTGAGCGTTTCTATATTGCTGATCCTTCTAGAGCTAGAGAAAAGGGCGGTACAGGCTTAGGCATGTCTATTGCGCAATCTGTTGTTAAAGCTCATCGCGGTTTGATTTGCGCAACAACGTCTTGTGCGTATAGAACTAGTGAAGATAATTTTGCTACAGATATTTCTGCAGATATAACATTGAATGGAGATGAATCTTTGGATTCTAAGCCTCACGGTTTAACTCTTACAGTTGTATTGCCAAATGTTATTATTGACGATAGTAGCGATAGTAGTGATAGTAGCGATAGCGCAAACAAAGAAAATAATGTAGATAAATCAAATAAAATGCTTACAAGTGACTCTATTAGTGGTGTTGAAAATAACAAGACTGTTTAGACTGTTAGACTGTTTAGGTTGTAGGTTATTTAGATTATTTAGGTTGTTCTAGATTCATGCGCTACAATTAGAAAAGTGTGAATCTGTAGAGTTATGTGGATGTAGTAGAATTGATGATTCGCATAAAGTTTAGTGAATTTGAGTGAGGTGTGTTATGCCCAACGGGCGCGTTCGTTGGTATGATTCCCAAAAGGGATATGGCTTTATAGTGGATGAAGACGGCAAAGATGTATTCTTGCCTTCTTCTGCATTGCCATCGTCAATAAAAGAATTGCGTAAAGGTACGCGTGTGGAATTTTCTGTTGTAGAAGGACGCAAAGGCCCGCAAGCAATGGGACTTACACTCGTAGCTTCTGCTCCTTCGCTTGTAAAAGCTACAAGGCCAAAAGCAGAAGATATGGCTGCAATTGTAGAAGACCTTATTAAGCTTTTAGACTCTGCTGGCAACGGCTTGCGTAGACGCCATTATCCATCTAGTGCAGAATCTAAAAAGCTCGCGCACTTGTTGCGTGCTGTAGCAGATAATTTTGACGTACAAGATTAATAGTTAACAGGATTTTTTATGGAAGATGAAGTAATAAATCCGCAGGAGCTTGCTTATGAAGTTGCTGTGGAAACTTCGGAGCGCAAAAACGCTGTAGGCGATTTTGTAGGCAAAATGGATCTTGGTAGCAATGTTACTGATTTCCGTTTTGCTTGCACTATGCTTGGCTATGAAGGCTGGCAATGGTCGGTAACGCTGTATCATGATGAAGATGCTGGTCGTTGGACTGTTAATGAATCTAGTCTTGCTCCAACTGAAGATTCATTACTTCCTCCTCCTTGGGTTCCTTGGAAAGATAGACTTAGGCCTACGGATCTTTCGGTTATGGATTCAATAGGCACTGCAGAAGATGACTCCAGGCTTGAAGATGGAGTTAAGCTTGATAGTGCTCAAGAAAATGATGCATCTGAAGACGGTTCGCAATGCGCTAAAGATAGTGAAAACAGTAATAACGACGCAAATAGCGAGAATAGCGAGAATAGCGAAAATATCGCAGATAGTTCAGATAGTTCGGATAGCAAAAGCGCATATAATACAGATAACGCGAGTGCAGATGATGAAAATCTTGAGAATGGGGAGTCAAAAGAAGATTTTGAAGATGCTGTTGAAACTTTCCGCTTAACTCGAAAAAGAGTTATGACTGCTCAGGCTATAGCTCAAACTGCAAAAAGATGGTATGCGGGTCAACATGGGCCAAAGTCGCTTTCTACTAAGATTGCAGATGGAAAAGCTTGCTCGTCATGTGGATTTATGATTCCTCTTGCAGGAAGTCTTGGAAACATGTTTGGAGTTTGCGCAAATATGTGGAGCCCAGACGATGGGCGAGTAGTTGCGCTTGATCATGGATGCGGAGAACATTCCGAAATAGCGCCTCCTGAGCCATCGCAGCTTTGGGTTCAATCAGAGCCTGCTTACGACGACTATCACATTGAGATTGTTCCTCAAACGCCTAGAGAAGAACGTGCAGATGTTGAGCTTATAGAAGAAGCGATTGAAGATAGCAAAGAAAATCGCAAGTCAAGGCGTAAGCGCGTTTTGGATGAAAATAATCAAGATAGTGAAGAGCATGATGACGATGGTTTGCACAATGAAGATGAAGATATTGCAAACAATAATAGTGGTTTGCAATATGAAGATAGTGAAGAATCCAAAGTCAGTGCGCAAATCGTAGATAGTACAGAATATGAAGATAATCTTGACTCAAATAATAATCCGCGCTCAAATGATTAGTCTCACGGATTCTATATAGGCATTGCTCTAGAGTCATGGCAACTCGTTACCATGGAACAAGGATAAAAACGGAAGGCAATTATGTTTGAACGGTTCACTGACCGCGCTCGGCGTGTTATTGTGCTAGCGCAAGAAGAAGCGCGCGCTCTTCAGCATAACTACATTGGTACTGAGCATATTCTTTTAGGCCTTATTAGAGAAGGTGAAGGAATAGCAGCAAAAGCTTTGAGTGCAAAAGGCGTAGATTTAGACGGTACTCGCAAACAAGTAAAAGAGATGATTGGAACGGGTACTGTTTCGCCTAATGGCCACATACCTTTTACTCCGCATGCTAAGCAAGTGCTTGAGCTTAGTTTGCGTGAAGCTTTGCAACTTGGTCATAGTTATATTGGTACTGAGCATATTCTTTTAGGCCTTATTAGAGAAGGCGAAGGCGTTGGAACGCAAGTGCTTATTAAAATGGAGGTTGATTTAGGCGATCTTCGTAGCACGGCAATGGATTTGATTCGTGGCAATTCTGGCATTCCAGCAGACGGTCAAGGTGCAGAACTTGCAAATGCTGGAGGAGTTCAAGATAAACGTAATCAGTCTGGTTCTGCTCTTTTAGATCAGTTTGGAAGAAATCTTACTAACGAAGCTCAACAAGGCAAGCTTGATCCTGTTATTGGACGCTCTAAAGAAATCGAGCGCGTTATGGTTGTGCTTTCTAGAAGAACAAAGAATAATCCTGTTCTTATTGGTGAGCCAGGCGTTGGTAAAACAGCTGTTGTAGAAGGTCTTGCGCAAAAGATTGTTGCTGGAGACGTTCCAGAAACGTTAAAGGGTAAGCAAGTTTATTCCCTCGATCTTGGCTCAATGGTTGCAGGCTCTCGTTACCGCGGCGATTTTGAAGAGCGCTTAAAGAAGGTGCTTAAAGAGATTAAGACTCGCGGAGATATTGTTCTGTTTATTGACGAGATTCACACTATTGTTGGCGCTGGCGCTGCTGACGGTGCTTTGGGTGCTTCCGATATGCTTAAGCCTATGCTTGCGCGCGGCGAGATGCAAACGATTGGTGCTACAACTACAGATGAGTATAGAAAGTATATTGAAAAGGATGCGGCTTTGGAACGCAGATTCCAGCCTATTCAGGTTCAAGAGCCTTCTATTGCAGAAACAATCGAAATTCTAAAGGGCTTGCGTGCTCGCTACGAGAATCATCATCATGTAACTATTACGGATGGTGCTTTGCAATCTGCAGCCGAAATGTCTGCTCGATACATTCAAGATCGCAATTTGCCAGATAAGGCAATTGACTTGATTGACGAAGCTGGTGCTCGATTGCGAATTAAGCGTTTAACAGAGCCTTCAGAGCTTAAAGAACTTGATTCTAAGATTTCTAAGCTTTCCGATAAAAAAGACGAAGCTATTAAGAATCAAGATTTTGAAAAAGCTGCCGACTTGCGAGATGAGCAAGAGAAGCTTGAAGAAGATCGTAAGACTAAAGAGCAAGCTTGGCGCGAAGGCGAATCCAATGTGAATATGGTTGTAGACGAAGATGTGATTGCATCTGTTGTTTCTAATACAACTGGTATTCCTGTTGTTAAGCTCACGCAAGCAGAGTCTAAAAAGCTGCTTGGCATGGAAGCAGAACTTCATAAGCGCATTATTGGTCAAGATGAGGCTGTTTGTGCGCTTTCTCGCTCGATTCGTCGTGCTCGAGTGGGCTTGAAGGATCCAAAACGTCCTGCTGGCTCGTTTATTTTTGCTGGACCTACTGGTGTTGGTAAAACGGAGCTTGCTAAGACTTTGGCTCAGTTCCTGTTTGACGATGACGATGCGCTTATTCGCGTAGATATGTCGGAGTTTGCAGAAAAGTATGCAGCTTCGCGTCTTTTTGGTGCTCCTCCAGGCTATGTTGGCTACGAGGAAGGTGGCGAGCTTACGGAGAAGGTTCGTAGAAAGCCATTCTCCGTGGTTTTGTTCGACGAGATTGAGAAGGCGCATCCAGATATTTTCAACACATTGTTGCAAGTTTTGGATGATGGCCACTTAACAGATGGTCAGGGCCGAAAAGTTGATTTTAAGAACACTATTATTATATTGACTACGAATCTTGGTACTCGAGATATTGCTAAGGCAGCAAACACAGGGTTTAGCCTTGGCAATAACGCGGATGCGTCTTATCAGCGTATGAAGGATCAAGTTAATTCCGAGCTTAAGCGTCAATTCCGCCCAGAGTTCCTTAACCGCTTAGACGATACTATTGTGTTCCGTCAGCTTACTGAGCCAGAGGTTCGTCAAATTGTTGACTTAGATGTTAAGCGTTTGAACGACCGCTTGTTTGAGCGTCATATGGCTTTGGAGCTTACAGATGAAGCTAAGAATCTTCTTGCGCAAAAGGGCTTTGACCCACTTCTTGGAGCAAGGCCATTGCGTAGAGTTATTCAGCGAGACATTGAGGACGCTATTAGCGAGAAGATTTTGCTTGGCGATTTAACAGACGGAGAATGCGTTGAGGTGGATGCCGAAGGCGAAGGGTTGCTTGGAGAATTTATTTTCCGCGGTAAGAAGTTTGATTCCGCATGCAGCGACTCTAAGTCGGCAGAATCCACTGATTCCAATGATTCTTCTGAATCAACCGAGTCAGCTAAATCAGCCGAATCTGATTCCGCTTCTAAAGTCGAATCGGAGTCTTAGTTGCACAATTAAGATTTCTATTAAAATCTCTTAATAAACTTAATCTCCGTTAATATGCAAGCTTAGCACGCAAATTAACGGAGATTTTTTTGATTTGCGTCTTTCTTAAGTGTTTTTAGCATTTCTAAAATTTGCTTAGGATTTGTTTCTGGCAAATATGAACTTGTAACAGCTAGCGATATTTGCGCAAGCTTTGCAGAATCCAAATAGCATATGTACACAGGACTATTGGTTGGTTGGAACTTTTTCTTAAAGAAGTACAACGACTTAAATCCGTATGCTGGTTCCAAAATGTCGGACATCATCTCTAGAGCATGAACAATAATCTCGTTGGACTCATGGTGATTTACGTCATTTTGTGCATGTTCTACGCCATCATTATCATTATTTTCTATATCGTCATTGTTGTTAACAGTGTTCGCTTCACTTTGCAAAGAAGTCGAAGTACTAGAATCGTTTGAGTCGCAAATATCTGTTATTCCAGCAAGAGGAGCAGCAGAAAGACTCATAAATTCCACAGCCGATTCTGGATTCTCAAGTCCTTCATCTCTTAAGCGTTCCGCCATTCTTGCAATAAGCAATTCCATAATTCCATTAGGACTATCCGTACGGTGCCTCATAAAATCAAGAGTCCACCCTATTACGCGATTGTTGCTATAAGTAGGCATCCAGCTTGTAACGCCAAGAACCTTGCCATTATTGTCAATTGCATACAAAATTTTTACTCGAGGATCGTGCAATTCTTCTAATCCGCCAAGAGTAAACTTCATCTCTGGAAGAGATTTAAGCTCTGCCCACTCTTCCGAAATCTCAATAATCTGTTGTTGAATTTTCCACGGAGCATCGTTGTATGTGCTAAGAACATCTGTTATGCCATCGCGTTTTGCTTTGTTTATAGCGGTACGAATATCTTGCCACTTTTTGCCACGAGTTTGCCACTCTTTAGGGTAAACAAGCATATCGCTTCCAACTTTAATAGACATAAAACCAAGAGATTCTAGGTTTTTGCGGTCTTCCTCATGCACAGCATAGAAAGCTGGAGACCAAGAGTTTTGCTCGCAAAGTTGAATAAACGCTTTCAAATCATTCTTATATTCTGATTTATCTCCAAAAGGCCCTGTTAATGTTAAAGCAATTCCGTACTTAAGCCTATATGCTATTGCGGAGCGTTCCGTGTTGGAGAACCAATAGTGATTGTCTGGCCAAGTAGTCATAAAGCTCATTGTGTCTCCGCCAAAATGAACTAATTGACTTGCTTTTTTACGATCTTCTTCGTTAATAGTAACTTTGTTCTTAAACCACATAAGGCAAACAACAAAAAGAACAATCCAAAGAAGAACTCCAACGCATTGAGTAATAGCAGAAGCAAGTGTAGTTAATGGCATAAGCATTGCGTTAGATCTTGTTCCAAATCCCATAGGCATCCAACGTCCTGGAAGGTCACGGAGTAAATGATGCAAGTCTGCTGCAGGCTTAAACTCATTTGGAGCAATTAATCCAAAGCAAACATATCCTATTCCAGTAGAAAATAGTGCAAGAACAATTGCAACTAAGCCAATTCTGCGTTCAAACTTATCGCTATGATTTGGAAAATGCTTTATGTTTATAAACAATAGAATTGCGATTAATAGTGGAGGCAGAGCAGTGAGCATAAACGCTATAGAAGTTGCATTATTCTTGTGGAAAATCATAGCTTGCTTAGCTGCTATTAATGGCAAAATCGCAAAATACATAGTTGCATAAACTGCAGTAAGTCCATTAATTGTTATAGCGGCATAAGCTGCAAGTCTTCTTCCGCGTAAAAGTCCCCAAGATATAATCATTAAAGTAACAATAGGCAAAAGAATACGAATCCAAAGACCGCCAATTGTTGCGTGTTGCAATCCAGAATGAAGCAAACAGCTGCTAGAACTATAATTCGATATGCATCTTGCAAGCCAAGGTTTTGTGCCCATTTGTGGAGACATAAACAAGCCAAGAGTTGTTAGTATTCCAGCGTGAGATCTTGAAGACAATGCAAGAACAGGGCCTAACGCCATAATAAGTTGCGCTATTGAAAAAAGACGCCTAATTTCGTAGTCTGTTCCATGCCACCAGCTTGCGCTTTTAGCAGTATTAGTTTTGTTGTTCTTGTTCATTGCATTGCCAATAATATGGCCACAAATCGCTGCAAAAATCGTGCAATAATCCCCAGGATTTCCACTATAAAGAAGCATTGCAGATGTTATTGAATAGCCCAAAACAAGCATTCGTCTACGCCACAAGATTGATTCGCATGTTGCTGCAGACATAAACGCGCCAACAAAAAGAGTAAAAGGCGAAAGCCTAATTGGTATTCTAGTAATCCAATGCATATTGCGAATAATCGCAGAAAGATTGCCAATTAGTGTTAGCCCTAGCAAAGTTCCAATAAGCGTGCTAGATACAGAAACAAAAAGCAAACGCATTTTTCCAATTCTTGTTTCTGCTAATCCGATTAAAACCAAAGAAAGAATAGCGTTAACAGCTAAAGACGGAAAACTGTTTACAAAGAAAAGCGAGTGGAACAGTTTAAGCAAAAGTTGAGGAACGTTTCTATGGCCAAAAAGGAATGGGGAGCCAATTTTTGGCTTATGGTACGAGAAAAACTGTGCAAGAGTAGCGTTTGTACCGTAAGTGTAAATGTGCATTACGGTACGGAAAATCCAATGTACAAGGTTTATAAGCAAAAATACAAGCGTGATTTTTACTGCAAGAACTCGTTGAGACAGCCAGATTCTAACATCATTACTTAGTATAGATAAATGATGTTTTGCTGTTGACTTGTGATTTTTTGATAAAAAGTTTGGCATGTTTATCGCCTCACCTTCTGATTAACAACCACTTGAATATTACTATAAGAGCTTAAATCTGGATCATGCTTTGCTATTCCAGCGTCTTTACAAAGATGATCAATAGCAACCTTTAATCCGCTTTGAACCGTATGCCAATCGTGTCCTGAGCCTTTAGAAATCATTGTTATAACGCTTATTCCAGCTTTATGTGCTGCAATAGCAATAGTGGATTGATTTATTTGTGATTTTGGATCCCATGCTCCTGCTATTGAATAATAATTTTGATTTAATGGAGCGTTTTTTCTCATTATGTTTGTTGGAATATGTTTTTCGTATTCCTTGCGATTTCCGTTAAAATAGCGGTTTATTGTTTCGTTTTTATTCTTGTAAGTTGGCTCTAATTCTCCGCCAGCAGAATACATGTTTCCAAACAACTTTGGGTACGCTGGAACTATTTGAGTTGCACAAGTTCCACCTTGAGAAAATCCTCCCATAAGCCAAAGTGCTGGATTTGTGCTTGCAGGAAGATTTTTGCGAATCCAGCTAACAACATCTTTAGTCAGGTACGTTTGAGCATTTCCATAAACTTTTGTGTTTGCACAAAGTGAATTGTGCGTTGAAGTGCCATTCTGGTCTGGGGAAACAACAATCGGAGCTAAACCATTGTGCTTTTTAGCGTAAGCGTCTAAAGTATTCACTATTTCGCTTGCAGCAAATAGTCTATTAGGGCTTCCTGGCTGTCCAGAAAGAAGAACCATTACAGGAAGTTTTGGAGCAAATTTTGTTAGCGCAGCTGGAGGAAGATACACGTTTGCGATTCTAGCTCGGAAGTTTGATTGCGTTGCTGGAATTCTAACAGAGCGGCTAATGCCTTTAGACGGCATTTTAGGCAGTTTTTTTCTGATCTGCTAGTAAGTTCCAATCTTTAATCTCCATAACTGCATTGTGTTTATTATGCTCTTCTAGCTTTGGGTAATTTCCTAATCCAAAAACAGATCCAATAGTCGTGTATTCTCCGTAAATCATGTTTACGCGAATCATTGTTGCTAAAACAAATAAGATAATCGAAAAAATAGCTAGAGCTCTTCTGTATCCCTTAGAAATTATTGCAGCGCTTAGAGCAAAGCCTACGGCAGCAAATCCTCCTGCAATCGAAAAAATCACGAGCCAGCCAAGACTTACGCCAAACACAAGAAAAACGTCGGATATTAGCCAAGTTATGAATCCAAAAATAATGGCGAATAAAAATGCTGAGCCTAGTTGAGTTAATAGTTTTGGAAAATACTTTGACTTTTTAGGTTTTGTAATTAAAAGAACAGCTAAGCATAATGCAGATATTGCGAATATGCTTATAGGTAGAGTGCCGTGCATTAAGTTAATTGTGGCAATAAATTGCTTCATTCTTACTGTTCCTTAAAACCTCGCTAGATTGAAGATAACAAACACAACCTTTGCAAATATAGTATATAATCCTTAAAATTTTCTATATTTTGTCATCTATTATAATGATAAATGCTATAGAACACCTTACAATACGTCAAAAGTATGAATATGCATAGTTTTATACGGTTGTTTGGTATGACGATAGTGATACTTAAGATGTATGTGTAGACTAATACGTACACGATATGCGTTAAGAACGTAATAAATGTAATATGCATTAAATATTGGGCATTAAACATGGGCATGAATCAGAAGGGTGCAAAATTGCCATTAAGCAATTCTCTTACAATTTTTAAGCAATTTGATCGTTTTAAGATTAGGTTTGCTCGTTGGGCGTATTGCGCTCTGTTTGTTGCTTTTTGCGCAATAATGGTTATGATTGTGCAGCTTTCTGTACAGCGTTCTGGTCGAGTGGAAATGACTTCATCACTTTCTGCAAGCGCTTGGAACATAATCTCAAAAATGTGGCTTAAGCTTAATTTTGTTTTTGTGCTTAATCTTCTTATTCTTGCGTTGATTTATGGTATTTTGCTAATAATCATAAACCGTTTTTGGATTACGTCTGCTATTTTGATTAGCGCATCTATAATTGTTTCTGTTATTGAATATATGAAAGTGAATGTTCGATACGAAACGATTCTTCCAGCTGACTTAAACTTTTTAAAAAGTAATACTGGAAATATCGCATCTTTTCTTCCAGACAACGCAAATGCCGTTATTTTTAGCTCTATTGTTGCTGTTCTAATAACTTGGGTTATTGCGCTTTTGTTGCATGTTTTAGATGTTAATCATGGAAAAATTGTTATTATTTCAAATTTAAGAACTTCGATTTTGGTTCGTGTTGTAACTTTAATAGCATTATTAGCGACTTTTGGATGGTATATTTGCACAGTTGGAACTGTTGATTCTAGCGCAAACAATTTTGCTAAGTTTATGGGAGATACGCCATCAATGTGGGACTCCGTTTACGACGCTCAAAGAAACGGCGCATTAGTGGCATTTTTAAGGCAAGTAAACCCAAAGGTTATGGATAAGCCTGCGGATTACAATGAGCGAACTATGAGCGCTTTGCTAGAAAAATACAATAATGAAGCAAAGAAAATAAACGCTTCTAGAAAGTCAAAAATCTCCGATAATACTGTTGTTTATGTGCTTTCGGAATCATTCTCTAATCCAATAAGAGTTCCTGGATTGCAACTAAATAAGAATCCAATGCCATTTATAAGCTCTTTGAAAGAGAAAACAGATAGCGGTTTAATGCTTTCTTCTGGCTACGGCGGAGGAACTGCAAATCTTGAATATATGTCTCTTACGGGATTGAGCATGGTGAACTTTAACTCATCTCTTACAAGCCCGTATCAGCAGCTTGTTCCAAATTCTTCTTGGACTCCTACGATTAATAGGTATTGGGGGAGTGAATCTAATTCCATAGCATTCCACCCGTATGAGCCTAGCATGTACTTGCGCTCAACAAACTATAAGAAGTTTGGTTTTAGTAAGTTCTACTCGCTAGAATCTCCTAATGTTATTGCTCACAAAAATATGCTTGATAAATCGCCTTATGTTTGCGACGAGTCTGCGTATAAAAGTGCGTTTGAAAAAATCGCATCTAGTAAAAATAATCAATTTGTGCAAATAGTCACAATGCAAAATCATATGCCATTTAGGAATTGGTATAAGAACAATGATTTTAAGGCTAGTTCAAAGCCTAGCTCGCCAAAGCTTGGAAGCTCGGAAATATCTTCGATTGAAACATACGCTAAGGGAGTGAGTTACACAGATAAAGCAACTCAAGAGTTCTTAAATGACTTGGATTCTATAGATAAGCCAGTGACTGTTGTATTCTATGGAGATCATCTTCCTGGAATATATAGTACTGCCAGCGATGATGAGAATAATTCTCTTGATTTGCATCTAACTGATTACTTTATTTGGTCAAATAAAAAAGCTAGAGAAAATAATAAAGCTCCAAACAAAATTAGTGACTATTATTCTTCTCCAAACTTCTTTATATCGCAAGTGGCGTCTCACACAAATTCTAAAGTTTCGCCATATCTTGCATTCCTTACAAAATTGCACGAAAAGATTAGTGCAATGGAGCCTCCTGTAGTAAATAAGATTCAGGGGTGGGATAGAATTCCGCAAGGCCAGCCAATTTACTTGAATCCAAGCGGAAAGCCAATGATTGCTAGTAGTATGAACAAAGAAACTAAACAATTATTGCATGATTACCGTTTGATTCAATATGATATTACGGCTGGAAAGCATTATCTTAAAAACACAAACTTTCTTGGTTTTTAATTTTTCAATGCTTTAAGTGCTTTAGTTGCAATGTCGTGCCTATAAAACATGTTAGAAAGATTAAGATTGTCTAATATGCTATAGGCTTTTGATTGAGCATCTTTAACATCTTTGCCATTTACTTGCAAAAGTGCCACTCTTCCAGAAGACGTTACAAGATTATTGTTTTCGTCTAATTTAACACCAGAATAGTAAACATTTTGATCTGCGCTATTAAGAGTGATTTGTGGCAGAGGTGTTCCTGTAACAAGCTTTCCTGGGTATCCTTTGCTTGCTAACACAACGCCAAGAGTTACGCCATTTTTAATCCAAGTAAATGTTGGTTCTTTGCCATGCAAAATGTTAAAAATAGCTTCGCCAAAGTCGCTAGTAAGTCTTGGAAGAACAACCTCTGTTTCTGGGTCTCCAAAGCGAGCGTTAAATTCTATGACTTTTGCGCCTTGCTCTGTGTTAATCAATCCAGCGTACAAAACTCCTGTAAAAGGCATGCCTTCGCTTGCAAGAGCTTGCAAAGTTGGGCGTACGATTTTATCAATCGCTTGTTTTACAACTTCATCGCTGATTTGCGGAACAGGGCTATAAGCTCCCATGCCGCCTGTGTTTGGGCCAGTATCGCCATCATGAGCGCGCTTGTGATCTTGAGAAATTGGCATAACCCAAAAATCTGTTCCGTTAGCAAAACTCATTAATGAGAATTCTTCGCCTTCTAAAAACTCTTCTATAACTACTTTTGCTCCAGCTTTGCCAAAACGATGGTCTACAAAAATATCGTCTAAAGCTGCGAGCGCCTCATCAACGCTAGTGGCAACTGTTACGCCTTTCCCAGCAGCCAAGCCGTCTGCTTTAATAACAATAGGAGCGCCTTGATTTTTAACGTACTCAATCGCTGGTTCTAGCTCGCTAAATGTTTGGTAGGCGGCTGTTGGAATATTATGCCTTTGCATAAGTTGCTTTGCAAAATCCTTAGATCCTTCAATTTGAGCAGCCGCTTTGTTTGGGCCAAATGCTGGGATTCCATTAGCTTCAAAATCGTCAACAATGCCATTCATAAGAGGCACTTCGGGGCCAATAAAAGCAAAGTCGTAGTTGTTGCTCTTAACAAATTCGATTAAAGCGTTGTGATCCGATTCGCTAATGTTTTCAGTTTTGATTCCGCTTTTAATCATGCCTGGGTTTCCAGGAGCAACTGTGACTTCGCTAACGCTTTTACTTGCTAAAAATGCAACTGCGATTGCGTGTTCTCGTGCGCCTGAGCCTACAACTAAAACTTTCATCTTTAATCCTTTATTACTTTAAGATTTTGTGAATTATAACAACTCAACTGCAACGTTTTCGCGTTTAATCATTTTGCCAATAACATACGCTTGTTCATTATTGTTTTTAAGGATTTGCATAGCTTCATCTGCTTTATTTGCATCAATTGCTAATACCATTCCGATTCCCATGTTAAAAACGTTGAACATTTCTGAGTGGTCTACTTTACCCGACTTTTCAATAAGGTTGAAAATTGCAGGAACTTGCCACTTTTTTGTGTCGATTTGTGCTGCAAGATTATTTGCAAACATTCTTGGAATGTTTTCTATAAATCCGCCGCCTGTAATATGAGCTACGCCTTTAATAAGATGATTAGCAAAAAGCGGTTTTAATGCTTTAACGTAGATTTTTGTAGGCTCTAAAAGAACTTCGCCAATAGATTTGCCACACAATTCTTCTGGTTTACTATTTACGTTGTAATTAGCTACATCAAAAAGTGCTTTTCTAACAAGTGAGAATCCGTTTGAGTGTACTCCCGAAGATGCAAGTCCTATAAGAGTGTCTCCAGGCGTGATTTTAGAGCCATCAACAATGTTTTCTCTTTCTGCAACTCCTACAGCAAACCCTGCAAGATCGTACTCGCTTTGATCGTACATTCCTGGCATTTCTGCAGTCTCTCCGCCAATTAATGCTGCTTCTGATTGCACGCATCCGTCTGCAACGCCAGAAACAACTTGCTCAAGTATTTCTGGATTGTTTCTTCCGCAAGCAATGTAATCAAGGAAGAACAGAGGCTGTGCTCCTTGAGCTGCAATATCGTTTACACACATAGCAACGCAATCAATGCCAATCGTATTATGCTTTTGCATCATTTGCGCAATCATAAGCTTTGTGCCAACTCCGTCTGTTCCAGAAATTAGCACTGGGTCTTTGTATCCAAGGCTTGCTAAATCAAACAGGCCGCCAAAACCGCCAATTCCGCCCATAACGCCTGGTCTTTTTGTGCGATTTACGTGGGATTTTATTCTTCGCACAACCTCGTAGCCAGCTTCTACGCTAACGCCAGCTTGTTCATATGCGTTTGGCATTTAAGAATCCTTTCGTGTTTGTTTTAAGTGTTTAGTCGAAGTTTAGTCGTAGTTTAATCGCAGTTTTTAGTCGCAAAATTGTATTTACTATTCTTTTTAATATTCTCTAAAACTTCCTTGTCTTCTTTAGAAAGCGAAGCTAAGAATTCATCTCGGTAGTCGTCTAAAGCAGTAGGGTAGTCGCCATTAAAATACGCTACGCATAATCCTCCGTACGGAGCAGGCTTATTTAACCCAATAGACTCAACAAGACCGTCTAAAGATAAGAATGCTAAAGAGTCAGCGCCAATATACTCGCGAATTTGCTCAACGGAATGTTTAGCTGCAATAAGCTCTTTAGTTGTTTGAATATCGATTCCGTAGAAGCACGGGTATTTAAGAGGAGGTGAAGAGATTCGCATATGAACCTCTTTAGCGCCCGCTTCTCTAAGAAGACGAACAATCCTCTTAGACGTGGTTCCGCGAACGATTGAATCGTCAATAACAATTACGCGCTTTCCCTTAACAACACCTCTAACAGCCGAAAGCTTCATGCGAACGCCTTGTTCTCTAAGCTCTTGCGTTGGTTGAATAAAAGTGCGCGCAACGTATTGATTTTTAATCAAACCCATCTCGTTAGGGATTCCGCTTGTTTCGGCATATCCTGCAGCTGCAGAAAGCGAAGAATTAGGCACTCCAATCACCATATCTGCGTCTACATGAGACTCTTTAGCTAAGCGTGCTCCCATGCGCTTTCGCGCAGAATGAACATTAATGCCGTAAATATTAGAATCCGGGCGAGCAAAATAGATAAACTCCATTGAGCAAACAGCGTGCTGAATATTCTTTGCATAACGCTCAATCTTGTATCCATCATTATTAATAACGATTATTTCGCCAGGCTCAATGTCTCTAATAAACTCCGCGCTAACAATATCTAAAGCGCAAGTTTCCGATGCAAGAACGTAAGCACCATTACTCATTCTTCCTAGACTAAGAGGCCTAAAACCATTAGGATCCGTTGCTCCAATAAGCGCGTCTTCTGTAAGAAGTAAGTATGCAAAACCGCCATGAACAGTTAACAGCGCATCTTTAAGCTTATCCATAAATGAAGTTTTGTTCGACCTTTTAATAAGATGCATCAAAACTTCTGTGTCGGAGTTAGAGTGGAAAATCGCTCCGCAATCTTCTAGCTTATTTCTAAGAGTTGTGCAATTAGTAAGATTGCCATTATGCCCTAAAGCAACATCTCCATCGTGGAAAGAAAACAGAAAAGGCTGAATGTTCTCAACACTTCCAGATCCAGCAGTAGCGTAGCGAACGTGGCCAATCGCGCTGTTTCCAGTAAGATGCTTCATAATGTCTTCGTTTGCAAAAACTTGCGTTAAAAGACCTAAGTTTCTGTATCCTTTAAGATGGCCATTATCGTTTGCAACTATTCCAGCACCTTCTTGGCCTCTATGTTGCAATGCGTGCAAGCCAAAGTAGGTAAGCCTTGCGGCATCGGAATGACCCCACACGCCAAAAACGCCACATTCTTCGTGAACTCCTTCAAGTTCAGCAGACATTCGCACCCCCTATATTTTCAAAATCGCAATAAATATTTTGATTAGAGTAATTAAACACAAAATCCCCAATCATGACGTAAAGTATTCAACGCCAGCGCTAAAAATGTTTTGTGTTCTAAAATCTGGAATATTTACGTACAAGCCGTTGCCGCTGCGCTCGCAATGACCCATTTTTCCAAACACTCTTCCATCTGGGCTAGTGATTCCTTCTACAGCCATAAGCGAACCGTTTGGATTTACTTTAAGATTCATGCTTGGAACGCCATTGCTATCAACGTATTGCGTTGCAATTTGGCCGTTTTGTATAAGAGTATCCATAACTTCTGGCAATGCTACGAATCGACCTTCTCCATGAGATATTGCAACACTATGAACATCGCCAACTTTGCAATTTGAAAGCCATGGAGAAAGATTAGAAGCAACGCGAGTTCTAACAATCTTGCTTTGATGCCTTCCAATAGTGTTAAACGTTAAAGTCGGGCATTCTGCATCCATTGGAACAATATCTCCGAATGGAACAAGACCGAGCTTAATAAGAGCTTGGAAGCCGTTGCAAATACCAAGCATTAAGCCATCGCGATTGTTTAGCAAATCTCGAACAGAGTCGCTAACTGCAGGGTTTCTAAAGAATGCAGCTATAAACTTTGCAGAACCGTCTGGCTCGTCGCCTCCAGAGAAGCCGCCAGGAATCATAACAATTTGGCTTTTATTAATCTCTTTAACAAGCTCTTTTGCGGATTCTACAACATCATCAGCGCTTAAATTATTGATTATAAGCGTTTTGCATTCTGCTCCAGCTTTTTCAAACGCTGCTTGAGTGTCGTATTCGCAATTGTTTCCAGGGAAAACTGGAATGATTACGCGCGGCTTGCTCAATGGAGTTCTTCTGCTAGATTTCATATGATTTCTAACAGGCTTGCGATTAGTGGAATTTATTTCGCGAACTGCGCTTCCTTTACCTCTATATGGGAAAATGCCCTCTAGAGGACTTTCCCAATCTTCCTGTAAATCATCTAAACTAATAATTTCGTTGCAAGCATAAAGCTTAAATTCATTGCACGTTTGTCCAATAACTTCAACGTTTACAAGATTTTCGCTAACCTTGTTTGCAAAATCATCAACGTTAAAATCTTCATCCACTTCTACAAAGAAAGTTCCATATCTAGACTTAAACAAGTCGTCTGTTTTAACAGAGTCGTTAAGTTTTAATCCAATATGGTTGCCCAAAGTCATCTTAAACAGGCTTTCTGCACTAGCTCCAAAACCTGGAGTGCTAATTGCTAGCGCGCGCTTGCTTGAAGTAAGATTTTCAACAATCCTAATCGCCTCTAAGAAGCTTTGAGCGTTAGGCGTGATTCCGTCTTCTTTATACGTAGGTAGTATTCTTAGGATTTTACTATTGGTTTTTTTGAATTCTGGAGAAACAACATTTCGCGCGTCTCCTGTAGAAACAGCAAACGATATAAGAGTTGGAGGAACGTCAAGATTTTCAAAGCTTCCGCTCATAGAGTCTTTGCCGCCGATCGCGCCAACGCCAAAATCAATTTGCGCGCTTAAAGCGCCAAGAACTGCTGCAGTAGGTTTTCCCCATCTTTCTGGAACATTTTGCGGTTTGCCAAAATATTCTTGAAGGCTTAAATAAGCGTTTTCGATTGTAAAACCGCTTGCTACAAGTTTTGCTAAAGATTCTACAACCGATATGTACGCTCCCGTAAATTGGTTCTTTTCCATAATGTATGGGTTAAATCCCCAAGACATTGCAGAAGCGGTGTTTGTTTCGCCAAATACTGGGAATTTTGCGACCATTGCTTGTGCTGGAGTGAGCTGGCGGCGGCCGCCAAATGGCATAAGAACGGTTGCGGCTCCAATAGTGGAGTCAAACATTTCGCTAAGGCCTTTGTTTGAGCAAACGTTTATGTTAGAAACAAGATTTTTAATGCGCTCAGCTAAAGACTTGCCAGAGTAAACTCCACTTTCGTCTTGCCACTTTGTAGCATATTTTTTGCCATTTTCAACGTAAATATCTTGCGTTTTTGGAGCGCCATTAGAAGCTAGGAATTCGCGGCTTAGATCAACAATTGTTTTTCCTCGCCAAGTCATTTTCATTCGAGCTTCTTTTGTAACTGTAGCTACAATTTGCGCTTCCAAATTTTCTTGACGCGCGTAGCTCAAAAATTCGTCTGCATCGCTTGCAGAAACATCAACTGCCATTCGCTCTTGAGATTCAGAAATCGCAAGCTCCGTGCCATCAAGGCCTTCGTATTTTTTAGACACCTTGTCTAAGTTAATAATCAAGCCATCTGCGATTTCTCCAGTTGCAACGCTTACGCCACCAGCGCCAAAATCGTTGCAACGCTTAATAAGACGGCATGCGTCTTTGCGTCTAAAAAGTCTTTGCAACTTGCGTTCAATAGGTGCATTTCCTTTTTGAACTTCTGCTCCGCACTCTTCAATGCTGTCTGCATCTTGCGCTTTAGAAGCACCTGTTGCTCCGCCAATTCCGTCTCTTCCGGTTCTGCCGCCTAGAAGAATAATCACATCTCCTGCTTCAGGTGTTTCTCTTCTAACGTGGTCTGCTGGGGTAGCTGCTACAACCGCGCCAACTTCCATTCGTTTTGCAACATATCCTGGGTGGTAAATCTCGTGTACTTCGCCTGTTGCTAATCCAATTTGATTTCCGTAAGACGAGTAGCCTGCAGCTGCCGACGTTACAATTTTTCGTTGAGATAGTTTTCCTTCTAAAGTTTCGCTAATAGGAGTTCTAGGGTCGGCTGCTCCAGTTACGCGCATTGCTTGATATACGTAGGAGCGTCCCGAAAGAGGATCTCGAATGCAACCGCCAATGCAAGTTGCAGCGCCGCCAAAGGGTTCGATTTCTGTAGGATGATTATGCGTTTCGTTTTTGAACAAAAACAGCCAGTCTTCATCGTGCCCATTAACGTCAACTTTTACTTTTACTGTGCACGCGTTGATTTCTTCGGATTCGTCTAAGTTTTTAAGCTTTCCTGTATGCTTCAAATATTTTGCGCCAATAGTGGCCATGTCCATCAGGCAAATCGGCTTATTTGTGCGCTTAAGCTCTTCGCGTAGTTTAAGATAACGATTAAATGCATCTTTTACTTGCTCGTCATCTATTTGAACGTTTTCAAAATGCGTTCCAAAAGTAGTATGGCGGCAATGGTCGGACCAATACGTGTCTATTACTTTTATTTCTGTAATAGTTGGATTGCGATTTTCGCTTCTAAAATAGTCTTGGCAGAATTTAGCATCAGCCAAGTCCATTGCTAGCGCGCGATCTTCAATGAATTTTTGCAATCCGTTGGAATCTAAATCGTTAAAACCATCTAATACTTCTACGTTTGCTGGAACAATTGCCTCACTTTTAAGCGTATCGACACTATCTAGCGATGCTTCGCGAGCTTCTACTGGATTAATAACGTAGTGTTTAATTGAGTCAATGTCTTCTTTAGACAAATTGCCATTAAAAGCAAGAATTTGAGCAGTTCTAACTTTAGGGCATTCTCCCTGACTAATCATTTGTACGCATTCGCTTGCGGATTGCGCGCGCTGATCAAATTGGCCAGGAAGGAATTCTATAGCAACAACATGCTCATTTGTGCTAATAGGCAAGTAGTCGTAAGTGTTGTCTACTGTAGGCTCGCTAAGAACTGTTTTAACAGCAGTGTTAAAAAGATCTTTAGATATTCCTTCTACATCATACCTGTTGATTATGCGCGTGGATTTTAGAGAATCAATACCAAGAATTTCTTTAAGCTCGTGATTAAGATGTTGGGCTTTTATATCGAAACCAGATCGTTTTTCAACATAAACGCGAAATACCACGGTGAACCTGCCTTGCAATTGTAGTTTTGGCTATTTGTGTTTGGCTATTTTTGTTTGCTTGTTTGTTTATTTATTTGTTTAAGAACGCGCGTGGCTCGCACCTAAAAGATGCGAGCCACATTAAAATTATTGTTCAGCGCAATCGTTTGGATTGACTTCGTCGAAGTTTACTCCTTCGCTTTGCGCAAGAGATTTAAGCCTCGAGAATATTTCTTCGTAGGCTGGAATTATGTCTCCTAAATCGCGTCTGAACAAGTCTTTATCTAAATGACTTACTTCAGAGCCATTCGTATTGCGCTTATCCCAAAGTCGGCATGTATCTGGCGTTATCTCGTCTGCAAGAAGAATGTTTCCTTGTGCGTCTACGCCTTCTTCAATCTTAAAGTCAACGAGTTGAACGTCGATTTTGTTGAAAATATCCAAAAGTGCATTGTTTACAGCGTGAGCTTTCTTTGTAATTTCTGCCATTTCGCTTTCGCTAGCAAGACCTAAAGCTACAACGCCTTCTGGGTTAATAAAAGGATCGCCAAGATCGTCTGACTTTACGCAAAACTCCAAAAGAGGCTTTTTTAGTGCAGTTCCTTCTTTAACGGCATATCGTTTTGCAAAAGAACCAGCAGCTGTGTTTCGCATTATTATTTCTAGCGGAAACATCTTCATGCGCTTTACAAGCTGTTCGGTATCTGAAATTCTGCCAAGAAAATGGCTTTTAACTCCACGAGCTTTAAGAAGATTGAACAGTAGAGAAGTGATTTGATTATTTAAGCTTCCTTTTCCAGCAATTTGAGCCTTTTTAAGACCATTGCCAGCTGTAGCTTGATTCATGTATTGAACCCACAGAACGTTATCGTTACTCGTGGCATACAATTTCTTTGCTTTACCTTCATACAACTTGTCAAGTTTTTCCATTGACGTGCCTCTCCGTTGTATCCATGGCTGAGTGTTGCAAACCATCATTATTTGAAGGTTTATTCAACCGCCAGCAAGATTAGACTAACAATTGTTACCTACATTTTGTTTGTATTATTTTTTGATTTTTTGTCTAATAAAAGTAGTAAAAACCTTGACTTTTCAGCGTTCTACGATGGCAGTTCTACTGTGTGTATTTTGCTTGCAATGCGTGTCGCACAAGATTTTGCATCATTTACGCTGTTCGATACTGTCAAAATAACACCCATTCGTCTTGAGCCGTGGACTTCTGGCTTTCCAAAAATTCGTATATCGCATCTTGTGCAATCTTCTTCGTCTAATGCTTGTGCAAGATTTGTAAATCCTACAGCTCCGTTTCCTTGCACAACAAGTGCGTGACTTAATGCAACTTCGTTATCTTTTAAGCAAAGAGCAGTGTGCTTTTGTGTGATTGGAACACCTAATATTGCTAAAACATGCAAAGCAAACTCGCTGTAGTATTGCGAAATCATTGTTACCATGCCAGTGTCGTGTGGTCTAGGGGATAGTTCGCTAAAAAGTAAATCTCCATTCTTAAGAACAAAAAGTTCTACGCCGTAAATGCCCCAGCCTGTTTCTCCGTTTTCTTTTGCTATTTTGCTTAAACCTTCTACTGCTTGTTTTGCAATATTTTGAGCTGATTTTCTAACATTTTCTGGTATGTTTGCTGGTTGCCATGATTGCCTGTAGTCGCCGTTTTCTTGGCATTGTGCAATAGGTTCGCATGTTGTTATTCCAGCGCTTGAGCACACTGTTAAAACCGTTAATTCGTAGTCTAAAGGAGCAAGTGCTTCCACTATTACGCGAGATATATCTTCATTATTTTCATTATATTCACTCTGCAAGCTTTGCGTTTTATGCTTAGATCTTCTTCCATTTTGTGCTTCATACCAGGCATCTTCAAGATTTTTAGGATCTTTTACAATAGATTGACCATGGCCAGAAGAACTCATAATTGGTTTTACTACGCATGGATAACCTACGATTTTTGCTCCTTCTTCTAACTCTTTGTAGCTTGAAGCAAAACAATATGGTGTAGTAGGCAAACCAATTTTTTCGTGGGCGATTTTTCGCAAAGCTTCGCGATCCATTGCAATCGAAGTGATACTAGAGCTTGGAACGACTTGAATTTTTTTGTTTTTAACAACGTCTTTTAATACTTCGGTTGATATTGCTTCAACTTCTGGGATTATTATGTTTGGGTTTATGTTGTTTATTAGTTCTTGCAATTTTTTAGAATCGCTCATGTCTAAAACGCGATTTTCTTGCGCAACTTGCATTGCTGGAGCATTCGCATAACTATCTGCAGCAAATACTTTAATACCAAGTCTTATAAGCTCTATAGTGATTTCTTTTCCAAGCTCTCCAGACCCTAGAAGAAGAGCTTTTGTTGTGTATGACGTTGAATTTAGAATGCCAAAAGTGCGATTGTTTTCAACGCTTTTCCAATGTTCTGCTTGCTCATTGAGCATGCTGGTTGCATTTGATTTTTGCAAAAAACTCATAGTCTTATTGTGTCATTAAGTAACGTCGTATTTTGTGCGACGCGCCGAAAATCGCAAGGGTAGCGCAAATTAGAAAAATCGTGTATAGTATTCCTCTGTTGTGCGATTCCCGAAGGGTTTCGCGCTGTAATGGTGGCTATAGCTCAGTCGGTAGAGCATCTGATTGTGGTTCAGAAGGTCGCGCGTTCAAGCCGCGTTAGCCACCCCACTTAATCGGCTGCTTCACAGCCGATTTTTTTTTACTCTGTATGGCTTTCTGTTTTGTCTTGTTTTTGTGTTCAAACATGTTTATTTTGTTAGCACGCTTTGGAGTAGAATAAGTAAAGCTATTAATTTGATAATATTGATTGGATAATTTTAAGTAATTCGGTTGGTGTTTGTACTTAATGTGAATGATTGCTGGCGATTAGCTTGCTAGTTGTTAGCGGTTTTTGTACGCGCATTTTATGGAGGAGCGATTTATATGCCAAACAATGGTGGTAAGCAGTCTAAAGTGCAGACTAATGAGCCATTTTGGGAGTCTGCTCTGCTTTTTGTTCCGCGTGTTATTGGCAAAGCAGTTCGCTCGCTTTTTGGAGTTGGGCAATACGATGAGGCATACCGTAGAGACGGATTGTGCTTTGTAATGCTTATTCTTGCTGTTCTTTTTTGTGCATCTGAATGGTTTAGAGTTAGCGGATTCTTAGGTGTTGCGTTGCACTCTTTATCTTCCGCGATTTTTGGCATTATGAGCGTTGTTTTACCAGTGTGGCTTAGTGCGGTTGCTATTAGGCTTATGCGAAATAGTGGTGCTAAATCTGGAAATCCTCGTGTTATAGGTGGTTTTGTTCTTCTTTTATGGTCAATTTGCTCAATTTTAGACATTTTGATTGCAAGCAAAAATCAAGAATTTAATATAGATGATTTGCAAAAATCTGGCGGATTACTAGGATTCTTCTTAGGTTCTCCTTTGGCCTGGGGATTATCTAGGATTTTTGCCCTTACAATTTTTGTTATTATTGCAATTTTTGCTATTTTAATGATTCTTAAATTACATGTTGAAGATGTGACTCAATTTGTTTCATCTATTTTCTCTAAAAAGTCAAAGAATAATCAAGACTTAGAGAATGCAGATGATGAAAATTTGAGTAATAGCAGCGATAATCTTGAGTTTGCAGAAGGCGTTCCAACTCATGATTCTAGTGAATCGGAAAAATCGCGTAAAGATTTGCACAATTCAATAATCTCTAAGATTTTTAATTCTATGTTCGGCTCTAAAAAGAAGGATAGCAATAGCGAACTTTTAGATGCGTATGCTGGAGATGATGCTTTTCTTAGCGCTTCTTCTAAGCCAAGTCAAGATGGCTACTCTATTGAAGGCTATGGCTCTAAATCGGACCCGCAAGAAGATCAGAATCAAAGTAATCATCCGCGTGTTGTTGGTTCTAATGGTGTTTCTAATGGCACTCATGGCGCTAATTCTTTGCCGTCTTCTGGTCAAATGTATATTGACGAATTTCCAAAAGCGCCAATTAGTGGCGAATCGCAATATAGCAATGATCCATGGAGTAAAATGCCTGGTCAACAGTTGGATCAATATAGGTCATCGCAAGAAAATGATGAAAATAGTGCGAGCAACGCCAATAATGAAAACGATTCTAACGATTCTTCAAGTGAGTACAGCGAAGAGCCGTACAGATTGCCAGATTTGAACATTCTTGTTCACGGAAAACCGCACGCAACTAGAACTCCTGCAAATGATCGCGTAATTCGTGCGCTAACTTCTACGTTTGAACAGTTTGAAGTGGATGCAAAAGTTATTGGCTTTTTGAGGGGTCCTTCTGTTACTCAATACGAAGTTGAGTTGGGGCCTGGAGTAAAAGTTGAAAAAGTCACAAATCTTCAAAAAAATATTGCATACGCTGTAGCAAGCACAGATGTGCGTATTTTGTCTCCAATTCCAGGCAAGTCTGCGATTGGTATAGAGATTCCAAACGTAGATCGAGAGATTGTAAACCTTGGAGATGTTTTAAGGTCAGATAAAGCTCGCCAGGATTCAAATCCTATGCTCACTGGAGTTGGTAAAGACGTTGAGGGTCATTTTGTAACTGCTGCTCTAGATAAAATGCCGCATCTTCTTGTTGCTGGTGCTACTGGCTCTGGAAAGTCAAGCTTTATAAACTCTATGCTAACTTCTATTATTATGCGTTCTACTCCAGAGCAGGTTCGCATGATTTTGGTAGATCCAAAGCGAGTAGAGCTTTCTGCATATGCTGGGATTCCGCATTTGCTAACTCCGATTATTACAGACCCTAAGAAGGCAGCTCAAGCTCTTGAATGGGTTGTTAAAGAGATGGACTCGCGCTATGACGACTTGCAATTCTTTGGTTTCCGTCATGTTAAAGACTTTAACAAGGCCGTGCGCGAAGGCAAGGTTCATGTGCCAAAAGGCTCCGAGAGAAAAGTTGCTCCATACCCGTATTTGCTTGTTGTTGTAGACGAGATGGCTGATTTGATGATGGTTGCAAAAAACGACGTTGAAAGTTCTATTCAGCGCATTACTCAGCTTGCTCGTGCTGCAGGCGTGCATTTGGTTCTTGCAACTCAGCGACCGTCTGTTGATGTTGTAACTGGCTTAATTAAGGCGAATATTCCATCTCGTTTGGCTTTTGCTACGTCTTCTGCTACGGATTCGCGCGTTATTTTAGACACTGTTGGCGCGGAAACTTTGATTGGTCAAGGAGATGCGTTGTTCCTTCCAATGGGTGCTGCTAAGCCTCAGCGAGTTCAGGGCTCTTGGGTTAGCGAATCGGAAATTCGCAAAGCTGTAGAATATGTTAGAACTCAGCGAAAGCCAAAATACAGGGAAGACATTGAGCAAATGGCTGCAAAAGCAGACGAACAGGCTCAAATTCAAGCTAAAACAACAGATATTGGCGACGATATGGATGAGCTTCTTCAAGCTGCCGAGCTTGTTGTTGGTGCGCAATTTGGATCTACGTCTATGCTTCAACGAAAACTTCGTGTTGGTTTTTCTAAGGCAGGCAGACTTATGGATTTGCTTGAATCGCGTGGCGTTGTTGGGCCTTCGGAAGGCTCTAAAGCGCGTGAGGTTCTTGTTCAACCGCAAGATTTGCCTAAAGTATTAGCTTTTATTAAAGGCGAGTCTGATTCTTTGAATTAAGCATAATTAAGCATAATTAAGCACTTTGAATTAAGTATTGTTAAAGCATTGCTAAAGGATTGTTGTTAAATTAAGTTTTGCGTTTGCTATACCATATTTGTGTAGCGGTTATGGAGGTATTAACGATGTTGCAAAATGGTAAGTCTAAGTTGCTAGAAGGTTGGAATTGTGCTCCAAACATTGTGACTTACATAAGAATAGCTCTTTCTGTTGTATTCATCGTTTTGTATCTTATCTCTGGGCCTTGGGGCTATGCTTCTACTTCGGTTCGCTGGGCTGCGTTTGCAATGTTTATAATCGCAGCTTCAACAGATAAATTAGACGGTTGGATGGCTAGAAAATATAATCAAGTTACAGAGCTTGGAAAACTCTTAGATCCTATTGCCGATAAGCTTTTAATACTTTCTGCTCTTATTATTGCTTCTGCTTTTGGCGAGCTTTATTGGTGGATTACTCTACTGTTTATTCTTAGAGAAATAGGCATTACTGTTTTGCGTTTTTACGTTATAGATAAAGGCGGAAAAGTTATTGCAGCATCTTGGGCAGGAAAGTATAAGACACTTTCTCAATCTGTTGGAATTTCAATGTTGCTTGCGCCTATTGTTCCAATATTTTGCGCTTACAATGTTTCTGTTTGGGTTGTGTGCTATTACTCGCTTTGCTACGGTTTTATAGGCATTGCTCTTGGTTTTGCGCTTTATTCTGGATTCCTTTACGTGCGCGGTGCGTTTAAGCGATAGTAAAATGTGCGACTATTTGGCAAGTGCTTCTACGGATTCTTCTACGGATGCTTTCGCAAGTAAGATTCTCGATTTTTGTGTGAATAATTCTTTGCATATTTCTTGTGCAGAATCTTTAACAGGAGGACTTCTTGCGGATTCGTTTGTAAATATTCCTGGAGCCTCAAAGGTTTTTCTTGGCTCGGCTGTTACTTACGATATTCGCGAAAAATCTAAGATTCTTGGCGTGGATTCTGATTTGCTTAAAACTTGCGGTGCTGTAGAGCCTAGTGTTGCAAAGCAAATGGCGTTTGGTTGCGCAAGATTGTATAGCGGCGCAAAGTGGCAATACGATTGCATGGATTCTAGTAAAGATGTTGATAGCGCAGATTTTCCTGTTATTGGATTGTCTACTACTGGCGTTGCGGGCCCTGGCTCCGATGGCTTAAAGCCGCAAGGATTGGCTTACGTTGGAATTTTTATTCCAAATGTTGCTTCAAAGCGCTGTTCTTCGCTTGATTTTGATTTAGTTTCGCTAAAAATTAACAATATTAAAGATCGTATTTTTGAGTGTAAATGTGGCAAAATAAGCAATCTTTCTTTAAGTAGATGTTCTACTTATTCAGTTGACCACGGTTTTACGCTTTGCGCTCAACTAAATATTTCTGGAGATAGAAAAGACGTTCGTATTGGTGTTGTTAGCGCGCTAATTAGGATTTTCTATGCTCTTATTTTTGAAGATTGGATTTTTTATGCGCGAACGTGAATTTTGGGAGCTTCTTGAAGAAGTTTTCGGTAGAGAATTTGGTAGGAGTATTGCTAAAGACCAAGAGCTGCAAAAGCTTGATGGTATGAGCGCGCGCGAGGCGATTGATGCTGGCGTGGAGCCTAGAATTGTTTGGAATGTTTTATGTGATCACATGAATATTCCAGATAGCAAGCGTTGGGGTAAAGACCATAATGCTCCGCCACTTCCAGCAAAATAAGGGTTATTTTATTTTTTAATTTGATTGCGTGTATGCGTTTTTGTTGGAATTTCAAGCCAACACGCATATCGAACAAATGTTCGTTTATGGTGTATAATATTTAATTGTTGGTCTTCTTGCAGCGTGTAAGTGCCTACTGGTTATTGGAAAATAGCCTTTAACCACATTGCTCTAAAACGCTTGCACGGGCATCATGTATTGAGTATGGTCATCAATACATCGGCATGCGAAAGGAGTAATAAATATGGCACAACAAACAAAAAAGGGTGCTGTGGATCGTCTTATTGATGCCGACAAGGCAGATCCACGTAGAAAAGCAGCGCTAGAGATGGCTCTTGCAAATGTTGAAAAACAATATGGCAAGGGTTCTGCAATGCGATTAGGAGATAAGCCACTGCAAGACGTTGAGGTTATTCCTACTGGTTCCTTAGCTCTAGACATGGCTTTGGGAATTGGTGGCGTTCCTCGTGGGCGTATTGTAGAGGTTTATGGTCCTGAATCTTCTGGTAAAACAACGTTAGCTTTGCACATTGTTGCTAATGCTCAAAAGAATGGCGGAGTTGCAGCGTTTATTGATGCTGAGCATGCGTTAGATCCAGTTTATGCGCGTAAATTAGGTGTAGATACAGATTCTCTTATTGTTTCTCAGCCAGATAATGGTGAGCAAGCTTTAGAGATTGCAGATATGCTTATTCGATCTGGAGCTTTAGACGTTATAGTTGTTGATTCTGTAGCAGCGCTTGTTCCAAAAGCCGAAATTGATGGAGATATGGGAGATAGCCATGTTGGTTTGCAAGCTCGCTTAATGAGTCAGGCTTTAAGAAAGATGACAGGAGCTTTGTCTCAAGCTGGAACAACCGCAATCTTTATTAATCAGCTTAGAGAAAAAATCGGTGTGTTCTTTGGTAATCCAGAAACAACTACAGGTGGTAAAGCTCTTAAATTCTATTCGTCTGTTCGAATGGATATTAGGCGTGTTTCTACTATTAAAAACGGAGAAGAAGCTGTTGGCAATCGAACTAAAGTAAAGATTGTTAAGAATAAAATGGCTCCTCCTTTCAAAACAGCTGAATTTGATGTTCTTTATGGAGAAGGAATATCTACTGAAGGCTCTGTAATTGATATGGCTGTACAGTGTGACGTTATTAAAAAGTCTGGTTCTTGGTTTACGTATGAGGGTGAACAGCTTGGTCAAGGTAGAGAAAACGTGCGTCAATTCCTTAAAGATAATCCTGCTATTACGGAAGAAATTAGCGATAAAGTAAAAGTTGCTTTTGGGCTAATGAAGCCAGAAGATCAATTTGTTGAAGTAGAAGATGAAGACGATAGCGAAAAAGCAAAGTCGAATTCTAATGCAGAAAATAACTCAGATGCTTCTAGTAAAGATTCCAAGAATAAATAGTGATAGATGAGAAGACTGATAGATGATTAGTGTTGAGAGTTTTCTTCGCAATCATAAGCCCGTAGATGCTTCTGTTTTTAACAAAAATGATGTTAAGAACAAGAATGTGTGTGCAGAAGATGATTGTAGTTTAGAAGCTGTTAATTCACATTATTCAGAGAATAGTGTTGAAATAGGTGATTGCGAAGAAAACTCATGCCATTCGTCTTATAGATTGCGAAAGTATAACTCTTTTAATAATAAAGCTGTTAAAAAAGTAGACTCTAAAAAAGCATGCGACTTTGATAGTTGCAAAGAGTGTGCTTTAAGAATATTAGATTATGCTGCAAGGTCTTCAAACGACTTAAAAAATAGGCTTATAGATAAGGGTTATAGAGAGAATATTGTTGAATCTGTAATAATTCGTTTAGAAGATTTGCATTTGATTGACGATGAGCAATATGCTCAATCTGTTATACGCTCATGCATAAGTAGAACATTAGGAGAGCGTGCAACTCGCATGGAGTTGCAAAAAAAGGGAGTTGCTTCCGCTATTGTTTGTTCATCTTTGCAAGATGCTAGAGAAAACGGTGTTTTTGAACAAAGCGCATGGAGTTTAGGCAAAAAGGTAGCACAGCGAACAAAAAATCTAGAACCAGATGTTAGAAGGCGAAGATTCTTCTCTGCAGGAGCTAGAAAAGGTCACGATTTAAGCACGTTAAACGAAGTATATTATGCTCTGTTTAAGTCTTAAACCATTAGGACTTAGCAGATTTCGTTAGCGCACTTAAGAACGTAATCTGGCATATCTTCAACATTAATAACATCGTTGAATCTAGCTGTTTTATTCTTAAGTTCGCTAAGCATTTTAGGAGCGTTTGTAGAAGTTTTTCTTTCTAGCAAATCCATGCAAGCAAAATCATCTAATCCTTCAACATTTAAGCCTAAAGATTCGCAAACAACTCTAGGGAACTTATACGGGCTTGCAGTGCTTAAAAGAACGCGAGGAACACTAGAATCATGAGGAATATGGCTCATAACAAAGTATCCGCAAGCAGTATGTGGGTCAATAACATAATTATGCTTATTCCAGCATTCTTTTATGGAATCTCGAATTTGATCCTCGTTTGCCCATCCGCATCCAAAAAGTTCTCGAATTTTAGAAAGCACGTCTTCTGGTACTTCAAAAGCGCCCCATTGTTGCAAATCATTCATAAGCATTTGCAAAAGTCGCGTATCTTTATTGCATATATAGTAAAGCATGCGTTCCAAATTAGAAGAAACAAGAATATCCATAGAAGGCGCAACCGTTTGATGGAAAGGTCGAATCTTGTTATATGTTCCGCTAACCAAAAAGTCAAACAAAACATTATTGCTATTGCTTGCAACAATCAAGTGCTTTACAGGAAGACCAAGCATTTTTGCATAATATCCAGCAAGAATATTGCCAAAATTGCCACTTGGAACGCAAAATTCCACTTCTTCTCCAAGCTTTATAGATCCGCGTTCAACAAGCTTAGAATAAGCATAAAAGTAGTAAACAACTTGAGGAATAAGCCTGCCTATATTAATCGAATTAGCAGAAGAAAGCAAAGCATTATTGTTGTTCTTAATCGATTCATTAATTGAGTCGTTAGTAAAAATTTGCTTAACGCTGCTTTGAGTGTCGTCAAAATTACCTCTAACAGCGCAAACTTTTACGTTGCTTCCGCTTTGAGTTGTCATTTGCAATTCTTGAACTTTGCTTACTTTACCTTCTGGGTAAAAAGTAACCATAGAAGTGCCTTCAACGTTTGCAAAGCCAGCGAGCGCAGCTTTGCCTGTATCTCCCGAAGTGGCTGTAAGAATCATAACGTTTTGGCTAGAGTCAGAAGCATTTTTTGAGCAACGAATAAATTGTGGCAAAATTTGCAAAGCAACATCTTTAAAAGCACAAGTAGGACCGTGGAAAAGCTCTAAAACAAAATCATTGTTAGTACCAAGCTGCTTTAATGGAGTAATTTCGCAATCTTCCCATTGATCTCCATAAGCATTTTCAACGCACTCATCAAGCTCGTTAGAAGTAAAATCTGGAAGGAGGATTTGAAGAACATCTTTAGCAATTTGCTTATAAGATTTTCCAACAATATTAGAAATATTGTAGCGAGTTTCGCCAAGGCAATCCGTAACAAACAGGCCACCGTCTTCGGCTATGCCCCTACGAATAGCTTGCTTCGAAGTGTAGGTTTTAGAGTTAGACCTAGTGCTGTGAAACATAACTGCATTCGTAGTGTTTTCTGCCATGATTCCTCCATTTGTGTCAATTGTTATACATAATACCTGAAGCGTTGGAGCCTAAGCACTGCTATTGCTAATATGTTCAATATGATTAATCTCAATACAAAGTTTGACGAAACGCATAATAGTGAACAAGTCAATAGTTCTAAAGAGCATGGGGACTCTACAGATTCTATTGTTTTTTCTAGAGCAGATGATGCGCGAATCGCACAAAGAGAATTTGCTAAAGCTAATGCCACTTTTAAGAACAATCTTTTAAATGCTATTGCTGATTCTCTTGAAAATAACTCAGAATTTATTGAAAAAGCAAACAAGCAAGACTTAGAAAAAGCCCAAAAAAATGGTATGGATGCTGGAAAACTAGACAGACTTGTGTTTAACAAAGAAAGAATAGTTAAATCAGCTCAAAGTGTTAGAAAAATAGCGCAATTGCAAGATCCTGTTGGCCAAATTGTTCGAGGATACACGCTGGAAAATGGTATTAAACTTTCTCAAGTAAGAGTGCCAATTGGCGTAATGGGAATGATTTACGAAGCTAGACCAAATGTAACTGTTGACGTTGCATCTTTGTGCATAAAATCTTCAAATGCTGTAATTTTAAGAGGCGGAAGTGCAGCCGAATGCACAAATCGCGCAACTATTAGTGTGTTAAAGCAAGTCTTAAAAGATTTTGGTGTAAGTGAAAATCTTATAGAATCCGTTGATGATTTAGGCAGAAGCGGCGCAACGTCAATGATGCACGCTCATGGTCATATTGACGTTCTTGTTCCTAGAGGAAGCGCAAATCTAATCGCGGCAGTTGTTAAGGAATCAACAGTCCCAGTCATAGAAACTGGTGCTGGAAACGTTCACATTTATGTAGATAAAACAGCAAACTTTAGTCAAGCAATTCCGATTATTATAAACGCAAAAACGCAACGAGTCGGAGTTTGTAATGCTGCAGAAAAATTACTTGTAGATAAAAGCATTGCTCAAGATTTTCTTCCAAAAGTCGCAAGTGAATTAGCGAATCGTAATGTCTTAATTCATGCTGATGAAGAATCATACAATATTTTATCATCCGCAAACATAAGTGGTATTAAACTAGAGCATGCAAATAATGAAGATTGGTCTACAGAATACTTGTCTTTGCAAATCGGAGTAAAAGTTGTAGATGGTGTTAAAGATGCCATTAATCATATTTCAAAATATTCAACGGGTCACACGGAAACGATTATTGCGCAAGACTACTTAACGATTAATGAGTTTGTCTCGTCAATAGACAGCGCGGTTGTTATGGTAAATGCTTCAACAAGGTTTACAGACGGCGGCGAATTTGGTTTTGGAGCGGAGCTTGGAATTTCCACGCAAAAGTTGCATGCAAGAGGGCCAATGGGCTTAGTAGAGATGACAACTACAAAGTGGGTTGGCTACGGGCAAGGACAAATAAGGGCTTAAGAGTAAGGTTAAGAATATGCCTGATACATCACAATCACAATCGTCTAAAATTGCTAAAAATCAATCAAACGAGGATCTAAGCTTATCTAACGGTGTAGGTGCTTCTAATGTGCTTGATGCTTTAGATGTTGCAGCAGAAAGATTGTCTATTGTTCGTTACGTGTTTTTAGTTCAAATAGAAGATGGGATTGCTTCTGCAAGTCAAAGGTCTTCTCTTGAGTATGCTGACGCTGTTTTAATGGGTTGGCCAGATAGAGATAATCGAGATGTTGTTACGCCAGAAAATAGCGAAACAATAGATAAGATTAATAAGAACTTGCAAAAAATGGAAAGTAATATAGCCGAATTTAGTAAGTTTGAGCGCGCTAGTCTTATAGACAATATGAGCGAAGTTCTTGTAGAGATTACGGAGTGTGTTGCAAACATTAGAGGTGTTTTCCAGCCTGATTTTGCTCTTCCAACGTTTGAAGAAATTAAGCGCGTTGTTCAAGATGAGTGGAATGAAGAAATGGGGAACATTAATCCAGATAAAGCAAATGTTGCTTCCAGCGTAATTGATGAAGTTAAAGCAGATGATGCGGCAGATGCAGCTAACGCATAATGTATCTAACGCATCAAATGCGACTAATTTAAAATAAAATGGGATTTTGTTTAAATGAGTGATTCATCTACAGAACGCAGAATGTCGGATTTATTCCAAGGTTCTTTTGACCAAAGTCAAGCTAGCGTGCCAGTTTCGGCAAATTCTTCTAGGCTTAAGCACTCTGCAAGAGGGAATGTTCATCAACATCCGCGCATAGGAATTATGGGTGGCACTTTTGATCCGATTCATAATGGCCACTTGGTGGCAGCTTCCGAAGTTGCGTGGGTTTATGATTTAGACGAAGTTATTTTTGTTCCTACTGGAAAGCCTGTTTTTAAGCTAGACAAAAAAGTCACGAATGCAGAAGACAGATATTTGATGACTGTAATCGCAACAGCTTCAAATCCAAAATTTACAGTTTCTAGAGTGGATATTGATAGGCCTGGCGTTACTTACACAATCGACACGCTTCGCGACATTCGTGCTCAACACCCAGACGCGGATCTTTTCTTTATTACTGGAGCAGACGCTATTGCAGAGATTATGCAATGGAAAAATGCTAGAGAATTATGGAGTTTGGCTAGATTTGTTGCTGTAACACGTCCAGGGTATGCAAGTCCAGAAAAGTTTACACAAATTGAAGCTCGTTCCGCGTCTTACGATTCTTGCGACGATATGATTAATTGTCACAATCATCGTTTTCCAGTTGACATATTGGAGATTCCAGCGTTGGCAATTTCTTCAACAGACGTTCGCAAGCGTGCAGAGCATGGGGAGCCAGTTTGGTATTTGGTTCCAGACGGCGTTGTTCAATACATTGTTAAACACGGTTTATACATACGCGATTTGTAATGATTTGTAATGTTTTTTGTAAGGATTTGCAACTGTTTGCAAGCATTTGTTATGTATGAAACGGCTTAATTGTTATAGTCTGCGCAAATAGATAGTATTGAACTCAGTCCGATTTTTGTGGACTGTTAGCGAACTAGCGTTTGGAGATATGGTGAGCATCGTCCTTGAAGGAAAGCCAGATAAAAACCTTGTTCTCGTAACTGGTCGCGCGCATCCTAAGCTTGCTAAAGATGTTGCGAATCAGCTTGGTATAGAAGTATTGGAAACAACGGCATACGATTTTGCTAATGGCGAGATGTATGTTCGTTACACTCAGTCTGTGCGAGGAACAGACGTGTTTGTGTTGCAAAGTCATAGTGACCCTGTTAACAAGTCCATTATGGAACAGTTAATTATGATTGATGCATTAAAGCGCGCATCTGCTCGTTCTATTACCGCTGTGTGCCCGTTGCTTGGATATTCTAGACAAGATAAAAAGCATCGCGGTCGTGAGCCTATTTCTTGCCGCTTGATGTTTGATTTACTTAAAACAGCAGGCGCAGATCGCATTATGAGCGTTGATTTGCATGCTGCGCAATCGCAAGGATTCTTTGATGGTCCTGTAGATCATTTGATTGCTATGCCAGTTTTGGTGGACTATGTAAGGGATCGCTTTAGCGAAGATTTAGGAAACGTTACTGTTGTTTCGCCAGATGCAGGACGAATCCGCGTTGCTGAGCAGTGGGCGCAAAGATTGGGCGGAGGTCCATTGGCTTTTGTTCATAAGACTAGAGATATTACGCGTCCAAATCAAGCTGTTGCAAACCGTGTAGTTGGCGATGTTGCTGGTCGCGATTGCGTTATGGTAGATGATTTAATCGATACTGCTGGAACAATCGCAGGTGCTTGCAATGTTCTTAAAGACGCTGGAGCAAAGTCTGTAACTGTTGTTGCAACGCACGGCGTTCTTTCGGGTCCTGCAGTTGAGCGATTGAAGAATTGCGGAGCTAGAGAAGTTGTGTTAACAGATACTGTTCCAATTCCACAAGAAAAGCGTTGGGATGGGTTGACGGTTCTTTCGATTGCTCCACTTTTGGCAAGCGCGATTAAAGCTGTGTTTGAAGATGGGTCCGTTGCAAAGCTGTTTGACACATACCCAGAGCACCACGGAAAAGGGTTTTTGTTTGCATAAATTTGCATAAATCCTATTTCGCCACGCCAAGCTTGACGATTTTGATTGTTGTGGCATAATAGTGACTTGGCGGTTTTTTCCGCCGTTCCCTCATGGTGTAATGGCAGCACACGGGTCTTTGGAACCCTTTGTCTTGGTTCGAATCCAGGTGAGGGAGCTAGAATTAGCGCCGCTTAGTTTTAAGCGGCGTTTTTGTTAACGCGGTGATGAGTTTAGAAGTGATTTGTGTTTGAATACTCGTGTTTGAGCGCTGTGTTTGAATGATTATATTTGAATCAAAGAAAGGCTTAATATGTTGGAATCTTTAAGAAGTGGATTCAAACGTGTTATTTTGCCAATCGCAAAGCTTCTTGTTAAATTTGGATGTAGCGCTAACAGTGTTACGATTTTTGGCACCATTGCACTTGTTGCAACTTCTGTTTTTATTTCTATAAGCGGCCAGCTTTTTATTGGCACTATTTTGCTTACGATTTTTGTTCTTGCAGACGCTTTAGATGGCTCTGTTGCTGCTTTAACAAACAAGAATGGTGGCACTAAATTTGGCGCATTTTTAGATTCAACTCTAGATAGAATTGCAGATTGGTCGCTTTTTGCTTGTGTTTGCATTTGTTTATATCGCGCAAATAATCTAAACATTTGCTTATATTTGCCATTTTACGTGAATAATTTTTTGAGATATTGCGGATTAGTGTGCTCGCTAGTATCTATGATGTTTGCTTTTGTAACATCGTATGCGAGAGCAAGAGGCGAGTCTGTTGGAGTAGACGCTAAAAAAGGATTGATTACTCGCGCCGATAGAGTTGCCATAATTCTAGTTTCAATGGGATTAAGCGGATTAACGGGTTGGTTATTGTGGCTTTGCTTGGCAATGATTATTCTTTGCATTGGTGGAGCTATAACTGTTTTTCAGCGCATTTTTGAAGTTAAAAATTTGCTTAAATAAACTCGATCTGGCGATTTGTCGCTAAAGCGCATTAAAATCATCACGTTTACGTAACCGTACACTTTTTAGGAGTATCATGTCAGGTCATTCCAAGTGGGCGACCACAAAGCACAAGAAGGCCGCTATCGACGCAAAGCGCGGCAAGCTTTTCGCCAAGCTTATTAAGAATATTGAAATCGCAGCTCGTCTTGGTGGTGGAGACCCAGATGGTAACCCAACTTTGTACGATGCAATCGTTAAAGCTAAGAAAGCTTCTATGCCAGCAGACAACATTAAGCGCGCTGTTAAGCGTGGATCTGGCGAAGAAGCAGGTGGCGCAAACTACGAAGAAATTGTTTACGAAGGTTATGCACCAGCAGGCGTTGGCTTGATTATTGAGTGCCTTACAGATAATCGTAATCGCGCTGCAGCAGATGTTCGTTCCACTCTTACAAAGGGCAATGGCTCTTTGGCTACAAGTGGTTCTGTGAGCTTTAACTTTGAGCGCAAGGGCTTGATTGAAGTTCCTAGCGAAGGCGTTGACTATAGCAAGCTTTTTGATATTGCTGCAGAAGCAGGTGCTGAAGACGTTGCAGACGATGGAGACGTGTATTCCGTATACACGGATTCTAGCGATTTGGTAACTGTTCGTAAGGCTTTGCAAGATGCTGGTTTTGACTACGATTCTGCAGAAATCGTTATGCATCCAAATAACGAGGTTGAGTTGAGCTTTGAAGATGCTCAAAAGGTGTCTCGCTTGATTGACAATCTCGATGATTTGGACGATGTTCAAAATATTTATAGCAACTGGACTGCTTCGGATGAAGTTATGGCTCAGCTTGAGGAAGCAGAATAGTTTCCAATGATGATTTTGGGCGTTGACCCCGGGCTTACTCGCTGCGGGGTCGGCGTGATTGAAGCCGGCGTTTCTCGTCGGCTTTCTTTTATTCACGTCGATGTTTTAAGAAGCAATCCAAAAACTTCTCAAGATTTAAGATTGCTAGAAATTTACAATGGTCTTGTGGAGAAAATCGAGAGGTTTTCGCCAGATGTTGTTTCGATTGAGCGCGTGTTTGCTCAAGAAAATCGAAATACGGTGCTTGGAACTGCTCAAGTTGCAGGAATCGCTATGCTTGTTGCAGCTCAAAGGGGTATTCCTGTTGCTTTACACACTCCAACGGAGGTTAAACTTGCTGTTGCGGGCAGTGGTAGTGCTGGCAAAGAGCAAGTAGAGCGCATGGTTGCGCGTCTTTTGAATCTTAATGTTTTACCAACTCCTGCAGATGCTGCCGATGCTTTAGCTCAAGCTATTTGCCATGCTCTTAGGCCTGCAGGCGCATTGCAAGGCGGAGAGCGAGAGCAGCATTTAACAGATGCTCAAAGAAAGTGGGCTGAGTCTTTGCGTGCGGCGCGCGGATCAAGTTCTGTCGGGCGAGGTATGTAGGATGTCTATAGAACAGATGTTCTATAGACTGTAGGGATTTATTTTGAAAGGTGAGCGCTGATGATCGGTATGCTTAATGGCGTAGTGGAATCTATCGATTCGCGTTGTGCGCTTGTCTGTGTTTGTGGCGTTGGCTACGAGGTATATATGCCTTCGTCAGATTTATCATCTTTGCGCGAAGGTCAAGAAGTTAGAGTTTATACGTCTTTGCAAGTTAGTCAAGATGCTATTACGCTCTATGGTTTTACAAGTATGGCTGCAAAGCGTATTTTTCTTCAAATTCAACAAAAAGTTAGTGGAGTAGGTCCTAAAGTCGCTCTTTCTTTGCTTTCAACATTAAGCGTAGATCGTTTGATTAAGGCTATTGCGGATTCAGATGTTTCTGCGCTTTCTTCCGCTCCTGGGTTGGGAAAAAAGGGTGCACAAAAAATTATCCTCGAGCTTAAAGGCTCTATTGACGTGTCTTTATTATCACAAGATAGCGTGGATAAAAATGTAAACAAGAATATAAGCGACTTTATTGATTCTTCTATGCAAAAAGTTGTTGTTGGATTGATGTCTTTAGGCTGGAAGCAGTTTGATGCTCAAAAAGCAGTGGAAAGCGTTTGTAAACAAGAGCATATTTCTTTGCCAATTAGAGATGAAGATATGCCAACAGTTTTGCGCATGGCTTTGTCTTCGCTGGATAGAGGCAGGTGAGGATTATGAGTTTTGGCGAGAAAATCAACAGTGAGAAAATCAACAACGTGCAATCTGTTAATACTGGCGTATCAGAAGATTCATTAAGAATAGTATCTTCTAGTGCTATAGAAAACGAGCAAATTAGTGATGAGGAGTTGCGTCCTCATGCTCTGGATGGTTTTATTGGTCAGCCTTTATTAAAAGCGCAATTGCAACTTTTTTTGGATGCTGCAAGATTGCGTAATGTTCCTCCCGATCATATGCTTCTTGCAGGTCCTCCTGGTCTTGGAAAAACAACTTTAGCAATGATTGTTGCTAACGAATTAGGCGTTTCTATTCGAGTTACTTCTGGCCCTGCTATTCAACATGCTGGGGATTTAGCATCGATTTTAAGCTCTTTAGATACAGGTGAAGTGTTGTTTATTGATGAGATTCATCGACTTCCTCGCGCTGCAGAAGAGTTGCTTTATATCGCTATGGAAGATTTTCGAGTAGACGTTATGGTTGGAAAAGGGCCTGGAGCGTCTTCTATACCGCTTACTTTGCCTCATTTTACGGTTGTTGGCGCAACTACTAGAGAAGGCATGCTTCCTTCTCCTCTTAGAGCGCGTTTTGGTTTTACTGCTCACTTGGATTTTTATCCTCACGAAGAGCTAGAGAAGCTTATTGAGCGTTCTTCCGCACTTTTAGGCGTAAATCTTGCAGGCCAAGCGGCAAAAGAGCTTGCTTTGCGCTCTAGGGGAACTCCTAGAATTGCAAACAGACTTTTGAGGCGTGTTAGAGATTGGGCAGTAGTACATAATCTTAAAGAAGTAAATCGCGAGTCTGTAATCGAAGCTTTATCTTTGTATCAAATAGATACTCAAGGCCTTGATCGTTTAGATATTGCTGTTCTAAAAGCTATTGTGGTTCAATTTAATGGTGGTCCTGTAGGGCTTAATAACTTGGCTGCAATGGTTGGAGAAGAGTCGGAAACTGTGGAAACTGTTTGTGAACCATATTTGGTTCGAGAAGGCTTTCTTGTTAGAACACCTAAAGGCAGAGTTGCAACTGAAAAAGCTTGGCAACATTTAGGTCTTAAAGCACCCGATAATGTCAGATAGATAACATAAAATAGTTGATTTGGACGGTGTTTTGCCGTCTTAGGGTTGGATAACTTAAGGAGTTTATTGTGCCCCAATTCTTTCAACAGTATGGCATGCTTATTGTTCTTGTAATTGCCATGGTTGGTATCATGTGGTTCCAATCTCGTAACATGAAAAAGCGCCAAACTGAATTGCGTTCTTTCCATGATTCGTTAAAGCCTGGTGTTGAGGTTATAACCATTGGCGGAATTATTGGTAAAGTTGTTAGCGTTGATGCAGATCACGAAGAGATTGTTTTAGATTCAGAAGGTAGTCTGCTTCGCGTATCTTTCCGTGCTGTTAACAGGGTTTACGTTCGCGTAGATTTTAATAGCTACGATAAAGAAGATAGTGCCGAAGGCGCTAATAATGCAAATAGCGCAGAAGATAACGAATCGCAAGAATCGCAAGAATCCAATGAATCTAACGAGGTTCAAGAATCTAGCGAATCTAATGAAAATAAAGAAAACTAGAATAGAACGCTAGGATTATGACAACAACTGATATTACGGTAAAGCCTCTAAAGAATGTTAGTAGTGAAGATGCTAATTATTTAGCATCTCTTGTTCGCACAATTCCAGGATTCCCTAATCCAAAGATTGTTTTTCGCGATTTTCTACCAGTATTTGCAGATGCTCGTGGTATGAACATTCTTATTGAGTCACTTGTTGATTCTTTGCCAGTTTCTAAAGATTCTTTTGATTTAGTTGCAGGTCTTGAAGCTCGTGGATTCTTATTTGGCCCAGTATTAGCTGCACGCTTAAATAAGGGTTTTGTTGCCGTAAGAAAAGCAGGGAAGTTGCCGCCAGAAGTTATTAGTGAATCGTATTCTCTTGAATATGGAGAAGCTAAAATCGAGATTGAAAAAGACTCGATTAAACCTGGCCAGCGTGTTCTTATTGTTGATGATTTGATTGCAACAGGAGGAACCGCAAAAGCTGCTGCAAGGCTTGTTGAAAGATCCGAAGGTGTTGTTGCTGGATTCTGCTTTGTAATGGAGCTAACGGGCATTAACGGAATGAGCGACTTGCAATCCTATAAGTGCTCTAGCTTAATGAAAATGCCGGCTTAAACACAGCAAATAATAGTTTTAGGAAAAGCGTTAAATACATAGATAATCCAAAATAATCCAAGTCTAAACTTTAAGAACGTAGGGGAGAAACAATTTTGAAAAAACTAAAATCTTCTCTTATTAGCGTTTTGATGGGTTTAGCTATTCCAGCAATAGCTATTTTTGTTTTTGCTCTTATTGTTGGGTTGTTTATGTCTTTAACGCTTTTAGTAATTTCGATTGAAGAAGGAACTGGTAATCTTTCTGATTCATCAATGTCTTTAACATGGGCCGTACTTCTTTTTGCACAAGGTGTTGGTCTTGGTTTTGACGATTTTGTTCTTACGATTATTCCTCTTGGATTAACAATTCTTTTAGTTTCATCTCTTGCAATTGCAATGAGAAAGCTAAAAGGCGGTCAATTAGCCAATTCAATAGGATTATTTGTTTGGGTTTTTGCAAATTATGTAATATCCCAAAATACTAATATTGAGTTGTTGGATTCTTTGCCAATAATATTGCTAAAAAGTGTTTGTGTGTATATTTTGGCTATGATGATTGCTGTTTTTCCATATTCTTCTACGTTTGCACAAATAAAACAAAAGTTGGCAAAGCATTTTTCTGAGCGAATAATTAAATGCGCAAAAATCTGTTTTTATTGCTCTGTAAGTGTTTTAGTTATTTACGCAATTGTTGCACTTTTAACAATCATCTTTTGGTGTGTAGTTGGTTCAAGCAACGTTGAGATTGCATTTTCTAAGCTAGGAATGCAAATCGGTTCTAGGATTTTAACATCTATTGCCTGTTTAGTGTGGTTGCCGAATATTGCACTATGGGCATTATCTTGGATTTCTGGAGCAGGATTCAACATTGGAGATATTGCAAGCTTTAGTATTTTTTCTGTTAGCAAAAAATCGTTACCACCTATTCCACTTTTTGCAATATTTCCAGATGCTATAAAAGATTCATTCTATAGAACAGCTTCGGTTAGTATATTGTTTGTTTTGTGCGCTATTTTGGCATCGTTTATAATTTTGTACTCAAAGTTGTGCAACCTTAGAATCATATTTGATAACAATAAAGTAGACTGGAAGAAAACAGCTTTTGCATTTGTTCAATCTGCAATAGTTCTAGTAGCATCTTGCATGGCAATAATACTTGTTATGAGTGTATTGCTTCTATTTGCAAATGGTAGTTTGGGAAGATTTAGATTAGCACATGTTGGAGTTAATGTAAGTAGAAGTCTTCGTTCCTTAGGCCATTTAACAATATACGGTTTTGGCTTTGCTTGGCTTGTTATTCTTTTTGTTTGCGCAATAATAGTTGGTATTCGACTTTTAAGCAATAAAATTTTATCCGAAAATCAACCTTTGCTTGAGAGCAAAACTGAAACTAGTAATCTTGAGTCAACTAGAACAGTCAGCTCAAAAGCTAATAAAAAATAAATCCTCATCCAACACAAGGAGGAACACCGGTGCAACAGATACATGAGCAAGAACAAAATGCAGATGTGCTGATAACCACAGGTAAAAGGTCAATAAAGCGAGTACTGGTTTCAGTATTTTGCAAAGAAGGACTAGAAACGCTGGCAGATGCTTTTAGAAAGTGTGGAACTCAAGTTGTTTCAACTGGTTCAACTGCTTCAAAGCTTCAAGAATTGGGTGTAAGCGTTACGCAAGTGTCGGATGTAACAGGATTCCCAGAAAGTTTAGATGGTAGAGTTAAAACTCTCGATCCGCATATTCACGCTGGAATCCTAGCAGATATGAGCAATTCGGATCACGTAAAGCAGCTTAAAGATTTGAATATTGAGCCATTTGATGCTGTAGTTGTAAACTTGTATCCTTTTGTGAACACAGTTATGAGCGGCGCTAAAAATGATGCCATTATTGAAAAAATCGATATTGGTGGACCTTCAATGATTCGAGCAGCTGCTAAAAATCATAAGTCTGTAGCTGTTATTACAGACCCTGCAGATTATAAATTGCTTGCTAATCGAATTGCTTCTGGCGAAGGCTTTAGTTTGCAAGAGCGCGAATACTTAGCGCATAAAGCATTCGAGCATACAGCCGCTTACGACGCTGCAATATGCCAATGGACTAATAGTGCTTGGCCAATGCCACAAAGCATGATAGAAAACACAGAAAACAGCGATGATTCGCTTGATAAAACAAGCAAAGATTCGTTACTTCCATGTGACTACACGCGAACATGGACTCTTGAACGTAAGCTTAGGTATGGAGAGAATCCACATCAATATGCTGGGCTTTATCTTGATCCGTTGCATAATGGCGGTTTAGCTCAAGCTGAGCTTCTTGGCGGAAAGCCAATGAGTTACAACAATTATGTTGATGCGGATGCAGCATGGCGTGCAGTTTGGGATTTTGCTCCGCAAATTGCCGTTGCTGTTTGCAAACACAATAATCCTTGCGGCTTAGCAATAGGTGCAACAGCTGCCGAAGCTCATGCGAAGGCTCACGCTTGCGATCCTGTAAGCGCATACGGTGGAGTGATTGCTTGCAATTCAACTGTTACTCTAGAAATGGCACAAAGTGTGCGTCCAATTTTTACAGAAGTAATTATTGCTCCAGACTACGATCCTGAAGCTTTGGAATTATTGCGCACTAAGAAGAAGAATTTGCGAATCCTAAAGGTTGCAAATCCTCCTGTTTTAGGCTTGCAAGTGCATCCTATTGACGGAGGCGCGTTGGTGCAAAGCGCAGACAAGATTGACGATTTTGGAGATAATCCACAAAATTGGACTCTTGTTTCTGGAAATCCAGCAGACGAAAAAACCCTAAAAGATTTAGAGTTTGCATGGCGTTCTCTTAGGTGCGTAAAGTCTAATGCCATTTTGCTTGCGCATGATTTAGCAACTGTTGGAATAGGAATGGGTCAAGTTAATCGTGTGGATTCTTGCCATCTTGCAGTTGAAAGAGCAAATACTTTGGCAGATGGATTAGAACGCGCTAAAGGCTCTGTTGCAGCATCCGACGCATTCTTCCCGTTTGCTGATGGTCCTCAAATCTTGATAGAAGCAGGTGTAAGTGCAATAGTTCAACCTGGAGGGTCTATTAGAGATGAGGAAGTGTTTGAAGCTGCGCGCGCGGCTGGCGTAACAATGTACACTACTGGAACGAGGCACTTCTTCCACTAAAAATCAATCGCTATTTGCAAATTAGTATTTCTGTAAATAGCTGATTAGTCAGTTAGATTAGCTCGATTAATCATATTAACATAAAAAGCCTTGGATTGTATTTAATATACTTTCCAAGGCTTTTTATGTATTATACAAGTATGACAATTAGCCAGAAGAATCAAGATAGCGAATTAAAATTTGATCATAAAGATGAATTATTGCACGATGCGAATAGCAATGCGAATAGCAACTCAAACAATCATATCTACGTTTCGGAAGTAAAAGAAGGTAAGCCATACGCGCAATGGATTGTAGCAATAATCGTATGCGTGTGCGCTGTATTAGCTTTTATAGGAAAAATAATGGCTGCTACAGTTATTATTTCTGCAACAGCCATCATTCTTGGAATAATACGCTTAATTTTCTCTCAACGAAGCCCTTGGAAAGTTAGATCCGTTGCCTTTGACTCTTTTCTAAGCATTGCACTAGGACTTGGTTTGCTAATAACGTATTTTTCTATTTTTGTTTTTATGTAACCTATTTTGTTTTAACTATTTGTCTTCGTTATAAAATGGGTTAACTTCTTTATTCTCGCTATTTTCTGATTCTTCGTTAGATGAGGAAGTGTTTTTGGAAGAATCATCCAAGCTTAAATCGCCAGAATTATTAGATTCTTTAGCACTGGTTGAGTCTTTTGAAGAAGAACGAACAAGCTTGCTAATAAGCATAATGAATCCAACAAGAGCTGCTGCAAAAACAGGAGCAATCCAAAATACCCAAAGTTGGCTTAATGGCGAAGCAGCTAATTTCTTAGACTGTGCAAGAATGGCAATACCTGTAGAGCGAGCAGGATTAAGACCCGATCCAGTAATTTGGTAGGTAATAAAAGCTCCAACAGAGTATGCAATACCCATGTGTGCTGCATACGTGCATTTAGCACTACCATCTTCGCGCGTATACGTCATTGCTGTTGCAACAATAATAAGAACTGCAATAATCTCAACTATTAATGCGGAGATAACGCCAAAAGAAGCATTAACGCTTTTTAGCTGATTTGCAGAGATAGAAGCGCTTTCAAAACCGTTTACAACAGGAGCAAACCATGTTTTTTCTGGAACCATTTTAGTTTGAGGAAGAATAAAAACAGTTATTGAAGCAGCAACGAGTGCGCCAAGAACTTGCGCAATAATGTATAAAATTCCAGAGATATAAGAGGTTCTTCCAGTAAGCATAGAAGCGATTGTTACTGCTGGATTAACGTGGCCTCCAGAAACCTTAGCTGCTATACTGATTGCTGCTGCGTAAGCTAAGCCTGTTCCTGCAGCAATCAAAAGAACGTTCACGCCGTACATTGCTGTTACAACAGAAGAGAATGTGTAAATAGTAAATATTGCAAAAACGCTTGCAATAAATTCAGCAAAAATCCTAAAAATAAGAGGTGCAGGAGCAGATGCTTTTTGCTCATCATTTGAACATTTATTTTGCAAAGTGTTGTTCATAACAATTCCTTACGTTAATGTGTACGTGTTGTGTTGTTTTTATGTTGTTTTGTTATTCGCAACACAACCAAACGTTTGCTATAGTATCACGGCTATGCCATACGCTAGTATAGAAAAACGTGGCAATTTGCTGTGAGTATTAAAAAATGATTAAAAATTATTAAAAAATACGCAAAAATGGCCATAAATAAAACATCAATAAGATTAAATTAATACAATAGGTCACGTTGGGAGAACGATGCCAAACGCATATTCCCGCGCCAATCAGGCGCATTCAAATGACAAAAATGCCGTTCGACTGCAAAAGCTACTTGCTGAAGCGGGATTTGGTTCAAGACGCAAATGTGAGGAGATTATTCTCGATGGGCGTGTTGAAGTGGATGATGAGCTTGTAACAACACTCGGAACTCGAGTAGATCCAAGTAAGCAAAAAATTCGCGTAGACGGATCCAGAGTAAAGTTCAATCACAAGCTTGTAACGCTTGCGCTTAATAAGCCAAAGCGAGTTTTGAGCGCAATGGATGATCCAAAAGGTCGCTTTACTTTAAGAGATATTGTTGGAGACAAATACGAGCGAATTTTCCACATGGGTCGCTTGGACTACGATTCGGAAGGTCTTATTTTAATGACCAACGATGGCGAGCTAAGCCAGCATGTTATGCATCCAAAGTACGAAGTTGAAAAAACGTATATTGCAACTGTTGAAGGCAAAATCAACGGAATGGTTTGCCGCAGGCTAGTTTCGCAAGGCGTAAATCTGGAAGACGGCTGGATTAAGCTAGACAGATGCGCAATAATCGATCAGAATCACGATGCAACAATCGTAAAAGTTGTTTTGCACTCTGGCAAAAATCGCATTGTGCGTAGGATTTTTGGAGCTGTTGGTTTCCCGGTAAAGCGTCTTGTTCGTACGCAAATCGGCCCTATTAAGTTGGGCGACTTAAAAGCTGGGTCTTATCGCGTGCTTTCGCAAGTAGAAGTGCGCTCGCTTTCTAAGGAGGTTGGCCTGTGATTTGTGTAGCAATTGATGGACCAGCAGGAGTTGGCAAGTCTTCTACTTCTCGCGCTTTAGCACAATACTACGGTTTTGCGTATTTAGATACGGGTGCAATGTATAGAGCTGCCGCATGGTGGTGCTTAAAGCAAGGAATTGATTTAAGCAAGCAGCTTGAGTTGGATGAAGAAGGAAATCCAACAAATTCGGCAGATGCAGAACGCTTTAATCAAATTGTTGAAGCTGTTGGAGCATTGTTTACGGAAGATCATGCTGAATTTAGCGTTGATCCAAAAAATCCTGTAGTCGTAATTGATAGTGAAGATATTAGCGAAGAATTGCGTTCCATCGAAGTTTCTTCGCACGTGTCTACTGTTTCTTCGATTCCTGCAGTTCGACGCATGCTTATTGCTGCTCAGCGCGCGTATATTGCGGCAGAGTCAGCTGAGGATTCTTTCTCTGGCGGAGAAGGCATAGTTGCAGAAGGCCGCGATATTACTACTGTTGTGGCTCCTAATGCGCAAGTTCGAGTGCTTCTTACTGCTCGCGAAGAAGTGCGCCAAGCTCGCAGAAACAAGCAAGATATTGCGCAAGAAAATTCGCAAAATAATGAATCTAAGAATAATGAATCTTTAGAAGAAGACGATATTCGCGCTCGAGACGCTAAAGATTCTAAAGTTACGCATTTTCTTAAAGCTGCAGACGGTGTTACAACTCTCGATAATTCTGATTTGACTTTTGAGCAGACTCTTGACGCGCTTGTAGAGATGGTTGACGATGCTATTGAGCAAGATGAGTACGATCGTTATGCTGCAAATCTTGAAGGCTACGATCTTGACGATGAAGACCGTGCGCTTCTTAGCGGAGATTTAGCAGGCGAAGATGAGTCGAAAGATACAAAAGCGGTTGGAGTAATCGCCGTTATTGGCCGACCAAACGTTGGAAAATCAACGCTTGTAAACCGTATCTTGGGTCACAGAGTTGCTGTTGTAGAAGATACTCCAGGCGTTACTAGAGATCGCGTAAGCTACGACGCTGAGTGGGCTGGAACCAACTTCAAGCTTGTTGACACTGGCGGCTGGGAAGCAGATGTTGAAGGCATTGATTCTTCGATTGCTCAGCAAGCGCAAGTAGCAGTGCGTTTAAGCGATGCTGTGATTTTCCTAGTAGACGGTCAAGTTGGTTTAACAGCTACCGACGAGCGTATTGTTTCAATGCTTCGCGCTGCTGGTAAGCCTATTACTTTGGCAGTTAACAAGGTTGACGACGCTAGAAGCGAGTATTTGACTGCAGAGTTTTGGAAGCTTGGAATGGGCGAGCCTTACGGAATTTCTGCAATGCACGGCAGAGGCGTTGGAGATTTGCTTGACGCGGCTCTTACGTCTTTGAAGAAAGCGAATAAGACTTCTGGATTCTTAACTCCGCAAGGTCTTCGCAGAGTTGCTTTAGTAGGTCGTCCAAACGTTGGTAAGTCTTCGCTTTTGAACCATTTGGCTCACGAAGAACGCTCTGTTGTAAACGACTTGGCTGGAACTACTAGAGACCCTGTTGATGAAGTTGTGCGCGTAGACGGTGAGGATTGGCTGTTTATTGACACGGCTGGTATTAAGCGCAGGCAGCACAAGCTTACTGGCGCCGAATACTATTCTTCACTACGTACGCAAGCTGCGATTGAACGCTCGGAACTTGCTTTGATTCTTTTTGATTCTTCTCAGCCGATTGCAGAGCAGGATCTAAAAGTTATGAGCCAGGCAGTAGATGCAGGTCGCGCAATCGTACTTGTGTTTAACAAGTGGGATTTGATGGACGAATTTTCCAGGCAGCGCATGGAACGCTTGTGGAAAACTGAGTTTGAGCGCGTTACTTGGGCTGAACGCGTTAATCTTTCTGCAAAAACGGGATGGCATACTAACCGTCTTGCGCGCGCTATGCGAACAGCCTTAGAAAACTGGGATAAGCGCATTCCTACAGGCAAGCTTAACGCTTTCTTAGGCCGTATTCAGTCTGCTCATCCACATCCTTTGCGAGGTGGAAAGCAAGCGCGAATCTTATTTGCAACGCAAGCTTCTACGCGCCCTCCGCGTTTTGTAATATTTACAACTGGCTTCTTAGAGCACGGCTACCGTCGCTTTATTGAGCGTTCTCTTCGAGAAGAGTTTGGATTTGAGGGAACTCCTATTCAAATCTCTGTAAAAGTACGAGATAAAAAGAAGCGCAAGTAAAGTCGCAGGTTAATCGCAAATAAATCACAAATAAATTGCAAATAAATCTGCGATTAAAGTTGCGATTAAAGCGTAAGTAAAGTAGGAGCGGAATATGGCTGGATTAGGCGAGTTAGCTCTTGATTTGCATCATGCTAGCGAAGACGAAATTTTTCAAGCATTTGTTGATTGGGTTAAGACCAACAAGCATGTAGATTTGTGGCCGCATCAAGAAGAGTCGGTTATGGATTTGCTTGCAGGAGACCACGTAGTCTTAAACACTCCAACAGGTTCTGGAAAATCGCTAGTAGCGCTCGGCATGCATTTTGCAGCACTTGCCACTGGCAGACTCTCCTACTACACTGCGCCAATCAAAGCACTTGTATCCGAAAAATTCTTCGATTTAGTTGCGATTTTTGGGCGAGACAACGTAGGCATGATTACTGGCGACTCGCATATTAACGCGGATGCTCCAATAATCTGCTGCACTGCAGAAATCTTAGCAAATCAAGCCTTACGCGAAGGCACAAACGCAAAAGTTGATTGCGTTGCAATGGACGAATTCCACTACTATGGAGACCCAGAGCGCGGTTGGGCTTGGCAAGTGCCGCTACTTACTCTTGCAAACACGCAATTTTTGCTTATGAGCGCAACTCTTGGAGACGTGTCAGATATTGCACAGCGCCTAGAAAAATCAACAAATCGTAGTGTTGATATTATTGCTAACGCTCCAAGGCCAATTCCACTAGAATACGAGTACACAGATAAGCCGCTTGCAACAACTGTAGAACTATTATTTAACAAGGGTTTAACGCCAATCTACGTAGTTCATTTTTCGCAAGACGCAGCTCTAGAAACAGCTCAAGCGCTTGCAAGCACGGGGGTTTCTAGCAAAGATCAGCGAGACAAAATTGCGCAAGCAATTAAAGGCACTAAATTTACTACAGGATTCGGCAAAATTTTGCAAAGGCTGCTGCGCACAGGAGTTGGCGTACATCATGCTGGTATGCTTCCGCGCTACCGCAGGCTCGTCGAACAGCTTGCACAACAGGGGTTGCTGCCAGTTATTTGCGGAACAGACACTCTTGGCGTTGGTATTAACGTGCCGATTCACTCTGTTGTGCTTACCGCTCTTACAAAATTTGACGGTAACCGTAGTCGAAAGCTTCGCGCTCGCGAGTTTCACCAAATTGCAGGTCGCGCAGGCAGAATGGGGTTTGATACCGAAGGCTTAGTGGTTAGCGAGGCTCCAGAGTTCGAGATTGAGAATGCGCGCGCTGTTGCAAAAGCTGGAAACGATCCTAAAAAGCTTAAAAAAGTTAAGCGTAAGAAGGCTCCAGAAGGATTTGTTGTTTGGAGTGAGCAAACGTTTACTAAGCTTATTGAAAGCGCTCCCGAAACTTTGAATCCGCACATGGTTGTAACTCACTCAATGATTTTGAACGAAGTTACGCAAGGCGGAGACGCTAGAGCACGCGTTGAAAAACTTATTGAAGATAGTGCGCAAAAGCCGCAAGATAAAGAGAAATTGCTCGAGCGTTGCAACGATATTTTCCGAACTTTGCTTGACACTCAAGTTATTGAATGTAGAGAGCTTTCGGATGGTTCTTGCGATTATGATCTTGATGTTGCTATGCCAGAAGGTTTTGCGCTAGATCAGCCACTTTCGCCGTTCTTGCTTGCTGCTTTGGAACTTCTAGACCCAGAATCTGAAAGTTACGCGCTTGACGTAATTTCTATGGTTGAAGCAACTTTAGATGACCCTAAACCTGTTCTTCGCGCTCAAGAGCGTAAGGCTCGCGACGCTGCAATGGCTGGCATGAAAGATGATGGCATTGATTACGAGGAGCGCATGGAACGCTTGGCGGAAGTTAGCTACCCTAAGCCTCTTGAAGATTTGCTTGAGCCTGCTTTTGCGCAATATCGCAAAGATGTTCCGTGGGCAAACGACTACTGGATTAAGCCTAAATCTGTGCTTCGAGACATGGTTGAAACCGCCTCCGATTTTACTGGCTATATTTCGCGCTATGTCATTGCTAGAAGCGAGGGAACGCTTCTTCGTTACCTTTCAGACGCTTATCGTTCGCTTGCTCGCACTGTGCCAGAAGACATGCTTAACGAAGAATTGCGCGATATTATTTCGTGGCTTCGTCTTGTTGTGCGCTCTATTGATTCAAGTCTTGTTGACGAGTGGGAGAGTGCTGGAGGATCGGACGCTGAAGCTAGTGCTGTAACTATGGCTGCGCCTTCAACTGCTGAGTCTGTTGTTGCGGATCGAAGAGGACTTATTGTGTTGATTAGAAACGCAATGTTCCGCCGCGTGCAACTTATGGATTTGGAAGATGCGGATGTTTTAGGAGAGCTTGACAAAGCTTGGGGTTACGGCGTTCACGAGTGGAATGATGTGCTTGACGACTATTACGATGAACATGAGTATGTTGGGATAGATGCCAAAGCTCGTGGCGGCGACTTGTTTATTTTGGATGATTCTCTAGAAAAAAGTGAGCATTCGTGGAAAGTTCGGCAGATTATTGACGATTCGGACGGAGACCATAATTGGGCTATTACTGGAATTGTTGATTTGGATTCCACACAAGATACAGGCGAAGTTGTGTTCTTTGACTACAGCGTGTCGCACGTTTAGTGTTGTTTTACTTAAGTTTTATTTGCGTTTTGCTTATATTTTACTTATGTTTTATGCAAAATCTAAAATATAGTCGAACGTTTGTTCTATGGATTGAGTATACTTAGATTATGGTTCAGGATTTATTTACAGCAAGTAGTGCGCCTAGCGATGTAACACGTCCATTGGCTGTGCGTATGCGACCGAGCGTTATCGAAGACGTTCTTGGGCAGACTCATGCGCTAAAAGATGGTTCGCCTTTGCGCAGGCTTGCAAATCCTCAATCTAAAGGTTCTCTTACATCTCCAAGTTCTGTTGTGTTGTTTGGGCCTCCAGGTGTTGGTAAAACTACGCTTGCTTATATTGTGGCTCAACAGTCTGGTCGCGTGTTTGAAGAGCTTTCTGCTGTAACTTCTGGAGTCAAAGATGTTAGAGCGGTGCTAGATCGCGCGCATGAGCGTTTAGTTAGTAAAGGTCAAGAAACAGTTCTGTTTATTGACGAAGTTCACCGTTTTTCTAAATCACAGCAAGATGCTTTGCTTCCAAGCGTAGAAAATCGCGATGTAACTTTTATTGGAGCTACTACCGAAAATCCAAGTTTTTCAATCATTAAGCCACTACTTAGTAGATCAGTAGTTGTTAAACTTGAGTCGCTTAGTGTAGAAGATTTGCGCACGCTTATTGAACGCGCAATTTCTAGCGAAAATGGTCTTAATAATCAGCTTAAGATTGATGACGATGCAATAGATTCAATTATTCGTTTAAGTGGGGGAGACGCTCGCAAAACTCTTACGATTTTAGAAGCGGCTGCGGGAGCTGTAACAGGAGATGTTGCGTTGCAACATGGCAAAAAGAAGCCTGTTATTACTGCAGATGTTGTTTCTAACGTAATGGATACTACTACAGTTCGCTACGACAAAGATGGCGACGACCACTACGATGTGATTTCTGCTTTTATTAAGTCAATGCGTGGAAGTGATGTTGACGCTTCTTTGCATTATTTAGCGCGAATGCTTAGAGCTGGGGAAGACCCGCGTTTTATTGCAAGGCGAATTATGATTGCTGCTGCCGAAGAAGTTGGTATGGCGGCTCCGCAAATTTTGCAAGTAACTGTTGCTGCAGCTCAAGCTGTTGCTCTAATTGGCATGCCAGAAGCGCGGATTATTCTTTCGGAAGCTGTGATTGCTGTAGCAACTGCTCCTAAATCAAACGCAAGCTATAATGCGATTAATAAGGCTTTGCAAGATGTTGATGCTGGAAATATTGGTCAAGTGCCTCTTCATTTGCGAAATGCTCCAACTGCTTTAATGAAAAGCTGGGGAAATCACGATGGGTACAAGTATGCTCACGACTACCCAGGAGCTGTGGCTTCTCAACAATATATGCCAGATGAGCTAGTTGGCCGCGAATATTATCACCCAAATAATCGCGGCTACGAGCACGAGATTTCACAACGTTTATCTCAAATTCGCGCCATTCTTCATAAATCCGATGACAATAAATAAAGTCAATAATTAAAAGGCTCCTTAGAATTTTAAGAAGCCTTTTAATGCAGTATTACTATTTTTTTAAGAGAGTTTTAGTCACGAATAAGCATAATGTGGTCAATATCTTCGCGATTTGAAACGCGGAACAGCACAAAGCGGTTGCCAATTACTTGCACAACTTCTGCACCAAGATGCTCTGCAAGTTCTTGTGCAGCTTCTTTAGCACTTAAGCCAGAGCCATCTTGCACAGCACACTTCATAAGCTCGTGCGATTGCATTGTCTCGTCTGCTTGCTTAACAGCAGCATCGCTAATATCATTTTTTCCAACATAAAGCAATGGGCTTAAAGTGTTAGCGAGCGCACGCAATTGCTTAATCTGCTTTTTAGTTAATGCCATTATTTTCCTTCCAAATCGCGTTCAACATGCGTAAAACGCTAAAACGTCAATTTTCAAAACATTAAAACACTAAAACGTCAAAACGCTATATTGTCAAACGCAATTATCAACAACCAACTATCGACCATCTATTTATAACGCTTAAATTTTCAATGCTTATCGGATTATACATTAACCGTAAGAATCTGCGCTCAATGCGCTCAATACGTTCAATACAATAAATCCGCTCAATGCGTTCAATCCGTTCGATTATAAATATTCAGGCTATATAAATATTCCAGCAAAAATTATTCCGCACACAATAGCTAATGTAACGCTTAAAAGCGCAAAGTCTTTTATGCGAATTTTCTCCGTATGTAAGTGCGTGCGCTTTGCTCCAGGAACGTAACATCTAGAATCTAGTGCAAGCCCTAGTGTGTTTGCGTGTCGAATCACGCTTGCAAATCCTGGAACAATAAGAGATGTTATTGCTCGCAATCGCTTTTTTATAGACCCGTCTTTTATGTTTCCACCTCTTGCGATTTGAGCTAAGGCTACAGATTCTGCTTCTTTTGAAAGAGTTGGCAAAAATCGCAAAGCAAGGCTCATAATAAGGGCAATTTCTTGACTTGGCAATCCTACGCTTTTAAGAGGCGAAATAATAGATGCGCATGCTTCAGTCAATCGCGTTTGGCTTATGGTTAGTACAATTATTGACCCGATTAGTATAACAAGCGAAAATCGTGAAGCGAAAAGTATTGCAAACTTTATTCCATCATCTGTTATTAGTAGCGGCCCTATTCTAAAAAGTCCTTTTCCAGAATGCACAACTAGAAGATTAAACATTCCAGAAAATACGAATATTGCAATAAACATGTGCAATGACAACAATAATTTTATAGGAGATATTCTAGCGAGAAATATTAGAGCAAGCGTTGATAGTGCAAGAATTCCTAGTTGATAGAAGTTTGTAATGCTAAACGCGCTAAACATAAGAATTAAGCAAGATATTAGTATTATTCGCGTATTGAATAAGCTTAGCAATGACTTGTTTTTGTTTTCGTTTTTGCTTTCGCTACCATTCTCGTTAGCATTTTCAAGCTTTTCGTCTTGTGCTTGTACTTGTTCTTGTTCTTGCACTCGCTTCTTTTTGCGCGAATCAAGCGTAACTATGCGCGCACCAAGCGATTTTGCTTCATTTAAATCGTGCGTAATAACAATAATTGTTACGCCTTTATTGTGCAAATCGCTTAAAATTTTTAGCACGATTTTTGCATACTCAAAATCTAATCCTGCTGTAGGCTCGTCTAAAACCAAAATTTTTGGATTGCAAGCTAAAATTCCTGCGATTGCTACTAGTCGCTGCTGTCCGCCAGAAAGTTCGAATGGGGATTTCTGCGCTAAGTGTTCAATATGCAATGATTTTAGTGTGTTCAATACTCTGGAATGTAATTCACGTCCTTCTAATCCAAAGTTTTTTGGCCCGTATGCTACATCTTCAAAAACAGTTTGCGCAAAAAGTTGCTGTTCTGGCAATTGCATAACGTAACCAATGTTTTTGCGAATTTCACGCATTTGCGATTTGTTTGTTTTTTCGCTAATTTTTATTCCGTTTACGCAAATAGAGCCAGAATCATATTTAATAAGTGCGCATATTGCTTTTGCGAGCGTTGATTTTCCGCATCCATTTTTTCCCATTATTGCAACGATTTCGCCTGATTTTACGCTTAGAGAATAATCGCATAATATAGGAGTTTGATTTTTGCTATAGCTAAGTCTTAGATTCGATATTTCAATTGCCGTATTTGAACTTTCTACATTTTTCGTCATGCTTTTTGATTCAATAACAGCTGGCGATTTTTCCGTGAAAAATTCATCTAATTCCAATAAACTTACATCACGCAATTTTCCGTTTTCTAGCATTAATATTCGATCCGCATTTTTGCATTCGCTAATCTTATGCGTTACTTGCACGATTGTTGTGCCGCTCGCTTGCAACTTGTCAAAAAGCTTATTCACATCTTCTTTTGCGCAAGAATCAAGCATGCTTGTAGGCTCATCTAATACAAGAAGTTTTGATTTTGTAGCAATCGACGACGCAATAGCAACACGCTGCTGCTGACCTCCACTCATATTGCTCGGATCGCTAAAACGGTGATTTTCCATGTTTACAGCGCGTAAAGCATTGCTTATATTTTGCTTCATAAATTCTTTAGAGGCGCACAAGTTTTCAAGCCCAAAAGCAACATCGTCTTCTACAACTGTTGTAACGATTTGGTCTTCTGGGCTTTGAAACAATGCTCCAATAGATTCTCGTGCTTTTTGGTACGCTTTTGAATCAACATTGTTTGCTTCAAAAACTTTTATTCCGCATAGCGTAACAATTCCAGAATCTGGGGAAGAAAGTCCTGCAATAATTTTAGATAGCGTAGATTTTCCGCTACCATTTTTGCCTATTATTGCAATTCTTTGACCATACGCTATTTCAAGATCTATTCCGTCTAGAATCCAAGTTTTTCCGCCATCATAGCTAAAGCGAACTTTTTGCAAAGAAACAGCATTATCTTTTTTAGCACAATAATCCGTATTGCTTTTTTCGACTTTGCAAGATGTTTTATCTTGAATAACTTTATTGCTTTGCATAATCAGCTTGCTTTTTACTTGATTGACGAATGCTATTTTGGCTAATGCTATTTGTTTACTACTTGTTGTAGTTAAGAAGCTTTGAAACAGGCTTATAAACAAGCATAGTTATTACGCAATGAATCGCAAGCTTAATAGCATTAAACGGTAGCAGAGCTGGAACTATAAGAGCAGCAACTTGCTCAACGCTAATATGAGCATAAAGCGGCGTAATTATAAGATTTCCGACTATTGCAAGAGCAATCGCAACTACAGAGCCAACTACAAGCGAAATAATAGCGCCTTCTTTGGTTCTAATTTTTTTGTAGACGATTGCAGCGCTAACAGAAGCGCCCAGCGAAACCAATATTGCCATTATTGCGCCAAACGGATTAGTGAAGAAGTGCGGAGCAAATCCTAAAACGCTTACGATTACAGCGGCGAATGGCCCGTAGGCAAATCCTGCAATCAAACACACAATTCCAGAAGGATCATATTTAAGGTAGTTTACGTCTGGAATAAGTGGAAATTCTATAAAGCTTACAGCAATAGAGAGCGCAACGAATAGCGCGTATTTAGCAATTTTTTCGCTTGACCAATAGTTTGTGCCAGAGTAAGTTGCGTGATTATTTGCTGTGTTATTACTTGTTTTATGATTATTTTCGCGTGAAATGCTCATTAGAGCCTCCGTTTCTTTCATCCGGACTTTAACCGTTGGCTTCGGATTTTAACCGAATCAGCAGCGCAATGCCGCTCGCGGGCTTCAAGACAATTCACTAATTCAAGAATTACCTCGTTACCGCCAGTAAGGACTTTCACCTTCCCTGAAACTACACTTTATTTTTATCTTATGCTAAGAACATTTATCGCTAAGAATATTTATTGCTAAGTGCTAAGAACATTTAGCGGTTTGATTAACTTTTGACTTGTAACGCTTTTTGATGGCAATGCTAAGTGTAAGATTAAGAGCATGAGTGAAATTACGAATACTTCTGTTAATACTATAGACAAGCTTGCGATTATTGTTGTTACTTATAAGCGCCAGGAGCTTCTTGCAAATTTGTTCAAATCATTTGAGTGTCTGAATCAATGCCCGTGGCGAATTGTTGTTGTAGACAACGAAAGTAGCGAAAAAACGCGCAAAATGGTGGATGATTTAGGCGATATTCTTTCGCGCAGATGGGGCGCTTCTAGCGCGGACGATTCTGGCGATTCAAACCGCGTTGTTTACGCGCCACAAAGTAGCAATCTTGGGGGAGCTGGCGGTTTTAGTGCTGGCGTTAAAAAAGCGTATGAGCTTGGCGCACAATGGTTTTGGGTTATGGACGATGATGTTGAAACTGTTCCAGAATCTATTGAGCGTCTTTGCAAGTGGACTAAAAGCCACGATGTTATTCAAGGAAGTCGTTTAGACTACGACGGTGGTGATTTTTATTGGCAATATAACTTTATTGTTTCTCTTGGAATCCCTAATCCAATCGCTCCAGCAGCATTTGGGCCATCTGGCTACCGCGTTATGAACACAATGTGCTTTGAAGGTGGATTGTTTAAGCGCAATATTGTAGAGAAAATCGGACTTCCAGATTCGCGCTACTTTATTTATTGGGATGACACTACTTATGGCTATCTTGCTAGCAAAGTTACGAATCCGATTGTTGTAAATGACATTATTCTTCGCAGAACTCGTAATATTCCTAATTGGGATATTGCTGGAGTTCGTCAACTAAATTCCACTTCCGACATGAATCGTTATCATATTATGCGAAATCGTGGCTTTATGGCGCGCTACTTTATGATCCACGGTGATTTTAGGCCATTTATGTTTGCTCTTGGAACCGCTTTGACTGCTGCAAAAGAGCTTATTAGGCTTGTTGCTGTAGATCGTGAGCATATTTTAAGTGGCGTTAAAAAGCTTTTTACTGGTTGGATTGCAAGCAGAAAAATTTTGCATGATCCTAATTGGAAGCCAATGCCTCCGTTGAAATAGTGTACAAAAATTAAGTCTTAAAACATCTTAAAGCATCTTAAAACTTCTTAAAACATAATCTAGAAGCCACCTAGCGTTTGCTAAGTGGCTTCTAGATTTTTATTTTATCTCTTTTTTCAGTGGGAGAGGTCAATTACCATTCGACCGCGAATCTTACCGCTGAGCATCTCATCGAAGATGTCGTTAATGTCTTCCATCTTGCGCATATGGCATTTTGGAACAACCTTGCCTTCAGCACCAAACTGGAATGCTTCTTCCAAATCTTTACGAGTTCCAACAAGGGATCCAACCAAGCGGATTCCGTCGAGAACAAGGCGAGGGATGCTGAGTTCCATATCTTCTGGTGGAAGACCAACAGCTGCAACAGTGCCGCCTGCTCGCACAGAGTCAACTGCGCTGTTAAAAGCATCCTTGCTTACGGCGGTTACAACAGCGCCATGAGCGCCGCCTACCTTCTTCATAGCAAATTCAGGAACATTTTCCTTAAGTGGGTTCACGCACAAATCTGCGCCATATTCCTTAGCAAATTCAAGCTGAGCATCGTTAACATCTACTGCGATTACGTGCGCACCAAATACGTTCTTTGCATATTGCAACGCAAGATTACCAAGACCGCCAAGACCGAATAAAATAAGCCATTCGCCTGGATGTACGCCAGATTCCTTAATAGCCTTGTAGGTTGTAACGCCAGCGCAAGTGATGGAGCTTGCAGGAGCTGGATCCAAGCCTTCTGGGACCTTTACTGCGTAGTCTGCTGCGACGATGCACTCTTGAGACATGCCACCATCGGCAGTGTATCCTGCGTTCAAAACGCTACGGCAAAGTGTTTCTCTGCCCGTGGTGCAATATTCGCAATGTCCGCAACCCTTAAAGAACCATGCTACAGATGCACGGTCGCCTGGCTTTAATGTTGTAACACCAGGGCCAACTTCCTTAACAATACCAATGCCTTCGTGGCCAAGAATAACGCCAGTTTTATCGCCAAAATCTTGGTTCTTAACGTGAAGATCTGTGTGGCATACGCCGCAGCATTCCATGTCGAGCAACGCTTCGCCAAATTCCAATGGACGAAGTTCCTTCTCTACAACCTGAGCCTTCTTATCTTTGGTTGCAACAATAGCCTTCATAGAAACCTCCTTGTTCTATGCTTCATTTTAAAAACACTGATTTTTCAGTTTTCTTTTACCTGTTTGGTAAAAGCTATCTTTTATTCTACATTATTTTTACGATTTTTCATGATAAAAATCACATTTTAAGAAAAATTTTTATAAAAATTTATGGCTTAATGATAATAATTATCGTATTCAATATTTTTCTTATCGTTTTCTTATCTTTTTCTTCTGCTCAACACTCCGTAAAATCGCTTGAATACAGCAGAAAATCACTATACATTTTTTATTTTTGATTATAACTTGCATTAAACAATAAATCAGGCTACTATGGCATCTTGTTTGCGGATATAGCTTAGTTGGTAAAGCGCAACCTTGCCAAGGTTGAGACCGCGGGTTCGAGTCCCGCTGTCCGCTCCATTTGATTTCTCAGCAGATATCTCCTAATATCTGCTGAGATTTTTTATTTTCTATCACATGTTTCAGCACGTATGCCAGCTTTGGGGCTATAGGCAGCCAAAAGGGTTATAAGCCAAAAAGTGCGTAAAGCTAAGCTGATGAATATTCTGGAAATAAAATTAGTCAGCTTAGCTTTGGACTATAAAGCAATTCTTTTTTATTCAATGTGTATAACTTTTGTTAGATAATCCTTGATTTTTCGGCGAAAATTCAAGCGTTATGAATGTTTTATCCACATATTAAATTAACTCTTTTATTTTTTGCAATAAGCTGTATGCTTTACTTAAACATTAGAAAATAATGTGAAAACAAAATTAACAAATAAGGAATTAAAAAATAAATGACTTGACAAAATTTTAGGAAAGAAGGAGAGAATGAGAAATTTTTCTAACACTCTGTTATACGCAAACGATGATGATAATGAGACATTTTGGGAGGTTATTAATAGTAACTTCCCAGATCAAGTAGATCCGTCGCGGTTCCAGACTAAAGATAGAAGACCTTTTCCAGTTTATGAAGGTTTAATACCAGTTGGGTCTTCTCGCTCAATGGCAAGTTATCACGTATCATCGTGTTTCAATAATACGCATGGTAAAAAGATGTACCTATATCTTGCAATGCAAATATGCAAAGTAGCGTGCATAGTAGGTGATATTTCTCACGGCAGGCCAATATCGCCAGAGATGAAAAGAGCATTAACAAAAGAGTGTATATACAAACTCGAGAATATGTGGTACTTGATTAATGAATGCTACAAAGATAAGCATAATGAGGCAGAAGTTTCTAAGCTAAGAAGTAATCCAACAATACCGAAGATGATAAACGGAATACTGGTTTCTCCATCACAATTAGAGGCAGTTGTTTTGCTTCATATTGGAGATACAGAATATTGGACATCTTTAACACTTAGATTCATAATGGGAAAATGGGTTTGCACGTTAGCAGATATAGGTTAGGTTTTACCTAATCGTAGTTTGCATAATATGAATTTTAAGTAGTTATTGATTCAATTAAGTATGTACATGCATAAACATGTTGGATTATGTAGCTTATTTGCGTAACGCCCCTAGAATATAATTTGCATTTGCTGTTTTACTCAAGGGGTTTTCTAAATCGTTATTTGTTAAATTGTTATTTTGTAAAAAACGCCAATTTTCTGTGCATATTTTTGTATCTTCATAGTTTTGTGTTGGCATGCTTATACCGTACAATTAAGAATATGCTGCGAGAATTTTCTGTAGAAGACATTCACCCAACTAACGATGGTGACACAATTTATTCATTGCTTGCCAATAGGGCAATGCGAGACCCGCAAGGCGTGATTGCACAATGGCAAGATGACAATACTCGTCAATGGCACGATGTTAGCGCATCACAGATGCTATCCAAAGTTCGTTCTACTGCAAGAGGCTTAATCGCTCTTGGTGTTAAGCAAGGAGACAAAATCGTTATTTACTCTCCAACTTGTTACGAATGGGGTGTTGTGGACTTTGCGTGCGCTTGTATTGGTGCTGTAAGCATACCTATTTACGAAACTGACTCCGCTCTTCAAGCTGCAGATATTATTTCGGAAGTAAAGCCTGTTATCGCTTTTGCAGGAGACGATGAGCATGCGCAATGCTTGGAAAGAGTTCGTCAAGACAATAAGCGAATTTCGTTAAAAACGGTTTTTAACTTTAAGGCCAATGGTATTGATGCTGTTATTGATTTTGGAAAATCAATAAGCGACGATGAGCTAAATAATGCTATTAATCAAATAAAAGCAGATGATTTAGCAACTATTGTATACACTTCTGGCTCTACTGGCAAGCCAAAGGGAGCAATGCTTACTAATAGAAACTTTACGCACATTGTTTACGCAGCATACGATGTTCTAAACGACATGTTGTATAAGCCAAGTAGAATACTTCTATTCCTTCCTCTTGCACATTGCTTTGCAAGGTATATTCAATATGTTGCAGTTGGAGCGAACGGTGTTATTGGTTATGTTCCAAACGCTAAGCATTTGTTGGCAGATTTGCGTAGTTTTAAGCCTACGTATTTGCTTGGCGTTCCTCGAGTGTTTGAAAAAGTTTATAACGCAGCATCTCAAAAAGCTGGCGCTGGAATCCGCGGTAGAATCTTTGCTAAGGCTGTTCAGCATTTTGCTGAGTGGTCTAAAGATGAAGTCGAAGGAAAATCGCATTCTATTTATGCAAAATTGCAGCACGATTTTTATATGAAGACTGTTGGTTCTTCTATAAGATCTGCACTTGGTCCTAATTTAGCGTGGCTAGCTTGTGGTGGTGCTCCAATAAATGCAGAGCTTGCTCACTTCTTTAATGGATTAGATGGAATAACTTTTATTCAAGGTTATGGAATGACGGAAACAGCTGCTCCATGCGTTGTTAACTTTGAGCATGCTAATCAAGTTGGTTCTGTTGGAAAGCCTGGTCCTGGAATCACAATTCGCATTGCAAATGATGGCGAAGTTCTTGTAAAAGGTCCTAATGTTTTTGTTGGATATTACGGAAAGCCAGAGCTTACTGCAGGAGTTATTGACCAAGATGGATGGCTTCATTCTGGCGATTTAGGCGAGATTGATGATGAGGGCTTCTTAACAATTACTGGCAGAAAAAAAGACATTATTATCACTGCTGGCGGAAAGAACATAAGTCCTGCTCCTCTTGAAACCATTATTGCAAAGTGTCCTATTGTTTCGCATGCAGTGGTTGTTGGAGATGGAAAGCCATTTGTTTCTGCTCTTATTGAGCTTGAGCCAGATATGGTTCGTTCTTGGCTTAATAATCAAGGAATGGATGAGACTATTCCAATGAAAGATATTGCACAAAATGATGCAATCCGATCTGTTGTTCAGCAATTTATTGATCAAGCTAATAGCACAGTTTCTAGAGCGGAGTCTATTCGTAAATTTGTTATTTTAGACGAAGAATTCTCTCAAGATGCTGGTACGTTAACGCCAAGCATGAAGGTTGTGCGTCCAAAGGTTTTGAAGAAATATAGCGATATTATTGAAACGCAGCTGTATGCTCCAAAACCTAATAGTAGGCCACTTCCTGCAACGGTTAAGATTTTAGATAAAACAACCGAAACTGTTAAGCAGGCTCAAGAAACTGTTAAGCAAGCTCAAGAGGTTGTTACTCCTAAAGTTAAGCAAGCTATTGATCAAGCTGCAACGCATTTGAAGCGTTTTGGAGAAGATTTGCCTGTGCAATCCGATTCTAAGGAATCTTATTCAAATAATGAAGATGGAGTAAACCAAACCGTTAGTGAATAAGATTATAAAATAAGATACTAATAGGCTAATTAACAATTGCAAATATAGATTTACAGCTGGTATTACGATAAAGCTTGTATAATTATGGATTGCGATTTTAATTAGCCTTTTGTTTTAAGGAGTGCCGTGACTATTAGACAAATCCGCGTTGTTCCAGACCCTGTTCTTAGAACGCCTTGTGATGAAATTCGCGAGATTACACCATCTGTTAGAAGTCTTGTAGAAGATTTATTAGAAACTGTAAACGACCCAGGTCGTGCAGGTCTTAGCGCAAACCAAATTGGTGTTAATCTTAGAGCATTTTCTTATAACATTGATGGAACAATAGGCTATATTCTAAATCCTGTTATAGAAGAGCTTAATGGTGAACAATACGGAGATGAGGGCTGCTTATCGGTTCCAGGATTGTGGTACAAGACCCGCAGAGCTGATTATGCTAGAGCAAGAGGAATAGATCTAGACGGTAAAACTGTTGTTTTAGAAGGCAAAGGCTTAATGGCCCGCATGATTCAACATGAATGCGACCATCTTGATGGTCATGTGTATATTGACCGCTTAGAAAAAGATGTTAGAAAGCAAGCTTTACGCCAATTGCGCAATAGCTCTTCTAAGTAGCTAATTTAATAAATTATCGCGATTTTTTATAGAGATTGATTACAAAGTTAGTATAAAGCTTCTGTTATAATTTGGATTTGCGTGTTCGCTTTGAGCATGAGTGTTGTCGCGTTATACGATTGCTCGTTTTTTATTGTCTATCAGAATGCGCATATACGCGCCATGTACGCGTCCGTTCGTGTCGGTCGGCTTGGATTTAGTTATATGCTAGCCAAGTTGCATGCGAACAGACATGGCCAGGCAAGAACCGACAAGAAAGGTATATAGATATGGCACAGATTACCATGAGCGAAATGCTGAAGGCTGGTTTGCACTTCGGTCACCAAACTCGTCGTTGGAATCCAAAGATGAAGCAGTTCATTCTTACTCAGCGCAATGGTATTCATATCATCAATTTGTTCAAGTCGCTCGACATGATCGACAAGGCTTATGACTTTATTAAGCAGACTGTTGCTCATAATGGCACTGTTTTGTTTGTGGGTACTAAAAAGCAGGCTCAAGAAGCTGTGCAAAATCAGGCTACTCGCGTAAACATGCCTTACGTAAGTGAGCGCTGGCTCGGCGGTATGTTGACTAACTTCCAAACTGTTTCTACTCGCGTAAAGCGTTTGAAGGAACTCGAGGAAATGGACTTTACCGACGTTCGTGGATCTGGTTTAACCAAGAAGGAACTTTTGCTTCTTGAGCGCGAAAAGGATAAGCTTTCCAAGCAGCTCGGCGGTATTCGCAATATGAACCGTACTCCTTCCGCAATGTTTGTTGTAGATGTTAACAAGGAAGCTTTGGCTGTTGAAGAAGCACACAAGCTCGGTATTCCAGTTGTGGCAATCGTTGACACCAACACCGATCCAGAATCCGTTGAGTATCCAATTCCAGCAAACGACGATGCAATTCGTGGTGTAGAGCTTCTTACAAGCTTGATGGCCGATGCTGTTGCAGAAGGTTTGCTTGATCACGCTGGCAAGGGTGCAAAGGCTGAAGATGCCAATGCTCAGCCAATGGCAGCATGGGAAAAGGAACTGCTCACTAAGGAATCTGAACAGTCCGACAATGAAGCCAAGGCTGAATAAGCCTGTTGGCAGTTAATGAGGAGAACAAAATGGCAGCAATTACTGCAGCGTTGATTAAGCAGGTGCGCGAAGAAACTGGCGCAGGCATGATGGACGTTAAGAAGGCTCTTACTGAAGCCGAAGGCGATGTAGCTCGCGCTAAGGAAATCATCCGCGCTAAGGGCATTCAGGCCGCTGGCAAGCGTGAAGGTCGCAAGGCTCAAGAAGGAACCGTTGCTTCTAAGGTTGTTAAGACTGCAGAAGGCGAAACTGGTTATGCAGTTGAGTTGAATTCCGAAACTGACTTTGTTGCTAAGACACCAAAGTTTGTTGAATTCTCCGAAACTGTGTTGAACAATGCTATTGAAGCCAATGCTTCTAATGCAGAAGAGCTTCTTGCCGCTAAGGCTGGAGATGCTACTGTTAAGGAAGAAGTTGAAGAAGCAGCAGCATTGTTTGGCGAACACGTTAAGGTTGGCCAGATTGCCAAGGTTAACGGTCCTCACGTTGAGGTTTACGCTCACAAGAAGTCCGTTGAATTGCCTCCAAGCATTGTTTCTATGATTGCTACCGACGAAGCAGGCGCTAAGGTTGCTCACGAAGCTGCTTTGCAAATTTCCGCTATGGGTGCTCAGTGGCTCCGCCGCGAAGACGTTCCAGCAGATGTGTTGGAGTCTGAGCGTCGCGTTGCTACCGAAAAGTCTTTGGCAGAAGGCAAGCCAGAAAAGATCGTTCCAAAGATTGTTGAAGGCCGTTTGAACGCCTTCTTCAAGGAAACTGTTCTTCTTGAGCAAGCTTATGTTAAGGATCCTTCCAAGACTATTGGCGACTTGTTCAAGGAAGTTGGCGGCTCTGCTTTAGCTTTCGCTCGTGTTGAGGTTGGCAAAGGCTCTGCTGAATAGTTTTTGCTAAGTTTCAAATAATTTTCTTTTACTGAAAACTATTTGAAATGTAAAAATGGACTTGCGTGTTTAACGCGTGAGTCCATTTTTGTTTGCAACATATTGTTTGAGCAGATAAACTATTAATCACAATGCATACAGGGAGGCTGCGTTAAATGGACAACACTTTTGAATTGTCCGCTGCAAAGATGCGCGAACACGGTATGAGCGAAGTTGCTATTAGCCAATTTGAACGTCTTTATAAAGTGTGGAATGAAGATAAAACTGGCGGGTTTATTCGCGAAAACGCAGTAGAACCTATTAAGACTGTGCCAAATTTTCATGAGATTTATGAAACAATTGATCACAATAAAGCTGTTAACGCGTTTTCAAAAACAGCATTTATTAAGTTAAATGGTGGTCTTGGAACGTCAATGGGATTGTCTTGTGCAAAGTCGCTATTGCCAGTTAGAAGGCATAAAGCTCGTCAAATGAGATTTATTGATATTATAATTGGCCAAGTTCTTACAGCGCGCCAACGTTTAGGCGTTGATTTGCCTTTGATTTTTATGAACTCTTTTCGAACGTCTAAAGATACGTTACAAGTATTAAAGCGTACAAAAAAGTTTTCTCAAGAAAATATTCCTGTTGAAATTATTCAGCATCAAGAGCCAAAGCTTCTAGAAGAAACGGGGGAGCCTGTTTCTTGTTCTAAAGATAGCAATTTAGAATGGTGCCCTCCAGGCCATGGCGACATTTTCTCTACTATTTGGGAATCTGGATTGCTGGATATTCTAAAGAAAAATGGCATTAAATACTTGTTTATTTCTAACTCCGACAATTTAGGTGCAAGACCCTCTAGAACTCTTGCTCAGCATTTTGAAAATACTGGTGCTTCAATCATGATTGAGGTTGCTAAGCGTACTCAAGCAGACCGTAAAGGCGGTCATATTGTTAGAAGTCTTGAAACTGGCAGAATGATGCTTCGAGAAATGACTCAGGTTGCCGCAGAAGATAGGCGAAGTGCGCAAAGCATTAATAAACATCCTTATTTTAATACTAATAATATTTGGATTCGCGTTGATGCTTTGCAAAAGATTCTTAAAAAATATAAAGGTGTGCTTCCTCTTCCAGTTATTTGCAATCACAAGACTGTTGACCCAACTGATGATTCAAGCGAAAAAGTGATTCAGCTTGAAACTGCTATGGGTTCTGCTGTTTCGCTTTTTGACGATGCGATTTGTGTTGAGGTTGATAGAATGCGATTTTTGCCTGTAAAGACTACTAACGATTTGTTTATAATGCGTTCTGACCGCTTCCATCTTACAGATTCTTACGAGATGGAAGATGGCAATTACATATTTCCAGATGTGGATTTAGATCCACGATTCTACAAAACTATTGATGATTTTAACGAAAGATTCCCGTATTCTGTTCCAGCTTTGGCTGCTGCAAAATCCGTTACAATACGAGGCGATTGGACTTTTGGAAGCCAAGTTTCTATGTTTGCGGATGCTATTTTAGAAGATACAGGGGAGCCAAGTTACGTTCCAAATGGCGAATTTGTGGGCCCTCAGGGCATTGAGCCAGACGAGTGGGTGTAGTAACAAAATAAATTCATTCGGGCGTGTCGTGTGGAAAATGGCCTTATTTCAACGTTTTTATAGTGTTGATTATTGTATTTTCAAGAAATTTGATGACTTTTTTTGAAAATGTCCACACGTATGGCAAAACACCATTAAAATAGTTAAGGTGTGTGTTGAGAATTTAGCGTTTTTCGCATGTTTTTAACACAAAGTGAAATTACAAAGAAACGATACGTGAGGACAAATGGCAGAAGGAAGTAACGGAAGACGTCGTTTTTCCGATAAGTGGGGCAAACACGAGCTTGATGTACTGGCTGTGTTGTCTTCCGCATTTCCACAATGGCTGACTTCGCGTCAGATTGCGCAACGAGTTAAGGCTTATGCCGATTCTTATGGAGAGCTTGCCGATCAAGCTGCAAAGGCTGCGTTTGCAAAGCAATTCCAAAGAGATCGTGCCAAGCTTGCAGCTATGGGTATTGCGATTGAATCTCGCCAGCCTGAATATTCTTCAAAGTCTGAAGGCCAAGATTTTGCATCCTACAGGTTGCAACTTGGTGACGAACCACGCGTGCGTATTCGTTTTGAACAAGAAGAGCTTCCTGTTCTTGCGGCTGCTAATTATTTAGCTCGCTCTATGTCGATTTCTTCTTCTGAATCGCGCAAAGTAGATCAGCAACATTCTTCTGCGTCACGTACTGCTCCGCGCGTTCCTCAAACACCTATTCCTGGTTTGGGCTTAGATTCGATTGCCCCTGGTCTTGGAACTCAAACAATTCCAGACGCATTGGTTAAGGTTATCGATTCTAGAAGATTTGCAGCAACCGTTGACGTTGATGGTGAACATTTGAACGTTGCATACACTGATTCCGACGATTTAGCAATGTTTGTTCTTGAGCATCCAGGTTCTTGCGTTGTAAGCCCTCAAGAAGCGGTTGATGCTTTCCATAGAAGACTTAATGCTGCTACGCAATTCGTTGAATGCGACGAGAATTACGCTGATCAAAGCGTTGATTCTGCACGTTCTAATGCGGAAGATAATCAAGACCTTTCGGAAAACGAGCCAGACAAGTCTCGTCAAAAAAAGACGTCTTTCCAAACGGGAAGTGAAGTAGATCGCAGACTTCGACTAATGCTCTTCCTTTCTGCTCATCTTGGAGAAGAATTCCCACTAAATGAGCTTGCTGTAAGATTTATTGGCAAACCTAAGAATGACGATGAGCTTCGTAGATTTGTTGCGATTTTGCATAAAGACATTAATACGCTTACTACCGTTTCCGACGATGGAGAGATGGCAGGTAGCCAATTCTTCGATATTGATTGGTCGCTTTTAGAAACGGAAGGTATTGTTTCCGCAACTAACTCACTGGGTCTTGAACGTTTAGCAGGAGTTTCTCAACAATATATGAGCATGCTTACTGCTTCTATCAATTACCTTGCGCATTCTCCTCTTTTGCCTGTTGAACAAAGAGATCAAGCCAAAGCGCTTTACATGCGTTTACGTAGGCATGTTAGCCCTGGTGAGACTCCTTGGCTTAGCCTTACTGGTTACGAGGTGGAGCCTAGAAATTGTTCCGTTGTTCGCAGTGCGATTAGTGCTAATGCATTAATCGACATGGAGTACACGGACGGTGCTGGTAGAACTCGCAGAAAGATTGTTGCTCCTTCTAAGATTTTTGTTGACGAAGGCGTGTACTACGTTGCTGTTTGGACAGATGTTGAGAATCAAACTCCACAAGATAAGCGTAGTTTTGTTGCAAAAGACACTTCGATTAATAAAGCGAACGGTTTGCCTAGAATTTGGCAGGTTTTGCGCGTTGCAAGAATTGAGCGCGCAGAAGTTGTTAAGCCTATTTGCCCTGTAGAAATTCCAGATGTTCCAGTTAGTGAACTTAGAAAATGGAGTTTTGACAATGGTACTCAAACATGCTTTATTACAGATGAGCCAGATTTGAACTTCTTAAAGAGTCTTTCTGGAGCTACCATCGAGCCTTGTGGAGCTGGTGTTAAGGTTCACTTAACGGTTTCTTCCGACTCCTGGTTTGTTGCATTTTGCATTGCTCACGCTCGTCATATTAAAGCTGTTTCTCCAGAGACCTTGCGCACTATGATTATTGCTCGAGCACAGCGAGAATTAAGCGTTAATAATAGCGATTTCCAAAACGTGGAGAATTAAAATGCCATGGTGGATTTGGCTTTTATTAACTCTTTTTATGCTATGCATGATTGGTGCAGGGCTTGCGTACGCACTTAAATGCGCGTATAAGATTTTAACGAATTGCACTAGTTTTTCCACTAAGGTTTATTCTTGTTTTGAAAAGTTGCAAAACGGTGATGATTCGTTGAAAAAGAATTCATATCCATTTTTTACGCGTCCGATTAGCGATGCTGCGCAATGTGTAGAAGAGGCTCGCATTCGAGTTTTAAAGCGCCAAGAAAAAGTAGGGGATTCTCATAGGACTGTTTGGCAGCATTGGAATAATGTGTCTTTGCGCAAGGAAGATATTGACAATCCAATTTTTAAGGAATCTAAAGAAACTAAAGGAAACTAACGAATAGTTTATGACTACGCTCCCATTATCTCCGTCGCAACGATTTAATGCGTTTCGCAAGACTTTGCAGCATTCTAAATCAATGGCTGCAAAATTTGAAAGCTCTTTAAGTTTTGACTTGGATGATTTTCAACTTGAAGCAATTGATGCTCTAGAAAATGGAGATAATGTTCTTGTTGCTGCTCCTACAGGCGCTGGTAAAACGGTTGTAGCAGATTTTGCTGTTTTTTTGGGCGTTAATCGTGGTGTTAAAACCTTCTATACAACTCCAATCAAGGCTCTTAGCAACCAAAAATATCATGATTTTTGTGAAGTTTATGGCTCTAATAAAGTTGGTCTTTTAACAGGAGACACGTCTGTTAACAGTGAAGCAGATATTGTTGTTATGACAACAGAAGTCTTACGCAATATGCTTTATGAGCGTTCAATAACACTTAATTCTCTTGGATTTGTTGTTTTAGACGAGGTGCATTATTTAGCAGATAAATTCCGAGGAGCAGTTTGGGAAGAAGTTATTATTCATCTTCCGCAAAGCGTTAAAATTATTGGACTTTCGGCAACTGTTTCTAATGTTGAAGATTTTAGCGCATGGATTTCTTCTGTTCGCGGAAACACTCATTTAATCGTAGATGAGCATAGGCCTGTTCCTCTTGAACGTCATGTTATTATTCAAAAAGATGGCCAAACAGAGCCAGAGCTTCTTAATCTTTACGATACAGACAAAAATGGTAATGCAACGAATCGTGTAAATCTTGCTTTAACTAGAAAGTTAAGCCAGTGGGAAAACGCTGCTTTGCGCAAAAAATCTTCTTATTTAAGTAAAGATAAGAGATTCTCTAAAGGGCGATTTTCTAGAAGAAAATCGCGTGAGCGCTCTAGTGATTTACAAAAAAATTCCAAGTCGTCTTTAACTGTTCGTCATACTCCTAAAAGATGGGCTGTTATTGACGAGCTTGATTATCTTAATATGCTTCCTGGGATTTACTTTATTTTCTCACGTTCTGGTTGTGATCAAGCTGTTCAGCAATGCTTAAACGCTGGTCTAGCCCTTACAAGCGATGAAGAGATGTACGAGATTCGTAGAATTGTTGATTCAATGATCTCGCAAAATAAGCTTTCTAAAAGTGACTTAAAAGCGCTTAGATTTGAACGCTTTAGATATGCTTTGGAACAAGGATTCGCGGCTCATCACGCAGGCATGATTGCGATTTTTAGGCATATTGTTGAAACTCTTTTTGAGCGTGGTCTTATTAAGATTATTTTTGCTACAGAAACGCTTGCTTTAGGCTTAAATATGCCAGCTAGGAGCGTTGTTGTAGAAAAGCTAGTTAAGTATGATGGCACAGGTCATGTTCCTCTTACACCTGGAGAGTTTACTCAACTTACTGGCCGAGCTGGCAGGCGTGGAATTGACGATATTGGTCATGCTGTTTTAATAGACAATCCTGATTTTGACCCAGCTAAAGCGGCTTCTCTTTCTAGCAAGCGTGTTTATCCTCTTCACTCTAGCTTTGTTCCAACTTTTAACATGGCTGTTAATCTTCTTAATAATAGCGATGCAAAAACAGCTCGAGTAACACTTAGCAGCTCGTTTGCGCAATGGGAAGCAAATGCTTCTGCAACGCGCCTTTTGAGTCGTATTGAAGAGCTTCAAGAGGCGATTAGTGGCTATGAGCAGGCTTTTTATTGTTCTAATGGCGATTTTGCTGAGTTTATGACTCTTAGAATGCGCCTTAAAGACGCTCAACATGATCAGCGTAGAAAACTTAAGCATACTCTGTTTTCCAGCGATTTAGAGCGTTCAAATGCATTCAAAGAGTTAGATAACAAAATTGCTAGTTTGCGTAGTCAAGAAAGAAATCATCCTTGCGCAAATTGCCCAGATATTCAGAGCCACTTGCATTGGGGATATTATTGGGCTAGAGAAACAAAAGAGCTAAATCAAGTTAAAGAACGTTATAATTCTAGAACTGGTTCTGTTGCAAGATGTTTTGACAACATTTGTAATGTTTTATGTAGTTTGGATTACTTAAAACAAACAGGTAATACGTTTGTTTTGACTAATAAGGGTCAGCTTCTTAGACGACTTTATAACGAGCTCGATGTTGTTTTTGCGCAAGCTATTTGCGAAGGTATTTTTAACGATTTAACTCCTATTGAACTGTTGAGTTGCGTATCTTCTTTGGTTTATGAGTCTAGAGGGCCAGTGGGATCAGAGCCAAGAAGATATCCTGGTGGATTAGACGGCGCTGTATTCAATACTGTTTCTAGATTAAAAGAATTGTTTATGCGCATAAGCAATATGTGCTTAAACAATCATCTTGATGCGTTGAAATCGCTAGATTTTGGCGCAGTAGACCTTATATACGATTGGGCGCAAGGCGCTGACTTGCTTGATATTTTGCAAAATACGGATATTACGGGTGGAGATTTTGTGCGCTTTGCTAAAAGACTTATAGACTTGCTTAATCAGCTTGCTGTTCTTAGCGATTATTTAAGAATTTTGCCTAATGTAGACGATTCTTTAGCGCACAAAGCATATGAAGCAGTTCAAATAATTAATCGTGGGGTAGTAGCCTATTGTGATGTTTAATCTTTATAGTCCGTGCAATTCGCTAGCTTTATAATGGAAACTAAAAGGAGAATATAATATGGCAGAACGCAGTTTACGTGGTATGAGCATTGGTGCAAAGTCGCTAGAATCCGACGATAATGTTGATTTTGCAGCTCGTAATGATGTTACATATGTTTGTCCTAAAGGGCATAGGACTATTCTCCCTCTTGCTCAAGGTGCAGAAGTTCCAGAAGAATGGGAATGCCGTTGCGGTGCTTTAGCGCATAAAGAAGGCGACGCAGATAGGCCAGATGATGATTTTAATAAGCCAACTCGAACTCATTGGGATATGCTTTTAGAGCGTAGAAGCGAAGAAGAGCTAAAAGCTTTGCTTGATAAGCGCTTGAAAATGCATCACGAAGGTTGGATTCCTGATTACGAGTAGTCTTTGATGTGTAGTTTTACTTTAATTTTGTGATTAATCACTAATATTAATTATTTAATTTAGGATTTTAGGGAAAACTCCATGAAAGTTGTTTTGCTTGATTTAGATGGCACTTTGACTCAATCGCATATGGGAATTATTGCGTGTGCTAAAAGAGCTATGAGCGATTTAGGCATGCAAATTCCAGACGACGAAGAAATGATGCGCTTTATAGGACCGTCTATTCTTGAATCTTTTCAACGAAATGGCATGCCAGAAGATTTGCAATTAGAAGGCGTAAAGTTGTATCGAAAGTATTATTCAGAAGTTGCAACTTTTACAGATCCGAAAAATCCTAGTGGTAGTAAAATCACTGGAAGTCTTTTGAATAAGGTTTACGAAGGTATTCCAGAACAATTAAAGAAACTACGTGAATCTGGATATTATCTTGCTACAGCATCTTGCAAGCCAGAATATCAAGTTAAGCCTATTTGTGATTATTTTGGTTTAACAGATTTGATTGATGGAATTTACGGCGCGAGTGCCGATATGTCTAGAATTAAAAAAGACCAAGTTATTCGCTATGTTTTGAAAAATATTGGTTTTGACTATTCGCTAGACAAAGCATTAATGGTTGGCGACCGATGGACGGACGCAGATGGTGCTTTAGCATGCTACATTGATTGTCTTGGTTGCGCTTGGGGCTACGCAGAGCCTGGTGAGCTTAAAAAGCACGGTGCTTATAGAATTATTGACAATGTTTGTGATTTGAGCATTGCTATTGATGAATATTTTGATAATACTTTGCGCAAATAATATTTCTATATAAAAATAATTCTATATAAGTATCCGATAATGTACGTTATGTCAGATTTGTTATAAATCACGAATACAACACACTACATAAGAATTAGAATCAGCACACCACTTTCATTTTTATTATTCATTATTTTTTTTTATTCTTAATATTTCGATATTTTCAATATGATATAAATTTTATGTTTTAAGATTCTTTAGTTTTAAGATTCTTTAGATAAATCAGCTCGTACTTGCTTAACAATGCATCCAACTGCGATTGCAAAAACAGCTGAGCCGCCTTCGAGCATGCTAAACATGTTTTCTTGATTATTGTTACATTCCATAACAGATTGACCATCGCAAATTATTGTCATGCGCTCAAGATGATTAACACTATAACAATTCAAAAAAACTATAGCTGTTGTAACGTTTGTAAGATTTACACCAGCGTCTAAAAGTCGCTTAGCAACCGCCATGATAGAAATATCTTTGAAAGAATATAAACGCCTAGATCCAGACCCGTGTGAAGGATTAATCGAAGGCATAATAATGCTTTTTCTAGCCCAATAATCAAGTTGCCTATAGGTTATTCCAGCAATCTTCATTGCAACGCTTCCGCGATATCCAACGGACTCTTCTCCATCGCTAGAAAAAGAAAACAACTCCCCCTGCACTGGCTGATTATTAGATTCATCAAAATCGGCCAGTGCATTCTTTTTAGAAGAGTTTTTCAATACCATTATTGTTTATTGTGTTTATCGCTATCGTTTACTAACAGCACTTTGCGTAAAGAACATTAAGCGATATTTGCCAATCATAATCTCATCGCCATTATTAAGAACTGCTTCATCAACTCGATTACGATTAACATATGTTCCGTTTAAGCTGCCCGCATCTGCAATGCTAAAAACGTTCCCATTCCTTCTAAAAACAGCATGCGCTCTAGAAACAGTAGAATCGTCAAGCATAATATCTGCTCTAGAATCACGCCCAACCGATACAACATCTTCGTCTAACAAATAACGAGACCCAGAAACTGCTCCACGCGTAGAAATAAGCAAAGCGGTGCCTGGCAGCAGTTTTGCTATTGTGTCTAAATCATCCTGTTTTAGTGGGCGGTCTGCGTTCGAGTTTATTGGAATAGTTATTGCTGGCATGCCAATAATGGTTGTTTCGCCAGCTGTAGGAATAGGTTCAGTCATAATTGCTATTTTACCTTCTTATTCGACCGGTTTTGCGTATTGGTACTGTTTTGGTTCGCGTGTTGAACGAATCTCAACCTCTTCAGGCGTTGAAACGTATACGGAAGCGCCAAATTTAACTTTTAATCTAGATCCAACTCCCCCTGCAATATTTACGGCGTTTTGCAAATTTTGCGCATCGCCAATCGCCTTAACTATGTAAGGAGGATTTATCTCGATTCCATCGCACAGCAATCCATGCTTAGTGTCGGAAATATAAGTAGAAGTAACAATGCGAATATCGTTAATAGACATAACTTCCACGCCAGCGTTGCGAAGCTCCTCTATAAGTTGAAACATGGTTGCAGCATCTACACGCTCTTTTTCTCCAGCTGTAATATGAATAATTACACCTTTTCCAATTGCTGGAAGTCTACCAGAAATCAAGCCGCTTGTTTGCGAATTTTGCTTAGCAATTCTAGCAGCTTCTTCTTGCTTATTAACAGATGCTTTTAGAGAATTAAGCTGACTTGTTAATTCAAACTTTCGCTGCTCAAGATTTTGTATTTGAGAATTAGTTTCCGTAATCAATCGCGTAAGCTCGTCTTCGCTCATAGTTTGATACACAAGAGCACTTCGATTAACTTGAATCATATATGCAAAGCTAAGAAGAGCGCAAAGAAGCATAACAAGCAAGCCTGTTATAATGCGCGTTCTAGTAACATGACCTTGCAAAGATGGCTTATTTTTGCGCTTAACGATTGGGAAGGAACCCGTTTGCGTGCGGTCGCTTTCTCGATCTTTAGCATGCTGGCGATGAAGCCGTTTAACAATATTGTCTACATTTTTATCAATATTATTATCGCTTAATTCATTGTTTTTTACGCTGTTTTTTGAAGTATTCGCAAGTGGATGTTTCATATTATCCCCTGAATCTATCCCCTAAATATAAAACGACGAATTGCAGAAACGTTAGAGAAGATTCGTATTCCTAAAACAACAATAACAGCTGTTTGCAATTGTGCACCAACTCCAAGCTGGTTGCCAAGCAAAACTAAAAGCGTTGCAGCAATAACATTTGAGAAGAACGAAATAACAAACACTTTGTCGGAAAAGCTGCGCTCAAAATAAGCTCTAGCAGCGCCAAGAAGAGCATCTAGTGCAGCAAGCACCATGATTGGCAAATACGGTTGAATAACCACTGGAATATCTGGATGCACAACAATGCCAATAAGTGCTCCTAAAATCAATCCAAGAATAGCTGTCATAACCTATTTCCTATCTTTCCTATCTTCTACTAGTCAACTCTTTTGCAAAATTGACTTCTCCCGTTCCAGCTGCCGACAACTTTAAGTTATTAGTAGTTGAAACTTGTGGATTAATACCAGCATTTGTAAGAGAAGTAAACCATTCAGAATGCTTTTGAGAATTTAACTTTTCAATAAGGCTAGAGCTGTCTCCTATTGCCTCAATCGTATACGGGCTTTGAGTTTGATTAACACCAACAAGAATTGTGGATCCTGCAGTACGAATTGATGTTTGAGAGCCAATCCTGTATCCGTTAACTGATATTGCTTCCGCTCCAGCATCCCAAAGAATGGAAACAAAGATTTGAATATCCCTATCGCTAACAACCTTGATTCTAGCGCCTTTAGACATTTCTCTAGGAAGAGAACCATTAGAAACATCGTTACTTGCAGAAATAGGATTTGCAATAGTCAAAACAACACCAGGCCCATATACAGCGTGAGTGCCATTAGTCATGTTGTCGGATTTATCAACTTGATTTTCGTACGGAGTGTTAATTCTTTTAGACTCTTTGTCTACACTAGCGCGAAGCTTTGCAACTTCTTTAACAAGATTATCGAATCTGCTTGCGTGAGTCGTAAGCTCGTTCGCTAAAGATACGCGTATAGCTTTACGCGAATCAGCGTGTAGTTTACGTACAAATTGGCTACCAACAGTACCAACAGCAATGCAAATTAAAAAAACAATTATTCTTGTAATCCAAATACTAATCTTGCTAACATTTTGCTTATTTAGTCTAGAATCCATAAAAAGCGGATCCACTGGTCTGTTGCTTAAATCATCTATTAGTCTAAGAGAATAATCTTCAAGCCTACGACGCCTATCTCGATGCGACGAAAAAGTATACGATGAATTTGTAACGTGATGAGCGCCTAAATTAAACACGGATTTAGAAAATACTGCTCTGCGCTTAGAAAACAAAACAACAGTTGGAGCAGGAAAAGACTCTGGAGCTTTGCCACTAGAGGCATAATCTCCACTTTGATTTAGATTAGAAGTCTTTTCCACCATGATTCATCCGTTGTTATTGATTAGTTTTCAAAAATCGTAAGAATTATTTAGCCTTTTTTATTAGTAGCTTATAAGCTTGTATGCAATATAATATTCCCGCAAACCAATAAAGCGTTATTCCCCAAATCGCACATGCAATTGCAGCAGCATATAGAATAAGCATTGGCTCTGTTGCAATCGCGAAAACAATCATAAATAGAACAATAGTTACCATTAGCAATGCTGTTCCAGTTTTGCCCATAAAATTAACAGGCAAAGGGCCATAGTCGTATTGTGCAAGAATCACAATTAAAATTGCCATTATTGCGTCTCGCAAAACAACTAAAGCTAATGCCCACCAAGGTATAATCTTTGCAAATGCTAAAGCTAATGTGCTGCAAACTATAAGAAGCCTATCTGCAATTGGGTCTAGAATCTGACCTAATTTGCTAACTTGATTAAAAGTTCTTGCAATATAACCGTCAATACAATCAGAAAGTGCAGCTATTGCAAGAACAATTAAAGCAGGCCACATTTTGTGTTGCGCAATTAAAACAGCAAGATAAGGTATTGAGCATATTCTTAAAAAGCTAATAACATTAGGCACAGTAAGAACTCGATTAAGCGCTTCAGGACTGTATTCCTGACTATAAACGAATTTGGCCATACCTAATTTCCTTAAAACTTGCTAAAAATAAAATTTCAATACTAATACTATTGCGAATAATAAAATATTGGGGCACTCTTATGCCCCAATATTTCTACGCACGCCAAGCTTCTTGAGCAATATTACGAATAGAATCAATTGCTTGAGCTGGGCTACTTGCTCCGTAAACTGCAGATCCAGCAACAAGAACATCTGCTCCAGCTTGCGCAACAGTTGCAGCAGTAGATGGGCTAACACCGCCGTCAACCTGAATATGCGTACTTAATCCGCGGCGCGTAATCTCATCGCGTAAGCGGCGAACCTTATTCATTTGATTACTTAAGAACTTTTGACCGCCAAAACCAGGCTCTACAGTCATAATAAGAACCATATCAAACTCGTCTAAAATATCAAAAATAGGCTCAACTGGCTCAGCTGGGCGAACCGCAAAGCAAGCTTTGCAACCCATATCTCTAAGCTGGCGCGCAAGACGCACAGGAGCGTGAGTTGCACCCATGTGGAAGCTAACAGAATCAGCCCCGAGCTTAGCGTATTCTGGTGCCCAACGGTCTGGATCCTCAATCATCAAATGAACATCTACAGGAAGATTAGTAACTTCGCAAATGCGCTTTACAATCGGCTCCCCCAAAGTCAAATTTGGTACAAAATGATGATCCATAACATCAACATGAACAAGATCAGCGTTGGAAATTGCTATAAGATCTCTTTCAAGATTGCAAAAATCTGCAGAAAGAATGCTAGGTGCTATTTGTATATTCATGTGTTCCATTCTAAGAAAAGCAAGCGACTAGAAAAGCAAAATCTAGCTAAATCTAACTATTTAACTTAGATTCCTCTTTCGCTTCGTTTTTGGAAACCATTTTTGCTTTGGATTGAAGTTCACGCTCACGCTCGTATGCTGTAATGTCAATCAAGCGGTTCACAAGATTTGCTCGCGATTTTTTACTATTTTGCAAAATAACAAAAACAATAATCGAAGCAATAAAAATTGCAATCGACACCCAAACGTTAATTCTTACTCCAAGGAAAGTGTGTGAAAAATCAATGCGTAAAGCTTCAATCCACATTCTTCCAGCTGTATACCACATTACGTAAAGAACAAACTCGGAACCAGACTTAAGCTTGCTTTTAAGCGCTTTGCTAAAGCATATAAGCAAAGCAGCGCCTGCAAAATTCCAAAGCATCTCGTACAAGAACGTTGGATGGAAAAGTGTGCCTTCTGGGCATGTAAGACCGTCGTAGCATCTTTCAGCGTGACCAATTGCATTTGATGCCGAATAATTAAGTTTTAATCCCCATGGAAGTGTTGTAGGAGCGCCATAAAGTTCTTGATTAAACCAATTGCCTAAACGCCCTATTCCTTGAGCTACAAGCAATGCAGGAGCTGCACAATCAGCAAGTAGGCTTATAGGATATTTTCTGTACGCGCAAAATGCACTAGCAGCCAAAGATCCGAGTATCACTCCGCCCCAGATTCCAAGTCCACCATTCCAAATCCTAAAAATTTCTAGAAAATCGCCATTTGCGCCAAAAAACTTCTCTGGAGTTGTAATAACGTGATATAGACGCGCGCCAACAATTCCCATAGGAAGGCTTACAAGAGCTATATCTAAAATTTGATTAAAATCTCCACCTTCTCGCTTCCATCTGCGATTTGCAATCCAAATTGCGACTAGTGCTCCAGCAAGAATCGAAAGCGCATAAAATCTTAATGTAATAGGTCCGAATGTAATTTGAGAAATACTTGGACTAGGAATAGCACAAATCGTCATATTCTTTACTTTCCTTTATTTTCTTTTACTTTCAACAAAACATAAGGACTTTTGTTAAAACGTTTAATTGGTAAAAATTAATATTAGAATCCAACTGCTTTGATTAAGGCCATTAAAACTGGCGCGCACAGCAAGATTGAGTCCACTCTATCTAGAACACCGCCATGACCTTTAAGCAAATGACCCATGTCTTTAATGCCAATATCTCGTTTAAGCATAGATGCGCACAAATCACCAAAAGTTCCAACAATTCCAGACAAAATGCCCATAACAGCAGGCATCCACCAGAATTTAATCCAAGATGTTCCATAGAATCCAGCAACAATCGCGTAAGCTCCGATTAGTGCAAGAAGCATAGATCCTATAAGTCCTTCAACAGACTTTTTTGGAGATATTCGTGGAGAAAGCTTATGTTTACCTAACCATGCTCCAGCAAAAAGTCCGCCCGTATCGCTTAAAGCAGGTAAAAATATGAGTAGCATTGCGTGCGCTACAGCTTGTTTAGAATCAGCTATAGATAAAATAATGCAAGAAGCAAGAAGAGGAATATACAACACTACAAACAACGAAACAGCTGTATTAGTAAAAGTACTAGCTTTTGGGCTTTTAGAAGTTGCATGCTGTAGTTTCTTTTCTACAGCACGCATAGTTCTTTTAGATACAGTGCTATTTAGAGTTGCAAAAATAACAGTTAAAATAAGCGAGGCTGTTATTCCACTTGCCATTGCAACTGCATGCCACTTTGCGTAGAAGGTTGAAAAAATCGTAATAACCGAGCAAATAGACAGTATAGCAAAAGGAATCCTAAACCCCGCTGTAGCAAAGTCAACGTGCAATTCCCACAATGCAAGAAGCATAAAAACAGTTAAAAGAACAACAAAAGCATCTATACTTACAAGAAGACATGCCACAATTACAGCAATCAGCAGCACTGCAGTTGCAATAGCTTGTGGCATGTTCCTGCCAGTTCGCTTGTTTATATCTGTTAAAGCTTCATAAGCATCGTTTGTAGCATTTGAATCCAAAGAATCAAACCTCCATGATTTCCTTCTGCTTGCCTTCTAGCAAAGCATCTAAGGAATCGGTAACTTGCTTAGTTACTTTATCTAGTTCTTTTTGCAAGCGATCGCCTTCATCTTCGCCAATTTCGCCATCTTTAACAGACTTATCAATGCTTTCTTTAGTCTTGCGACGAATATTTCTAACAGCAACCTTGCCTTCTTCTGCCTTGGTCTTAGCAAGCTTTACGTATTCCTTACGTCTATCTTCAGTAAGCTCTGGCATTGTAACGCGAATAACATTGCCATCTCTGTTAGGGCTAACACCCAAATCTGAATCGCGAATAGCTTTTTCAACAGCATTTGCTTGCGATGCGTCAAAAGGAGTAACAGAAAGAGTTCTTGGCTCTGGAACGCCAATAGAAGCTACAGCCTTAATAGGAGTTGGAGCACCATAATAGTCAACCATAATGCCATTAAGAAGAGCAGGATTAGCTCGACCAGTCCTAATGCCCATAAAGTTTTCTTTTGTAGCTTCAACAGACTTGTTCATTTGTTCAAGAGCCTGATCAATAATCGCTGGCATGTGTTCTCCTTTATTGGTATTAGTTGTGCCAATTAAAATTCTATTTATAAATTTTGTGATTGTTAAATTTTACGTTGTTAAATTATTGCCTAATTTGCATGTTTTATTTATTGATGATTTATTTATTGGTGATTATTCACTAATATTTCATCTATTAAGCAAACGTAGGCTCGTCGTTAGAAACCAAAGTTCCAATTTGATCTCCGACTAATGCACGAGTAACGTTTCCTTCTCCTTCTAAGCCAAACACGCGAATCTTTTGGTTGTTGTCTCTAGCCATAGAAAGCGCAGAAGCGTCCATAACAGCAAGACCATCAACAAGCGCGCGATGGTAATTAAGAGTGAGGAATTTTTTAGCATTAGGATCTTTACGAGGATCTGCACTATAAACTCCGTCAACGCCATTCTTACCCATTAGAACTTCATCGCAATGAATCTCTAAAGAACGCTGAATAGAAACGGTATCGGTTGAAAAATAAGGCATGCCAGCGCCTGCACCAAAAATCACAACTCGGCCTTTTTCTAAGTGTCGAATTGCTTTAAGTGGAATATAAGGCTCAGCAACTTGACCCATTGTTATAGCAGTTTGAACGCGAGTTGCCTGCCCTGCTTGTTCAAGAAAATCTTGCAAAGCTAAGCAATTCATAACAGTTCCAAGCATACCCATGTAATCGCCGCGACTACGATCGATGCCAGCTTGTTGAAGCTCTGCACCGCGGAAGAAGTTTCCGCCGCCAACAACAATTGCAACTTGCACGCCTTCATGCACTGCTTTTACAATCTCGCCAGCAATTCTACGAATAACATGAGTATCTATACCAACGGCGCCACCGCCAAATGCTTCTCCCGAGAGTTTCAATAAAACTCTACGAGACTTGCTTTCCCCCGCTTGTGCGATAGTCATAAAACTTTCCTCCAGTCATAACGGCGAACGCAAGCATATCTTTGCTATGATATCTTTCAATAACGACACATCACAACACGATTTTTAACATGATTGTGTAGATTTTTATCGATTTTTATTTTGAACATGTTTAGCAGTGTTTTTTGTAAATGCTAAAAGCGTTTTGTTCAAATTAATAAAATCAAACGAATAAAAATAGCGCAATAGGCGGAATCAAACCCATTGCGCTATCAATCCATGATTAATCTAAAAGTTAAGATTAATCATGCTTTTTATTATTTTTATCTTGGTTAGTATTTTGACTATCTTCTAGATTCTCGTCACCTGTTTCTAGATGATGCTCATCATAGCCTTGCAAGTAACGCGTACGACGCCAATGGTGAATAGAAGCGTTTGTACCGCGGTGATGCACGTGGTACTTTCTAGGAGTTCCACCATGTGGCAGCTCTTTAACTTCCTTAGCAACAGCAATCTGATTCACGTTAGAAGGATCCATAATTGCGATTGGTGCAACAGGTTCTGGCTCTGTTGGAGCTGCAGTTCTGCTACTAAGCTTTGATGGAAGCCATTCAGCAAACCAAGAAAGCGCCCAGCAAATCAAGAAGTATACAACTGCAGCAACAGTCAAAGTTTGCAAAATGTTAAAGTACATTGATCCAAGTCGTCTAGATTCCTGAAGCAAATCAGTGTACATAATTATGGAACCCAATGCAGTATCTTTTAACACAACAACAAGCTGAGTTACAGCTGCAGGAAGCATTGCGATTATTGCTTGCGGCATTTCGATTTGTGTTAAAGATTGATATTGCGAAAGTCCAAGAGCTAAAGATGCTTCGCGCTGACCATTAGGAAGATTTCCAACGCCAGATCGAACTAACTCTGCAACAACAGAACCGTTGTACAAAATCAAAGACAAAACAACAGCCCAATAAGACGCTCCACTTATTCCAGCAAATGCAAATCCTCGCCAAAGGAAGATCATAAGCAAAAGCACTGGTACAGCTCGGCAAAACTCAACTACAACGGCAGAAATGCTACGAAGAATCAAGCTAGGCAATAGTCTTAAAAGACCAAACAAAAGTCCAAAAACTATTGAGCCTACAACAGCAAGAAGCGAAGCTTTAAGAGTCATCCACAATCCTGGAAGATAAAAATCGCTCCAAGCTTCCGATTCTACAGCTGGATTCCACAATGCCCACGAAAGCTGATTTTCGCCTTCTGGAGGATTGCTAAGTCTTAAAAGCAAAGCAATAACAATAAGCGCAAACACAGCGCACGCAACAATATTTGCAATGCGAATCTTCTTTAGAGCCTTAGGTCCAGGCGCATCAAATAACAGAGATTTTTCTTGTTCTTTTGCCATTTTTATCACCTTCTAACCGCAAGCTTATTAGACAAATAAGTTGTGAGAATACCAATTGGAATAATTAAAACAATGTATCCGCACGCAAAAATCAAAAAGATTGGAACAATCAAATCTGCGTGCCTTTCAATCATCTCGCTCATAAGAGTAGATGTTTCTGTAGCAACAGATGCAGCAGCAGCAACAGTGGAATTTTTTAGCAACGCAATAAACGTGTTTCCAAGTGGTGCTACAGATCCGCAGAAAGTTTGAGGCAAAATAACACTAGAAGCAGATTGGAAGAAGTTAAGTCCAAGCGCCCTACATGCTTCTGCCTGACCCAAAGGTACAGTGTTTAAGCCAGATCTTAAAGATTCGCAAACAAATGCTGCAGTGTAAAAACTCAAGCCAGCAATTGCAAGCCAGAAGAAGTTTACGCTAAAAACAGTGGAAAAACCGAGCTTTAGCTGTGCGTACACGCCAAGAACCATAAAAACCATGATTATAGTTAGAGGCATATTCTTAAAGAACTCAACGTATGCGCCTGCAATAAGACGAAGCGAATGGATTGGGCAAATCCTCATCATAACTAGAATCACGCCAAGAATCGTGGAAAAAAGCACGCTCCACAATGTGATTTCAATATTCACTAAGAATGCTCCTGGAATATTGTATGAGGTAAATAATTGCACAAAGTCTTGCATTTTACTCCTCCCCCTCTTCTGGTACTGGCGGATTATACTTTGCGTTTGGCTTAAAACCAGTTCCGCGCATGTTATCGTCTAAAGCTCTTTTCCATGAACCATTTTTAATCATGTCTTTAAGAGCAGCATTAATGCGCTTAGCTAGCTTAGTGTTTCCTTTTTTAATGCCAATTCCGTAGTGTTCTTCGGTAAATGGCTTACCAACAAGCTTTAGTCTGCCTCTAGATGCTGTAGCAAGACCAGCGAGAATAATATCGTCTGTTGTAACAGCGTCTACGATTCCAGAGAATAATGCTGTTGCGCACTCTGCATAGCCAGGCTGTTGCATAAGTTGAACTTTTGAAGAGTATTTCTCTTTAATAACTATTGCAGACGTAGAGCCAGTTACGGAGCATAAGCGCTTTCCATCTAAATCGTCTGGACCGCTTACTTTATGCTCGTCTTTACGAACCAATAAATCTTGACCAGCAATAAAATATGGTCCTGCAAAAGAAACAGCGTTTTTTCTGGCATCTGTTATGGAATATGTTGCAACAATCATATCTACATCGCCATTTTGAAGCATTGCTTCGCGCTGTTTTGAAGGCGATTCCTTCCAAACAATTCTATCTTCGGAGTAACCCAACTTTTTGGCAACATACTTTGCAACGTCTACATCAAAACCAACGTAGGTTCCAGACTTTTTGAAACCAAGACCAGGCTGATCAAACTTAATACCAATGCGTATTACATTGCTTCGATTATCGCTACTGCAAGCGCTAAGCGGGAAAACGCAGCACAATACGCAAACCATAGATAAAATTGCGCGATATGTATGCCTGAATCCCAGTCTGCAACGCTTACACTTAAGAGCAATATTGTGTAAATATTTCATAGCTACCTCTTAAAGACTTAAAAATCGATATTAATGATTTCAATTAAGAATCAAATTAATGAGTCAAAATCTTTGAAAGGAAGTCTTTTGCTCTATCTGTCTTTGGATTCTCAAAGAACTCTTCTGGCGTATTTTGCTCAAGAATACGACCATCTGCCATAAACACGATTTTGTCTGCAGCTTTACGCGCAAAGCCCATCTCGTGAGTAACGCAAATCATTGTCATACCTTCTTTTGCAAGCTCAACCATAACATCAAGAACTTCGTTAACCATTTCTGGATCAAGCGCAGATGTAGGCTCATCAAAAAGCATAACCTTTGGGTGCATTGCAAGCGCGCGAGCAATTGCCACTCGCTGCTGCTGACCTCCAGAAAGCTGAGAAGGCATCTTGTTTGCTTGATTATCTACACCAACTCTTGCAAGAAGATCCATTGCTAAACTTTCCGCTTCTTGCTGTTCCATATGGCGAACCTTAATAGGAGCAAGCGTAACGTTTTCTAGAATTGTCTTGTTTGCAAAAAGATTAAAGGATTGGAACACCATTCCAACTTCCGCACGCAATGCAGCAAGTTCTTTTCCTTCTTGAGGAAGAGGCTTACCATCAATGCGAATATCTCCAGAGTCGATTGTTTCAAGACGATTAATCGTCCTGCACATTGTTGACTTGCCAGAACCAGAAGGTCCAATAATAACAAGCACTTCGCCTTTATTAACTGTTAAGTTAATATCTTTCAAAACGTGAAGCTTGCCATAATGTTTTTCAACATGGCTAAGTTCCACCAATGGCTGTGCTACTTTTTTTGTGTTGTTTAATTTAGTATCCATAAAAAGGATTCTAATGTTCTTGTGTTACATGCGTTTATCGTAATAGTTACTTTTAACCACCTATAAAGTTACGAAAAACATTAAAAATGATACAAAAATGTTAATTTTACTTAAAAAAATGCCGTTAAGCCTTGATTTTGGTTTAGTTAACCAAACGACTTAACGGCATATATGAATATTAATTCTTGTTTAACGCTTGCGACTATTCGTCTTCTTCTGGATCGTAATCAACGCCAGTTTCTGCACGCTGTTCAGCAGAGATTGGAGCAGGAGCGCCAGTTAGAGGATCGCGGCCGCCGCCAGCCTTAGGGAAGGCGATTACGTCGCGAATCGAGCTTGCACCTGCCAAAATTGCAGCAGTACGATCCCAGCCCAAAGCAATACCAGCGTGAGGTGGAGCACCATACTTAAACGCTTCAAGCAAGAATCCAAACTTTTCTTCTGCCTCTGCTTTGTCGATTCCAAGAACGTCAAGCACACGGTCTTGAATATCATCGCGATGAATACGAACAGAGCCGCCGCCCATCTCGTTTCCGTTGCAAACAATGTCGTAAGAATCGCTCATTGCATGCTCTGGGTCTTTATCGAACTTGTCAATCCAATCAGCAGATGGCATTGTAAATGGATGATGCATAGAAGTCCACTTAGAATGGCCAACTGCAACATCATCATCGTCTGGATCATCCGTTCGCTTAAACAATGGGAAGTCAACAACCCAAGTAAACGCAAACTCATCTGGGTGAAGTAATCCTGCGCGGCTAGCAAGCTCTACACGAACTGCACCAAGCAAAAGCTGAGAAGATTCGCGGCTGCCTGCTGCAAAGAACACAGCATCGCCATCTTGCGCACCAACAGCTTCCTTAAGTCCTGCGCGTTCTTCTTCGCTAAGATTCTTAGCAACAGGGCCTTTGAGCTCACCATCTTCACCAAAGACTACATAAGCCAAACCCTTAGCACCGCGCTGCTTAGCCCAATCCTGCCAAGCGTCAAACTGACGACGAGGTGTTTCGGCACCGCCCTTAAAGAGCACAGCGCCAACATAAGGAGCTTGGAACACGCGGAATGGAGTGTTCTTAAAGAAGTCAGTCAACTCAATAAGTGGGTTTCCAAAACGCAAATCTGGCTTATCGGAACCGTACTTATCCATTGCTTCTTGCCAAGTGATTCGAGGCAAAGGAAGAGTGATTTCGTGGCCTGCTTCCTTCCAAATAGCAGCGATAACGCGCTCTGCCATAGCCATAACATCTTCTTGGCTTGCAAAGCTCATTTCCATATCGAGCTGAGTGAACTCAGGCTGACGATCTGCACGGAAGTCTTCATCGCGATAGCAACGAGCAAGCTGATAGTAGCGCTCAACACCAGAAACCATAAGCAACTGCTTTAAAAGCTGAGGAGACTGTGGAAGAGCGTACCAAGAGCCTGGAACCAAGCGCGCTGGAACAACAAAGTCGCGAGCGCCTTCTGGAGTGGACTTAATAAACGTTGGTGTTTCTACCTCAGTAAAGTCCATATCTTCCAAAGCATGACGAGCTGCCTTAGCCATGTTTGAGCGGAGCTTTAGATTACGCTGCATAGATGGACGGCGTAAATCAAGATAACGGTACTTCAAACGTACGTCTTCGCTAGGAAGCTTGTTTTCGGACTCGTTTTCCAAAGCTGTAGAAACTTGGAATGGTAACGCATCGGACTTAGCGAGAATTGTTACTTTATTTGCAACGATTTCAATTTTTCCTGTTGCTAAATGGTCATTTTCATTGCCATCTGGACGCAAGCGAACTTCGCCAGTAACTTGCACAACAAACTCGCTACGCAATGGTCGCGCAGTTTCTTCATCGTAAATAACAACTTGCACTAAGCCAGTGTTGTCTCGAACGTCTACAAAGGCAACGCCACCGTGGTCGCGGCGACGATCAACCCAACCAGCAATGGTTACGTTTTGTCCAACTAATGTCTCAGTCACTTCAACGGCATGGTGTGTGCGATACGCCGTCTGGCTCATAAGTCCACTTCCTTGTTTGAATAATTTTGTTAATTTTTGTTTTGACTTTAATAGTTTACCGCATGAATCGCGCTTTCAAATATTAAAATCTTAAAAAGCAAATTGCAAATCTTAAATCTTAAAAGTAAATTAAAATTATTGAGCGCAAGAAACAGCTTGATGAGCATATGCGTCATCTGGCTGCCAAGACATAACGTCTGCACAAACTTGTTCTCCCGTAATAATGTTTTTTACTTCGTCTTTGCTGGATTCAGAATCTGTACTATCTGCTGGGAACCAAACGTAAGGAATACCCAACTTATCTGCATACTTGATTTGTTTACCAAGCTTTGCAGCACTTGGAGATACGTCTGTTGCGATTCCTCTAGAGCGAAGCTTTTGAGCAATCTGATTACAAGATGGCCTATCTTCCTCATTCCAAACTGCAACCAAAACTGCAGCAGGAGAAACGCGTGAAACTGTAGCTCCAGATGTGTGAAGCATGTAAGAAAGCAAGCGCGAAAGTCCTATAGAAAGACCTACTCCTGGATACTTTTTGTTTCCTTGAGAAACAAGATTGTCGTATCTTCCACCAGAGCAGATTGACCCAAGGGATTCAGCGCCTTCTAGGAACGTCTCGTAGACTGAGCCAGTGTAGTAATCCAAGCCGCGCGCAATCTTCAAATCAGCAACAACAGATCCTGGACGAATTTTTGACGCATCGTCTACAATCATCGCAAGCGTTTCTACGCCTTCAATCGCTAATGCGTAAGATTCATTGTTAGCATCTCTAGAAATATTGTTTTTATCGCATAAAGCGTTGAATTTAGTCTTTAATTCTTCTCCGCTATTTGCGCTAAGCTCTGCAAGCTCTAAGCATGCTGCAGCTTGAGAATCCGTAGCTTTGCATTCTTTTACAAGAAGATTTGCAACTTCTTTTGCGCCAATCTTATCTAGCTTATCGATTTCTCGAAGAACACCTTCAATATCGCTTAAGCCAATTCCTCTATAAAAGCCTTCGGACAGCTTGCGATTATTTGCGTGAACAGTGGCTTTTGGCAAGCCAAACTCACGCAAACGCTCAAGTGCTTCTACCATAACAAGTGGAAGCTCCACTTCGTAGTGAGATGGCAAGTCGCCATTTCCTACAACGTCAATATCTGCTTGAACGAACTCACGGAAACGTCCTTCTTGTGGACGCTCTCCACGCCAAACTTTTTGCATTTGCCAACGCTTAAATGGGAATGCTAAATCGCCAGTGTGTTCAACAACATACCTGCTAAGAGGAACTGTTAAATCAAAGTGCAATCCAATGCGATTTTCAACTGGAGTGTCGCTTTCGTGACCCACTTCTTGCAATCTAGATAAAAGATATATTTCTTTGCTAGTTTCACCCTTTTTTAACAAGCTTGAACCCTGCTCAACAGCACGAGTTTCAATGCCTATAAAACCATTTAATTCAAATACTTCCCGCAATGTGTCCATAACACGCTGCTCAACAGCGCGCTCGCTTGGAAGCCACTCCGGAAAACCAGATATTGATGAGCCTTGTACCATGTCCACTATAATAGGTTATGTTACGGAAAAATCATGGCTTACCGTCATACTTATTCGTAACACTATTACCGTGCATATGCTCTAAGGAGTCGTCCCGTGACCGAACAGACTAAACCTATAGAAACTACTAAACAAGCTACCCCAAAGCCGCATGCTCCTTCGCCTGCAAGCTTAGCAAATAAAGCTCGCGTTGTTGCTGCTGTTCCAGCTATCTCGTATAGCGAAGAAGACGTTAAAGGCGCAAAAACCTTTGGGCGTGTTGATGAAAATGGAAATGTGTATGTTCGAGAAGCTGGTGGAGAACGCGAAGTAGGGCAATACTCTACTGGCACTCCAGAAGACGCTTTGACTTTCTACGTACACCGTTATCTTGACTTAAAGATCAAGCTTGATCTTTTTGAAAAAAGACTTGAATCTTCTAACGTAAGGCCAAAGGAAATTGACGAAACCTTAGCTACTTTAGATGCGGAGCTTAAGGAGCCATCTGTTGTTGGAGATCTTGCCGCTTTAAGCGCGCGACACGCCGAGCTAAAAACTAAAGCTGCATCTAAAAAAGAAGAACTCGCTAAAGCTCGCAAAGCAGAATTAGAAAAAGCTCTTAAAGATCGCACAGCAATTGTTGAACAGGCAGAAGCGCTTGTTCAACAAATGGGCGAGTCTACAAACTGGCGCTCGCTTTCCGATAAGCTTCGTTCGCTGTTCGATAAGTGGCAGCAGCATCAGCGCACTACAATTCACTTAAACAAGGCGGATGCGGATGCTCTTTGGCAGCGTTTCTCTAAAGCCCGTTCTGCATTCTCTCAAGCTCGCTCTGCTTGGGTTAAAGAGCGAGACAATGAGCGCAATAGTGCTAAAGAGATTAAGGAAGCAATCATAAAAGAAGCAGAAAGCCTAAAGGACTCTACTCAATGGCGTGAAACTTCAATGAAGTTTAATGCTTTGATGGACCGCTGGAAGAAGGCTGGAAATGCTGGACGTCAACACGACGACGAATTGTGGACTAAGTTCCGCGAAGCTGCAGATGCTTTCTACCATGCTCGTCAAGAAGATAGAGAAAAGATGAGCGCTGGCGAAAAAGAAAATCTTAGCAAGAAGGAAGCTTTGCTCGTTAAAGCAGAAGCTCTTGTTCCTGTTAAAGACGAAGAAGCTGCTAAAGCTGCTCGCAAAGCATTGTCTGAGATTCAAGAAGAATGGGACAAGATTGGTTTTGTTCCACGCGAAGATATGCGCAGAATTGAATCTCGCTTGAACGATGTAGATAAGAAGATTAAGGCTGTTGAAGATGCTGCTTGGAAGGATGCAGACCCAGAAGCAGATGCTCGCAAGTCTAGTTTTGCTGCGCAATTAAAGGCTCAACTCGAGGAGCTTGAGTCTAAGATTGCAAGCGAAAAAGATGCAAAGCGTAAAGCTAAGCTACAGGCAGAAAAAGCAACTAAAGAACAGTGGCTTAACGCTATTAAGTAGTTTGGCTTATAAAGCAAAGCATTAATCAAAGCATATTGCAAAAATAAGGCTGCTTGACGAAAAGTCAAGTGGCCTCATTTTTTATCGATTAATCGATTAATGATTTTGCAAGACTAACAAATGTATTAGCTAATTGAGTGTTTGCTAGTTTGCCATCTTTTGTAAGAACAGCAGGTCTTCCCGATTCTCCAATTTCTCTAATACTTGTGTCTAACGGAATTTGAGCAAGAAGAGGAACACTCTTACCAAGAGCTTTGCAAAGCTGATCGCTCACGCGCTTTCCGCCTCCCGAACCAAAGATTTCTAGTCGTGCTCCATTATTATCAAACCAACTCATATTTTCTACAACACCGCGCACATTAACTGGAATTTGCAAAGCCATAAGCCCCGCTCTAACAGCAACATCCGAAGCACTAGGCTGAGGTGTTGTAACAACAACAAGCTCCACATTCGGCAATGATTGTGCAACAGCTAAAGCCATATCTCCTGTTCCAGGAGCCAAATCTAAAAGAAGCACGTCTGGATCTGCCCACCAAACATCGCATAGAAATTGCTCAAGAGAACGTTGCAAACGAGGTCCTCGCCACAAAATCGCGCGATCTGTTCCAGCAAACATTCCAATAGAAATCAGCTTAACTCCCCAAGCTTCAACTGGCATAAGCATGCCGTTCAGATTAGTCGGTTGAGTTGTAATTCCAAACATGCGTGGCAATGAAAAACCATAAACATCTGCATCTATTGCTGCTGTTTTGTAGCCAAGAGATGCAAAAGTGGCAGCTAAATTAGCTGTTATAGAAGACTTGCCAACTCCGCCTTTTCCAGATGCAATAGCAAAAATCCTTGTTCTAACACCATTTTTGTTGAATGGATTTTCTTTACGCTCCTCTTTTAAATCCAAAACAAGCTTTGCAAGCTTATCTTTGCTCATAGCGCTTACGTTTACTGTTGGAATAAGCGTTGCATTTGGGTACTTTGCTACAACTGATTGAACTCTTTGCGTAATAACTTGAGCTAATGGGCAGTCTGGAACAGTAAGCTCAATATCTATAGAAACGCTATAAGTTGGATTATGATTATTTGATTCGCATGATTTTTCGCACGATTTTTCGCTTACGCGAACGCCCGTAACCATGTTTAATTCGGTAACAGAACGCCCTAATTCTGGATCAATCACACTACCCAATAAGTCGTAGATACGCGTTTCTAATTCAACAAGATTATTACTCATGTTTTTACAATTCACTTTGCGAATCAAGTGTAATATCGTTTTTTAGTGCAGATTCAACACTACCTGTTTTAAGTAAAATCTTAAATTGATTCTCGTTCAACATTGGTATGCCAAATTCTTCTGCTTTAGCTTCTTTAGATCCAGCATTTGCTCCAACAATCACACAATACGTTTTTTTACTAACAGAAGATGCAGCTTTTCCACCTCTAGATACAATAGCTTCTTTAGCAGAATCTCGTGTGAAATCTTCTAAAGACCCTGTAACAACAACAGTTTTGCCACTAAGCGTTTGCTCAAGATTATTGGATTGTGCAGAATCGTTTCCAACAACTCCAGCTTCTTCCCATTTTCTTAAAACTTCGCTACGCCAATCGTTAGAATCTTTTGATTTTTCAAACCAATCAAAAACAGCTTGAGCAATTTCTGGACCAACGCCATCAATTTGAGTTAAATCCTCAATAGTCGCATTTGCAATATTTTCGATTGAGCCAAACCTTGCAGCTATAAGGCGAGCAGTTGGCGGACCAAGCCTGCGAATAGAAAGTGCCACTAGCACACGCCAAAGAGGCGCAGACTTACCTTTTTGAGCTATTTCTTCTAGCATTGCTCTTGTTGTTTCGCTAGGACGAGTGTATTCTGGCGCTTCAACTGTTTTAAGAACATTATTTACGCGAATTTTCTTTTCAACTAGCTTTGTTACGTAAGCATCCACAGGAACTTCAAACATTGGGTAGTTTGGATTAAAAGATTCGTTAGACTCATCACTAGTAGAGTCGTTAGAATTACTAAAGTCGTTAGAATCTTTAGAATCATCATTCGACTTTCTTCTAGTAGCTTCTAGAGGCCTAGTCCAAAAAGCTGAGACTTGCCTCCATAATCCACTTCCGCCAATCTTTTTAGATCGTTTTTTAAGTTTTCCGTCTTTTCCTACTTCTTCCCATTCTTCAACAAGCGGAATTTCCTTCCAAACTTTAACATTTCGCAAATCGTTAGCACTAAGGTTAAAGATATCGGCTTCGCTAGTAAGAACAGGAGTTTGAGGAGCAGGAAGACAGCAATTCGACTCTGGTAGAATCGGCGGATTAGAAGATCCTCGCTCAACAACTATTTTGCTTATGCTTTTATCTTCAATATAAACTTTTGACGTTATTGGCCTAGAATCTTCTGGATTAGTTAGAGCAAGAGCGGATGCTTCGCCAAGATTTTCAATATCAAAAGCTTGTCTTGAAGCCAAGTTGATTATGCGCTCAGTAAGCTGAGCTGGGCAATTTTCTACATTAGGGCAGCGAATATCTTTGTCGCCTTCTTTTGTAGGAGCAAGCTTTGTTCCGCAAGATGGACAATACTCTGGCATAACGAAATTTTTCAATTCATTTTCTCTGCCATTTCTATATTTGAGCACAGGTCCAACTAATTCTGGAATAACATCTCCAGCTTTACGCACAACAACAGTATCTCCAATAAGTACACCTTTATGTTCAACTTCGTATGGATTGTGCAAAGTTGTACGAGATATAGTGGAACCTGCAACAGTTACTGGCTCTAAAACAGCTACTGGAGTTACTCTTCCTGTTCTTCCAACTTGAACAACAATATCTTTTAAGCGCGTATTAACTTCTTCTGGCGGATACTTGTACGCAATTGCCCAACGCGGCGCTCTAGAAGTTGCTCCGAGCTTTCTTTGCAATGCGCGATCATCTACTTTTACTACAATTCCATCTAATGCATGAATAATAGTGTTTCTATGCTCACCATAGTAATCAATCATGTCTTCTATTTGTTCAAAAGACGTAACCTTGCGCGTATATGGAGAAACAGGAATACCCCATTTTTTGTACAATTCGTAAGCATCCGATTGGTTGAATGATGTTTGAGTATGCGCATTAGATTCGCCACCGCTTTGCGCTAAGTCCTTCCACTTTAGATTTCCTAATCCGTGTGCTATAAAACTCAAACGTCTTGTAGATGTAATTCTAGGATCTTTTTGTCTTAAAGAGCCTGCAGCTGCATTTCTTGGATTTGCAAAAGGAGCTTTGCCTAAATCTTCTTGCTCAATGTTTAGCTTTCTAAAATCCGCCCACTTCATAAATACTTCACCGCGGATTTCCACAAATTCTGGAATATCGTCTGGATCTTCACCATGCAATTGCGTAGGAATTTCTTCGATTGTTCTTACGTTTAGCGATATGTCTTCTCCAGTAACACCGTCTCCTCGGGTTAGCCCTTGTTCCAAAGTTCCATTTCGATAAATAAGATTTAGCGCAAGACCATCGATTTTTACTTCGCATGTCATTGGCAGCGGCTTATTTTCAGGCCATTGCAAGTCTCGAATAATGCTGTTATACCAAGATTTTAATTCATCAATCGAAAAAACATCATCCAAGCTCATCATTCTTGAAGGGTGACGAACTGGTGCAAAATCGTTAGAAAAAGTTCCGCCAACTCTATGCGTTGGCGATTGAGGCGTGTCTAAAATCGGGAAAGTAGCCTCAAGTGCGCTCAAAACTCGCATTCTTGCGTCGTAAGCTGCGTCGGAGCTTGTTGGAGAATCGTCAACATAGTATGCGATTTGATCTGCTTGCGCCCATGCAGCCAATTTTGCCCATAATCTTGCGCCTTGTTCTGTTGTTAAAAGCGAAGGATCAAGCTTAGCTAATTGCATTGCGTCCGAATCTGACGGCTCTAGCTTAGCAATCCAATTGTCAAAATCTGCGATTGAACTAAAAGTGTTAGACTCACTTAAATCACTTGTTACATCATGTGATTGCTTTACGCTTTGAATCGTTGATGCAAATTTGCCATTAACGCTTGGCTCATTATTATTTTGTATATTTTCAACATTATTAACACTATCTAGATCATCAAAAAGTGACAATTGAGCACCACTCGAATGTTGCATTGAATCACCATTAGATGCAGCCATGAGTCTTCCCTTCAAAGCGTTTTAGTCTATTTTATAACCCATTTAACAAGAATTTATTAAGCGTTAAGAGATCGCAAAAATTGCATTTGAACAATACTTTCAGAAGAATCGTTTCTAAACAGCATTCTAGATCTAGCAACAGAAAGAGTTCGCGCAATAACAAACATACCCTCATTAACAGTGACTTTTGCAGCTTCGTCAATAATCTCATATGCATTAACATCTGGCCAATTCACAATATTATTGATTTCTAGCATTTCTTTTGCTTGATGCAAGCTTCTAGGAACAGAAATGCATTGAGATTCAACTCTACTTAAGAGTTCTGCAAGCTCTACTTCTAGAGATTCATTTTTTTCACTAAACAAGTCATCTGCAACCATATATGCAGCAACAGCGAGCGGGAAGTTATCTTGCATCCACTCTGCGTATGCTAGCCTGTAGTAAATAAACGCAGCATCTTCTCTATCGAAACATACTTGTAAAGCGTTTAAGCATACTGCTTCTACAGAAGGCCAATCTTCTTGACGAGATAATTGCGAAGCTAACTTTAAGTGAGATATAACATACGTTGGAGCATAAGAAACCATTGTATTTAGATGTTTTAGCGCCTCTTTACTCCTTCCAAGCTGGCCGAGTAAATCCGCAATCTCCATATGCGCGTAGAAAAGTCCGTCTGGTATAAGCCTCATTTGCTCGTTTTGCGTTGCAAACATGCGATTATAAACAACGCGCTCAGCATACGAGTTGAAGTATCTTGGAACAACATCCCCAGAAGCAAACATATCGTCAAAATGCTTTATATTGTTTTCATACTCTTCGATTGCGCTTTCTAAATCTCCACTCATAAATTGTTCGTGAGCATGCACTCGCATATTGTAAATATCTTTTGAAGTGTTAAACGATATTTCTGGTATTTCTTTTTCGTCTATTAATGCACTTATTACATGGTTTGCTTGATCGTTTAGCTCTGGATCGTTAATGCTTTCAACAATATCCATTGCCATACGAGCTTTTTCTGCGTTCGTCATAATTGCTTTAGACGCTATGTGATTAAAATCAGCAACCGCTTGTTGTAAAACGTCTTCGCGCTGTATTGAAAGGCCTTTTGCGTCTTGAGTTGCTAACAATTCTTGCGACTTTGCGTCAAAAATTATGTCGGAAAACTCTGGTTCTTCTTGAGCACCATGCGGCGCAAAGCAACTGTCTCGTAAGTCAAACGTTGGCTCAATTTGGTTTAATGAGCCGTTTTCATCAACTTGCAAAGTTGCATTAAACTTTTTATACGTTTCAAGAGGATTATTTAATCCGTTTGCGCGTATGTGCTTTAAAAACGACTTTCTAGTAAAAGTAACAGTTAGCAACGGTATAATCGAAGGAGATTTGCTAAACGCTGCCATTGGGTCTTCGTTTTTTGCGCTATTATTGCTATCGCTATTATCACTACGATTAGTGTTACTACTGTTATCACTGTTGTTCGCGCTTGTATCTTCAAGATTTTCTACAACGCTTTCAACAAAATTATCTGAAGCACTATCCGAGCTACTATCTGCGTTCGATCCTAAATTAGCAAATCCATTACTAACATCTCCATGAATATCCCCATCTTTTGGATCGCCTTTTGCTCTTGCAGCATTTTTATTCATGTGATTAATCGCATTAATCGTTTGGCTTAAAATTTTATTCATAGCAACGTCTTGAGCTGCAACCATTTCCTCTAAGCCGATTGAATCCAATCTTATTGAAACGTTTTGCACTTCTTCGCTAGCACCAAAAGCAAGAGTAGCCAACATTAATCCAATACGAAGATTGTAGTTAGTTGTCATTTTGGATCTGTTTTGTTCGCTTATTGGAACAAAATCTTTTTTAGCAGAATCGTATGTTAAAGTAGGCATCATTGAATTGCCTGTTGCCATAAACGCTAATGCAACATTTCCACTATCTAAATTAGATCTAAAATCAGCATCGAACCTAAAAGGCAAATAAAGGCTTCTGATTAGCTCAGAAAGTCTTTGCCTGTACGACCATTCACAATTAGAAGATCCGTTAGCTTTATAAATATACAAATCATTAGATTTTCTTGCACGATTAAGCAAATGCAATAATGGCCTAATATTGTTGTCTTGCAACGGATTTCCAAAAGAATTCATGTCGATCTCGCCACTTGCGCAAAAAGCTGGATCGTTTATAAAAGCCATATCCATTGCGCAAACTTGATTATAAGTTGCATTATTTTCTGTTAAATCACCGCCATTAGAGCAGTTTTCTTCTAAGCAATTGCTAATAGACTGGAATCTGTTTATTGCACCTTCTATACGCAAAGCTTTTAACGCGGATTTTGCTTCCAAAGAATCATCCCAAACTAAAAAGTTTGCGTCTGAACATTTAGATTTTTGCAAATGCAATCTTTCAGCGGCGTGTTCAGCCTCTAATGCTCCAGCGTCCTCTAATGCTCCAGCGTCTGCCATTAAGTACGTAAAATATTTCTCCATTGCAGAAACGCGTAAACCAGCTCTTTCTGCTGTGTTTGCGTCGCAAACGCTTCGCCTAATAGCCCTCAAAGGTGCTTCTTTTGTAAGATGCCTAAATATGTTTCCAGATCCAAATCCACTAAAAGCTAACAACATATCTGGTACAAAAAATGACGCAAAGTAAGATATAGCGATTGCGTCAAAATAACTAAGATTGCAACGCAAATTATTAGGCAAATCTACACGCGTTTCTTCTAGCGTATAAGTTTCTTTTTTAGTATTTGCTTTGCGAATCCAAGACGATACCCATTGAATTCCGCCATCTTTAGAAGTTTGAACAACAACATCTCCCTTAATAACAACTAAATCATTATTTGACTTATTCTTAAAACCACTTTTTTTGATATGGCTTGCGCTATGGCTCGCTTTATGGCTTGCTCGAGTAGTTTTTTTATCAATGCAACCGTAGAATCTATCTGAGTTAGAAAGAGTCATAGAGTTTTGCTCAACAAAAGACAATTCGGGTATATTTTCCGTTGTATCTTCAATTGTTACAGTGTGTCCTTCGTAAACTCTGCCTTCTAAATCAGCAACAGCAACTTGGTAAAAACGCTTGCAATCTTTGCTAAACAATCCAATTGAAATACCTTGTTTTTTGCCGTAAATCTTAATCCAACCCAGTTTTGTTGAGCTAGGCATAAAAGGAAAATCGTTAAAAATATGTTTTTTTGAAAATAGCTTAACAGGAATTGAGTTTTTGCTCTCCCAAAGCGTATCAATTGTACGTAGCGCAATCTGCATGCTTCTATCTGCGTCATAATTGCAATTTTTTGCATTATGGCAGATTGAATCAGCGTTATTGCTAGATTGCACTTGGTTTTGCATAATCCCCATTCTTTCTTATTGCACAACTTTAACGTAAGACAATAAAATTCTACACAATTGATTTATACGCATCTTATTGATTCTTACTGAACATTCTAAGTATAGCGAACATTCTAAATATAAATGATTGTTGAATCGCAAGCATGCAATCAAATTTTATCGAAAATCTTACTAAGATTCTGCTAAATCATGTTAAATATGCAAATATATGATCGCAACTATTTTTTATGCAAATTCGCGCAAGTTCCACAAATAATCGTGCATAATCCTTCCATAATCTTGTCTACTGGAGAAGCAGCTCGCCAATTTAAGTACAGCGATCTGTACGGCTTTGGACTATTAAACTCGCGAATTGTTAAACCAGCTGGCTGAACAATAGGCGGAAGAGTCGCAAGACGCGGAAGTAATGTTACATCTTTGCTTCCAACAACCATGTATCGTAAGGTTTCCAAAGATGTTGCACAAAATTCGGACTGTTTTGCTCCAACCTTTTGACAAACATCAATCATACTTCGTCTCATACAATGTCCATCTTCCAAAAGAAGTATTTTTTGACTAGATAATTGAGACAAATCGATTGGAGATTTTTGGTTTCCTAATTGCGAATTTGTTGACGCTGCTAAAACAAAATCTTCATCAAAAATGTGATTAACCTTTATTGACGATTCGTCTAACTTTTCACTCAATATTGCTGCATCGATTTGACCATTATTTAGCAATTCGATTAAAGTTGCGGACTTTTCTTCAACAAAACGAATAGTAAAATTCGGCTTAATCTTACGCAGAACAGGTATTATTCTAGGCAAAAGATATGGGCATAATGTTGGGAAAATGCCCAAAACTATAGTAGAAGACCAAGGATCTTCTAAGCGCCTTGCTGCTTGATAAATGTTAGAAACATCTGAATGAATACGCTTTGCATAATACACTACTTCCCTTCCTGCAGGAGTTAAAATCTGCTTTCCTGGAGTCCTCTCAATAAGACAAACTCCAAGCGTGTCTTCTAGCTTTTTAATCTGCGTAGATAAAGTTGGCTGAGAAACGTGCATGCGCTCGGCAGCTTTTGTAAAGCTTTCTTCTTTTGCAAAAGCAATTAAGTATTCAAGCGATTTAATGTTCAAGTATTTATCTTTCTATGCGTACTATAGGCGTGCTATATGCGTATTCTAAGCGAGTTCTATGAATGTTCAATGCATGATTTTAATTATGTGGGTCTCTAATTAAATAGTCGAAAGCACTAAGAGCTGCATTTGCGCCAGACCCGTATGCTGTAACAATCTGCTTATAAGGCTCATCCGAGCAATCGCCAGCAGCAAAAATTCCAGGAATACTCGTGCATCCTTTTCTATCTGTTACTATTTCTGCTCGATTGTTTAAGCTTAGTTTATTTTCAATCCACTTTGTATTTGGCATTAAACCAATTTGAACAAACACTCCGTCTGTGTGTAAAATTTTCTCACGATTTTCCGCATTATTCTCATTGCGATCCATATAATGCACTGCGGTAACTTTTTTGTTATCTCCATCTATTTTGCTAAGGGATGCACTTGTTATTACATTTGCATTAGAAAGAGAATGTAAAGTGTTTAGCAATATTTGATCCGCTTTAAGAGAATCCATAAACTCTATAACAGTAACGTGATTTGCAATTCCTGCTAAGTCTATTGCAGCTTCGACTCCAGAATTTCCTCCGCCAACAACTACAACATTCTTGTTCTTAAACAAAGGGCCATCGCAATGCGGGCAGAACGACACTCCCCTGTTTCTGTATTCATCTTCTCCAGGAACACCAAGCGTTCTCCACGTAGCGCCTGTTGCAATAATCACCGCTTTAGCTTTTAGACTTCCGCCAGATTTAGTGTTAATTGTGTGTAATCCGTAAGGCTTTTCTGCAACGTCTAAAGACGTAGCCCAATCGGGAGTAAATACGTCAATATTGTATTGAGCAATGTGGTTTGTTAAATCGTTAGCCAGCTTTGCGCCTGTTGTGTGCGTTTGAGAAATGTGGTTTTCAATGCTTTCTGTTTCAACAACCTGACCGCCTCTGTGGTCCATAATCATTGCTGTTTTAAGACCTTTTCTAGCTGTGTAAATCGCAGCAGCGCTGGCAGCAGGACCTCCGCCTACAATAAGAACGTCGTATGGGTTTTTAGCGTTCATTTTTTGCGCTAGTGAAGAATCGCTTGCCTCCGTAGAATCGCTTGAATCGCTAGAATCCCCATTTTCTTCTTGACTTAAAAGCATCGCAACTAATTCGTCTATAGATGACCTTCCAGAAGAAATCATCTTTCCGTTTTCAAAAACAGCAGGAACACTCATTACACCAAGAGCATCTACCTCGTCTTTGAAAGCGCTTCCTTCTACAGCAATATGCTTTACTTTTGGATTAATAATCGAAATTGTATTAAGTGACTGAACAACCTCTGGGCAATTAATGCAAGTAACAGACATGTATGTAGTAATATCATGACTTCCAAGTTGCAAAATTGCTTTGCGCTGCTCGTCACTTATTTTTGGAGCATAACCACTTACTTGCAAAATCGCCAAAACTAAAGAGCTAAACTCGTGACCAAGTGGCAAACCTGCAAAACTTACAGAAATGTTATTTTGCGGATTAGTAATTGAAAAACTTGGGATTCGCTTCGTGCTACTTTTATCACCTTTTATAACAGTGATTTTGTTGCTTTGATTTGCTACTTCTTGCAAAAGCTCAATAACTTTTTGAGAATTTTCACTACTATCAACGTACGCAACAAGATTAATCGGATTAACCATTTTTTCTAGCAATCCAGCAAGTTGAGTAGTTAAATTTGAATCTAATAAAGTCATTATTTTCACTTTCTGTAGCAATCAAAGCAACGTGTAAATTGTGTTAAAACCAGTCGATAAAATCAGCAGTTAAAATAAGCAAATAAAATCAACTGTTAAAATCAGATTTTTCCAACTAAGTCAATAGATGGAGCAAGTGTTTCTTCTCCCTGCTCCCACTTTGCTGGGCATACTTCTCCTGGGTGAGATGCAATAAATTGTGCAGCTTTAATTTTGCGAATCATCTCGTCGGCGTTTCTGCCGATTCCATCTGCTGTCATCTCGTAGAATTGAATATTGCCTTGAGGATCCAGCAAAAAAGTTGCGCGATGAGCTAAACCAGATTCCTCATTTAGCGCATTAAAGTTTCTAGAAAGCGCGCCATTTGGGTCTCCAAGCATTGTGTATTGAACTTTTGCAATAGCTTTAGAATCATCGTGCCAAGCTTTGTGAACAAAGTGCGTATCTGTTGAAACAGAATAAACTTCTACACCTAATTTTTGAAGCTCTTCATAGTGGTTTGCAAGATCTTCAAGCTCTGTTGGGCACACGAATGAAAAGTCTGCTGGATAGAAGAAGAAAATAGCCCATTTTCCAAGAACGTCATTGTCGCTTACTTCTACAAAATTGCCATTCTTGTATCCATTTACCTTAAACGGAAGAATATGCGTACCAATAAGGCTCATAACAACTCCAATCTTTACTTGTTTGCTAAAATCTTTTATTGTTTTTTGCAATATTTTTAGTTAAACGTGTTAAATAGCTTGCTTAAGAATCTAGATTTAACCGTATTTTTATAATAGATTATTTATATCGATAATCCTATATATATAGATAATCTCTATAGACTTACACATGTTATATCAATAATGGTGTTGAAAACTAACTTGACTTTGCAAAATTCTGGAATATTAAGTTTATTAGCAAAAACAAAACAAAACTATCAAAAACGGGATTATGAGCTAAAAGCTAACTTACTAATTCTATTTCAAGAACATTCATCAACTTAGCTTTACACACTTTTTGGCCTATAAACAAGAATTGCGCACTCAAAATTGAATCAAGCGCGCAATTCTATTCATCATTAATAAGATAATAATAGGATTTTAATGATTTACCTTATATCTTGATGGAATGGGTTAAAAACAACACTACAACGCTGGAAACTCTTAACATCAACATATCCAGTAGATGCCATTGTTCGCCTTAAAGCACCAATAAGGTTAGTCTTTCCATCTGCCATATGACTTGGCCCAAACAAGATATTCTCAAGAGGAGCAACAGTTCCAACATTCGTTCGCATACCACGCGGCAAAGAAGGATGACGAGCTTCTGCTCCCCAATGCATTCCTCGGCCTGGAGCCTCGGTTGCGCGCGCTAAAGGAGTGCCAAGCATTACTGCATCTGCTCCCATAGCAAGTGCCTTAATAAAGTTACCAGACGTTCCCATTCCGCCATCTGCAATAATTTGAACGTATCGTCCACCAGACTCATCCATATAATCTCTGCGAGCTTCTGCAACGTCTGCAATAGCAGTTGCCATAGGCGCTTGAACTCCGAGCGTATTCATTGTTGCAGAAACAGCGCCACCGCCAAAACCAACAAGGATTCCAGCAGCACCAGTTCTCATAAGATGCAATGCGGAAGTGTAGTCTGCGCAACCTCCAACAATAACTGGAACGTCTAAATCGTAAATAAACTTCTTTAAGTCAAGAGGCTCATGGTCTTTAGAAACATGCTCCGCACTAACAGCAGTTCCGCGAATAACAAATAAATCAACGCCTGCTTCTAGAACAGTAGAATAAAATTCTTGAGTGCGTTGCGGAGAAAGAGCACCTGCAACCGTAACACCTGCATCGCGAATTGTGTGCAAGCGCTTAACAATAAGTTCTGGCTTGATTGGCTCCGAATAAATCTCCTGTATGCGCTTAGTTGCAACTTCGTCTTTAAGCTCTGAGATTTCTTTAAGAAGTGGTTCTGGATTCTCGTAACGAGTCCACAATCCTTCCAAATCTAGCACGCCCAACGCTCCCATTTGGCCCATTGCAATAGCCGTATCTGGGCTTGTAACAGAATCCATTGGCGCAGCAATCACTGGTACGTCAAAACTATAAGCGTCGACTTGCCATGATGTAGATACAGCCTTTGGGTCGCGAGAACGACGAGAAGGAAGTATAGCAATATCGTCTAGTGAGTAAGCAACTCGGGCTTTTTTGCCCAAACCTATTTCGATTTCTTGAGACATACTTATAAGGCTAGTTGCTTATCATGACTAATCAACATGCCATAGAATTGTTTAGATTTATTGAGAGTGCAAAAACTCATAAATAGTTTTAGCCTTTAACAAACCGATTCCAGGAACTTTTTGCAACTCTTCTATGCTTGCTTCTTTTAGATTTTTAACACTACCAAATTTTGAAAGCAAACGTTTTTTATAAGATTCACCAATTCCAGGAATTGAGTCAATAGATGAATACAACATTGCCTTTGCGCGTTTTTTTCTATGATAAGCAATAGCAAAACGATGAGATTCGTCTCTAGCTCTTTGAAGCAAATACAATCCTTCGGAGCTTCTTTTTAGAATAATTGGGTATTGATTATTAGGTAGCCAAACTTCTTCTAATTTTTTAGACAATCCACATACTGTTATGCCTTTAACATTGCAATCAATCATTGCTTTTTGAGCTGCTTTTGCTTGCTCAATACCGCCATCGACGATTACAAGATTGGGCTTGTACGCAAATTTTTTAGAGGATGATTGTGGAGGATTTTCTACGCTATCATCATCCACATCACTATTACTTTCATCTTTATGCTTAAAACGTCTAGAAATAGTTTCATATAATGCGCTTAAATCGTCTAGTTGGCCAATGCCATTAGGTCCTTTTATAGAAAATCTTCTATATTCACTAGGTTTAGCAATTCCATCTTCAAAAACAACCATTGATGCAACTTGATATCTTCCATCAGCTGAGTTTGAAATATCGTAGCATTCAATTCGCAAAGGAGCTTCACTCATTGAAAGAGCTGCAGCAACTTGATTCATAGCATTAGTTCTAGATTCTAAAGTAGAAATCCTACTTGTTTTCATCTGTTTAAGAGACTGCTCAGCATTCAAGTTTGCTTGATCCATAAGCGAACGCTTATCTCCACGTTCTGCAACTTTAATAGTTACTTTTGACCCTCTTAAACCACTAAGCCAGCTTTCAATATTTTCTTTTTGAGAGTTATCTAATTCAATAGGAACAATAATCTCCCTAGGAATCGGGCAAATAGGGTCAAGCAAATCCCCTCTTCCAGTTGTTTCTTGGCGCTTTTTGCGTTCTTTTGTTTCTTTAGCTCTATACGACGAATTTATATTTTGGCCACTAGAATAGTCGATTTGTAACGCATTCCTGGATTGCTCTATTTTTAAAGAGTTTTCATATTGCAAATCATTATTTGATTCATATTCAGAATAAACTCGTATAAGCAAATTTGCGATTATATCTGCATCACTAATGTCTTCGCTTCTTTCGACTTGCCAATTTTTTTCTCCGCGTATCAGCCCTTCTCTAACAAAAAACGCGTGAACGCATGCATCAATCGAATCTGCACTAAATCCAAAAACATCAGCTTCTACTTGATCGTTAAAAACAACAGAATTTTGTTGAATAACAGTTCTAAAAATGTTGATTTTGTCTCTTATTTTTGCAGCATTTTCAAAATCTAAATTATCGCTTAACTCCTTCATTTTTCTAGTTAAATCGTTAATGTAGGAATCTCCAATAGCGCCAGTTAAAATGCCAACTAATTGTTCAACATTGTTTCTATGCGTTTTTTTGTCTACTTTTTGGACGCAAGGTGCAGAGCATTTTCCAATAGACGCAAGAAGACAAGGCCTTCCTGTTTTTTGTGCTTTATTGAAAACAGACTGTCTGCATGTTCTAACTGGAAAAGTTTTTAGCAAAGAATCCAAGCTGTGCTTTAATTGCCAAACTTTTGCATACGGTCCAAAATATTGCGTTGACTTTGAGTTTCGATTTCTAGTAATCCAAACTCTTGGAAAATCATCGTTTACCGATACAGCAATATATGGGTATGTTTTATCATCTTTAAAAACAATGTTGAATTTTGGATTAAACTCTTTAATCCAAGTATATTCAAGAGTTAAAGCCTCAAGCTCCGTGTTTACAACAGTCCATTCTAAACTTCTAGCTGTTAATACCATTGATTGCGTTCTAGGATGAAGCTGATTTAATGGCTGAAAATAATTCGATAGCCTGTTTCTTAAACTTTTTGCTTTTCCAACGTATATTACTTTTCCACGCTCATCTCTCCACTTGTATACTCCAGGTTGATTTGGAATATCGGAAGTTTTTGGCCTAAATAAATCACGACTATCTCCTAAAAGAGGAGCACCAAAGTCATTTTTAGATGAATTATCAAAGTAGTTAGCATTACTTTCATCATATTTAGATAGGTGAGTTTTCTTCCATTCTCCCCTACTAGTTTCTATATTTTCTATAGTTTCTCTATCTTCTCTAATATTTGATTCTTTAGAATTTAGAATATTCATTATCTCACCTCCTTTCATAAGATATTCATAAAATTATTCATAAATTTTTACTTAAATACTGCTGATTTTGCTCTATTCCAGCATTGACTTTAAGAATTTACCAGTCCAGCTTTCTGGCTGCTTTGCAACATCTTCTGGAGTACCAGTTGCCACGATTTCGCCGCCTTTATCTCCTCCTTCTGGGCCTAAATCTATAATCCAATCTGCGCATTTTACAACATCAAGATTGTGCTCAATAACTATTACACTATTTCCTTTATCTACTAAAGATTGAAGAACACTTAAAAGCTTACGAACATCTTCAAAATGCAAGCCCGTAGTAGGTTCATCTAGAATATAAACGGTTTTTCCAGTAGAACGCTTTTGTAGTTCCGTAGCAAGCTTTACTCTTTGCGACTCTCCGCCAGAAAGTGTTGGAGCACTTTGGCCAAGCCGAATATAGCCTAAGCCAACTTTAACTAAAGTCTCTAAGTATCTAGAAATAGACGGATATGCTTTAAAGAACACAGCAGCTTGCGATATTGGCATATCTAGCACGTCTGAAATAGTTTTACCATTGTACTTTACTTCTAGAGTGTCTCGATTATATCTTTTTCCGTGACATTCTTCGCATTGCACGTATACGTCTGGCAAAAAATTCATCTCGATTTTAAGCGTTCCGTCTCCACTACAAGCTTCACACCTTCCGCCTTTTACGTTAAACGAGAATCTTCCAGGACCATACCCTCTAACTTTCGCTTCTGGAGTTTGAGCAAAAAGCGAGCGAATTTTATCACAAACTCCAGTGTAGGTTGCAGGGTTTGATCTAGGCGTTCTACCAATAGGATTTTGATCTACGTGAACAACCTTATCGCAATTGTCTACTCCATCAACGCGCTTATGCAATCCTGGAACAATGCGGGCGCCGTTTAGCTTATCTGCCAAAACTGGGTAAAGTATTGAGTTGATTAAGCTTGACTTTCCAGATCCAGATACTCCTGTTATGCAAGTAAATACACCTAAAGGTATTTCTACATCTATGTTTTTAAGATTGTGCTCTTTTGCACCAACAATAGTTAGCTTACGACTTTTGTTGATTTTGCGGCGTTTTTTAGGAACATCTATTGTGCGTCTTTTTGCAATATAGTCTCCTGTAATTGATCGCTTTGCCTCTGTTATGTGTTTTGCAGGGCCGCAATATACAACTTCTCCACCGTTTTCTCCAGCTTCTGGACCAATGTCTACAAGCCAGTCTGACTTTCGTATTGTATCTTCGTCGTGTTCTACAACTATAAGCGTATTTCCAAGATCTCTAAGATTGTGCAACGTTGATATAAGCTTTTCGTTGTCTCTTTGATGAAGACCAATAGACGGTTCGTCAAGAACGTACATAACACCAACTAGCCCAGACCCTATTTGCGTTGCAAGTCTTATTCTTTGAGCTTCTCCGCCAGAAAGAGTTTTTGCTGCTCTAGAAAGAGTTAAGTAGTTTAAGCCAACGTCATTTAAGAATCCTAGTCTTGCTTTGATTTCTTTTACAATCTCTTTAGCAATTATCTTTTTTGAGCCTTCTAGTTTTAATGAATTAATCCATTCAAGACTTTTTTCAATAGGCATATCGCATACGTCTGCGATTGAGCACGAGCCAACTTTAATAGACAAGACTTCTGGATTAAGTCTTTTTCCTTTGCATGTTAAGCATGGCACTTCCCGCATGTATGACTCGTAGTATTGACGCATTTGATCTGAGTCTGTTTCGTCATGCTTACGCATAAGAGTACGCACTACGCCCTCAAATCCTGTTGAATACTCTCTCTGCCTACCCCATCGATTTTTATACGATACTTTTACTTCAAAATCATGGCCATAGAGTATTGAATCTTGCACATCTTTTGGAAGATTTTCCCACGGCGTATCCATACTAAAACCAAGCTCTACGCTTAAGCCTTTTAACACATGCCTGTAGTATTCTCCAGCTGCTTTATTTAATGCCCAAGGTTCTATAGCGCCTTCGTTAAGTGACTTTTCTGTATTTGGAACAACAAGAGCAGGGTCAATCTCTAGATTGTAACCTATTCCAGAGCAATCATGGCATGCTCCATACGGAGCATTGAATGAGAACGTTCTTGGCTCTATCTCTAATAGGTTAAATTGATGGCTATTCGGGCATGCCATATTTTCGGAAAAACTTTGACGCCTGTTTTTAGAGGAAGCATCTTCGTCTACAAAATCAGCAACAACAATACCTTTAGAAAGCTTTAGTGCTGTTTCTATAGAATCTGTAAGACGTGTACGTATGCCATCTTTTATAACTAACCTATCTACAATAACTTCGATTGTGTGTTTCTTTTGTTTTTCTAAAGTAATATCTTCAGAAAGCTCGCGCATTTGCCCGTCTACAAGCGCTCTAGAATAGCCGTCTGACCTAAGAAGAGTAATTGTATCTTTAAACTCACCTTTTCTGCCGTTAACAATAGGAGCCAGTAATTGCAACCTTGTTTTTTGCGGCAAAGAAAGCAATGCGTTAGCTATTTGTTGAGGGGTTTGCGCACTAACGATTTCCCCACATTTAGGGCAATGTGGAACACCTACGCGAGCAAAAAGAAGCCTTAAATAGTCATAAATCTCCGTAATCGTACCAACAGTAGAACGAGGATTGCGATTAGTGGTTTTTTGATCAATCGATACTGCTGGGCTTAAGCCTTCAATAAAATCTACGTCTGGCTTATCCATTCTTCCAAGGAATTGCCTTGCATACGCACTTAAGGATTCCACATAACGCCTTTGACCTTCTGCAAAAAGAGTGTCAAAAGCAAGAGAAGATTTACCAGAACCAGATAGTCCAGTAAAAACAATCATCCTATTTCTAGGCAATTGTAAATTAACATTCTTTAGATTATGCTCTCTTGCACCTTGAACAGTTATTTTTAAGTCGGAAGGAACATCACTTAAGTCGTATATTAAATTACCATTATTTTTTATAATTGGCGCCGAATCAATAAAGGATTGAAGTACATTGTTTTTTTGATTATTATTTCCATCTTTAGTATTCATGCTTGTAGCGCTCATGTTTGCATCTTTTATTGAAAACGATTGCTTACTTTGTAAAGAATCCAAGTGTTTTTGCATTCTACCTCCTTAAGATGCTTAGCGTATATGAATCAAAATTGCAAAACTAAATCTTGATTACGTGCCTGTTTTATAATATCATTCATTATAGAACACATGTTCGAAATATGTTGCTTACTGCGTGTTGCTAATCCTATGCAAGCCTAACGGTATAATCGGGAGTTTGGTTAACATATTTCAATTAATATCTTAATTACGATTTTTCAAGAATAGAACTTAAGGGGTGGGTAAAAAATGGCCATTGACGCACAAGGACTTACTATACAAATTGGTGCGCGCACGCTATTAAGCCCAACAGATTTTCATGTTACAAAAGGCGACAAAATAGGCTTAGTCGGAAGGAATGGCGCTGGAAAAACAACACTTACGCGCGTAATTACTGGAGAAACTCTTCCAGCTGGAGGAAGCGTAAAAGTAAGCGGCTCGTTAGGATATCTTCCACAAGACACACATGCAGCAGATCCAGAGCAAAGCGCGTTAGATAGAATTATGAGCGCTCGCGATATTTCGTCAATCGTATCTCGTATACGAAAAGCAGAAAAAGACATGACGAATCCAGATCCAGACATTATGACAAAAGCCATGAATCGCTACGATAAAGCAATTAATGACTTTGAAAAAGCTGGTGGATACGCTGTTCAATCAGAAGCAATATCAATGGCAAATAGCCTTGGACTCCCACAAGAAGTTATGAAACAAGCTCTTGGAACACTTTCTGGCGGCCAACGCAGGCGAATCGAACTTGCGAGAATACTTTTTTCTAATGCAGATACGCTGATTTTAGATGAGCCTACTAACCACTTAGACGCAGATTCCATAATATGGTTGCGAAACTATCTGAAAAAATTCTCTGGTGGATTCCTTGTTATATCTCACTCAACAGAGTTGCTAGACGAAGTTGTTAATAAAGTTTGGCATTTAGATGCACAATTGGCTCAAATAGACATGTATTCAATGGGCTGGAAAGCATACTTGCATCAGCGCGTTGTAGACGAAGAGCGAAGACGAAGAGAGCGCGAAGTTGCAGAAAAGAAGGCGGAGCGACTTATGAAGCAAGGAATCCGACTTCACGCAAAAGCGACTAAAGCAGTAGCAGCTCAAAATATGATGCGCAGAGCTGAACGCCTATTGAGTGAAACAAGCGAAGCTCAAAGCCGCGAAAAAGTAGCAGACATTCGATTCCCAGAGCCTGCTCCTTGCGGACGCACTCCTATTATGGCTAAAGATATTTCAAAAGCTTATGGTTCAAACATCGTATTTGCTGGAATAAATTTGGCTATAGATAAAGGCTCGAGAGTTGTTATTCTTGGGTACAATGGCGCTGGAAAAACTACCACTTTGCGCATTCTTGCTGGCGAAGAAAGCGCAGATACTGGCGTTGTTGAATATGGACACGGATGCAAAATAGGCTATTTTGCGCAAGAGCACGATACTTTAGACTTAGATGCAACTGTTTTAGAAAATCTTCAACACGTTGCGCCAGAATTAAACGACACTCAAGCAAGATCAATGCTTGGAAGCTTCCTGTTTTCGGGAGATGACGCCATGAAACCCGCTAAAGTGCTTTCTGGCGGCGAGAAAACTCGCCTAGCGTTGGCAACTCTTGTAACTTCTAAAGCAAACGTTCTTTTGCTTGATGAGCCTACTAATAACTTAGACCCAGCTTCTCGCGAAGAAATTCTTAAAGCAATTTCTAAATACGAAGGCGCAATTGTGTTAGTTACTCACGACGAAGGAGCAGTTCTTGCGCTAAACCCAGAAAGAGTTCTTCTTATGCCAGACGGCGACGAAGACTTGTGGAGCGACGACTATCTTGATTTGGTAGCGGAAGAATAGGATTTTAGATTTCTATGAAAAAAACAGCTAATTTTGCCAATTGCGCGCTACACAACATTTTTCGCGTGCTTCGCGCGCCTTTAGCAATCTTGCTGTTAATAGCATTGTTTGAATGCACTGTTGGGAATATTCCATTTTGGAATAGCGTTACTGGCAGCACAGATAGCATGTTTGCTCACAATCTTACTGGCCCTGGAATTAAAAGACTTTCTTCTGGAGGACTTTTAATTACAGACCCTTCGGAATCTTATTTAGAAGTTAATTCCGACGGATCTTCGCCGTACATTCAGCTTAAGCCTTCACTAATTACGCCGAAAAAAATTGGCAAAAGTCCTGTTAAAACAGACGTGCATGTACGCATTGATGTTAATAAAATCGCTGGAAAGCCTTTAAGCACAAACCCTAGAGCTATTAGTTTTGCTATGCTTCCTGTTCCAGATCAAGCGGTTGGAGCTAAAAGCACGCTTAGATTATGGATACAACACCCTAAAGGAGACGTTGTAGACGTTGAGGACGCAAAAGCAAATGTTAGAGCACCTTTCAGCTGGAATTGGGGCCGCGTTCTTCTTCTTATAGTCGTTTCAATTTTGATTTCTTTGTGGAATCCTTGGTCTAAATTGTGGAAAATAAAACTTAATACAAAAAGTTTTAATCAAAGACTTTTACTCGTTTTATCTTGGACTCCATTTATTGCTATAGCTGTTGTTGCAATCGTTTGGAATGTTTTTAACGGTATTCCAATGCATTTTGACGTTGCTGGAAACTACACGTACGATTTTGACCAATATGCGCGCACAGCAGATGCTCTTATTAAAGGCAAAACATATCTTGACTTGCCTGTTCCTAAGCAAATGCAAAATCTTACTAATCCGTACGATCCAATTGCAAGAAACAAGCTTCTTTCTGATTTAGTGCACAATATTTATTGGGACCACGCGTATTACAACGGCCACTGGTACTCGTATTTTGGCGTAATTCCAGCTGTTTTATTCTTTATGCCTTACAGACTTATATCGAGTTTGTGGATTAATGGCGGAGCAATGCTTCCAACAACAATCGCAACTCTTATATGCCTAGTGGGATTCTTAATTTCGGGCTCTCTTCTAGTGATTAGACTTATTGAGCGAATAAACAAACGAGCGTCTCTTGCTTGCGTGTCTATTTGCTTAGCATTGTTCTTTATTACATCTAACACCGTTTACTTATGGTTTAGAACATCATTCTATAGTGTTCCAATGGCAGCTTCGCTATTCTTTACATCTTTAGGATTATGGTTTTATCTTGGCGCTGCTAAAAATGGCATTGCAAAAGATGAAAATCAAGCACAAGAATCCAACGAATCTTACAATTCTATTTATCAAATATCTGCTAAGCACATTGCATTAGGATCTTTGTTTATATCTCTAAATCTAGGATGCAGACCAACATTTATAATCGCGTTTTTGCTTGCAATACCGCTTTTTTACAACAATATTTACTTTTATTTTAAGCATTTAATTTCTAGCAAGAAAATCATAAAAGAAGACTTAAAGCAAATAATAAAGCTAGTTTTAAGCGTGATTGTGCCGTTTGTAATAGTTGCAATACCAATCGGATTGTATAACGCTTTAAGATTTGGGTCGCCATTTAACTTTGGTAACGAATATCAAATTACTATTACAGACATGACTACAATGCGGCTTCCATTGCAAAACATTATTCCTTCGATTTTAAGTTATTTAGCTTTGCCATTACGCTTTACGCCAGTTTTCCCTTGGATTTCGATTAATCCTATTGCTTTCAATAGATGGCAATACGCAGAGCCAATGATTGGCGGAATGTTTACTCTTGCTCCATTGGCATTTATTGGCGTTATTTGTTCTTTGTTAATGATTAAAAAAATGAGCAAATTTGCATCAAGACTTACTATATGTGCTTTAATTCTTGCAATGATTGTTGTTGTTTTCAACAGCTTAAAAGCAGGAATTGGGTGGCGTTATATTGCTGACTTTGGGTGGGCATTCTCGCTAAGCGCAATAATCGGAATTACTGTTTTTCTAGAAAAATACGCAAACGTAGAAGATTGTACAACTTTGCGCACAAAAGTTATGTGTTACACAATACGCATTGCAGTTTTAGCAATGCTATTTTTCTCTATTACAATCGCTTTCTTAGGTTGGTTTGTTCCAGGAAGAGAAGACTCAGTTTTGCGATTCAATCCGGGGCTTTGGCATTACGTTAGATGCTGGTTTACGCTAATCTAGTCTAAAGTTTAAGAACATGAGTCTTCTTAATTCATAAGTCTTCTAAATCTGAGTCTTCAAAATTCTAGATTTTTCTACATCTCTTCTAACATTTTATGAACAGTATTAAGCAATAAAGTAACGCCATTTTCAAATTGATCCTCTTGCGGAAGTAAAGATAGCGCTAAGTAGCCATTAGTTGGCATGTCAAAATAATATCCAGGCTGAGAAACCAGCTTGTAGTCTTTAATTAAGCGCAAAGCTAATAAATCATCATCTATACAAGAAGGAACGCGCAACAAAATATTCCATCCGCCTTCTGCTCGCAATGCACTAACGCAACAATTTGGGTAGTTTTCAAGCATTTTTCTAAGCGTTTTAAGATTAGAGCGTACTCGACTTTGAACAATCGCAGTTTGCTCTTTAGCGCATTGCAATAATTCTGGAATTCTTTCCGATACAGTTGCGCCAATCGGAAGAAAATCATCCGCAATAACGTCAAGTCGTTTCATTGCTTCTTGCACATCTTGACTTGGCCCCGAAACTTCAATCCACCCAACTTTTGCGTGCGGAGCTGCAAGCATTTTTGAGAATCCATCTAAAGCAAAAACAAGCGTTGATTGTTCTCCCGCAAGTCTTGAATTTTCGTTAAATGGTTCTAAAGAGTAATCGTAGAAAACTTCATCTGCAATAATCGCAACATTATTTTTATTGCACAAACTCAACAATTGCGCTCTTTCTTCTGGCTTAATATAAGAGCCTGTTGGATTATTTGGGTTTATTAAAACAAGAGCACGAATGCGATTATTTGCGTTTTGCAAAAGTTCTTTAACTCTTGGAATATCAATAGTCCAAGAACCATCGTAAACAAGCGGATAAGGTATAGATTTTACGCCTTGGAGTCTTGCAATAGATTCAATAAGAGGATACCCAGGAGTTGGAGCTAAAACTGAGTCGCCGCAATCGCACATTAGCATCATAAGCCATGCGTATGCTTGAGAAGTAGACGATAATACGTATAGATTATTTGGATTAAGAGCTTTTAACGAATTACTTTTTTGATCTACGATATTTTGACTTGTAACATCTTGATCTGCGCGATTATCTCTAGCATTTATAAAGTCAGCAAGAATGCGCCTAACTTCGATTGGCCCTCTAGGATCTGCTGTATATTTTGCGCTTAAACATTTTGGAGCAAGACCATGCACTGTTGGGTTTGAATCGTTAAGTTTTGTGAGTTTAATACCTTTAGACATAGCAACGCGTTGAGCCAGAATAATTGGATTTGGCTCACTTACATCAACTCTAGAAGAAAATCGCACTCGACTACACTAGCGCATTGCATAACCAAATATAAAAAATGCGCCGAACGCATAAGCATCCAGCGCAAATAAAGTAAATAAAACAAATAAAATATTAAAAAACTTACTTGTTTCTTTGTTGCATTGCATAGTAAGCTGCGCCAATAATACCAGCTTCGTTATGCAAAGATGCAACAACAATAGGAGTCTTAATATCGATATGCGGCAAGAACTTCTCGCTCACACGGCTAACGCCACCGCCAACAACAAACAAGTCTGGATTAAAGTACTTTTCCATTAATCCGTAATACTTAGTTAAGCGCTTAGCCCACTTTTTATAGCCCATATCCAACTTTTCACGAACAGAAGAAGCAGCATACTTTTCTGCATCTCCCTTTCCTTTTTCTAGCTGAATGTGACCAAGCTCTGTGTTTGGAATAAGAACGCCATTGTAAATCAAAGCAGTTCCAATTCCAGTGCCTAATGTTGTTGCAATAACTAAGCCATCTTTATCTTTTGCTGCACCAAAATGCTGTTCTGCAAGACCAGCAGCGTCGGCATCGTTAACAACTGTAACAGGGCGACCGCAAGCTTCGCTAAACACTTCTGTAACATCCACACCAATCCAAGATTGATCAAGATTCGCCATAAACTCAAGTTTCTTGCCTGGCTTAATAGGCGCTGGGAAAGCAATACCAACAGGAACATCTTCAGGCACATCAAAATGCTCGAGCTGCTGACGAACAATATCTGCAACAGCTTGAGGTGTGGAAACCGCTGGAGTTAGAATCTTATAACGAGGTTCCGCAAACTCACCTTTTTCCAAATTAACTGGTGCAGCCTTAATACCAGAGCCACCAATATCTACGCCAAATGCTTGTGCAGTGTCAATCATCGTTAACACTCCCCTCTGAATGTCGGACAACGGGATATCACGTTTATTCTACAATATTGCTAAAGCGACACGCTTATATATTGTCTATTTAATGATAACGATTGCATAAATGTTTTTCTCAAAATTAAAGCTTTAATATTAAAAATCATGCAAACAATTGCTAAGATTTTTAACTCTAATCTATCGCAAATAGTTTTGAAGCTCCTTGTTTATTAAACCATTTGAAGCAATAACGTCGTTTTCGCGTCTCCAGTGGATTGAGTCACCATTCCATTGTCGAACATGACCTTGAGCCTCTTTAACAACAACAGCACCAGCGGAAACGCCTGGAATATCCCACTCGTGAAGATGCGGCTCAAAATAAGCGTCGTAAGTGCCATCAGCAACCTTGCATAAATCGAGAGAAGCAGGGCCAATGCGCTTAATATCTGCTGGACATTCTTCCTCAAGCGAAGAAACAACATCCAGAGCTCTTTTAGACTCGCCTGGAATATAAGACATTCCGTAGCAAACAACAGAACCGTGCAATGTTGATGTTGTAGAAGGCGTGATTTTCTCTCGCTTTTCTCCATTAGGAGTTTTGCGAATACGAATAGCACCCTGGCCTTTAGCTGCTAAATAAGTAAGACCTAAAGCTGGAGCATGAACAACTCCAAGAATTGGCCTTGCAGAGCCTTGATCATTAAACTCAAAAAGCGAAACAGTTAGAGTCCACTCTGCCAGATCTCGATTAAAGTTAATAGCACCGTCAATATTTCCAACGCACCAAAAACGATCACCAATATTGCAATTTTCTGGACGATTACGCCAAAATCCCTGGAAGGTATTTATGTACGTAAGACGATTTTCAATAAAGCGTACGAGCTTATCTCCAAAACCAGAATCTGCTTGATTAGGATCCCCCAAAACCATCATGCTTGCCATATCTCTAGGATTTAATTGGTCTTGATACGCATGCTTGCCAACATCTTCCAAAATTCTAGCAACTTCAAGAGCAACATCGCGTAAATTCATACTTGCCATACTTACCACCTCTTTAATTCCCCACATTTTGATTATTTATCTATTCCATAAATCTGCAACTATCCATAAATCTGCAACTATTTTACTCAACTAATCAAATTAAACCAAACTTCCACACGCAATATTCAAATAAAATCAATAAACTTTCACATTTAATAGTTTTATAGAAAAGCTTCACATGCAAAAACGCATAATAAAACAAATTCTTAAATTTCTTAAACCAGCCTTAGAATTAATTAATAAACCTAACATCTCTCTTAAAAGATTATAACATGACTTATAACATGACTAAAGTATCAGACTTAAAAACACAGAACTTAATTAATACTCATTCAAATAATCCTTCACTAAAAAAACCAGGGCTTCTTGTTTTAGATGTAGACGCCACTCTTATTGAAGAAGAAGTTATAGATTTATTAGGAGATATTGCTGGAGTTGGCTCTGATCTGGCATATATAACGTCTAGAGCAATGCAAGGAAAAATGGACTTTAATACGTCGCTAAAGCTAAGAGTTTCTATGCTTAAAGGACTTGACTATTCTTGCGTTAAACAAGTTGCGCAAAATATTCATGTAACAAATGGAGCTAAAAAACTTATAAGCACATTGCACTCTTTTGGATGGAAAGTGGGAGCTGTTAGCGGCGGATTCAATCAAGTTTTAGACGATTTTTTGCCAAAACTAAACATAGACTTTTGGGTTGCAAACAATCTAGAAGTCGTAGATTCTAAACTAAGCGGAAAAGTTATTAATCCAATAGTGAATCGTCAATATAAAGCAAAAGCATTGACTAATTGGGCGCGCAAAAACAATATTGATATTGCTCAAAGCATTGCTATTGGAGACGGCGCTAACGATATAGATATGATTAAAACAGCAGGATTAGGCGTAGCATTTTGCGCAAAGCAGTTATTAAAAAGTCAAGCTCAAGCAAGCATAGATACGCGAGACCTAAGCCTAGTTTTAGATTTACTAAATTAACGTTTACTCACTAACTTTTAATCCAAGTAGGATTCACTACTTAAGTGCGCTCCTCTTGCCCAATCTGCAGCATTCATAGCTTTTTTACCTTGCGCTTTAACTTCTAAAAGCTCAATAGCTCCGCTTGCACATCCAACCCAAACATTGTGCTTTTTTGCAAGAATCTGCCCATGTTTAAGCTCGTTTAGACTATATAATTCAATATCTTCATCTTTTGCTAATGCGCAAGCAAGAACGTGCAAAGTGATTGTTTGCAAATCACTAGAATCAACATGAAGATTGCACCAAGCTCCAGGATTTGGCGTGCAAGCGCGAATCTGCCTATCGATTGCAAATGATGGAATATCAAAACGAATATGAGCATCTTCAACAGTGATTTTTTGAGCGATTTGGCAAGGCATAGAGTCTTGCTCAACAGGAACAATTTGACCAGATTCCAAGCCAACAAGAGCAGAGCAAAGAAGATTTGCACCATCATTGCTTAATCGCGTAAGCAAATCGCCAGCTGTTTCGTGAGCGCCAATCTCGGTAGTCATTTGTGCAAGAATCGGACCTTCATCCATTCCGCGCGTAATTTTAAAAACTGTTGCACCTGTAATATCGTCTCCAGCCCATATTGCGCGCTGAACAGGAGCAGCACCTCGCCACTGCGGAAGAAGCGAAAAATGCAAGTTGTACCATCCTAAAGGAAGAGCATCCAAAACCGATTGGCGAAGAATCTTTCCATATGCAACTACGGCCGCAATCCTTGCGCCAGTAGCTTTTAGAGCACCCACACACTCTTGCTCATTGCTGGGATTAACCTCTAGAACAGGAATTCCAAGCTCAATCGCAGCTTTTTTAACAGCACTAGGAACAAGCTTTCTACCTCTGCCAGTCGGAGCATCTGGACGAGTAAGAACAGCTCGAACATCAAAATGCTCTTTATCTTCAGCAAGCGCGCGCAAAGGAGCAACAGCAACATCTGGAGTTCCAGCAAACAAAATAGGCAATACCATAAGTCAACTCCTTAAAATACTAAGAATCATTAAAATCCTAAATCCTAGCAAAATGCATCTTTTAGCTTGCTAAAGAATCCCTTTTTATTGCCCACTGGCTCTGCAATAGCATGTTGCTTTACTTCGCTAACTTTTTCATCGTGCAAGTTTGCAAACTTTTCAATCAAACTACGCTCTTCTTCGCTAAGCTTTGTTGGAATATTAACAAGAACGTGAACAATAAGATTTCCTCTATCTTTGCTTCCAAAAACAGTAACACCCAAATCGTAAAGAGGAATCGTGTCTTCGTTTTGCGTTCCAGCAGGAATTTCAACACTCTTTTTTCCATCAAAAGTATCAATATCTACTTTGTGACCAAGAACAGCCCAGCTCATTGGAACGTCAATCCAGCAATGTAAATCGTTTAAGTCTCTAGTAAATTGCTCGTCTTTGCGAATACGAACATCAACATACAAATCGCCTGCAGGACCGCCACATTCGCCTATTGCTCCTTGAGACGTAAGTCGTAAGCGAGAATTGTCTTTAATTCCAGCAGGAATCGTGATTCCAACTTCTCTAGAAGTGCGAACGCGACCATGACCGTGGCAATTTGGGCAAACATTTTTAATAATCGTTCCGTGACCTTCGCAAGCGCGGCAAGGCTCCGAAGACATCATTTGACCAAACATTGTACGAGTAACTCGTTGCACAAAACCAGCACCCTTGCACTCTGAGCAAGTTATAGGGTCTGATTTATCTGCAGAACCTTTTCCAGCGCAATCTTGGCAAAGACCAAAAGTAACAACATGAACCTTAGCGTTTCCGCCAAAAACAACAGTTTTAAGATCAACCTTAACTTCTGTTAGCGAATCTTCACCACGATTAACGCGCGGAATAGGAGATCCAGCATTAGCACCAAAAGACCCAGAGAAGAACTGGTTTATAAAATCTCCCATATCCATATTCATATTTGCGTACGCGCCAGCGCCAGCACCAGCTCCTGATGCCGATAGATTATTTGGATCTACGCCCATATCTACCATTTTGCGTTTTTCTGGATTAGACAAAACGTCGTACGCAGCGTTAACTTCCTTGAATTTGTCTTCAAACTCAGGCCCTGCAATATCTGGATGATACTTTCGACTTAACTTTCTATAAGCTTTGCGAATCTCATCGTCGCTAGCGTTAGAATCAACACCTAAAATCTTGTAATAGTCAGTCACTTAACTCCCCTTTTATGTTCTAAAATTATTTTTGCATAAGGCACAGCCAGCTAATATTTATGAATTTGCTTTTATGAATTTTCAGATATAAACGCATTAAGATATTTTGCTACAGCTTTAACAGCCGTCATTGTTGCAGCATAATCCATATGAGTAGGGCCGATCGAGCCAATAAACGCCGAATCGGAATCTGAATTGTAGCCGTAAGCGCTTGTTACAACAGAAGCATTTAGAAGACCAGGCGTGTGAGTTTCCGAACCTATTGCAACGCTAACGCCACTTGCGCAATCGTTTGCTTCTTCGCTTAGCGAAGTCATAAGTCGCATAATAACAGCTTGCTCTTCTAGAGCGTCAAAAAGAGACGCAAAATCGCCAATATTTTGCCTATGCGCAAGTTGAGAAGCCCCAGCCATGTACAAATCGTGGGAATGCTCGCCGTCGTGCATATCTTCTAACGCATTAGCAAGTTGACTAATAACTTGCAAAGCAGAAGCTAAATCCTGGCGATTTGCTAGAGAATAAACACGTTTTGAAGCATCAAGAAGAGATAATCCAATGCAATCATCGTTAACCATATTAGTTAGATGCAATAAATCATCTGCATTTATGTTTGACGCTTGAATAATGTGCTGCGCAACGCCTCCAGCATCTGTAATAACAACAACTAGAAGAGTTGAAGAGGATACTTGAACAATCTCAATTCTTTTTACTTTTGATTTCGACAATGCAGGAGATGCAACTAGCGCGACTTGACCAGTTATGCTTGCAAGAAGTCGCGCTGAGCGTTGTAGAGTGTCTTGTAAACTAACAGATCCACTTAAAAACGTGCGAATCCCTCGTCTTTGCGCATTAGAAAGCGGGATTAACGCAGCTAAGCCATCAACAAAATACCTGTAGCCTTTTTCTGTAGGAATTCTTCCAGCAGAAGTATGTGGCTGAATCAAGTAGCCTTCTTCTTCTAGAAGAGACATATCGTTGCGAATCGTTGCAGAACTAACGCCTAATTTGTGATTTTTAGCTAAAGATGCAGACCCAACAGGCTCATGCGAACGAATATAATCTTCAACAACCGCACGCAATATCATCATGCGTCGTGATTGCATTGATTCTCCTTTATTAAAACGTCAAACTCGATTAAATAGCGCTAATAATTTTTATAAATAGCACTAATCGTTTATTAATTCACTGCTAACTATTATATATGCCAAAATAATATGTGATAACAATATGTGATTAAGTATTATTAAGTATTTTTAATAAATCACTTTTACAGAATAACAACTAACTATAAATATAAACTTTTGTTAACTTTTGACACACTTTGTTAAAAATTCGTCTGATATAAAAGATAGGATTAAAGGGCAATGTGAGGGTAATGGCCAGCGTAAGCTGTGCGCAAAAACCCGAATTATTGGAAGGAAAGTAGATCACATGACCGATTTCAACTGGTCTGCATTAGACGAGCGCGCCGTAAAGATGGCGAAGGTTCTCTCGGCTGATGCTGTTGAGCGAGCAGGACACGGACATCCTGGCTCCCCTGTTTCATTGGCACCAATTGCGTACACCTTGTACCAGCACTTCATTAAGCACGATCCTGCTGACCCAAAGTGGGCTGGCCGCGATCGTTTTATTCTTTCTGGCGGTCACGCTTCGCTTACGCAATACGTGCAATTGTTCTTCTCTGGTTACGGCTTAACTCTTGACGATCTTAAGTATTTCCGTGGCGGTGCAGACACGCGTACTCCTGGTCACCCAGAATATGGCTTAACTCCAGGCATTGAAATGACTACTGGCCCACTTGGCCAGGGTCTTGCTTCTGCTGTTGGTTTTGCTTATGGTCAGCGCTTTGAGCGCGGTCTTCTTGACCCAGAAGCTCCAGCTGGCACTTCCCCATTCGATCACAAAGTGTGGGTTATTTGCGGTGAAGGCGACGTTGAGGAAGGCGTTTCTTCTGAAGCTGCTTCCTTGGCTGGAAACCAAAAGCTTGGCAATTTGACTGTAATCTTCGATGCAAACCACATTCAGATTGAAGGCGATACTAAGCTCACCTTCTCTGAAGATATTCTTGCTCGTTACCGTGCATACGGTTGGTACACCGACGAAGTTAGCTTCATTCAGCCAGACGGTTCCTATAAGGAAGACGTTCAGGCTTTGGCTGCAGCTATCGAAAAGGCTCAGGAAGTTACCGATAAGCCTCACTTCATTAAGGTTAATACTTTGATTGCTTGGCCAACCCCAGGTAAGACCGACAACGAAGCTTCTCACGGCTCTAAGCTTGGTGAAGAAGCTGTTAAGGGCTTGAAGGAACTTTGCGGTTTCGACCCAGAAGTTTCGTTCCCAATCGACGAAGAAGCTTTGGCTCATGCTCGCAAGGTTGCCGAGCGCGGTTTGGCTGCTCACAAGGCTTGGGATGAAGCTCTTGCAAAGTGGGCTTCTGCCAACCCAGATAAGGCTGCTCTTTACGATCGTCTTAAGGCTGGCAAGCTTCCAGAAGGCTTCGACAAGGCTATTGACGACTTGGTTGCTGGCTTCGAAGTCGGTTCCAAGGTTGCTACCCGTAAGGCTTCTGGCGCAGTTCTTAACGCAATTGCTGCTGTTATGCCAGAACTTTGGGGCGGTTCCGCTGATTTGGGTGGATCCAACAACACCAACATTAAGGGTGCTGACTCCTTCGGCCCATCCGAGGATGCAACTCGCACTTGGCCAAACGTTTCCGAGTACGGTCGTCAGCTTCACTTCGGTGTGCGTGAGTTTGCAATGGGTGCTATTACCAACGGTATTTTGCTTGGTTCTAACACTCGCCCATTCAACGGCACCTTCTTCCAGTTCTCTGACTACGAGCGCCCAGCAGTTCGCTTGGCAGCTTTGATGGAGATTCCAAACCTCTACGTTTGGACTCACGATTCCGTAGCCTTGGGCGAAGATGGTCCAACTCACCAGCCAATCGAACACTTGGCTGCTTTCCGCGCTATTCCTCAGCTTGAGGTTGTGCGCCCTGCAGATGAGTACGAGACTGCTGAAGCTTACCGCTACTTCTTCGAGAAGAAGAACAGCTACCCAACCGCTATGATTTTGACTCGCCAAGGCGTTCCAACTCTCGCAGAAACTGCTGATAAGGCTCGCGAAGGCGTAAAGCACGGCGCTTACGTTTTGGTTGATTGCGAAGGCACTCCAGACGTAATCATCATGGCTACTGGCTCCGAAGTTCAGTGGGCTGTTGCTGGTGCCAAGACTTTGGCTGCAGAAGGCATTAAGGCTCGCGTTCTTTCTATGCCATCTCTCGAATGGTTCGAAGAGCAAGACGAAGAGTACAAGGAAGCAATCCTTCCAAAGTCTGTTAAAGCTCGCGTTTCCATCGAAGCTGGCTTGGCATTGCCTTGGTACAAGTATCTTGGCGATTGCGGCAAGGCTGTTTCTATCGAACAGTACGGCTTGCAGGGTGACGGCGGTCAGAACATGATCGACTTGGGTATTACTGCTGAGCATGTAGTAGAAGCTGCTAAGGCTTCTATCGAAGAAGCACGCGCTTAAGATAGCAAGTAATCAAAATAAAACTTGATGTGTCAAAATAAAATTGATTCATCACAAAAACTCGAAGTGCTAATTTAGCAACTTCACTGGAAACAGCAAAGGCGTGTTGATGTTAAGCTACAAATTGTTTAACATCAACCGCTGTTTCCTGTAAAACGCCAACACTACCAACGTGTTCCAATTGGTGGAGCACAGTGTTAAGGAGATAACATGACTGAAGCAACGCAGCGCACTAGCGATTCCGGCGTTTCTATTTGGTTGGACGATTTGTCCCGTACCCGCATTGAGTCTGGCTCTTTGCAAGATTTGATTGCTAACAAGAATGTTGTTGGTGTTACTACCAACCCATCTATCTTCCAGAAGGCTTTGAGCCAGGTTGGCCCATACGACGCACAGCTTAAGGAACTCGGCAAGGTTGACGTTGAGACCGCTATTCGCGAGTTGACCACCACCGATGTTCGTAACGCAACTGATATCTTCCGTGAGATTGCAGAAAAGACCGACTTTGTTGACGGCCGCGTCTCCATCGAAGTTGACCCACGCTTGGCTCACGATACTGCTAACACCGAAAAGCAGGCTGAAGAGCTTTGGGCAAAGGTTGATCGTCCAAACGTTATGATCAAGATTCCTGCAACTTTGGAAGGTCTTCCAGCTATCACCGCTACCCTTGCTAAGGGTATCTCCGTGAACGTAACCTTGATCTTCTCCCTCGAGCGCTACGAGCAGGTTATCGACGCCTTCATCGAAGGTATTGCTCAAGCTGCTGCTAACGGCCACGACTTGAAGCACATTGGTTCCGTAGCTTCCTTCTTCGTCTCCCGCGTTGATAGCGCTGTTGACAAGCTCCTCGAAGCTAACGGTTCTGCTGAAGCTAAGGCTCTTGAAGGCAAGGCTGCTGTTGCTAACGCTCGCTTGGCTTACGAACTCTTCGAGAAGAAGTTCGCTGCCGACCCACGTTGGGCTGATCTTGAAGCCAAGGGCGCAAAGAAGCAGCGTCCACTTTGGGCTTCCACTGGCACCAAGAACGCAGCTTACTCCGATTGCAAGTACGTTGACGAGTTGGTTGCTGAGCATGTTGTTAACACCATGCCAGAAAAGACTTTGAACGCTCTTGCTGATCACGGCAACGGTGCTGCTTCCATTAAGGGCACTTACGAAGAGAGCCACGCTGTTATGAACAAGCTTGCTGAGCTTGGCATTAACATTAAGGACGTTACCGACAAGCTTGAGGCCGACGGTGTTGCCGCCTTCATCAAGTCTTGGGATTCCGTGATTGCAGACGTACAGTCTGGCATCGATCGCGTAAACGCCTGATTTGATTAATCAGTAATAGCTAAACATAAACCGCACATGCAAGTGGATTAGTTCACACATGTGCGGTTTTGTTTTGCGTTTTTATCAATCGCAATAAAAAAGCTACCCAGTGTTATTTTTTCTAAGCTAAGTAATTGAGAAAGACAGACAGTGTAGTTCTGTCTCTTTTCACGTAGAATTTTTTAATCGGCAGAAATATATATGATGGATAGGTATGTGTTCCTGCCTATTTTTATGCAATTTTTCAAAACAATAAAGAACATTATTAGATTAATAAGGAGGAAAATATGAAAACATTAGTAAAAAAGACAATGGGTCTATTGATGGCAACATTAGTAGCATTTGGTGTAATGGCTGGAACTACACAGGCATTTGCGAACGAAGGGCAACCTGTATATAACAGCTAAGAGGAGTAAGACCTTTTTTGTCTGATAAATTCGATATTACGAAGTATAAGAATTATAAGTTATTGGAAGATTATGATAAGAAGAACTTGTTTGATGTGGAAGAGTATTTGAAGAATAGGGAGAAGGTAAAAATAAACAAAAACAGTGTGATTATAAGAATATAGTTGAATATTATTACAAATTATTTTCGGGTATAATTTATTTATAAACCACTAACAAGGCTATGGAGCTTGGTTATATTGATCCTGTGATGTAAATAAAAAGGAGGATTTATGAAAAATACGAAAAAATGTCCAAAGTGTGGGGGAAGTGAAATTATATTTGTGCCTGGATCTGCTGGTGCTTATGGGACTGGAAATAATGTTATGACTGGCCATACAATTATGTCGGCAGTACCTGTTGATAGGTATATTTGCACTGCCTGTGGTTTTAGCGAGGAGTGGATTGACCTTGATAATATGGATAAATTAAAAAAGAAATATGATGAGATTTAAATGAGAGTTACTTTTATATGGGGCTGGGATAGATGATTAATAAACCAAATGTGCCAATTTGCTTTGTAAATCTTTATTTCAGCTGCCTTTCTCACAATTTTGTCTGTGGCATCTCAATAATAAATTTTAGCATGCGTTTCATCTTGATATTCTTTTAGAACTTTATTGAATTCCTGACATGCTCCAAAGCCTGAACTACCAAAATAGAGCACTTATCCAGTTTTAAGATTTGAGATATTATTCTCCTGTAATACTGAAAATGAGGGTCTTAAGCCGCTCAAATGAATATATGCAATAAAACCAACGAATAACATTATGACAATAGCTGGAAGTATACGAGATACTACACTTTTCATAACTCAGTACTCCTTTTTCGTAAATTGTAATAACGACAATAGGAAAAACATAACAATATACATTAGAGCAATAATGCAAGTTACAGACGTAAGAGCAGTGAACGAGTCTGGTGATAAATAATAAAATATCTGAAAAGAATACACGGATGTTTGAGACAATATTATGTTTATCAAATTCGGCAATATCCATAATAATATAAAGGAAAGAATCATCGTAACACCAACTTTTTCAAAATATATCAACAGATTCATATTTATAGCAATATACAAAAGGAAAATTATCGGATATACGAGCAGTTGATGCATAACTATCCCTAGAGACGAGTAATTTAGTGACAAAAATACCAAATTTACGACTAGATAAATGCTTACGTATTCACCATATATAAAACACAATAATTTAATCCTATTAGGAATATACTCTAGATAATAATGAATAATTTTCTTCTCTTGCCATTCACCAATTGATAATATCTGATATAGGCTTAAAAATAGTATAGTTATCGTTGAAAAGAACTTATATTGTGATAAAAATGCACCTCTTTTAGCTTGAAATACTATAAACACGCAACATGCCAAATACAAAACAAAAGACAATAAGAAAAGCTTCTGATGACTAAACTTAATAATTTCTGATTTTATATAGTACTTCATTATCATCTTCCTCCAACATAAAAGCTTTAATATCATGCGTAATATCACTGTATTCCACGATTTGTACCCCATGCTCAATCAGCAATTTAAGAACCTTGGCAATATCCTCTCTAGGCAATTTAATTCTAAAAGTTGATTCTTTGTTATCTTTGCTACGACAAAAAACCTCATATCTGTTAGAAAGCAATTCACTAATATCCACATCATTTACAACAATCACATTATAAATTCTTAGATTATCGTTAAAATTAACAATTTTTTGAATTTTCCCTTTTTTTAAATACCATACAATATCAGCAATTTCACCTAACTCATCTAATATATGACTTGAAATTACAAGGCTTTTACCTTGTGAGCGCAATGACAAGATAGTGTCTTTTAACTGCTTTATAGTAAGAACATCTAATCCATTGAAAGGTTCATCAAGAAGAATAATTTCACTATTTGAGAGCAATATTCTAGCAATATTTAATTTTTGCTTCATACCTAGCGACAATTGTTTAAACTTTTTATTTTTTGCTTCGTCGAGACTCACCTGATGCAATAATTTATCACAATTAAAGTCTTTTCTCCCCATCAAAGCAGCAAACACTCTAAGATTATCCTGTACAGAAAATTCGTCATAAAAAGATGGATTCTCAATAGCAAATGAAAGTGAACCGTCCAATTCAATATTGCCTTGATAATCAACTATCAAATTTGCAATGCACTTCATTAACGTGGTTTTTCCTGAACCATTATTGCCTACTAACGCAATAATTTGCCCAGCACTGCTTTCCAAAGAAATGTCATCTAAAACGACTTTTCCCCCATATGATTTTTTCAAATGAGATATCTTCATAAGATTACCTCTTAACAAATGAAACTAAAAATTTCCGATCTCCTTTTACAGAAATCTTACTATCTTCACCAATAAAAATTTTAGGACTCTCTTCGTAGATAACAGCATTTTTAACATTTCCTGGCTGTTTCTGAGCACGCACAAAAAGAGCATCATCAAGCTTGTACAGCTTTCCAGCAAAGCGTATCTCTCCTTTGCCTCTCTTTGCATAAATAGCATACACTCCTGGTTTTAACGATAAGTTATCGTTATTTTTATAATCTCCTGAAACTAGTGTTGGCAAATCATCACGAATCATACCAAAACGAACATTATTTGTCTTATACCCTACATACAGCAGACTGATAAGACCGAGGATTACTATGGTAGCTGCAAATATCCATTTTTTGCTTTTCATTTCTTAATCACATCCAAATCTATTATTTCATCAGCAATTTTATCGAACATTGCATCATGAGTAACAATAAAAATCATCGCAGTCTTTTTTAACTCCAAGACTTTGTCTATAAAAATCTTCATTGTTTCAAAACCTCTTCAATATTAAACAAAGATAAACCTTGCTCAATATCTAAACTAGAAACAACCGATTTAAAACTTCTTTCATTAAATCTATGATAATTTTCTAGCAATGATTTGATAACTGCAATACCGCAATCTGAAGTCAAATTTTGCATATTGTAAGGATAAGCCACCATCTATTGAGCTCCTCAAAGTTTCAAGGCGTGGAGGCTATCATAGCCTCCACGCTACAGATTTAATCACAAACGTTAAAAAGCATCATACAATCAAATCAATTTTCTCAAATACTAAATTACGCAAATAGATTACAATTAGAACACTATAATGAGACTAACCTAATATACTGTTGTAATGAAATCTGGTAATATAATCACATGCAGAACTAGAGAATCATCCCCAGCAGATGAAACCCCAGACAACACACATCCATCCAGCTCTAATCGAACGAGATTCTTCTAGCGTTAGCTCCTTCATAATAATCATCTCTTCTCTTTCAGGTAAAAAACCTCTTATAGAGCTAAATCCGCAACATCATAAACGAATGTTGCATTCTCAACTCTCACCATAATTGTAAAGCATTTATGATGTCTTGTTAATACACTGTAACGAAAATGTTATAACACATATATACCAGATATTTCCACCAACTTTCATCCTGGAATTCATGTAATTATCGCGAATTATGTATGATTTTGAAGATAAAATTCACATGAAAATATGCAGACTATCCTCTATTACGATTGCTCATTTTTCTCAATTATCGGGTTATATGCCAAAAAATAAGGTACGACCACACCTTATATGTGAAATCTTACCTTATTTTTGTTTTATGACTTCAATTTCCCACTTCACCAGCTGGGTGCAAAGTGGCGAATCGACTTGCATGCGCTTTGACAGAGCTTGAAATTGCATAACGCATTTCAAGCTCCTTCAAAGCGTGATTTGGCTCAAATGTAAAGTCCAGTGGACTTTACATGCCAAATCAGCCGAACGGCTACTAATAGCCGTGCGCGACGACCTGCCTTTTCGCTTAGAGCGTAGCGCGAAAAGGTAATTCGGAGCGCTGAGCCACTCAAGGCAGAAGCACTGCTTCTGCGTGGCGAAGACGTGAGCGCAGCTAACCTGCGCGCGAATCGACGATTTCGAGCTGCATAATGCGCGCGAATGCACTTCGATTCGCTGAGCTTGCTCAAAGTTGAAAGCACAGTGTGCTTTCAACGCAAGCGAAGTACGTTAACATCCTGTGCACTCGACCCCAGAGCGTATACATGTTCCCTCATACAGCAAAATCGCACTCAAAAATCTCGAGAACACAGCTTAAAGCTGCTTCGCATTAAACCTTTTAACGATAGCCCTCGCTAAGCCTTGCTACACAAAGCCTTCAATGCACCCACCTATTAAGCCCGTGACATCAATACGACAGTCTCGACGTGGATTGAGAGAACGGGTAGTATAGCTACACTTTTTTGAGTGCCAAGCCACTAATATAATTGTAATCTTGATAATATTATGATACTTTTTTGATAAAAGGAGGTTGATACTATGATTAATATTCGTCCAGTTTCCGATTTAAGAAATAAATTCCCAGAAGTAGAAGAAACAGTTATAAATTCAAATACACCAGTATTACTTACAAAAAATGGTTATGGGACTATGGTTCTCATGAGCATCAAACAATACTCTGCCCTCACTGACAACATTGAAAGAAAACTCGACGAAGCAGATACTTTTGCCGCAAACACTTCTACGCGTCTTTCTAAAGACGATGTCTTTGATAGCGTAAGGAGAAGGATTAATGAGCAAGAACACGTATAAATTAACCTTTCTCCCACTATTCAAAGAAGATTTATTAGAAACAGTTGACTATATAACCAATACACTGCAAAATCCAAAAGCTGCTCACAGACTTGTTGACGATATAGAATCAGCAATCGATAAACGACTTGAATCACCCCTCTTATTTGCTCCTTACCAATCATCAACAACACGAGAACACCCCTACTACAGGATTAGCGTACGCAACTTTTCTGTTTTTTACGTTGTCATCGACGACACTATGGAAGTGCGCCGACTTCTATACTCAAAACGAAATATTGACGCACTACTGGAATAACTATTCTCAATAACTATCATTATTATGCTAACGATTATTAAAAAATCTATCGTCTTTTTAGTTTAAGAAATTATAAAAAAGCAAAGTACGCTTGACAAAAAAAGCAAAGCGAGCTATACATTATATGTAAAGTGAGCTTGCTGTTGAAGGAGGAAAATGAAAAATGCAATTTCTCAATTAAGAAAACAACATAAAATAACTCAAGAAGAATTGGCAAATGAAGTTGGAGTAACAAGACAGACCATAACTTCCATTGAAACTGGGAAGTATATAGCGTCACTGCCGTTGGCTTTTAAAATTGCTAAGTTTTTTGATATGAGTATTGAAGAAATATTTAGTATAGAAGAGGATGATTAATATGAACAAATTAGAAAAATATAAAAAAGAAATAGGATTTAGAATTAGTATTTTAGTCTTATTATGTATGGTTGCCTTACTCGCAGTTATTATTGGAAATTTTTACTTAAAATATAAATTTCCATTAAAAGAAGATGTGACATATTATGTAGCAGTATTTTTTATTGGACTTGAACTTGTATCTGTATTCTACATGTCAATGCTCGGTAGAGCATATAGAAATAGATACATATTGGAGAAGATGTATACTAAAGAAACAGATGAAAGAATGATATTAATAAAGATGAAGTCAGGATCAAATATAATACCTATATTTTCAATGGTTATTGTAATAGTTTCTTTAATTGTAGCATATGTAAGTTATGAAGCCTTTTTAGCCTTAATAATAGTTGCATTTGTACAATTAATATTTTCTAAATTATTAAAAGTATATTGGTCAAAAAAGATTTAAAAATATCATAGTAAAGGTATTAGACGATAGACAGTTAAAACTCTATCGTCTTTTTTTATACTCAAAATTAGGAGGTAAAAATGGTAAGGATAAGAAGCCACACTTAAAACAATTTAATATATAAGACATTTAGCGATTGAAATATAAGTTCAGTCGCTTTTTTAATTGAAATTTATAGATTAAGGAGAAGAAATTAATGGATAGAGAAATGATAATTTAGCTGCCTAATCTTCGATTGTCGCTTGCCCGTTCATGAGCATAGGTAAAAGCCAATCACGGAGAGCTATCAAAGCTCTATTTTCGCGTTGATTAGACGATATAGTCGTATAAGCAGGCATAGCAATTCTATTAAACACCTTAAGTTCAATCTCATTTGGAATATAAATGGGTCGATTATTAACTAGTGGTTTATCACAAGAAAGTACAGCATCACCACTAATGAAAAATGGGTATTATACATTGAGATCTTTAGCTGTTCCGACTTGAATGGTAGATTTCTTCTCTTCACTGATAATGTCACCAAGCTTTCCGTTTGACTCTCTAGGAAAGAATTCGTCACACAACTTCGCCAGTAACGAAAGGTGGGTTATTCACAATCTAGTAAAAGATTTGAATTAAGCCAGGTAGCAACGCCATTATTGTTGTTGGAGTCGCAAACCTCATCTGCAATCGCAAGCAACCGAGGATTACTATTCGATACCGCTACACCGTATCCCCCTGCGCGGAACATGTCTATATCTATAATATCGTCGCCAAATACAACAGTGCGACTAGGCTTTACACCCAAACGATCGCAAATAACGTTCAAAGCATGCCCCTTGTTTGCAAGAGGATTCGTAAGCATCCACAAAACATCTTCGCTAATGTGTAGCGAAAAATCGCTTGGAAGAATGCTCTGAAGTTTTTCCTTCTCACTCTCTCGAGGAACAATAATAATCTTGTCTGCAATACCACTTGGAACATTAGAAAAATCGGTAATAATAAAATCCTGCTCGCTCCAAAGCATACGAACATCAAAATTAGTGTAACGAACATCGTTCATAACAATGCCAATGCGAAGCGTAGGAATCTCATTAAGCAAGCGCAAACACACACTACAAGCATGTTGAGAATCAAATCCAAAACGCGTAAGAGTATCAAGGCTTCTTTGCGAAGTAAGCTCACCTATCGTGCTGTGAGCACAGTCAAAATCAATAAGAGCACCATTAAGGTACGCGCAAACTTGAGCATTCAAATCGTGAATAAAATCAAAAGCACTACCAACTGGGCGAGCCGTAATAATCGCAAGCGGAATTCCACATTCACTCAAACGCTTAGAAGCGCTAACAGTTTCTTGGCTTAAATATCTGCTTTCAAAAGCATTAGCATCATGAAGCATAGTGCCATCAAGATCTGCTACCACAAGAGAAGGAGAAAAATGAAGCATAACAATAACCTATAATGTATTTTAATTAGTCTAACATCTTCTAACATATTAAAAAGCATAGCAAAATGTACACCTGCTCTGCTTATAAAATAAAAAGCGCGCAATCTTTCGACTACGCGCTTAAAAGAATACTTAGATAAGTGAGAACTTAGTCATAAGATTCAAGGCAACAATAACAGCCACCCAAATCAAAGCTATAATAACAGTCCAACGATTCAAGTTCTTTTCTGCAACACCAGAGCTACCAGCGTTCTTCGTTAAACCGCCGCCGAACATATCGGAAAGGCCGCCGCCCTTGCCCTTGTGCATCAAAATCAACAATGTTAACAAAATGCTGGTGAGCACAAGCAACACTTGCAAAACAATTTTCACAGCGGACACAAGTAACCTCCTGTTTTTGGTACTCTGTAAAGCATAGTAAAAGCCATTGACCTACGCGCTAAATATATGTTGAATCAGAACTAAATAAGTGCTAAATCATTCACTAAATAAGCACTAAAATCATTCGCGATTTTTATAAGACGCGAGTTTAACAATAGAAGCAAGCTCTTCAACTTCTAAAGACGCTCCTCCAATAAGGAATCCATCCACATCTGGCTCACTAATTAAGCTTGACGCATTAGAAGACGTTACAGATCCGCCATAAAGAATACGCACAGAATTTGCAACATTGTTGTCGAAAGTGCGTCGCAAATCGTCTCTAATCGCAAAAGCTGCCTCTTGAGCAGATTGGGCTGTAGCAACCATGCCAGTTCCAATAGCCCAAACTGGTTCGTACGCAATAATCAAACGCTCTGCTTGCTTAGAATCTAAGTCGCGAGTAACGTCGTGGACTTGACCAACCGCAAAATCAAGCTCTATACCTTGCTTGCGCTCCTCAAAGCTTTCGCCAACGCATAAAATTGGTTGCATTCCAGCTGCAAGAACAGCACGCACTTGGTCAACAATATTCGCATCGTCTTCTGGATGATACTTTCTACGCTCGGAATGACCTACAATCACCATTGAGCAGCCAAGACTTGCAAGCATATCTGCAGAAACGTCTCCAGTAAACGCGCCTTGAGTTGTAACGGAAACAGCTTGCGCTCCGTAAAGAATAGGAATATTGCTGGATTCAACTAAAACTTGTACGCTTCTTAAGGATGTAAACGACGGCATAAGCGCAATATCGCATTTTTTGCAATCAAAGTGAGAATCGCAAAGCATCCACCAGAATTTTTGAATAAAATGAGTGGCTTCGAGGTGATTGAAATTCATCTTCCAATTACCTGCAACTAGCGGTTTTCTTTTACAAACCATAATCACCCTTAAGAATTGTTATAAAGATAAAATTAACATTATGCCGACCTCGATTTACAAAATGAATTCATAAAATCGAAGCCGGCACAATATCTTAAAGTTATTTACTCAAGCACGCTCAAGCCTGGAAGAGTCTTACCTTCCAAGAACTCGAGAGAAGCGCCGCCACCAGTGGAGATGTGCGAGAAGCCATCTTCCGCAAATCCAAGGTTACGAACTGCAGAAGCGGAATCACCACCGCCAACAATAGTGAAAGTACCGTTCTTAGTGGCGTCAACCAAGCCTTGTGCTACAGCACGAGTGCCAGCTGCAAACTCTGGAACTTCAAACACACCCATAGGGCCATTCCACACAACAGTCTTGGAATCAACAATCTTATCGTGGAACAGCTTTTGAGAATCAGGGCCAATATCTAAGCCCATCTTATCTGCAGGAATAGCATCCGCTGGAACAACTTCTGGAGCAACTGGAGTGTCGCCTGCTGGGAAGCCAGCGTTCACAACAATATCGGTTGGAAGAACAAGCTCTACGCCATTCTTCTTAGCGGTTTCAATATATCCCTTAACTTTCTCGAGCTGATCATCCTCGAGCAAAGAAGTACCGACTTCGTGACCCAAAGCCTTAAGGAAAGTAAACACCATTCCGCCGCCAATAACAAGGCGATCAGCCTTCGAAAGCAAGTTTTCAATAACGCCAAGCTTGTCGGAAACCTTAGATCCACCAAGAACTACTGTCAAAGGACGCTCTGGATTTTCGGTTGCACGAGAAAGTGCCTTAACTTCCTTCTCAACAAGCAAGCCAGCAGCAGCTGGAAGATCGGCAGCAACATCGTAATTTGAACCCTGGGCGCGGTGAACAACACCGAAGCCGTCGGAAACAAAAACCTCTCCAAGAGCAGCAATCTTCTTAGCGTATTCAGCGCGCTCAGAAGCATCCTTGCTGGTTTCTTCGGCGTTAAAGCGCACGTTTTCAAGCAAAACAACGTCGCCATTGTTCATTGCAGCAACCTTAGCTTGAGCATCTTCGCCGTAAGTATCTGCAGCCAAAGCAACATTTACACCAAGAAGTTCACCTAAGCGAGCTGCCACTGGAGCCAAAGAAAGCTCTGGAACAACTTGACCCTTTGGACGGCCAAGATGAGCCATTAAAATAACCTTGGCACCCTGCTCGCGCAAAGCTTTAATCGTTGGCAAAGCAGCCTTAATACGACCGTCGTCTGTGATAGTCGTGCCCTTAAGAGGAACATTAAAATCGGCACGAACGAGTACGCGCTTGCCGCTCAAATCTCCCAAATCTTTAAGTGTCTTCATTGGTATCCTTTCCAAACCATGATTCAACCAATCATGATGGCGAATTTAACAAGAAAAAAGACGAAAGCAAAGCTAAAACGTCTATAAATTCCACAAACGATTATACCGCATATGCGCAACAAGCACGCACAAAATCAACAGAAAGATTTACATAAAAATCAACACCAAAATCGCGCGATAAAAAAAATGCCGCATACTTTGTGTATACGGCATTTAATCAAAGTTAGTAGCTACAAAAGTTAATTCTAGAATCAACTCACATTCTAGATTTTTCGACTTTAGCGCAAAGTTGCAAAAGTCTACGAATTCGACCAGCAACAGCATCTTTTGTGATTGGAGGATCTGCCAAATGACCAAGCTCTTCCAAGCTTGCATCACTGTGCTTAAGTCGCAACTTGCCTGCCATCAAAAGATTTTCTGGAATATCGTCCCCAAGAACGTCGAAAGCGTGACGAACCTTTTCGCAAGCTTCTGCAGCAGCCTTAGCACTCCTGCGCATATTTGCATCGTCGAAGTTTGCTAAACGATTAGCTTTTCCTCTTGCTTCGCCATCAGAACGCTTGCCAGTCCATTCTCTAGAAGACCTTGGAGCACCAATCAAATTAAGCATACGCTCAATTGCGTCTGAATCACGCAAAGTAACGCGCTCGGAGCTTTTAACTTTACGAGCCTTTGCGCTTACACCCAAACGTGCAGCCATAGCTTGTAGAGCTGTTGCAGCTTCGTGAGTTGGGCAAACAATCTCTAGATAGCTAGCTTTTCCAGGATCCGATATAGCACCGTGAGCTATAAACGCTCCCCTCCATGCGGCTTTAATTTGTGCAATGCTTCCGCTAACAATTTCTGGAGCTAAGCCTGCAACAATGTGCATACGTCGATCCAGAAGACCAGATTGCAATGCTAAAGCTGCGGCTCCTCTATCAACAAGAACCTCGTAACGAGTAACAACACCCGTAGGCGTTTGACGAGAAGCTTGAGAAATCTTAGCCTCCCGCTGGAAATAAGTCTCAAGAACGTCTACGAGCCATTGTGCTGCATTTTGCGAATCAAACTGTGCTCTAATTACAGCTTGATTATTGACTGGCCTTAAACCTCCAGCAAAACGCATCATCGCTGCAGCTTGAGCCATAATAACCGCTGGTTGGTCACTATTATTTGCGACGAGTTCGTTCTTTACGTCGTCAAGAAGAGCCAAGGGAAACCTCCTATTTTGTTCTTCTTAAAGTATGCGTTGGGATTCTTGCAAGATGCCATTGCACGATGCTAAAAACATCTACATGCTCGGCTTTCTGTAGTACCCAATGACTTGGACATTTTACCTTTTAATATTGCTTTTTATATTACATAACACCGTAGGAGAAAATACATTATTAGTTAAATCATGCTCTAGATCTCATCTCTCTAGCAGACACTGTAACTTGTAATCCTCTAGATTTTAATCGTTTTGCAAGCTCTATGCTAATAGCTACAGACCTATGCTGGCCTCCTGTGCATCCAATTGCAATAGTTACATAGTGCTTATCTTCTTTTGCAAAACCATCGATTGCTGTAAGAAGAGCTTTCTCGTAGGAATCTAAGAATTCCATTGCGGCTGGGTTTTTAAGAACATAATCGCTAACAGCTTTATCTTTGCCTGTTAAATCTCTAAGTTCTGGAACCCAAAATGGATTTGGCAAAAATCGCATATCTGCCACAAAATCGGCATCCATAGGCATTCCATACTTAAATCCAAAACTAAAAATATGCACAGATACAGTAGAAGACCCTTTTCCAAGCAAGCCTTCGTAAAGCTTAGTTGAAAGTTGATGAATACTAAGAGTAGAAGTATCGATAATAATATCCGCGCAATCCTTAAGATGACTTAAAAGCTCGCGCTCTTCTAAAATGCCATCAATAAGTCTCCCGCCGCGTTGCAAAGGATGCGGCCTGCGCACAGACTCATATCGCTTAATAAGCACAGAATCGGAAGCGTCTAAAAATAGTATTCGAGTTTTTACGCCCAAATCATCTATGTGACCCAAAACAGCAAAAAGATCGTCAAAATATCCGCGCGATCTTACATCAATCACTGCTGCAAGCTTATGCACTTTAGAGCCAGAAGACGTCATCATATCTACAAGCGGAATCAGCAGCTTTGGAGGAAGATTATCAATAACATACCAGCCCATGTCTTCCAAAGCATTTGCAGCATGCGATCTTCCAGCGCCACTCATACCCGTAATAAGCATTACTTCAAAATCGCTTGAAACATGCGCATCTTGGCTACTTAAAGAAGCATTATTTGATTGCAACTTAAAAACGGAATTATGAGATTGCATTTCTAGATTATTCTCATCGCTCATAATGCCTCCTGCAATGCTTTTTCCATGCGACTTCTTATGTAATCGTAATCTGTAGCCTTGTCAGATTGGTGTTTGTTTGTGCAAGAATCATCACTCGAATCATCACTCGCATATCTATACTCAAAAGTCATAAGTTTTACTTGATCTAATGCCTGATACAAAAGCATTTCTTCTCCACCAATACCAATGCCGTATTTTCTCCAAACTTTAAGCATCTGGCTTGGTCGAGGACTGTAAACAACGTCTAGCAAAGCTCCTAAATGTTTTATTGACTTTTCCTTGCAATATTCACACAAAGCGAGCGCTAATCCGTCTGCTACATGAGCTGGAACAGTGCTTATAACAATATCTGCGTTTGCAATTGCTTCAATTGCATCCAACGAAGAAATAGATTCTAGAATGTGAGATTTATCACATTTTTCTATACTTTGTAAATCGTCAATTTGTAAATCGCGCGGTTGTAAAGGCTCAATCGTGGGAAACTCTATACCGCAAACAGGCTTGTAATCGCGCTTGTTTTTAATCTCAAAATTCTCTGGCTCTATTCTTCTGCTATTTGGAAAATCCGAGTTATGTTTATCTACTAAATCGTTAAATCTACTAACGCCTTTAACAGTTTTACCATCGCTTTGCAATCTTGCAACAACACTAACTTTGCTCAATTTTGAGCCTTGCGCAATTTCTATTAAAGCTGCCATTGCAGAAGACGCTGTGTTTCCGCTGCCAATAATAACCGCACTTTTAGCATTTGATATTTTAGATTTTAGAGCGCGCATTAACGCCATTACAATCCCATTTACATCTGTGTTACAAAGCTCAATCGTCTCAGGATTTTCTATGCATGGCTTTTTACTAAACACAGCAGTATTTGCAACTCCAAGCGTTTTTGCCCAATAGTCGCAAGCTACACCTAGGCTCATAATCGTTTTTTTAAGTGGCATTGTAAGGCTTAAGCCTTTCCAAGAATCATCAAGATGCGCAATAAAATCTTTTAAGTCTTCTTCACTAACTTTTTCTTTACTATAATGCCAATTTCTCAAGCCCAATGCCTTATATGCAGCGTTGTGTAAAACTGGAGATAGAGAGTGCGATATAGGATTGCCCAAAACCGCACAATTGTAGCATTTTTCAACCATTTTAACCTCTTTATTTATAAGTCTTTGCTTGTGAGCCTATGCTTGTGAGCCTATGCGATTTTACAAATCCTTAGGATCTACACTAAATTTTAATTCGCCACTTTTTCGCATTGCAAAATGCTTTGCGCATTCTTTTTTCAAACGATTAACTAATTCATATCTATATTCTAATGGCACTCTTACAACTGCTTTAACTCTATCGTTTAATTCTTCAAATCGTTGAGAATTTTGCTCGCGCAATGTTGAAGGAGGCTTCATTGGAACAATTCCAAGTAAAGGTGGAAGATATTCGGACTCACTCGAATCGCCAGAATCTTCGCTCGAATCGCCAGAAACCACAGAGCTATTATTTTTAGTTTCGACTTTTAACATTGGAAGATTGCTAGAACTATCTAAATTGCCATTTTTGCTTGCGACTTTTGCAATGTCTTCACTAATATCTTCACTAATATCTTCACTAATATCTTCACACGCATAATCACCCATTGCGCCAATCGCATTAAGCGTATCTACAACAGCTTGCCTAAAACCCCATATTCTTGCAACGCAAACAGAAGGAGGCAAAAGCGCATCTTCTCTTTCTTTAAGCTCTTGTTTAGAAAGAATCGAAGAATCCCACTCCTCTAACGATTTAGCGAGAACATCATAAGTTTCTCCCAAAATAAGCACGCTTCCGTCTCTGCTTTTTGGAGCACACATAGAAGCCGCCTTCATCCATGCGTTCAAAGTGTCGATTCGAGCATCTAATCCCGTGCTGTAAAGACTCGTCCACGCGTCTAAAATCGCAACAAGACCATATTCCCCGCAAGAATCTTTAGAATTGCTTAAAACACGCGGCTGCGATCCAAGCGCGCTAATAACAATCATCGGCTTTTGCTCAACCCACTCAACAACACCGCTTTTTTGTTTTGCAGAAGAAACAATAATTGGAACATCCTTAAAAAACTTAAACACTTCTTTAGCTGTAAAATTAACGCCTATATGAACAGCTTCAATCGCTCCAGAATTACTAGAACAATTCGAGCATTTCCAACCTATTGCAATACTTCCACACCACGCGCATTTAGGAGCAGAACCGTCTAAGGGCAAGTCAAGCGGACCAGTGCAACGTTTGCAACGAGCAATACAATGGCACTTTTTACACGCAGCTTTTTGAATAGCGCTATCTTGGCAAGTGGCAAGCAAAACAGGCATTTTAGCGTCTAAAGTTTGTCTAATCGAAGTTAGCGCAGTATACGGTATTCTAGAACCTACACTCGGGTCGTTTATTTTAGTCAAATTATTTGAATTTAAAAGACGAACCCAAGGACTTGCATTTTGAACAACAGACTTAAAAGGCGTAACCTCTACTAAATGGCCACTAACCGAAGGAGCTAATTTTTTGTTTTCAACTTCGCTTTGACTAATAACGCTTCTTGCAAAAGACATTGAAACAAATACGCCATTATGATTTTTTGCGCGCAATCGCATAACGCCTCTAGCTTGTGCGTAAGGCATCATGCCGTCTGCATACTGATATGCGCTATCTTCTACAATCACAAAAAGCGCTTGCGACTCAACTGGCGCATACATTGCAGACCTTGTTCCTAAAACGCACGGAACAATGCCCTTTTCTATGGCTCTCCACGCTCTATACCTATCTGCTGGAGAATCATAAGCGCAAAGACGAGCAACATCTCCACTTAAAGCGCCATTAGAATTTTGTGACTTTTTATAAGGCTTAAGACCGTAAACCATAAGCGAGCGCATAACATCGCTCACTTCTCGAATCGTAGGCAAAACAACAGCAACTTGACGACCAGCGCTTATAGCATTTGCAATAATCCACGCTAAATCTTGCGCCCATCTAAACGCGCCTGGCAAAGTATCTACAAGAAAAGCTTTGTAAGTATTCGTTGTACTTAACGTAAAGTCATCTTTAGAATGCAAATAATAAGGTTTTTGAACGTTTTCTAGCGCTTGTTTTAACAAATCCGCGTTTTTGTAAGACGCAAACATGCGAGCATCGGTTGTTTCTATAAGATTTTCCGATTCGCTATATTGATTCTGTTGCCAGTCATCTTTCGATTTTAGGCTTTTGCGAAAATCGCTAGTCCATTTTTGCCTTTTAGACATGTGAATATCGTCTAAAAAATTCTCTTTATCTACGCCAGCGATTCTTTTGGGCAAAGCGAGCCGAATAATATTCGCTCTAGTTCCACCATAAGCGTTAGCAATTGACGAAATATCTTGCATAAAAGATTTAGATGCAACTTTTTCGCTTGAAACAATTTTTTCAATAAACTTTAGGGAAGATTTTGGTGTTTCGCTTGAATCGCTTCTGCTCCATATGATTCCGTTAACTCGTCTTGCGCCGAATTTTACGCGAACCATAACCCCTGGCTTTGCGTCTTCATCTTGCGATTGGCTAACAATGTAGTCGAAAGTTTTTCCAAGATGAGGTGCTTGAACGTCTAAAACAACATGCGCAATCGCACAGTTACTCGCTTGGATTGGTGTTGAACCACCCTTTTTGCGCCTGTGCGATTTTTTCGCTAAACCTTCTAAAGAAGGCTGCAACGAAGACTGTTCAAGCATTAATAATCCTTATAAAATTAATCCTTATAAAACTTCAAATCATTTTTTTAATGATTTTACCTCATTTTTAATCTGTTCAACACGATTCAACTTTTCCCAAGGAAACTCAACATCACTTCTGCCAAAATGACCATATGCAGAAGTCTTAGAGTAAATTGGTCTAAGCAAATCAAGTTCGTCAATAATCGCAGCTGGTCGCAAATCAAAGACTTTGCGAACTATTGCAGAAATATCCGAACGCGTAATTCCGTTGGCTTCTGTTCCAAAAGTTTCTACATTTACGCTAACAGGATCTGCAATACCAATCGCGTACGCGACTTGCACTTCTACTTTATGAGCCAAACCTGCAGCAACAAGATTCTTAGCAACCCAACGTGCAGCGTATGCTGCAGAACGATCTACCTTACTAGGGTCTTTTCCAGAAAAAGCTCCGCCACCATGATGAGCGGCTCCACCATAAGTGTCTACAATAATCTTTCTGCCAGTCAATCCAGAGTCTGCAGCAGGCCCGCCTAAAACAAACGACCCTGTAGGATTTACAAGCATTCTATAATCGCTATAATCAACGCGATTTTCTAAGACTTTACTAAGAACAGGTTCTACAACGTTTTTAACAAGCTGTTCTCTAAGCCAATCAACGCTTACATTAGGGCTATGTTGAGTGGAAATCAAAACAGTATCTAAGCGAATAGGCTCTAACTTTTCGTTATACTCGATTGTTACTTGCGTTTTTCCATCTGGTCTAAGATTTGGCACAATTCCAGATTTTCTAACGTAAGATAAGCGTTGAGCCAGACGATGAGCAAGATAGATTGGAAGAGGCATATAAGTGTCTGTTTCGTCGCTAGCGTAGCCAAACATAACGCCCTGGTCGCCTGCTCCTTGACTCTTATAACGCTCTTCTTTAGACGCAATACTTTCGGATTCTAAATCTAATCTAGAAACACCTTGATTTATCTCCGCGCTTTGCTCAGTTAGCGAAACCATTACGCCACAAGAATCAGCGTCTAAGCCAACAGAAGAACTGTTGTATCCAACTTCGCGCACTACTTTTCTTACGATTCCAGGAATATCTGTGTAAACTTCTCCCCTAACTTCGCCAAAAACAACAAATTGTCCTACGCAAGCGCAAACTTCAACAGCAACATGCGCATTGGGATCTTGACGAAGCATGTCGTCTAAAATTGCATCCGCAATCTGATCACAAAGCTTATCTGGATGACCTTCCGTAACAGATTCTGCAGAAATAAGTTTAGACTCTTTCATAATTCCCCTTTATAACTTTGTAACTTTATAAATAAAGCTAACTCTCTAAATTGCGCATTAAAACAATCGCAGCCGCATACCCACACGCAATTGTAAGCGCAAGGATAATACGGCTGCAATTAAACGAAAAAGAAAACTTAGTTTCCTTCGTTCACATCGTCTTCACCAAGATTCTCTACTAGCAAACCCTTATTAATCTCGCGGAATGCAATAGAAAGAGGCTTTTCTTGGTTCTTATACTCAACAAGAGGACCAACGTTTTGCAACAATCCCTCGTTAAGCTGTGTGAAATAAGAATTAATCTGCCGTGCTCGTTTTGCGGCAAACAAGGCAAGCGCATACTTGGAATCCGCATGTTGCATTAAATCATCAATAGGCGGATTTGCAAGTCCCGTAGGTGTTGGCTTAGTGCCCAATGCCATAATGTTCTCCATATTCTATGGTGCCACAATAGTTTCCAAATAATCAATTGTAAGCTATTGCAAGGATATTCAAAACACTAATCAAAATTAAACTAAAGTGATTGGAACTAATCTAAACTAATCTAAACTAAAACTAATCAAGATTAATCTAAATCGTATTCTTTAGCGATTATATTCCAAAGCTCGTCCGCAGCGCGATTAGCATCGTCATTAACAATCACAAAATCAAACTCACTAGACGCGGCAATTTCCACTTTTGCTGTTTGCAAACGCTTAGCTTGCTGCTCAGGAGTTTCTGTGCCTCTACCAATAAGCCTACGCTTAAGCTCTTCAAAACTAGGAGGAGCAATAAACACGTACACAACTTCCAAACCAAGTCTAGAAGCCTCTTGCTTTACTCTTCTAGCTCCTTGAAGATCGATCTCTAGAAGCGTTGGAACGTTTTGAGCAAGATGATCCAAAACTGGTTTAAGAAGAGTACCGTAGTGAGCCATTCCGTGAACAAGAGCCGTCTCTAAAAATTCGCCGTTCTTTTGCCTTCTAGCAAACTCTTCTTCGTCAATAAACCAATAATGAATGCCATTAAACTCGTCGTAGCGAGGCTTTCTGGTAGTCGCAGAAACAGAAAGCCAAATATTAGGGTGTTTTTCGCGCAATACCCCCTCAACAGTGCCCTTACCAGCAGCAGTAGGACCAGTAAGAACAATCAATCGCCTTTTAATGGATTGCGTACTTTGTGTATTGTCTAAACTAACCATATTTGACTCTCTTAAATCATTTTTATGAATCCATTAAAGCTTGACGAATATCCCAAGCTATTCGTTCAGTTGCATTAGATAATGCACCAATATCTGGACCGTGCGAAGCAATAGACCTAGAAACAGTTACTAAAACGTTTCCGTGAGTTCCAGCAAAAACCGTTTTCAAATCGTTAGCTTCCGCACCCTGCCAGCCGTAGCCTGGAGAAAGAATAGGGCCAGTAAAACTCGTTAAATCGATTCCACCGCCATTCATCCAATCTCCAATAGTGGCTCCAACAATTAAGCCAACAGAACCCATGCCCTTTGTATTGTTGTTAAAAGTTTGAGCAGTTTGAGCAATACCATGAGCAACAGTTGTACCACGGTATGAACCAGTTTGACGAATTGCTGTTTGCAAACTAGCGCCTTCGCGATTAGACGTTAGCGAAGCAATAAACACACCCTTGCCATTATTAAGAGCCTCATTAATCAACCCACCCATTGACCTAGCTCCGTAATATGGAAGAAGCGTAATTGCATCTGTAAGAAGAGGCGCATCTGGCTTAAAATAAGCGTCTGCAAGAGCGGAGATTGTTGTAGACAATCCACCATGACCGCAATCAACAATAGTGATTACATCCATTTGCCTTGCAGCGTACAGCACTCGTTCGAGCGCCGCGAAACCCTTAGACCCGTAGCGCTCGAACATGCTTGACTGGAATTTTACGGCAGCAGCTCTGCCGTTCATGGCTTGAAGCATACGCATGGAGAACAATTCTGCTCCTTGAGCATCCATATTGTATCCCCAATTAAGCAGCATTTTGCGGTGCGGATCTATACCAACGCATAATGGCCCATATTTTGCCATAGCGTTTTTTAGACGCAATCCAAAATCGGATCTTTGCGCCTGCAATTCCTGCTCTCGTATGCTTTCGGTCATGTATTAAGCCCGACTTTCTTCGTTTTCTGCCTTCTCGATTGCAAACAGTTGCTTTGCATGCTCCTGAATGCTCATCACTTGGTAATCGTTGTTCTTAACGGCTTCTATAGCCATAAGAACTGGTGCAAACTCCGTAATTGTAGTGAATTGCGGAAGGTCTGCTGCAACAGCAGCTGCACGAATAGCATAACCATCCGTACGCGACCCTCTTGAATTCGGCGTGTTCAACACCATATCAATCTTACCATTCTCAATCAGCTCAACCACGTTTTTGCCGATTCTTTCGCGCGAAGGCACGTCATTTCGCACATCCTTCGCCGTGTCGCCTTGGCTAGAAAGCTTATCAACAATAACGGAATCAATGCCATAGCGTCTAAGAACAGATGCCGTACCTTCTGTAGCCCAAATAGTAAATCCAAGCTCTACTAGGCGCACTGCAAGTAACGGCAATTGCCTCTTATCGGCATCACTTACAGACACAAACACGTTGCCGCTTGTAGGCAAACCGCCCTTGTATGCTGCAAGCTGACTCTTAGCAAAAGCATGTGGGAAGTCGCGGTCAAAGCCCATAACTTCTCCAGTAGAGCGCATTTCTGGACCGAGCAAAATATCAACCGTGCGACCAACAGGCGTGCGGAAACGCTTGAAAGGCAAGACGGAAGCTTTAATTGCCACTTGCTGACCTGGGTGAATATCTCCACCATCTCCCTTTGGAAGAAGAAGACCGCGCTTTCGCTGCTGTGCGATTGTTTCTCCAGCCATAATTCGAGCAGCAGCTTTAGCAAGAGCAACTCCCGTAGCTTTAGAAGCAAACGGAACAGTTCTAGACGCTCTAGGATTCGCCTCAATTACGTACAAAGTATTTGCCATAAAAGCGTATTGAACGTTAATAAGACCACGAACCGAGCATCCGCGAGCAATCGCAAGCGTGCCTTCCCTAAGGCGGCGAATTTGATCGTCGGAAAGCGTGCTTGGAGGAAGAGTGCAAGCAGCATCGCCAGAGTGCACACCAGCCTCTTCAACATGCTCCATAATTCCGCCAATATAAAGCTCGTTGCCGTCGTAAAGTGCATCAACGTCAATCTCAATAGCATCTTGGAGGAATTTATCAATCAAAAGCGGCGAAGGCAAGCGACCAGAAACAACAGTGTCTGCTCTAGCTTCTTGCAAAGCGCGATCTACGTATTTTGCAAGTTGAGCATCGTCATACACGATTTCCATGCCACGACCACCAAGCACGTAGCTTGGTCGTACAAGAACAGGATAACCGATTGCGTGAGCTGCATCTTTAGCTTCTTCAAGACTTAAAGCCGTGCCGTAACGCGGAGCATTCATGCCTTCTTGACGAAGAACCTCGCCGAAAAGCTCGCGATTTTCCGCCAAATCAATGGCCTCAGGCGTAGTGCCCAAAATTGGAACTCCTGCAGCCTTAAGTCGAGCCGCAAGCGAAAGCGGAGTTTGGCCGCCAAGTTGCACAATCACACCTTTAACTGGGCCAAGCTTCTTTTCTGCTTGATAAATCTCAAGCACGTCTTCGAAGGTAAGAGGCTCAAAGTAGAGGCGATCCGACATATCGTAGTCTGTAGAAACTGTTTCAGGATTGCAATTGACCATGATTGTGTCGTAATCCTTACCCAGCTCTTGCACAGCGTGAACGCAAGTGTAGTCAAACTCAATACCCTGGCCGATTCTATTCGGACCAGATCCAAGAATGATCACAGCTTCGCGATTGCGCGGCTTAAGCTCGCTTTCTTGAGCGTAGCAAGAATAGTAGTAAGGCGTTACAGCGTCAAACTCGGCAGCGCAAGTGTCAACCGTTTTGTAAACAGGATGCAATCCATACGCCCAGCGAAGCTCTCGAACCATGTTTTCGCCTTCGTCGCCAAGATTACGCAAATGCGCAATTTGAACATCCGAAAGGCCAGCAAGCTTAGCGCTCTTTAACACTTTTGGCGTCAAGTTTTCTGCTTCACGAACCTCTAAAGCTGTTTTGTTAATTAGCGAAAGCTGCTCAACAAACCATGGGTCGATTTTTGTTGCGTCAAAAATCTGCTTTGGAGTTGCTCCACCCCAAAGCGCGCGCTGAATTTGCAAGTAGCGGTGCTCTGTTGGTGTGTGCATTTCTTCAAGAAGCTTAGCAACTTCTTCTTTGCTCGGGCGCTCTCCGTCCCAGTTAAAGCATGCGTGGCGCTTGTCGATTGAACGCATTGCTTTGCCTAGGGACTCCTGGAAGTTTCCAGCCAAAGCCATAGCTTCGCCAACAGACTTCATAGAAGTAGTAAGTGTAGTGTCTGCTCCAGGGAATTTTTCGAAAGCAAAGCGCGGAATCTTAGTTACAACATAGTCAATCGTTGGCTCAAAGCTTGCAGGCGTTGAACGCGTAATATCGTTTTGAATTTCGTCCAAAGTGTAGCCGAGAGCAAGTTTTGTAGCGATTTTTGCGATTGGGAAGCCAGTTGCTTTAGATGCGAGCGCAGAAGAACGCGAAACTCGCGGATTCATTTCGATTACGATTATGCGACCAGTCTTAGGGTTGATTGCGAATTGAATATTGCAACCGCCTGTATCAACTCCAACGCCTCGAATAATCGCAATGCCAATATCGCGCATCTTTTGATACTCGCGATCTGTTAGCGTAAAGCATGGAGCAACTGTAATCGAGTCTCCCGTGTGAACGCCCACAGGGTCAACGTTTTCGATTGGGCACACAACAACAACGTTGTCTTTTGAGTCTCGCATAAGCTCCAGCTCAAATTCCTTCCAGCCTTCAATGCCTTCTTCAATAAGCACTTCGTCTGTTGGAGAATAGTGGATGCCTGCTCCTGCAATGCGGTGTAATTCTTCTTGATTGTGAGCAATTCCAGAGCCTAAGCCGCCCATTGTAAAGCTTGGACGTACCACTACTGGGTATCCAAGCGTTTCAACAATCTTGTCTACTTCTTCGATTGAGTGAGCAATAAAGGATTTTGCGCTTTCTGCTCCAGCTTTTTCTACGACTTTCTTAAAAAGCTCACGATCTTCACCGCGATCAATTGCTTCCAAAGATGCGCCAATAAGCTCCACATTGTACTTTTTTAGGATTCCTGCACGACCCAAGTCCATTGCGGCATTAAGAGCAGTTTGGCCGCCGAGCGTTGGAAGAAGCGCATCTGGCTTCTCTTTAGCAATAATGCGCTCCAAAATCGCCGTGTCTATTGGCTCAATGTATGTTGCGTCTGCAAGCTCTGGATCCGTCATAATCGTAGCAGGATTAGAGTTTACAAGGATTACGCGGATTCCTTCTTCGTGAAGCACTCGGCACGCTTGCGTTCCCGAATAGTCGAATTCTGCAGCCTGACCAATTACGATTGGACCAGAACCAATCACCATTACAGACTTAATATCATCGCGTTTTGGCATTATAAATTCCTTTTATCTCTTTATACCTACTATTTTTCGCTCTTATTCTTGTGATTTTGCATAAGTTCTACAAAGCGATCAAACAAGTATGATGCGTCGTGAGGTCCTGCGGCTGCTTCTGGGTGATATTGCACAGAAAAAGCTGGAATATCAAGGCATTGCAAGCCTTCTACAACATTGTCGTTAAGATCTACATGAGACACTATTACGCGACCAAAATGGCCATTTTCGTAAGGAGACTGAACAGTCTGGCCAATAGGTGCGTCTACAGCAAATCCGTGATTATGAGCCGTAACTTCCACTTTTCCTGTAGTCACGTCTTTTACAGGCTGATTTATGCCACGATGACCAAACTTAAGCTTGTATGTTCCAAAGCCGAGCGCGCGACCAAGCAATTGGTTTCCAAAGCATATTCCAAAGAATGGGTAGCCAGCATCTAACACATTACGCAATAATTCCACTTCGCGATTTGCTTGAGCAGGGTCTCCAGGGCCATTAGAGAAGAACACGCCATCTGCGTTAAGCGCTTGAAGCGACTCAAAGCTTATTGAGGAACTTACAACGTGCACACGGCATCCACGCTGTGCCAAACGGTGAGGAGTCATGGCTTTTATGCCAAAGTCAACAGCTACAACAGTGTAAAGCGGCTCTTTGCCCTCATAATCTCCGCAAGGCTCAATCGTATAAGCTTCTTGCGTACTAACTTCGTCTGTTAGTCGCAAGCCTTGCATTTGAGGAGTTTCTTTAATCTCATTTACAAAAGATGCAACCGTGCGAATTGCTCCAGTAGTTTTGTCTATAAGAGCATCATTAGAAAAAATGCCGGCACGCATAACGCCAACTGAGCGTAAATGTCGTACCAGCATTCTTGTATCAATACCACTGATTCCTACAATACCTTGTTTTTCTAAATCATCTTCCAAGGAACCAGTAGCTCTCCAATTGCTAACATTTGGACTTGGAGCTTTTACAACGTATCCTGCAACCCATATTTTTGACGACTCTGGGTCTTCGCCGTTTATTCCCGTATTTCCTATGTGTGGGAACGTTTGAACAACTATTTGTTGATCATAACTTGGATCAGTAAGTGTTTCTTGGTAACCAGTCATTCCTGTAGAGAACACGATTTCAGCGCGTGTAGAACCTTTTGCGCCAAATGGTTTACCAACGTAAACTTGCCCGTCTTCCAATACTAATACTGCATCATCAGTGCCGAATCCGGCGAAGGTGTCGTTATAGCCCACCTTAACCCCCTTATGGCTTTAGGTTATTCGTGGCAAGTCTACTCATATTGGCGGACGGCGACGCGCCGATGTATTACAAAACAAAAATCCGCCTACTTTTACAAGCAAGCGGATTTACATGTTTTACGACTATTTTGCAAAAGACTATTTTGCAAAACTAAAATCTGAATCTAAATCTGACTTTACAAAAGATTAATCGTTTTCTTGCGATTCTTCTGCTTCACCAGATTCCCCAGATTCACCAGATTCACCATTAAACTTAGCCAAGCAAGCGTCTTTGTCGGAAACAATTGCGCTTAAAAGACCATGAATAAAGGTGATTGCTTCATCGTCACTATATGTTTTAGAAAGAGCAATTGCCTCATCAATCGCAACTTTATCTGGTACTTCGTCGTTTAGAAGAATCTCCCAAACAGCAATGCGCAAAATATTGCGATCAATAACCGCCATTCTTCCAACTTTCCAGCCTGTTGAATAGCGATTTAAGGTTTTATCAATCCTATTTCTGCGCTCTCCTACTCCGCGAATAATATCAACAGCATAATCTGGAAGAGGAGTTTGCGCGCCTGGCTCTTTCAAACGTTCGTCGAGTAAAGAAAGAATATTCTGACTTTTCTCGTCTGCCTCATAAAGAGTGTTCAATGCCCTCTTTCGAGCAGTGGAGCGTGCCATATTAGCGTCCTTTTTATAAGTTTTTACTAGTTTTCGCGACCAAGGTAAGAGCCGTCACGAGTATCGACCTTAACCTTTTCGCCTTCGCCAACAAAGAGTGGAACCTGAATTTCGGCACCAGTTTCAACTGTTGCAGGCTTAGTGCCAGCGTTAGAACGGTTGCCTTGCAAGCCTGGCTCAGTGTGAGTAATCGTCAAAATTACAGACGCTGGAAGCTCTACGCTCAAAGGAGTGCCATCATGGAAGCTAACAATGCAATCAGTTCCTTCAAGAAGATACTTGCTTTGATCTCCAACCAAATCCTTAGGAATGTACACCTGGTCGTAGGTTGTCATATCCATAAACACAAAGTTATCGCCGTCTTCGTAAGAGTATTGCAAAGTACGGTTATCAACGGTCTCGAACTCCATCTTCATGCCGGCGTTAAAAGTCTTATCGACAATCTTGCCCGAGAGCACGTTCTTAATGGTGGTACGAACGAAAGCAGGACCTTTGCCTGGCTTTACGTGCTGGAACTTAACAACAGTCCAAAGCTGACCTTCAAGGTTCAAAACCGATCCATTTTTAATATCATTGGTAGTCTGTGCCACGAGTTATCCGTTTCTTTCGCTAATAAAGCTGCAATGCGTGCAGCTAAGAAATAAACCTTGCTTATTATGCCACAAAGCGTCAACTAATTAAAATAACAACTAAAATAACAACCGCATTTAACGCAATTATTCGTTACTCTGATCGTTTTGTTCCGACGAGTCTGAGTTTTGACTACGACCCATTGGAATATAGCCACCTTGATCATCCTTAGGATGTGGAGCATCAAAAGGATACCCATTGCCATCTCTGCTTAAAAATCTATCGCTCACTTTTTTAATTCTATCTTCATACTGGCTTATAACAGCTTTTATTTTTTGATAAGCCTGCTTTAACTCTGTATAATTATTGCTGCTTTTAGCAAGAGCATTCCCTGCATCATTAATAGCATTTTCTAGGCTTTTAGAAGCATCAGCTAAAATAGGCAAATTTTTAGCTTTTTCGACAAGCTCTCTAGCTTTTTTAACAAGATTTAACAATTGATCACCAAAAGCAGTTCTGCTAGTTTTTAGTAAATTCTTTGCATGCGTTTTAACAGAATTAGCATCTTTGTGCAAAGAATCCAATTTGTCTGAAAGCTTATTTTCAACTGTTGTAGAATCGTAAGAATCCGCGCCAAGTGGGCATGATGGAATATCATCGTTTAAGTCATCATTAGCGTAGCTTAGAGAAGTTTCAAAATCATCTGCAGCGTCTTTAGCTGCATCAAAATCTTCATCAAAATCAGCAGCTTTTATACTAGATGCATCTTTAACATCTTGACTTGATACAATTTTTTTAAGCTCTTCTTTAGCATTGATTACTTTTTTGCGCAATTGAACGCAATTTTTAGAAGGCTCACTCGCTTTTAGACTAGGCTTAGAGTTATTAGCAAATACTACAAACCCTAATCCAACAACAACTCCGATTGATATAAGAGATGCACAAACAATAACAGCAATAGCTTTTTTATCGCTTAACAATGAGTTGTTTGAACCATCATTAGAAGAGCCAAAAATATTTTCTTGCTCATACTCATCTTGATTATTAAAGGAAGCGATATCATCCAAATCTTGATATCCGTTATTATCTTCTTTCATAATCGCCATCCTCTTTTAACAAGACTTACGCATGAATAAAATAGTAAGAACACGATTAATGCACGATTAATACGTGACTTACATAATTCTATAATTACACAAGTCTATATTGTTTGCACAATTCATGCACCATATTTTTGCAAATAATTTTCAGCTTTGCTAGCCAAGTTCTTATCCATAACAGCACTTCCGTCACTATTAGTGAGTTTTTGTGCTGCATCGAAGATTTCTCGCACGTTTGCAATTGGAAGCACTGGGAAGCCAAACTCTTGCTCTACTGCTTTTACTGCAGAAAGATCACTGTCTTTTGTGCGCTCCATTCTATCTACTGCCAAAATCAAGCCAACAACTTGCACATTTGCTTCTGCTTTAAGCTTTGGCAAAGTTTCGCGAACTGCAGTCCCAGCAGTCATAACGTCGTCAACCAGCAACACATTCATGCCGTCTTTTAGCGGCTTTCCAACCATCATTCCGCCGTCGCCGTGATCTTTTCGCTCTTTTCTATCAAAAGTAAAACCAACTGGCATATTGTAATTATTCGTTAAAGCCATAGACGTAGAAACTGCCAGCGGAATGCCTTTATAAGCAGGACCAAAAACTGTGTCAATATTGCTAGAAAGAACACCATCTTTTATTGCTGCAATAATTCTTTGAGCGTAATAATCGCCAAGAGAAGCGATTTTCATGCCGTCGTCAAAAGCACCAGCATTAATAAAGTAAGGCGATTGGCGACCAGACTTAAGCGTAAAATCACCAAATTTAAGCGCGCCTGAATCAAGCAAAAACTTTGTAAAATCCTCGTGTAATTGTGCCATAATTAACTCTCCTTGTTAAATCTGTCTTGAATAAATTGTCTTAGTAAATTGTCTTAAATAATGCATTAAATGTCATCGCCAAGTTTTGCCCTCTTTAAGCAAAGATGCAAGCTTTGGTCGAGAATCAAGCAAATCGTCAAGCTCACGCGCAATGCGAATCGGAGCAGTTGGGTCCACAAGAGCTGCAGCCCCAACTTCTACAGCATTAGCGCCAGCATACAAGTATTCCAAAGCTTTCTCTCCAGAATCAATGCCACCAATACCAATGATTGGAATATCTGGCATAGCTTGACGCACTCGCCACACGAAGCCAAGTCCAATCGGGAAGATTGCAGGGCCAGAAACACCGCCCGTACGGTTTGCAATAATCGGCTCGCCTGTGCGAATGTCAATTCTCAATCCAACTAAAGTATTAATCATGCTTAAAGCATCTGCGCCAGCATCAACAGCAGCCTCGCAAATCGAAACAATATCTGTAACATTTGGCGTCATTTTTACAATCATCGGCTTATCTGTCATTGCGCGAAGTCGCTTAATTAAACGATGCAATGCAACTGGGTCTGTGCCAACACTCATTCCGCCATGAGTTACGTTTGGGCAGCTAACGTTAATCTCTAGCATATCTGCCGCGGAATCCGCAAGCTTTTCAACAACTTGCGCATAATCTTCGTCACTGTGGCCTGCAACATTTGTGATTACAAGCGCTCCAAGCTTTTTTAACTTTGGAAGCTCGTCTACTAAATAGTGATCAACTCCAGGATTTTGCAAACCAACAGCATTCACCATTCCAGAAGGCGATTCTGCAGTGCGCGGAGAAGGATTACCCTCCCAAGGAACTGGGGAAACACCTTTTGTACAAATTGCTCCAAGTTGGCTAACGTCATAAAAGTGCGCGCAAGCTGCAAGTTGGAACGTGCCAGACGCTGTTCCAACCATGTTTTTCCACTCAACTCCCGCAACTTTAGTTGAGTGCTTCCAAACGTGGCTAGTGTCAAAACCAAGATTTTGCGCATTATTTTGCGCGTTTTCTAAAGCATTATTTGTTTCATTGCTCATGTTCTTTCCTTTACTCCCAGCCTAATCTTTCAGCATCAAACACTGGCCCTTCGTTACAAACTTTAAGTCTGCCTTCTAAAGTATCTACAACGCAAGCAACACAAGTTCCATAGCCGCATCCCATTCTTGCTTCTAGGCTTAATTGACATTTAACATTACGCTCATGCGCCCAATGAGCTACAGCTTTCATCATTGGCATAGGCCCGCAAGAAAGAATAACAATAGGCAAATCGCCATTAAAATCAAAATGATTTTCTTGCTCGAGTTCATTAAGCAAAGTAATAACAGTTCCTTGCGCGTTGCTAATGCTATAAACATCATCAACGTATTCCTTCATAAACGAGTCAGCAAAATGATTATCGCGATACCCGAGCACTGCACTCACTTTGCAATCCTTGTTTTTTGCAATCGCTTGAGCAGCACAAATCAAAGGAGGAACGCCCAATCCTCCGCTTACAAGAACATAGTGCGCTGGCTTAGAAATATCAAAGCCCAATCCTAATGGCCCTAAAGCGTCTACAATGTCACCTGCTTTAAGCTGTGCAAATTCGGCAGTGCCTTTACCAATAACAGCAAAAATAAGACTAAAAGTGTCTCCATCAACGCTTGCAACACCAAATGGCCTAGGAAGCATAGTTGTAGAATCTGGAGAATATAAGTTAACAAATTGCGCAGGAGTGGCCGTTTTAGCAATAGCATCATCGCGCAAAACTAAGCGATACACACCCTCGTCAAGCTTTTGATTATCAAGAACTTCTATTGGGCGCCTTCCTAAAAGACGGCTATATTTTGGCTTACTAGAATCTGAACCCGAATAGTCTAAAGAGCTTTCGCGAATAGTAAATATAAAGCCTCTAGAAGATTTTCGAGTTTGAATAAACATGCCATCACTCATGTATTTGCCCTATCTTGTTTAATGTGTAACTGTTTAGTTTTTAGTTATTTATGATTTGCGATTTACAACTTGCGATTTATAATTTGCAACTTATAACTTGCGATTTGTAGCTTGCTATTAGCTATAAATTATATTCGCTTATGTTTATCTATATTCACTTATAAATCGATTCACTTATAAATCGCCTGCCTTAAATCATCTCGCATATTAATAGCAGCACAAGCAGAAGAATGTGCAACAATATCTAGAATGTCATCTAATGAAATTGAAGATTCGTGCTTTTTATAAGATTCACTGTTTTTCCAAGCGCCAATAATTCCGCGCGAAGAGTTTACTATAGCGCCACTGCCATTTTCATCAAACATTCCAGCAACATCTTGTGCCGTTCCGCCTTGTGCTCCGTAGCCTGGAACAAGAAAGAAAGTATGTGGCATAAGTTCGCGCAATCGCTTGCCTTCTTGTGGATGAGTTGCTCCAACAACTGCTCCGACTCTAGAATATCCGTGATTCCCAATGTTTGATTCGCCCCAATTTTCAATCAAGCTTGCCATATGCTCGTAAACTGGCTTGCCATCTTCAACAACAAGCTCTTGCAACTCTTTGCTAGAAGGATTAGACGTGCGCAAAAGCACAAAAATGCTCTTATTGCGCAAAATTGCTTCGTTTACAAAAGGCATAACGCCATCCGAGCCCATATACGGGTTTACAGTAAGCGAATCCTCGTGCCAAACATCCTTTGTGCTAGAACTTTTTAGAAGATTAAGCAAAGACTCGTCAAAGTCGTAAGATTCATCGCTAAAATACGAATCAAGATTAGCAAATCCTCGCAAATGCGCAGCATACTGGCCTGCCGTAGAGCCAATATCTCCTCGTTTTGCGTCTCCAATAACAACTAAGCCTTTGGATTTAGCATAATCGCAAGTCATTGTGTAAGTGTCAATTCCAGCAGGGCCAAGCGCCTCATACATTGCAATTTGTGGCTTAACAGCTGGAACAATATCGCAAATCGCATCAATAATTGCACGATTAAACTCAAAATAAGCAGCACCAAGCAAAGTTGACAAAGCTTCTTCACTCTCTACTTCTTGCAAAACTTCATTTGCTAAGCCGCTTAAAATTTGCGCAGGCAAAATACCAGGCTTTGGGTCTAAGCCAACAACAGTAGGATTTTGCTTTGCTGCAATCGCTTCTACTAACTCGTCCATTTTGCTCCCATTTTTATTATTTTTTACGACTTACTCACGCGACTTACGCATACGACTTACACATACGACTTATTAAATACGCGGCTACATTCTAGAAAACGCAATTTGCGATCCAATAATAGTTGCCACTGGCCTGCCCTTTAATTGCCACCCGTCAAATGGCGTATTTCTGGCTTTTGAATGGAATGAGTTTGAATCCACACTCCACTTTTCGTTCATATTAATCAACACTAAATCAACGTTTTCTGGGTGCTCCGTGTCGCTTAATCGCAATGTACGCCGAAGCGCGCACTTGGAAGACACGTTTAGCAAAGCCGAAACATCCGTAGGTCTGCGGCTCATTAGTTGCATTGGATTAACAGACATTAGCTCAATTAAATGCTTATCGTCCGTGTATCCTGCATCCACAAGCACTTTTCTACAAACCGCGTACGCGCATTCTAAGCCAATAATGCCATTAGGCGCGCTCGCAAAGTCGCCAGATTTATCTGCATCTGTATGCGGAGCATGGTCAGTCGCAATCATGTCTATAGTTCCATCTGCGATTGCACCAAGAGTAGCCTGTCTATCTGCTTTAGACCTAAGTGGAGGATTCATTTTTGCGTTAACGCCATACTTAAGCACATCTTCATCGCAAAGAGCAACGTAATGCGGAGCTGTCTCGCAAGTAATAGGCAATCCTTCCTTCTTAGCTTTGCGAATCTCTTCAAAAGCAGCTGCAGTACTCACATGCTGGAAGTGCACGTGAACGCCGCTAACTCGCGCAGCATCAATGTCTCGCTTAACAATCGCAAGCTCCGTAGAAGCAGGAATTCCACCAACGCCTAAAATCTTAGCAACTGGGCCTTCGTTTACTGATCCAGAATCGTGATGCTCACAATGTTCAAGAAGAGACAATCCTGTTTCTTTAGCGATTTTTAGAACGTCTTGCAAAATCGAATCTGTAACTGCAGCACCATCGTCACTGATTGCAACTACAGGATGCTTCTTCATCGGAGACGTTTTTTGACTATCTTCGATTCCAGTAACATACTTTTTCCACAAATTAACGTTGCTAGGATCAACGCCACTTCTTCCGCCCGATGCGCAAACGCTTAAATCGTAGCGAACTGGCAATTTTACGCCATATATGCAACCGTATCTTTGCAAGTAGTCAATCACATTTTCCACATCAAAAGGAGCATCATTCCAAGGCTCGCCATCAACTGACGGAATAGTATTCGGCATAATCAAAACTTGCGTATATCCGCCTGCGGCCGCAGCATTGCCGCCAGTCATCATCGTTTCTTTATCTGTTTGACCAGGATCCCTAAAATGCACGTGCGGGTCTGCAAAACCAGGAGCAACAATCCAATCACTTGCATCAATTTCTCCGCATATCCTGGCATTTGGCTCAATTAAAGCATCTTGCCGCACACCTTCTACGATTAAATCAATGCGCTCGCTAGTATCCCAAACTGCAATATTTTGCAAAGTTAAGGTTCGAGAGTTATTCATATTGCTCCTAGTTCGCTCAAGGTTTTTAAGTTATTAGATTATTTTAGATTACTTTATATTTCAATTGCGTTAATCGCGCTTATTTTTGCGTTTTGACTGCATTCAATCTGCATTCAATCTGCATTCAATTTGCACTCAATCTGTTATGCTTCTTCGTCGCAATACAAGCATCGATACACGTTTGCGTCAGAATCGTCCTTATAGAACTTTTTGACTAATGATAATTCACTATTTGTTATGCAGCGAATATTAGGACATTTAAGATCTTTAGGAGCATTTTTGTCTTCTTTATGAACACGAGGATTAGCGAGCGAAATTCCATTAGCATCGTAAGCTTGCGATTCGTCTTTAGGCACATTCACAAAATCTGTTGGCTCATAGCCCAAAAGCTCATCTCCAAGAACAGAGCTTTCAAGAGCCATTCGCATAAGCATACCGTTTTTAACTTGCTCAAAGTATGCTGCACGAGGGTCCGCGTCAACATCAACCGCAATCTCGTTAATTCTAGGAAGTGGGTGAAGAACAGCCGTATTAGGCTTTGCTTTTTGCAATTTTTCTTCCGTCAAAATGTAAGTATCTCTAAGTCGCAAGTATTGATCTCTGTCTGTAAAACGCTCTTCTTGAACGCGAGTCATGTAAAGCACGTCAAGCTTGCCAATAACTTCCATCAAATCGCGAGTTTCCTCGTAAGAGCACGATTCGGTTGCGTTTATACGATCAATAACGTATTGAGGAGTTTTAAGCTCATCTGGACTAATCAACACAAAATGAACATTTCCAAAGCGGCATAAAGTTTCAATAAGCGAGTGAACTGTGCGGCCGTACGTTAAGTCTCCGCAAAGCCCAACTGTTAAATTATTCAGTCTGCCAAATCGTGCAAGAATCGTTGCTAAATCTGCAAGAGTTTGAGTAGGATGCATGTGGCCGCCGTCTCCTGCATTAATTACTGGCGTGCTAACAGCTTGCGTTGCTACAAAAGCGGCGCCTTCCTTAGGGTGACGCATTGCTACAACATCTACATAGTTTGACACCACTTTTAACGTGTCGCTAACTGTTTCGCCTTTACTAGCACTAGAAAGTTGAGCGCCTGCAAAGCCAATCACCTTGCCACCTAAGCGAAGCATTGCTGTTTCAAAGCTTAATCGCGTGCGCGTACTCGGCTCATAAAAAAGAGTGGCCAACACTCTGCCATCGCAAGTGTGGGCCACTTCTTTTCTGTGCGAATCAATGTATCGCGCTTTATCTAAAAGCATTCGTATTTGCGCCGTGGAAATATCGTCTAAAGTAACAACGCTTTTGCCTGCTAACGATTGAGCAATTGCGCAACGAGAAAAAACTTGATTTGAAGAATCATAAAATGCGTTCGTCATAATAGAACCGCTTACCTTTCGCTAGTTGGCAAACGACCGCGATTGTGCGCGACCTACGTAATATTACTGATTAGCTTTGACGAAACCCATACTCGGAGTGGCGAACAACTATAACTTATTATGCAACATTTAATAAGTATTTAATCCAATAAATCTATTTGTTCCAATACAGTTTGTTGATTACATTTACCATAAGTAACCTTCAAAATATAAACTGTATTTTTTTCTAAATCAACTCTGTAATAAATAAGAAAATTCTTTACAACAATACGACGCACACCAAGTGAATTCCACGGCTCATACTTAACTACAGGCGCAAACTGAGGAAAAAGAGATAGTCTTTCAATATTAAATTTAATGATATTAATAATTCTGGCAGAAGTTTTCTTAGAAATATTAGATGCAATATAATCTCTTATATTTTTTAAATCATTTTCTGCATCTTGAGTAACAAGAATATCAAAAGAACTCATTACAAGCCCTTTTCTAACTCAGCAAAAACATCTTTATATGGTCTAGATAAACCAGAAGCTGACTGCTTGTAACTATTCATAAGTTTTGCAGCAAAATCAGTAGAGAATAATTCGTCATTTTCTTCTAAATTTTCACTACTGACTGTTTGCTTTGTACGTGAAGAAACATCAGAATAAAAAACTGAAGACTTAGCTCTTTCTTTTACATCAATGCTTATCATTGAATTTTTCATTAAAAATCACCTCCCATCCTGCAATTATAACTTAAAGAACAGAATGCAACAATAAATTCGAAGCTACAAAATATGACTAGATTGCGACTGTAAACTTAGCGACAGTAGAAGAGACGAGACATGACTTCGCGGCATTGACGCATAACAGCCATTAAATCGTTTTCAAAAACGCGACCCTGGTTTGGATCATATCCAAGATAAGTTGCGATTCCACCCAAAGAATAAGAGTCTGTTGGAATAGCATCCGCACGCTCAAGGGAGCCAGACCACAAGAAGTTTGCATTTCGCACTGCAGAACACATATGCCAGCAGCGCTCTAGCACATTTGCATCTTCATCTTCAATCAAATGCAATTCTTTAAGCGCTTTCAACGCTTGCATTGTGCCAACCGTGCGCAAAGACTCGTATTTTCCAGCGTATTGCAATTGCAAAAGCTGAACAGTCCACTCAACATCACTTAAACCGCCGCGCCCAAGCTTCAAATGCCTGTCTCTGCTAACTCCTCTTGGCAAACGTTCTGCTTCCATACGCGCTTTAAGCTTACGAATTTCCGCTAATTGGGATTCGCTAAGAGGCTCCAATGAATAGCGCAAATCGTTTACTACTCCACTTAGCAAAGCATCTGCCAAATCTTTAGAACCTGCAGCAAAGCGCGCGCGCAAAAGTGCCTGATTTTCCCACGTACTTGCCCACTTTTGGTAATAATGCTCGCACGATTCTAGCGAGCGCACAAGCGGCCCATCTTTTCCTTCTGGTCGCAAATCTAAATCGACCATGATTTTTGGTTCTAAAGTAAGAGGACCTTGCAAAATATTGCGCAATATGTCTACAGTAGTTTGCGCAAAACGGTGAGCAAGATTCGCTCCAGAATCATCGCTAGAATCACAACCGCAAATATCTTGTGTAGGCTTATAAACAACCATCATATCTGCATCAGAGCAGAAGTTAACTTCCCTACCGCCATAACGTCCGAGGGCAATAATTGAAATCGAAGCTTTGCTCTCATCTAGGCACATTTTGCGAGACGCATCTTTCATAGCCCATTGCAAAGCAGCATCAAGAACAGCGTCAAATACGTCACTCATTGCTTGCATCGAAGTATCATCGTCAATTATCCCACACATCCAAGCAAGAGCTACTCGCTCAATTTCTTGCCGTCTTAAAGCGCGCAAAGATTGAGCAAAATCCGCAATACTGCTTGAATATCTTGCAACCATTGCTCGCGTTTGCATATCTAAGCTTTCTCTGCCTCTTGGCGCAAGCGTCGAGTCGTCTCCAAGCCAAGTTATCGACTGTATGGACTTCATCATTGCATCGCCTAAATAGCGCGAATCAGACAAAACATGGCAAAGCCGTTGAGCTGCGCTAGGAGAGTCACGCAAAAATCCAAGATACGTATTTTTTCCACCAAAGCGTTCGGAAAGTCGTCTAAAAGCAAGCAAACCCATGTCGGGATTTTGACCTTCTCCAAGCCATTTCAACACTGCAGGAAGCAAAATTCTGTGAATTTTAGCAGCACGCGAAAGTCCCTCAGTAAGCGCTTCAACATGCATTTGTGCAGCTTTAGCGTCCGCAAATCCGATTGACGCAAAGCGAGCGCGAGCAGCCTCAGCAGACAGCACAATAGGATCCGCATCCGTTTGCGCATTAATCGGAAGCATTGGGCGATAATAAATATCTTTATGCAAATGCCTAATCTCTCGTCGCGCTTTGTCGAATCGTGCAACAAGCTCTTCTGGCTTAAGTCTAACAGCTCTAGCAAGACGCCTAATTTGCTCGTTACTGTTAAGTTCTTCTACACTAATACTTCTTGCGCGATCTAATCCACCATTTCCTTGCGCACCTAAGTCTGGGAATAAATGCGTACGTTGCATATTCCACATTTGCTGGCGATGTTCTAGCACGCGCTCAAAACGGTAGTGTTCTGCCAAAATCGCAGCTTGCGATCTAGAAACATAACCTCCAGCAGATAATGCGTTAAGCGCGCCTAGTGTATCTCTAACTCGCAAAGACTTATCTTCACTTCCGTGCACAAGTTGCAACATTTGCACAGTAAACTCAACATCGCGCAATCCTCCGCGACCAAGCTTCATGTCTAAATCTCTATGAGACGCAGGAATCAAAGACTCTACTCGCTGTCTCATATGTTGGCAATCTGCAACAAAATGCTCACGACCAGACGCTTTCCAAACAAGCGAATCTGCCATTTGTCTATAATCTTTACCAAGTTGCGCATCTCCTGCAGCTGGCCTCGACTTTAGTAATGCTTGAAACTCCCAGCTACTTGCCCACTTTTCGTAGTATTCTCTATGCGATTCCAAACTCCTAACAAGCGGACCATCTTTACCCTCTGGCCTTAGAGCAGTATCAATTTGCCACAATGGCGGCTCCGCACATCCCGCAACAACCGATTGACAAACTTTTTGTAAAACAAGCGCAATAGAAGAGCCAACTCGCAAAGCTTCATCTTGTTTAACGCCATTAGTTGGCTCTACTACATATATTAAGTCAATGTCGGAAACGTAGTTTATTTCTTGCGCTCCCAATTTTCCCATTGCGATTATTGCAAACTTGCAACAGCAGGATCCAGAAACTTGCCCGCGCGCAATCGCAAGTGCCGCCTCTAAAGCCGCATCTGCAGCGTCCGAAAGTTTACAACTTATGTCTGGTTGTAATTCTACGGGGTCTGCGCTCGCCAAATCGTATGCCATAATCGCAGCAATATGCTGGCGATATCTCGCTCTAAGCGCGCAAACAGCTTGCGCAAAAGGCATAGAGCTTATTGGAACAGTGCACGAATCGCAATTCTTGTTGTCATCTTTTTCTTCATTTACTACTGTTGCGCTGTACGATTGAACAGCTTCTAGTAAATCCAAAACACGCTCTTCTAAAGTCATATGCAGCAAATGATTTGGGTCACTTGCAGCAGCGTTTATTAAATCTTCGCGTGTTCGCATTAGCATTGCAAACGCTTTAGAAGCTCCAAGAACTTGCATTAAAGACGAAAGCGGACTTGTTATTAGTGAATTATTAGAGTTCTCGGCAATATTTTCAACAACTTTTTGACGCGATTTGTATATGTCGTTAAACGCTAAAATTGCGTAATCTGGATCTTCTACTCTATTTATGCTTTCTAAGATTTTGAGCACATTAATTGAATTATTCTCACAATTTTTGCAAATATCTTCTATAGTTTTACGAGCAGATTCTGGGCGCGCAAACCCTGCTTTAACTAGACTTCTATACGATAAGTTGCTTTCTTGAGCAAAACCTAAGTTGCTTTTTGAACCATTTTGCAAATTAGCTTTTGATTCCACGTTCAAAATCGTGCTAAAGCCATTGCTTAGATCTCCAGCATTACTTGTTTGATTGCTCATAACGCCACTGTACATTGTGGTGTCGTACAACAATATTTTGCACGGCACCACAAGTACGATTTGCGCAATCTACACGATTTTAGTAAAAAGTGGCTTAACGTTTGACCAAATGCTTCTAGTAACGCCAGGACGATTCATTGTGTACAAGTGTATTCCGTCTACACCTTCCGCAACTAAATCGTTAATCTGTTGAGACGCAAATATGCTTCCAGCGTCTTGCAAAACTTCTGGGTTACTTCCCCATCGCTCAATCATTGCTAAAACTGGCTCACTCATTTTAGAAGAGCACATTTTTGTCATTCGCTTAACTTGATTTGCGTTTACAACTGGCATAACTCCAGCTTCAATAGGAACGTTAATGCCAGCTTTTCTAGCTAAATCCCTAAAATGCAAAAAGTCATCGTTATTGTAAAAAAGTTGCGAAATCAAGTAAGTTACTCCAGCATCCACTTTTCGCTTTAGATTATCGATGTCTTCTTGCAAAGTAGCAGCTTCTGGATGTTTTTCTGGGTAGCATGCACCCAAAATAGGCAAATCTGGTCGCTTTGAGCGAATATACGATACTAAATCGCTTGCGTGATTAAACACTCCAGCAGCATTCTGACTTTCAATAACGTCTCCGCGCAAAGCTAAAACACCACTAACGCCTGCCTTATCAAACATGTCTAAAGCTTCGTCAACATCGTCATAATCCAAGTATCTTGCTGTTAAGTGAGCAACAGTCTTAATGCCATACTCCGATCGAATAGTGTTGGCGATTCTAGCAGTAGCAGTTCGATCCGAAGATTTTCCTGTTCCGTAAGTTACAGATATAAAATCTGGATCCAAACCCCTTAAGCCGTCTAAAGTGTCGTAAATCGTGCCTATTGGAGATGTTCTTTTAGGCGGAAACACCTCTAGCGAAAACTTTGGTTTGTACGTCATTTTAGACCGCCACCCAATTCGCTTCTAACTTTTTTAGCTGCCGAAACAAGATTTTGCAAGCTAACCCAAGTTTCTGCATTGCCACGAGTCTTCAAGCCACAATCTGGGTTAATCCAAAGTTTGCTTGCTGGCATTTTGTGCAAAATCTCGTGAATCCTATTAACAATTTCTTCTTCGCTAGGAACGCGAGGAGAGTGAATGTCGTAAACACCAGGGCCTGCTTCTGTTTCAAAGTTCGCGTTATGAATAGCGTCCAAAACAACTAGATCTCCGCGCGAAGCTTCAAACGATATTACATCCGCATCCATTGCATCAATGTCTCGAATAATGTCGTTAAACTCCGAGTAGCACATATGCGTGTGGATTTGCGTAGTAGCATCTACAGCAGAATGCACAAGACGGAAAGATGCAATTGCCCAATCCAAATACTTCTTATGCCAATCCGAACGCCTAAGCGGAAGCTTTTCACGCAAAGCTGCCTCATCGATTTGAATTACGCGAATTCCAGCACGCTCCAAGTCCAAAACTTCGTCTCGAATAGCAAGAGCAAGCTGCTGAGTTTGCTCCTCGTGCGTAATATCTTCTCGAGGCCAAGACCAGTTAAGAATCGTAACAGGCCCCGTTAGCATGCCCTTCATAACATGATTTGTGCGGCTTTGAGCATACGCACTCCACTCTACTGTGATTGGCTGCGCTCTAGAAACGTCGCTCCAAACGATTGGAGGCTTTACGCATCGAGTTCCATAAGACTGCACCCAAGCGTTTTTTGTAAACTTGAATCCGTGCAAATGCTGGCCAAAGTATTCAACCATGTCGTTTCGCTCAAATTCGCCATGCACAAGAACGTCTAATCCAATGCTCTCTTGGTGTTCTATGCACTCGTCTATTTGCTTGGCAATAAACGCGTTGTATTCTTCTTTGCTAATTTCGCCTTTTCTAAAAAGCGCTCGAATCGATCTTATTTCTTTTGTTTGAGGGAAAGATCCGATAGTTGTTGTAGGTAAATCAGGCAATCCTAATGCTTCTTTTTGTAATTTTTGACGCTCCGCGCGAGATGGCTTTCGCTCAAAATCTTCTGGCTTAAGGCTTGCGATTCGCGATTTAACGTTTTCGTCTACCTTTACTCTAGACCCGTCAAATAATGCCTGATTTTGCGCTAATTCCTCGCTATTTTTAAGCTCATCATCATTCAAAACGCAAAGTTTAGCGATTTCGCTTACTTCCTTCAACTTTTCTACAGCAAACGCAAAATGCTTTAATACGTCTTCGCCAAGCTCTTCTCCATCTGTGCTAAATGGAACATGCAAAAGCGAGCATGCAGTAGAAACAGCTATGCGATTAGTAACATTTTTTTGCAAAGCGTCTAATAAGCCAAGACTTTGTGCGTAATCATTTTTCCAAATGTTTCTGCCGTTTACAACTCCTGCAAAAATAGTTGTTTTCTCATTTACTCCATATTTTTGCAAAGCTTCAAGGTTTTCTTCTTTGCCTTCTACAAAATCTAAGCCAATTGCATCGAATGCTAAATCGTTTAGCGTTTGGTACGAGTCTAAAATATTGCCAAAATACGTGTTAAGCAAAATCTTAACGTTTTCAGCATTCTCTGTGCTTTCAAGTCTGCTTTGAAGAATCGGCTTATATAAGTCGCTAAAAATCCTTAAATCGCCATCTTCTTTATCTAAGCACAAATATGGTTCGTCAAATTGCATCCATTTTGCTCCAAGACTTGCAAATCGTTTTACAATATCGCAATATGCGTTTGCTAATGCTTCAATCGTTTCTTTGTTTGCTTCTAATTCTTGAGCTTGAGGATTGCGAGCAAGCTTTAAGAAGGTGTATGGGCCAATTAGCACTGGCTTTGTTTCAATTCCTAGTGCTTTTGCTTCATTAAACTCGTCGAATGGTTTTGTGCCATCTAAATGCAAATTTTGCGGATTTTCTACTTCTGGAACAATGTAGTGGTAATTAGTTGTAAACCACTTCTTCATTGGAAGAGCTGTTACATCCCCTCTATCCCCTTGATATCCGCGCGCGATGGCAAAAAGCGTATCTTCTGCATTTTCAAACTTTAGATTCTTGTACCGTTCTGGCACTGCACCAAGCAGGATTGCCGTGTCTAGCATTTGATCGTAGTAGCTAAAATCGTTGCTTGGTATGAGTTCTATTCCAGATTCTGCTTGAATTTTCCAATGCTTTTTGCGCAAGTCTTTTGCAACTTGTCTTACTTCTTCTAGAGTTGCGTCTTTTTTCCAATAGCGTTCAATAATTTTTTTAAGCTCGCGATTTGCGCCGATTCGCGGGAATCCCTGTACGGATGTAAGAACAGTATGCATATATCCTCCAAATAATTAACAACCTGATTCAGCCTAGCAAACATTTGGCTTAATGAGGTCATTACCTATTTTGGGGTGTCGTTATAAGCTAAACTTATATGCAGATTTATGCATATGATTTATGCAGATTTATACAAATGATTCGCGTATATTTATGCAAATTTTATAAGGATTTTATGCAAATTTATGCGTATTTTACTACTCAAAATCCTTTGGACTTATAACACCCAATGCTTTTGCTCCGCGAAGTCCGCACGTTGCAAAAGGAGAGTCGGAAACTAGCACAACAATCGAAGCGTTAGAAAGCCCAAGCCTCATTGTTCCTAAAACGTCTGGGTCGGAATCTGGGGAAGAAAGCCATTGTGCAGCCATCGACATTGTTGGCTCATGGCCTATAATCATTGTTATTTTAGATTCACTTCTAATCTCACAAAGCTCATCCATTACAGATTGCATTCCGCCATCATATAAGCTTTTTCTTGATGCAACTATTGGCGAATCTCCAAACTTTTTAAGCATTTTATGCATTGTTTGCTCTGTGCGATTTGCACTTGAACAAACAATATAATCTGGAACAAGCTTTAAAGATTTCAATCCTTTTGCCATGATTTTTGCTTGTTTTATACCTTTATCGCTAAGGTCTCTTCCCCAATCATCTCCCATTGTTGGCGGCACCGCTTTTGCGTGGCGCATTAGTAGCAGCACATATTTTGCATGCTTTACTTTTTTAACGATTTTCTTGATTGACGCCGCCATTTTAATCTCCTCAGTCTTCAGTTAAGCCTTATTAGGCTTTGGATTTGAGTTAGGCAATTGTGCGATTTGCAAATCTAAATCTCTAAGGACTTTTCTAAGTTTTCTATCAGATATATCTCTAAGAGACAAGTCTTCTAGCTGTTCTGCGCGCTCTTCGGGAGTTAAATCATCAATATCGCTAACAGTATCTTTTGTAGCACGCTCGCGCTTTTTTAGTGCATTAAATCCTTGAGCCATTGCGCGCGAAATAACCAAAAAACCAGTATGACCTATCATTGCGTGATCTGGTCTAACTGCTAAATCTTGAGCTTTCCAAGTTCTTTCTAACGTTTCTTGAATCTCTGGTTCTGTCCAAACTCCCGAAGCTCGCAAACTTTGTGCCATTCTAGACATTTGCGTTGTGGTTGTTACGTACGCAACCAATACGCCACCTGGAGCAATAACTCTATAAGCTTGTTCAAGCCTGTTCCAAGGATCAAGCATGTCTAGCATAATGCGGTCAAAATAGCCTTCTGGAAGAGACTTTGCTACTGTGTCAAAATCTCCAGTTAAAAGATTCCACCATTTTGGACTTTCGCCATAGTAAATCGTTGCGTTTAGTTGCGCGATTCTAGCAAAATCAGATCTAAGCTCTATTGTTGTAAGCTCGCCACTTTGACCAACAGCGTCTAAAAGACTTAAGCTCATTGCGCCAGAGCCTGCTCCCGACTCTAAAACGCGCATTCCAGAGCGAATATCTCCTAAAGAAATCACTTGCGCAATATCTTTTGGATACATTATTTGAGCGCCTCTTGGCATAGATAAAACGTAATCCGCCAATCGCGGACGCATAACTACATAATCCCATCCGCCTATTGCGCGCGCCGCCATCCAAGGCTTGTTTGATTCTTTAGATGCGTCAAGTTGCTTATTACTGCGCTCAAAATCACGTTTTGTGCTAACTGTTGTTACTACAACGCCTTGAGTTTTGCCAATAACATCGTCGTGCAAAATAATGCCGTGTTCGGTTTGTGTAACTCCGCCTTTAACAAGCTGTGCTGTGATTCGCTTGCCTTTTCTATCGGTGAATTGTATTTTTTCACCAACTTGCAAAACTCCTCTACGCGCATAGCTTTCGTACACAAAACACCTCGCTTATTTTTAAGAACGACTTTTACTATTATAAGCTAACGGTTGTAAGTGGCATTGCTGAATCGATTGCAAAATCTGGAGCAGACGGACGAACTCCTGCTTCTACCAAATTCACGCCAAGCATTGCCACCATTGCTCCGTTATCTGTGCAAAGCTTAAGCTGCGGCAAACGAACTTCGATTCCGTGCTCTTTGCCTTGCTCTAAAAGATGCTCTCTAAGTTGCGAGTTTGCGGAGAATCCACCACCAATCAGCAAAGTTTTAGAACCGTATTGCTCGCAGCCCATCATAGCTTTGCGCGAAAGAACGTCTGCAACAGAGTTTGCTAAAGATGCGCAAACGTCGTCTACTGGTATTTCTAAGCCTTGTGCTTGGCGAGCTTCTACCCAACGCGCAACAGCTGTTTTTACTCCCGAAAAACTAAAGTCGTAAGGATGCTCTTTGCCAGAACGACCTTGCGTAAGTCCTTGCGGAACCTTCAACGTATTTGGATCCCCAAGGCGCCCGTGCCTATCAATATGCGGGCCTCCTGGGTAAGGGAATCCAAGCAATCTAGCTACTTTATCAAAGCACTCGCCAGCTGCATCATCTAATGTTGTTCCAACAACGTCTATGCTGCGCGCAATATCGTTCACGTGAAGAAGTGAAGTGTGTCCGCCAGAAACAATTAAAGCAAGAACGTCTTTAGGCACGTCTCCGAATTGCAATTGCGTTACTGCAATATGTCCAATAACGTGGTTTATTCCATAAATCGGCTTTTTTGCAGCACTGGCTAGTGCTTTAGCGCCAGAAACACCAACAGCTAAGCATCCTGCTAATCCCGGTCCTGCGCTTACTGCTATAGCATCAATATCGCTTAAATCCATATTTGCATCTGCTAACGCTTTTGATACAACTGGCACAAATGCTTCTGCATGCGCACGCGATGCGATTTCTGGTATAACACCGCCGTAGCGTGCGTGTTCTTGCATTGAGGATGCTACAACGTTAGAAACTAATGTTCTTCCTTTAACGATTGCGGCTGCTGTTTCGTCGCAAGTTGATTCAATGCCTAAAACTATTGGCTCGCTTGTTTTATTCATTGTTTCACTCATTGTTATCCTCACTTTTAGCACTGTTATAAGCTTCGCTAGATTCTTCTAAGTTTTTTGAGTTTTCTAAATTTTCTAAGTCGTCTAAGTTGTCTAAGTCTTCAAAGTCGTCTATTTGCGCACACATTGTATATGCGTCTATTCCTTCTGGCATGTAGTATCTTTTTCGTAATCCCATTTTTGTAAAACCGAATTTTTCATACAGTTTTAATGCTGGATTATTGTTTACTTTAACTTCTAAAAGCATTCGTTTTGCGCCTATTGATTTTGCATTTTCAATCATGGTCTTTAGAAGATTGCTTGCGATTCCTCGCTTTTGATACTCTTTTGCAACGCCTATTGTCATTATTTGAGCGTCGTCACCATCAAACCAAAATCCCGCATACCCAGCTACCGTATTTGTGTTTAGATCAACATCTGCATAATACGCGCGCATCGGTGCTTGTAACTCTTGCAAAATCATGTTCTTGTTCCAGCATCCTGACCCAAACAAGTCTGCTTCGATTTTTGCAATTTGAGAAACTATTGCTTCATATTTTGTACAATCAATTTTCTCTAATGCACAGCTTTGACTATTTGATGCACAAGCTGGATATTTTGAGCGAGTTATGTCTACAATCATATGCGTACTTCGCTTGAATCCTATTTTTCCGCCACTTTTGTAGCAGCGCCAGATCCCAAAACGTGTTTCAACGGGTTTGGAACCGATACGTCTGGTCTTCTTAAATAAAGCGGTTCAATAACGTCTTTTTGACTTGCGCACAACTTAAATATCTCTAATCCTTTTACGCCTAAATCAAGAGCACTCACTTCTGTAATTAAGCATATATTCTCGATTTTCTTCCAATCTTCAGCGTATTTTTTAGCACCATGACCCGCAACACAAACGCAATAATCGCAAATATTATTTGATTCAAAATATTGATTTACTCTATCAACAATATTTGCAGGATAATCAATATCCATTTCTATTACTTCGCAACCACTATCGTCGTATAAACTCATATAAACTTGGCGTCTTCTAGCGTCGTTTAGCGAAAGAACATACGTGTGTTTAGCTACGCAAGATTCATTATTTTCGACTATTTCACTATTAGAGATAACGCCATTTTTAAGCGATTCTTCAAAAGCTCCGGAACGAATCATTAAACTTTGCGCAATCAAACTGTTGCATCCTAGAATCTTTGCGTTATTCGCAAAAGCAATCGCCTTAGCTGCAACTAGCCCAGCTCGTAAACCTGTAAAAGGAGCAGGACCTACTCCAACTACAATCTCGTCTATTTGATTAAGCTCTAGTCCAGCATTTTTTACAGCAGAATCAATGTTTACTTGCAATCTTTCAACATGAGTGCGAGAATCCGTTTCTATTATCAGATTATGCCCCACAACTCCAACTGTTGAACCGTACGACGTGTCTATAATCAGCGTATTGCTCATTTTCATTCCTTAAATTGACTAACCAATTTAGCTTACTCTTAATCAAGAATTTTTAAGCGATTGCACCAATCTCCCCCAACTGGAACAAGCGTTACAACGCGATTTCCTTCGCTCGTAAACTCATTTGATTCGCTTTTATCAATCGGCCTATCAATATGAACTTCAAGACGAACATTTGCAAGAACGCCTGCCATTTGCTCTCCCCATTCCATAAGCACAACAGTTCCATCTCCTGGCTCTTCCAAAGCTTCGTCTAATCCAAGTGATTCAAGCTCATCTAAAAGCCTAGAAACAGTGTCTTGCCCTGGAGCGTAATCTTTTCCACCAAGCCTGTATGCGTCTACGTGAATAAGATTTGCCACTTTTCCGTTAGAAAACGTGCCTTTAAGCTCTCTAGCAATAGTAAAAGTTGGGGAAACTATTGGCTCTTTTATTGCTAAGCCTTTACCAAATCCTTTAGCAAACGTTGTTTTTCCAGCACCAAGAGGACCAGAAAGCAAAATAACGTCTGTTTCATGCACTATTTTTGCGATTGATTCTCCAAGATCTTGCATACACGAATCACTTGGAATTACAAGCTTTTTAATATTATGATTTTCCAAAATCACACACTTTCAATTTGATTTAATTTAACGACCGCGCAAAGCAATCATGCTAATGCATTTTTCTAAAGCGTAATCAGCATCACTCGCTCCACCTTTGCATTGCTCATCTGCCCATGCTAAACACATAAAACACTTACGAATCCCATTCTCACTCCATCCACCTAAATCTCTCATAGCCATTTTTAACGCCCACGGATTCACTTTTGCTTGCGCGTTAGAAATTTCTCCGTTTTTAACTGCTATAGCTTTTGCGATTATGCGCATTTTTACAGCCAAAGCTCCAATCAACGCTATAGGGTCAACGCCTTGCAAAACCGCTCTTCTTGCAGCAAGAATAGCTTGACCCGCGTTTCCTTGTGCAGCTTTATCTGCTACAAAAAATCCAGTTACTTGCGGATCCGATATTAAGTATTGGTCAACTATTTTTAGCGTTATTGGGTTATCTTCAAAATCAAAACAAAGCTGAGAACAAAGAGACGCCAACTGGTCGGTTTTTCCGCCTAAAACCTCTACAATGCGCGCAGCGGCTGCAGGCTCCACTGTGCGATTTTGTCTTTCAAAAAGACTTAGCACAAAATTCAATCTTGCATCATCTTTTTTAAGATCTGGAACAGTTATTTTATTTGCTCCAGCTTTTTCTAGCTTTGTAACTATTGACTTTCCTTTAACGCCACCTTCGTGACGTGCAATAACCCAGCAATCATTTATATTAGATTTTGCATTAGTTTTTGATTTAGATTTACTAACACAAAACTCTATTATCGCTTCAACTAAATCTTCATTAGCTTGCTCAAGATTATTAATAACAACAATTGTTCCACTAGAAAAAAGTGATGGACCTGTGGCAGTTACAAAAGCATATTTATCGGCATTCAAAGCGTCTAAATTTACAACATCTGCATCTGGGTATGAGCCTAATATGCGCGTTTTTAAGTCGCGAGCGTTCAAATCATTCAAATACGCATCCCCACCAACTACAATCGTAAGTGGCGCAAAGTTCTTTAACGTTTGCATACGTACCCCTTAATGCTAATGTTTTGCAACTTAATGCTAATGTCTTGCAAGTTAGCTAATCAAATCTACCATTAATTCGATTATTTTTAGCTATTTAACACATCTAATAATTGTACAAACTATACAAAACTTAAGATGATTGACTATAAATTGACTATAAAAATTGCTCAAAATCATCACTTGCACAAAAATCATTCAAAAAGTTCAACCGAATCATCTACAAGATGCTTAAAGCGATTTGACTTTGCTTGAGCGTAAATCTTAAACGAATTATAAAACTCTTTATTTTTAAGATACTTATTAATAAAAAATGCACACAAAAATACGCTAAATTCAACCGACCACGCAAGCCACGCACCTAATGGCCCTGAAACCCATGGAATAACTCCGATTTGCAAATCTCCAAGATTCCAAGCACAATTTGCCATAATGTTTGTTCCAATAGAAGAAATATTAGCGAAAAATAGCGCAATCGAGTAATTCCAGCACGCGCAAACAAGTGACAAAAGCCCAAAAATCGTTGCAAAATCAACAAAAGGAGCAACAAGTAAGTTCGCTATAATAGATATAAAAGAAACTTGAGGTTGCATTAATATTTGCACAGGAAGTGTAAAACATTGAGCACACAATGTAATACTTAATGCGCTTGCAATACTAGACGGCATATATCTTAAAAAGATTCTTCTTAAAGGCATTCCACAAACAATTATTCCAAAAGTTGCACACACAGAAAGTGCAAACGCATAATCCCACGCAAACTTAGGGCAAACAAATAAAACACCTATAACAGTTAAGCTTAATGCGCTAGCCGATTGATACGCTCTAGAAAGTAAAAATGCGATTGAACAAATAATGCCCATTATAAGTGCGCGTAAAACCGAAGCAGATGGGTATACAATAAGTGCTAAAGAAACATTTCCCAGTATTTCCAGAAACGCACACAGCCATTTTGGAACAAGAAAATATAAGCAAACTTTACGAATCATTGCTGCAACAAGCAAAAAGTGGCCTCCAGAAACTGCCATTAAATGCATTATTCCCGAGATCTTAAATCTTTGCTTCATTGTATTTGCATATGCGCTGTCAATTTGACTACTTTTATCTTCATCGTCATTGCTTAAATGCTCTTGACCTAAAAGCCCTACAGTAAGGCCAGGAACGAGCATTTGACCCTGCTCACTTAAATTTCCTGTAACTTTGTAAAATTCTTTATAAAGACTGTTTAGAGCACTTGTTAAAAACCCAGATTTTTCAATCACTTTTAAGGAATTGACTTGATTTTTGCTCGATTTATTTTCCTTACTAAACTTAGATTTATCTTTTTTACTAGCTTTAGGAATTTGAATTTCCACGTTATTTGCGCCAAATTTAGAAATACCAATCTTTGCAAAACTGCTAATCGTATAGCCGTAATTAATTGCTTTACAATCTGGATTAAAAGCGTAAAGCTTCGCACTTGCAAAACTCGCATGTTTTTGCACAACATGATTTTTATCTTCTGTTTCAACACTTTTAACACTTACATTAGCTATACAATCTCCTCTAAAAGAAGAAGATGTTCTTAAAGGAGACGTTATTTTCATAGCCACTTTAACGCTTTTAGAATCGAGCCTTTTATTACCATCATAGCTTTGAGTGCTTCTAGCACTTTCGCTTTTAATAACAGAAAAAACAGGATCTAGCTCTTCTAAGCATTGCGTAATCGAACAAATCATAAATGAAGCTAAAAATGCGCACATAATCGCATAAAAAGTTTGCTTGTATTTGATTATTCCTAAGCTCCTCAAAAATTTAGATTTAAGCACACCATTAAAAAATGATCCATTAGAGAATGAAACATAAAAGCACAGAATAGCAAAAATAAAAGTGGCAAATATTGTATACGCTAAAACTTGATTACTTTTGCATATAAATCTTGCATACAAGCATCCAAACCACATTGCAAAAGCAATTGGAACAAGTCTAAAATCCTTGTTTCCATTTTCAAAGTTCCAATAAAATTCTTCCATTTTACGCCTTAAACAACAAAGTTATAAAACAAACCTATAGATAAGCGATTCTTAACCAACACAAATCATCGATTTAATCTTCGCAAAAGTTTTCGGACCAATCCCGTTGACTTGCATCAAATCTTCAACACGATTAAAAACGCGAACTTTTTTACGCATGTCTAATATTCTTTGAGCCATTTTTGGCCCTATGCCTTTTATTGCTTGTAATTCTTCCGATCCAGCACTATTTATATTTATGCATTCACTTTTATTTTGAATATTTTTGCTTCTATTTTGACTATATTCACTCTTATTTTTTTCAATCAAATCTTGATTTTTGCTAACACTTTCAACGCTTTCTTCATCTTTTTTTAACTCACTTTTATGATTAGTGCTCACTTTTGATTTATTATTTGATTCGTATTTACCATCATTTTTACCGTCGCCTTTAGCATCTGACTTATTGTAAAAATCAACTTGCTTATTAGAATGATCTCTTGATTTTGCGCTAGCGTTATATGCATAAACCTTGCTATAAGTTGCATATTGACTTATTAACATTGTTAAACTACAAGATAAACAAACAACTAGAATCAGCATTATTGCTAAAATATGAGCAGGCTTTATAGCCAATCTAACATGATTCTTCACTCTTGCTTCGTTGCGCTTACTAAAATCATCAACTTTTAATGAAGAACTATTAGCATTAGTAGCAAGGTCTTTCAAAGCGAGCGCACGTTCTTTAGTTTCGCTATCTAAAACGCAAGTTTTATAGTCTAAAATATTCAAATCATCTTTTGTATGCTGTAAATCTTTAGCTTCTCTATAAGAATCACTAATATCGCTGCTTTCTGCACTAACATAATTGTTCAAGCCACTAATCGCATCAAGCCTTTCCAAAACATTACGACTCGTTTTATGCACCTTTAATCACCTCCTTTTGTTATTCATAATCATTCATAAAAAAGATGCTTACCTCCACTATTAAATGAAGATAAGCATCTTTCAAGTAAAATTAACCAATGTGGTTAAAGGCTATTTTGCCTAGAAAACATTGAGTTTTCAGCTTTCGTCTGGCACAATAGACACAATCTTTGGAGCCTTCACAATCACTTTGCGCGGAGCTTTACTACCCAAGCGATCAGCAACAGCTTCCAACGCAAGCTTTTCTAGCTCTTCGGCCTCAATATTCGGGTCAACTTCGAGCTTTGCGCGAACTTTGCCCTTAATTTGCACAACAGCTGTAACAGTATCTGCACCAATGTAGCGAGAATCTGCAACAGGCCAATTTGCGTGAGCAATCGACTTAGTATGACCAAGCTTGCTCCACATTTCTTCGCAAATATGCGGAGCAATCGGAGAAAGCATAAGAACAAGCGGCTCAACTGCTGCTCGAGGCACGCTAGGCAAAGACGTTAAGTGGTTATTTAACACAATCAGCTTAGCGATTGCAGTGTTTGGTCGCATTGCTTCCATCTCTACAGTCACTTGCGCAATCGTGTTATTAACAAGCTTTAGTGTCTTTTCGTCGAGCGCATCTTCTGTTACTACGCAAGCGCCTGTTTCTTCGTTAACAACGTTACGCCACAAGCGCTGCAAGAATCGCATGCCTCCAACAACGTTACGCGTATTCCATGGGCGAGATTCAGAAAGAGGACCCATACTCATCTCGTACAAGCGGAACGTATCTGCACCGTAATTTTCGTACATATAGTCTGGAGTCACAATATTCTTTAGACTCTTGCCCATCTTTCCAAACTCGCGATTCACGCTCTCGCCGTGCCACGTAAATGTTGGCTCTCCAGCTCCGTTATTAGCGCCTTCTTCAACTTCGTCTGCTGGAACGTACTGTCCACGCTCGTCCGTGTACGCATAAGCTTGAATCATGCCCTGGTTAAATAGGCGATGGAACGGCTCAGCAGAATCCACGTAGCCCAAGTCATAAAGCGCTTTATGCCAGAATCTCGAGTAAAGCAAGTGCAAAACTGCGTGCTCTACGCCACCAACGTAAAGGTCAACGCCACCAGAAACATGCTCTTTGCCTGGACGGTTAGTGCCCATCCAATAGTCGTATTCGTCGCTGTCAACCATGTGCTCTGCGTCATTCGGATCCAAGTAGCGCATGTAGTACCAGCATGAACCAGCCCAGTTTGGCATAGTGTTTGTATCTCGATAGTAGGTTTTTACACCGTCACCAAAATCAAGCTGAACTTTAACCCAATCGTCGTTTCTGCTTAGTGGCGCTTCTGGCTCCGAGTTTGCGTCGTTTGGAGCATAAGTCTTTGGTTGATAGTCTGGAACATCTGGCAAAGCAATCGGAAGTTCACTATCTGGAACTAAGTAAGCAACACCATCCTCGTCATAAACGATTGGGAAAGGCTCTCCCCAGTAACGCTGCCTAGAGAACAGCCAATCGCGAAGTCTGTAAGAAACTCTGCCAACGCCTACGCCTGCTGATTCAAGCCAAGTCGTAACTTTTTTAATAGCTTCATCTACGCGCAAACCGTTAATAGACAAAGCGTCACCAAGCTTATGAGTATGCTCCACAGAAGAATTAATAACAATTCCGTCATGAGAAACAAATGGAGCTTTGCCGTTATAATCTTCTAACTTTTCGCCAGAATCCGGCAAAGGCTTAACAGTGTAAATCACAGGCAAGCCAAAAGCTTTAGCAAAATCATAATCGCGCTGATCGCCGCCTGGAACTGCCATAATTGCGCCCGTTCCATAGCCCATAAGAACATAATCTGCAACAAACAGTGGAAGTTTTGCACCAGTTACAGGATTAATCGCGTAAAGACCAGTAAACAAGCCTGTTTTAGCCCCTGCATCTTCCGTGCGATCTTTAGCAGTCTTCGCGCGAGCTTGAGCCTGATACTCTGCTAAACCTTCCTTAAGATTTGCGTAGCCACCCTTCCAACTTTCTGAAACATCCGCACTCCACGCTTCTGGAATATGCTCAAGAATTGGATGATCTACAGAAACAACAGCAAAAGTAGTACCAAAAAGCGTGTCTGGACGAGTTGTGTACACTTCCAAATCGCGAGTTTCGCCGTCCGCACATGGCACTTCAAAATGCACGGATGCACCGTGAGATTCGCCAATCCAGTTTCGCTGCATAAGCTTAACTTTTTCTGGCCAATCAATCGTATTCAAATCTTCAACCAAACGATGCGCATAAGCTGTAATTCGCATGGACCATTGACGAAGATTGCGCTGGAATACTGGGAAGTTTCCACGCTCAGATTTGCCTTCTGCAGTAACTTCCTCGTTTGCAAGCACAGTTCCCAATCCTGGGCACCAATTTACAGGAGATTTAGAAATGTAAGCAATACGGAAGTCATTCAAAACGTCTGCTTGTTCTACTTTGCTAAGCTCTTCCCATTTTTTGCCTGCAAAACCAGGAATTTCGCGCTTTGCGCTCTTAAACTCATCAACAAGCTCACAAATTGGACGAGCAGAACCCTTTCCTCCATCTTTTCTTACAAAATCAGGGTTATACCAAGCGTCGTAAAGCTTTGAGAAAATCCATTGTGTCCAACGAACGTAGTTTGTATCAATAGTTGCAAAAGACCTACGATCATCAAAACTCAATCCCATACGATGCAACTGCCTGCGCATATTTGCAATATTTGCCTCGGTAGTAATGCGAGGATGCTGACCAGTTTGCACAGCGTACTGTTCTGCAGGAAGTCCAAAAGCGTCGTAGCCCATAGCATGCAAAACGTTCTCGCCCTTCATGCGGTGATATCGGCTTACAACGTCTGTTGCTAAATATCCAAGAGGATGCCCAACGTGCAAGCCCTTACCAGAAGGGTACGGGAACATGTCCATTGCAAAGAAAGAAGGGCGGCCTTCAGCATTCCTGCCTTCGCCATCCCTTAAATTACCCTTAACATTAGCAGCCCAGAATGTGCCCTGCTCATCCCAGGTTTTTTGCCAGCGCTGCTCAATATCTTGTGCGAGTTGCGCATTATAACGAAAAGCTGGCTCAGCGATTGTAGCTTTATTGTCAGCTGTTGCATATTGTTGATCGTTGTCTTCCATAAACAAGCACTATAGCGACTCATATCGTCAATTTGCAACACTTTTTACAACTTTTAAGCATATTTTATTGTGTTTTTTGAAAGTTTTAATGCATAATTCACAAAATACTATTATTTAGCGTTTTTTATAAAAATCATTACTACAATTGTTTTAAGAGTTTAACATAAGAATTTACTAGAAATAATATGATTTAACGAGGTTAGTTATGAAGGTATCAAAGAACACGCTTTTATTAATCGCATGCCTTGTATGGGGATTTGCTGGATTCAACATTCTTAAGATTGGTGTTAATGCATACTCAAACTTTTTATCTCCTATTAACTTCGCTTTATCTTTAGCTGTTTTTGTAATATTCCAAATGTTTATTTTTGGAAAACTTGTTAAAAAGCACGTGTCTAGAATCAACGCTTACAAAGAAAACAAGCAATTTTTCCTTAAATTCTTTGACGTTAAATCTTTTATAATCATGGCTTTTATGATGACTTTTGGAATTGTTCTTCGTGCAACAAATATAGCTCCAGAACGCTTTATTGCCGTGTTTTATACGGGATTAGGCTCTGCATTAGCCTTAGCAGGATTGCTTTTTGGATATCATTTTGCTAAAACTGCATGCCCGCGTTACAAAAACACTCATACTATGCAATAGTGCTTACAAACACTTGTAACAACATCAACATTACTAAGGAATATTTGACTATCACTCTACATAAGGAAGTTACTATGAACCATGTTATGAAACGTTATATTAATACGTCTTTGTTGTATGCTGTCCTCGCCATGATTGGCGGCGTCTTTTATCGCGAATTTACAAAATTTAATGCTTTCCATACAAAAACTGTGCTTGCTGTAGTTCACACACACTACTTTATGCTTGGCATGGTTGTTTTTCTGTTACTCATACTATTTGAGAAAAACTTCAGTTTTAGTAACGAAAAAACTACACAAATCTTAATAACTTATCATATTGGACTCAACCTAACAGCAGCAATGATGATTACTCGTGGAATTGCACAAGTAATGCGTCTACATCTCAGTCCATCTATAGATTTTTCCATAACTGGTTTAGCAGGAATCGGACACATCCTACTTGGCGTAAGTATTGTACTAATCTTATTGCAAATTAAACGCAGCATCGCTCATTGTGCTAATACTTCATTAGAATAGTGATGATAGGAATAATTTAGTTTATTCATAAAATATTTATTAAGTGTGTAACTATAAGCCGCATACGCTACTACATTAAGAAGGTTGCTATGAGTAATAACGTGTATAAAAAGAGCAGATCATACGCACCAGAACGATTCTTTGAATGCGAAGGTCGTGGACTTAATTGGCTTCGAGAAGCTTACGACTATGGCGGGCCTAAAGTAGCTAAAGTTTTTGATTGGGGAAAAGACTACTTAAACATTGAACGCATTGAAACTACAAGCCCTACTCCTTTAGCATCGTTTGAATTTGGAGCATCTTTGGCACATATGCACGATTTCGATGCGAAATATTTTGGGGAGCCACCTGCAGATTATGATGGCACATGCTATTTTGGACCATTAAGCGACCCTGTAAAAATGGATTGTGGCACTTGGAGTAATGTTATTGACTATTTAGCAGAAGGCAGGCTCTTGCCAATGGTAAACCTTGGCATTTCTAGAGGAAGTCTTACAAAAAGCGATTTAGATCTTACAAATAGAGTTATTGACGCTTTGCCAGATTTACTTGGAAAAGCCGCTGAAGATAAGCCAGCGCGAGTCCATGGAGACTTGTGGAGCGGAAACGTGCTTTGGACTAAAAGCGAAGACGGTGAACACACAGAAGCTGTTTTAATTGATCCTGCGGCTCATGGCGGCCATCGCGAAGAAGATTTATCAATGCTTCACTTATTTGGAATCAGCTATTTTAAGCAGATTCTAGACGGCTACCAGTCTGTTCATCCACTAAAATCTGGTTTTGAAAATCGCATGACAATTTGGCAACTCTACCCTATTGCTGGTCATTGTGTTTTCTTTGGCGGAGGCTACATTAGCGAATATCGAGACATGTGCTTGGATTTGCTTAATCGCTAAATTTGCATTAGATAATTTAATAGAAACTAACACATAAATAAGCTAACAGATAAATAAGTACAAAACTAAAATTTACGAAAGGTTTTAACTATGATTCGCACGCATAAGCATATTTTGCGCAAAACTATTGCTGTTATAGCAGCTAGCACAATGCTTCTTGCGATTTGCGCATGCGGATCGAGCAATGCAAAAAACGCATCGCCTAGCGCAAAGCCTCAAGTGAATCACGGCAACGTTATAGTTTTTACGCCTTCTGATGGTCTAAATTTAAGTAGAAAAACTCCATTAAGTACATGGGATAATCTTGTTCCAGAAATAGTAAAATCGTTAAAAAAACAAGGATTTTCCAGCAACTCAATCACAACTAAGTCTTCTAACAGCTTGTACAATCAAAGTCAAGATATTCAAGATTATGTTGTAAACACTATTACGTCACTAAATTCTAAGAACAGCGCTAAAAATACTAAAAGTAAAAGCGCAAAAACAAATGTTAAGAATCTTCAAGATAGCGCAAAAAAGCAGCTTTCAAAAACGACTATTGTTGTTGCTCCTTGGACTAATAAAAACGGACACAACAATTATGGAGATTATGTAACTCAACCAGATTCAAATAGTGATCAATTAAATGACGATGATTTAAAGAATCAACAAGAAGCAGAAAATAGACTTTCTAACGCTTTAGAGCTTGCTAAAAAAGCTGGAATGCATGTTGTTATGCTTTCTAGACTAAGTAAGGGATTTAAGCCAGACATTCTATTTGATCTTTCTTCTGCACAAAGAATTGGAGAGGTTCAAGCCTATACTCTTGTACAAAAATTGGCTCTAAATCAAGCATCTAAAGATAATCCAAAAAGTGTGGAAGTGCTTTTGCCTTGCCATAATCAAAAGCAAAATATTCATTTTCATGTTGGAATAAACAAACGCACAATAAACTCCGAAGATTCTTTGTATAAAACTCCAGAGTTTGATGACGAATTTTCCAAACTTGCATTTGAAGGAATCTGGAAGGTTCTAAAGCCATATTTTGAATCTGGACTAATGTTTTCTCCTTCTGGAAAGCTTAACAAGAATTCCACTGCAAACGATTGGAAAAATGTTGCTATAGATGCGGATAATTCCGATTCTGTTAAAGCAGAACTTGAATTTAGACTTATTGAAAAAAATAGTTCTAAATCAACTCCAACAAAACACGTAGATGGAATTATTGCGTTAGAAGATCAAGTTGCTATGCAAACAGAAAGCGCTTTAGAAGAGCTTGGATATAAGGGCAGCTCTGCAGACATTAATCCTTCGTTTACTCTTCCAGACATTATTGGAAACTTTATTGGAAAACGTAATTTAAGCAAAAAGCGCGTACCTTTGCCATCTAATGTAAAAAATAATAAGCTCAAAAAACAAAAAGTAAACGAAAAAAGTAACAAAAATAAAAACACACAAGACAGCAATCAAAGTAGCATCCAAGATAGTCAAAGTGAATATGCAAACACTATTGTAAACGATTCAAAATGGCCTGTTATTACAGGCTACGGAGCATACAAAGACGCTTTACCTAATCTTGTAAACGGAAAGCAATGGATGACTTCTATAGAAAACATCCAAAAGATTTCTAGCGATGTTGCAAAACAGTGTAACTCGTTAAACACTACTGGAAAGATTACGCAACTAGAAGACGTGACCATTTTTGTAAACAATAGTGATTCGCAAAAAGGTGTACCAGTTGCAAATGAAGATATTCTTGCAATCAGCGCAACTAATCTTAAAGCGCTTTTAATAGACCCAGGCTATGTGACTCTTGCAGACGCTGGGCTTTAATCGCTTTACTACATTGCATTACACTAACGCCTTACACTAGGCAGCTTAAGCTTATGCACTAGCTTGCACACTATTAGTAGAGATTATTTCGATTATCTTTTGACTCTTGGAGCATAAATCTTATTTTCAATAAGATCTTTATAACGCTCTAAAACAACGCTTCTTTTTGCTTTAAGGCTTGGAGTAACCAATCCATTTTCTTGCGTAAACGCGTCTGGAACAATCTCAAACTTTCTAATCGATTGTGCTCTAGAAACCTTAGAATTTGCTTTTACAACACTTTGCTCAATTTCGGATCTTACAATTGAATTTTTTCGAGCTTCATCCAGCGAGCGCACAGGTCCTGCCCCTCTAGATATAAGCCACGAGTTTACTTCTGCCAAATCAAGCGCAATAATTGCCGATATAAACGGCTTTCTGTCTCCTACAACAACGCATTGAGAAACGATTGGGCAAGTCATAACAGAAGCTTCTAGAATGCTTGGAGAAACGTTTTTACCGCCAGCAGTTATTATTAAATCTTTTTTACGGCCTGTAATCCTAACAAATCCATCTGGTTCTAGCGTGCCAAAATCTCCCGTGTGCAGCCAACCATTTACTATTTGCTTTTCTGTTATTTCTGGATGATTATGGTATCCTATGCAAACAGCAGGGCTTTTAATGCAAAGTTCACCTTCATCATCTATTGCAACAGACACACCTTTAACTGGAATACCTACTGTTCCAATTCTGTATCCCTTTGTAGGGTTTACCATTGATGGCGCGCATGTTTCTGTCATTCCGTATCCTTCAAGGATTGGAAGCCCAATTCCGTTAAAGAAGTGAGATATAGACGTGTCTAAAGGAGCACCGCCAGAAACACCGTATTCAACGCATCCTCCAAAAACTTGCAAAATCGACTTATATACAGTGTTTTTAAAGAATTCGTGACTTATTGCAATCAATGGCGAAACCATTGCACCATTTTGCTGTGCCTTTGACCATTGTTTAGCAACTTTTACGCTTAACGCAAATATAACGCCTTTTAATCCTCTTCCTGCTTTTTGAGAAGCCGCATTGTAGATTTTTTCAAATATTCTAGGAACACCAAGCACGAATGTTGGCCTAAAGCTTTTGAAGTCACTAAGTATTGTTTTTAGATTGCTAGATAATCCAAGCGTAACGTTTCCAGTAAAGCAAAAGAATTGCATATATCGTGCAAAAACGTGTGCTAGAGGAAGGAACAGCAAAAGTCGTGGATTACCATTCTTACTTTTTAACGCTATATCTGGCATAGAAACTATTCCAGACTTTGCTATAAAAACAAAGTTTCCGTGCGAAAGCTCAATGCCTTTTGGCTCTCCAGTAGATCCAGAAGTATAAACAATTGTTGCTAAATCTTTACCTCTAACAGCTTTTTCTCTCTCGTAAAATTCTGCATCCGTAACGGTTTTTCCGTATTCAATAAACGTGTCGATTGCGTTTGAACTCAATACGAATATTTCTTCAAGACATTTACACGACTTTTTTGCAATCAATACATTATCTCTAATTGCTTCGTCTTCAACAAAAATCATGCTCACATTGGAATCGTTAACAATGTTTTCTATTTGACTCACAGAGCTTGTTTCGTAGATTGGAACAGTTAAAGCTCCAATAGACATTATTGCCATATCTAGCAAAGTCCACTGCCAAGAAGTATGAGCAATTATAGATATTGAATCCCCTGGCATAACACCGTGTGCTATAAACCCTTTTGCAACAGATATAACTAAATCTCTAAACTCTTTAGCGCTGTAGGATTCCCATTTTCCATTTTCGCCAAGATACTCAATTAAGGATCCGTTTGCATTGCGCTCTACGCGATTTTCAAGAAGCGAAAAAACATTTGCGTCGTAATCAATCTTCTCATTAAGATTGCGAGAATACTTTTGCATAGCCGCTCCTTAAATTGCGCATATTATTTAAGCAATGATTCTCAATATTTTACTCAAGAATCTATACACACTATACGATACGTATTTTACTAGTTTTCTTTTAAGTCTTCTTTTGGCTTTAACACTATTTTTTGTTTTTGAACCATCTTTTTTGGGTTTGCGTACGTTCTGTTTCTTCGTTTTAATCCCCATTGAACGCAAAGATTATCGCAATGATCCGACCCAACTGTTACATATGCAAAATTCTGACCCTTTTTAACAATTGACCCAACAGGTAAATCCGTATATGCAGGCTCAAATGTAGATGTTAAAACACCATGACTTATTGTTACAACAGATTTTCCAGCAACCAGCCCCGCAAAGGCGATTATTCCATCTTGTGGCGCTCGTAACTCATCGCCTTCTTTGGCTTGCAAATCAACACCTCTGTGGCCTGCAAGCCAAGGTTTACTCGGAGCATCAAAATCCTTAATAATATTTGCTTCTTTTACTGGATATATCATCCTTGACTTGCAATATTCCTCCTTAGAATCCTCACTCATACTTGTAGCTAAAACATGTTTTTTAGAATTATTTTTACAAATATTCGCGTATTTCTTGTACGCATCTTGCTGATTAGCTTGAATGTACTCATATTCAATGCTTTTGCTAATACTCGTATTTTCTATAACACGAATTAGTGTAATAAATGCAATCAAAGCAAAAAACGCTATTATGTATACAAAAATTATCTTATGTTTCAAAACATATTTTTTTATTCTATTAATTTTTTTGATGATTTTTTGCATCATTTTTTTATAAATGACTTTCATCTTAAATATTTTCCACATATTTTCTCTCCTTTGAATTTCACACTAAAAGTGGCGTATTTTAAGGGTTTTTGCTAATTTCATTTACGTTCTTAAAAGTTTTTCATACGATTCTTTTTTAGTAAAGATTTTTTAAGCAATGTGGTTAAAGGCTATAAAACCTTGATATTTCAACATTTAACAATTTTCGACACGCCCAAACGAGCATATATTTGCATATTGCCAAATTCCGTGTAATATAAATGTCTTGTGCACGGCACAAAGCCAAGCATGGAAGATATTCCTGCGTAGCTCAGTTGGCAGAGCGTTCGACTGTTAATCGAATGGTCGCTGGTTCAAGCCCAGCCGCAGGAGCAAAATAAACCACCAGTCATGCTGGTGGTTTTTTGTTTTAGAAAAATTTTAGATACATCAAATCTAAGTCAAACTCTCGGGTTATAGGCCAAAAACCTATAAGTTGCAATGCGTTAACGTACTTGCTTTGGCGTAAACTGTAAAGGTCGTTTGCATAAAGCAAATCTTGGCAAATATTGATAAACAGAGGATAAATATGTTAGAAAACATCTCCAAAGTCATGAATAATGGCAATAAAAAGAAGATGATAGTTCTTATAACTGGCGTTGTAGTACTTGCGCTAGTTCTTTGCATAGGCGCAATATGCTGGAGCGTTCAGCATAATGCTCGCGTAAAAGAGGCTCGTAAAGCTTGCGAAGTTCAAGTTGCACAAGTAACTAAAGCAAACAAATCTTGGAACAAACTTATTAAAAATTCTCTACTTGTGTCTTTTGCTAAAGAAGATTCCGAAAACGGCAAACTACTAAATAAGCTTATGAAGTTGCGCATTCCAGAAACAGTTGTGTGCAACGCAAATTCACCAGAAGCTTTAGGTGCGCAAAATGCTCAAGCTATTGCAGCAGCGCAATGGTATTCCGATAACGCTCAACGAATTCGCAGCATCACTTCTATTATGATTGATAAAGCTGCAGGCGACGAGTCTACTCAAGAAGACAAAAAGAAGGAAGAAGAAAGCCAAAAGCAATTGCAAGAGCTTACTGCTCCTGTTATTAGAAAAGCACCTAGAGTACAACGCAGGCCAAGACTTACCATCCCTAACATTCCTCCAGATCCTGTAGAAACAGCAAAGAAAAAAGCTCAAGAAGATGCTGCTGCAAAAGAAGCAATTAGAGAAGCAGAAAAGAAGAAGGCTGAAGCTGCAAAGAAGGCAGCTGAAAAGAGAAAAGAAGAATTAGAGCAAATGAGAAAAGAGATTAGAGAAGCTGAAAAGAAGGCTGCAGAAAAGAAGGCAGAAGAAGAGAAAAAGAAGAAGGAAGAGGAAGAGAAAAAGAAGAAGCTGGAAACTCCTCCGCCTACGCGTCCAACAACTCCTACGCCACCAGCTAGCGGCACCGGAAGTACTGGCACCGGCAATACACCTCCACCAGCTAGCGGCAGCGGAAGTACAAGCGGCGGTACTGGCAGCGGAAGTACTGGCACCGGCAATACACCTCCACCAGCTAGCGGCAGCGGAAGTACAAGCGGCGGAAGTACAAGCGGCGGATCTAATTAAATAACCTCTGTTAACGCATAAAAAATGCGCTCAGCAAATCACTGAGCGCATTTTTTATACTCTAATCACTTTGTTAAATCAACTTGATCTAACGGAATAACCTTAGTGTGATACTTAATCTTGTATCCAACATAAAGCACAATGAACAGCGGAACAGACATATAAGTTATGCCAATCGCTTGCCAATTAAGCGTGTGGAACGATTCAAGATCTTGACCAACAATAACCAAAATGCACAATACAAGAGCCACAATAGGGCCGAATGGGTACCACTTAGCTTTATAAACAAGATCGTCCAAAGACTTTCCTTGAGCAATATACGCCTTGCGGAACCTGTAGTGCGCAGCTGCGATTCCTGCCCACGCAATAAATCCAGTCAAACCACTTGCAGCAACTAAGAACATGTAAATTTGCGTTCCAAAAATACTCATCAAGAATGTTAAAAGAGCTACAACAAACGTTGCAACCAAAGATTGCATTGGAACACCTCTTCTATCTACGTTTCCAAACATCTTTGGAGCGTGATTATCTTTTGCAAGAGCGTAAAGCATTCTAGTAGAAGCGTACATTCCAGAGTTTGCTGCCGAAATAACAGATGTAAGCACAACAGCGTTCATAATTGTTGCTGCAACTGCCAATCCTGCGCGCTGGAATACAAGAGTGAATGGGCTTATAGAAATATCGCTAGCTTCCGATCCAAGCAAACTTGGGCTTGTGTATGGAATAATGCATGCGATTACAAAGATTGCAAGAATGTAGAACAAAACAATACGCCAGAACACTTGCTTTACAGCCTTTGGAATGCTCTTATCTGGTGTTGCAGATTCTCCTGCTGTAATACCAATAAGCTCTGTTCCCTGGAAAGAGAAGCCTGCAATAGCAAACGCGCCTAAAACAGCTGGGATTCCGCCAGCAAATGGAGCATTCTTATGCGTAAAGTTGCTTAGCAATGGCGCTTTTCCGCCTAAAATGCCAACAATCGTAAGCAAACCAATAGCAAGGAATATAATAACGGTTACAACTTTAATAATCGAAAGCCAATACTCGGTTTCTCCAAAGCACTTAACAGTAAGAATATTAATCAAAAGAATAATAACAAGAACTGTTAGGGAGAATACCCATATTGGCACCTTAGGAAGCCAATATTGCAAAACGATTGCTGCAGTGCTTATATCTACAGCAACTGTAATTGCCCAGTTAAACCAGTAATTCCAGCCCATTGCAAATCCTAAAGCTGGATCAATAAACTTTCCAGAATAAGATGCAAAAGATCCACTAATTGGCATATAAGTTGCCATCTCGCCAAGAGATGTCATAAGAAAATAAACCATAATGCCGATTGCAGCATACGCTAAAAGCGCTCCCCCTGGGCCTGCCATGTGGATTGTTGCACCGCTAGCTACAAATAAGCCCGTTCCAATGCTTCCACCCAAAGCAATCATGGAAATGTGGCGTGTTTTTAGACCGCGATGAACGGTTTGAGATTCTGTAGTTGATGAACTGTTGTTACTCATTGTTTCCTCCTTTTGACAATATTCAAACAGAGGCAAACAGGCAACAATATGCATGTCGATAGCACTCCGCAGCAAATTGCCAAAATTGCTGCGACAGTCCTTGGCCTATTTAGCCAAGTCCCAGCTTGTAAGCTAGAAAGAATAACCTACAAACTTCGGCGCTCTCCCCTTTTGCAAATCACTTAACGCCTCTTTCTGGCTAATGATTGCTACTCTTGTTGAGCGCGACCTCTGGTCGATGTGTTTTATTATTAAGATAGGCAAAGACAAACTCTAGACACTAACCGATATTTATTCAGATTAGACTAGATTTTCTAGTTATTTTGATTATTTTTTTCTGTATTTTTTATGGCTTTATCAGAAATTTTACGACTATATGCATTATGTCTGCGATATTTATTTATTTTTATTGGCGATTTGCGATTCATTGCGCCAAAAAGTGTTAAATCAAACTTTACAGACATTAATCGCATCGCAACTACTAGCACAACAATAAGAGTATCTAAAATCATCTCTGTAATAACGTCAAAACACCCTGCTCGTTGTGCTTTTACAACAAATACTGTTAAAACACACCCGACTGCAGCAGGAAGCGCATACCAATGCTTATCTCGAACAATTACAGGAACTTGATTCAAAACCATATCTCGAATTAATCCACCACCAAGCGCCGTTGCCATGCCCAAAAACACAGACGCCATTCCAGACATGTGAAAATCCAGCCCCTTAGCAGTGCCATTTACAGCAAAAAGACCCAATGCTAAAGCGTCCAGAGTTAACATAAACCACTTCCACTCGTCAATTTCTAGATGAGCAAAAGCAACAATAACACCAGAAGCCAATCCAGTAAAAACAAATCCCCTATCCGCAATTCCTACAGGAGGCAAAGCTCCAAGCAAAACGTCTCTAACAATTCCACCACCCAATGCTGTAAGCCAAGACGTTGTAATTATTGCAAAAATATCGTAGTTCTTGCGAATAGCCCACATTCCGCCAACCATTCCACAACAACCCACAGCTATGTATTCAACAACAAGGAAGAAAACGTTGTCACCTAATGCCCCTTCCACAATACTTCCTTTCCATGCGCTAAACACTCAAAACAAAATCTAACCAACAATTAACCTATATCTAACCAAGCATACAATTAGCGCGCCACTTGTTATAAACATAAAATGTTATAAACATACAATGACGCGCTAAATAAAATATATTAACGTTTTTTACGACTATTTTTGAACGATTTCAATTCTTAACTAGTCGCACACCTTCCACATCCAGTTGTGAGTGTCTTCAACATCTCCAAGCTGAATTCCAAGAAGCTCATCGCGAAGCTCTTGCGTAAGAGCACCAACGCCACCATCTGCAACCTTAAGATCGAATTCATCCGACTTAAATCTGCCGATTGGAGTAATGATTGCAGCAGTTCCGCAAGCAAGAACTTCCGTAACTTCTCCAGAGCGAATGTCGTCAAGCAAGCCTTTAAGAGGAATCATAGTTTCAACAACATCATGACCCTTCTCTTTTGCAAGTTGAATAATAGAACGGCGAGTAACGCCTGGAAGAATGCTACCAGTCAAAGATGGAGTTTCCAAATGACCATCCTTGTGGAGCGCAAACATGTTCATGCCGCCAAGCTCTTCCAAATAAGTCTTAGTTGCAGCATCCACAAAGCAAACCTGCTCACATCCGTGCTCAATACCCTTATATTCGCCAAGCAAAGAAGCAGCATAATTTCCGCCACACTTAGCAAAACCAGTTCCACCAGGACCAGTACGGAACCATTGATCTTCTACCCAAATGCTAACAGGCTTTAAGCCACCCTTAAAGTATGGGCCAGAAGGAGAAGCAATTACGCAATACTCAACCTCGTGAGCTTCGCGAACACCAAGGAAAGGCTCGGAAGCAAACATAAATGGTCGCATATAAAGCGTGTATTCGCGCCTGCTTGGAACCCAATCTTTATCTCGCTTAACTAAAGCTGCAACCGACCCAATAAAATCGTCAATAGAAAGATCTGGCAAATACAAACGCTTAGCAGAATTTTGGAATCGCGCAGCATTAATATCTGGGCGGAAAAGCCAAACAGAACCATCGGAACGCTTATAAGCCTTCAAGCCTTCAAAGCATTCTTGCGCGTAATGAAGAACAGATGCGCCTGGATCCATTTTCAACGGACCGTAAGGCTCAACACGCCTATCGGACCAGCCTTCTCCCTTGGTCCAAGACATATGAACCATATTGTCGGAGAAAATCTGACCAAATGCTGGCTTATCAATAAGTTCGTTGCGCTTAGCACTAGAAACTGGATTATCGTTAGGCAAAACGGTAAAGTTGCCAGCTAATTTGTTTAACAGAGCAGGATCGCTATGATCGTAAAAACCGTAGGCATCCTTAAACTCTGGAGCGACTTCTAAATCGGCCATTATGTCTCTTTTCCTATTTGCAATTACTGTATTTGTGATTGCTTTATAATTAATGCATTGCAATTGCTTTTAATGCAATTAATGGTATAGATTAGTACGATTCTCAATTAACGCAAGCCCGTATACAAATATTTTTTATAGAAAAACAAGCATTTAGGCTAAAGATTTACGATTTGCAACAAAGAATTAACATAATATACGAAAAAAATAAATTCGCAGCGTAAGATTTGTGCCTCTGGTGGGACTCGAACCCACAAGCCCGTAAGGGCGTCAGATTTTAAGTCTGATGCGTATGCCAATTCCGCCACGGAGGCAACAGTCATTAATTATGCCATATAAAACAATTAAAAACAACTCAGCGTGTGGCGAGTGTTCTACGACCCAAATCTAGAGTGATTCCATCCAGCAAGCCGTGCTCACTTGCAACAAAAGTTTCCAAGACGCCACCATGGTCTTGATAAGCCTCTTTAGCAAGACGCTCAAGAACGCGACTTAGCACAACTGCACCTCCGCCAACAACATCAACTCTTCCAGGATGAATCGTTGCATACGTGCGGCGCCTCTCCCTAGACATATGCAAGAACCTATCGTTAACCGTATATGCCTGATCTAACGCGATTTTTACTCCATCAACAGCCTTATGGTCATAATGCTTTAAGCCAATCGCAAGAGCCGCCATAGTTGTAACAGTACCAGAAACACCAATAATCGTGCGCGCTTTACCAGCATCAACATGCTTTAACGCTTCATCTATATTCTTGTCAATATCTTTAATTGCACAAGATATCTCTTCTTCGGTAGGCGGATCCGTATGCAAATGACGCTCAGTCATGCGCACAGAACCAATGTTCATAGAATATGCCGAATCAACCTTATCTTCAGCAATATTTACACCATCTCCGCCTAAAACAAGCTCTGTGGAGCCTCCGCCTAGATCAATAACAAGATAAGGCGCTTGCAAGTCTTTTCTAGAAACAACACTTGTTGCTCCCAAAAAACTCAAAGCAGCTTCTTCAGTTCCACTAATCACCTCTGGATGCACTCCAAGCTCTTCAAACATCATTTGTTCAAACACATCTCTGTTTAGAGCATCCCTTGTTGCAGAAGTTGCAACAAAACGAATAGCATCCACCTTATGCTCGCTAAGAACCTTAGCAAACTCTTTAGCAGCTTCTTTTACACGCTCTAATGCATCGGGCGCAAACATATGCGTTTCGTCAATTCCCTGCCCCAAGCGTACAACCCTAAGCATTCTAGGAACAACATCTTTCATGCCATTTTCATCAACTCTAGCAATTTTTAGACGAATCGAATTAGTTCCACAATCGATTGCAGCAACACAAACAGACTTGCTAGATACGCCTTCTCGATTAACTTTTTTGCAACCAAGATTGAGCGATTCTTCATCTTCATTTTGAGCATAGTCATTATCTTCCCAAGGAGTAGTGCATTTGCAAACTTTTGGACTAAACTCACTTGCGATTTTGTCTAAAACAATATCTCCAATAGGATTAACGCCTCTGCCCATAACAAGACTTTGAGCTAGCAAAGCATGCAAGCATTTAACACGAACTGGCATTCCGCCTGCACTCATGTTTTTAATATGCTCTTCGCTATCGTTTAATCGATTAGCTAACTCTTTGCGAAACTCTAAATACGCTTTATGCGCATATTCGTATTTTTTAGCAACTTCTTCGTTAGTGTTTAACAAATCATTGCATTCCTTCATAAAGCCTTGTGCTTCTAGGTGTGAAGCAGCTTTAACAGCCTCTGGACTTGTTAAATAGCATGTTGTAGGAAAAGGCGTTCCGTCTTCTAAGCATGGACGCGTAATAACAGCAAGTGGCCTACCACAAACACATCTAGCGCCAACAGCAACCATGCCCCTTGGAAATCTTCCTAATTGACGCTTTACAATGTTTTTGTCTGCTTTATTTGCAGGATTCTCTAGTAGCGAACTCACTAATAACTTTGCGTTTAGGCCCATGTTACACTCCATATGCATTGCGCATCTTAAAATCGTATATAACTCTTATTGTTAAATTCTATCTAGTTTTAATTCTATCTACTTTTATTACCATTATTACTATGTTTTTTGTTTGTTGACTTTTCATTATTACTTTTAGATTTATTAGACTTGCTTGTGCTATTGGAGTGATTATTTTGTTTGCCACTTTGCTTAGTGGTATTAGTCTTAGAAGACTTGCTACTTTCATCATTTTCTTTAGCCTTAAAGCTCATATCGTCTGGCTTGTCTGCCTTGTGAAGCGCGTAAAACAAGTCACTATACCACGGCAACGCTTTTCTATCTTCGTACAAAGAATCATCCTTATTAAACGATTCTGGAACAGAACCCGTAATCGCCTCTGGATGCTCTACTCTAACAGCTTGCTCCCCTGGAAATATAAACCCCAATCTTTCCCTTGCTTGAGCTGCAACATACGCCTTGTCTTTCCAACGCTCTACATCGTTATTAAGAGCTTGCTTTTTATCTTTCAAAGCAGACTCATCCCTTTGCAAAGCGTGCAATTCTGCCAAACTTAAAGCATAGTTACGAATTGTTGATATAAGACCAATACAGCAAAGAAATACAACAACTATCATGGAAACAAATACGATTGAACCAGAAAACAGCTTCTTTTTTTGAGGCTGATTTGATTCGTCAACTGTATTTGCAGTCATGCGGCGATTTCTTAAAATCATACTTCTAAATTACTTTGAATATTCGACGTGACGCACACGCGCTTATAAGATTGCGGCCAGCAACACAAGGCCACTGACCGCAATCAACTCTTAGCTTTATTATTAGGCTTATTATTAAGCTTTAGTCTTTATAGTTTTGACTTTAGATTACTCCATTTGAGCTTTGCTCAAAATCGTATCTGCAGAATGTTGCAATTTTTGCAACTCTTCTTGAGTCAAATCAAGCTGGCATTGCTTAACAATTCCTTCTCTACCAACAATTGCTGGGTAAGAAAGATAAGAATGGTATTCTTCGCGATAGTTAGAAACAGGCATTTGCTCTTTAGAATCCGAAAGAACTGCATCCACTAAACGAACTGCAGCAGCAGCAATACCGTAGTTTGTGTATTTCTTTCCGTAGAACACTGTAAATCCGCCTTCGCGAGTTTCCTCATCAATAGCGTCTAAATCCATGTTCTTTTCTTTAATAAGCTCTGTTATAGGCTGCTCAAAGACTTTAACTGTGGACCACGCAACAAATTGCGAATCACCATGCTCTCCTAAGCTATATCCCTTAACAGCCTTTGGATGCACGCCAAAGAACTTGCCTACTGCACGATGCAAGCGCGCAGAATCAAGCAAAGTGCCAGTTCCAATAATCTTTTCGTAAGGAAGACCAGTAGCTTCCTTGTAAAGCTGGCAAATAGCGTCGCAAGGATTTGTTATGTCAATCAAAACACCGTGGAATCCAGAAGCCTTAATCTTTGCACCAACTTCTGCAACTTCCTTACGATTATATTTAAGCTCTGCAAAACGATCTGGATGAGGAACGTCCAAAAGCTTTATGTGACCCAAGGCGCTTACGATTACCTCTACGTCTTTTAATGCTTCATAATCATTAACCGTAATATTAACGTTAAAAGGCACATTATCCATTGAATCTTCAAAATCCAATGCGTCGGCATTCACTTTTGCCTCGTTTGTATCATAAAGATACAAATCATCAGCATGACCGCCAACAACAAGTTGATGCGCTACTGCTGCACCAACGTTTCCCATGCCTATAACTGCGACTTTTCTCATATGAAACATCTCCTTCCGTTTTTAGTTTTCCATAAAAAATAGCACTATTTTGATGAGAATGAAAGTAATTTTAGAAAAATTTATATATTTTTTCAAAAAATCGCTAAAATATACGAAAAACGGCCAATCGCATGAATGCGACTGGCCGAATTATGCTACAGTCTAGATCTTAAACAAGACTTACGTAGAACTTATAAAAGCTCTAGCATATTACTTCATATACTTCTTGCAAGCCTTGAATGCGCTGTAACCAGCATATTGAGCAGTAGAACCAAGCTCTTCTTCAATCTCAAGCAAGCGGTTGTACTTAGCAATACGCTCGCCACGAGCAGGAGCACCAGTCTTGATTTGGCCGGTGTTCTTAGCAACAGCAAGATCAGAAATGGTGGTATCTGGGGTTTCGCCAGAACGGTGAGAAACCATGGAAGTGAAGCCATTCTTGGTTGCAAGCTCAATAGCGTCGAGAGTCTCGGTAACGGAACCAATCTGGTTCAACTTTACGAGCAAGGAATTAGCTGCTCCAAGCTCAATGCCCTTAGCCAAACGCTTTGGATTAGTAACGAGCAAGTCGTCACCAACGAATTGCAAACGATCGCCAAGACGCTTGGTGATTGCTGCCCAATCATCCCAGCCTTCTTCCTGGAATGGATCTTCGATGGAAACGATTGGATACTCGTTAATGAGCTTCTCGTAGTAATCAAGCATGTAAGCAGATTCGCGCTCTTCGCCGTCGAAACGATACTTGCCAGTTTCCTTGTTGTAGAACTCAGAAGAAGCAACGTCGAGGGAAATACCAATCTGCTTGCCTGGCTCGTAACCAGCAGCTTCGATTGCATCCATAATGTACTTCAAAGAATCTTCGTTGGACTTCATCTTTGGAGCGAAGCCACCTTCGTCGCCAAGGCCAGTAGCCAAGCCTTCCTTCTTCAAAACGTTCTTTAAGGTGTGATAAACCTCAACGCCAGCGCGCAAAGCGTCGCTATAAGTAGCAAAACCGTATGGAGAAATCATGTATTCCTGAATATCGGTTGCAAAATCAGCGTGAGCACCACCGTTCATAATGTTCATGTTTGGAACTGGAAGAATGTGGCCATTTGTACCGCCAATGTAGCGATACAAAGGAAGCTCAGCAGACTCAGCAGCAGCATAAAGAGCAGCAAGAGAAACGCCAAGAATAGCGTTTGCGCCAAGCTTGCCCTTGTTTGGAGTGCCATCAAGCTCGATCATTGTTTCATCAAGAGCGCGCTGATCAGAGGCATCCATGCCAATAACCTTTGGAGCGATTACTTCGTTAACAGCCTTAACTGCTTCCAAAGTACCCTTGCCTTGATAGCGAGACTTATCGCCATCGCGACGCTCCCAAGCTTCTGCCTCACCAGTTGAAGCACCAGAAGGAACTAAACCAATTCCTTGAGCGCCATCTTCGGTCTCCAAATAAACCTGAACAGTAGGATTTCCACGAGAATCCAAAATTTCGCGTGCATATACGCTTTCAATAGCTGCCACAACTACTCCTTATTTATCTGTTGGTTGTGTAACATATTTAAGATTAATGCGTTTTATGGACGTTATTTCGCAGCGTAAGTCGTTAAGCATACAAGACTATATAATCTAAGCTTTTCTTAATTTGTCCACACCTTTGTACAATAATAACAAACTGGCACGGGGTGCAATTATTCGCTTGATTGTAATTGCTGAGATCATACCCGTCGAACCTGATATAGCTAGTACTATCGAAGGGAATGTCGAATGATTAGCCATTGTAAGAGCATGCTAAAAAATGCATCTTCTTCACTGCGCTTATGCGTGCCATGGCTTTCCACACTTGTCATACTTATTGGATGGTTTTTAGCTACACTTGGGCCTAAAGAGACTAGGCATATTCCATCACCTGCAGAAGTAATTAACGCTTTTCAAGAATTAAACTCAGAAGGTTTAATTTGGCCTTCGTTGGGAATTAGTTTTACAAGAGTTATTGCAGGATTATGTTTAGGAATGATAATTGCAGTTCCAGCAGGAGTTATTTCGGGTAGCACAAAGCTGGGCGACATTATTATTAACAAGCCTGGCCACATGCTACGGTCTGTTCCTTTTACCGCACTAGCACCTTTGCTTATTATTTTATTAGGCATTGGTGAGACTATGAAAATAGCTCTTATTGCTATAGGCGTATTTGGAACGTTCTACGTAAATATGAGGGATGGAGTTCGTAATATTGATCCCAAACTCTTGGAATTAGCTCGCGCATACAAAGTAAATAGCAAAACAGTATTTTTCACAATTCTTCTTCGAGGAGCGCTACCTAACTTTATGACTGCTTTACGCTTTGCAATATCAGTGTCTTGGGTGGCATTGGTAACGTGTGAAACAGTCAACGCTTCAAAAGGAATTGGATATGTTCTTGCAAGATCACAAGAATTTTACAGACCAGATCAAATGCTGCTATGCATAGTTTTATACGCGATTGCAGGTCTACTTTCTGAAGGAATTGCAACACTTTTAGAAAAAATTTGCATGCCTGAGCGACGTTCATCCATCGTTAAAATCAAACAGAACTAAGAATATTAGCAAAATAATTAGGAGAATAAAATGGCTAAATTCGCATTATCTACAACAAGCAAGCGAGCATTAGCAGCTTTCTGCGCGCTTTGCACAGCAATCACCCTAGCATCATGCGGAAGCTCGAACAGCAAAACACAAGCATCATCCGCAAAATCTTCCACAAATACTACTAAGCAAGTAAAAGAAGATACTGGAACTTTAAGAGTAGCATATTTGACTTCTGCAAATTATTTAACAACTCTTTCAAAGAATACAAAGATGGCAGATAAGATCTTTGGTAAGGCAAAAGTTACATTTAGCGGGCCATATGTTCCTCCAGAAGCAAACACTGCAGTAACTTCTGGAAACGCAGACGTAACAACCACAGGATCTGGCCATTTTATTCATTTTATCTCCAAAGGCCAGCCATGGGTTGCTTATGCTATTAACTATTACAATGGAAACGCTCAAGGAATCGTAGCAGCACCAAATAGCGGAATCAAATCACTTAAAGACTTATACGGAAAAAAGATTGGAATTATTGCTAAAGGTGGAAGTGGAGATTATATAATTCACAAAGCCTTTGAAAAAGCAGGACTTGACCCATCCAAGGTTCAAGAAGTAGAGATGAGTCCGAAGAACTTCCATGCAGCATTCACAACTGGTCAAGTTGATGCATTAGCAACCTTCGATCAGAACTTTGCTGCAGCTCTTGCAACTCCAGGATCAAAACTTCTAGTCACTGCAAAAGATTATGGAAATATTAACTTCGGAATCCAAGTTGCATCTGCTGAATTTGCTAAAAAGCACCCACAGCTATTAAAGAAAATGTATCGTGCTTTAGTAGAAGAAGGTAAAAGAGTTAAGAAGAAGCATTCGATTATTCTTGATATGTATAAGAAGTTTGGTGCATCCGATGAAACAATGAAAGAATTAGCTAAGTTTGACATTCCGCAAATTCGACCAATGAATGCAGAAACTATGAAAATGCTTAAACAGCAAGCTAAGGAATATGTTAAATACGGATTCATTAAAGAAGTTCCTGATTTCTCTAAAGCTGTAATCGACTGCAGCAAGTAAACGATTACTAATTGTAATTAGAATACGACTTTAGAATACGACTATGTTTAATAGCATTTTTCATAAGCGTAGCAATGTAGAAGTTTCCAAAGAATCTACTTGCAAATCAAATATTAACGATAGCGATTACTGCGTTAGTATAGAGAATCTGGGCATTTCTTTCGCAAGTGCAAAAGATAAAAATACAGAAAACGATTTTGCAAATAATTCTTCTTTTGTATTGAAAAACATTACGATGAGAATTAAAAAGGGCGAATTTGTTTCGCTTATTGGTAGATCGGGATGCGGAAAAACTACGCTTTTGAAAATAATTTCAGGACTTCTAACTCCTAGCGAAGGCAGCATTCACGCAACAAGCCGTCAAGCTATTGGTTTTCAAGATGCACGATTAATACCGTGGCTTTCTGTAAACAAAAATGTTGTTTTTGGCATGGAAGGAAGTAAGCAAGATCTTAAGAATATTGCGCATTTAGCGCTTTGCCAAATGCAGCTTGTTGGTTACGATAACAAGTGGCCTTCTGAGCTTTCTGGAGGCCAGCAGCAGCGCGTATCTTTAGCAAGAGCTTTAGTTAGAAGTCCTGAATTATTGTTACTTGACGAGCCTTTTGGAGCTTTGGATGCTCTTACGCGTTTCGATATGCAAGATTTGCTTAATAATCTTCAAGCTAAATATGGCTGGAGCACACTTATGGTTACGCATGACATTGCGGAAGCTGTAAGACTTTCTAACCGCATTCTTATGATAAAAGATGGCAAAATTGCTAAGCAATGGAACATTGATCGCGAAGATCTTGATGCTCAAAATCGCCCTGTAAATCATAGCGAAATCGAAGATGAGCTTAGAGAAGCTTTGCAATAAGTAACTCGAAAATAATGTGAATAAAGGCGACTGCAAAATAGCGGCCGCCTTTATTTATAAACAACGCAATAATTCACCTTACCAAGCTAAATCTTCAAGAAGTTGACGCACCCAATCAAGTATTTCGCGCTCACTCATTGCGCTAGTTCCAAGTGAAGATTCAAAAGGCGATGGAATAATAAGCGTATGAGTAAGCGGACGATACTTAACTCCGCGGTAAATCCTTTGCAAACGCATCCACAACGATTCTTTTGGATCTAAACCAATAACACGAACCGATTTACCTTGAGAGCTAATTTGCGTAATACCAAGATCACGAGCCTTAAAACGCAAGCGAGCAACATCGCACAATATGCTAAACGCTTCAGGCGGCTCACCAAAACGATCAAGCAACTCATCTCGCAACTCTTGCAAATCCTTATTATTGTTAGCGGAAGCAAGCTTACGGTACGCTTCTAAACGAAGCTTGTCGGAATCAATATAATCAACTGGAATCGAAGCTTCAACAGGCAAATCAATAGACGTGGAAACAGTTTCCTTATGCTCTGGCTCTTTGTATTTTTCAACAGCTTCACAAACCATTCGCACGTATAAATCAAATCCAACGCCTTCAATGTGGCCACTTTGCGCATTGCCAAGCAAGTTTCCAGTGCCTCTAAGCTCCAAATCCTTCATAGCAACATCGAATCCAGATCCAAGAGCAGTATATTGAGCAATTGTTGCAAGGCGATCATGCGCTTGTTGAGTCATAGGCTTAGACGGATCATACAAAAAGTATGCGTACGCACGCTCACGACCTCTGCCAACGCGCCCGCGCAATTGGTGAAGCTGGCTTAGGCCGAATCTGTCTGCATGATCCACAATAAGCGTATTAGCGTTAGAAATATCTAATCCCGTTTCAATAATCGTAGTGCAAACAAGAACGTCAATATCTCTATGCCAAAAATCGCGAATAATAGTGTCGAGCTGCTTCTCACCCATTTTTCCGTGCGCAATAGCTACCCTAGCATCTGGAACGAGTTTTTGAATATTAGTCGCGACCTTACTAATATCTTCTACTCGATTGTGCACGTAAAATACTTGGCCACCTCTAAGCAACTCTCGCTTAACACAAGCTGCCACTTGCGCGTCTTCGTAAGCTCCAACATAAGTCAAGACTGGCAAACGGTCTTCTGGAGGCGTAGCAAGAGTAGACATTTCGCGAATACCCGTAACAGCCATTTCAAGTGTTCGAGGAATTGGCGTTGCAGAAAGACTAAGAACGTCTACGTTTGTGCGCAAAGCTTTCAAAGTCTCCTTGTGCTCAACGCCAAAACGCTGCTCTTCGTCTATAATCACCAAACCTAAATCCTTGAATTTTATGTTTGGATTCAAAAGCTTATGCGTGCCAATAACAACATCAACTTCGCCTGATTCAAGGCCTTGAATAGTATTGTTAACCTCTTTTTCGCTTTGGAATCTACTCATTGCAGCAACAGTTACGGGGAATCCAGAAAAACGATTAGTAAAAGTCTCGTAATGTTGTTGAACTAAAAGAGTTGTTGGCGCTAGAACAACCACTTGCTTTCCGTCTTGAACTGCCTTAAAAGCAGCGCGCACAGCAATCTCGGTTTTACCAAAACCAACGTCTCCACAAATCAGCCTATCCATTGGAATTGGCTTTTGCATATCTTGCTTAACTTCGTCAATAGTCGTAAGCTGATCTGGAGTTTCTTGGTATGGAAAATCATCCTCAAGTTCTTTTTGCCAAGGAGTGTCTGCGCTAAAAGCAAATCCGCTGCTAGATGCTCGTGCAGAATAAAGTTTAATCAAGTCTTGCGCAACTTCTTGAACAGCTTTTCTCGCTTTTTCTTTTGTAGCAGCCCAGTCCGCACCTCCAAGCTTATTTAGCTTTGGAATCTCTGCACCAATATATTTGCTAACCAAATCAAGCTGATCTGTTGGAATAAAAAGCTTATCTGCAGGAGCATTGCGTTTACTTGGAGCATACTCAATTTCCAAATATTCGCGCGTAGCTTCTCCGTTTGAAGTTTTTACATTCCTCTGCCTCATGCCTATAAATTTGCCAATTCCGTGCTGTTCGTGAACAACAAAATCTCCTGGCTTAAGGTCTAGAAGGTCGATTTCTTTTTTTCTACGCTTTGGCGACTTAAAACCACTTGCAGAAGAAGACTTTCCTGTTAAATCTCTTTCGCTAAGAATTGCAATTTTACTTTGCGTATCTATAAAACCGTCAACTATTTTCGATTGAACTGCCGAAAAATCAAATACGCCACTTGCGCGTACAGCTCGCGCAAGTCTTGATAAAATTCCACTTGAAGCAGCGCTAATATAAACCTTGTATCCGTTAGAAATAAGACCAGATATTCCGTTAGAAATCTTCTCACTATCTCCTCTAAATTCTTGAGGAGATTTAATGCACAAGTCTAAATAGTTATTTTTTACGACTTTATTTTCGTTTTCTTCTTTAGAATCAACGGTTGCTTGCGATTTACTCGTTGAATCCATTGCAAAACTGTTTAAGTTAATTACTTGATGATTGTTGTTTTCAAGATTTTCTAAAACGCTGCCAAAATCAAGAAAACTCGCTTTATCGAATGTTATTGGAGCGCCAGCACCCTTACCAGACGCAGCAACATGCCAACTTGCAGCCAAAAACTCGTTTGCTGTTTTAACTAAATCGTTAGCTGCGCGCTTGCATTTTTCTAAGTCGGAAACCAAAATTATTGCGTTTTTATCAAGCAAATTTTCCACTGGTTCCATGTTGTCAACTAATGCTGGAATCAAAGACTCCATACCCTCTACAGGTATTGCATTTGCGATTGATTCAAGCATATCTTGAGCATTTGGAATTTTACCAATCAAAGACTTCGCTCGTTTTTGAATATCTTTTGTAAGTTGCAACTCTCGGCAAGGTGTAGCCCAAACACTATTAATATTCTTCCCATAAGTGCGCTGATCAGATGCATGGAATTGTTTGATTGCGTCAATCTCATCTCCAAAAAACTCAATACGCACAGGATGATCCATTGTTGGAGGAAAAACGTCTATAATTCCGCCTCGAACAGCAAATTCAGCGCGATTCATAACAAGTTCCACGCGATTATACGAGTTTTCAACAAGTCGTTTTGTAGCAAGCTCAATAGAAATCTCATTGCCACATTCAAAAACAAGCGGCTCTACATTGCAAAGACCCTTAACAACTGGCTGAATAAGGGATCGAACTGGCATAACAAGAACGCGAATTGGGCTAAACATGGCACTTTTGCCGCTTTTGCTGCTTTTGCCGCTTTTGCTATCTTCCCCACTTTGCGGATGCTTTAATCGCCTAAAAACAGCCATTCTGCTTGCTACAGTATCTGCTCTAGGAGAAAGACGCTCGTGCGGAAGAGTTTCCCAAGCTTCAAGATTAGCAATATCTTTAGGGTTCCCATTATAAAAATCGCGTATTGATTCAAGTGATTCTAAAGCATCTCTACCAGATGGAACTACTAAAACAACAGGCTTTTTAGTAGCCATTGCAGCAGCTACAGCAGATCTAGCTCCACTTGGACAATACACATTAAGAGGATTAGAAAAATCTTCTTCAAGCAAAGCTAAAGACTTAAACGAATCATTTTTCTTACAAATATCTTTAAGTATGCTTTCAAAAGAAGCATCAGAAATATTAAAATCTTTAGAATCTAGCATTTTGTTAGCAAAAGAATCATACTTATCTGCCATTAAAATGCTCCTGAGTGGCTGCAAGCCCGCGGAAAATCACACTTTCTACAGCATCTGCGCCATCTGCCAAAAAATTAGGAAGTTCAGATTTTTGCGCACCAGCAAATCCGCCCAAAACCCAATTAACAGTATTATCGTGAGCATGAGCACCACGCTGAGCATGCCCAACACCCATTCTTACGCGCGCATATTGCGGAGTTCCAAGAGAGCGATCTATAGAACGAATACCGTTATGACCTCCAGCAGAACCTCCAGCTTTTACTTTAATGCGCCCAAAATCCAAATCCATATCGTCGTGAACAATCACAATATGGTCAGTTTCAATTTGATAATAAGAGCTTATAGAAGATATTGCAGCTCCAGAATCGTTCATAAAAGTAAGCGGCTTAGCAAGGAAGAACTTTGCAAGCTTACCGTCTAAATTCATAACTCCCTTGCCAAGTTTAGACAAGCCTTTATGGTCAGAAAAAGATATTGACCATCGCTCAGCAAGCAAATCCGCAACCATAAATCCCATATTATGACGAGTACCTTCGTACTTAGATCCAGGATTGCCAAGGCCAGCAATAAGCCAAAAATCCGAAGCCATAATTCACGCCCAATCTTATAAACTCAACAACAAAACGGGCGTACCGATTGAAGTTGGATTATACAACTACCCGATACGCCCTCATATACCGTACTTTATTTTAGCAAGACTCAAGTCATTGCGTAAACTACTTCAAAAATTCGTCCGTAGTTAATTCTTTTGCTTGAGGAGTTTTATATGTTACTTTGCCTTTAGAATCCGTATACGCACCTTCCTTACTTAGGAAGTCGAAGTATTCTTGAGCACCCTTAACATCATTTGTGCCGAACACAAACTTGCCGCTTTTTATGTCTGCACGATTACCCCAATATTGCCCGTCAACAATCATCTTCATGCTTCGCTTAACGAATTTCACATCAAGATTAGCTTCAGGAGCTTCTTTTACTAAAATGTTCGCAGCTTCATCTGGATGATTGTAAGCGTATTCATAACCGCGCTTAACGGCTTTAACAAAAGCGCGAACAAGCTTCGGATTGCGCTTAACTGTGTTTGCGTTAGTAATAACACCAATCGTATCTGGCTGACCAGGAACTCCATAATCTGCTGTCTTAAAGCAACGCAACTTTGGACCATACATTTCCGCCTGCACACCTTCCCAAGTACCATAAAAACCACCAAAATCAGCTTTTCCAGATTCAAGCGTACGGAACGTAGAAGTACCAACAGTAACCTTATCGAACTTACCTTTGCCACCATCATGCTGGATCATTCTACGAATCACAGCATCACCTTCTGCAGATCCAAAGGTTGCAAAAGTTTTACCATCAAAGTCTTTAGGAGAATGAATTTTAGTATTTTTATAAAGAGAGCACCAAATTGCGCTAGGCTTTTGCTGAACTTGCAAAACTTCCTTCAATTTAGTGCCTTTTGTACTGAAATCTGCAAGACTAGTAATATTGCTTAAAGCAAAATCCGCAGCACCAGAGTCAACAGCATGCTCGGCACCAGTTTGAGACACAGCCAAAATATTCACGTGTAAACCAGCTTGCTTAAACCACCCCATATGCTTTGCCACGTATATGCCAATATGATTAGTATCAGGTATCCACGAAAGCATAAACGAAACGTTTTGAAGACCAGATTTACTATTCTGCTTACTATTGTTTGATCCGCACGCGCACAAAGACAGAATACAGCATGAGCTTATAAAAACTGCTATTGCACGCATAATATTTTTATTAGATTTCAAACAAAAAGCTCGCACATTACGCCATAATTCGCATATCATGAATTCCCTAGCTTTCTTATAAATAACCGCTTTCTGGGAATGTGACACGAACTTGGCAGAAAACGGTATCAAGGGCCTAGCCCGCGCCGTTCAATGCCCCCAAAAATTAGAACTTTTGGTTTGCCACGCATTGACTCACGAAACGACTAAATTATGCACTAATCGAAAGACAAATACGCATAAAATACACGCTTGCTAACTACATACTATCTATATGATATTTTCATACAAGAAAGTTTGTAAAATTTTACGTTGTTTGATTGGGGCAGCAGTCAAGCAGCTACAACAAGCATTATGGCTTGTATACTGAAAGGAACGATATTCCATGACGCGCGCGCGCTGGAAAACACTACTGCACAATTATCTGCCAACAATAATTTCTACTATTACATTACTAATTTTTTGGCAGCTTTCTTGCGAATTCTATAAAATTCCAGAAAATTCTATTCCAACTCCTACAGATATTGCTAAAGCAACTTGTGATGTATGGCCACAATTATGGCCTGCAACCCTTGCAACTATTGAAGAGACAATTGTTGGTTTTAGTCTTGCCATTGTGTGCGGCATTTTACTGGGCGTACTTTTTCACGTATGCAAGCTGGTTCACGCAGCTTTGTTCCCACTTCTTTGTGCTGCACAAACGTTACCACTTATTTCGATTGCCCCGCTATTTCTTATATGGTTCGGTTTCGAAATGTCTGGAAAAATTGTTATCGTAGCTATTTTTAGCATGTTCCCTATTGCTGTTCAAACAATTAGAGGTCTTGATGCAGTTCCAAGTTTTTATAGCGATGTAGCTCTAACATGCGGAGCGGGACGAGTTTGGACGCTTTGGCACGTAAAATTAAGGATTGCAGCTCGACAAATTTTTGGTGGAATTCGCATTAGCACAGCCTACGTTTTTGGCGCAGCTACTACTGCAGAATATCTTGGCGCTCGTCAAGGATTAGGTATTTGGCTGCAAGCTGCATATAATTCTTTCCGCACTCCGCTTATTTTTTCTGCAACATTCGTAATTATTGCGTTTACAGCAATATTGATGGGCTTAGTTAATATAAGCGAACGATTATTGCTAGGTCCTGTAGAAGACGACGAAGACCCAGATAATCAAATGTAAAAACACATAAAGCCAACACATAAAATAATGCCGAACATAATCTAAACTATGCTCGGCATTATTTTTATTAATCTAAAGCTGCTTTAGACGCTTCTTTGACTTTTGCTTTTACTTTCCAGAGTCTTCTTTAATAGCATCGTTAATCGCATCGCTTAGCTCTTTTTGAGCTTTGCCATACGCTTGCCAATCTCCAGATTTCATTGCATCATCCGAATCCTTTAGCGCTTGAGCTGCTCGCTTAAGAGCCATTTTTGCTTTTGCACTAAAATCAGCGTCTGCCTTAGCATTAGCATTGGCATTTTTATTGCCATTTTCGCTATTCTTAGTCGAATCTTTTTGCTTAGGATTAGAAGCAATATTGTTTACACCAGAATTATTTGAAGCATCGCCAGCGTTTGCGCCAGAGTTTCCTCCAAATACTTGGTTTAATGCTTCATCCAAAGTGTCTGCAAATCCAACTTGATCTCCAAAAGCAACCAATACTTTCTTAAGCAATGGGTAGCTAGTAGATCCGCTAGATTGTACATAAACAGGCTCTACGTAAACCAATCCACCGCCAAGTGGCAATGTAAGTAAGTTTCCACGCTTAACTTTAGTTGATCCAGATTCAAGCAAATTCAACTCTTTAGAAACATTTGCATTAGCATTAAAGTTGTTTTGAGCTTGACCAGGTCCTGGAACATTGGAAACTTTAGGTAACTCTTGAAGTCTTAGTTGGCCATAATTTTCGCTTACTTTTCCAGCAACATTTCCAGCATCTGAATTTACAGACAAGAATCCAGTTAGGATCTCTCGAGTAGATCTTCCAGCAGGAATGTATGTAGAAACAAGCGAAAATACTGGCTTGTTTGCTCCTCTAGTTTGTAAAGTCAAATAGTATGGAGGTTGCAAAATATCTTCTCTCTGAAGACTTTGAGATTCTGTAGGATCTACTGGAGTCTGCCAGAAGTCTTCTCCCGAGAAGAACTGGCTTGCGCTGTCAACATGATACTTTGCAAGCAAATGCCTTTGTACTTTGAACAAGCTTTCTGGGTATCTAATATGACTCATCAAATCGCCAGAAATCTTAGAAATATCGTGATAATGCCCTGGGAATATTGATCTCCAAGCTTTAATCACAGGGTCTTTTTTATCCCACACATACAAGTCAACAGAACCGTCGTACGCATCAACAGTAGCTTTAACTGAATTGCGAATATAGTTTGCTCGCTGGTTAGTCAAGCCTTTAATCGAACGAGATGTTGTTGTTGTAGAATCTTGAGTCACCTGCCCAAAATCAGTCATTTGCGAATATGGGTAAGAGTCGGACGTTGTATATCCGTCAACAATCCACTTAACTCGTCCGTCAACAACTGCTGGGTAAACGCGCCCATCTAATGTCAAGTATGGAGCTACTTTAGAAACACGAGTCTTAGGGTCGCGATCATACAAAATCTGAGAATTTGCAGTAACTCTATCCGAGAATAAGATTTGATCTGATTCAAAACGAATAGCGTGTAGCAGCTTAGAGAAGAAGTTGCCTACACTTGGTCCACCATTTCCCTTAAACGTTGTTAAAGCGCCATTTGAGCCAGTTGGATAATCAAATTCCCAAGGAGCAGAGCCTTTTGGAGAACCAACAATCGAATACTTTGGAGCATTTGGCGAGAAGTAGATACGCGGCTCATACTTCTTCAACTTTGTAAGCTTTCCTTGAGTTGGAATTCCATACTCCATAAATTGCGGCTGACCATCTGCAGTAACCTTATTTCCGTAAGCTGCAACAACGCCATACCCGTGCGTATAAACAGTGTGGTCATTAACCCAATTTCGATTATCGTTTCCAGCTAAATCAAGCTCGCGCGCAGCAATAACCGTGTCTTGACTCACGCCATCAATGTCGTACTTATCTACAGAAAGAGTATCTGCAAAAGTATAGTATTGCTTAGATTGCTGCAATTGGCGGAATGTTGGAGAAGTGACTTGAGGGTCTAAAAGCCTGATTTGTGCAGTAGACTCCGCTTCTTTTGCTAGCGCTCCCGACTTTCCTTCCGAAGTAGCGTTATACGATTCTTTTTTAACATTATTTAAGCCATACGCAAACTTAGTTGCATCAATATTTCGCTGAATATAAGTGGCTTCTAATTCTTGTGCATTCGGCGCTACCTTAAAACGTTGCAAAAGAGCAGGCCAAGCAAAAGACAACACCATAGCGCATACAACTAAAGATGCAACAGCTATAGCAGGCGTGCGCCAAGCTTTAACAGCTACAACAAATCGCGTGCCAATTTTTACATTTCCATTAAGAGCGTGAGATTTTAGCAACCACGCTGTTATAACAATTCCAACAATTAGTGTTATTACAGCCATTGCAATGCTGGAAGGAACACCAGCATTCATATCTGTGTAAGATCCGCCAGTAATCTTAGAACCATCCAAATTTACAATCGCAAACACATCTAATATTTGCAAAACGGACCAGAAAATAATAACTAGCATAAACCACGCAGAAATTTGACGCCTTGCGCTTTTAGTTATGCTAAAAATGCCCTTTCCATCTACAGGAAGCGTAATTCTTACAGCTCCCATCAAAGCGTTTGTTATAACGCTAAATAGCAAAGAAACAGCAAGAAGAACAATAAACGCTCTTGTAAAAAGTCGCAAGCCTGGCAAAGCAAACACATAAAAACCGTTATCAAATCCAAATTGCGGATCTTTAATACCAAATGATTGGTAGTTAAACATAAGCAAAATTTGCACCCAATGATTGTAGAATTGCATTCCAAACACAGCGCCTACAATCAAAGACACAACTCCTGCAACATGCATTGCAAGCTTAGAGCTTATTCCCTTTTTAGTGTCTAAAATATTGCCTTTTTCTTTAACATATACGCCATCTTCGCTTCCAGGGCGTTTTTTAATCGCAATATATGCAGACAAATACCCAAACGCAGCCATAAGCAGAGCATACAAAGCCCAAACGCCGATTTTAGCGGCTAGTTGAATCCAGATTACGCTCTCAAATCCAAGTTGCGCATACCACATGCAATCTGTAATAAAAGTAGAAAAACCAAAAATAATTGAGCATATAAACGCTATTGCTACTACTATTGCAACAATAATCCAACGCCATTTTCTTGATTTTCCAACAAACTTATTTACATCAAAATCTATTCTCATATAGCGATTATTCTCCTTACTATTTGAGTTTTTTCTATCGCTTTTATTGCTTTTATTGCTTTTACTATCTTTACTATCTTCGCTAGCATCGCTAGTATCACTATTTTTGGGCGAGTCGCCTTCGTTTTCTAGTTTTTTCTTAGCTTCTAATATATCGCTAAAGAGGTCACCAAGGTCATCATCGTCACTATAATAGTCTGCCAAATCTTTTATTTTTTTTGCAAACTTTGAAGAAGTCTTATCTTTGTTTTCACTATTAGACTCATCTTTAGAAGCATCTTTAGCAACAATATTTGTATTACTATTATCTTCATCAATGCTTTCTATGACTACATCTTGATCGTTGGAATCATCCGCAGAAGCATTCGCAGAAGTATCGGCAAAATCATTATTTTGATTGCTCTTTTTCTTTCCATCGCTTGAATAATCGGAACGCTTATACACCTTAGTGTTTTTAGGTTTTTTAGCCATATAAGCGCCAAAAGCAGCCCATGCAACGCCAATGAGTATTTCTATAATGACTTTCAACATAAGGTTAATAATACTATACTAACTATTCCCAATCTACGTGTTGTGTTTGTTGTGTAATCAAAAATAATTACAAAAAAGCGCGCTCGCAAAAGTAGCGAACGCGCCTAAATCGATTAAATTAAATCATATTGAAGCATTTATGCTAAGCAACATCTGGATCGTCTTTAGCGATTGTTCCAGTAAGCTTTCCAATTGCTTTCATAATGTGGTACACAACCAACACAACAACAGTGCCGATTGCAATACCGTTAAACTGAATTCCAGAAATAGCAAATTGGAAGTTGGCAATGCCAATAATCATAACGATTGCAGCAATCATAATGTTAACTGGCTTATCGAAGTTCACTTTGTTCTCTACCCAAATGCGAACGCCAATCATGCCAATCATGCCGTAAAGCAAAGTGGTTACACCGCCCAAAACGCCTGCTGGAATGGAGTTTACAATTGCACCAAACTTTGGGCAAAGGCTTAATACGAATGCAAAGAATGCAGCGCACCAATAAGCGGCAGTAGAATACACTTTTGTTGCAGCCATAACGCCAATGTTTTCGCCATAGGTTGTAGTACCACAACCGCCAAAGCAACCAGCGATTGCAGTGCCTAAGCCGTCTGCAAACAAAGCTGTACCAATCTTGGAATCGTAGTCGCGGCCAGTCATCTGAGCTACAGACTTAACGTGACCAACGTTTTCTGCAATAAGAACCAGCACAACTGGCAAGAACATAAGCAAAACAGAGAAGTCAACTTGCGGAGTGTGGAACTTAGGGAAGCCAATCCAAGGTGCCTGCTCAATCTTACTAAAGTCAACTTGACCCTGGAAGCATGCATACGCGTAGCCAACAAGAACACCAAGCAAGATGTTCAATCGCCCAAGAAGACCACGGAAGATCACTGCAATAAGCATAACTGCAACCAAAGTTACCAAGGCAGTGTCTGGAGCCTTTTGGAAGTTACCCCAAACAGCTGGACCTAAGTTAAAGCCAATAATTGCAACGATTGCACCGTTAACAACAGGAGGCATAATAACGTCAATCCACTTTGCTCCTGCAAAATGCACAAGCACACCGATTAGCGCAAGAAGAATACCTGTGCACATAATGCCAAAGCTTGCTACAGCAATACCCTTATGCGCAGCAGTTACAGCCATAACAGGTGCTATAAGACCAAAAGAGCTTCCTAAATAACTAGGAAGCTTATTTGCGTTAATCAACAAGAACAGTGCTGTAGAAAGAGCCGTGAACATTAAAGTAGTAGACGGATCAAAGCCTGTAAGAATTGGCACTAAGAATGTTGCGCCAAACATAGCAATAACATGCTGAGCACCAATACCAGCAGTACGAGTCCAAGTTAAACGCTCATCTGGCTCTACTACTTCTCCTGGCTTCAAAGTTTTTCCGTCTCCATGAAGCTGCCATGTAAACAACGATTTCATCGTTTTCTCCTTGTGTAAAACAAGTTCGTATGTAAGTTTGTGATTGAAAAACAACCACCAAAACAAGCGCCAGCTTAAAAAAAAAAAACAAGCACTACTCAAGCGCAGGTTTGGCAGATTTTGCAGAGGCTATACCAACCGCCACCCCCTAGCCAAGTGGTCATTCTAATGTACTAATCACAAAGTGTCGAGACAATTTGAAAAATAATAAATTTATAAATTTGTTTTGTTGAAATATCAAGGAAAATCGGTGTGTCGAAAACGCATCAAACACCACTAATTATTACTCATAAAAGTTTATAAACATAAACTTTTGCTTATGTATTAGATTCGCTTATTACAATCTTAATTTTGCAAAACATTTTGAATGTAATCTTTTAATACAATTGCATGATTTATACGCGGATCTTTCGCTCCATATAAAAACGTTACTTTTTTACTTTTTCTACATATATCTACGATTTGGTTTACACAATCTTGATTCTCATCTAACTCTTCAATATAACGATTAGAAAATTCTTTAAAGCGCTCAGGCTTATGGCTAAACCATTTTCGCAAATCACTTGATGGAGCAATATCTTTACACCACAAATCAAGATTTGCCTTTTCTTTACTTATTCCTCTAGGCCACAATCTATCTACTAATACTCTCAAGCCATCATCTTCATCAGATGATTCATAAATGCGTTTAATTTGAATATTAATATTGCACATAATTACCTCTTTAACTACAGATAATGATTACACAATTATGATTTTTTTCAACAAGATTTAATTAATCACAATGTAAATGGAACTAATACAAAACTACGATAGATTTTTATCGAATATGTTTTATTATGTGATTTTTATATAGGCGTGTCGCTTGCCATTACAACAAAACGCTAGAAAATGTGTAAATATTTTTGATTTTTTGTTCGTTTTTGTCCGATTATGAGAGAATAATTGGCTAAATGGTTAATTTCTTTGATACATGGAAAAAGAAAATCTGCACAACAAACATGGCTCTTATAGCTGTGCTTACACTTTTAGCTTCCTTAATCGGCAGCTGGCTCAAGCAGTTCCCAGGCCTAAGCCTTTTGGGAGCTCTTATTATTGCGTTGCTTATTGGTATGGCTCTGCAGCTGCCTTTGCACGTATACAAGTTGAACAATGATTCTAGACGAGCAGGCGTTAAAGCATCTGCTGGCCTAATCGCAAATAAGCTACTTCGACTAGGCATTATTTTGCTTGGCTTTAAGCTAAATTTGCACGTTCTATTTACTCAAGGATTAAAGTGCCTACCAATTGCAGCCGTTCTAGTTGCTGTTATGGTATGCATTACATACAACATTGCAAAATTCCTTAAGGTTAGCCCACAACTTGCAATGCTAACCGCAGGAGGCACAAGCATTTGCGGAGCTGCAGCTGTTATGGGTCTTTCGGGATCTATGCCAGTGCTTCCACAAGATGAGGACGAAAAAGAACAAAACGAGGTTATGGCTGTTGCAACAGTTGCAATAATGGGCACAATCTACGCTTTGGCAGAAATCTTTATTCTTCCTCACTTTGGAATGACTAAGCAGCAGCTTGGAATTGCATCTGGCGCATCGCTCCACGAAATCGCACACGCTGTTGCAGCGGGCGGAGCTTTTGGAAGCATTGACGTTGCAACAATCATGAAGCTTACTCGAGTTCTTATGCTTGTTCCTACATCAATCTTTATTGCAATTTGGTGGAACGCTCGTCATAGCCAAGTAGAAGATAACGGAAAGCGCAAAATCAACTTCCCATGGTTTATGCTTGGATTTATTGCAGCATCTGTTATTGGTACGTACGTGCCTTTTGTTTCGTCCTACGCATCACTACTTGTAGACGCAGGATACGTCTTCCTTGGAATGGCTATGGCTGCTCTTGGAATCAACGTAAACTTTAGAGTTATATTTAAGCAAGGAAAAGCAGCATTCTTAGCAAGCTTCCTGGCATCTATTGTTTTAGTTGCGTTAGCTTGTTGCGCAAGTATTTTGTTCTTCTAATAAACAAGAGAAGATAAAACAAACGCAGTTAAAACAAACAAAAAATCAGGGGATTCCATTTTGAAATCTCCTGATTTTTTATATTTCTTACTTACGTAAATGCTTCACATAACTCTAAAACAGATTATTCAATATATACTGCTGTTCCGTCTGGAATATTCGTATAGAACCAATTAGCATCTGGAACACTTAATCGCACACATCCGTGCGATGCAGGGACCCCAAGTTTTTGCGCTTCTTCTACAATATAATCGCCAAAATTAGCACGAGTTGGAACAGAGTGGAACAAATACTTTGCTCCTATAAAACCAACCCAATAGTCTCCACCCATTCCTTCTGTTCTATTGTAAAAATGGTATCCCCTATGCCCTATTCTAAAATCGCCTTTAGGTGTGGAGTTATTCATTCCAGAGCTAACAATCATTGTATAAACAAGATTATTATTCGCATAAATATAAACACGTTGTTTTTTAAGGTCTACATTTATTTGCAAATGATTTGCATCTATTCCAGAAAGATTTGGATATTGACCGCCTGTAGAAATCTTCCATAAGTTAGAAAAATCAATTGCATTCGCATTTTGATTTTGTGCATTAGAGCTATCATTAGACTTATCTTTGGACTTATCATTATGCTCTAATGGCGTCTTTTTTGCTTTCGACTTTGCGTCAAAATTATCGCCTTTTTTACTTTTTACATTACTTAAAGCGGAATCAAGCTTGTTTGACTTAAAATATTGTGCTTTAAGATTTACAAAAATACGCTTATTCGCTTCTTTAACAACATGCGATACTTGGAATCCAACAAAACTAAAGAAGACCAAAACAATTAGAAAAGCGAGCGCACGCTTGTAGAAAATTTTGCGATTTTTTGGAGATTTTAAGCTAATAACATATTTCACAAATCGCGAAATAAGCGACTTTAACATGCTTTTAAAAGCATAAAATATATTCATACAATCTCCATAAGTAAACAAAATAAAAGGCGCCACTTCGATACTACACTATAGTGCCTAAGCAGCGCCAAATTACACGTTATTTGATTATTTATATGATTATTGTCTAACTAATCACACATTAAACTTAAATTCAACAATATCTCCGTCTTGCATAACGTAATCGCGGCCTTCAAGACGAAGCTTTCCTTCTTCCTTGATTTTTGCCATAGAGCCTTGAGCCTCAACAAAATCATTGTAAGAAACAACTTCTGCTTTAATAAATCCACGCTCAAAATCTGTGTGAATAACGCCTGCAGCTTGCGGAGCAGTCCAACCTTTATGAATTTGCCATGCGTGAACTTCTTTAACGCCAGCAGTCAAATAGGTTTGAAGCCCTAAAATATCAAAGCCAACGCGCGCAAGCTGATCCAATCCAGATTCTTGTAATCCTGCATCTGCAAGCATTTCTCTAGCATCTTCTTCATCAAGCTCAGTAAGCTCCGACTCAAATTGCGCGTTAAGGAAAATCGCCTTTGCAGGAGCTACAGATGCCGCTAGCTTAGACTTCAAAGAATCATCCGAAAGCTCCGAATCGTCAACATTAAACACATAAATAAAAGGCTTAGCAGTAAGCAAGTGCAAATCGTAAACGTCGTCTTTATTAATCAACTTCTCGTTATGAGCCTGATCAATCGTCTTTCCAGATTCAAGAATTTCTTTAGCTTTGTTCACTGCGCCAACGTATTCTTGAGTAACTTTTTTGCCACGTAAATCTTTTTCTAACTTTGGCAAAGCGTTCTCGATTGTTTGCAAATCTGCAAGAATAAGCTCCGTGTTGATTGTGTCAATATCGTCTGCAGGATCCACCTTGCCATTAACGTGCACAATGTCATCATCGTTAAACGCGCGAACAACTTCGCAAATAGCATCCGCTTCGCGAATATTAGCAAGGAACTTGTTTCCCAAGCCTTCGCCTTCGCTAGCACCCTTAACGATTCCTGCAATATCAACAAATGTAACGGTTGCTGGAACGATTTTCTCGGTTTTAACAAGCTTTGCTAAAACAGGCAAACGTTTGTCTGGCAAAGGCACAATACCAGTATTTGGCTCGATTGTTGCAAATGGATAATTTTCCGCTAAAACGTTGTTTCGTGTTAGCGCATTAAACATAGTTGATTTACCAACGTTAGGCAAACCTACGATTCCAATAGTTAAAGACATATTACCTACTTTAGACCAGCTAGCGGAAGTGACTACACTACTATACTCGTAATGTTTTATTTTTGTTGAATTGCGTCAACCGCGCTAATAACATCTCCCCTAAAACCACACGATTCTAGCTTTGCAACACCTCGAATCGTAGTGCCACCAGGAGAGCATACTGCGTCCTTCATAACCCCTGGGTGAACACGCGTATCCATATACAACGCGCCTACTCCCTCAATCATCTTTGCAGCCAAGCGATATGCGCAATCTCTCTTTAGACCATACTTTACGCCAGCATCTGCTAAAGCTTCCATGTACATAGCAGTAAAAGCTGGAGCGCAACTAGAAACACACATTGCAATATTCATGTGCTCGCTATCTACTCGCTCGACTAAAGAAATCGGATTAAAAATAGCATTAAAAGCTTCTAGTTGACTATCCGTTAGCGTATTTTCGCTTTCTGCTAGAGTGACTCCTTGGCAAACTGCGATTGGCGTATTTGGAATAATGCATTGCACGTTAGCATCTTTGCCCAGTAGATTCTGGTAACGCTTAAGAGTCCAGCCTGCTGCAACGGATATAACTGCGATTTTTCTTTCTACAATAGTTTTTGCAATAGGTTGCAAAACTTCTTCTATTTGATTTGGTTTTACAGCTAAAATTAAAACATTGCTAAAATCGCAAACTTCACACGCGCTTTTTAACGCTTTTACGCCAAATTCGCTTGCATTATTAGCAAGTTTTTCAAAGTGCGCCGCGCATGCAACCATATCTTTGCCTTGTAAAACATTAGCGCGAATCAAGCCTTTAGCAATTGCTTGAGCCATGTTTCCAAAACCAATAAATCCAACGGTTCCAATTGAGTTAGAACTCATTAACAAATCCCCTTAATATCTAAACACTAAAACGAACACTAAATAAACACTAACTTTTTATTAAGCATCTAATCATTTGTATATATAACTTGTATATCTAATCATTTGTTAGGTACTTTAATCAAAGTTACTTACCGCTTATATTACTTATCACTTATATCACTTATATCACTTATAAATAGACTCCAAATCTCCACGATTCTTTGCCTCTTCTAGCAAATGACGGAACACAAAGTCGCCATGAACACCATCGTGCTCAAACTCGTTTGTTGTCCAATAATGGGAGTTTGCAATACGAGAAAGCGTATCTAACTGAAGACCAGAATCAACGTACATGTCGTCGAAGTAAACCGCTGCTTGCAAAGGAACTGCGTTATTTGCAAGCTGATCTAAATCGTAAATCTTGCCAAACTGCTTGTCGCTCATTAAGCAGTCAACTGCTGGCAAGAATGGTTGCAAAGCTTTTTCTTGATCAAACATCCAAGGAAACATAGCTTCGCCCGTAAAAAGAAGCGGGCGCGCGCTACCAGAAAACTCTGGCATTGTTTCCCTAACCTGCTGAGCTGCCCACAAAATCGGGTGCTCTAATTCACCATCAGCATAAATAAATTCTTGCAGCGGCCAATATAGCGGACTAGAATATGTTGCATCCATAACACCGTAAAGAAACTCATCGCTTAAATAGCCGTCTGCTGTTCCACCGCCATGCTTAAATGCTTTAAGAGATCCATCTCCATCCGAAAATGCGGAGTCAATAAGCCAATGAACTCTTTCAAAACTTGGCTTCATGCCAAAAGATGATCCAAGAGTCTGGAATCGCTCAACGGTTAGCTTTTCGCCATTAGGTAAGAAAACATCTCCTTGAGAAATCCTATCTGCAATAGCAGCAGCGCGCGCAACATCCTGCGGATAGCGCTCATAGAATTGCTCAGTTTTACGCGCCATACGAGGAAAAGTATGTTCATAGACTTCACGCGCATTTGCAGGAACATGAGGAATGCCGCCAGTTGTGAAGCTTGCAATCAATCCCTGCGGGAAAAGCGACAAATACGTAAGCGTTAAGAATCCACCATAGCTTTGACCCAAAGAAACCCACGGCTTTGCATTAAACTCAGTTAAGCGCAAATGCTCAAAATCGCGAATAATAGAATCTGCTAAGAATCGCTTTAAGTACCATGCTTGCCGCTCTACGCTCACGCCGTCGTCTGCCATGCGCTTAATCGTAGAAGCATCTACCCTAGAAGAGCGCCCAACACCACGCTGGTCTGGCAAGACTACGCGAAAATGCTTAATTGCTTCTTGAATCCAACCATCGCTAGACGGCGAAAGTGGACGAGGGCACTGACCGCCTGGGCCTCCTTGCAAAAACACCAGCAAAGGCAAATCGTCATGCGCATGTTCTGGAGCACTAATAACCCTGCAAAATAGGCGAATCTTCTCCCCTTTAATAGAATCGCCTGGAGTGTTTTGCTCCCAGTCTAAAGGAACATCGATTGCGCGCTCTTCTACATACAATCCTGGTACGTAATACTTTGCTAGCAGTGCCATTGTAAACATTCCTTTCTGCACTCGCATGCAACGTTGCAATAACAAATCACATACAAAAATACACACTCTTATATAAATCATACTAAAGTTCGATTGTTCTATAAAGTGCCGTGTACTAGCCTAGTAGTTATGAAAATATCTCACACGTTTAACAGAGCTATACAACGCTTACGCACTGAGCTTACGCTAAACGATATATTGTGGGGCATTATTCCGCTTATTCTTTTTACACTTTCAAGCAATCGTTATACTATAAGCAATGTTGACGGATTCTTGACGCAAAGTTCGCTACTTACAACCTATCTTATAAATATTGTTGTTGCAGCATTACTTTCACTACGAAAACTATGGCCCGAACACACAGCTGTTATTTTTATTGTTGCATGCATTGTGCAAGTAATATTTGGTCCAGCTCAACTTTTTGCTGATTTCTTTGGTTTTGTGCTACTTGTTAATGCTATTGCTCGCGGAAATCCAGAGCATTCAAAAGCTTTTGTTATTGCAGCTTACGTAACAACCGTATTATCTTGCGCAGCAATATCGTGGAATATTGTAATGGGGCCAATATATGGCATCAATCATTTAAAAGCTAGTTATTCTTGCAGCGTAAAAAATATAAATAGTAGTAACATAAAAAACTGCGTTTCAATTATACTTGATTTTGCAATTCCTAATATAATTTTTGCGATTATTATTACTACAATTACGGTTATTATTGGCTACTGGCAGCGCACTCACGTGCACACTATTCAACTTTTACAAGAGAACAATAACGCTATTCGCGCGTACCGAAAGAAAGCTCAGCATATTGCTGTTACTGCAGAGCGCGCTAGAATCGCTAGGGATATGCACGATATTGTTGCTCACACGCTTTCTATTATTATTGTTCAAGCAGACGGTGGTCGCTATGCAGCAACCAAAGATATTTCTCTTGCTAAAAAAACAATGCATATTATTAAAAACGAAGCCGAGCGCGCCGTTCACGACATGCGCCGACTGCTAGAAGCTTTAACAGACGCTCCATCCGCTCAATTGGATTTTAATCACATACCTTCGCTTATTGAGCAAGCAAAAATTGCATCTCCTAATAATATTTTTTGGCACACTGTTGATGGCATAAATTCTCAAAATAGACTTAACACGGACGCACAAACCGTTGCATATCGCGTTGTTCAGGAATCTCTTACTAATATTCGGAAGCACGCAGGAAATGGCATTAAAATAAACATTCACGAACAGTGGAACGAACAAGGCTTAACACTAAAAATCACAAATGAAGTACACAAGCTTGAAGCTAATAAAGAGCAAAATAGTGGTGTGCCACATAAAAATGGTTATGGCTTAATTGGCATGAAAGAGCGCATTGAAAATCTTCATGGAACACTTGATTATGGAATACAAAACGATGGAACATTTAGTATTGTTGCTTTTATTCCATACTCTTACATTACAGATCAATCAAACACTACTGCTTCTGCACTAAATAGTATTTCTAATGTTAGTTATAAAAACGTAAAAGTTAATAATCCATTATCAACGCAAGAAAAACCTGAAAATGCAAGCGATAAAACCTCATCAAAAGTTTTGCCAGAAGCAAATAATTCACAAAATAGGATTGAAAAAGTATCGCAATGGTTTGAAAAACATTGGCTTATTGGAGACATTATTTATGCGTCACCTTGGACTGTTCTAATGCTTTTTATACCAACTTACGATTTTACTGTTGGAACTGGAATGACTTCGCAATATTCAAGCTCGCTTTCATTTCAAATACTTTATAGAATACTTACGCTTACTACTATGATTCCATTTATGTTTCGTAGAAAAGCTCCAACTATGTGCGCAATTATTGCAGCAGCATTTTCTGCAATACAACTTATATGCTTACCTAATATTTTATTTGCTAATTTCTTTATACCAGCCATTGTTTATGCGGCTGTGCTCTATGGCAAAAAGCACGCATGGCAATGGGTTAGCGCAGTAGTGCTCGCCGAATCTGCTATTTTTGCTGTAAAAATTGGTGTTGCATCAAAAAATATTCCACAAAATGAAACTCCAATACGATTTTTTGCATCTAATGCGTACACAACCAATTTTTATGACATTATGCAAATGGCGTCCGTAGGATTAGTTTTTGGTTTTATAGTTGCGTTAATTTGTTTTACTGCTATTACATTTGCTTATTACCGCAGAAACGATGATAATAATTTGCTGATTCTAAAAGCGCGCAGAACAGAATTAGAACAAGAACAAAAACAGCTAGAAGTACTTGCAGCAAATGCCGAAAGGCAGCGTATTAGCGCAAATATTCAGCAAAAAGTTGCAGTTACATTGCATAAAGTAATTTATGCTGCAAATAGTGGAATCGATATGCTAAATGAATACGAAAAATTAAATAGCAATGCAGAAAAGCTAAAGTCATCACAACAAGAGCAATCACAGGAACAAGAACAAATTGAAGCAATTAGTAAGGCTTTTAAAAACATTGGAGATGAAGGTCGCTCAGCACTTAGGTACATGCGAAAACTACTTGGAATTTTGCGAGAAACAGGCTCAAGTGTTAATTCATCAAATAATAGTGCAAATGTAGCTGAGATTGCGGTTCGCCCTGCTGCCCCACTAGATGAACAAATTCAACACAACACATTAAATAAGCAACAGTAAGTTGATACTATGGAAAATATGGAAAACAATGGAGTAATTCGCGTAGCAATAGCAGACGATCAGGAGCTTGTGCGCGCAGGATTTACTATGGTAATCAACTCGCAAAAAGATATGCGAGTTGTTGCGCAAGCAGCGAATGGAAATGAAATTGTAGAAGTTGCGTCAAAGGAAAATCCAGACGTTATTTTGATGGACGTGCGCATGCCTAACATGGACGGTTTGGAAGCTACGCGCAAAATCTTAAAAGAAGACACTAACGCCAATACGCGCATTATTATTTTAACTACTTTTGATTTAGACGAATATGTTATGGCTGCGATTCATACGGGCGCATCGGGATTCTTGCTTAAAGATACAGAGCCAGAAACATTGCTTAATTCAATACGGACTGTGTATCAAGGAAATGCAATTATTGCTCCAACTGCTACAAAGCGCTTAATTGAGTCAATGATCTCTAAGCCTAACGATGAAGAAAAATCAAAAGAAGAAATTGCGACTAAAAACGAGCAAAGCGCAAACACGTACGATTCTTGCTTAAATGACTTAACAGATCGCGAGCGCGAAGTTCTTGTAGAGATTGCTCACGGACTATCTAATCAAGAGATTGCTAATAAACTGTTTATTAGCTTGCCAACAGTTAAAACGCATGTTGCGCATATTTTGGGAAAAATCAATGCAAGAGACAGAGTTCAAGCTGTTGTGTTTGCTTACGAGAACAGTCTTGTTTAACTATTTTTATAAAAATAAAAAACAATGCGAATGTTCTTATAGCCAATAAATCTTTTCTATAAAAATAATGCGGCTGCAAATTAATCAATTCTTAATTGAATGATTAAAATTGCAACCGCATTTTGTTTTGCGTTTCTAGCGATTAGTCCTCCGCGAGCGCAACTACTGGCGAAGACTTTACTGCTCTACGAGCTGGAAGAACGCTGGAAAGAAGCGCTGCAAGTAAAGCGATTAGAGCAAGAACCGCGTAAATAGTCCAATCAATTACAAACGGAACTTTGCCAATTGCGCTAAACACCATGTAGGATCCAATCCATCCAAACGCTGTTCCAACAATCAAGCCAGAAACAGTGCTTGTTAGGGAAATCAACGTTGCTTCCAACGCAAGAGATCTTCTAACCTGTCCTCTTGTCATGCCGATTGCGCGCAAAGTTGCAGATTCTTTGGTTCGCTCAATAACAGACAAGCTTAACGTGTTTGCAACGCCTATTAAAGCAATCACAACAGCTACTGCTATTAAGCCAACAAGCAACATCATCATTATGTCGATAGCACTCTCCCACTGCGCTCGTTGGAACACGCTTCCACCAGCCATAACCTCCGCATAGCTAGATGTAATATTTCTAATATTTTTAACAATATCTACAAGATTAGCTTTGCTAGAGTCTACCGAAATAAGCAGAATATGCGTTGTAGGCTTAAGGTAGTTATTGAAGTAAGATTTGCTAACAAAAGCAGTATTCCTTGAATATATATTAACATTTCTATACTTCTTAAACTGAACTTGCTTTACAGTAATGCTCTTATCGTTATTACTCGAGTCTGTATTCATGCCAGTAAATGGCGTAATATTATTACTGTCTGTTTCACCAGAACTGTACTTTTCTACGTAAGCTTGCAGATTAAGGTTTCCTTTTTTAAGCTCAAAAGGCTCTCCGCCTTCTCCATTAAACTTAGGCAAAAGCACAGAATCTTTGTTTATATTAACGCCATCAAGGTCAGTGTGCATTACATTTTTAAGTTGATCTGTATTATCAACTCCAGCTGCCATAGCATACTCAGTTTCGCCCTTAGCGTTCTTAAAAGTCATAGGAACTGCAGGAAGCAACTCAGTATGCTTTATTCCACTAATCTTTGAAATATCGGCAGCTAAAGATTCATCAACATTCTTGCCTTGAATAATAATGTCAACACTGTAATGGTCATCAACAACACCTTTAAGAGTTGCTTTACCACATATTGCGCCAGTTACTACCGTTGAAACAAGCGTTACGCCAATAAGCAAAGCCGTTCCAGTTGCCGCAACTCTTCTAGGGTTTCTTTGCACGTTTGCGTTAGCAACTTTAGATGCAGGACCACAAAGTGCCATGATTGCGCCAGTTGCCTTCATAGCAAACGGCATCCAGAATATGGCTGTCATAACAATACCAATAAAAACAAGCGCACAACCAAACATTGCTCCAAGCAAAGTCATCCAAGAGTCAGAACCAGCAGTAGGAGACCTCCTCGCAATCATGCTTGCTAAAGAAGTAGCACTTAAAGCCGTAGCTAAAATACCTACAACAATAAACACAACACCAAAAACAGCGCGAATAATGCTTGCACGCTTATCTTTAATCAAATCCATTGGTCGTAGCGCTTCCATAGGCGTTACTTTTGTAGCCGACCTCGCAGCACCCATAGATGCAAGAACTGTTACAATCGTGCCAATTGCTATTGGCCACACAACCGCTGGAAGCGAAACAATCAAAGGAATCTTAGATAACGGTCCAGAATTAATATTCACGTTACTAATTGCGCCCATAAATCCGATTGCACAAAGCACGCCAACAGCCGCAGAAATAACTCCAAGTATTGCAGCTTCAAGCAAAACTGCTGCATAAAGCTGGTGCGATTGTGCACCGATTACGCGCAAAAGTGCAAGAGTGCGTCTGCGTTGAGCAACCAAAACTTGGAATGTGTTTGCTATAACGAGCGAAGAAATAAGCAACGCTAGAATACCAAAAGATAGCAAGAACATGGTTACAAAATTGGTACCGTTAGACACATTTCGAACAGCTCTTACGCCAACTTCATGCCTAGACATAAGAGAGAATCTCGAAGGAAGCAAAGAGTTAATCTTAGGAGATAAATCGTTTATTTTAGATTCATCAATACTCATGTACACTTTGCTTTGCACAACTTCATTGTCAAAATTCTTAAGATTGTTGAGTTTTGCACAAAAATCATTCGTTACGCCACCAAGATATGTGCCGCGATTTGAAAATGGTATTTGAGAATGCTCTCCATCGTCTACAAGACCAACCACACGAACATCGTACGATTTTTCTTTATCTCCGCCAGTGTCATCTACTTTAACCAAAGTTATAGTATCGCCAATATTTGCATGTATTGATTTAGCAATACTTTTAATAAGAGTTATTTCACCTATTTTTTGCGGTTCTCTACCTTCTGTTGATTTATACACAGGAAGATTTCCATACAAACCATTAGACCAAGCAATACTCGTAACTGATTTATCACCTTTTTCCACTCTTACAAGAGCAGTCGCATCATCACTACGAATGCCATTAACACCAGGCATCTTCGATATTTCGTCTAAATGAAGGTCTTTATAATGAATTTTACTACTCGGAGAACTGTTAGGATTCCTAAATGAGATTGCATAATTTGCGCTACCGAATTCATTTGTTGCGTTACGAACCATCAAGTCATCAACGCTGTTTGCAAAAAGCAAAGTAGCGCTCATAAACATGCTGCCTATAAGAATTGCAATTCCAGAGGCGATTAACATGCGCACGCTTTTACGCATAAGTTTTAGTGCGATTTTCCACATTCTAACTTCACCCCTTTTATTGCAATTGAGCAGGCTGATTATTAACGCCAGCCTCGCTGCGTTCCATAAGCATCTTGCTCATTCCTTCTGCAGTAGGATTTTGCACGTCTTCAACGATTTGACCATCTGCAAACACGATTGCTCTATCTGCATAAGACGCTGCAACAGCGTCGTGAGTAACCATAATCACAGTTTGACCAAGTTCCGTTACAGACTTCTTCAAAAAATGCAAAACTTCCAAACTGGAAGCAGAATCGAGATTGCCAGTAGGCTCGTCTGCAAAAACTACGGAAGGCTTAGAGATTAAAGCTCGAGCGATTGCAACGCGTTGGCGCTGACCACCAGAAAGTTCGGCAGGCCTATGCTTTAAGCGATCTTGCAAGCCAAGAGTATTAATCAAAGTATTAAACCATTGCTTATCTGGCTTTTTGCCTGCCAAAGTAAGAGGCATAAGAATATTTTGCTCAGCGCTAAACATTGGAAGAAGATTAAAACTTTGGAAAATAAACCCAACCATTTCGCGGCGCATAAGCGTAAGCTGATTATCGCTCATACCTGTAATATCTAGGCCATCTACCAAAACTTTTCCAGAATTAACGCTGTCAAGACCAGCCAAAGAATGCATTAAAGTTGACTTTCCAGAACCAGAAGGACCCATAATCGCCGTAAACTTGCCGCGCTCGAAGCTAACGCTAACATCTCGCAAAGCGTGAACAATGCCTGCGCCCTTGCCAAAATCTTTAACAACATGCAAAGCTGCAACCGCAGTCTCGCCAATCAAACCTTCTTGAGCGGAATAATTCATTTGCGTAAAACGCGTATCTTGACTATTTTCAACACTCATTTTGCACCTCACATACTTCTGTGATTACCTTACAATTACAATTTACGTGATTAAAAACGCATTCTCTATAGTGCGTAAGGCTGATATTTTCATTGGAATAATAGGGATTTTGATATTAAATTTTGATATAAAAATGCTCTTATGTAAAATCGTCATACTTTAGTATGAGAAGCTTGCATAAGATTGTTAATGCTACAAGCTCAAATTTGCATTTCACGCGATTAGTCAATGCAAAATAAGTCAATTTTTAATGCAAAATAAGTCAATTTGGCAACTACAACACCATCAATTAAAGAATTTTTCTTAACATGTTTAATATTTTTCCTTCAAAATAAGCATTACAAATCATGTGCTCGAATTTTTATAAATGTGCTTATTTATATCTAAAATAAATAAAAATGCATAAAATTAGTTAGTTTATGTTCATTTTAATTGTTTATTTGTTAATTTTAGTAACAAAACGCTTATTTACACACTCGCCAAATGTCATGCAATATTGTAAAATATTAATCGACTACCAAAAATTTGGCATAAGCCAACAAGAAACTCAAAGGAGATTTTCGCATGGTCTATAGAATGATTTTTAATCAGACTGCTTACTTTGGTCGTGGAGCAATCAAAGAGATTCCAAACGTTGCTAAAGCACATGGATTCAAAAAAGCATTTGTTGTAACAGATCCTGTTCTTGTAAAGACTGGAACCGTTAAAAGAGTTACCGACGTTCTAGAATCCGCTGGTCTTCCATACGAAGTATTCGACAACGTAAAGCCAAATCCACCTGTTGAATGCATTCAAGACGGTGTAGAAAAGTTCAAGGCATCTGGCGCAGACTTCCTTATTGGACTCGGCGGCGGCTCTCCGCAAGATACATGCAAAGGCATTGGAATTATTGTAGCTAACCCAGAGTTTGGCGATGTTCTTTCTCTAGAAGGCGTTGCAGATACAAAGAATCCTTCTGTACCAATCTTTGGCGTGCCAACAACCGCAGGAACCGCTTCCGAAACAACAATCAACTATGTTGTTACCGATACTGCAAAGCTTCGCAAGTTCGTTGCAGTAGACCCTCACGATATTCCAATCGTTGCATTCGTAGACCCAGATCTCACCGATTCCATGCCACGCTCGCTTAAAGTTGCAACTGGTTTGGACGCACTCACACACGCAATCGAAGGTTTCATTACTCCAGGCGCATGGAGCCTTTCGGATTGCTTGTCTTTGCAAACAATTCGCATGATTGCACAAAACCTTGCAAAGAGCGCAGACGGAGATGTTCCAGCAGGCGAACAAATGGCTTACGCAAGCTATATAACTGGCATGGCATACTCCAACGTTGGTTTGGGCTTGGTTCACGGCATGGCTCACCCACTCGGTGGTCGCCTTGGCGTTGCTCATGGCGTTGCAAACGGAATTTTGCTTGCTCCTGTTATGGAATATAACAAAGATTACACTGGCGAAAAGTATCGCGATATTGCTGCCGCATTCGACGTTCCAAACGCATACACCGATGACCTCGAAACCGTGCGCAATGCTGCTGTAAAGGCAGTTCACGACTTAACGGTTAAGCTTGGAAATCCTACTAAGATTAGCGAAGTCGGAGCTAGTGAGGCAGATATTGAAGGCTTAAGCCACGACGCTTTGGCAGATGTTTGCACTCCAGGAAACCCACGCAAGGCCACTTTGGAAGATATTCGCAAGATTTACACAAGCTTGATGTAGTCTCTTTGCGTAGTCTTCTAAAATAATCAAACAATAAATAAATACGCACATTTAGAACGAACAATTTGTGGACGCAATTTATCTTGATTTATCTTGATTTAAGTTGCGTCCACATTTTGTATGCAATAAGCCATAAAGCCTATATCTACAAGTTTTCTATTAATCAACAACTGACTGAGTGCTGTCTCGAATAACAACATGAGCAGGAAGAACTAGTTGACTTTCAATCTCCTTGCCTTCTCGAATTGCAAGAATCATACTAACAGCATTTTTTGCCATAATATCAAAAGGCTGATTAACGGTTGTTAAAGAAGGCATTAAATATTGCGCTGGATAAACGTCATCAAAGCCTGCAACCGAAAGCTCTGTTCCTAACTTAATTCCGCGCTCTCGAGCTGCACGATACACATTTACAGCAGTAATATCGTTGCAAGCAAAAATCGCAGTTGGACGCTTGGCTTTAGGCAAATCCAAAAGACTACAAGCCATTTTGTATCCAAGCTCTGGAAGATAATCGCCCTCTTTTACTAAGTCTTTATCAACACTCAAACCAGCTTGTTCCATAGCAGCACTGTATCCAGCAAAGCGAGCAACACCAGATTGAACGTTTAACGGACCTGTAATAACGCCAATTCGCTTATGACCCAAACTAATCAAATGCCGAGTAAGCTCGTAGGAACCTGTCCAATTATCAATAGAAATCGTGTGATCGTTGCCGTTGCCAACAGAAACTGGGTCAATAATCACAAGCGGAATATTGCGCATACGCAAAAATTCTTTATCTTTTTCTTCTAGATCAGACATTTGCGATATAACACCCAAAGGGTTTCTATCTACGATTCCACGCAAGCATTCCTCGCGCTTTTTGCCATTGTTAGTTTGAGCAACCGTAAGCGCTAATCCTTCTTTTTGCGCCCAGCGAGACGCGTAAGTAATCATCTCAATCGTGCCATTATTTGCAACGTAATCTACAAGTAGCTCAACTGTTGGAGAAATTTTAGTGCTAACAAGAGAATAATCGCGCCCACTTTTAGCTAGAACTTTTTCTACGCGTCTTCTAGTTTCTTCCGATACTCCCGACCTACCGTTTATTACCTTCGATATTGTAGACGGAGAAACACCAGCTTCTTTAGCAAGTTCTGTAATCTTAGGCTTCGACGATTCAGATTCTTCTAAACCACTTTGTTTGCTATTTATGGCCATTTTCTCCCTTTCTAGCTTCTACGCGTTTTTGCTTAACGCATTTTCCATCTAAATCATTTTCTATCTAAATCACTAATCTTAAAGAAAAATTCGCATACATACTTAAGATTATCCGCAATAATACAAGCTGCCAGAAAAACTGAAAAATAGAATTATTGCTTGATTTATCAAGGTTATTACAGGTTCCATAATACACTATTTCGCATTTAACGCGCAAAAAATGCGAAAATTTCTTACGACACGCCGAATAATAAAATTATTTGCCCTTAGTCGCAAGCAAAACGCGGACTAAATGCGCGATTTTCCTTACTAAAAAGCTCAATTTTTCAATAATCAAAAAATCAAAAATATGACATTTATCACATTGCGTCATCGTAGAAATATTCGCAAAAATCGCTTTACGAAAATTTCTACTCATACTACAACATTTTTCCATTATTTTGATATAAAATTACAAATGTAGGTCACAACGATCTTAAAGCAAAGGAGCACAAATCGTTATGAGTACAATTACATCAGTAAAAACCTATGATTTTAGATTCCCTACGTCGCAAACGCTTTCTGGATCCGACGCAATGAACAAAGATCCAGATTATTCATCCGCATACGTAGAAATCAAAACAAGCCTAGACGATGGCATTAAAGGCGTTGGATTTGTATTTACAATTGGCCGCGGCAACGATGTTGTTTGCGCAGCAATCGACTCCATGTCTCAAGTGCTTATTGGCAGAAACGTAGAAGAATTACTAGACAACATGCGTCTTGCATGGGATCTTTTTGTTCACGACTCACAACTTCGCTGGCTAGGCCCAGAAAAAGGCGTAGAGCACATGGCAATTGGCGCTATTTTGAGCGCGTTGTGGGATATTAAAGCAAAGAGAGCTGGAAAGCCTTTGTGGCGCTTACTCGCCGAGATGGATCCAAAGGAATTAGTCTCTACGCTCGACTTCCGCTATATGACCGACGCGTTAAGGCCAGAAGAAGCAATCGAATTCTTGCAAGATGGTCAAAAAGGCAAGGAAGAGCGAATTGCAGACCTGCTTGTAAACGGCTACCCAGGCTACTCCACTGCCGCAGGCTGGCTCGGTTACAGCGATGAGAAAATGGTTGCAATCGCTAAGGAAGAATCGCAAGTTAAAGGCTTTAAGCAAATTAAGCTTAAGGTTGGTCAAAATGTAGACGACGATTTGAGAAGACTCGCACTTGCTCGCGAAGCAATTGGCCCAGACGTTCGCCTTGCAGTAGATGCAAACCAGGTTTGGGATGTTCCAACAGCAATCACTTGGATTAATCGCTTCCACGACTTCGACTTAGCTTGGGTAGAAGAGCCAACAAGCCCAGACGACGTTATTGGACACGCAACAATCGCCCGCGCAATCAACCCAATACCAGTTGCAACTGGTGAGCAAATGCAAAGCAGAATCATGTTTAAGCAATACTTGCAAGCAAACGCATTTGGAATCATGCAAATCGACGCAACTCGAGTTGCAGGTCCACAAGAAGTTGTTCTCGAATACTTGCTTGCGCGCAAGTTTAATAAGCCAGTTTGCCCTCACGCAGGCGGCGTTGGATTGTGCGAAGCCGTGTGCCACTTTGCAATGTTTGATTACGTTGCAGTTTCTGGCACAAAGGAAGGCCGCATGATTGAATACGTAGACAATCAGCACGAGCACTTTGTGCATCCAACACAAATCAAGAATGGTAATTATGTTGCACCAACTGCCCCAGGTAATGGCACTGAAATGACGCTGGAAACGGCTGAAAAGTACCTTTATCGCGGATAGTTATGCAATTGTGGCTAGCAGTTTACATTAAGCTGTTTATTTTAAATTGCTAGCCACTTTAAACAATCAAGATTCATAATTTAAGATTCAAAAAGCAAACCACATCATTTAACAAAGGAGTTCATTATGGATTTGCATTTGGAAGGCAAAGTTTTCATCGTAACAGGTGGATTCAAGGGCATTGGTAAGGGCATTACGCTTCAGCTTGCACAAGAGGGCGCAATTCCAGTAGTTATTAACCGCGCAGACCCTGCAGAAGAGACATTCCGCAAGGATATTGAGCAATATACAAAGAACTACGATGTTTATCTTCTCGACTTAAACGACACGGACGAGATTGCACCAATTATTGAAGAAACCTACAAGAAGTATGGTCATATTGACGGCATTGTAAATAACGCTGGTGTTAACGACAACAAGGATTTGGAATCCACTTCTTGGCGCGACTTCGAGAAGTCGATTCACGGAAACCTTACCCACTACTACGAGACTGTTCACGCTGCTGTAAAGTACTTAAAGGAAAGCCACGGCGCTGTTGTGAACATTTCTTCTAAGACTGCTCTAACCGGCCAGGGCAAGACCAGTGCCTACGCTGCTGCAAAGGGCGGAATCTTAGGCTTGACTCGCGAATGGGCTGCAGCACTTATTCATGACCGCGTGCGCGTAAACGCGATTGTTGTCTCCGAATGCTGGACCCCACTGTATGCCGATTGGATTAAGACCTTTGGCGACGAAGCAGCTCAGCAGGCTCGTTTGAAGGTTATTACCGACAAGATTCCTCTGGAGAACCGCATGACTACCACGGAAGAGATTGGAAACGAAGCTGCATTCCTGCTTTCGGATCGCTCTTCGCACACCACTGGTCAGTGGGTATTCGTTGATGGCGGCTACGTGCATCTTGATCGCGCTTTGTCTTAAATTCCAAACGCAAATTTAAGATTCGATGCAATTTAACTAGTCGATGGTGCGCAATGCAAAATGTGTGCTTGCGCACCATTGCACAAAATCATTTAAGAACTTAAAATCTTAAACTCTTTGAATTATTCTCACACTGGAGTGACGATGACTACAAAAGAAAACGACAACGTGGTTGTTAAGAATAACAAAAGTAGCTCAAAAACTATAATTGCCATTGTATTGGTAACATCTTTGTTCTTCGTATGGGGTTTGACCATGAATTTGGTCAATGCTCTTAATTCCCCATTTGGACATTACTTAAATCTAAATAACACAGAAGCAGCGCTGCTTCAGGTTGCATACTTTGGCGCATACTTTGTAATGGCTATTCCTGCAGGTTTAATCGCAAAGCGCTTTGGGTACAAGGGCGGCGTAATTAGCGGTCTTGCACTCTTTGCAATCGGCGCATTTGCTGTAATTCCTGCAACCGCTACAGCAAGCTATGTTATGTTCCTTATAGCAATGTTTATTATTGCTCTTGGTGCTGCAACTTTGGAAACAAACTGCAACCCATACATTACAAAGCTTGGCGACGAAAAGGGCGAATCCTTTAGAATCAACATGGCACAAAGCTTTAACGGCGTTGGCAGCATTGTTGGCCCGCTTATTCTTGGCAACATTATTGGTAAAACCGTTAAGCAAGGCGAACCAGGATTTGAATTTGCTAAGTCGAAGTTCCTTAGCGATACTCGCATGATTTACATTGTTATTGGCATTGTTCTTATTGCGGTTATTGCAATCTTCTTCTGCTTTAAGCTTCCTACACCTCCAGGAGATGTTGAGGCAGATCAAGAAAATAAGGGCGATTCTTCATTCTTGCATCTTGTTAAGAAGCCATACTTTACACTTGGCGTTATTGCAGAATTTGTATTTGTAGGCCTTCAGGTTGTTGGAATGGCAATGTTCTCATCGTTTGCTCTTAAGCATTGGGGTGCTGGAGTAACAACTGGTATTGCGGCGTCTATGCTTGCAATCGTTTCCTTAATGTTTACTCTTGGTCGCTTTATTACAACGCCTCTTATGACAAAGTTTGATAGCGATAAGATTCTTGGAATCTACATGGTTTTGAGCGCATTGCTAATGTTTGTTGCATTCCTTGGACTCGGCAAGATTTCTGTAGTGGCCTACATTATCTCCTACCTGTTTGTGTCTATTGGATTCCCAACCGTGTTCTCACTTACCTTAAAGGGAATTCATGGCTCTGCTGCAAAGACTGGCTCTTCCGCTTTGATTATGAGCGTTGTTGGCGCAGCTATAATCCCACTATTCCTTGGATTTGTACAAGATTTTGCTGGCATTGAGGTTGCAGTGCTGCTCACCGTTCCAGGATTCTTGTATGTAGCTTGGTACGCATTGTGGGGTTCCAAGATTGGTCTTGTAGAAGCTAAGTGATTTGCAAAGAACTACAAAGTCTTTATTAGAAAGACTTTAGAAAGACTTTAGAAAGGAAAATTTATTATGTCTCAACTTCGTATTTTAGATTCCCATTTTCATATTTGGGATCCAACAAAGCAAGTCTTGCCTTGGCTTGATGGTTTAGACAAGTTAAACCACACTTTTACTCTCGAGCAGCTAGAAAAAGAGTATGCAGATTTGGGAGTTGACTTCCTTGGCGGCGTATACGTTGAGGTTGATGCTGCAGACCACGAGCTAGAAGATAGGCTTATTGGAGAAAATCCTAATCCTAAGATTCTTGCTAAAATGCTTAGAGTTACGTTGGATCCGTTTATGCGCGTACCAATTAACGCAACTGGTATTCGCGAGCCACTTCATATTCCAAGCGAGCCACGCGGACGCTGCCTAGAGCCTTCGTTTATTGGTGGCCTTAAGGCAATGGCAAAGAAGGGCATGCCTTTTGAGCTTTGCAATCGTGGCGAAGAACTTGGCGATATGGCTAAAGCTTTTGAGCAAGTTCCAGAAGTGACTGTTGTTCTAAACCATTTGGGCAATGTTCCAGGATTAGACGAGGATTCCTGCGCTGCTTTGCGTGCGTTTGCAAAGCTTCCACACAGCTATATTAAGATTTCTGGAGATAATCCAGTAAATCCAGATATTGTTAAGTTTGTAAAAGACACATTTAGCCCTGATCGCCTACTCTTTAGCTCTAATTGGCCAGTTGTTAAGTTGAATTCTTCGCTTAAGCAGCATCTTGACTTAATGGTTGAGCTTTTCGGCGACGACGAAGATTTCTTTATGAATAATGCAAAGAAGGCGTATGGTATTAAACTGTAATTAATTAAGTTATTTGAATAGTCGATTTTAATAGTCGATTTTAGTAATCATTGCTTATGGGGTGTAAGATTTTGCCAGTTAAAGTCTTATGCCCCATAATTAAATACACAAAATAATTAAATAAAAGGACGAATTTTATGACTACTTCTAATAGCGCAAAGCTCGACTTGCATGCTTTTAAGGGCGTTTTTTGCCCATCAATAACTGTAAGCAAAGATGACGGAAGCATTGACTACGACTTATGGGCAAAGCACTTAGACCATCTGATTGATGCTGGGATTAATGGCATATTGATTTTTGGCAGCATTGGCGAGTTCTACGCATATCCGCTTAGCGTAAAAAAGGAAGCTGCTAAGTTTGCTATTGAGCACGTTAATCACAGAGTTCCAGTTCTTATAGGCGTTGGAAACACAAATCTTAACGAAGTACTTGACTTTACTAAGTTTGCGCAAAATTGCGGAGCAGACGCTGTTGTAGCTGTGTCTCCATACTACTTTGGACCAACTACACAAACCGCAGAACGCTACTTTGGCGCAATTGCGAGCGCAACTAGCTTGCCTGTTATTCTATACAACTTCCCTGCTCGAACTGGCAGCGATTTAACACCAAGCTTAGTTGCAAGTCTTGCTGAAAAATACCCGAATATTGTTGGTATTAAAGATACGGTAGATACTATAAGCCATACTCGCGCAATGATTGAAGAAACTAGACGCGTAAACCCAGATTTTGTTGTTTTCTCTGGTTTTGACGAGTACTACACTCCTAACAGGATTGCTGGAGGAAATGGCGTGATTTGTGGACTTACTAATGTAGAGCCAGAAACTTTTGCAGCTTTGCATAAAGCGTATGAGACTGGCGACTTTGCGCATCTTATTGAATGTGCTAAAAGAATCAGCCACTTGATGGCAGTTTACAACACTACTGACTTGTTTATTTCTGCGATTAAAGCTGCTGTAAATCTTAAGGGATTGCCGATTAGCACGCTTGTTCGCGAGCCTGCAAGTCAAGTTAATAGCGAGCAAGTCGAAGCAATTCGCGCTCTGCTTAAGTAACTAAGTCACTCGCAATAAATCAAGAATAAAAAGAATAAACCCGCACAACGTTAAGAAGTGCGGGTTTGTTTTGTGTTGACTTACGTTGATTTATGCTACGTAAGTTGCATCGCGAATGCTACTTTGTGTAGCGCTCGAAATCTTCTGCAGTATTCACCTGAACGCGCTGCTTAATAATGGACAAAATCCACTCTTTAGCTTGTTCAACTGGAACGCCGTTCAATTGGCTGCCATCGCGGAAGCGGAAGCTCACAGCATTGTTGTTCACATCCTCTTCGCCAGCAATCAAAGTGAAAGGCACCTTAGACTTAGAAGCGTTACGAATCTTCTTGCCAAAACGATCGTCAGAACTGTCCATCTCGCAACGAACCATATTCTCTTCCAAATCGCTAATAAACTTTTGCAAGTGCGGAGCGAACTCGTCTGCAACAGGAACGCCAGTCACCTGGACTGGAGCCAACCATGCTGGGAACGCGCCTGCATAATGCTCAAGCAAAATAGCAAAGAAGCGCTCAATAGAGCCAAAGAGTGCGCGGTGAATCATCACAGGGCGCTGGTGACTACCGTCAGCTGCAATGTACTCCAACTTAAAGCGCTCAGGCAAGTTGAAGTCGAGCTGAATAGTAGAAACCTGCCAAGTGCGGCCGATTGCATCGCGAGCTTGCACAGAAATCTTAGGTCCATAGAATGCAGCTCCACCTGGATCGTCCACGAGTTCCAAACCAGACTCTTTAGCAACCTCTGCCAAAGTGTTTGTTGCTTCTTCCCAAATCTCGTCGGAACCAACGAACTTGTGCTCATCCTTAGTGGAAAGCTCCAAGTAGAAGTCGTTCAAACCGAAGTCTTTAAGAAGACCAAGTACAAAGTTAAGCAAGCTCTTTAGCTCATCGCGCATTTGCTCGCGAGTGCAGTAAATGTGCGAATCATCTTGAGTCAATCCACGCACGCGAGTTAAGCCATGCACAACGCCAGACTTTTCGTAGCGATACACAGTACCAAACTCAAACAAGCGCAAAGGAAGCTCACGATAAGAACGCTGACGAGACTTGAAGATCAAGTTATGCATTGGGCAGTTCATTGGCTTCAAGTAGTAGTCAGCACCCTGGCGAGTTACGTTACCGTTTTCGTCGCGCTCTTCGTCAAGCTTCATTGGAGGATACATGCCATCCTTGTACCACTGCAAGTGGCCAGAAGTCTCATACAAGCCGCCCTTAGTAATGTGCGGAGTTTGCACAAAGCTGTAATGATGCTTTCTGTGCTGCTCACGGGAATAATCTTCCATTGCGTTAATAATCGCAGCACCCTTTGGATGGAACACTGCCAAGCCTGGACCAATCTCGTCTGGGAATGAGAACAAATCCATCTCTTGACCAAGCTTACGATGATCGCGCTTAGCAGCCTCTTCCATGCGACTTGTGTAAGCCTTAAGCTCTTCCTTGCTAGGCCATGCAGTTCCGTAAATGCGCTGAAGCATAGGATTATGCTCCGAACCGCGCCAGTAAGCTGCAGCTACACGCTCAAGCTTAAAAGCCTTAATATAACGCGTATTTGGCAAATGAGGTCCGCGGCACAAATCGCTCCAGACCTTGTTGCCTTCGCGATCCAAATTGTCGTACATGCTAAGCTCGTGCTTGCTAATTTCGCCAGCAGCCGCAGGATCAAGAGCCGCTTCCTTATCTCCAATCAACTCCAACTTATAAGGTTGATTTGCTTCTTCTTCGCGCGCTTCATCTTCTGTTACAACGCGGCGGCGGAAGCTTTGAGACTCTTTAATAATGCGCTGCATATGCTTTTCGATTTGCTTCAAATCGTCTGGCGTAAATGGAGTATCAACATCGAAATCATAGTAGAAGCCGTCTTTAATTACAGGACCTACGCCCAACTTTGCGTCTGGTCGAATTTCTTGAACAGCTTGAGCCATCACGTGAGTAGCGGAATGACGCATGATTGCGATGCCATCTTCACTATCAAGTGCTACTGATTCCACGGTATCGCCGTTATGAAGAGGCGTGTACAAATCACGCAACTCGCCATTTAAACGCACGGCAATAATATTCTTATCTTCCGCGAAAAGTTCAACGCCAGTGAAGCTTGCATCCACCTCCTTGCGTTCCTCGTTTACAGTGATGGAGATGGTATTTTCAGCCATAATTGTCCTTTTCTATCGGGGTCTTGCGTTACTAATGTGCAGACCTGGACTTGTGTGGCGTCGATAAACTTACGCGATTAAAACATAATAAAACGCGCAAAAAACGACGTCAATCGCACGCATTTTTCACGCGCAATTCTCTGTTACTCTAGAACAACAGAGCGACTTTTTAAATACGATTTTTTGCAAAAACCAGAATAAATCTCATGTATTTTCAAAAAGATGCTTTCACTAAGCTTTACAACTAAAAAGAAGCATCCAGCGCAAATCGATATAGTTCCACCAGCAGAAAGTCTTAAAATCACAGCTAAGGCAAGTCCTAAAAGCGCTATAAAAATAGAAGACAATACGCACGCAAACACAAATTTGTTAATCGAACGCATTCTGCTCTTTAGTGCTGCTGCAGGAGCTGCGATTAAAGATACCGAAACAACAGTTCCAACAGCTGGAATAATTACCGAAACTGTAATGATTATTAGCGCAAGAACAATTCCTTGCATTAATCCGCTTCTGCCGCCTAAAGCTTTGTAATTAGTGGAATCAAAAGAGCAATGAATCAAATTAGCACTATTAAAACTCCACAATCCTAGTGCAAGAGCAAATGCAATAATCGCAAAAATCACGTCTGCAGGAGTGCAATTAAGCAAAGATCCTGTTAAAAAACCCTCAATTCGCAATGGAAGCGGAGCAAACCACTTGTTCAAAAAGTAGCCGCTAGCAAAACCAACAGTAAGAGTTATTCCAGCAGAAGCTTGAGAAGATATACCCTTTAGTTTAGAAAGAACATGCATCATAAAAGACAAAACAATACAAGCCAAAGCAGCGCCGATAAAAAGACCAATAGACAAAACGTTCTGGTCAATCGTATAAACAGATGTGACTACAACTCCGATTACAGCTCCTGGAAAAGCAGCGTGAGTTATAGACTCGGTGAAGAAAATACGCTGATTAAGCAAAGCCAAAGATCCAACAAAACCGCATAATGCTCCAACAGCGATTGCCTCTACAATAGGAAGAGCGATAATTTGCCAAATACTTACCATTATTACTTTCCACCAGCCTCTATTGCGCTAGACTTTTTCTTTTTAGAAAACTTTTTAGAAAACACTAGTGCGCATGTAACTCTGTATAAGAATCTTAAAATCAAAACGACTACGAACATTGCGCAAATACTTAGTGCCACTGCAGCTTGCGGAGAAACTGGATGATCAAGCTCCAAGTTCATAGCGTACATGCCTAATAAAACGCCAAAAATACCAACAGCAACTCCAACAGCCACCATGCGCCCAACAGTGCGCGCAACCAATCTTGCGCTAGCTCCAGGAATAACAAGGTATCCAATAACAAGAAGTACACCAACAGCCGAAGATGCAGAGACTACAACAGACGCAATTGCAACGTTTAGCACAATATCTACAAGTAAAGTATTAACACCCATTAAAGGAGCACTAGCGCGGTCAAACGCAACAACAATCTGCTTCTTCCAAGTTAGCGCAAGCAATGCGATTGCAAATAAACAAATAAGCATGGCTTGAGTCATTCTATCGTCTGTAACATCTAGCAAGCGTCCAAACATAAGTGCTTCAAGCTGGCCAGACATATCTCCCTTTTTAAGAGATATTACGATTCCAAGCGCAAAAAATGTTGTTAAAACTGTTGCAATTATTGACTCGTTGATTTTTTGAGACCTAGATGCCCACACAAGAGCTGCGACCAGAAAAATTGCGCAAATCGAAGCTCCTGGAATGATTTGCCCAATTCCTCCATACAATGCTCCGACTACGATTCCAGGAAAAATCCCGTGAACCAAAGCCTCCGCATTAAACTCGGCGCATCTTAAGTTAACAAACACACCAACTATTCCGCTAGCAACCGCAAGAACAATAAGAAGGCAGAAAGGCCTAAAAATGTAGGGAGCGGATGCAATAAAGTCAAATCCTGGTATAGGCTCGAGGATTTTGCGCAAAGACTCAACCAATTCAGCTAGCATTGGATTCGTCTCCTAATGCAGAATCTAACGAAGCATTTAACGAATCATTTAGCGAATCATCTTTGTTTGCTAATTGATTCAAAGTAAGACCCGCACTTGCAGCTGGCATACTTCCACCATAAGCCAAAGATATGTTTTCTTTAGTCATGACTTTTCTAAGAGGCCCAAAAGCCACTTGACGACCAGCCAAAAGCAAGGCTTTTTCGCAAATCGCGTCCGCGATTACCAAGTCGTGAGTAGACACAATAAACGAAATCCCCTCTTCTTTAGCGGACTTCATAATGTTTAGCAACTCTTTTCGATTCGGCTCGTCTAATCCGTTAAAAGGCTCGTCTAAAAGAATCAACGTAGGTCGCGCAACAATAGCACGTGCAAGCAATATTCGCTGACGCTGACCGCCAGAAAGATCGCCAAATCTAACATCTGCTCTGTCTAGCAAACCAACATGATTAAGAGCGCTCTCAACAGCTTTTTTCTGGCTTTTTTTAAGCAAACCGAGGAATCCAGTTTGCCTACTTAAGCCCATTGCTACAACTTGACGAGCGGTGATTGGAAAAGTCAAATCCAAATCAACTTGTTGAGGAACATAGCCTATTGAAACCGTTTTTGGCATTGTTAAGCTTCCACTGCTCACTCGCACAATACCAATAATCGCCTGCAAAAACGTTGTTTTTCCAGAACCATTAGGCCCAATCAAAGCTAAAGCCTGCCCAGCTTCTACACTTCCGTTAAGACCAGTAACAACAGTTTTATAACCGTACGCTAAGTCGCAATCTTTCATTGCGAGAACGCTCTTATTCACTATAAATTAGCCTTCTTTTAACTACTTTTGTAACTACTTTTGTAGTGATTTATGATTTTCCGCCACTTCTGTAGCTACATATTAACTACTTTTTTAGCGCATCTTTTACAGATTCTGGAAGGTCTGGAATTTTGCCATCCCAAGCCTTAACAAGAGTCTGAACGTTGTGAACAATAGAACCAATATATGTCTCGCCAGCAGATCCAACAGGGCCAAGAGAATCGCCGTAAAGCGCATCGTCTCCAATAATCGCCTTTACGCCTGCAGCAGCAGCAACGGCCTTAATCGACTTGGAATTGTTGGAATTTTCGGCGAAGATTGCCACGGCACCAGACTTTTTAACAGCTTCTGCAGCTTCCTTAATATGGTCTGCGGTTGCGTCTTGCTGGCTGTTAAAGTCAGAAAGCGCTGCACCAATAAACTTAACGTTGTAATCGCGCGAGAAGTATCCAAATGCGTCGTGCGAAGTAAAGAGTACGCGATGTTCCTTTGGCACACTGTTCAAAGCACTAGTTGCCCAAGAGTCCAAATCAGTAAGCGACTTAACGAACTTCTCAACATGCTCGTCGAAGATTGACTTGCTTTCTGGAAGAGCCTTCCCAAGGAAGTTACCAATATTCTTGACTTGAATCATAGTGTTCTTTGTGCTGGTCCAAATATGTGGATCATACTGGAATTCTGGCTCCTTCTCGCCTTCTTCTGGTGGGAATGGCCATTTTTCGGCGTGAACCTTTTCAATACCGCGGTCAATCTTGTAAGGAAGATTCTTTTCTTTAGCAGCTTGCGCCTTTGAATCCTTGATTTCATCTGCTGTAAGAATGCCAGAAGTTACACCCATTGTGCCCTTAAATCCAGTTGCTTTTACAGCCTGATCTAAGAAGTGCTCAAGGTCTACTCCAGAAACAAGCATTAAATCTGCTTTAGAAAGCGCCTTGGATTGTGCTGGAGTCATCTCGTGCTCGTGAGCAGATGCGTTTGGAGCAAGCAAGCAAGTGAGGTTGATTGTTGACTTTGCTTTGTCTAAAGGCGCGCCAATCACAGACTTTTTGCCTTGAGAATCGGTTTTATTAAGGCTTAATCCAGATTTTGCATCTGCAGTGGATGCGATTTGAGTTACGTAATCGCAGATTTGCGTGGTTGTTGCAACTACGTTTACTTGATTGCCGTTAGTCTTTTGATCTGCTGTCTTAGCTGTTGATCCACATGCGCACAAGCCAACAGTTAGCAAAGCGGCGGTGGCTGCAGTGGCAAAAATTCGTGCAGTTTTCACTATTTTCCTTTCCGGAATCTATGAATTCACATTATTGAAATTCACATTATTGCGATTTTTCTTGTGTTTTCCTAAGCACTTTAACTTGTGCTATCTTTTTTAATCTTGTAATTAGGAAAGATTATCGTTAGCAATAACGCTTTAAGCATAGAAAAAATAAAAAGATTGGTCAATAAAATCACAAAAATTATCGAGATTTTTTATAAAACAGCGTGTCGTGATTTTTTTGTTTGATATAATTGCGATTTTTCTGGCGATCTTCTTGCGATTTGCCAATAAATGATGTATAGGAACGCAAAATTGTCACTACCATCAAGCAATAATCGCACATAATCAACAATCACGCATAATCAACAATCGCATATATTCACTAGAATCGTAAGTATGACTCCACTTCTAAACACAGCCAGTATAGATGTAAAAGATGCTAGCAAATGCTTAAAAAAACCAAACGAATCAAGCAATAAGTACTCTAGAGGCGTTCTTGGATTAGTAACAGGATCAAACGCATACCCAGGAGCGGCCGTTTTAAGCACAAAATCAGCAGCATACAGCAATATTGGCATGGTTCGCTACGCGGGGCCATTTAGAGCGCAAAATCTTGTTTTACAAGCAGTTCCAGAAGCCGTTGTTTCAGACTGCCTGCAAGGAAAAGTCAACGCTATAACCGTTGGGTCTGGAATCCCAGATTATGAGCATTGCAATGATGATTCAACAAAATCGCAACGAGACTATATTTTAGACTTGCTTAAACCATATAGCGCGCATAGCGCACATAGTGCAGAAAATCAAGAAAACACAAACCTACCACCCGTATGCGTAGACGCTGGAGCGCTTGATTTATTGCCTAAAAAAGTTTGTGAAAAAGTTGTTTTAACTCCTCATGCTTTAGAATTAAGCAAGCTATTAAAACGTTATAACCTTGATTTTAGCGCGGAAAATATTGCAAAAAATCCTGTAGAATTCGCTCAAAAAGCGGCAAATCTTACTGGAGCAACTGTTCTTCTTAAAGGGTCCACCACTGTTGTTGCATCTGCAGAAAGTTTGAACTTGCCAATATTTACTTGCAAATATGGCCCATCTTGGCTTGCGACCGCTGGGTCTGGAGATGTTCTTGCGGGTATTTTAGGCGCACTTCTTGCGCAGAATAATTGCGAACTAAATCAAAGTGCAAACTACGCATTAATCGCTGCTAGCGCGGCTATGATTCATGGATTGGCCGCAAAGTTGGCTGCAAAGTCGTACGCAAAGTTAGACGCAAAGTCGTATGCAAAAAGTGTTTACACTAATTGCGCAAATTACGAAAATCGCGAAAATATTGAGCATCCAATAGTCGCAAGCGATATTATTGATGCATTGCCTTACACTCTTGGATTTTTAATGAATCTTGATTAGTGAAAGAAGAAAAATGACAAGCGAAAATATCAACGCAAATAAAAATATCAACACAGAATCTGTTGAAATTCATGACGTAATGTTCGATTATTGCAAGGTTTTGCTCGAGTGGAATTGCAGAAATTGCTTGCAAAAACAGTTCCCAGATTTGGTAGACACAATTTGCCCTAATGGCACTTTTGGAAAAGACGATTTGGCTGGATTCTATGAGTTTGAAGATCGTATGGACGGCGGCGAACTATTAAAAGACCTTTTGCCAGAATATGAGAGGCGATTTGGCAAGGATCTTAGCAACGCTTTTCAATGGTATTGCGCACACTACGATCAAGTTCTTACACGCATGATGCCTGGAATGGTTGATTTATTGCACGATTTGCGCAAAGCTGGCTACGGCGTTTGGGGATTGACTAACTGGTCTAAAGAAACTTTCCCACTAGCATTGCGTAAATTCCCAGAATTGAACACACTTTTACAGGGTACGGTTATTTCTGGCGTTGAAAAATTGCATAAGCCACAGCCCGAGATTTTTGAGCTTGCTATGAGCAGATTTGGGTTAAAACCGCAAACAACTGTTTTCTTCGACGATAAGCCAGTAAATATCGATGGCGCGCATAACGTTGGAATGCATGGGTTTGTTTTTACTACAGCGCAAAAAGCTAGAGAGGATTTGGCATCGCTGGGCGTTAGATTATAGGCGTTGGATTATAGGCGTTAGATTATAGGCGTTAGATTATAGGCGTTAGATTATAGGCGTTAGATTGTAAGCGTTAGATTGTAAGCGCTAAGCCACAGTCGCAAGATTATAGGCGTTAGTTTATAGTTGTTATAGTTGTAATAGTTGGAAATAGTCAAGTATAAAAAATAGTCAAGTATAAATCCCAAAATCGGAAGGCTCTTAATAATGACGCTGCTGCAATTAAAGTACATTGTGAAAATCGTAGAGTGCGGATCTATGAACGAAGCTTCGCACGAACTTTATGTTTCACAACCAGCGTTAAGCTCTTCCGTAAAAGAGCTAGAGCGAGAGCTTGGAATTGAGATTTTTACAAGGTCTTCTCAAGGAATTGCGTTAACGGTTGACGGAGCTGAGTTTTTAACATACGCACGCCAAGTTTTAGACCAAGCAGATTTGCTAGAAGAGCGATACAACAGCACTAAGCCTAGAAAACAGCTTTGCAGCGTTGCCACCCAGCACTACATGTTTGCTGTTGAGGCTTTTGTAGACATGATTCGCAGCATAGATTCTAACGAGTACGAGTTTTCACTAAGGGAGACTCGCACAAAGAACATTATTAATCAAGTGACTTCAATGCGCGCAGACCTTGGTTTGCTTTATCTTTCCGACTACAACAAAGACGTTATTGGAAAAATGCTTCGAGAAAAGCATCTTGAGTTTCATCCGCTTTTCCGCGCTAATTTGCACGTTTTTATTTCTAGGAATAATCCGCTCGCAAATCGCAAGAAGCTTACTTTGGAGGATTTGCGACCATATCCGTTTATTCAGTACGAACAGGGAGAAGACGGGAGTTTCTTCTTTACAGAGGAAGCGGTTTGGCCTCAACATCCGCCTAAAAAGATTAATGTTACAGACCGCGCAACCATTTTGAACTTTATTATTGGCCTTAATGGTTTTACGATTTGCACTGGAATCGACAATGGCGACTTGAATAACGAGAAAATCGTGACCATTCCGCTGGATTGCGAAGAAACCATGCTTGTTGGGTGGATTAAGAATGAGCGCACAAATCTTTCTCCTGCAGCGCTTGCATATCTTTCTCAACTCGAATCTGTGCTAATTAAACACGGGTATCAAGTTATAAATAGAGCTAAATAGATAAATGCGTGTGAATGGCGTCAAGTGCACCTCCGGGATTTGAACTCTTGAATCATAGCACGCGTATGCGGAAATACTGTAAATGGTAAGGTTGCGGCACGCGTGGTAAGGGATCACCCCCGCGTATGCGGGAAAGACACAGATTTTGCAATTAGCCCTTATTTTGGGTTAGGATCACCCCCGCGTATGCAGGAAAGACGTGTTTATCATACCCCTTAATACTTTCATCGTAGGATCACCCCCGCGCATGCGGGAAAGACACATATGATAGAATCGAATTGAGAGCTGGGGCTCCCCTTACCCTTAATCTCGTAACGAGTTGGTTTGGGGGAATGACCAGCTCTTTTGTAATAGTTAATTTAGGGGTTATAGACCAAAATTTATTTTTTATTCGTCTAATGGATCAACTTTACGCGGCAACCCCAAATCGTCTGCTATATCGTCATGTATATCGCCGCACTCATAAGGCTCTAGCATTATATGCTTCGATTAACAACTCTTTAGGTGCACTCTTGTGCATCCATGCTTCTACTAAATAATAATCAATTGCAATAGACGGTTCGCCTGCTCGAATAGCACTATTGGCTGCTTCTTTCCAAGTTTCATCCATGTATGGTTCAGCATAAGGCCGAAGTTTCTCAGCCATGTCATAACAAAGTTTCATAATATCCATTAGCTTTTCACACATCTCTTATCTTCCACATCATTATATGCAGTAACAATACGCTAACCTTTTTCTTTTTTGATAAACGCACTTCTAGGATAGCATCAGCGTATGTGGGAAAGCCTGCCAGTTGGTGTTGCTGACTTCGTGTTTTGACGAAGTCAGCCCTCGCTTGCGTTGAAAGCACACTGTGCTTTCAACTTTGAGCAAGCTCGGCGCTCCAAGATGCTTTCGCGCGCACTGTGCTGCGCTCAAGCAGGTTGTCCCGCCCCGCGTATGAGGGAAAGACTGATGTAGTGACGTGATATACGTTTTTATCGGAGGATCACCCCCGCGTATGCGGGAAAGACTCACACGAATTTACAATTTCTGTGTCAATATCAGGATCACCCCCGCGCATGCGGGAAAGACTGTGCGTCTCCAGCGCTCATACCGCCGCAACCAGGATCACCCCCGCGCATGCGGGAAAGACGCATCTCACGCCTCCTAGCACACTACAGGGCAGGGATCACCCCCGCGCATGCGGGAAAGACACTTAAAGATCCCAATAAATAGCATGATTTATTTAATTGTCTAAAGGAATTACTGTCATCATTCCAAAGCCATACGCTTTCTTTTTCCCAAATCCTTCTATCAGTGTTTTACGCATAATATCTGCGTCACTAATTGTTAAAATACCTTGATAAACAGCTTTACTTAATCGAATAGGTTTTTCTGACTTTGTAAATAAGCTATATCCGCGTTCAACAATAGCGAATTCATTTTCGTTCAACGAAAAACCTAATTTTTGTGCACGATTAAGCAAAAAATTCATCTGCTGATCATAAGTAACATGTGGTACTACCCTACCTCTCGTAGTGCGAGTTTCAGAAGTATCAGAAATAGCAACAACAGGATTAAGAGTTACTCTAAATTGCATTTTCATACCATTTGTTAATGAACTCAAAAACTTATCATAATTCTTACTTGACGCCGTTCCTATAACACCATACATCTCTAGACGTTGCAAATCTGGTTCAGAATCACTCACTATAAGCAGGTAATGCTTTCCATGCAGAACATCAACTCTCCATAGTTTTCGGCTTCTTTCATGATTTTCCCATTCGCCAGGGAAACTTTGCTCAACCCAATTATGGAAAGCTCCTACAGATTTAAGATCTCTCAATGATGAGGGATTTTTATAATCAATTTCAACTCTACTCAAATAAGACATTTAAGACTCCAATCCAGAAAAAGCATCATGCTCAGCAATAAAATCTCCAGTAGATTTCACATGCTTACTATCTGATGAAATACCTTCCAAATCCGAATTATTGTGAAGAATTCTCTTAATAGGTATCTCCATTTTTGACTCGTAACGGAATCCGAATTTTCTTTCCTTGTTAGAGAAAGAATTAACGAAATCCTTGCGCAATCTACGAACTGATTCCTGAATTCTATAAGTAGTATTATCGTCTTTAACTAATTCTGATGCAGCTTTATCTACTAAATCAGAATCAGCGTATAAGGATATAAATACTTCATTGCATGATTCATTAGAAGACTCTGATGCTTCAGATAGTTTAGAAGCATTAAATCTTTTTTTAGACCACTTGTTTGCAAGCCACTCATGCGTTAATAGAGCCTGAATTACTCCACAATCTTCTACTCCTAGAATAAAGTCAGCAGTAGGAGGCAATGATTTTCTGCCTAAACTAGATTGGAAATACGGCGAGCGCAAAGCATTGCTAATATCATAAATAAGTTGCTCATTGTTAGATCCTATTGCAACTAGGAATATAGCATCTTCTAGATAGTAACGATTTGTAACGTAATTTTTTTCAAAGTCACCGTTAGGCTTATATTTTGCAGCAATATGATAATCTCTAAGCAAATTTCCTTGCTGATCTATTCGTACTGCAAAATCTAAATCATTAAGCTTTGCAATCTCTTCATCACAATCTGCGCTTCTTCTATATCCAAAAGCTGCAGCAATCATACCTACTACCGCACTTTTAGATGGATAGTAGTCTGTGTGACGAGTCTCAAAATGCGAATCTGTACCCCATGATTGCAACGGTCCAGAAAACTTCAGTAATAAACTTTTCATAAGCTTCCTAACTGTTAAACACTAAATATCAACTAATAAGTGTTATTTATTAAGGAATTTACTGAAGCAATTCTGAGACTTTAGAAGAAAAATCATCCAATAATTGCTGCATACTTTGCTCTTCCACTCCTAATTTAATCTCCTCATTTGAAGAATCCATTGTCACATAGAATGATGCAAGTGGCTTATGGACGAATTTTTGAACTTTTTCATATTCTTGAGATAGTTTCTCAATAGATTTTGAAACATATCCATCTTTAGATTTTACTGGATCTTCAAATGCACTAACTAAGTTTACTGGCCTGTCATCTCTTAAAGTTACTACAAGCATTTGCGGCAAAGTTTGATTCGCAAAAGTATTTGCTTTTCCAGTAGGCATAGCATTAGCGAAAGCTTCAATAAAAAGCTTAAGAGCATTAATTGTAGATTCTTTGTTATCACTCAACTGATGACTAAATTCATGTACTGCAACATTTGCATAACGATACAGCGTTGAAGAATTATATTCTATTGTGCCCAGCATTCCAGCTCCAGCATTATCATCCGCAGATAAATCATCTACAGCAGTATAGTAATCAAATTCAGCACGAACAGCGTGAGTGGAAATTGCGTGAGCAACTTGAGAAGAAGCATCTTCATTAAGAGATCGATTGTCTGCAAGCATGCGACCGAATAGCGCAATATCAATAGGTGGATTATCTTTCAAAATTTCTTCCAGCTGCTTCTTGTCCTTAATATTGTTGACTGCTGCTTGCGCTAGAGAATTCGCTTGATTTTCACCTAAGAAAAATAGAACATTTACTACAGGAGTTATTTTACCCTTATCTGTTTTAGTTTTAATACCAGCATTATTTAACGTTTTATTTGCTAAATCTAATGCTTCTTGTTCAGATAATTCTGGTTTTAACGTAATGATTTTATCAGCAACGTATTTAACAATATTTTTGCTTCGCATTCCAACATTGGAATCTCCGCTGTGTTCTTTGAAATATTCGCGCATTGAGTGCTTCCAACATTGGGAACTTACTCTAGCTCTAGTTACACCGCCATATTGAGCAGTTTTCGGACTACCAGCATCATCACGATTAATATTGCATGGAGGAACACTTTGGATTGCTTGAATATCTAAGAATAAACGAGAGTTCATTGTTTTGCCTTTCTAAATTTTAGTTAATTGTTTAAATTGTTTAATAACACTGTTTTTAAAATATTTTTATTGCATTAAGAAGTATTGCTACTTGGTGAAGCGATAATATTCTTGCGCCCAGGAAAGTCTTACTTTTTCTGAATCTTCAAACTGAAGCAAATACAAATCTCGCGCAAGTTTAGAATAATCAATTGCTTGCTTATTTTCTTTCATTCTACTTTTTAGCAATCGGACTAATTGACGAAGATAGTAGTAAAAACTCTCATAATCGCTTGCAGTAATCATAACACTAAAGCGCCTATCCATCGCTCCACGCACACCTTCGTCACTTCTTAGTGCTCTTAAAGCTGTTCCCATATTGTTATAAGATTTTTCATTTTCTGGATCTTCAGATTTATTCAAATCTTTATAACTTGATTTTTCTACACCACCTTGTTCATACAACGCGTATATTTGCAAAGTGTTTATAACAGCTCGCATTTGATAGCTAACTTCACCATATTTATCTATGAAGCTTTCTGGCACATTGTTTAATATCCACGGCCATATTTCTACAGACTGACTTAATGGCTTACCAATTGTGTGACGCAGTTGAGCAAGCATAGCTCTATATGACGAAGTATCTGCAATTTCTATAAACTGATTGATAATTTTTCTAACAGCATTAGATACTTCAACAGATTTGCTTTGATTTTCAGCCATAATATCCTCCTTTCTATGTCTTTATTTTTTTGATAATTTTTTTAATCGACTAGTAAAAATGCTGTAAGCTGTAACTATATTTTTTGTAGATTCTTTCTCACTTTGCACAACAGGCCTACCTGTAAAATCGCGCAATGTAGCATTTTCCAACATGCCTTTTGCTTCATTGATGAGTATATTATGCAAAGTATTTCTCCATTGAGCACAACGCTCATTCATTGAATCTTTTGGTTTAATATTTGCTAACCATTGCCTAAACGGTTGATCGACTAAGAAATAAACATGACTAATACACTTACCAGCATATTTAGTTGCATCATCTTTATTTCTATTACGTATTTCACATATGTCTAGAAGAAATTGCCTGTAAATAAATCCTATGGCAGATCTTGTATACTCGACTTCATTGTTAATTCTGCCCACCCATCCATTGTCAGAATTATCAGTTACTACAACTTCATCAATATGCAGAGTATCGCATATTTCATCTGTAGGAACCCAAGATGTAGCATTACCATCATCTTTCATACTCACAGCCTGTAATGAAATAGAAGAACCTTCAATATCTTTACTAATTTTGTTTAACCATTCCATAATTCCAGGTTTGTGATTTTTTAGGATCCCATCATCTGATTCTTGCAATGTAAGTAACCCAAATGATCTCCACATAGATTCTTCTACTTTATGCTTCCTTGGAGTGTATTTGTCCTTGTTTTCCCGTTCCTTGTTGTACTGCCATACTGTCATTGGCTCAATAAAAGCATCTTTATGATTAATATCAGGGAGTTTTACTATAGAAACCGATATTGGATTTTCAATGCTAATATCAGGATTTATATATATTGCTCTACTCCATCTAGTGTAAAGCTGAGAAATATTGTCAATAAATGTTTCATAAAACGAATTTTCAATATTTTCCGCTCCAGAATACTCCCAACACGGTTTTTGTCTCTTCTCAGGAGATTGCATTTCACCAACAAGCACGCAGTTGAGCATAAGAGTTTCAAATAGGTTTTCGCCTTCTACGTAAATGCCACCAAGATCAAAAAGCCACCCTTTAGAAGCTTTATATTTTTCAGTACCAAACATGGTCTTATCTGCTAATCCAACATATGACTGTAAGGTAATAATCCATCTTGCTAATTGCGCTTCACTAAGTGACGATTTGTTATTATCAACATTATCTTTTGGAGAAAATACAGCTACTTTATTGTTACTTTCAGAAATCAATCGATTTATATTTTTACCAGATATCTCACTAGGAGATTTACCGCCAAGCTTTTTACTATCAATATCTTGTTTAAGTACTTGGAAAAATGGATATTTGTCATCAAAAAGGTAAAAACGATCATGCCATTGTTCTAAATATTTGAAAACTGCGTCTGGAAACTCTTTTGAATTCCAAAATTCGCGCCAAATATTCATTGTTTCTTTATTGAAATAATATTCATTATCTTCATTTGAATCAAATTCACGAGAATTTCCTTGAATATCGTACCTAGAAAAAACAGTATGAAGTACAGCGAGCAAAATACGAAGCAATACAAAATCTTGAGTTTTCATATCTCCCGCAAGAGCTTTATATTCTGATGCATGCTTAAACACATCTGTAATTGATACGAGCTTATTGTGGCCTTTTTCGTCTACAATGACGGAAATCCAAGGCTCATCTAATAAATTAAATCTGCTCACCTTCTTAATTCCTTTCTGTCTTCTTCCGAACTATTAATACATACAATACCACTTTTTTCAGAATAAACAACTCTGTATTTCGATAATTCGCAAATATTATTTTCATCGAATAAAAGCACCAAAGAACCTCGCAACCAAGGCTGATTATCCCAATTTTTGAATTGATTTTGTTTTCGTATTCTTTCCAGTTCTGCAATTGTTTCATCAACACGATTGCTGTTTAATGTAAACATCCACGGCAATCCTACTGTTTCTTGAGCAAGTTTCATTGCAACTTCTGAATCATCAATATTTTGTGAAATATCTTCACAATCATGGAAAGTTCCATAGCCAGATCCAACTTTTTTCACAGCAATAACTTCTATAGATTCGCCGCTATTACGAACTTGAGCACATGCAAATTCATCAGATTCATTCGTAATTGGATTCTCCAACAGGCCGACAATAGATCTTTTACCGATTTTTGATTTTGGATTTTCGATTCTATATGTTTTTGCAGCACTTTCATTACTATTTCTTACTGAATCATGTTCTCTTTTTGCAACAGCATACACATCTTTCAAATCTTCTTGCAACCCTAAAGGATTATCGCCATAAACTATTTGCACTAATCGAGAAATATCTTGAGGCATGTTTATAACATCTGGCAAATAGTATTGAGTTCTCATAAGTAAATATTTGCTGTAAATAGACTCTGAACCTTTATCAAATTCATAACACTCACTGGTTCCCAACACATATAAAATTGGCTCTGTGAAAGTTTCTGGGCGTTCTATCGTATGCCTGTGTAATCTGCCAGCACGTTGAAGTAATAAATCTATAGGAGCAAGATCAGTAAACAAAATATCAAAATCAATATCAAGTGACTGCTCTAATACTTGCGTACCGATAATTATTGCACGAGTAGGTCTATGAGCATTCTTGCCAATCATATTGCAAATCTGTTGTTCTTTTCTAACTCTATCTGTAGCAATAAATTGCGAATGAATAACTATAACTTCGTCATCACTAAATTCATCAACGCACGCATTATAAATTTCTTGAGCTCTTTTAACGGTGTTTACTATAATCCCAGCAATGCCGCCATTATTTAACAAAGATTTAAGCTCACTAACAAGTGATTCGTGTAATCTATCGTCTGTTATTTTTCTTACAGAAACAGATTTATTTTCACTAGCATCATTTTCAATAAATTTTTGTTTTACACAGTTTTTATCACTGTACGTAATTAAAGGATAATTATTTGTTTCAAAATCAACATTAGATTTATCACATTCTCTCCAACTAAATCCAAATAACCCACACATATAGGCTTTTATAAGTTCTTTTCTACGCTTGGCTGGTAAAGTAGCAGAAAGTAACACTACGGGAACACCGTATGCTGCCATCCAAATAAGAGATTCTTCAAGATACTTATTCATATAAGCGTCATAAGCGTGCACTTCGTCAATAATTACAACTTTTTTACTTAAACCCAAATGACGAAGCATAAGATGTTTCTGCTTTAGCGAAGCTAACAAAAATTGATCTACTGTACCAACTACAAAATCATCCAACATTGCGGTTTTTCGCCCAGTAAACCAATCATTAAGTATTACTCCATTATTATTTACATCATTATTACTAGATCTACTCTCAGAACCATCATTCATATTTTGCATTCCATGCGGTAAATGCGCATAATCTGCATTCAGTTCAGCTTTACCATGAACTAAACGTAAACCAATTTCACCCTGAAAATCACGATTCACGCTTTTAAGCCAATCCTCAACTCTCCTAAACATTCCGTTAGAAGTTGCTTGAGTAGGAAGACCGAAGAATACTCCGCTTCTTCCGGTTAGATTTGCTAATTGCTCAGCGGCAATCAAAGAAGCTTCTGTTTTTCCTGAACCCATTGCAGATTCAAGAATAAAAATTCCAGGCTCTTTGCAATGAGAAATGACATCGTGCAACACTGTCTGAATGCTATTCGGCAAGAAGCCAAAACGATGTTTGTATATTTGCAAAACATTGCTACAACAATTTAATGATTCCCATACGTCTTTAGAACCATGTTGTAACCACTTTTCCCAGCCTTTTCTATATCTTTCTTCCTGGTTTTCTATTAAATCTTTCTCTATTGGAATAAGCGGAAAATAGTGTTCATTGCTTGCAATCCAATCAGCCATAATTACTAATCCACACAACAAAACTTGTGCTGGCTCACTTATTTCTGGAAGATCATCTACATTAGAAAAATCATTTCTTTCTAAAGCCCAAACCAAAATATCATTCTGCAATTTTTTCCATAATTTACTATTCTCACTTTCAGTTTCACTTTGATAGTAATGGTCAGAATACGCAGATTCGTTATTTTTATAAACAAAATCATTATCTAAAGGCTTACCGTGATGAGCACCAACGATTGCACAAATTCCTTCAGGAACTCCAGCATTAGAAAGAATAGCTTGACCAGTTATAGTGTGATGGCTACTCGAGCAATCTTCTGCCTTTTTAATAAAATCATCGATATTTGTAAAACCAACAGTAGCTAACTTATTTTTTAACGCAATATCTAAATCTTCTGAATTTGAATACGATTTTCGAAACTGAAAAACTGGAGTAGCTTTACCAATATCATGTATGCATCCTAAAAATTGAGATAACTTTTTTGCATCAACATGTTTACTTAATGAGGCTTCAATCAATCTTCGCTGACCATCACTAAGCCAATGATCCCATAATTGACCAATAACATTTCCAGTATCTTCAAGGTGTTGAGCAAGAGGAAGCCATTGCATTACTCCATTAACTTCTCTCTTTTTACCCCATAATGCAGGATTAACAATATGATTACATCTCATACCTACTATCCCCTTAATCTACAATGATTACTAAATAATGGTAAATATACTCTTAATAAAAGTTTTAAGGAAGATTGTATCGAATATTTATTTATAATTATCTGAGCTTCAAACATATTACATGCATTTGAAGCTCAGATAATTGCCTCGCCAATGCGAGAAAGACGATAGAACACGAAACACAGAAGGATCACACCCGCGCATGCGGGAAAGACTATCAAAAGCGATTATACATCAACAACATTGTTATTGTGGTTCTTGTACTGGTTATTCGGATTAGGGGTTATAGGTCAAAAGAGGCTTAGGACAAAATTCTGTACAAAATGGAAGGAGTCTGAAAGTCACAATGAAAGTTATCTATACAGAAGCTCAAAAGAAACATGCTATACAAACCTACAAGAAATATAAATCCTATAGTAAAACATTAAGAGTATTAGGATATCCATCAAGGCATGTCTTATTTGACTGGGTTAAAAATGTCAGGAAGCCAGGACAACCTCCTAAAAAGCCTAAAAATTTACCGCGACATTATTCTTTTAAAATAAAACACAAAGCTTGTCAGCTAGCTTTAGGTGGTATGTCAGTTAAAGAAGTTGCAAAAAAGTTAGATCTTACTACTCATGCAATCATTTATGATTGGATAAAAAGTTATCGATTGCATGGTGAAGAAGGTCTTATGAGTAAGAAAGAGAAAGTAGATAGAGGTATTTATAAAACAAAAGCTCAACTTGTTAAGAGCTTACCTGATGATGTAAGCGAGTTAAAAGAACTTGCAGCTAAACTTATGGTAGAAAAAGCTGTACTTGAGAAGGAGCTTGAGTTATCAAAAAAAGTAGAGGGCGGCATCCCCAATAAACTGCCAAATAAACTAAAGGTGCAAATTATGCTAGAACTACTTTTAGTGTTACCGTTAGAGCTTCTGATTAAAACACTTCAGATAAAACGTTCAAGTTATTATTATGCTAAAAAGGCTCTTCAAAAACCTGACAAATACGCACATATACGGTGTCGTATACACGAGATTGCAGAAGAAAACTTCTTTACTTATGGCTCTCCTAGAATGTGGCTAGTGTTGAGAACTAAAGGTATTAAAGTATCTGAAAAAGTAGTAAGACGGCTCATGAAAGAAGAGTTAATTGAAGTTAGATATGCCAGGCGTAAAAGACGCTATTCAAGTTACATAGGAGAAATTACTCCTGCATGTAGTAACATTGTTAACAATAATTTTCATGCAGATTCACCTAATAAGATTTGGCTTACAGATATTACTGAGTTTTCAGTAAAAGAGTCAAAACTCTATTTAAGCCCTATGATTGACTGTTTTGATGGTAAAGTGGTCTCTTACGCTCTTTCAAACCACCCAGATCAGTGTCTTGTGGATGAAATGTTAGAAGGGGCTTTAACTACCCTTGACACTACAGAATGTAAAAGCTTAGTTATTCATACCGATAGAGGAGGTCACTATAGAGGTGGCAGGTGGATTGAGAGATTAGAAGGTCTTGGTATTACACGCTCCATGTCAAGAAAAGGAAATAGTGGAGATAATGCTGCCTGTGAAGGCTTTTTTGGACGAATGAAAACAGAAATGTATTATCCACTTAACTGGGATAGTACAGAAGAATTACGTCAAGCTATTCATACTTATATTGATTTTTACAACAATCACAGAATTAAAATAAGTATTAGTGGAAAGACAATTATGGAACATCGTGATATGATTGCACAAAATGTCTAAAAAATTGTCCTAAGCCCCAAAAGTGTGTAAGAAATCATGTCTCACGCATTGCAATACAAGCGTTTTGCGGTAATCGAATCTGTTTTCTGCACATTCGCCACCTGGACAAAAAGTGTGTAAAAAATCAGCCCATAACCCTTATAGCAGTAGGGCTCAATGTATATCGAATGTGGGTTATTCTTCATTTGTATGAATAACCCACTATGCGATAACTGTCATCACAAAATGAGCAAGAATGGTCACACCAATGCTGGCACTACTAGATACCGTTGTTCTAACTGTGGAGCCTCTAAAAGTAGAGCATATGATAAACAATCAAACGATTTAACAGTTGGCTTAAATTGGCTTTTATCTAATAAAACTCAAGATAAGTATTCATACGACTTCTCAGCCCGTACCTTAAGACGTAAAAATAAGCTTTTCTGGGACTTACGGCCGCAAGTACCATTCGTAGACAAAGTTTATGATTACATTCATGTTGATGGTGTTCATTTAGGACGTAAATCTGTAATACCAGTAATTATCAAAAAGCTAAGCTGACTAATTCTATTTCCAAAATATTCATCAGCTTAGCTTTACACAGTTTTGGCCTATAACCCCGCTATCTGTGGATAGAGGGGTTCAATTATTAAACATTAATCTTTTCGTTTACTTACTTGAAGCAAAACACCCATCGCAGCTAATACACTTCCAATCAATACTAAGCTACTATCGGTCGTTCCTGTCCGTGGTAAAGTGGCTTTGTGCTGTGGCTGCGACTTTGGCTGCGGCTGTGACTCTTGCTCTGACTCTTGCTTCGGCTGCAGCTGTGACTCTTGTTGCGACTCTGTCTTAGGCTGAGGCTGAGGCGTTGACTGTGGATTTGACTGCGGCTGCTGCTCTTGCTGCGGAGTTGGCGTCACTGGCTGAGGCTCTGGCTCTTGCTCTGGCTCTGGCTGTGGATTCGGCTGCGGCTCTGATGTTGTTTTTTCTTTTACTGTTACTGTCGCTTGTTTTGTTGCAGTTGCTCCTTTGCTATCTGCTACTTTATATGTAATTTTATATGTGCCGACTTTGTTATTGTCAAAACCACCTTTATCTACTATTTCTACTTTTTCTTTTAAGTCGCCGTCTTCTTTATCTGTTGCTTTTATTATTAGTGTTTTTAGATCTAAATCTTCTCCTACCATTATTTCTTTGTCAGCTACTTCTAATTGAGGTGCTTCGTCTAGGGTAGATAGAGGTTTTATGCTAGTAAATTTCCATGTTCCTATGAATGTTAAATCTTTATCTTCTACTGTTTGCTCTTTAGTATCATATCCTATGAATGTCCATTTCCCTCCGTCTACTGCTATTTCTTTTTGAGTTGGGTCAGCTGGAGTTATTTTTTCGCCTTTTTTATATGTATTTTCATCTTTTGGCAGTAAGTTTGTAACTTCTGCTGGTAAGTTTCTGCCATCTTCTGATTTGAAATTATAGTTTACTTTATGTTTTAAACCAGCATTAAAGTCTACGACTATTCTTGTTTTTTTGTCACTACTATCTAAAAGACCAACTGTAAATTCCTGATTTTCTTTTTCGTTATAGTATTTTTCATCTAATGTTTGTGATTTTAAAACATATTTTCCTGGTTCTAAATAAAGAAGATTATTTGGTTCATAATATCCAGCATCATTTATTGTAGTTTTTTTCATCATTTCTTCTATTACATTTATAGCATCTTCTTTTTCATTCGCACGAGAATGATTAGGTTTAATAGCAGATTTAACTAAAACCTCTTTATTATCTTCTACACGATAAAGATCAAAACTATTATCTAAAGGAGTTTTTTTATCTTCTTTAAATTGACGAACAACAATCTCTGTTGGTAGGGCACGATAAGTGAGATAGTAATGTTTTGTAGTCAACATATTTCTATCGTTATCATAGCCATAAGTTAAATAATGGTTGCCTTTTTCTTTAGTTGTAGAGTCATCTTTTTTAAATTCTTTTGTTTTTGGCTTATCTATATCATTATCACAGTAAATATATCCTGGAATTGTTTTTGCTTTTAACTCTTCTAAAGTAGGTCTTTTTCTTGAGCTTTTTTCATCACCATCATACGACAATAAAGGAGTGGACAATCTAGCTTTATAAACTGGATTATTCCCAAAGAAAGCTTTATCTGTTTTAACAATGTCAAGCATATCTTTTAGATCAAGTTTTTTAAAAGGTTCATTAGAAAAAGAATTTTTATCTTTTTCACTTCTTTCTTTTAGAGGTGAAGATAATTTTTGGTTTGTTAATTTTCTATAACTACTATCATCTACAAAGTGAAAATCTACATCTACAGAAGTTACAAAAAATTTAAATATAGTATTTCCTTCTCCATATCTATCTACATAAAAAACTTGTGAGAGTGCATCGTCATTTTTAGTTGTTTGATAGCTAACTCTAACAAATGCACGAGTTTGCTTTGGATTTACTTTAAATTTAGTTTCCTCTGTTAAATTTTCTCCAAGGACTTTTTTATTTACCGAAAGAGAAAATGGCGTTTCGGCATATTTACCGTCATTAAAAGAAATTTTATTGCCTTCTTCTAAGGTGTTAAAAGCGTGATAAACTGCTCCAACTTGTGCTCTTGCACTCTCTACATTTCTTTTTGGTAAAAATATAAAGTAATCAACTGTTCCATCTTGTGGATACCAATCTACAAATCTCCATCCTATTAATGTTAATTGTTTGGTATCTTTTCCTTTTGGGTTAAAGTCTTTTCCTTTTGGAGTAAAATAAATTTTTACTTTATCGTATTTTTCTGCTTCAGCTTTTTGCAATTCTTCATTTGAAAAAACTTCTGGATAGAGATTTTCTGAAGTTTTTTCAGTCATAAGGTCATAATAGCCTTCTTCATCTTTAGTTAAATTAGTTTTGTTTGCAGAACCTGCGGTACGGCTACTTTCTGAGCCATTCCTTAAATCATTATCTTTACCCACCGTGTCAGCGTGAGCAAGTGTCGCTTGAGATATAGCCATTCCAGAGGACAAAATTCCAACCACCACAACTGCCACCACAGCAGAAACGAAATGTTGTCCGAGCTTACGCAAACTATAACGATTAACTTTCTCAGGTTGCATAAGATAGCCTCTTTTTCTCAATTAATTAATCAATCACTTTTGATAACAACCATTATAAAAAAAAACGCGGCAAAAACCGCGTGTATTGTGCGCCAGACAGGATTCGAACCTGCAACCTTCTGATCCGTAGTCAGATGCTCTAATCCGTTGGGCTACTGGCGCATGTTCTCCAAAAACTTGGAACTTTAACTTTCCGTTGTTTTTGGCAACTTGACTAATATACAACCATCTTTACAAAAATACAAACCCTGGCGTGTCGCCATCGCCAGGGTCTGCAGTTAAAACATAAGAATCTAAAACATAAGAATCTAAAACATAAAATCCTTAAGATCTATGTTCAAGAACCTCGTCTACCATTCCGTATTCTTTAGCTTGAGGAGCGGTAAGAATAGTGTCTACCTCAATATCTTTACGAATTCGCTCAACACTTTGGCCAGTGTGCTTTGCAAGAGTGGCCTCTAACCATTCGCGCAAACGCAACATCTCCTTAGCTTGAAGCTCTATCTCTGTAGCCTTGCCAAAATCTTGACCCATTGCAGGTTGATGAATAAGCACGCGAGCATTTGGCAAAATCATGCGCTTACCAGCAGCACCAGCAGCAAGCAAAATCGCAGCAGCCGAAGCAGCTTGACCCAAGCACACCGTTTGAACATCTGGCTTAATGTATTGCATGGTATCGTAAATAGCCGTCATAGCCGTCATAGAGCCACCAGGAGAGTTAATGTACATCATTACATCTCTGCTTGGATCCATGCTTTCTAGAACCAAAAGCTGAGCCATAATGTCGTCTGCAGAAGTGTCGTCTACCTGAACACCCATAAAAATAATGCGGTCTTCAAAAAGCTTAGTGTATGGATCTTGAGTTTTCATACCATAAGGAGTCTGCTCACCAAATTGCGGCAAAACATAACGATTCGTAAACACACCACTGGTCTGACCAAATCCGCCCAAACGCTTAGCGCGAGCAACAAACTTTGCTTCTTCACTTGCCATTAAAATCACTCCTCCCCACGCATAGAAGCTGGAGTGGTAACAATCTTATCTACAAAGCCATACTCCAAAGCCTGCTGAGCAGTAAACCAATGATCATACTCGTTGTCTCGGTAGATCTCTTCAACAGTATGACCAGTCTGCTGAGCCGTTAGCTCAGCGAGAGTTTTCTTCATATCCATAATAAGTTCAGCATTAATACGCACGTCTGTAGCAGTGCCACCAACACCGCCAGAAGGCTGGTGCATTAGCACGCGAGCGTGAGACGTAATAAAACGCTTACCAGGCGTGCCAGAACTCAGCAAGAACTGACCCATAGAAGCAGCCATGCCAACAGCAATCGTAGCAACATCTGGCTCAATAAGCTGCATAGTGTCGTAAATAGCCATTCCAGCGGTAATAGAACCACCTGGCGAATTAATATAAAGCCAAATATCTTTCTTAGGATCTTGCGCAGCTAGCATAAGCATCTGAGCGCAAATAATATTGGCATTTTCATCCTTGACTTCAGAGCCAAGCCAAATAATACGATCCTTTAAGAGTTGATTAAAAATCGAATCCGTTGGATTTTGTGGCTCCCCTTCTTGCATAACGGGAGAAGCCGTAAACAGATCAGTCACCTTATCTCCTTACAAACATTTTGAATACATCTAGACTATCGTGTGCGCGTGACCGCAAAACAAGAATGTGAAGTAAAACGCTTAACGCAATTAGACACGCAATTAGACACGCAACTAGACACGCAACTAGACACAATCACCGCCAATAGCATAAGACAAAGTAATGTAAACGGTGCGTTTACTAATTCCGCAACTAAAAGCCACGCCATAATCGGAGCTTTTCTAGAAGACGCAAGTAAAGAAGCAGCGCCAATAATAGATACAGAAATTGCGGAAACTTGCGAAATGTCAAAAACTTGCAAAAAACCAGACGTTGAAAAAATAGCGTATAAAATCACACCAAAGCAAGCGCCAGTTGAAATGCTTGGCTGCAATACGCCTCCAGAAGCACCATAGCGCAAAACAAGCAAAGTAGCAGCCATTTTCATTAGCGCAAGAAGCAACAAAATAGTAACAATATGCGAGTTTTCTGCCAAATACGGAAAACTAGCTACAGAAAAAGCAAGCTGAGAAAGCGACCTACCATTCCCCATAATATGCGGAAACCAACAAGCCGCAACACCAATAACTAAGCCAGCTACAGGCATAAAACACAGCATTTGTATGCCACGCAAAGCATGAGTTCTACACCAAATAATACCCAAGCGAAAAACGTAACCAACTAAGCCGCACACTGCACCAACAACAACAGTTAAAACGCAAATTTGCCAAGAAAACACGCAAGAAAATTGCGAAATATTGTAGTATCTAGAATGATGCAATAAAAACTCAACAACAAACGCAGCAACATAATTCATAACAAGAGCAAAAGGCAAGCAACGCAAACGCTCCGAGCGCGCAATATTTTTAAGTGCATTAACTATTACAGAGCCATTTTCGCGATTTAGCCACGCATAAAAACCAAAACCTTGAGTTTTACTAAGCAAACCTAAAGAAAGCACAGTGCCAGCTAAAGGCGCATGGTACACTGCAGCCAAGCCAGCACCTGCAGCAGACGCAACTAGTATACGCTGAGTTTTAACAGACACATTAAAAATACTGCTGCAACGCTGAGCAATCATTGCAGCTAATTCTCTAGGAGCTACTTCCCTTCCGATTGAAATTCCAGATCCAACAATGACGATTTGTAATAAAACATGTGCAATAGTAGAAAAAATTGGCATTCTACTGCCACTAACGGCTTGTGGAATAGTAACGATTCGAGGAGGATTCTCCTTCTTTCGCAAAAAATACCAAGCCAGTGCAGCAATAGTCATAGCAATTGTGCCAGGTAGCACGTATCGATACCAAGGAAGCCCTAAAAATACAGTATTTTTAGCAGATTCAATTGAGCCAAAAGCAAGGTGTTGTACAGCGTAAAAAATAAGCGTAAGAACTGTTGCTCCTAAGCCAACAAGAACGCCAAGAGCAACAGAGACTGCAATAAAACGCGCTACTAGAATTGCAAAACTAAATAATTTGCAAGATTTGCCGAATTTGCTAAATCTGCAACAAGATTCATGCTTTGTTTTAGCACTACTATCCATAATGTCTCGCAATTCTTAACATTTTTCTATAATAATCGTAATTCTATATAGTAATTATTTAATTAAATATAAGTAAGACCCAGCAGAGCTATACTCCACTAGGCCTTAAATAACAAGATTATTAGAAGATTCTAATTTAGAAGACTCTAACTACTTTTCAGCAGAAAGCTCATCGGCAACAGCTGCAGCAGCAGAAGCAGCCTTAACGCTTTCATCTTCTGGCTCTTCATCTTCCGACAAGAAAGCACTCAAATCAAGAGCTTCTCCGCCAGCAACGAACTTTACAGCACGCATGCCAGCAAGCAAGCCCTTAGAGCGAGCAACTTCTTGAACAGCAGAACCAAGCTGACCATTGCGAACAATAGCGTTAATAAACTGGCTTGGATCCATTCCGTACTGCTGAGCAACAGAAACCAAGAAGTTGGTAACGTCTGCTTGAGAAACAGAAACATCGAGGCTTTCTGCCAAAGCGTCGAGAACCATCTGGTCACGAAGCTCCTTTTCTGCAGCCTTTTCAGCCTCTTCCTTTTGCTTCTTAGTGGCCTTTTCTGGGTCTGGAGTCATGCCCTTAAGGTGCTCGGCAACAGCCTTATCTTTAACACCCTTTGGCACAGGAATTTCAACTTCTTCTTGAATCTTAGCAATAAAAGCATCGCGAGCAAGAGTTGCCTGACGGCCTTCATTTGCCTGCTCCAAAGACTTACGAACGTCTTCCTTAAGTTCCTTTAGAGTGTCGAACTCAGATGCTTCCTTAGCAAACTCATCGTCAAGCTTTGGCAATTCTTGAGCCTTAACGGAGTTAACCTTTACCTTAACCTGAGCTTTCTTGCCCTGGTTCTTTCCAGCTTCGAGAGTACCTTCAAAAGTGGTTTCTTCTCCAGCGGAAAGACCTTCCAAAGCCTCATCCAAACCATCAAGCATAGTGTTGGAACCAAGCTCGTAGCTTACGCCATTTTGAGAATCGGCAACTTCGTCGTTAATCTTAGCTTCCAAATCGATGTTTGCAAAATCACCCTTCTTAGCTGGGCGATCAACACCAACAAGAGTGCCAAAACGTGCGCGCAAAGCCTCAAGACGAGCCTTAACATCGCTATCTTTAACTTCTGGCTTCTCTACTTCGATTTCTACACCCTTAAACTTGTTAAGCTTGAACTCTGGGCGACGCTCAACAGTTGCAACAAACTTAAGCTTAAGTTCGTCTTTAGCAGATTCTGGGACTTCCTGAACATCAAATTCTGGCTGATCCATTGGGCGAATCTTCTTTTCTTCCAAAGCCTTAGAATAAAGCTCTGGAACAGCAGAATTTACAGCTTCACCGGCAACAGCTCCGAAGCCAACTCGCTGATCTACAATCTTGCCTGGTACGTGTCCCTTACGGAAACCTGGCACGTTGATTTGCTTTGCGATCTCTTTACGAGCCTGATCCATAAATGGCTCAAAATCTTCGAGATCTGCGGTAATGGTGAGCTTAACCTTAGTTGGCTCAAGATTCCTGACGCTGATTTTCACGCTTGCGCTCCTGAAATTACGTTTTCTAGCTTCTGCCATATGGCACAACCGTTACATAATAGCTCGAGTTACGGACTCAGCAATTAAATCGCTTTGCCACGTTCTTGCACCCTGCTCTACAAGAAACTCCTTAACATCAATATGCTCAATATTATCTTGCCAACAAAGATTGCGAATAATTTGCGGTTTAATAATGATTTCCGTAGGCGTATGCGTATCTTCTGCAATCTTGATTAAAGACTGCTTTACATTTTGTAAGCGCTCATATCTTTTGGGATGATGATCACGCCAATACTTCATAGATCGTGGAGCTGCTTGCGATTCTTGTGCGTCGCCAGAATCCGCAGAATTGCCAGAATCCGCAGAATTGCCAGAATCGCCAAAATCGCCAGCATCGTTGTAATTGCCATATTTACTACTTGAATCATCAAGCTTAGAAACAATAGCAACTTCCCCACTTTTAGCGCGACTAATCGCGTCTTCTATAACAGCTTTCCACACATTTGGCTTGATTTTGCGCTGAATCGGAGCATAGCGTTCAAACATCTTGTCTTGCTCGCTGCCTGTGTGAATCCTAACGCGTTCGTTAAGAATGCGAATTGAGCGAAACTCCCTAGAATTACTTGGTTTTCGCTTTCCTGCTTCAATAATCGCAGCATCCGAAAGCAATAGAGTTGGCGCAATATCGTATTGACAAGCAAGCTCATCTCGCTTTTGCCAAAGCTCTTTTGCAATCATTAAGCCGATTTTATCGTGCATAAGAACGCTTATATGAGATATTCTAAGCCAAGGATTTGGGTGAGGAGCCTTCTTTTGAGCACCTTTACTTAATAAGTGTGAAAACTCTTGATTTGCCCATAAAAGCTTGCCTTGCTTTTTTAACTCGCCGCTCATTACTTCTTCTAATTCGATTAGCAATTCAACGTCTAAAGCAGCATAATTTCGCCAATCTCTAGGAAGAGGTCTATATGACCAATCCGCTGCAGAATGTTCTTTTGCAAGAGTCAATCCCAAATAATATTCAGTTACAGAGCTTAATCCAAAGCGCTTTCTACCAAGCAATTTAGCTGCGATTTCTGTATCAAATAAAGCACGCGGACGCAAACCAATATCGAAAAATCCTGGCAAATCTTGCATAGAATCGTGAATAATCCAAGGCGCGTCCCCTACTGCCTGGTTAAATTCATGCCAATCAACGCCAAGTTTTCCTAGCGCTATTGGGTCCAGCAATCCAATTCCTGCACCTTTGCGTTTGAACTGAATCAGCCAATCTTCGTGACCATATCTAAAACCAGATGCGCGCTCTGCGTCTGCAGCCAAAGGCCCCGACCCTGCTGCTAACAAATTACAATATTCTTTATATGATTCAAGCGTATCAATGACTTCTGGAACTCCTTCTCTAGGCTCTTTTAAGAGCTTTGGTTCCTTATTCAAGAACGCCTCCCGATTGTACGCTTTAGCCAAATTCTTACGCTTTTTGCATCTTACTTTGCAATTTTTTGCAAAATATCCGTAAAAAATATTTAAGCCGTGTTATAGATTATGCATCTTTTAACACGGCTTCAACTTTCGCACACAACTACGACTAATCAAAAATAAGCAATCAATCAAATAATCAATCTGCTTTATTGTTTGCTATTTCGCGATTTATGCGCTTAACAAGCCTAGTTTTAAGGAATCTAGTAAGAGTAAATGCGACTGCCGAAGCTAAAACTGTTGGAACAACGTAGCCAGCATGTAAACCTAAATCCGAGAACTTGGATATTGAAAAAGTAACAAGTTCTATAACAAAAGTTATCGCAATAGATATTATTGGCACTTCAATAAGAAGTTTCTCATCAAACGATGCAACAATGTTTATTGGCAACAAAATTATTGGCAAAATAACGAAAACAGTAAGCGCTGTAGCAAAACCAAACTGATCGTTACACCGCACAAAAATAGCTAACGCTAATGTAAAAGCTAATGCAATCCAACAACCTATTCTGCGCTTCATTGCGTATCCTTTCTCTAAAAAAGGTTATTTGTATAATTATACAAAATCCTTTAAAAAAAAAAACAATACAATACGCAAAAATTGCCTAAAACGCATCGAGGTTCAGTCTAGTACACTACAAAACCGTGGTCTTTGAACTGGTTTACAACTCGCTCTTTAAGCGCCTTAGAAGGTCCTTTTTGATTCTCAAGAGGGTACGGAATCCTAAGCTCATGCCACTTTGGGCGACCTAGTTGATGGAATCCAAGCACGTCAATATGCTCAACAGCATCCCCAAACGAATCGCAAATCTCAGCAACTTTTTCAACATTTTCTTCACTGTCTGTAAGACCTGGAACGAGCACAAAACGCACCCAAATCTTCTTACCAGCCTTCGCCAATCGCTGACCAAAGTCAATAGTTGGCTGAAGCAAGCCGCCAGTTACTTTTTTATACGTTTCTTCAATACCAGATTTAACGTCTAGCAAGCAAAGATCAATGTCGTCAATCATTTCGTCTGTATAATTGCGATTCAAAAAGCCCGAAGTATCTAAGCAAGTATGCACGCCCATCTCTTTTGCTGCACGAAACACTCTAGATACAAAAGCTGGTTGCATCATGGACTCGCCGCCAGAAAATGTGATTCCGCCGCCTGTTGCCTTAAAAAGACTTTGATAACGGTCTACTTTTTTAATCATTGCATCTAAGTAGACTGGCTTGCCGTCACGCATTTTCCAAGTATCAGGATTTTGGCAATATTGGCAACGAAGTGGGCAGCCACTCATAAACACCGTCATACGAGTGCCAGGGCCATCAACAGAAGTATTGATATCCCAAGAATGCACAAATCCAATATCGCCAGTTTTAAGAGCAACTAAGCGGTCTTTTCTGTCTAATCCAATTGGAGATTCAAAACCAGAAAGACCACCCATTAAAGTTTGTCGGGCATACTCTTTTGACTCCTTTAACATGTGCTGAGTCGTAGTGCGAAATGCTGTGTTTTCAGCCATCATATGCCCCCTATAACCGTCTTTGGTATACCTTTTAAGTCTATTTTATTTGAAAAGCCGCCAGGAGCAAAACCTGCTCACCCCCGGCGGCATTCGCAATCAATCAGAATCAGTCAGTAACTGAACCCTGGTGGAATGTACGAGAAATAACGTCGAGCTGCTGCTCCTTAGTGAGCTTTACAAAGTTCACTGCGTAGCCAGAAACACGAACCGTAAGATGTGGGTACTTTTCTGGATGCTCAACAGCGTCTTCAAGCTGTTCCTTACGCAAAACATTGATGTTTGCGTGGTACAAGCCGTGGCCGTTGCCAGCGTCCAAAATACCAACAAGGTTGTTAATACGCTCGTCTTCGTCTCTACCCAAACCATCTGGAGTAATGGTGTTAGTCAACGAGATACCATCGAGAGCATCGTCATAGTCAATCTTGCCAACAGAGAACATGGATGGAAGCATGCCGTGAGAATCCATACCATTTTCTGGGTTTGCACCTGGAGCGTAAGGAGTGCCCTTCTTGTGGCCAGATGGGAAGGAACCAGTGTTCTTGCCGTACTCAACGTTAGAAGTAATAGTCAAGATGGACTGAGTTGGAACAGCATTACGGTATACAGGCAAACGCTTTACTTGACCCATAACAGTGCTTACAACCCACTTTGCCAAGTCATCAGCACGATCGTCATCGTTACCGTAGATTGGGAACTCGCCAACCGTCTTGTAGCCAACGATTAAGTCGTCGTCTGCGCCTTCAATGTACTCGTACTCGTGGCCTTCTGCAGTCTTAGCATCCTTGTTGTAGATTGGGTAAACCTTCGCATACTTTATAGCAGCCAAGGAATCTGCAGCAATAGACAAGCCAGACATACCGCAGCCGAGTGTACGATAGACTTCCCTATCATGCAAAGCCATCTCAATGGACTCGTACGCGTACTTATCGTGCATGTAGTGGATTATGTTCAAAGCCTCAATGTAGGTTTCGGAAAGCCATTCCAAAGCCTTCTCGTAGTTGGCCTTAACCTTCTCGTAGTCAAGAGTTCCATCAGCTTCTGGCTTGATTGGGTCAATAACGCCCTTATCAATAACCTGCATGCCAGTCATCTCATCGCGGCCACCGTTAATCGCGTAGAGCAAAGCCTTTGCGGAGTTAACGCGTGCAGCGAAGAACTGCATTTGCTTACCAACGCGCATTGGGGAAACGCAGCAAGCAATAGCAGCGTCGTCGCCCCAGTGCTCACGAATATCTTTATCGGACTCGTACTGAATTGCAGAAGTGTCGATAGAGATTCGTGCGCAGAAACGCTTGTAGGCTTCTGGAAGCTTTGGATCCCAGAAAATAGTGATGTTTGGCTCTGGACCAGGACCTAGATGCTCAAGAGTCAAAGTGTTGAGCAAACGGAACGAAGTCTTAGTAACAAAGGTACGGCCATCATCGCTGAAGCCTGCATCGGACCAAGTTGCCCAGTATGGATCTCCAGAGAAGATTGCGTCGTAATCCTTAGTACGCAAGAAGCGCACAATACGAAGCTTCATAACCAATGCATCAATGATTTCCTGAGCGTCGGTTTCGTTGATTAATCCAGCCTTCAAATCGCGCTCAAAGTAGCAATCGAAGAATGCGGAAACACGGCCGAAGCTCATTGCAGCGCCATCCTGGCTCTTAACAGAAGCAAGATAGCCCATGTAAGTCCACTGAACAGCTTCCTTAGCGGTTTGAGCTGGGCGGCTCAAATCCAAGCCATACTCGTTGCCCAAGTTAATAAGCTGCTTCAAAGCCTTGATTTGCTCATCGTGCTCTTCGCGGAAGCGAATCCAATGCTCAATCTCGGTCTCAGTAAAGTCGTTGCGGTATGGAATCGAATCCTTATCGCGCTTCTTGAACTCAATAAGCATGTTTACGCCGTAAAGAGCCACACGACGATAATCACCGATAATACGGCCACGGCCATAAGCATCTGGCAAACCAGTCAAAATCTTGTTGTGGCGAGCAATCTTAATATTCTTGGTGTAAACACCAAACACGCCATCGTTATGAGTCTTGCGATAAACGGTGAAAATCTTCTTGATTTCTGGATCTACTTCCTTGCCAGCTTCCTTAATGGCCTGCTCAACCATTCGCCAACCGCCGTTTGGCATCATAGCGCGCTTGCAAGGTTCGTCGGTTTGAAGACCTACGATTACGTTATCTACTTCTGGGCTTTCAATGTAGCCTGCTGGCATTGCGTCAATACCTGCTGGAATATGTGTTTCAACGTCGTATACGCGGCGCTCACGCTCGACAGCCAAGTAGTTGTCGTCGAGGTACTTCCACATATGCTTAGTTTTTTCGGTGGCGTCTGCCAAGAAAGTCTCATCACCCTCGTATGGAGTGTAATTCTTTAGGATAAAGTCACGAACGTCAATATCTTTTTCCCAATTGCCGCTTGTAAATCCATCCCACGCTTTTGCACGAAGATCCTCTTCGGTGAGAACGGATGCATCCACTGATGCCATATTTGACTCCTTTCGTATCCACGACGCTTCTTCACGTCGCCTTCTCTACTATGTTAGAGCAATGTTTAAACAGTACACGTCGATTTTTGGCATTTTTAACGTGAGTTACCTCACATTTTACTGTTTTTTAGCTTATTTTTAATAAAAATGCTAGTTTGAATCCTCAAACTAGCACATATACAACGCGTAGAGAACAGGCGGTTGCTTGCGACTTTTTCCAAGCTTCACCAATCCGTTCCCAGCCTTCGCCTATTCTCTAAACGCCGTTGTTACTGGAATTCGCCTATCTCTACCAAACGCAATCGCACTAACTTTTGGACCTAACGGATACTGCCTACGCTTCCATTCTGCGCGGTCTACAAGCTGAATAACTGTATCAACTGTGCGCTCATCAAAACCGTCTGCAAGCAAATCCGCCCTGCCGTGAGCAAGCTCTATATGCGCTTCCAGCACTTTGTCTAGCAAATCGTATTCTGGCAAAGAATCTGAATCCTTTTGCCCTGGCCTAAGCTCGGCACTTGGAGGCTTAACAATAGAGTTTACAGGTATAAGAATGCCATCTTTTGGAGCCTTTTCTTTAGGATTATTGTCTTTAGGAAAATCTTCACTACCAGCAATAGGCAACATTCCAAGACCTACGCCATTTTTAGCAGCGCGATTACGCCATCTAGAAAGCGCCCAAACGCGAGTCTTAAACAAATCTTTAATAGGAGCATACCCACCTACCGCATCTCCATAAATCGTAGAATAACCGCATGCAAGCTCCGACTTATTGCCAGTAGCTAAAGCCAGCAAACCTTTTGAATTAGAATACGCCATAACAATCACGCCTCTAACTCGCGCTTGCAAATTTTCTGCAGCAACACCTTGCAAATCAAGCTGATTTTGGAATGACTTAAAAAGCGGCTCAATAGGCTGAATATCGTAATGTGCTCCAAGGCGCTTAGCTAAATCGCAAGCATCGTCTTTAGAACCAAGCGAAGAATACATGCTTGGCATTGAAATTCCCCAAACGTTTTGCCCTCCGCAAGCATCCGCCGCCATAGTTGCAACTAGCGCAGAGTCGATTCCGCCAGAAAGTCCTAAGCAAACACCCTTAAAGCCATTTTTACGCATGTAATCTCTAAGTCCTAAAACGCATGCGCAATAAACTTCTTCGTCTGGGTCTAATTTTTGAGCAATCGTCGAGCACTTTTGCACATCTAAATCTGTATTAAAATCAACAAAACTTAAGTCTTGATCAAACATCTTAGAACGCTCAATCAAAGATCCGTCTGCATTTACTACAAAGCTGCCGCCATCAAAAACAAGATCGTCTTGAGCACCAACTTGATTTACATAAACAAGCGGAGCATTAACCTCTTTTGCACGCTTTTGAGCCAGTTTTAAGCGAATATCCGTTTTGCCTTCTTCGTACGGAGAACCGTTGATTGTTACTAGAACATCAATCCCCTCTTTAGAAAGACGCGCAACTGGGCCGCCATCTTGCCAAATGTCTTCGCAAATCGCAAATCCTAATTTTGCGCCTTTAACGTTTAGAATCCCGCAATCGTTTCCAGACGAGAAAATTCTAAATTCGTCAAAAACGCCATAATTTGGCAAAAAATGTTTGTCGTAAACAAGCGCCACTTTTCCGTTGTTAATAACAAGCAAGCGATTTCTTGGCTTACCTAACTCATCGTCTACACCAACCGTTCCAACAACAACGTATAAATCACCTAATCCGCTATCTTTTAAGCTTTTTGCAAGACTATAAGCGGCATTATTAGCTGCTTTTCTAAATGTTGCACGCAAAGCAAGGTCTTCGATTGGATACCCAGTTAGTGTCATTTCTGGAAACACAACAATATCGGCGTTCCCCCTACTTGCGTCTTTGCAAAATCGCAATATTTCATCCGTATTTTTGCTTATATTTCCAACGCAAGTGTCAATTTGAGCTAAAGCTAAACGCAAAGAAGTCATGTTTTTATTATAAGCCATGTTGCACAAGCCATATCATTTTAAAGCTTTCTAAAACAAAAAGATTGCAAAACGCCACGCCAAAACAATAAGGAAAAACAAAAAATCAAGTCCTAAATGCAAAAAATAATTGTTGATTATCTTATTGATTTTATTAGCTTTACTAACTCGTCATAAATTATACAAATAGAAAATAGGTAGCGAAGAGGCTGCAAAATCGCATATATTGATATTCCGTTGCTAAGAAACAAAATAATCAACTAGCAAAAAACATTAAAGGACAAGGGGAAAAACATGAAAATCACAAAAAAGAACACAAAGATTATTGCAGCTTTTACAGCACTAACTGCGATTTTGGGTCTTTCGCTAAGCGCATGCGGATCTTCTGCAAATGGAGCAACTAAAGACGATAAGGTGATTAAGGTTGCAGCTTCCCCAACTCCTCACAGCGATATTTTGAATAAAGTAGTTAAGCCTATTTTGCAAAAGCAAGGCTATAAGTTGGTTGTTAAGGAATTTACTGATTACGTTCAGCCAAATACTGCTGTAGAAGAAGGCGAAGCAGACGCAAACTACCATCAGCATTTGCCATACTTAGATAACTTTAATAAAGAAAGAGGAACGCATATTATTTCTATTGCTGGAATCCACTTTGAGCCATTTGGACTTTACCCAGGAAAGACTAAAACAATTAAGGACTTAAAAGATGGTGCAACAGTTGCTGTTCCTAGCGATCCAACCAACGAAGCTCGCGCACTTCTTCTTTTGCAAGACGCAGGTCTTCTTAAGCTAAAGAATCCAAAGGATGTTAACTCAACCAAGAAGGATATTGTTTCTAATCCAAAGAATCTAAAGTTTAAGGAAATAGACGCCTCTTTGGTTCCAACAGTCGTTAAAGACGTTGATTTAGCTGCTCTAAACGGAAACTACGCTATTCAAGCTGGATTTAACCCAACTAAAGATCCTCTTACAAGCGAAAAAGTTGGAGGCGTAGCCGCTAAGACATACGAAAACATTATTGCTGTTAAGAAGGGCTCCGAAAAACTTGCTAAAATCAAGGCTCTTGTAAAAGCGTTAAAAACAGATGCAGTTCGTGATTTTATAAAGAAAAACTACAACGGCGCTGTTCTTCCAGTGTTTTAACGTGATTACAGCGTCTAATCGCAAATAAAAAAAAAAGACATGTGCCTCTAAAAAAACTAGAGGCACGTGCCTCATATTTGTTTTATAATTCGTTTTACAATTCGTTCTACAATCGGTGGAAAAATGATTCAGATTGAACATCTTTATAAGACTTATTCAAGCGGCAAAACTAAGCACGAAGCGCTTAAAGACATTAATTTGACTATTGAATCGGGAGAAGTTTTTGGAATTTTAGGTTCTTCGGGAGCTGGAAAGTCTTCGCTAGTTAGATGCATAAACCTTTTAGAAAGACCTACGAGCGGAAAAGTTGTAATAGACGGAAAAGATATTACAGATGCTAAAAATCGCGATTTATCTAATATCAGGTCAAATATTGGCATGATTTTCCAAAACTTTAGTCTTTTTCAGCAGAGAACCGTATTGCAAAATGTGACTTTTCCTTTGGAAATAAACCACACGAATAAAAACGAACGAGAAGAACGAGCAAAATATTTGCTTGACTTAGTTGGCTTAAAAGATTTAGCAAACCGCTACCCTATTCAGCTTTCTGGCGGCCAGCAGCAACGTGTTGCTATTGCGCGAGCGCTTGCTAACAATCCTTCGATTATGCTTTGTGATGAAGCTACAAGCGCATTGGATTCAACAACTACTGCGCAAATACTTGATTTGCTTAGAAGAATCAACCGAGATCTTAACGTTACATTGGTTATTATTACTCACTCTCTTGCAGTTGCACGCAATATTTGCGATAGAGTTGCAATGATTGATAGTGGAAAAATCGTAGAAATCGGCGATACTTCAACGCTTTTCAAGAATCCGCAAAGCAATATTCTAAAAACACTTATTGCAAACGAAAATGTTGAAAATCATAGAGATAACAGCAAAAACATCAGCAACAGCAACGAAAACAGCGAGGTGAAATAAAATGCCAGAAAATATTTCACAATTTATAGACGAATATGGAGAACTAATTATTGAAGGCACAAAAGACACAATTGTTATGACTTCAATATCTACATTATTTGCATACGTAATAGGACTTCCAATAGGAGTTCTTCTTATAACAAGCGCAAAGCAAGGAATTTGCAAAAACGCGCTGCTTAACACTGTTTTAGGAAGCATTGTAAACGTTGTGAGATCTATTCCGTTTATAATTTTGCTTGTTGCTATAATCCCACTTACAAGGCTTATTGTTGGAACATCTTTAGGTGTTCCAGGAGCAATTGTTCCGCTTGTTATAACAGCTGCGCCATTCGTAGCGCGAATTGTTGAGCAATCTTTGGCAGAAGTTGACGGAAGTCTTATAGAAGCTGCTCAAAGTTTTGGAGCAAGCAACACACAAATCGTGTTCAAAGTATTGCTTTTTGAAAGTTTACCTTCGCTAATTCGCGGAGCAGCATTAACGTTTATTACGCTTTTTGGATTCTCAGCAATGGCTGGAACAGTTGGCGCAGGAGGACTTGGAGATATTGCGATTCGCTACGGATATCAGCGTTATCAATACGACGTTATGAGCGCAGCAGTAATTTTGTGCATTTTGCTTGTGCAATTAGTGCAAAGCATTGGAGATTTAATATCCAACAAAATCAACCATCACGAGCGCTAATATTAATCAAAATAAACAGTGAACAGTCTTTAATGTATGGGAGAATCGCAATATGACACTTATTAATATGCATACGTCTGAAGGCGATATAAAGATTAATCTTTTTGACGATAAAGCGCCTATTACAGTAAAAAATTTCGTTGACTTGGCAACTGGCGAAAAAGAGTGGATTGATCCTTTTAGCGGCGAAAAGTCTAATGAGCCTTTCTACAATGGCTTAACTTTCCACAGAATTATTAAAGACTTTATGATTCAAGGCGGATGCCCTCTTGGAAACGGAATGGGCGGTCCTGGCTACGAATTTGACGACGAGATTGACCCATCTCTAAAGTTCGATAAGCCATATTTGCTCGCAATGGCAAATGCTGGAAAGCAACGCGGACGCGATGGCCGCTTGCATGGCACGAATGGATCTCAATTCTTTATAACAACTGTTCCAACTCCTTGGCTTGATGGTCATCACACGATTTTTGGAGAAGTTGTGGACGATGAGTCTAAAGCTGTTGTAGATAAGCTAGAATCTGTTCCAACAGATAGGTCCGATGCTCCACTAGAGCCAGTTGGAATTATATCTATTGATGTTATTAAGTAAAAACATTAGCTAAAATAAAGCAAAAATAGTATAAGAATTGCAATAATAAAACTTCCAGCCAAAGGATTATTTGACTGGAAGTTTTATTGTTTAGTTGCGCTTTAGCTACGATTTAGTTACTGTTTAGTCGCAGTTTAATCGCGTTCCATTTTTCTAAGTCGCGGTTCCGCACTATCTTTTGCACCAGTAATTCTATAAACGTCAAAAACGCCATCAATCTTACGAATTGCAGCAAGAAGAGTGTTCAAATGCTGAGGATCTGCCATTTCAAACGTAAATTGGCTTGTAGCAACGCGATCGTCTCCAGTAGCAATCGTTCCCGAAAGAATATTTACGCCATGATCCGAAAGAACTCGTGTAACATCTGAAAGCAAATGCTGACGATCCAAAGCTTCTACTTGAACTTTAACAAGGAACAAGCCTTTGTCGCTTGTCCATTGAACAGGAATAACACGTTCCGATTGCGACTTTTGCAAATCAATCATATTTTGGCAATCTGTTCTATGAACAGAAACGCCCTGATTCCTTGTTATAAAGCCAACAATGTCATCTCCTGGAACAGGCATGCAACAGCGCGCAAGCTTAACCCAAACGTCTCCAACACCCTTTACAGAAACGCCAAGAACGCCGTTAGACTTGCGACTACGCTCTGCTCTTCTAAGCGGAAGCGCCTCTTCTTGCGCTTCTTCTGCTACTTCTTCGCTTCCTGCATCTTTAACAAGACGAGAAATAACATTTTGTGTAGAAACCTGACCTTCGCCAATCGCAGCATAAACGGCTTCTACGTTAGCAGTAATATTAAGCTCTTGCGCAACGCCTATTAACGCTTGCGGAGTGAGCAAAGTAGACAAAGGCAAGTTACGTTTACGCATAGCGCGCGTAAGCTCGTCTTTGCCTTCTTCAATGGCCTCCGAACGGCGTTCCTTGCTAAACCACTGCCTAATCTTATTTCTAGCTCTAGGGCTTTTTACAAAGCTGAGCCAATCGCGCGAAGGACCAGCAGTATCGGACTTAGATGTAAGAACTTCTACAGTATCTCCATTGTTAAGTTTTGTATCTAGTGGAACAAGCTTTCCATTTACGCGAGCGCCCATCATTCTGTGACCAACTTCCGTATGCACAGAATAAGCAAAGTCAACTGGTGTTGCGTCTTGCGGAAGAGCAACAATACTTCCCTTTGGAGTAAACACGTAGACTTCCGAAGCTCCAAGATCTTGCTTCAAAGAACCCAAGAATTCGTCGGAATCTGGCGTTTCGCTAGTCCAATCTGCAAGCTGCTGAATCCACTTTAAGTTATCTAATTCGCTAAGCTCTTTGTTTTCTTCTTGCTCGCGCTTAACATCACCCTTATCTGGCTTGCTTAAAGCTCGACCAGCTTGGCCATTTGCTTTGTACTTCCAGTGTGCAGCAATACCAAATTCAGCACGCCTATGCATATCCCATGTGCGAATTTGAATCTCAACAGGCTTTCCACCAGGGCCTACAACAGTAGTGTGCAAGCTTTGATACATATTTAGCTTAGGAGTAGCAATGTAGTCCTTAAATCGGCCTGGAACAGGGCTCCAACGCGCGTGAACTGCGCCAAGAGCCGCATAACAGTCTCGAATAGAATCAACGATTATTCTAACGCCTACAAGGTCATAGATATTTTCAAAATCATGACCGCGAACAATCATCTTTTGGTAGATTGAGAAATAATCTTTTGGTCGCCCTTTAACCGAAGCCTTAACATGTTGCGCACTTAAATCTTCGTTGATTTCTTCTAGAATTTGACGTAAATATACTTCTCGCTGGCCAGCTCTTCGAGCTACTAACACTACGATTTCGTTATAAATCTTAGGGTATAAAACCTTAAAGCTTAGCTCTTCAAGCTCTGTTTTAATAGCATTCATGCCGAGTCGATTTGCAAGCGGAGCATAAACGTCTAGAGTTTCTCGAGCTTTTTTATGCGAGCTAGACGCCTTAACGTACCTCCACGTACGCGCATTATGTAATCGATCTGCAAGTTTTACTACTAACACTCGCACATCTCGGCTCATTGCAACAACCATTTTGCGGATTGTTTCTGCTTGAGCGCTTTCGCCGTACTCCATATTGGATATTTTTGTAACGCCATCTACAAGGCCAGCAACCGTGTCTCCAAAGTCTGCTCTGCACTCTTCTAGCGTGTAATCTGTGTCTTCTACAGTGTCGTGCAATAATCCTGCAGCAACAACAATAGGACCCATTCCAAGATCAGCTAAAATTTGAGCTACAGCAAGAGGGTGAATAATGTACGGCTCTCCCGATTTACGCCTTTGACCAGTATGCTGCTTTACGGCTCTTTTATACGCCTTATGCAAAATATCCATGTTTTCATCGGGATGATGCCACTTGCACATTTGCAATATAGGACGCAATGGGTCTCGCATATCTTCGCTAATTTCACACCCGAGCATATTAGCGCCTTTAATATCTTCTTGAGATTCTCCCATTGAATGTCACCTCATTGCACGCCAGTAGAGCCAAATCCTTTAGTGGATCTATCGGAGCCTGGAAGCTGACTTGCTTCAACAAACCTAGCTTCAACATAACGTTGAATAACAAGCTGAGCTATGCGATCTCCACGATTAAATTGCACAGTATTATTTGGATCCATATTGATTAATGGAACCTTAATCTCTCCACGATACCCAGCATCAATCGTTCCTGGAGCATTAAGAACAGTAACACCCTGTTTTACAGCTAAACCAGAACGCGGATGAACCAAAGCCACGTATCCAGCAGGCAAGGCGATTGCAACGCCAGTCGGCACTAGAGCGCGCTCAAAAGGACGCAAGGTAACGTCTTGCGTAGTTCGCAAATCCGCTCCAGCATCTCCCGCATGAGCGTAAGAAAGATGCTCCATTGCAGCCTGGCTATCTGTTCCATCGTTCAAATATTTAATAAGAACTTCCACCTGCTCTGGGCCCGTATAGGTATCATCGTAAGCCATTAAGCTGCGCACTCCTTACAAATCGGTTGACCGTCTTGAGACATTTGAGCGAGCTGACTTCTGTGCTTTACAAGGAAGCATTCGGAGCAAATGAACTCATCACCTTGCATTGGTATTACTGTAACAGATGCATCTTCGTTGCTAAGATCTGCGCCTGGCAACTCGTAATCTTCTGCAATAGCGTTTTCGTCATCGTCTATATCGTTTGCAGAATTTTGAGAGCCTTTGCTCAATGCTTCCAACGACTCCTCGTCTTCGTCTTTACTACGAGGAGAATCATAATCCTGTGCCATTATGGTCCTTTCGTTTTTAAGATTACTTATTGCTTAAAACTACTTTTCTACTTTATTTATAGCGATTAGCACTATTTATAGCAATTAGTCTAAATCTACCTACGCGCATAGCATACATGAAAGCTACCCCGCATAGAATACTCGCTTTTTTATTAATAGAAAATGGCAAAGAAGGCATACTATGGACTAAAGTATGTTATAAGTATCGTTAAAAGCGAGGAAAGTGGTGCGCAATGCTTGAAAATCCGCCAAAAGAGGCGAGTTTCGATCATGTGGATAATAATGGCGATTTAATTTTTATTTTTGAAAACACGCCGTTAAAAATTCATGTTGACGACACGCTGGAGCGCGCAATCGCCGAGTCGAAAAAACTAACAAATGTTGATGGACGTAATCAAAATACAGTTAACTCGACTGGCAAATCGGACGATTCGCCAAATGCAACTACAGCAACTCTGCCTATATCTCAAATTCAAGCTTTAATACGCGCTGGATTAGAACCAGAACATGTTGCAAAGCGCTACAACGTAAGCGAATCTCAAGTTAGACGATTCTCAAGCGGAGTAGAAACCGAAAAGCAATATGCTATTGAACAATTCTTGACTGTTCCAGCGCCTAAACAAAGCAATATGCGAACTCTTTCGGATTTAATTGAGCGCACTCTTGCAAAAGCGCATATTGGAATGGAAACAGTAAAGTGGCGTGCCACAAGACGCGGACTTGAACCATGGCTTATAACAGCAGAATTCAACACTGCTACTCGCACAATAAAAGCCGAGTGGACTTGGAACATGCATGATAACTCCGTTGCTTGCGCTAATCCTTCTGCAAGATTGTTACTTGGCGAAGAAGTTATGAATAATGATTCTTCCAAGAAGTCACAATTTGGCGGAACTTATAGAGATACTGTAAGCATTAGCTTCCCATTTGCAAACGAAGATCTTCCAGGAAACTCAATTCGTTCTGCAAGAATAGAGCGCGCTGTTTCTCAATGGGAATCAAGGAATAGTGAGAACCTTGCAAATGTTGCAAACGTTGCAATGCAAGCGCAAAATGCAAAAAATGAGCAAGACCAAAATGCGCAAAACGCAAACGCACAAAACGCACAAGAACAATACAATGCGAATAAATCACTAGACCAAAATAACGCAAATCCTTTAGATTCTTTGCAAAGCTACGAGCAAAACAATAATCTAAGTACTTTAGTTGCAAATAGCGAGAACCAAGTGGATGCAAATGCTGTATCTAACAGTATAAATGCCGTACAAATCGCATCGAATATAGCAAACTCGTCCAATTCCGATTTGAACAAAGCTAGCAACAATGCAAATGCGCTTTTTAGCAATAACTCTAGCTATAGCTCTAATAGTGAATCGCGCAACGAAGAAGAAAAACAAGCAAATCAAGAAAATAAAAAAGATAATCACGTTCAAGCAGACAAAACTGTTTCGATAGAAGCGCCAAAGTCTGCGCAAACGCCAAAGTCTACTAAAGCGCGCGCAAACGAACATTCTAAAGCCAAAAAGAGCAGCCGTGCAGCTGTTCCTAGCTGGGATGAGATTCTTTTTGGCGAAGGATGATTTAGCGTAAATTAAGCTATATCAACTAAGCACGGAATATCCATTTCCATTGCGCTCATAGAGCCATGAACACTCGGCAAGTTCATGGCTTTTTCTGTTTCGATTCTAGAATCAACGATTGTTACAGATGACTTTGCTTGAACAAGAACATCTCCAATAACGCTTAGCGCAAGCGAGCTGATTTCTCCAAAAACGCCATCTTTAACAGCTTGCTCTTTAGTTCTAACACGCGCTTTATCTTGCAAAACATTAGTCCACCTTAACGCAATGTCTTCTGGATTTGCGCCATCTTCCGCGTATAGCATAACAGACCTAGGCTCTCCCCCAACAAGCTTAACTCCTTTAGTAAGACGACTATCTTTTGCAATATCTATTTTCAAATCTGGATTTGACTCAATCATTCCATGGTCTGCCGTAATAACGATTAGAGTGCCTTTTTGACAATTTTTTCTTAAAAGATTTAATTGTGCGTCTATCTGCTCAAAAATAGAAACCCAATTCTCGGATTTCCAACCATAATTGTGACCGATTTTGTCTATATCTCTAAGATACAAATACGTTAAACCAGGCGTTTTAGTGCTGTTTGCAGCATTCATAATTCGCGCTCTAGCAGTTGTTCCGCTTATAAATTTAGCTCCTCTAAAAGCTGCTTGAGTTAAAGGAGAATCCTCAAATTTTGAAAGACTTACGTGGTTTGCTCTAACACCCAATCTAGAAAGCGACTCGAATATTGTAGGCTGACGTTGCAAATCTAATGGATTTGGAGCATCCCTAAATTGGATTAATTGAGATAATGCGCCAGTTTTAGGATTTTTTTGAGTGTATCCTGTCATTGCAGTAAGACCAGGGCAAGTCCCAGTGCCAAAAGTGGCCATTGCTGCAACCGTAGTGCTAGGAACGCAAGTTGTTATAGGGCGCTGATTTGCGCTGTTGTTAAGAAGAGCACGCAAATATGGAGCATGACCTTTTCTAATAGCAAGATTCCAATATCCAAGACCATCCACAAGCACAACAACAGCACTTTTTACTTTAGGAAACCCAAACAAATCTCGCAAAGAATCAGGATTTTTATGGATTTGTGTGCAAATTGGCGATCCTATAGAAGCACTAAGAGCTGGAAGAATCGAAGATAGATGAAGAGCAGATTTAGGATTATTGTATGCGTCACGGATTTTGCTATTTTCAACAAACTTCAACAAGTCATCCAATTGTGGAATCTCAATAGTCATAAGCTACATTGTAGTTAAAAAAGACTACATATAAAGTTAAATTCGAGTTAGCGCTAAAGTTAGATTCAAATCGCAAGAAAAATCGCAAGGAAAAACGCAACTAAAATCACAGGAAAAATCACCACTAAAATGGCAAGAAAATAAGCATTTAACAAACATTTGTGCATATAAATTGGTATTATAAAGGCTTGTAAGTCACTTCAAGGAGTTCAAAATTATGCCTTCACGCAGCAAGTCAACAAAAGCAGCCTTCGACCCTAGAAAGGTTAAAGAGAATATTGTTGAAACGCCGCTTAACGAAGAGATGAGCAAATCTTTTCTGGAATACGCATATTCTGTGATTTACGCGCGCGCATTGCCAGACGCAAGAGACGGAATGAAGCCAGTACAGCGCAGAATCGTGTACCAAATGGGAAACATGAATCTTACGCCAGATCACGCGTATATGAAGTCTGCTCGCGTTGTAGGCGAAGTTATGGGAAAGCTGCATCCGCATGGAGATTCCGCGATTTACGAAGCAATGGTGCGCTTGGCTCAGCCGTTTTCTCTTAGACTCCCATTGGTTGACGGTCATGGAAACTTTGGTTCCTTAGACGACGGCCCTGCAGCATCCAGGTACACAGAAGCGAGACTAGCTCCAGCAGCGCTTGGAATGAATGCAGATATTAACGAAGACACTGTTGATTTTGCGCCAAACTACGACAATAAGCTAAAAGAGCCAACAGTTTTGCCTTCTGCTATACCAAACTTGCTTGTAAATGGAGCTTCTGGAATCGCAGTTGGAATGGCTACAAACATGGCTACTCACAATCTTGGAGAGGTTGTTGCTGCAGCAAAATACGTTATGAAGCACCCAAATGCTACTCTAGACGATTTAATGCAAATAGTTCCAGGTCCAGACTGGCCAGGCGGCGGCATAATTATTGGGCGCAGCGGAATCCGCGAAGCGTACGAAACTGGAAGAGGCGCTTTTACAACAAGATCAAAAACGCATATTGAAAACGTTACAGCACGCAAAAAGGCGATTATTGTTACAGAATTGCCATTTATGGTTGGCCCAGAGCGCGTGCTCGAACGCATATCTCAAGGTATAAAAGCGCGCAAACTAGACGGAATATCTGGAGCAATCGACTTAACAGATAGGCACAATGGAACGCGAATCGTAATAGAAATAAAAACAGGATTCGACCCAAACGCTGTTCTTGCGCAACTTTTTAAGCACACTCCGCTGCAAGAAAGCTTTACAATTAACAACGTTGCACTAGTAGACGGCAGGCCGCACACAATGGGGCTTCGCGAGCTCCTAGACGTGTGGATTTCGCACAGAAGAACCGTTATTAGAAGACGCAGCGAATTTAGACTAAACAAAGCCAAAGAAAGATTGCACCTTGTAGAAGGCTTACTTCTTGCAATGCTAGACATTGACGAAGTGATTCAAGTAATTAGGTCTTCCGAAGATGCAGAAACCGCTAAATCAAAGCTTATTAGCGTATTTGATTTAGACGAGATTCAATCGCAATACATTCTTGACTTAAGGCTTAGAAGACTTACAAAAATGAGTCGAATCGAGCTAGAAGGCGAAAAAAACGACTTATTGCAAAAAATAGATGAGCTTAACGAAATTCTAAGCTCTGCAAATCAGTTAGACAAAGTTGTAATTGCAGAAATGGATTACGCTGTAAAACAGTGGGATACTCCTCGCAGAACTATTCTTTTAGACGAGCAAGAAGACGGCAGTTTTACGCCTGTTTGTACTAAAAACACTAAAGTTGCAAACAATGATTTAGCAATGGATGCAGTTATTGCAGCTAATAAGATTACAAGCACTCAAGCAGACGTTGCAGCAGCTGCTCTGGCCGCCAAAAAGTCTGGGAGCAGCGATGCTTCTGCAATAGCTTTGCAATTAAGCGACGATCCGTGCGCTGTAGCTTTGAGCACATCTGGACTTATAGCAAGAACAAGCGTTGAAACATTTAATAGATGGCAATCACATTCTTCAAATGTTTTTGACACTCCATGCTTAAGCGTGTTTGAAACAACAACTCGCGCAAACTACGCTTTAATAACATCCGCAGGTCGATTAGTAATAGCGCATGTTGCAGATTTACCACACTTAAATCAAGGAAACGAAGACGTTTTAGAATCGCTTTCTAATGGAGTTAAAGCAAACGAATTGCTAACTTCCACTCAAAGCACAGACCCGATTAGAGGAGAAAAAGTCGTAGCTGCTATTGCATTAAGCGATGATTCTAAAACTCCTACATCTTCTAAAACTCCTCTTGCAATCGGAACAAATAATGGCGTTGTAAAACGATGGAATTTTGAATCGCCAACAACAATGGATTCCTGGAGCATTATTGACTTAAAAGATAATGATTCAGTAATCGGAGCAGCTCTTGCAAAAGACGAAGACAGGATTGTGTTTATAAGCAGCGACTCTTCCCTACTTACATTCGACGCAAAGCAAGTGCGCGCACAAGGACGAAGCTCTGCTGGAATGGCAGGAATTAGGCTTAACGAAGGATGCGTTGTTTCTGCTTTTGCTGTAGTTGCTAAAAATGACGTTGAATGGAACTACGAAGAAGGGCAAAACGGACTATTTTCTGCTTCTGGAAGCGTAGTTTTCACTCTTGCTGGAGACAGCGACGCGCTTGCTGGAACAGAAAACGGAGCAGCAAAGATTACGCCGCTAGAAATGTACCCTACAAAGGGTCGCGGCACGGGAGGCGTGCGATCGCAGCGATTCCTTAAGGGGCAAAATACACTTTTGCATGCATATGTTGGAAACTATCCGCTTTACGCAACTACACAACGTGGAGCAAATGTAGAGCTACCTAAGCCAGATATGCGAAGGGATGCATCGGGAACCGAGCTAGTCTCCCCTATTGCGCATATTGGTTAGTTACGTTGTGTAGTTACGCCATTTATGCCATTGTTTCAACGTATGCTATAGCTGCGATTTTTGTAGCTAGTTTTTGCGAGCATGCTTGGAATAGCTACTGCGTGATTTTCTAGCTCCTACAAGTACCAAAATTCCTGCAAACACAGATGCAAACAAAGAATTCATGGCCATAGCCACTGAAGAGCCAGTTTCAGGCAAATACTTAGCAGAATTAGCGTGAATCTGCATTTTCGATGGCGCTTCATCTTGTTTCTTTACATCAAACGAATAATCTTGATTCTTTGTATATTCTTGCCCATGCGAAGGAACAGAATCTATAATAGGCGTAGAATCTGGAGCTGGAGTTTGCTCTTCATCTGTATCTGGCGTCGTATCTGGCGTTGGCACAGGCGTTGGCACAGGCGTTGGAATCGGAGCAGGAGCTGGCTTAGGTGTATAAATAGCATAAACCGTCATATCACTTTTTACTGGAGTTTGATCAGTAAATATTTTGCTTTTATCCTTACCTGTAGAGTCGGCATTCCACTCTACAAAAGTATAACCTTCTTTAGATGGTGCCGATGGCATCATCTGACCTGCAACACTGTTTTCACTTATGCTTTTGCCTTCCTTAACTTGCACAGAAGCATAATTAGAATTATTGCCATTTACAAAAGTAACAGTGTAGATCTTAGCCTTAGGAATAATGTTGTAGGTAAAGTGCGATCTACCAATCATCCTAGGCATATTATTAACAAAATCATAAAATATACACTGACCTTCAAGGGTGCCAGTCTTCACTGCTACATATTTGCCATCAGAGTTTTTCTTAAAATATGGAGAGCGGTCAATCGTTACGGGATTCCCATTCTCCTCAAAACCCTCCATAACACTGATTGTATGACCAGAGCTTTCTTGAGTAATTGTAATAGGGCGCTTATATTCCTCTCCTACCTCAATAGTAAAAGGTCCAGGATTTTGATTGTCAAACGGTGAATCATTTTCCCCTGAGCGAAACTTATATTGTCCTAAATTACCTTTTACAACAATTTCAGAAATTTTATTACCTTGGAAAGCAACACTACCAACTCCAGCAAGATAATACGGGTCAGCATCCGTATCATGCTCTTTGCCAGTTCCATCAATTACACCTTCAAACACAACTTTTTCAATTTCATTAGCAACAAAGGCTGCATTGCTTACTGAAATAACATTTTTTGGAATAACAACAGTTCCCTTAATTTTATTCCAACCGAAAGCGCCATATTCTATAATCTTAAGAGACTGCGGAAGAGTTACACCCTCAATATAAGTTTCGCCATCAATGTGTTCATGCTTATTCCCAACCTGCTTTGCACTTCCAGTAAAAGCACATTCATGAATAACTTCAATACCTTCAGGAATAACTATGTGATGATTTTTCTTAAGCTTTTCCTTGCCTTTGGCGCTAAGTCCATCCACATATTCATTTACTGTTTCATTCGTTTCAGGATGATAAACATCTTTCCTGCCACCAACAGTTTTACCATCGGCAGAAATATTAAAGTCGTCACGCGTCCAAGTTAAAGATGCATCATTTGTGCTACTTGAATCATTTGAAGCTTCCCTAGATTCTGCAGATTCATGTACATTTATACTTCCACGATTACTTGTTGGAAGATTAGTATTGCTTACATCTATAAGAGTTTGCGTAATCTTATTAGTTTCAAAATTTTCAGTATCAGTTACAGATTCAGAAGTTTTAGCAGATTTAGCAGATTTTGTAGTTTCGTTAGTTTTTTCAGTTTCGTTAGAATTTGAAGAGTTAATACTTTCAGAAGGTTTTACGGAAGTGCTATCTAAAGCCCCCCCCCAATGGATGTTTCAGAATCTACCGCAGAAGAATTTACAGTAGTAGTAACACCAGAAGCAGTTGAAGTTTCAACAGCATTAGCACTTTGCGCTACGCAAAAAGCACACGCAGCAGTAGCAATACCCATCATAGCGCTAGTCAAAATTACGTTAGTTCTCTTACTCATTTTTTCCTCTTGCAAAACCAACTCTTCTAAAATTATTAGCGATTAAAACAAATATAATACATGTGCTTAACAGTATTAGTTTGAATCTTCACATATTCTACAACTTACACTTTCAATAGCAATCAAATGTAACCAAACTCACAATAATCTTAATAAATCTTAAACCAAAACCAGCAAACAATCACACAAAAATATTTTCATACTAAACTTTTGCAAGTCCGAATCAATTTCATATGCATAAACGCCATTGCAGATAGCAAAATAATCAAATATGCTGGCAGCAAAGACATAGACACGTTTTGACCAATAAACCCAAAGATTGCAGGCATTAGCATTGATCCAATATATGCGCTAGCCATTTGCACGCCAACAATCGCTTGCGATTTATCAGCTCCAAAATAATGCGGTGTGGAATGAATAATGCATGGATAAATAGGCGCACAACCTAAACCAATAATCACAAATCCTGCAACCAATGCTATATGATTTGGCAATGGCAATAACAATACAATAATGCCTAAAATCATCACTAGTTGCCCAAGACGAATCATGGTTTCATCATTAAAACGCATTGTCAAAAATCCGCTTATAAATCGTCCTGCTGTAATACCAACATAAAATAAACTTGCCCAACCCGCTGCAACAACGCGGATAACTCCCCCGTGCAAAACCATGTAACTACTAGCCCATAATCCTGCAGTTTGTTCAATAGCGCAGTAACAGAAAAACATTATAAAAATATTTTTAGCTCCAGGAATGCGCAAAACTTCTGCAAAAGATAGCGTTTTAGAATATTCTTTAGATATCTGAATAGGTTTTAGTAATTTATGCGATTTACGATTATTCCACAATGGCAAACTTGCAAACAATATTACAGTTAATATAACTTGAACAATAGCAATATATTGATACCCTGCAGACCATCCAAATCCGCAAGAAAGCGCAAAACCCATAACGTAAGGCCCAGCTGAAGCTCCAATACCCCACATGCAGTGAAGCCAGCTCATATGACGGCTTTCGTAGTGCAAAGCAACATAGTTGTTAAGAGCAGCGTCTACTCCTCCAGCACCAAGTCCGTACGGAATTGCCAGAAAAATAAGCACAAGATAATTCGGCGCAAAAGAAAAACCCAATAATGACAACGCAGTTAAAGCAACAGATACAGAAGTAACTTTTCCTACGCCAAATCGCTTAGTTATTCTGTCACTCAATAGAGCAGACACAATAGTTCCTGCAGAAATAACCATTGATATTCCGCCAGCCCAAGAAATTTGCGCGCCAATATCGTGGCTCATAGTCGGCCAAGCAGATCCTAAAAGAGCATCTGGCAAACCCAAGCTAATAAATGCTAAATAGATAATTGCAAGAAGAAGGTTAATCATAAAATTCCCCAACCTAGTTCTTCATATTTGCAATGCGAACGCCCCTTCATAAAATAATACATAACAAAATCAGGTATCGATTTTGGAGCGATCAAAGTCGTCTGCGTTATCAACAATAAACTGCTTGCGTGGAGGAACGTCATCGCCCATTAGCAAATCAAATACTTCGCTTGCTTGTTGAGCATCTTCCATACGAATCCTTCTTAACATGCGCGTTCTAGGGTCCATAGTGGTGTCTGCAAGCTGATCAGCATCCATCTCGCCCAAGCCCTTGTAGCGCTGAATATCGCTGTTAAAATCAATGCCCTTAGCTTGCAAATCATCAAGCTTTCCAGCCAATTCGTCATCGGAATACGTGTAAATATACTCGCCTTTGTGCTTTCCAGCGAGCGCAATCCTGTGAAGAGGCGGCACAGCAGCATAAACATGCCCGTGCTCAATAAGCGGACGCATATAACGGTAGAACAGCGTTAGCAACAAAATACGAATGTGCGCGCCGTCAACATCTGCATCGGTCATCATAACAATCTTGTTATAACGCGCTTGCGAAATATCAAAACTTGCGCCCGACCCTGCTCCAACAACTTGAATGATTGCAGCGCACTCTTTGTTGGAAAGCATTTGCGCAAGACTTGCTTTTTGAACGTTCAAAATCTTACCGCGTATTGGCAAAAGCGCTTGGAAAGCAGAGTTTCGAGCAGCTTTTGCAGTACCAAGCGCAGAATCGCCCTCAACGATGAAAAGTTCTGCAACATCGTCGTTTCCAGGCTGGCAATCAGAAAGCTTCGGCGGCATAGAAGCAGACTCAAGCGCATTCTTTCTGCGAGTAACTTCCTTAGTTTTACGCGCTTGAATACGCGCGTGCATCTCGGAAACAATTTTCTCTAAAACTCTAGCAGACTGCTCTTTGAATCCTCGCTTAGACCCACTAATCATCTCGCCGAATTGAGCATCCGTCATTTTTGTAACGATTGGCTTAACTTGAGCAGTTCCAAGAACATCTTTAGTTTGACCCTGGAATTGAGGCTCTGCTATGCGAACTGTTACAACAGCAACCATTCCAGCTAGAATATCGTCTCGCTCAATCTTAGTGTTTGAATCTTTAAGATTTACTTTAAGCTTTCTAGCATTGTCTTCAACAGCCTTGCGGATTTGCTTAGTCAATCCTTGCAAGAATCCGTCTACGTGCATACCTCCGCCAGGAGTTTCAACAACGTTCACAAAGCTAACAATCGTTGAATCGTAGCCGTTTACCCAACGCATTGCAATGTCTACAGCGCATTTACGCGTTACTTGTTGAGCATGCAAATCTCCTGCAGCATCAACAGCTTGCGTTTCTTCCAAGTAAGTGTCTTGGCCTGTAATTCGCCAAATATCGGAGATTGCTTGACCTTTTGAAAGAAAGTCAACAAAATCTTTTACTCCGCCATTGTGCAAAAATTCAACAACTCTAGGATGATGATTATTTTGCAATTCTCTAGCAGACTCACTATTTGCAACAGATTGCTCGGTGGATTCTTCGATTTCGCTATCTGATTCAGCTTCCGATTCGCCATATAATTGAGCTTCTTCTGACTCCGATTCAGTTTGATTTATCTCATTAGATTCATCATCTTCGGCTGCTTGCGATTCATCCTTAAACGTCAAATCATCTGTTAAATCGCTAGCATTCGCATCAATATTCGCATCATCGCCAGAACTACTGTCAACTTCTTGAATATCGCTAAATTCGCCTTCTGGCACATGCTCGTCAATAACAGTAATTCGCAAACCTGGAACCAAAAAGCTCGTTTGACGAACTCTGTCAATCAACTGTTCGTAACTAAAGCGAGCTGTTGAATTAAAAATCTCGGGATCTGCCCAATATCTAACTCGAGTACCAGTAGTTTTTGGCGAAACTGTGCCAATAATCTCTAATTCAGTAGGCTTGTTCTTACGCGTGCGCTTGAACGGAGAAGCTGGAGACGGATTTTCTGGATCTGCATCGCTATACACACCAGGATGCCCCTGATGAAAAGCCATATGATGCGTTTTTCCGTCTCTATCTACTTCTACGTCTAATCTCAAACTCAACGCGTTTACAACAGAAGATCCAACGCCATGCAAACCGCCTGCAGCGTTGTATGAAGCGTTACCAAACTTTGCTCCAGCATGAAGCTTAGTTAAAACAACTTCAACGCCTGTAAGCTTTGTTTTTGGCTCCACGTCTACTGGAATGCCACGACCGTTATCTGCAACTTCAATAGAGCCATCATCGTGAAGAGTAACAACAATATGGTCACAAGCTCCAGCTAAAGCCTCGTCAACCGCATTGTCAATAATCTCCCAAAGGCAATGCATTAATCCTTGGCTGTCTGTAGTACCAATATACATTCCTGGACGCTTTCTTACAGCATCCAAGCCTTCTAGCACTGTCAAACTGTCGGCATCATATTGCTCTTGCTCTTTAGAGACCACTTCTACCCCTTATATAAGCTAACTATTAAGCAATAAGTGTCGCATCTTAACTAAAGTAGAAACACGACACTTTTGCAATATAACGTTACAAAATCACTGATCTAAGAAGTCACGCAAGGTTTGCGACCTAGAAGGATGACGCAACTTAGACATTGTTTTAGACTCGATTTGACGAATGCGTTCGCGAGTAACGCCATACACGCGACCAATATCATCCAAAGTCTTAGGCTGACCATCTTCCAAGCCGTATCGCATTTTAATAACGCCAGCCTCCCGAGGAGCTAATGTTTCAAGAACCTGCCTGAACTGCTCTTGCAAAAGAGAGAATGCTACAGCATCAGATGGTGCAATTGCATCGGTATCTTCAATCAAATCACCAAACTCGGAATCGCCATCTTCGCCCAAAGGAGTGTGCAAAGAAATAGGCTCACGACCATACTTTTGCACTTCTTGCACCTTTTCTACAGGCATATCAAGCTCGCGTGCAAGCTCGTCTGGCGTAGGCTCGCGACCCAAGTCTTGAAGCATTTGGCGCTGAACTCTAGAAAGCTTATTAATAACTTCCACCATGTGCACTGGAACTCGAATTGTACGAGCCTGATCTGCCATAGCACGCGTAATCGCCTGGCGAATCCACCAAGTTGCATACGTTGAGAACTTAAAGCCCTTCTTCCAATCAAACTTTTCTACTGCACGAATTAAGCCAAGATTACCTTCCTGAATTAAATCAAGGAAAAGCATGCCCCTGCCTGTGTACCTTTTAGCAAGCGAAACAACAAGTCTCAAGTTTGCTTCTAGAAGATGATCTTTAGCTTTCTTACCATCTGCTGCAGCCCACTTAAGCTCGCGCTTGCGCTTAAACTCCATTTGGTCGATTTGCGTGTCAAGCAAATGCTGAGCATACAAACCAGCTTCGATTCTCTCCGACAAATCAACTTCCTGCTCCGCGTTAAGAAGGCTAACGCGACCAATCTGCTTTAAGTAGTCTTTAACAGGATCTGCCGTAGCTCCAGTAGCGATTACTCGACGCTTTGGGTTTCCAGAAGGAGTTAAATTATCGTCATCGTCGTCATCTCGAACAATAAAAGCGCCTTTTGCTTGAGGAACTTGCGGAGCTTCTGACTTGTTTTCGTCCGTTTCTTCGCCGTCTTCGTCTTCAGAGATATCGTCTAGATTATTAATGTCGTCAACATCGTCCAAGTTGTCTACGTCGTCTACATCAAGATCATCGTGAATTTCATCAAAATCTTCTAAATCCATGTGATCTTCGTCTGGATCCATTGGCGCATCAACATTAGCATCAACGTCTTGAGCATCAATGTCTTCATCAATCTTAAAGTCTTGTTGTTCTTCTTTGCTCGTCTTGGAATCGACACTTGCTTTATTTTCGCTCGCCAAACTTTTCCTCCTGTAGATTCCCCGCTAACACAAAGTAATCCGCCAAAATAGGGTATTTAATTTTGCTATACCCTAAAGGCACTCTACTATACCATAAAGGCATAGTTATGGCAAGGGCAACTTTTCATTAAGAAGTTAATCATCTTCTAAGGACGATTCTTTATTACTTTCTTCTTGCGGCGTGGCGAATTTTCTACACCACGCTGGCTCTACATGATTCCTATATGCGTTATCTACTATTCTAACCATTGAGCAATCAGGATCTATATCTAACGCCATTTCAACATATTTTTCAACATCACCTAGCCTAAACCACCAACTTATATAGCACATTAAAGCGTAAACTTGCACTTTTAATTCTGGTATTCCATCTACAACACAAGCCATAGCCTTTAGTAGATTTACAACGTCTAACGCTTTACAAATATCTGGAAGCTCGTGATCTTCGTTAAATTTTTCTTCTAGAAAACGTCTTAAATCTTTAGATATTTCTTTTGTTCTAGGCTCTAAAGCTAGAGTAAGCAACGAGTCGATATTGTAGTACTCTTCTTTAGAGTCCAGTAAAGCCACAAGCAAAGTGTCTCGAACGTTAATATTGTCAAACATTGCAATCGGCAGCATTATAAGGTCGTAACCTACAATGTTTCCTTCTTTTTTGCAAATCATATTATTCCAGTTGCGTATTGATTGATTTACAAAAATATCAAAAGCCGAGAATACTTCTTGCTTACATTTAACATCTAAATCTCTGTTTATGTAATCAATATACTTTTCAAAAAATTCTGGAGCTAAAGATCTAAGATTTTCAATCCAATTATCGTTGTAATCATGATGATTGTTAACATAATCTTTAGGAATGTCTAAAACTGCTATACACTCTTTTGGAAGATGATTAAGATCCACTTTTTCTATTGTTTTTCCAGAAGCATAGCTCACAGCAAAATAGTCTTCGGATTTGTTACAAATCATACTTGCAGCATAAATATTCGTCATCTCTTTAAAAGTTGAATATTCATGATCTTTGTCTTCAAAAAATTGCGTCTCACTGATTTCGCAGCCTTTAGACTCGTTTTTTATTGTTTTCATAATTCCTCCCCTGTTTGTTTGTTGCTTGTTATTTGTTATTTGTTATTCGTTACTCGATACTTGCTGTATTGATTTCGCTGTTTCTTTTAACTTTGTAAATAAGAGTTTTGCATTGCAAAAGCGATAGCGCAATAAAAACTAAGCAATGTGGTTAAAGGCTATAAATCCTAGAAAAAATCCTAGAAAAGTCTTAGAAAATACTCACTTCTGCAATGTCTAAGGCATGTGGATAACTCGTAGATATGAGTTTAGATTCGCAAAAGTCATGCATCGATACGCGTATAAGCGAATTAATTTATAGTCAATTTGATTCTTTAGCTTGCAAAAATCTTATTTCTAATTGCAATAAAACACTTAAAAACGTTGTTTCCCAAGCAATTTTGTCTAGCGAAGGCGGAAAACGACTTAGAGCTTTATTAGCATTATATGCTTTTGATGCAGCAAAAGAGAGCTACTCAGCTACGCAAAGTGACGACTCTTACAAAAACTCAAAAAACGCAATGCTAGACGTTGCTTGTGCTCTAGAAGTATTTCAAACAGCAGCTCTTGTTCACGACGACATAATCGACGAATCCGCTTTAAGACGAGGAAAACCAAGCGCATATTGTGCGCTATCTAAAGCCACAAACAATAGTCATATTGGAACTGGTCTTGGATTAATGCTCGGAGATATTCTAGCGTCTCAAAGCTTCGACATAACTAGAAAAGCGTGCGAAAACTTGCAAAATCCTAATGAGGTTTTATGCGAATTTACAAACATGCAAAAAAACGTTGGAATTGGCCAAATTCTAGACCTTTCAATCGAAATGATGAGCCTAGATAATCCACAAAAACTTGCCGAATCTTCTATAAACGTTTTTAGGTGGAAAACTGCAAGTTACACAACTATTGCACCTCTTGCTCTGGGATTTTTGGCTGCTGGAATGCAAAAAGACTACGCAATCAACTTAGCGAATCAAATTGGAGATCCTTTAGGAATCGCATTCCAACTTGCAGACGATCTTTTAGATATTGTTTCGGATTCTGCTCACACGGGTAAACCAATCGGAGGAGATATTCGAGAAGGAAAACGCGCTGTTCTTCTAGCAGACGCATTAGAACTTTGCACTCCCGAAGATAATCTCTTCTTAATAAACGCATACACTTCTAAAAGCCGAAACGAAGATGACGTTAAAAGAATCATTGATATTTATAGTAAAAGTGGCGCTATAGGTAAGTCTAAAAAGCGCATTCACAATCTTTGGGTTGAATCGCAAGAAAAAATAGACACTAGTTCGCTAAGCAATCATAGTAAAGTCATTTTGCACAATATTTCTAGCATGTTTATTCCTAAAGAATGGCAATAAGCGCAAATTGCGACTATTCTTTACTGTATTACCTGTACACTTTTAAGTAGTGGGTTTAATACGCGTATAAGGGATTTACTACATGAGTGAAGTTCAAGCGCAACTGGGAATGTGTGTTGAAAATCGCTATCGCATAGTTAAAAAGATAGCGGAAGGTGGCATGGCTACTGTTTATAAAGCGCAAGATGAGCGTCTTAATCGCCCTGTTGCGCTTAAAATCATGCATACTCAGCTTGCTCAAGGAATCCACCGAGAACAATTTATTGCAAGGTTCCGCAGAGAAGCAACTTCTGCAGCGTCAATCGCAAATCCGCATATTGTTCAAGTTTACGATACTGGCGAGTTTGAAGGACTTGACTACTTAGTTATGGAATATGTTCATGGCGTAAATCTTAGATACGAGATGAACAAATACGGCACTTTTAGCGTAAAAGATACTTTGCGCGTGTTAGCTCAAACTTTAGATGGCCTTGCATCCGCACACCTTGCTGGCGTTGTACACAGAGATATTAAGCCAGAAAATATTTTGATTAACGACCGCGGAAACGTGCAAATCACCGATTTTGGACTTGCGCGTGCAATTTCTCAAGCAACTCTTTCTTCTACGGGTCTTCTTCTTGGAACGGCTGCATACCTTGCTCCAGAAATGATTGAGAAGAATCTGGCAACTCCTCAAGGAGATTTATATTCCGCAGGAATGATGGCTTGGGAGATGCTAGCTGGCAGAGTTCCTTTTAACGCGGATAATCCAGTAACTCTTGTTTTTAAGCATGTTCACGAAGACACCCCTTCTATAAAAACTGTTTGCAAAGATATCAATTCTTCGGTTGCAGATTTTCTTAGTTCGATTACCGCTCGAGAAATGGAAAAAAGACCAAATGACGCTTCTAAAGCGCTTAATATTTTAAGAAGCGTGTGCTCTGGCTTAAGCGAAGAAGAGTGGCAATATAAGCTTGAAGTAGATTTAGACACAGAAAATCAACCTCTTGAAGGCTCGATAATCGCAAACAAGATTGAAGATAAAAAATCTAATCTAAAATCTCAAATACCACTTCCGCCTAGCTTGAATAACAATACTTTGAGTGAAAATACTTTGAGTGATTCTGATTCGTCGAATGATGCATTGGCAAACAACACGCTTGCTAGTAACACGCTTGCGAGCACAGAAAATCTAAATAAGACTACAGACATAGATAAGACTACAGACATAGATAAAACAGCTGATATTGACGCAACTCAAGCATTATCTACATTATCTACAAAAAGCTCCGATTTTAATGAAGTCTCTTCAAACTATTCAACTTCAACGAATAGCAATCCTCTAGAAGACTTTAACGATAATAATATGCTCACTGTTACAATGCGCGCACCGCAATTTATTAGTGAACGATTAAAAGCTAAAAGAAATAAGTCTAATAATGCAAACGACAATGGCAAAAAAACGCGCAAAAACATTATTATTATATCTGCAAGTTGCGCAGCAATCGCAGCAACCGCAGTAGCATTTGGCGCGTACTGGTACTATTTAGGCCCTGGAAGCTATTGGTCTTTACCAAAACCAAACACGCAAGAATGCGCATCCCAAAGTGCATGCAAAATAACAAACGTTCCGTGGGCAGACTACGAGCGCACTCTTAAAATATCTAATATTCCTTATTCCGTTTCTAAAGACTTTAGCGACAACATACCCGAAGGAAACATTATTTTCACTAATCCAGATTTTAGTGGCAGCAAAATCTCTAAGCGAAATAATGGCCGCGTTAAAATTGTTGTTTCAAAAGGCGTACGCAAGTCAACCATTCCAGAAGATATTATAGATCCAACTTCCAACGCTGGAAAAGATCCTATAAAAGCATTAAAAAAGGCAGGATTTACTTCTATTACGCATAAACCAAGCGAAGACATTTATTCTTTGGAAATTCCTAAAGGATGCGTTGTTGAGATTTCGCCAACTCCTGGAATGCAAATGAATCACAATAAAAATATTACTGTGATTCTTTCTAAAGGGCCAATGCCTGTTTCTATGCCAGACGTTGTTAATCTTACAAAAGAAGAAGCAGATAAGGCGTTTAACGAAGCAAAATTAGTTCCAAACTACAGCGAAGAATTTAATGACAAAGTAGAAAAAGGCAAGATTATTAGCGCGTCCGTGCAAAAAGGAACACAAATGCATTGGGGAGATAAACTCGATGTTGTTGTTTCTAAGGGACCAAAGACTATAACAATGCCAGATGTGCGCAATAAGAACGCTAATGAAGCTAGAAGAATACTTGAATCGCTTGGATTAAAAGTTAATATTTCTGCTCCTTTGGGCGATCTTATGCACACTGTTAGATTCCAATCCGCAGCTCCTGGGTCTCAAGTTAGAGTTCTAGACGAAAGTGGAAATCCAACAACAGTAACGTTAACGATTATTTAACTATTTAGCTTAACGATTATTCGCTTTTGCTTGCGACTCTTCTAGCATTCGCTTTTTAACAGTTTGCGCATATTCGTCAACGTACTCTTGACCGCTCATTTGCTGGATTGCTTTTGTTACTTTATTAGTAAGATCTCGAAGAATATCGTGCGTAATTTCTTCTGGACTCATCTTGCTAACTTCGATTGGCTTTCCGTAAATCGCCTTAGTATTGCCATTTGCAGGCATAATCTGGCCATGTTTTTGAAGTTCGCGCGTGCCAATAATCGCAACTGGAACAATCGGGCATCCTGTTTCTAGAGCTAATCTTGCAGCGCCAGAATGACCCTTATATAGCTTTCCATCTGGGCTTCTTGTTCCTTCAATGTGAATTCCAAAAAGCTGACCTTTTTCTAGGATTTCTTTAGCATGATTCAGCGCACCAAGCGATTTTGATCCGCCAGAACGATCCACTGGAAACACGCCAACAGACGTAAACCACCACTTTTTAAAGCGGCCCTTTAACCCTTTGCCCTCAAAATACTCAGCTTTTCCCATAAAATGAATCATGCGCGGGCATGTAAGAGGCAAAAGCGCATCGTCAATAACAGCAAGATGATTTGCTGCAATAATCGCTCCGCCTGTTTTAGGAATATTGTTGACTCCTTGAGCAGTAGGATGAATCCTTAAGCGTGCAATGAATCCAAACCCCTTTACAAAGAACCAATACAACATGCTAATCCCCATTCTAGCAAGATTCGCAAAATAGCATTCAAACTATCAAGCAGACTTGCTACAGTATAATTCATGACTTCTTCTAAGAATACCAACTCCCATAACCGTTTGTACAATAACGAAAACAGCAATGGTGACGATTCGTTTAGTCAAAACTTTAACGACGACTGGTCTCAATTCGTTAGCGAGCACAAAAAAGATTTTAATGATTTAGAAAAGTCCAAAAGCGCAAAAATCTTTAGAAAACGCATTAATCAAGCTGCAGAACCATTAAGAAACATAGCATTTACCACTAAACCTGGTCCAAGAGATAACACAACATCAAGCTGGCTCGATGTTGATAAAACAATGGACGACTACGGAGACGACTTTGTTGCTCCAAACCCCCATTTTAAGAACGTTTCCATTACCCTTGTAGTTTTATGGAGCGTGTTTGTTTTGGGCGTTCTAGGCATGATTTTGAGCGTTCTAGTGCCATATTTTGCGATTTACACTGGCTCTGTTAGTGCTTTCCTATTTTTGATTGGTGGCGCAGGCCTACTTATGAGCAGAAAAAAGGACAATACTTCTAGCGAAGACTATAACGAGTTTGGAAAAGGCGCGCGAGTTTAGAACTAGCGAGTTTAAGTGCATTTGCGCGACGACCTACCTTTTCGCTTAAAGCGTAGCGCGAAAAGGTAATTCGGAGCGCCAAGCTTGTTTAAGGTTGAAAGCACGGTGTGCTTTCAACGCAAGCGAGGACGTTCGCGCGCTTAGACCGCGCGAACGACATGACACGCCGGAAATTCAGTACAATCGCACTACAATATCAGTGAATTAAAGTGTATTCGAGCAAAAAAGAAAAGAATGAGGCTGATGCATTAACACCAGCCTCATTCTTATTAGACGTTTACTTTATAAAACGTTGACTTTAATCCTCATTTTGACCGTGGCAAAGCTTGTACTTTCTGCCAGATCCGCATGGGCATTCGTCGTTCTTATTTGTTCCAGGGAACGTACGACCATCGGCCCAAGGAGTCTTCCACTCCTCCGCCTTTGGACGCTTGCTTAATGGAACTTCGCCTTCTGCATGGCTCATAGGAGCAGGGCCGACGATTCCAGAATGCTCGTCTTCTTCTTGCTCTTCTTGCTCAATGCTTTCGTCAATGTAAGAATCATCTTGATTTTCTGTTTCTGCAACAATCTGCTCAAGATTCATACGGAACAGAAGCTGAATAGACTCTTCCTTAATGGCCTCAATCATGGAGTTGTACATTTGGAAGCCTTCGCGCTGGTACTCAACCAAAGGATCTCGCTGACCCATACCGCGCAAGCCAATGCCATCCTTTAAGTAGTCCATCTCGTAAAGATGTTCACGCCACTTTCTATCAAGAACAGCCAAAACAACTCTGCGCTCAAATTGACGCAAGCTATCGGAGCCCATTCGCTCTTCAAACACTGCATAAATAGTTGTTACACCATCTACAATCGTGTCTCTTAAAGCATCAACAGCTTTTTGACCCTTAAGAGGCTCAATTTGCAAGCGAAGCTGATCCCAATCAACAATAATTGGCATAACTGCGTTCACAGCATCTTTAAGGCCTTCCCAATCCCAATCCTTAGGCTTATCGGAACCATTCATTGCTCCGCGAACGTAGCTATCTGCAGTATCTTTAATAAACTTTAAGATATCTTCGTGAATATCTTCGCCCTTAAGAACAGCCTGACGTTCCGAATAGATAACCGTACGCTGCTTGTTCATAACGTCGTCATACTTCAAAACGTTCTTACGCATTTCAAAGTTACGAGCTTCAACAGTCTTTTGAGCCGTGCGCACGCCATTAGAAACATACTTAGATTCGATTGGTTCGCCTTCTGGCAAGCCCTTAGCCATAACACGCGCAACAAGCTGAGTGTTGAACAAACGCATTAAGTCATCTTCCAAGCTTAAGTAGAAGCGCGATTCGCCAGGATCACCCTGACGGCCAGAACGGCCTCTAAGCTGATTATCAATACGACGAGATTCGTGGCGCTCAGTGCCTAAAACATACAAGCCACCAAGCTTCTTAACTTCTTCGTGCTCGTCTTTAACTTGTTCCTTAACTTCTGCCAAAACGCCTGGCCAACGCTTCTCGTACTCTTCTGGAGTATCGTCTGGAGAATAGCCTTCTGCTTTAAGCTTTGCGTCTGCCAAAAACTCAACGTTTCCGCCAAGCATAATATCTGTACCACGACCTGCCATGTTTGTAGCAACAGTCACAGCACCCTTACGACCTGCAACAGCAACAACAGCTGCTTCCTTAGCGTTTTGCTTAGCATTCAACACTTGATGAGGAATACGAGCAACATCCAAAAGCGAAGAAACGATTTCGGAAGATTCAACCGATGCAGTACCAAGCAAAACAGGCTGACCCTTTGCATGACGCTGAGCTACGTCTCGAACAATCGCAGCAAGCTTTTCCTTCTTAGTGCGGAAGATCAAATCATCCTTATCCATACGAATAACTGGACGGTTAGAAGGAATTGGAAGAACACCAAGCTTGTATGTTCCCATAAACTCGGCAGCTTCCGTTTCTGCAGTACCAGTCATGCCAGCAAGCTTGTCGTACATGCGGAAGTAGTTTTGCAAAGTAATAGTTGCAAAAGTCTGATTTTCTGCTTTTACTTCCACATTTTCTTTAGCTTCAATCGCTTGATGCAAGCCTTCGCTATAACGACGACCTGGAAGAACACGGCCAGTGTGCTCGTCAACAATCAAAACTTCGCCATTAGTAACAACATAATCGCGATCAAGAAGGAACAATTCCTTAGCTTTCAAAGCATTGTTCAAGTAGCCAATCAAAGCAGTGTTGCTTGGCTCGTAAAGATTATCAATACCTAAATAATCTTCAATCTTTGCAATGCCTGGATCCAAAATACCAGCAGTCTTGCGCTTTTCGTCAATCTTGTAATCAACATCGCGATCAAGCTTTAGAACAAGCTTTGCAAACTCGCGATACCAACGCGTAACATCGCCTTCGGCAGGTCCCGAGATAATAAGTGGCGTACGAGCCTCATCAATAAGAATGGAATCAACCTCATCGACGATTGCATAGTGATGACCACGCTGAACAAGATCGCCCTTTTCCCAAGCCATGTTGTCTCGCAAATAGTCAAAGCCAAACTCGTTGTTTGTGCCGTAAGTAATATCTGCGTTATATTGCTTCCTGCGCTCTGGAGGCTGCTGATCTGTAATAATGCATCCAACGCTCATGCCAAGGAACCTGTAAATACGACCCATAAGCTCACTCTGGTAGCTAGCAAGATAGTCGTTAACAGTAACAACATGAACGCCCTTGCCTTCCAAAGCGTTCAAATAGCTAGGCAGTGTTGCAACGAGTGTTTTACCTTCACCAGTCTTCATTTCTGCAATATTGCCCCAATGCAATGCTGCACCGCCCATAAGCTGAACGTCAAAGTGACGCTGACCAAGAGTACGCTTTGAAACTTCTCGCACTGTAGCAAAGGCTTCTGGCATTAAGTCATCAAGCTTCGCACCATTGTCTAACTTTTGCTTGAATTTTGCCGTTTGTCCTTTAAGTTCCTCGTCCGAAAGCGCAGAAATCTGATCTTCAAGCGCATTCACAGCCTTCGCAACGTTCTCAAGGCGCTTCAATTGACGGCCTTCACCCATGCGCAAGGCTTTATCAACGATATCTACCACGTTTAGCTCCCTTAGGTCGTGTCTATTATTCGGCTAGCCAATATAGACGTAAACTGTGCCTATATTACGCGACGGCTACGATTTTTGCAGCTCGCGAGTCCAAAACAGCGTATAAAATGCCCGCCTAGCTTATTACTAGACGGGCATTGAACTCATATGAGTTATTCTATTTACCTTTATTTGCTTTTATTCTTTTATTATTTCTTTACTGTTTTGTTACTTCTTTTTAGCAACATTTTCTGGAGTATCAATCTCAAACACACCATAACTCCATCCATGTCTACGGTATACAACCGATGGACGCATTGTTTCTTTATTAACAAACAGGAAGAAATCATGACCAATAAGTTCCATCTCGTACAATGCTTCATCAATGCTCATTGGCTCGGCAATGTGGAGCTTACGACGAATCACAATAGGAGTATCTCCAACACTCACCTCTACAGATTCGCCAGGACCTAAGTCGGAAGCAACCGCAGCATCTGCGCTATTTGTTCCATCTTCTTGAACAACTTCTTCAACAGTTGTTTCAACTTCTGGCTCTACAACACCCAAATCAACTGGAACCATCTGCTCGTAGCCACGACGATGATCCTTGCGGCGATCTCGAGTTCTGCGCAAGCGAAGCGTCAACTTATCTAACGCCATATCTAATGCACTGTATTGATCTGTGCTAGATGCTTCTGCGCGAATAACCGTACTTCCTGCAACTACAGTAATTTCAACTCTTTTTGCAGTATCTGCCTGCCTTGGATTGCCCTCAGTGTTAAGCACAATCTGAATGCGCTGCGCATCTGGAGCAATGGCGGTCACACGATTCATCTTGCTTTCTACAACGTCACGGAATCTTTGCTTAATCTGCGTATGACGTCCGGTGATGACGATTTCCATGCGAACCTCCTTAAGTAATCCGATATAAATCGGTTTGTGTACACGTCAACGGCACCAGCGCCGCTGATACATCCATTATATCCGCTAAAAGCCGCCATTTTCTAGCGAGTCGCAAAATATGCGCAAAATTAAAACGTCTGCTATAATTGGGAAGGTTGAGGTTTCACGATGACCGCGGCTGCAATGTTCATTCGGAGTAGCTGAGGAACTTCCGGGCTCCGTAGAGCACAATGGCGGATAACGTCCGCCCAGGGCAACCTGAGAGATAGCGCAACAGAGAATAGACCGCCTAAACTTTTGTTTAGGTAAGGGTGAAACGGCGGTGCAAGAGACCACCGGGCTTCTGGTAACAGTTAGCCGCATGGCAAGCCTCATTGGGAGCAAGGTCAAGCAGAAGGTGTTTAAGGGCTGCTCGCCTAAGTCTTCGGGTAGACTGCTAGAGTTTGGCGGTAACGTCAAATCGAGATGGATGGTCATCCGTGTGCATTTTGCACGCGACAAAACCCGGGGTATGTGAAACCTCACCTCAACTTTTTTTATTTAAGACTTTGTAATTTATTTAAGACTTTTTGGCGCAAAGTCAAAATCGCCTTTTATTAAATCTGCTACCCCACAAGTTTTCATTCCAGCTAAACAAGCTGACTTTAGTGCTGAATCAGAATCCTCAAAAACAGTGCAATCGCTTGCTTTTATGCCAATTCGCTCCGATAAGTCAACGTAAGTTTTAGGACTATTTTTTGCATTACTTTCTAAATCTTCTCCAAAAATCATCAAATCAAAGTAATCATACAAATCCGTACGCTTTAATGCAGCAACGCATAAAGACCTGGAAAGAGTAGTTATAAGAACCATTTTTGCACCAGTTTTATTCAGATAATCCACGTAATTTTTAGCGCCTTTTCTAAGCGGCAAATGCTTTGCGTATGCGTTAAAAGCCATGTCTTGCCACTCTTTCATTAAGTCTTCGGGAGAATCCGTAAAACCAAAACGCTCAATAACGTAATCCGCAACTTGGCGAGGTGTCATTGTGGCAGTGGAATCAGCAAAATCGAGCGGCACTTTAATACCTCGTTTAGCAAAACTCTCTTCGTCTATCTTGTCCCAAACGTCTAAGGAATCAAGCAAAGTTCCGTCAAAATCAAAAATCGCAGCACAATTTGAATTATCAACTAATGCATTTTCGCTCATATTATTAATCCTGATATTAATCCTGTTTTATAGAAATTACTTTTAATTAGCTTAAGATTTTTCATTAAACTTTACTATTTTCAAGCAATTCTTTTGCATGATCCAAAGATGCTTGCGATTGGCTTCCCGAAAGCATTCTTGCAATTTCGCTTTGGCGACTAATCTCGTCTAATTTGCTAACAGTTGTATCTGCAAAGCTAGAATTCTCGCCAGAATCCGCACTAGAATCAGCTCCAGAATCCGCCGCGCTTTTAATCTTTTTTCTAACAACAAATTGAACGTTTGCAAAAGCTGCTACTTGAGCCAAATGCGTTACAACAATCACTTGTGAACTTTTAGCAAGCAAAGCCAAGCGCTTGCCTAACTCTACGGCTGCCACTCCGCCAACACCTGCATCAACTTCGTCGAAGATAAACGTCATTGATTGATTATTGCTGTGGTTAAACTTTGCAGCAACAAGCTCCATTGCAAGCATAAGCCTACTGAGTTCGCCGCCCGAAGCACTACTGCCCATTGGCAAATAATTAGATGCAGGGAAAGGCTTAAAAAGAAACTCAACACTATCTAAGCCGTGCACGTTTAAATCAAATTTTCCGTCCTTGTTTTTAGCACTCTTAGAAACATTAATCAAAAGTTGCGCATCTGGCATAGATAAGGATTCAAGCTCTTTGCTAACCTCGTCGCTAAACTTTTCTGCAACAACTTTGCGCGTGTTACAAAGAGCTTCGGCAAGTTTTTCAGCATCTTTATAAGTCTTCTCGCACAAGTCTTTAGCGCGCGCAACTGCTTCTGGCGAATCATCCAAATCTTCAAGCTCAAATTGCGCTTTTTTAGCCCACTCGAAAACATCGTCAATTTGCGGCCCCCATCTGCGCGTTAAATCGCTTAAATCGTGAATACGATTATTAATAGCGTCTAAATCTTCTTGACTCTCGTCAACATCTAACTGCTGCGCAAGCTGCATAACAATGTCGGAAATTTGGGAAGAAATATCGTCAAGTTGATTTGCAATAGCGCTATAATCTCCGTCAACTCGAATCGAACGAATTGCCCTAGCAGCATTGTCTACCAAATGCAATGCGTCAACTGAATCTATTGCGCCATAGTCAATTTGACTTGCGTCCAACGAAGAAATTGCTTCGCTAATAGCTCCAACGATTTGAGCAGCGTTTTCTATGCGATCTCTTTTAGCTTTAAGATTTTCATCCTCATTTGGTTTTGGATCAATTTGGCGAATTTTTTCTAGCGATTCGCGCAAATAGTCTGCGCGCTGCCTAGAAGACGATTGCTGATTTATAAGGCGATTATATGCTTCAACAGCATTTTGCCACTTATTAAACGCTGATTCATAGTCTTGTAGTTCTTTAGAATTGCACGAGATTGAATCCAAGAATTCACGCTGTTTTGAAGCTGTTGCTATGCGAAGCTGATCGCTTTGACCATGAATTGTTATTGTGTGCGAGCAAACGCTTTCTAGCAAGGATTTTGGAACAGAATAACCAGAGATTACAGCTCTTGATCTACCATTTTTTGGAACAGACCTAGATACGTAAACGTCTTCTTTAGAATCGTCATCTTCACATTCTTCGGCATTAATCCCAGATTCTTGCAATATTTGTGCAACATCGCTAGATTTTGGCACAGAAAACACGCCTTGAGCCCACGATTCGTTTGCAAAAGATGATACTTTTGCCAAATCCGCTTTTCCTCCAGATATAAGCTTTATAGCGCTTAAAAGCATGGACTTTCCAGCACCAGTTTCGCCAGTTATTGCAGTCATTCCTTTAGAAGGCGTAATAACAGCGTTAGAAATTGGGCCTAAATTACGAATCTCAAGTTCTTCAAGCACAAATACCCCCTATAGGTTTAGATTATTAGGGACGATTGGATAATCCGCGTTACAATCCGCGTTACAATCCGCGTTTTTTACGCCTACACCATCTTCATAATTTCTATCGGTTTCATTATGAAGATTTGCTTCATAAATCTTAGGTCTAGCGTCCACTTTTCGGCGATTTTCACGCCATCCAACAACTGGCAAATCAAACTTTGTGACTAATCTTTGTGTAAACGGAACTCCAGAAAGTCGCGCTAAAAGCAACTCATCTTTAGATTGCCTAATTTGAATCCTAGAACCTTGCGGCAAAGCTCTTTGACGCCTTCCATCGCAGCAAATCCACCCACCAGAAGATGATTCTTGCAAAATATCAATCGTAAAAGTAGATCCTGCTCCGATTATTAGCGGCCTAGAAAATAGTGCGTGCGCAGCCAAAGGAACCAGTTGCAAAGCCTCAACGTTTGGCCACATAATCGGGCCACCTGCCGAAAACGCGTACGCAGTAGAACCAGTAGGCGTAGAAACAATCACACCATCGCATCCAAAAGACGACATTTCAACATTGTCAACGCGAATCGAAAGCTCCACCATTCGCCCGCGATCTGCCCTATCTAAAGTAATATCGTTAAGCGCCCAATCACTTAAAGGCTCGCTAGCTCCAGGAAGCCAAACATCTACATGCGCTTCCATTCTATGCTCTAAGAAGTAGTCTTTTTGAGCAATTCTGCGCACAGCCTCATCTATTTGGAAGCTTTCAAATTCCGCCAAAAAACCAACATGCCCAAGGTTTATTCCAATTATTGGAACAGGAGTGCAATGCACCAATTCTGCAGCCTGAAGCATTGTGCCATCCCCACCTAGCACAACAACAATTTCTGTATTTTTATCTACCACTTGCGCGATTTTTTGAGCAAAATCCGATATTGCAGCACTATGAAACACGCTAACATTAAAACCAGCATTTTTAAGTTGAGTAGTAACTTGATTTACAACAGCACTGTTGCTATCAAGACGCGCATGAGTAACCACAAGAGCATTGCGAGAAGTACAATTCCCTTCTAAACGTTCTTGCATAGCGCCCCCTTTGAGATTTATTTGTAGCTTTATTTGTAGCTTTACAAAAGTTAATCATCATTTTAGTTGTTGCACTACATATTGCGCATAAAGAAGATATTCAACGTTTCCGTGAGTTCCCTCTATAGGAGATTCATGAGTTGCAATAACGCTTAAACAATTGTTTTTAGCGCATTCTTTAATATTTTCTAAGGCTTTAAGTCTTAAGTTTTTATCTGTTACAATTCCGCGCTTGCCAAGATTCCCCTTACCAACTTCAAATTGCGGCTTTACAAGAAGAACAATATTCGCGTTATTTTGCGCAATACGTGCAATTACTGGAATAACAAAGCTAAGAGATATAAAAGAGACGTCGGAGACTATAAGATTCGGCTTGTATGGCAAATCTTGAGCGTAAACATTTCTAATATTTACGCCACTCATTTCAATAACGCGCGGATTGCTTGCGATTTTTGGGTGCAATTGACCGTGCCCAACGTCTAAAGCTATAACGCTATTTGCGCCATTTTGCAACAAATAATCGCAAAAACCGCCAGTAGAAGCACCAATATCTAATGCTTTAGTATTTGAATCAACTTTTAAGCCCAAATTCTCAAATAAGCGGAATGCGCCTTCGAGTTTTAGCGCTCCTCTAGAAACGTATTTAATGCAAGAATTTTCTTTTTTTGATTCGTCAAGGCTTATTTTTTGCGATTTTTTCACTAAAAATGACGATTTTTTAACAATACGATTATCTACTTTTACTACTCCAGACTTGATTAAGCGTTGAGATGTAGTTCTACTTTTTACTAAACTACGATTTACAAGCGCACAGTCTAAGCGCTGAGCTAAATCATCTTCGTCTAGCATTAAAAACCTCGCTTAAAATCACAAATCGCAAAGTCACAAATCACAAAGAAAACTCTGGAAGAATGTAATCTTCAAGCGATTTTCCACTATCTATTAAGCTCCAAGCAAGCGCACAAGCAGCTCGCAAAGCGTTGCAATCGTTAGGATTGTTTACTTCAATAGAGTTACTAACGATTTGCGCTCTAGAATCGCCGCACGTAAACGTAGAATCGTCAACGCGCTTTGGAGCAACATGCACCTCGTTTAGTCCTCTTAAATCTTTAGAAACAAAGCTTGGTCGCAAGTGTTTTGGAGCTTCAAGTAACATGCGCGGATTTGTAACGCCCGTAAGAACAAGAAGCGACTTATACCCTCCTCTGGTACCTGCTTCAATGTCTGTGTCTAATCTGTCTCCTACAGCCAGCGAGCGCTCAATGCTTATTAGCGGATTTCCAAATTCGTCTTTTTGCGCATATTCTTTAACATCTTCATCATTGTGCTTTGCGTTTGCAGCAACCAGCAATCGCGCTTCGTCATACATTGCGCACTCGGGCTTTCCTGCAGACGCAATAGGCTCTACTCCAGTGGCATTTACTACAGCTTGAATCATGGAACCACATCCAGGAGCTATACCAAACTCACGCGGGATTGTTAAATCGCGATTAGTAACAAAATACTTAGCTCCACTCTCTACAGCAAAAGCGACTTGTGCCATTTCTTGCCAAGTCATTTGCGGATACCAGCCTTGAATTACAGCCTGCGGATTGTCTTTACAAGACTTTACAGGATTAAGACCAGCACGCTTAACCTCTTGCACAAGGTGATCTGCGCCTAGAACTAAAACGTTTGAGCCGCTTGGAACATAGCGAGCAACCATTCGAGCAGCTACAAGCGAAGACGTTATTATTTGCCACGGCTCTACTTTTAAGCCAAAACTTTCTAGCTGACTTGCTACAACTTCTTGAAAACGAGAAGAATTATTAGTTGTGTATTCAACAAACATGCCATTTTTTTGAGCATTTTCAATTGATTCAGCAGCGTATTCAACGGATTTTCCGCCTCTATACACTACGCCATCTAAGTCAAGCAAAGCTAAGCGAAAATCCTTGCTTAACGCAGATTTACTATTTGAAAAATTTGCTCGTTCATCAAGTTGCATAGAATATCCCCACATGATTTTAAGAATACCAAAGTAGAAAATGCCCAGCTTACTATACTTTTACAATACAGAAGCTGGGCTTAGAGAATATGACTTGTACTATTCCTCTTTAGGCTTAACTGCATTCATCTCTACAGTTTCAGTATTATCTGCGATTTGTGAATCTTCGTCTGAATTGTCTGAATCATCATCTGGAGCATCGTCCGAATCGTCTGAATAATCGTCCGAGTCATCCGAATCGTCCGAATCATCATCTGGAGCAAATTGCGCATCATCTTCACTAATGCCAACTTCGTCCATAATCGCATCATTAAGATGTTCCAAATCGTAGTCAATCACAACATCTTCTGGATTTTCTTCGTCTTCAATATCTGCATACTGCTCTTCTAAGCGATCCAGCAAAGTGTCAAGCTCAATCGCCTCATCGCTTCGCCCAGCCTCCTCAAGGAAGTACTGCTCCGCTTGCACAGCGCGCATTCTATACTCGCCAGGCAAGCCCTTAGACCTGCCCATTGCGTGAACAAGCTCAATCGCCTTATCTGCATGGTTTGTATCCGCCAAAACGCCTGCATACACAAGGAACATTTCTGCTTTAACTTCGCCACTAACGCTTTTAGCTTCGTCCGACATGCAAATTTCTAGCGCTTTATCGAGGTTGCCCATACCGCGCTCACAATCGGCAATAAATGGAAGATAATCCGTGTAACCATTCATTCGCATAGCCGTTCTAAACTCGCGCGCAGCAAGCTTATAATCGCCTTGGCGGTATGCAATAAATCCTAGCGTTTCGCGCGAAAAATCAATGCGAGATGCCTGCTTTGCAGCCCACTTTGCGTGTTCTAAAGCAAGCTCTGGATCTTCGTCTTGCAAAGCGTATGCAGCAAGAATATGCAAGCCAATGTTTTCGGAATGCTCCTTAGAAAGACCACGCAAACGCTCGCGAGACTCCTTAGAAAGCATTGAATATTCTAAGCCCTTAGGCATTTTTGGCTCGCCTGGGCGCCTATCGGTATACGGGTTTTGAGATGGGTAAGAAACAGTTCCATCCGAGTTTCTACGAGGGCCATTTTCAAAGCGGAAAGACGACTTCGAATCGCGCTTTCTAGAATCGTTCTTCTTAAATCCACTCTTGTGGAATCCGCCGCGATTGTCATTATTATTGCGGTTAAACCTGCGCTCACCATCGCGATCAAACCTGCGCTCGCCACGTTCTGTGCGATTATCGCGATCAAACTTCTTGTATCTTGGATTTCCTGATTCTTTTGAATCAGACTCAAAACCACGATTCGCGCGCTTATTGTAATCGCTATGATTGTATCGATTATCGCGATTGCGCTTATCTTCGCGATTATACCTATCTTCGCGATTATCTTTTCTGTCAAACTTGCGATTATCGCGCTCAAACCTGCGCTCACTATCGCCATCAAACTTGCGATCCGCGTTCTTCTTAAAACCGTTCTTCTTAAAGCCACTCTTGTGGAATCCATCCTTGTGGAAACCATCCTTGTGGAAACCGCCGTGATTTTCCTCACCTTTATGGAACCCACCTTTGTGGAATCCTCCGCGATGTTCCCCGTTCTTACCGCCATTTTGACGGCTAAAATGGCCACGATTACCAAACGACTTACCACTACGCGATCCGCGTTCTTCGCCCATTATTGGCATACCTTTCAAAGTTTAAAATATAAAATTATACTAAAAATCTAATGCTAAAAACAAATCAAGCGCACTTAAAAACTACGCGCGCTCAACTGCACCAATAGCCTTCTTGCCTCTACGAATCAAAGCAAAACGACCGTGCAAGAATGAGCTATCGCTCAAAACGTCATCAACGCTTTCTACGCGATTATTGTTAACGTACAATCCTCCAGCTTCAATAGCTCTACGAGCCTCGGAAATAGTGCGGAACAATCCAGCAGCAACAGCGGCTTCAACAACACGATCTGCAACATGCGCTTTAGCAAATTCCAAAGTGCCATCTTGTGCTTTAACTTTAACACCATCCAAAGCAGCTTCAAGAGTTTGCTCGTCAATATCGTCTAAATCACCCTTACCAAAAAGCGCTCCAGAAGCAGCAATCGCCTGATTCGTAACGTCTTCTCCGTGAACAAAGCTTGTAACTTCCCAAGCAAGCACACGCTGAGCTTCACGACTTCCTGGGTCTTCTTGAATTTGCTTTTCCAAACTCTCAATCTCGCTCTTAGGCAAGAACGTAAAAGCTTTAAGAAGCTTAACAACTTCATCGTCTGGCTGATTAAACCAGAATTGATAGAAGCGATAAGGGCTAAGCATTGTAGGATCGAGCCACATTGCGTTACCCTCCGACTTGCCAAACTTACGACCTTGATTATCCGTAATAATCGGGCTTGTAAACACATGCACAGAAGCTCCGCGAACCTTACGAATCAAATCCATGCCAGAAGTCAAATTGCCCCACTGGTCAGATCCACCAAGCTGCAAAGTAACGTTGTAATTATCAAACAAATACAAGAAGTCGTTTCCTTGCAAAACTTGGTAGCTAAACTCTGCAAACGAAATACCTTCGTCGGAGTTTAAGCGGCGAGCAACAATATCTTTAGAAAGCATTGTGCCAACTCTAAAGTTCTTGCCAACATCGCGCAAAAAGTCGATAGCAGACATTTTAGAAACCCAGTCGTAGTTGCTTACAAAACGAACAGGATTCTCTCCATCAAGAGGCAAGATGCGGCCAATTTGCTTGCGCAAACGCTCCGCCCAGCCAGCAACAATATCTTTGGAATTAAGCGTGCGCTCTCCGCTTTGACGCGGATCTCCAATCAAGCCCGTAGCACCGCCAACCAAAGCAATAGGATGATGGCCTGCAGCTTGCAAATGACGCATGTTAATAAGCTGAACAAGATTGCCAATATGAAGCGATGCAGCAGTAGGATCGTAGCCGCAATAATAAGTTAATGGTTCTCCGTCAAGTGCTTGAGCAAGTTGCTGTTCGTCTGTAGATTGAGAAATCAATCCACGCCACTTTAGCTCTTCAAACAAAGAAGCAAATCCAGCCTCTTTGTAATTCCTCACCTGAGCCATTTATATCTCCTTATTATTGCAAAAATTACCGAAAATATCGGGCGCATTTGCGCGCTACAAGCCTTTCAATTTTGGCAGCACATGGAGACACTCTTATAAGCTGTTCCGTAGCTTACAGATTCAGCGAATTTCTTGTATTCGCTAATCGCAAGCTGAGCTTGATTAATTTGCTCTTTTACGCGCACAAAAGCTGTTCCGCCTTTGCCGCATCTAGAAGAAACAGAGCCATAGCTAGAAAGAACAAGTCTAAGATCTGGTATTTTATTTGCATCAATAATGCCGTCTAAAATCGTTGCATAATCGTCATTACTCAAATCGCTTAAATCGCATTTAAGACTTTCGGCGCGCTTTACGCATAATCCCGATAACGTATGCGCATTGCGGAAAGGAACGCCTTGTTTTACAAGCCATTCTGCAATGTCGGTAGCAAGAGCAAAACCAGTTGCAGACTGCTCAAGCAAGCGAGGCGTGTTAAATCGCATTGTTCTAACCATTCCTGCAAACGCTGGAAGCAAAACTTCTAGAGTGTCGATTTGGTCAAAAACCGCCTCTTTATCTTCTTGCAAATCGCGCGCATAAGCGGTTGGAAGACCTTTAAGAGTGGCCATTAATCCAGTTAAATCTCCGATTAATCGCCCAGCTTTGCCTCTAGCAAGCTCCGCAATATCTGGATTCTTCTTTTGAGGCATAATCGAAGAACCCGTAGAATAAGCATCGTCTAAAGTCACAAACGCAAACTCTTGAGTATTCCATATAATAATCTCTTCGCTTAAGCGAGAAATATCAACGCCAATCATAGATGCAATAAACGCAAACTCCGCAACAACATCTCGGCTTGCTGTAGCATCAATCGAGTTTGCACAAACAGCAGAAAAACCAAGCTCTTTAGCAACTTCTTCGGGGTCTAAGCCAAGAGTGTTGCCAGCCAAAGCGCCTGCTCCGTATGGACTTTCGTTTGCGCGCAAATCCCAATCCGCAAGACGATTTACGTCTCGCAAAAGCGGCCAAACATGGGCCATTAGCTGGTGTGCAAGCAAAATAGGCTGAGCGTGTTGCATATGAGTTCGCCCAGGCATTACAGCGTCTTTTGCTTCTAAAGATTGAGCGACTAAAGCATTGCAAACATCTAACACGAGAGCAGCCAAAACGCGCGAGTGTCTGCGCAAAAACATGCGTATTAAAGCTGCAATTTGATCGTTTCTAGAGCGTCCAGCCCTAAGTTTTCCACCTAGCTCGCTTCCTGCAATCTCAAGCAGACCGCGCTCTAATGCTGTTGCTTCGTCCTCGTCTTCTTCAATCGGCGCAAAAGTGCCATTATCTACGCGTTTTTGCAACTCGTCTAGCGCTTTGCAAAGATCTGCATATTCTTGATTTGTTAATAAACTTGCACGATGCAATGCGTGTGCGTGCGCGCGAGAGCCTGCAATATCGTCATCCGCTAACCGCCAATCAAATTGCGTTGACTTGCTAAGCTTTGCGAGCTCTGCAGAAGGCCCCGAGCTAAAACGGCCGCCCCACAAGGCTATTGGATGGTTTGTGTTGGAATTTGCATCGGCATTCGCATCGTGCATAGTTATTCTTCTTTCGCTTTCCTCTTTTTAGTTGTTCTCAGTTGTTCTTTGCAACGCGCATATCTCGAGCCGCAGCAACCTTGCTAGACAATCCGTAGATTTCAATAAATCCGTTGGAAGCGCGCTGGTCGAAGGTATCGGAAGAATCGTAAGTAGCTAAGTTAAAGTCATACAAAGACTCATTCGACTTTCTGCCTGTTACAACAGCCTTTCCTGCGTACAAAGTCATGCGAATATCGCCAGAAACCCGCTCTTGCGTCTCGTTTATAAACGCGTTCAAAGAACGCACAACTGGCGAGAACCACTGGCCGTCGTACACAAATTCCGCCCACTTTTTATCGAGATCACGCTTAAGCCTGTGCTGTTCGCGCTCCAAGCAGCAATTTTCAAGCTCTTGATGAGCCGTAATCAAAGCTTGCGCGCCTGGAACTTCGTACAATTCGCGAGACTTAATGCCAACTAAACGATCTTCAATAATGTCGATTCTGCCGATTCCTTGAGCGCCTGCCCTCTTGTTCATCTCTTCGATTGCTTGAAGCGCAGTTACGCTGTGGCCGTCAATTGCAACTGGCACGCCTTTTTCAAACGTGATTGTAACTTCGTCTGGAGTTGTAGCTTCCAAAGGATTCTTTGTGTAAGAGTAGCATTCCTCAGTTGGAGCGTTCCACGGATCTTCCAAAAAGCCTGTTTCAATTGCCCTTCCCCAAACGTTTTGGTCTATGGAATACGGGCTTTTCTTGCTTTGAGTAATCGGAAGATTATGCTCGTTTGCAAAAGCGATTTCCACATCTCTAGTAAGCGACAAATCACGAATTGGGCTAATTGCCTTTAAATCTGGGTCCAAAGACTGAATTGCAACTTCAAAGCGAACTTGATCGTTTCCTTTGCCCGTGCAACCGTGGGCGATTGTATCGGCGTCAAATTCGTGCGCTGCGTGAACCAAGTGACGAGTAATAAGCGGCCTAGAAAGCGCGGAAACTAAAGGATACACGTCTTCGTAAAGTGCGTTTGCTTTTAATGCGAGCATGCAATAGTTATCTGCAAATTCTTCGCGAGCATCAACTACATACGATTCAACAGCACCGCATGCTAAAGCGCGGTTTTTAATCACTTCTAGCGCTTCTCCACCTTGACCAACGTTTAGCGAAACAGCTACAACGTCTTGGCCTGTTTGCTCTTTAAGGTACGGAATTGCTACAGATGTATCGAGGCCACCCGAATACGCCAATACAATACGCTTCTTATTAGTCATAGCGACCTCCCACGGTCATATATTGAATAAATAATATTGAATAAATAAACAATACATAGTATATTATACAACTATAGATACATTCTCAACACGCGCAGAAATACGCCATTTTTTAAGATTTGCGCTTAGAAGTATTTAATCAAAAGCCAAAACAAAGATAATACTTATACAGTTAACAAATATGATTATTAGGCATCATTTTTAAGACATAATTTTATAAGCACAATTTTATAAGCATCATCGCAAATATGTTAGAAACATTTTTTACTCGGCACTGTTAACTCAACCTTAAACCCACCGTATTTGCTTCTACTTATATCAACTGTTCCATTATGAGCGCCAATAATCTGCTGAACAATCAGCAAACCCAAACCATGCCGTTGCTCTGCAGTACTTGTATCGCAAATCATATAGTGCGGTGCATGATTAAGCTTTTCGATTTTTTCATCTGAAACACCTATACCGTTATCTTCAACACAAATAATACAATTATTATTATTTGCAGCAACGGATACATAAATCGTACACCCATTTTCATTATGAGATATGCTGTTCTGAATAAGATTAGATATTGCTCGTTTTAATAAATCTTTATCTACATTAATATTGCAAACAGTCAATTCTGCGTCCGTTTCCCATTTAATCGAAAACTCATCTTGCATACCCATATTCATAAAATCCACAACAACTTGCCTAACAACAGCAACAACATTTTCTTCTTTTTTCATAATTGGTTGCATATTGTACTCAAGTTTTGAAGCCAAATTAAGGTCATTAATCAAATTCTTCATTCTGGCACTTTGTTTAATAATCATCGTCGCTTTTTTACGATCTTCTTGCGAAATATGGAGAGAATTTTCTAACTGTCCCGCATATCCCATCACCATAGATAACGGCGTACGAATATCATGCGAAACCCCAGCTATCCAATTTGCTCTTGCAGTCTCTCTTTTTCTCAATTGTTCTTTTTGTATTTGCAAAATATCGGAAGCAGAATTTATGTTAGATGAAATTTCTGAAAGCGCTCCTGTTTCTGGAATATGCACGCTTTCTCCACTAGATAAACGTTGTATCCCTTTTGTAATCGGATTAATTGATTTTAGTAGTTTTATATTAGCTATTAAATAAATTCCAAGAATCAGCAAAATGTTGATAAATAATACGCTTAAAACAATCTGCGGAAAATTTGAGATTAAACTGTAGTTCCAACTTGGTCGCGTATGTTTCCAAAAGCTGTTGTGCGGAAATCCGACTACTACAACTCCATCCTTATTTTTGCCAGTGTAAGTTGGATAACCATCAATGTAACCAACGCTCAAATTAGCTATATCAGACAAAGTATAGTCGTTTGGAATACCCGCAGGAACATTTTCTGTTTTCCATACGACTTTCAACGTATTATTATCAATCAAAATTGCCCATGCGCCAGAATTTGTCAATTTGGAAGACATATTTTTTGATAATGCATAATCCCCACTTGCGGATAATTGCAATGCTTCTCCCGTCTCTTTGGCTATGCTATAAGGAGACATCTCTTTATCGGGAGCGTAATTTCCTATAAGTACAATAAACGCAATAATATTCATTAATACTATAAGCACAGAGCTTAGTAGAAAAATACTTATAAAGCGTTGTATTAGTTTTGGTATGCTTTTCATTCTGCTTTACTCCACAATCAGCTTATATCCTAAGCCTTTAACTGTTATTAAAGAAACAGGCTGCGATGGATTGAGTTCTATTTTTTCTCTGATACGACGTATATGTGCCATTAAAGAATTTTCATATCCAAAAGGATTAGCTCCCCATGCAGCTTCACATAACGCGTCAATTGTTACAATGCATCCAGCATTTCTATAAAGTGCAGAAAGTAAATCATATTCTTTGGCTGTAAGTGGAATATGTTCGTTATTTTTTATTACTTGGGCAGAAGAAAAATCAATCTGACTATTTTTCAGTTTAACAATGGGATTTTCGCTCTTGTAGCTTCGTCTTAAAATTGCCATAATGCGAAACGTTAGCTCTTTTGGAAGAAACGGCTTTACAATATAATCGTCTGCTCCTAAGTCAAATCCCTTAAACTTATCTTCATCTTCACCGCAAGCAGTAAGGAATAAAATAGGACAATCACTATATTGTTTTATCTGCTTCACTAACTCAAACCCATTACCGTCGGGGAGCATAACATCAAGGATTGCTAATTCTGGACGTAATTTTTGTGTTGCCTCTACTGCATCTTTTATACTTTTTGCAGTCGTTATATTATAAAAACCGTATTCGTTTAATATGGATACAACCATATCTAGAAGTTCCTGCTCATCATCAACAAGTAGCAGATGCTTGTTCAATAAATAATCATTCCGATTCATGGAGAACCCCCTAACATATATTATGCCATGTGAATATTCATTTTTTGACCTCGCATAAAAATGTAAGGTAGATGTAAGGTGAAGAGAATGTTGTAGAAAGGTTGACGCAATATCATAAATCCTGAAAGGAGATATTGCCATGAACAATATTGTTACAACAGAACATTTAACAAAAAAATATAAGTCATTTATTGCCGTTAATGATGTTTCACTTCATATTCGCAAAGGTAGCATTTACGGCTTTCTTGGGCCAAATGGAGCTGGAAAATCTACAACAATGAAAATGCTCCTAGGGCTTACAGCTCCAACAAAAGGTGCATTTACAATCGATGGAAAGCAGTTTCCTGCCGACCGCATACCTATTTTGAAAGAAATAGGCTCATTTATTGAATCACCATCTTTCTATGCAAATCTAACAGGTAGAGAAAATCTTGACATTATACGTCGCATTTTAGAACTACCTAAGAGTGCAGTTGATGACGCATTAGAATTAGTAGGTCTTTCTGAGTTTGCAGACCGTCTTGCAAAAAAATATTCGCTTGGCATGAAGCAAAGGCTTGGTCTTGCTGGAGCATTGCTTGGTAGACCACCTATTTTGATTTTAGATGAGCCAACAAATGGACTCGATCCATCTGGCATACACGAAATCCGAAATCTGATTAAGTCGCTGCCAGATCTTTACAATTGCACGATTCTTATTTCTTCTCATATGCTATCCGAAATTGAGCTTATTGCAGATGATATTGGAATACTTAATCACGGACACTTGTTATTTGAAGGTAGTTTAGATGAACTACGACAGAATGCATTACAATCTGGTTTTGCTTCCGACAATTTGGAAGATATGTTCCTATCCATGATTGATGAAGACAATAAGATCAGGAAGCAGAGTGCAAGACTATGAAAACGCTTGTAATCGAACTAAAAAAATGCAAGAGAACTGGCTTTATAGCTCTTATGATTGCTATTGGCGTTATGGGAGCAGCGTACGCTTTTGTGAATTTTATTGTACGAAAAAATACATTATTAAACCTGCCTTTAGCTCCTATGGATATTCTTCTTACACAGCTTTACGGCATGATTATGGTGTTAAACATGTTCGGCATAATAGTCGCAGCATGCATTATCTACAACATGGAATTTAAGGGAAATGCAGTAAAAAAGATGCATATGCTGCCTATGAGCGTTCCTGCTATGTACCTATGCAAATTTATGCTGCTGACTGTTCTATTACTAATCGCTATTTGCATACAAAATTTAGCACTTGCAAAAATCGGTGTAACAGATTTGCCACAAGGTACGTTTAATGTAAGTACTCTTATATCTTTTGCTGCATATTCATTTATTACGTCAATGCCTGTATTGTCCTTTATGATTTTTGTATCATCACGATTTGAAAACATGTGGGTAACGCTTGGAATTGGTGTAGCAGGATTTTTAAGCGGCATGGCATTGGCTTCTTCAGACATTGTGCTTTTTATGGCATCACCTTTTATAGTTATGCTAAAACCAGCAGTTGCCATGAGCGCGCAACCTAATACTACGGTCGTAATCGTATCCATAGTTGAAACACTTCTGTTTTTATGTTCTGGATTGTGGGCGGCTAAGAACCTGCACTATGAATAAAAACACGCACTATAAGTAAAAACTTGCACTATATAACTATGAATAAGGAGATTATGAAAATGAGATTTTTTGAACTTCTTAGAATCGAATTTAAGAAAGTAAAGCGTAGTAAAATTATTCCTTTGATTTTTATTGCGCCATTACTTGTGGTTGGATCTGGTGTAGCAAGCCTTCATAGCTACTTTACTCCAGAATATACACACGCATGGGCTGCTATGTTTATTCAAAGCGCATTAGTCTACTCATATTATCTGCTTCCGCTTAGTATGATTGTTGTTTGCGTGATGATTGCAGGACGAGAAACAAGCAATAACGGAATACTAAAAATGCTGGCACTGCCTGTTAGCAGATACGCGATTTCTGCTGCAAAATTTTGCGTACTGCTATTTTATTTGCTTATGGAAATGGTCGTATTTTTTGCTGTATTCGTTATAGCAGGATTGTTTGCAACCAGTAGCACAGGAGTTACAGAAACACTCCCAATTATGTATCTACTAAAATGGTGTTTAGATCTGTTTTTGACTATGATTCCAAGCGTAATAGTCATGTGGGCGATTACTGTGCTTTTTGAAAAGTCAATGCTATCCGTTGGATTAAATATACTTCTTGTAATTCCTGGCGTATTAATAGCAAATACTCCACTTTGGGTAGTTTATCCTTATTGTTACAGCGGATATATGGTTTCCCGCTCTCTACATGCAGTTACATCAACAGGATTAGGAAACGGATTTAATCTTATACCATTTTTGCCATGTGCAATTGCAATATCTGTGTTTGTATTTTTGATTGCAATAACACAATTTGGTAAAAAAGAAATGAGATAACAAGGTGTACTAAATAACAATGCAGCTAAATAACAAATGCAGATGTGACTTGCAAAATCGCGTATGTGAATTGCAAAATCGCGTATAAGGTTTTAGCTATACACAAAAACGCTCAAAACGCTCAAAACGCCCAAAACGCAGTATGGAAACCAATAGAACAAAAACAAAAAAGCTTTCGGTTTTGAATGCCCCTAGTAGCAAACAAAACCGAAAGCAACACACTCAAAGCTCTAATCTCTCAACAAGGTTATAGCGACGAATGGATAAGAATAACACAGATAATAACAGTAAAGACTGAATAGACAGAATTGAAGCCAGTAAAACGTGTTCCCGTGTTTGCATAGCAACACGTTATGCATACACGGGAATAAAAGAACTACATAGCCATTGATAGAACAGCAGACGACGCAGACTCACTCTGTAATGAGTTAATAGAACTTGCCCAATACAGATGTTGCAAATACAAATAATGCGGACAGCATAAGATAACACGTTTCCATTAGCTTATAATACTTTAGATAAGACTTCCTTTTAACAAGAAGTTTACTCTCTTCTTCACATCCATTAGTCTTTGAATATTTATTCATTGTATTCATACAGTCTATATCAATCTTAATTAAAGCATATTTATTATTGTAAGATTTCACTTTAACACCAAGACAACAAGTAATTACCAGAATAACAAGTGCATTGATTTTAATATAATCATCTGACTGAATATAGGTAGATATAATCCCAAATAAACCCACAAGTGTCGTTAGAATCAACATATACAAGGTATTAGGTTTTAAATCATCTTGAATTTCTGTACATTCAACTTTTTTGCATATACATAAAAGAAAATAATAGTAATATAGGCAGCTAGCATAAATAGAAGAATAAATAAACGACCAATAGAAGTATCGGTTTTATAAAATATAAATACCGCTGATACTGGTATAGCAATTAAAACTACGTAAAAGGATACTATCCAATCACTAATACTGTCTAAAGTTTTTTATCTATACACTCTTTACAATCGTCTATGCACTTTTTACAAGTTTTAACTTTAGAATCAGTTTGCGAATTATGATTTTTAAAACACATAGGCAACGTCGCCTCGATTTATAATAATTTTGATTAATTTATATATTCAATTAGTTAGAAAAATGGTGGTTGCAGGAGAACCCACAACCACCATAAGTATAACATTAGCGTTTACAAAGCTACTAACACTACAAGCGCTCGTAGCCGTGCATTAGCTAATGCGTGCAATGCTTAGTGACGAGCCTTGCGAACAGCAGCACCCATGCCAGCAAGCATAGTGGCAGCCAAAGCGGTCAAAGTTACGCCAACACCAGTACCAGTGTGGGTGTTACCGCGCTTGTCCTTGTCCTTCTTGTTCTCAACCTCAGTCTTAGCACCAGCAGCAGAGCCATTGGCACCAGCCTGGCCAGCAGCCTGACCTGGCTTGCCTGGCTTTGCAGCACCTGGCTTACCTGGCTGAACTGTTGCAGATGGAACAAAGTTGGTGCCATACACATAGTCAGTGGAAAGAGGAGCCAAAGAAGCTGGAGTTGGATACGTAGAAACATCAGCCTTAGAAGCCTGAGCATTCTTGTAAGCACCAGCATACGCGGTCAAAGCCTCGCCAAACTTACCAGCAGCCTCTTTGAAAGCCTTATCTGCATCAGCAAACTTGGTCTTTGCAGCAGACAAAGCTTCATTAGCTTCATTGATTACCTTCTTCAAGCTAGCAACTTCAGCATTGTAAGCACGAGAACCCTTATCCTTAGCATTCTCATCCTGGTAATCCTTAAGAGCACGCTGAGCAGCCTTTAAGTTATTCTCAGCATCATGCTTAGCGTTGAAAGCAGCATCAGCCTCAGCAAAAGCCTTATCCTTAGCTTCCTTAGCCTTATCTAACTTCTCCTTAGCTTCATCCAACTTAGCAAGAGCAACACGCTTTGCATCCTTAGAAGGCTCAACTTTTGGAGTGTTAGCATCAACAAGCTTCTGAGCAGCATCAACAGCAGCCTGAGCATCATTCACAGCTTTAGTATCATTAGCAAGATTCTCGTTAGCTTTATTATAGGCTTTAGCAGCAGCATTATTAGCGGCAGAATTATCAGCGGCATCCTTCTTAGCCTGTTCCTTTAAGCCAGCCTCATTAAGATTTGGATAAAGCTTCACGTAAGCTGCAATATCCTCATTATCCTTCTTAAGAGCTTCCTGCTTAGTCTTGAGAGTTTCCTTAGCAGTAGCAAGCTGAGCTTGCGCGAGGGCAAGATTCTGCTCCTGAACAGTTGGCTCCTTAGCGGCATCAGCAGCGAATGCTGGGGTTGCCATTGCAAAGCCAGCAAGCAAAGTTGCGCCAGCAGCGAAAGCGGCGATAGCCTTCTTATTCATCATTTTATTTCCTTTCTTCTTCTCCTATGCGTTAGGGGCGCATAGAAAAATTTGCCTTTGCGGTTTCCCGCGTAGTAACCGAGAACTAGGGATTCATCGGTAACTGACTTAAAAGATACAACATGCTCTACCTAAAATCAACTAAAACATTCAGCTAACATTAAGGTTTGTTCTAAATATTTTATTGTGATTTTACTAAACTAATACTATTTGCCGTAAATTTTACATATAAATCGCTATCAAACCGTAAAAATACGCATTTCAAGGTTTTTGAAGAATTTTCCCAGGTTTTTTTAAGGAAAGCTTTTCGGGTGTGTCGTGAAACAAATAATGGGAAAAATCAGGAATATCGTTCGCACGGATTAGCCGCGCTATTCCTCACGGCTATTAGTAGCCGTTCGGCTGATTTGGCGCATAAAGTCCACTGGACTTTATGCCTTAAGCCAAATCACGCTTTGACTGAGCTTGAAATGCGTTATGCAATTTCAAGCTCAGTCAAAGCGCAAGCACACTACAGGTTTATCAATGCCAATCTCTTCATTTACTAGCAAACTATACTTTTCACACTCCTTCAGGCTTACCAATACTTCTAATTCACATCCCACAAAAATACCTAAACCAACCATGGAAAGCTAACTTGACATTTGCTTTCAAAACGATTATCTTATATGTAAAGCTAACTTTCCATTAGGAAGGAGAATGTAATGTGAAAAATAGACTTGAACAAATTAGAAAAGAAAAAGGAATAACCCAAGAAGAACTTGCCGACGCACTCGAAGTATCAAGACAAACAGTCGGTTCTTTGGAAAATGGAAGATACAACCCGTCAATCATATTGGCATACAAAATTGCTAAGTACTTTGCTTTAACAATCGAAGAAATATTTATTTACGAGGAAGATAAAAAATGAAAAACAAAAAACCCATAATTTTTTGGTACATAGGATATGTAATAGGAATTTGCGGATTAATTCTTGCACTCACTCTTAAACTGAACGAATCCGTAGAAATTGCACTGTCGGTTGTTTTTGTTGCAATTATCTCACTTTCACGCGTAAAAATCATGCACTATAAGATGATGGAAAAAGACCACACCTACAAAATAAATGTGAACGATGAAAGAAACGAGAAAATCAAAGATAAAGTAAATGCAACAATGGCATTCATACTGATGCACCTAATGGGAATAATTGCCATAATTGCATTTATCACAAAATCATATTTGCCAGCTGCTCTTTTAGCTATTTCAGTCGCCTTTTCTCCATTAATCATGTTTTTTGTCAACAAATATTATGAGAAAAAATATTAAAACCAGACCCACCCACCCATTTACTACTTATTACGAAGCTTACCAACTTTCATAAATTCTTTATCTCCAATACGGAACTTTTTACTATTAAACGCCACTCCCATAATTCTGCTAATAATATACTCATCGGTTACAAGCACGAAATACTGCTTATCTTTTTTATCCACCAAATAATACTGATCAGCCCCAATAGTGGCAACAGCTTTACTGAAATCATATATGCCAAACAATGGCAATCCTCCAAGGAGAGTAGAAAACCATCCAACAAAATTATCCACCATTTTCTCAGATGAACTGTTATAAGTCTTAACAACAGTTAGCATATTGATTTCTGAATCAGGATATTCATCTAGAACAATCTGCTCTTTAATTTTCGACTTCTTAAAACCGCTCAACCTACCGTCGAAACCATATTTATTGAGATTAATAGGCTTCTTAGTAATAGAAAAATCAACGCTACTGTTCTCATCCAAAAGATAATCAACACTCACGCTTAGAGCAGATGCAATAAATTTCAGATTCTCTATATCTGGCAAACCCCGATTCGTTTCCCATTTTGCTACAGCAGCACGAGATACCATCAATAATTCCGAAAGCTCCTCCTGCGTCAACCCAGCTTCCAGACGAGCCTTTTTAATTTTTTCTCCCAAAGATATAACACTACTCATAACACAACTCCTTTCAAATCAGTTATTACACATAATGAAATTACTTGACGGAAACCAAATTAGTATTGAAACATTTGATTTAGATACCGCCTAATTACAAACTAACAAATAATTTACAGCGGAAAAAGAAACAAGGTGAAACACTATAGTTACCAACTGTAACAGTATAAGAATGCAAATAATGTAGGGAACTTTTTTACAATTTTTACACCGATTTGTTCCCTAAAACATAAGCAACTAGAGCACGCAACTATGGATGCTACTATCTGACAATCACTATCTAGCAATCTTCCGACACTCTTCGATTCTGGCATCCAACCACTCTGCCCTACTACCAATAAACCCTACTACCAATAAACCCTACTACCAATATGCCCTACTGCTCTTTGCAATTAGCCCAGTGCTATATTCATACGTGTAGGTGTTCTGCATATCAGCATCACTCGGCGACCAGCTTCCATTTGAAGATTTTGAAGCCTTAAACAGAATATAAAGACCACATTTTCCATCCTGAGAGTCCCTGTTATACTGCAGATAAGTAATGTCCGAACGGCTTTCACTCAGAACAAAGTACATATCCCCCTTGGCGGTATAGTTCTCCTTGAACGCAAAGCCTTTCGCCGCAAAATACTTATCAAATATCTTAAGCGCTGCATTTCTTTCCTTCTTTGATTCTAAATCACGCTCAGTGTCATCATGCAAATCGGAATTTTTCTCTTGCTCTTCAGCCTTTAATCTTGCATCTTTTAATCTTGTATCTTTCCTGTTATTGCGATCTATTCTGCTATACCACTCAGATTCACTTATTTTTGGATCAGTATCACTTGAATCTTTCATTGGTCGAAGATACTTAAGGAAAAATGGACCTTCAGGCTTATAAAGATAATACTCAAAAGGAGCATACATATCATCCACGTGCTCTGTGTATGTACCATTATCATTTTGTTTCACAGAATATCTTCCAACAATAAATAAAACGTCAAAAAATCCAAGACCTAAGATAATCAATACGCAAAGTAGAACAGATAGATAACGAAGTACAATTCTTATACCTATTTTCCGTATACGCGAAATAAGATAGAGATTATAGAAAACACATTCAAGAGCAATCGTAATCATCCAAACAACTGGCATTGCCGCGCATATAACATATACCCAAGTCTGCAAAAGCCACCGATTTGGAAGATGCAACGCAGTTATTTCAAAAAATGCAGTTAGAATACCACTTAACACAAAAAAGCAACAAAGAATCAGCGAGATTCTACCCTTCCACCGTTGCTTGCCATAGCTAAGAAAAGATTTGTTACAATCTACATTTTCACTACGAAAACGACTGTGTAGATTGCGTTGCCAAATAACACAAATAACACAAATAACCCAAATAAGAGAAACTCCAACAAGAAACAGAATTGCAAAACAATAGGTGATCCATCCAAAAAGCTGTAGCTTATTGGATGCCATAAAAGCAGTTCCAATAATCATTAAGATGGAAAAGATTTCCGCACTCAATTGTAAAACCTTATACTTGTACAATTCTTTATTTGCACTGTTAAGGTTTTCACATATTTGCTCATGTGATTCACAATATAGTGGATTTTTCTCATCTGTGGGAGTATGTTCCTGCTTTTCTTTCTCTTTCTCTCTTCTCCCTTGTAGATTATCTTTCTTTCTCAATTATTCTCCTTCATCGCAAGTTCTATAAGTTTATCTATATAATCAGCCTTTCTATGATTACTCACCTTTCATCTTGCATTACGCTATTAGATATTGCAGCCGTATTAACGCTTTGTTGTTTCTACGCTTAGTTTCACTGCTGTTCTGTTATATTTTGAGTTATCTTTTATCGTGTATCACATGTTTTGGTGCATTTAATCACATAATTATACATATTTTAGTGTTTTTTATCACATAATTATACACATTGAACAGTTCACAACGCAGTGAGCACATCCATCTGTTTTGCACACAATATTATGCAACCAAGATTTACTCTATTCTTATCAGAAACCTCGGTAATACCATTTTCTAATTCATCATTCAAATCACCTGAGTTCACATCACTCAAGGTCTTATAAAACAATCTGCCTTAAGAAAATAAACCTCAAAAACCGTTTCTATGAACTTTTCTAATTAGATAGATTCTTGTTACGATCTTCAATACAATTGCAAATTAAATCTACAGCTTTAATACTTCCAACATTTTAGCAACCCCTCAATCATTTTCCCATACACTCGCGCCTGCTACATACCTACTTGTTGTCTTTGTTTCTACATTGAAGTATGTTATCAGCAATAGGAGGTACAAATTCATGGATAAAAATGAAAACATTAATTTACCTACGAAGGTCACCATTACTTTAGATCTTGACAAATTATACAATGAACTAAAAGAAAATGGTTGGAAACCTAATAGTACGGCTAAATACTACAAGCATTACATCCTTAAACATATTGGTAAAGAAGATACTATTCTTGGATCTGATGAAAGCGTGAGATATCTAATTGATCTGATGACCACAATTTCATCCCGTCATTTCTTATCAATGATTGAACCAGGCCCTGGTAAAGAAGCTCTTATAAAACGTGTTATACACGAATATGAAAAATAACCCCCCTATTTTTTCAAACACAAAAGTCTAACTTTTTTTTGGGGGGCACATCACATTTACATCTGATAACTATTTCTTAGTTCTAAATAATATTATTTATTCAACTCCTATGGAATTTAAAAAATCAATAAGTGTTTTTCCAAGTTCTTCGTTTTCTTTTACTAGTTTTATGCATTTTTTAGGAATGTAGTAGAATTTATTGGCTTCATCTCTTAAAACTATGAAATTTTTTTCTTCGCCTTCAGGGCAATTCTTGGGGTATAAAACTCCGTAGTGAGATTGATTTTTACTTAAGGTATTTCTTACTAGCATGATTTGTTTAATTTTTTCCCCTTTTATTACTCCCTTCAAAGCATCATGTGGGTGAAAATTACCTGTAGTTATATCTACGTTATAATTGTTAGAATGTATTTTAGCTTTTTTATAATTTTTTTGTTTACTTATGCGATAAAATAAATTATTACCTTCTTCATCAGATAACTCATCATTTTCTTCATAATTTTTCAAATCTATTATATCCGTACTTGTATTTGTATTTAAATCATCTTCTGTAAGTCCAAAAGTATATGGCATTAAAAAAATTTTGTTATATTTAATCCTGTAAATATCCACTTCATTTTCTAGATCTATTACCCACCAATATAAATTTTTGAATTTACCTCTACCTCTAGTAGGCATGTTAATTTGATTTTGATTTGTTTTAAATTTACTTAAATCCTTATTCAATGTTTCTATCTCAGAATATGCTTTTCCAGCATTTTTTATTTCAGTATTTAACTCTTCTTTCGAACTATTGTTACCCATAATAAACTCTCTCTCCTTCTGCGTAAAATACACATACAAAGCCAGGTGCAAAAGGAGTGTTCAGTAAGGGATTAAAAGAAAACCAACTGAAAGCCTTTAAGCGGGAACATAAGAAATAAAACGACCATACAAGAGTAGAGATACTCTGTGTGGCCGTTTTCTTATACTCAGATACCGAAATAGTATTTGAGATTTTTAGAACAAACCTTGTATTTGAGCTTGTATTAACACTGCAGTAACGCTGGCACCTGTATTAATTAAAAAGTCTTTTAGTCCAACCAATGCTGATTTTAAAATATGCGGTTTCTTCTCTTCTTCAATTTTTAATTTGATGTCAGCTAATAATTCTGTTGCGGTTTCTATATCCTCTTTTGATAAATCAGATTCACTAATACTTTTTTCAACGGCATCAACTACATCCTTAACTTTATCATAGGAAAATGTAACTGTATTCTCACTTCCAGACACTATCTGTACATTATCGGATGGCGAATTGATCACACTTGTATTCCCGTAATAATTATTCACGGTTTGCGGCATGTTCACTGCGGATTCTTTTTCAGTCTCAGAGAAAACCATATTTTCCCCTACAATACCTTCCGATTCTAATTTCAATGTCCATTCTAAAATAGTATTTTTGACTTTTTCTTCAATGTCTTTAACTGCAGTTGTAGGTACATGTAATGCATAATCCATTGGAAGTAGCGAATCAGCCATTTTATCAAACAATGCAAGTTGTTCGCCTGAAAAATCTAAAGTTAATACATTTCCTGAGGACTGACATAAAGAAATGATTTCAGAAATTGAATTTACTAACTTTCTTTCACAAATCTTTTTTTCGTATTCATTATCCTGTATTGAGGTTGGAATCCAACCGCGATAAGGATTGAAAGTTTTTAAACTTCCACGAACCTTTCTATACTCAGGGCAAGATTCTGGGTCAGGATAACCATTTAATTCGTGTTGAATCCATTGATCAAAATCAGCAAGCTTTAATTTTGATGCAATCAAATGTGCTTTGCGTAATATATTAACAACATCGCAATTTGATGACACAATTTCATTCTGTAATTCTAAAACAATACTTCCCATGTTATTCACCATCCTTCTTTCTACCATATAGGGCACTATTCTCAGCAAACATCATAGTTCTTCACATAGAAGCAATAAGGAAAAGGAATAATCTAACTTTCTGAAGTTGTTTCAGAATGCTCCTCAAAATTTTCTACCTGCTCCATCACCTTTGTGAACACTTCAGGACTATACTGTGGCGGATAGCCGTTCTTAACCAAACAAATCTTTATCTTCAATTTTAACTGATTACGCACATTCTGATTGTTGAGCCAGTCCACAAATGAAGACTCGGTATCTATTATTTCCTTAACTTTTTTAGCAAGTGTCTTGCATTTATCGTTTATCACAACACCGTTAACTTCTTTGTCAATGCCATATTCAAACTTATACTGGTCACGAAGAGCAATCAAAATATCATAGAATGCCTTTTCTTCAAAGGTTAATCCTATTTTACGGAAACTCTCACGATTTTCGTTCATCTGACGAAGTATCACTAAAGCTTGTTCAGTTGCAGCCTTAATAATATCTTCTGAGGCAGCTTCCTGTGTTGCCCCGGCTTCTTCAGCAGTAAGGTGCTTACGTCTTTCATGGTACTCATCAATAGTCTTTTCAATCATTTCTTGGAAAGATTTCGCTGCTAATTGGTTAACCCTGCCATATTCCTTTATTTGCTTACGGAGCATTTTGATAAGTAATTCTAACTTTGTAGCAGGCATTTCTACATCTGATAATTTTTCAAAGTATTCAGGAGAGAAGATATCTTCTTCCTCGCCACTTTCAAGAACACTTTCTACCTTATTGTATTTTAATGCCTCTTCAACCATCTTTGATACCACAAGATTCATAGTTTCAGCATCAACATCGCTGGTTCCACTCATTTTACGAACGAAGCCTGCTATAGCCATAAAGCACTGTGCAAGCGCAGATTCTTCTTCGCCCAGATTTCCAGAAGGTTGGCAAATATCAAAAGCACTTCTCATTCTCTTAACAGACTTTAAGAAATATGTCTTAAACGAGACCTGATTAGTTTTTCCGTTTCCTTCTGTCTGCAAGACCTGTGCTGATGTAAAGACATACTCAGCCGCTTTGGAAAGTAATTTATATCTTTCAACAGGGTCACATTTCGTATTAAGGAATGGAGCTAAGTCATAATCTGTAAACAGTGCTTTAAGTATTTCAATCTCCTCCCTGAATGCAGAGGTAGCCTGCTCAACGTCATCCGATGTGGGAGCAACTGATGTATCACCACCGTAAACCTTCATGGCCTCACGCATATTATCGCGAATGCCAATATAGTCGATAACCATACCATATTCTTTGCCGGGATATTTTCTGTTTACACGACTGATAGTTTGAATCAGCAAGTGCTTCTTCAAAGGCTTATCGTTATATAAATATGTAAGTGACGGAACATCAAATCCCGTAATCCACATATCAACTACGATAACAATATGGAAATTAGACCTTTCCTGTTTAAAGGCTGCATCCAGTTCTTCGCAACGTTTATCATTTTTAACTCCACCAAGATAGTTATACATCTCAGATTCATCATTACTTCCAACACTCGATACCATAGCCATAAATGGCATAGGCTTTAATTCTTTAAGTTCTTCATCTGTTGCAGTAACTCCGTCAGGAGTTTTCTTTTCTTCAAACCATTCCGGATATTTATACTTGAATTTCAAAAGAAGTGAATATGCAATTTTTCTGCTAGAACAGACGATCATTGCTTTCTGAATTCTATCTGGGTCACTATCACAAGATGAAATATAATGGTCATGAATATCTATAGCAAGCCTCTCCAAGCGAGAAGGCTCGCCAAGGATAACTTCCATAGAACTCATTGCACGTTTACTGGCTTCAATATCATCATACGTTGCACCATCATCGGCACACTTTTTATAGTAATTTTCAATTTCTTTAGCTTTGGTCTTATCAAGTAACACCTTGGCAATACGAGGATGATACTTAATAGAAACAGTTAGTCCATCTGCGACCGCCTGATCCATAGTGTATCTATCAATTTCCTGACCAAAGGTCTGATATGTTTCGGCAATAGGAGTTCCTGTGAAACCTACAAACGTAGCATGTTGAGGCGGTAAGTTTGCTAGTCAAGGAGTAAAACGACGAAGATTAGCATTTACTTCCGCCCATGCGATAGCTGTCCGTGATTGACAAGTGCTAGCACGCAGACAGAACGGAGATAGCGAACCGCTGAGTGTGTCGCTCTGCTCGTAAAAGCTTAGAAACCTTTGAACGAAAGGGATAATGAAAGCCTTGATTGCAAGGCTTTTTGCTTTATGGTGGGTAAGTATCAGAGTGAGAAAATTTTTGGAATGAGTAGAAGTGATAGCTAGAAATTATCAGTTTCTATTTCCATTTACCCTGTGGGTACGTGTTTGTTTCCATTGACAAGGAGTTTGTGGGAATAGAAATGTACCCACCTTGTTTGAATCAAGTGAAGTGTAGTTGAAGGAAATCTGTTGAAAGCAATACTTCATTTTACCGAATAAGTAATAATTTAGGCAACTTCAAATCGATTAAAAAAAAACTATTTTAAAGGTTAAGAGTAGACAAAAATTGTCCACTCTTTTTTGCAAACTCAATTTATCAATAAATGAAATGAGGGAATGTAAAATGAAATATTTTGAGGTTGAGTTAGAAAATCCTGATGAATTTTTAAAACTACAAACAGAAGATTTTGTGAAAGCTAATCGCTTGCTACTAAGGAAGATAATCCAGAGCGTTACAGTCTATGAAGAAAACTTCGTCATATCCTTTAAATCTGGCATCGAATTGGAAGTATGAGTCTCATTCCATAACTTTTATATTGAACATATCATCTTGTTGTGTTATACTATAAATTGATATAAACAAAGATGTAGGAGGAACCGAAACTATGACAGCCTCAATGCGTTTAAGATAAGCTGGCAATAAAAAAAGCAGAATCTATACCCGATGATAGGCTTTTTTGTTGTGCTTATTTATACGATATTGAGCATTCATTAGTTACGGTGAGGATATTGGTTATTTAACTATACCTTTATTTAACTATGTCTTTAATATGAATGTTTCCAAATTGTATGTATGCAGACCAAAAGCCACATTGTGGGGTTTGGCCTGCATTTTTTATTGCCTAGAATGCTATTCAAAATAGAAATTCAAGCAAAATAATATGCAGGAGATAATATAAATGGAAAAATACAACAATTGGAAACGAAAATTTTATGCAATATGGGCAGGGCAAGCAGTATCATTAATCACTAGTGCCATCCTGCAAATGGCGATTATTTTTTACCTTACAGAAAAAACAGGATCTGCGATGGTCTTGTCTATGGCTTCATTAGTAGGTTTTTTACCCTATGCGATTTTGGGACCTGCCATTGGTGTGCTAGTGGATCGTCATGATAGGGAAAAGATAATGATTGGTGCCGATTTAATTATCGCAGCAGCTGGTGCAGTGCTTGCTATTGTTGCATTCTGTATGGAGCTACCTGTCTGGATGATTATGATAGTATTGTTTATCCGTAGCATTGGAACAGCTTTTCATACCCCAGCACTCAATGCGGTTACACCACTTTTAGTACCAGAAGAACAGCTAACGAAATGCGCAGGCTATAGTCAGTCTTTGCAGTCTATAAGCTATATTGTTAGTCCGGCAGTTGCAGCACTCTTATACTCCGTTTGGGATTTAAATGCTATTATTGCCATCGACGTATTGGGTGCTGTGATTGCATCTATTACGGTAGCAATTGTACGTATACCTAAGCTGGGTAATCAAGTGCAAAGTTTAGAACCAAATTTCATAAGGGAGATGAAAGAAGGAGTTGTGGTTCTGAGACAAAACAAAGGATTGTTTGCCTTATTACTCTTAGGAACACTATATACTTTTGTTTATATGCCAATCAATGCACTATTTCCTTTAATAAGCATGGAACACTTTAATGGAACGCCTGTGCATATTTCTATTACGGAAATTTCCTTTGCATTTGGGATGCTAGCAGGAGGCTTATTATTAGGAAGATTAGGGGGCTTCGAAAAGCATGTATTACTAATAACAAGTTCATTTTTTATAATGGGGACCAGTTTAGCCGTTTCGGGAATACTTCCTCCAAATGGATTTGTAATATTCGTAGTTTGCTGTGCAATAATGGGGCTTTCGGTGCCATTTTATAGCGGTGTGCAAACAGCTCTTTTTCAGGAGAAAATTAAGCCTGAATATTTAGGACGTGTATTTTCTTTGATCGGAAGTATCATGTCACTTGCTATGCCAATTGGGTTAATTCTTTCTGGATTCTTTGCTGATAAAATCGGTGTAAATCATTGGTTTTTACTATCAGGTATTTTAATTATTGGCATTGCTATAGTTTGCCAAATGATAACTGAGGTTAGAAAATTAGATTTAAAATAAACAATATTGGAGGAATATTTATGTATCTTATTTTCATGTAACTCTTCCTGCTAAAATCGCAGGGTTTTCCCTGCATACAAGCAAATGAAAGCATGCGATTATAGACAGGAGGAAATGTTATGGAATTAATATTAAAAGCAAAAGACATTCGTGTGGAATTCAAAGGACGCGATGTTTTAGATATAAATGAATTAGAAGTATATGATTATGACCGTATTGGTTTAGTAGGAGCAAATGGTGCTGGAAAAAAGCACTTTACTCAGGGTACTTTTAGGAGAATTAACTCCCCCAGGATGTAAAATGAATCGTCTGGGTGAACTTGCCTATATTCCCCAGTTGGACGAAGTAACTCTGCAGGAGGAAAAAGATTTTGCACTTGTAGGCAAGCTAGGTGTTGAGCAATTAAATATACAGACTATGAGCGGTGGTGAAGAAACAAGGCTTAAAATAGCACAGGCCTTATCGGCACAGGTTCATGGTATTTTAGCGGATGAACCTACGAGCCATTTAGACCGTGAAGGAATTGATTTTCTAATAGGACAGCTAAAATATTTTACAGGTGCACTGTTAGTTATTAGCCATGACCGCTATTTTCTTGATGAAATAGTAGATAAAATATGGGAACTGAAAGATGGCAAAATCACTGAGTATTGGGGAAACTATTCTGATTATCTTCGTCAGAAAGAGGAAGAACGTAAGAGCCAAGCTGCAGAATACGAACAATTTATTGCGGAACGTGCCCGATTGGAAAGGGCTGCGGAGGAAAAGCGAAAACAGGCTCGTAAAATAGAACAGAAGGCAAAAGGTTCTTCAAAGAAAAAAAGTACTGAAGACGGAGGGCGTTTAGCTCATCAAAAATCAATAGGAAGTAAGGAAAAAAAGATGTATAATGCTGCTAAAACCCTAGAGCACAGGATTGCGGCCTTAGGAAAAGTAGAAGCTCCGGAAGGCATTCGCAGAATTCGTTTCAGGCAAAGTAAAGCATTGGAGCTCCATAATCCATACCCTATAGTCGGTGCAGAAATTAATAAAGTATTTGGGGATAAGGCTCTGTTTGAAAATGCATCTTTTCAAATTCCGTTAGGAGCAAAAGTGGCGTTAACTGGTGGTAATGGAATCGGAAAAACAACTTTAATCCAAATGATCTTAAACCATGAAGAAGGAATTTCTATTTCGCCTAAGGCAAAAATAGGTTACTTTGCACAGAATGGTTACAAGTACAACAGTAATCAGAATGTTATGGAGTTTATGCAGAAGGATTGTGACTACAATATATCAGAAATTCGTTCAGTGCTAGCATCTATGGGGTTCAAACAGAACGATATTGGAAAAAGTTTATCTGTTTTAAGCGGTGGAGAAATTATAAAATTGTTGCTTGCTAAAATGCTCATGGGTAGATATAACATCCTAATAATGGATGAACCCAGTAACTTCCTTGACATACCAAGTTTAGAGGCTTTGGAAATACTAATGAAGGAGTACACCGGAACTATCGTGTTTATCACCCACGATAAACGATTACTCGAAAATGTAGCAGATGTAGTTTATGAAATTAGAGATAAGAAAATAAATCTGAAACATTAAATTTAAGGTAGTCGCTGGTCAGTATAGTCTGTTCTGGTTGGCGACTCCATTGTTAAAGAGTATAAAGACTTTAGATTTTATGAATATTAAAAATAGGAACAGTCAATTGAACTGCTCCTATTTTTCTGCTAAATATATTGTAGTTTTCTTATATGTATAATGATAGATTAGCGGATTCTCATCTACGGTACTTACTTCAAATATGAAGAAGTGATCGCGGTTACCTGCATATTTGTTTTCTAACGCTTTTAGTGCGAGTAGGTTATCTCCATGTATGAGCATGTTTTCTGTATTAGGATCATTTTTGCAGTTTGATTTTTCTTTATCCTCAACTAGAATCCTAGGCTCTATTTTGATTTCTTTATCCTTACCAAGCCACGTAAGTTCCAGTTTTTGATTATTAGCCATTACTTTTCATCCTCCGCTATAAATTCCAAAATATCGTTGGGCGTGCAGTGTAAAGCTGTGCAGATACCTTCCACTTTTTCCAGTGATATATATTGCCCAGTGCGTAGTTTCGTAATAATGTTGGCGGAAATATTGCTCATTCTCATTAAGTCCTGATTGGAAATATCTTCTTCAATCATGCGATGTAATAGTTTTTTATAACTAACAGCCATAATTCCCTCCTTATTTTAATAGTTAAATATTATCACGATTCTGTGAGTATATCAACGATATAAAGAGCTAGCCACTCCGGAATATAGCAGATTAAAAAAGTCTCCTTTGCTATTCATTCAAGGCAAATGCCTAATGAATGCTTAGGAGATTTTTATTGTCAAAAATTTTTTCTAAAACCGTCAGATTACACCCTCTTTCATGGCTACCAAGTAGAAGACCAAAAAAACTTTTTAAGACAGGTTAAAAAGTCGGCTTTTTCTTTTGCCTGTGATGTAGAAGGGATAAGCCTTCTAGAAAAGGAGGATCAAATATGGATCTAGAGAAACTGCCAAAAGCACTAAAGAACAAGAATATCTTTTGTTCATGGAAGTACGAGCAGCAAGAAAACGGTAGGCTCACTAAGCCGCCTTATAACCCCATAACGGGAAAGAAAGCAGCTACAGACAACTTAAGCGATTTCACCTCGCTTGATGATGCCATGAAAGTAAAAGACCAATACGACGGAATTGGTATAAAGCTTGTTGATAACCTCTTAGGCATCGATTTAGACCACTGCATCGATAATGGCATCATTAAAGACTGGGCAAAAGAGATTATTGCCCATTTCAAGCACGCTTATATCGAATACAGCCCAAGTAAGCATGGCTTTCATATCTTGCTTCTGTTTAACGGCGCATACGATAAAAAGTCTTATTACATCAAGCATGGGGATATTGAGGTTTACAGCGCTCTAGCTACGAATCGCTATCTAACAGTTACGGGCGACGTGTATCAGGAAGGCGAGCTTTTAGAAGACGATGAAGCCATCATGTGGCTTTTAGACACGTACATGAAGCGAAACATAAACACTCATGAAAAAGAAAATAACGCGTGTACAAGGTCATATTTAAGCGATACATCTGTTATTGAAAAAGCTGGCAACGCCATAAATGGAGCTAAATTTACAGCACTTTGGCATGGTGACATTTCGGCTTACCCTTCTCATAGCGAAGCAGATGCCGCGCTTGTGTCTATTCTTGCCTTTTACTGTGGCGGTAACAAGGAGCAAATAGACCGACTTTTTCGTAAGTCTGCTTTATTCCGTCCTAAGTGGGATGAACACCGTGGCGCGGATACTTATGGCAACACAACCATTCAGAAAGCTGTTTCTAAATGTCATACCTTCTATGAGCCTTTCCATAATGCAAGTGCTGAGGAAGACTTTGATGATCTCTTATCTAAATTACAGGAACTAAAGCCTGATGAAAATATACGATATCGCAACGGTGATTTAGGTAATGGCAGATTGTTTGCTGATATTTTCCAAAACATTCTGCACTATGTACCGGAGCGCAAAATGTGGTTCATCTTCGATGGTGTACGTTGGACTTGCGATATTGGAACGCTTAAAACGATGGAACTATGCAAGGATTTAGCTCTTTCTCTTATACGTTATGCTGGTGTCATTAAAGACGAGAGAACCCGTTCCATGCTTGTTGAGTATTGGAACAAATGGAGCAGCCGTCGTAACCGTGAGATTTATATCAAGGAAGCTCAAAGCGTTTACCCCATTTCGATGGAAGCGTTCGATAAGAACATTTATCTATTTAACTGCCAAAACGGAACTTTAGACCTTCAGCACGGTGTATTTCGCAAGCACTTAGCAACAGATCTTATTACCAAAGTATCACCTGTGTTTTATGACCCGAAGGCAAGAAGTGAACGTTTTCGCCAGTTTGTCGATGAAATTATGAGCGGAGATTGTGAGAAAGCCTTGTATCTTCAAAAGTCATTAGGCTATGCGTTAAGCGGTGATACACGCTATGAGTGCATGTTCTTTCTTTTTGGAGAAAGCACAAGAAACGGTAAAGGCACACTCATGGAAAGCGTTCTGTCTGTGATGGGCGATTACGGAAAAGCGGTACGCGCGGAAACCATTGCTCTAAAGAAGAACCCTAATAGCTCACAGCCGACCGAGGATGTAGCACGCCTTGCCGGTGTTCGCTTTGCCAATATATCTGAGCCGAGCCGAGGACTATTCCTTAATTCAGCCCAAGTTAAATACATGACGGGAAGTGATACCTTAAACGCTCGATTCCTGCATGAGAACAGTTTTGACTTTAAACCACAGTTCAAACTGTACGTGAACACCAATTATCTGCCCGTCATCAGCGATATGACAGTGTTTAGTAGCGACCGCATGCAGATTATTCCCTTTAACAGGCATTTTGAAGCGTGGGAACAGGATAAAACCTTAAAGGCGGAGTTTTCTAAAAAAGAGGTGCAAAGTGCCATTTTAAACTGGCTTCTTGAAGGCTTTACCCACCTCCGAGATGAAGGCTTTAAGCCGCCTAATAGCGTTCTTGATGCCATTTTTAGTTATGCCCACGACAGTGACAAGATGGCACAGTTTGCTGAAGATGTACTCGTTAAAGACCAGAGCTCTGAGATTCGAACGGCAGTTGTATACGACCACTACAAGAAGTGGTGCATTGATAACGGCTGTTTTTCTGAGAACAGCAGAAACTTCAATCAGGAATTAAGAAAATTTGCCGAGGTTGTAAGAAAGCGTCCCAAGACAGGCGGAGAAAAAACCACGCTTCTTAAAGGCTACAGGCTTAAAAGTGAGTTTAGCGATTTTTTAAGTGGCAACTAGTGGCAGTTAATAACCTATATCCCCATATAACCCTATAAGGCAATAACGAAATTTAACTGCCACATCATGCCACGTTTAAGGAGGTGGTGCCTATGATTGCGTAATTCGTATCGCAAACCTGTGTTGAACATGAAGAAGAAATACTATCATGCACAAATCAAAATACTGAAATGATTTCAGCTTTTTGACAACATTGAAGAAAGAAAACCTGCCTAGGTACTGTGCTGTTAGAAATTTATTCGCATACTACTTTCTGAACCTAACCCCCTAGGGGGGGTCAAATCTCTAAAGAGTACCCCTTCGGGAACGGGCGCAGGGTCTTGCGTGCAAAAACAGCGAATTCAAAAGGGTAAATGGGCAAAATCAAGCAAATTACTGCAGCAATTGCAGAAAACAGTAATGAAAGGAACTAACGATTATGATTAACAGAGATATTGAAAAAGAAATGAAACTAGCAAGTCAGGACTACCACAGCACGTTTTGGAACGTATTGCGCAATGCAAATGGTAATGCGAATAATATTGAAAGAAAACTGCGCCACCATTATACGGATGCCTATGATTTGCCGACTTCTTCTCTAGCAAAACTCGAAGCAAAGCTTGCAAACAAAAGTAATCTTAGAAAACTGTGTACAGTGGTAAAAGCACACTCCCAAGCAAGTAAATTGTTCATCTATGAAGCCTCACCGTTCACCAAATGGATGAAAGATTATGACACAAGCATCATGACGTATATGCCTATTAAAGATGGTTTTAAGCGTATTGATGTAACGGAGTATACCCTAGTTAACCTCATTCGTTTGGGTACGGATTTTGCAGCTGACCTTGACTTTGATATCGAAGAGTTCATAACAAGCGAACTGACGAAGCAGTTCACATTGAATGAGTCGGAAGCTTTTATAAATGGTGATGGGATAACTAAGCCGACAGGAATTTTATCAGATACATCAGGTGCTGAGGTTGCTGTGCAAGCAAAAGAGATTTCCGCAGATGCCATCAAACGTTTATTCTTCTCGCTAGATAGTAAGTATCGAGAAAATGCCACGTGGCTTATGAATGATGAAACTGCTCTTTATCTTCAAACCTTAAAGGACACTACCGGATCATACATCCTATCTGATTTTGATGGCAACTTAATGGGCAGACCTGTGGTCATTGACAATGCCATGCCTTCTTCTCAAAAGGGAGCGAAAGTTATCGCTTTTGGTGATTTTTCCAACTATTGGATTATCGAACGCCATAACCCAACCATCAAGGTTCTAAACGAAATATTTTCTCTTATGGACCAGATAGGTTACCTCTCTTTTGAGTATTTGGATGGAAAACTGGTACATCCTGAAGCAATTAAAGTATTGCAACTTTCTTAAAAAAAGAGGTCAAAATGCATGGATGAACAAATTAGGGATACACCGGTAAAAACCGAAGTGTTAAGAATCGGAAATACTGAATTTACGGTTCACTCTCTTGAAAGCAAGAGTGCTAAGAAAGGTGTCAAAGACCTAATCAAGCACCTTATTTTAAGCAATTTAAACCATGTAATAGAAGCTAAATAACTTGATAAATTCTGAGTTATACGGGAATATATACTGACCGCTTGAAGGCTGTCGGAAAGGAGGAAAACAGATGAATAAACTAAATAGACAGCCTTCTTATACTCTAGATAATGTAGGCAAGATAACGGCACTTTACTGCCGTTTATCCAAAGACGATGAATTACAAGGTGACAGCAATTCCATTATCAATCAAAAGAGCATGCTGAAAAAGTATGCCGAGGACAATCATTTCAACAATCTTATGTTCTTTGTAGATGATGGCTACTCGGGTACTAATTTCCAGCGACCTGATTGGCTTAAATTAACTGCTCTCATTGACGAAGGAAAGATTGGAACCATTATCGTCAAGGACATGTCACGCTTGGGTAGAGATTATCTGCAAGTTGGTATGTATACAGAGATGGTATTCCCTAACGCTGATATTCGCTTTATTGCAATAAATAACGGCGTAGATAGCAATAATCAGTCAGACAACGACATGACACCTTTCATCAACATCTTCAATGAGTTTTATGCTAAGGACACAAGCAGAAAAATAAAAGCTGTGTTTAAAGCAAAAGGACAAAGTGGGAAGCCGCTCTGCATCAATCCTCCTTATGGGTATCTTAAGGATCCTGAAGATAAAAATCATTGGATTGTAGATGAAGAAGCTGCCAGTGTAGTGCGTGAAATCTTTAGACTCTGTGTTAATGGATATGGTACTAGCCAGATTGCCAATGAGCTAATCAAAAGGAATATTCCAACACCTTCTGAGCATTTTTTCTCTCTTGGTATTAAAATTCCTTCCGCGAAATCGGAGATTAAGGGAGTCTGGAATCAAAAAACTATCTCTAATATGCTTGAAAAGCAAGAATATCTTGGGCATACGGTCAATTTCAAAACAAGAAAGAAATCGTACAAGTGCAAGAAAACATTATTGAATCCCAAAGAAGACTGGCTAATTTTCAAAAACACACACGAAGCAATTATTGACCAGGAAACTTTTGATATTGTTCAACGTATAAGAGATGGTAGACGAGTGCGTGCCAATCTTGGAGAGATGCCGGTGTTATCGGGAATGCTATTTTGTGCGGATTGTGGTAACAAGCTTTATCAGGTTCGAGGAAAAGATTGGAGCCATGATAAAGAATACTTTGTCTGTGCTACCTATCGTAAGCAAAAAGGCAAATGCTCATCACATCAAATTAGAAATATTCAGATCGAAGCAATACTGCTTCACGAGCTACGAATGATTACTTCATTTGCCAAACAGCACGAAGAAGAGTTCGTGGGACTTGTGATGAAGAAAAGCGAGAAAGAACTAACCCAAAAGTTAAAGTCCTCTAATAGGGAACTCGAGCAAGCAAAAGCAAGAATTAGCAAACTTGACACAATTGTTCAGCATCTCTATGAAGACAACCTAGACGGTAAAATTTCTGATGAACGATTTAAGAGCATGTCTAAGTCCTACGACAAGGAACAAGCTGAACTGAAAAGCAAGATTGAATCCCTTGAAGCCTTTATTTCTAAAGCGCAAGAGGAATGTCTCAACGTAGATTCTTTCTTGAAATTAGTACGACAATACACAGATATACAAGAACTTAATGCAGAGATCATTCGAACCTTTGTAGATAAGATTTATGTTGAAAAATCTGAAAAGGTAGCAGGTACAAGAACCAAGAAACAAACCATATGGATACAGTGGAATTACATAGGTGCAGTTGATATTCCACTCCATAAGTAAAATCGGCGTATCCGGTAGTAATACCGATTACGCCGATAATTTTTTTAGGAATTAAATCCCTAAGTGAACGCCCCTAATGATGTGCATTTTTTTACATCAATCTTGTACACTCAGCTCGTTTCGATACTAGCCTTTGACATCAATACTACACAACACTCTCAACGTACGTAGAACCTTTTGCTCAAAGAAGAAGAAAACAGTCTTACAAAACCTTATGCTGCTACTGCGGTTCTTCTCCATGGATGATGCTTTATAACGATAACAATATCTGTAAGCACAACGCCAACGACTACGCTTACCCATACTAAGCTAGGTGTAAGCAGCCAAGCGAGAACACCGAAGATCAGCAGTCGAAGCAGTACAACAATAACTAAGAAAGGCCAACTTTTTGTTAGGCATTTCTGTTGGTCAGCCTTCAATGCGCCCATCAGAACCATAACCGCAGCCAGCGCGCAAGAAAATAGCATATTGCCAAAGAATATGACGAGTAGCGTTCGCCATCCAGCGATAGTACCAAGCATCCACCATTGCAGCATCAATGCAAGCAAAAATGTTGCAACATCGCATACTGCTTCCATCAGCATATTCGCAACAATTAACGAGGAAAATGTTAAAGACACACCTCTAGAAGTGTCTGTTTTACTTGCGCTCTCATGCTGTAATGCAATCATGTTTCTCGCCTCGGCGCGCTTTACGCGCTCTTCTTCAAGCATTTGAACGCCAAGCTCAACCGATTTCTTTGAAGCTTCCTGTAATTGCGCATCCGTCATACCTGGCTGCCAAGGCTTTTCAAAAACAAACAGCAACACACTAGTGATTGCTGCGCCAATAATAATGCTTAGCAGCATAATATTGGAAACAAGCAATAAAGCAATACCAGAAGTCACCAGCAGCCTGAGCACAAAATCGATGATTCCTCTGAGTAAATCGCCAGACCTGTCATCTGGTCTGCGACGCCTATTCCACTGCAGATACGCTGCACTTAGAAGCGAAAACACCACAACACTCAGTGCAAGTATTGCCACAGTTTCCCAACCTAGTACGCGGTGCCCTACGAACTGCTGTACAAGCAACGCAATAATAAGCGTGCAAATACCAGCAACAGTTTCTGTAATCACATAACCCCAAAAAGCATCCTTGAAAAGCACTGGCCTTACCTTCGTCTCACTCATCATCTTTCCTCAGAAAATCCAATTACGGAATATCGTGCTATGATTGCACAGCTTTGATCGCACAAAATATCTAAAAAATTACCCTAAATATCTAAAAATTACCCTAAACACCGCTTGAGCGGTCAGTATAGATAAAATTTAATATTTTTCCTATATATTAATCCAATACCTTCTTGTTGTAACGTTTCCTCTTGATAAGCTATTTTTCACTTTGTTTTCTAAAATTCCACCATTATTTTCTATAACTCGTATCGAGCCGATATTGTCATCATCACACGTAATTAAAACTTTATGTAGATTCAAAGTCTCTTTACAATATGCAAGTGCCATAGAAAGCATTTTTGTTCCATAGCCCTTCATACATTCAGATTGTCTAATCTCGTACCCTATGTGGCCGCCATAGTTAATTAAAAAAGAGTTTAATTCATGCCTAATATTAATTTCACCAATAAATTTTTCATTATCTATCAGCCAAAACGTAGTAGCTTTAACATAATTTTCAGGCAAATTTATACCATGTTCAATATTATAAGAACTCTCTATAATCGTCTCAGGGTGTATAAAACGTCTTTCTGCATTCGGCCTAAAAATTTCATCTTCTTCATTTGCTTCTATATAACCTTGAATATATTTACTATCTGGTCTAATTAATTTCATAAGTTCTCCTTATTTCTAATATGTGATTCTAATAAGAATGCAATTCTATTAAAATTAGAATCCATAATAGTCTGTTTAGCTTTAATAGTATTACTATTTAAAAAAAAACCACACATACAAGCTTTTATTAAAGAAAAAATTTAATTTTTTCTTTCAATTAGTGCGAGCTTTTCAAATCCATAAAATTTTTCTTTTCCATAAAGCACAGCTTCTACTAGAAAAGTAATGTATGATATAGCCAAATATACAAACAAAAAGTGGGTGCACTTTTTAACGATAGGAAAAAATATCGCAAAAAGGTTTAAGATTGGCTTAATAGCTTGCTGAACAATCTTACGCAATAATCAACATGCCACTAGTCTTACACCCACTCCCCATACGCGAATTTAATATTTATATAATTAACTAAATCCCATATTTATCAGCTAAAATCCTATATTTGTTAAAGTACCTTTACGTCGTTGAATCGCCACACCAACATTCCATATGATCACACCAACAATTGCCCACAACGCACCAACAATAAGAATCACAAGTAGCGATACACCAACATTTACAGAACCATCAACTATGCTACGCGATACTTGCGTAACATGAGTTACTGGAATCACATATAACACGTATTGCATCATCTTAGGAAATACGCTAATTGGAGCAATCACACCACAAACAATAGGAAGTATTGCACTAAGCGCGTTAGAAATAGTATAAACATCATTCATCATCATGCTTATAGCAGCTATAGCAATACCAAATCCCGTAGAAGCAACAGGAACAATAAGGAACAACAGCATCAACGCACTCATATTAATCACAAAGAAAGCACTCGGGCTTACTACAAGCATTGTTATAAACAAAGTCACAGCATCACTCACCAAAGAAATAGTAACGAGCGCAATAATACGACCGAACCATAATGGTAATGCAACTTTCGCGCTTGTAAGCACGAATGGTGTTGTTCCTTCAAAACGATCCCATGCTAGTGCCTCTGACACAGTCATACTTGTGGAAATATAACACGCACCCATAACAGCAGCAAGAGTTGATGCAATCAAACTATAATTAAAACCAGCGCTAGTCGCATAACTAGCTGCTCCATTGAAGCCTCCGATTACAGCTCCAGCTAGAAAAACGTATAAGAACGTGGATAAAAGAGGCTCAACAATCATACGGATAACAGCAGTATTCCAACTATTTAAGCTAGGTATACTCTGTATACTCACTCTTGCACCAGTTCGTATACTAGATAAAACACTTACGTGACCATACTGTGAATATTGATTATATTGATGCAATCTAGCACACTTACTATTTTGAATAATTTTATTTTGCATAGTTTCAACCTGATTATTATTTCGTATCATATTATGTTCAAACTTCCATTAAGCGTTGCAAGTCGAATAGCATGACGTAACATAAAACCTGCAATAACAAGCAAAATGCTGGATAATACAACGCATAACACAATTGCTAACACAGTAGTAGCATTAAACGATTGCGCATGAACCACCCACACTGCAGACGTGAGCGGATGAATAAACGCAATAACGCGAGCTGGCAATGGCATTGATTCTACAGGTATCACTATTCCACAAAGCATCCATACAGGAATTAAAATCAAACCTTCATAAACTGTAGCTTTACGGCATAATACAAAAATTCCAGATAATAATGCAGCAGAAGCTACGCAAGCTAGCATAGAAAGTAAGTATCCAACTAACTGCGTGAATGTTATCATAAAGAACCCATGGCAGAAAACAGCAACGGTAATAATCGCAAGCGGCATACCAATACAACCAAGTAAAGCTGCTGATCCTACAATAGGAAGAAACACTGCAGAAGGTGAGATAACACTTAAAGTTAAATATTGTAATGTTCCTAAATAACGCTGGTATCCAATAATTCCAACAGCAGTAGTCGTAGCAGACCATAATCCAGCTATAGAAGAATCAACCCAAATATTATTAAGACAATTAGCGCAATCATGAGAAAAACCATAGTATGCAACAATTTTCATCAACGCAAAACATACTGGAGCAAGTATCGCATTTTGCAAGAAAAACGTTGTTTTCGCTAAACTTTTAAGCTGAAACCACAAGCCACGAATCACAAAAGCATATGAACGAGTAGAAGTATTCATATTAAACCTCCTACTTACTTAATGGGAGTAAGGACGGCGAAGAAGACGGCGTAACAGAAGAAGAAATATTTGATGCAGAAATATTGTCATTTTGAACAATAGCAAGATACGTTTCTTCCAAACTTGCAGCGCGATCACCTAAACGTGTAATCCCATCAACAGGAATTTTAATATTTCGTTCTTGAGATAATGTTTTACTCCACGCGATAGTAATATTTAACACTCCATGCGATTCAAAAACATCACACCACAACACTCCATCAAGTTTTTGCAATTCTTCCTTAACACTAGGAGTTCCACTTGATGCTTCACATTCATACGCGTACATTGTTACATGATCAATATGCTGCAAAGAAGCCAACTGCTGCACACTTCCCTGAGCGATAATATTACCGTGATTTATTACAGCAACAGTATCAGCTAATTTTTCAGCCTCACTCATCTCATGCGTAGTTAACAAAATCGCTATTCCTTGATCTCGTAAAGCATGAATAATTTCACGTACTTTCCTAGCATTTTCAGGATCCAAACCAGTAGTAGGCTCATCTAAAAGCATAAGATCCGTTTTAGCGACCAGCGATCGAGCAATATGCAATCGCTGCCACATTCCCCTTGAAAAAGTTTGAACAGCATCATGAGCTTTATCAAGTAAATCAACTTGCTCAAGAGCATCGTGAATACGCTTACCTTGCTCCATATATGGAACAGCAGAAAGATCCGCGAAATAACGAAGATTATCTAATGCACTTAACCTTTGATAAAATCCTCGCTCACCTCCAAGAAGTAACGACACGTGCTTACGCGCTTCTCGAGGATTACTCACAGCATCAATATCGGCAATACGAACACTACCACTATCAGGAGCTAACAACGTACCAACAATTTTTACAGTAGTTGTTTTACCTGCACCATTCGGACCAAGCAAGCAAAATATTTCACCAGAATGAATATCAAAAGATACGTTATGTAAAACTTGGCGAGTTGTCTTCTTACGACCTAATCCACGAGAATAAGATCTTGTTACATTATCAATACGCAATATTAAGTTGCTAGCTGACTGCTTATTATTGTTATCGCGACTATTAGTTGCATTTTCTATATTATTATTCATTATTATTGCTTCGTTCTTACTTATTATTAAACCTTAATTCTTACTGTTATTGAATAAATTTCAACAATGAAAATCAGTTAGATAAAAAGATAACGCTTGCTTACAAGAACGATAAGAACGCGCAAAAACATGCAAAAAACGTGCAAAAACCAACGCGCACGTGCAAACATAATGACAAACATCATGTGCAATGCGTGTTTAATACTGCTAAAGAATATGTATCTTAAGCTGTTTTATGTGCTTTTATATGCCTTTCAAACCGTTCTTAAGACTAGCGATCATTTGGGCAGTCATAGCGCAACACCTCATAAACTTAAATGTGCTTTACGTGGAAAATTATACGAGCATTACGTCAAAAACTCAAATATAAGCAATCACAAAACATTTGTTTAACATTTGCAAAATATTACTATTTCTTCTTATAACCTATAGCAACATTACCTGTTTTATTAAGCCCTGGTATTTTAAGAACACAAGAGCTTGACTTACAAGAGCCTGGCTTGTCTTTTAAATCAAATTTCCCAACTAAAAATAAAGCTTTAAGTCCTGGACCAGGTAAATTAAACTGTGAGTCAACTAATTTGATGGGCTTATCTCCAAGAGTGACTTTAGACAAATCATAGTGAGAATCCAGAATGTCTCGTGACACAAAGAGATACAATTCATCCTTATTCATATAGTTTTCTGGTATACGAAACTCTTCCCGAGACACCGCTACCGTTCCCCAATGATACGACGCAAGCGCCGCCTTCTCATCATCGTCGGCACATCCCGCAAGAGAAAAGAGAGAACCTATCAGCAGAAGCATAACAAGACAACTTTGAAAAATGGTTTTACCAAAAATAGTTTTACTTCTCATAACACTACTAGCCTCCTTTTCGTTAACACGACTCTGTATCAAATGATTATAAAACAGATTATTAAGCAAACAAGATCTACAATTCACTCTGATTACTGTAATAATCTTAATAAATATATTATTTTTTTTTATTAATTTGTCTAGATTATCGACACTAATCTCTTCATTTACTAGCAAACTATACTCTTTAATAAACAGCAAGGTTCACGAAACAGAAGAACCAGAAGGATCAATATCGTCATGCACGTTTAATGCTTCCAACAATATTCCCTCATAAACGAAGCAATCACCTGCGAATCTTCACCTTCATAATACTCAACAAGCAACTTCTTAAACTCAGTAACCTTATTTTCTGGAATAACCAACAAGTCCTGACCATGAGAAATCAAACAGTGTAGGGAACTTTTTACTATTATTGCTACGATTTGTTCCCCAAAACACAAGCAACTAGAGCACACATAGGCTATCTGTCATTTATAAAATAACTCTCAAAATACTTAGGATTTATTTATCCTAAAATATATGCTATAATTCTTCTAAAAATGGAGGTTCTTGATATGAATGTAAATACAGACACACTTGTTTCTATTTCCGAAGCAAATCAAAACTTTTCTAGAGTTGCGCGACTTGTTGACACATACGGATCAGCTGTTATTTTGAAAAACAATGCTCCTCGCTACGTAATTTTAGAATTCCCAAAAGCCAAAACTGAAAAAGTTACTGTTCCATCAGACGATGAGGTTATGACTTTATCGGATATGTTCATCAAAAAGAACAAAAAAGTTTATGAGGAACTTGCTAAATGAAGAACTGATTGATATTATTCTCAAAGTCGCAACACTTGGATTAAAAATCACCAAGCCTAATACTCCAACATTCTGAAGCATTTTTTAGAATATGCCAAACTCTATTTCGTGCGATTGGTCAAAGTAACGGACATAAAACACCACAACAGTATTACTTCACTACAGCTTTTCCATTCAAGCAGTGCACAGCATAGTGAGCACATCCATTTGTTTTGCGCCCAAGATCTGCTTTATGCTTATCACAAACTTCAGCCATACCATTCTCACAAACTACTTCAAGACATGCGCCTTTGGTAATTTCTCCTTCTAAAACACTCGTACCATTTAACGTATCCACCATGCAAGAAACAACAACCTTAACATTATGCGCCACAGCAGAACCATTAAGACACTTTAGAAAAACATCATTCACCTGAGCATTCCTTGCTTCCACCCTGCCGTTATGAACTTCTGCATAAATCTTGTCAGCTTTAATATCTGCTACTAATACTTGATTAGACTCAGCTTCAATCTCACAAAAATCAACATTCTCCGGCAACGTAACAATGACCTCAGGACTGCCTTTAGCAAGCCACTTAAGCCAGTAAAAAGCCGACACTTTTTCTGTTTGAACGAACTTTATACCGTCTTGATTTTCTTCAACACAAAATATATCTTTTTCACAATTAACATAACTAATACTAAAAGAATCAGCTCTTCTGACCGTTAAGCTAACATCTTTCGTTTTTGCTACAAACTTCCTACTATTCGCCACTTGAACAACTCCCTTGTTAAATATCGGGTTATAGACCAAAAATCAAAAGACCCGACTTGGTCCGCATTGCTAAGAGGCGCGTCGGGTACTGTTAATTATTGTAATATACCATTGGCGGTGATTGTCAATTTTAATGGAATAATATTTATGTAACGATCTCTTGCCATAATAGCGGGATTCATTAATATCTTTCATCTGAAATTATATGCTCTATTCCACTATGCTCCGATTTAAGATATTCTTTCATAAATGTTGGGTAAGCCTTGAACTTATCAAGCTCATCTATAGGTAACCAATGCATTGTCTCTTTAGCACCTGACTCTGTAGTGCTTTGGCTCGTAAAATCTCTTTTGCCCATGGACTTCATCAAGTAGTAGAGTGTAAGCTCATGGAAGTCTACTCCTTTTAAGCCAGAGCTGCCGATGAATAAGTGCTCGTGTATGACGGCAAGGTGATCTACTTCGTAATTAAGACCTGTCTCTTCAAATACTTCTCTCTTAACGGCTTCTTCTGATGTCTCGCCCACGTGAACCGCTCCGCCAACTGAGTAGAAATAGTCGTCCTCATCATTTCTTGCAAATAGCACACAACCTTCTTCGACTATGATGGCTGCTGCTCTATATCTAAATGCTTTTTCATCGTTAATAAATCCGCAATTATGTTCCATGGTTTACTCCTTTATTTTTTATCTAATGACTGTGACTTATGGTTCAAATGCAAACAAGTTCCCAATCTGAATTGAAAACCCAAGTGATTGATACATTTGTATATCACATTGTGCACAAGCAACAGTCATTGAACTTATTACACTCGACCCTAGAGCGTAGACATGTTCCCCCATACAGCCAAAGTGGGCTCAAAACCGCTCCAAGCCAGCCTAAAGCTGCCACACGCTAAACCTTTTAACGATAACTCTCGCAAACCCCTGCTACACAAGGGCAAAAGCACCCACCTAATCAGCCTCCTGCATCTTATAGCACGGTGAAACGCCGTGACGGTGGGAAGCACCACTTATTTTCTCGTTTGAGTTTGAACGTAAAAATAGCAGATAAAGGGAAGGAAATGAATTTACACCACTTTTAGGACTTGACCTATGAAATAATTAATCGTTCCATTTTCAATCAATATATAGAGACCGAGTCCAATAAACACGACAGGTACAATTACTTTTTCGTACTTTTCCACAGTCTCTCCGATAGCAGAAATTGAGGCGAGATTTTGAGATAATTTGCATAGAATCAAAATCCCTAACGCAAATATTACTAAACTTATACTAATCTCAATCAAACTCTTTCCTGTAAAATAGGGGATATAAATTCCTAAATTATCTCCACCCATTGCCACTGTTAAACTTGTAAATGCTAAGATTTTTGATCCATCTCCGGTAATTTTCCCCTCGATATCTTCTTCATCAATATCTTCATCCACAAAAATTGCTCTTATACCAAGACCTAGCGGAATTAGACCAAGGAGTCCGATAATCCAATCTTGTGGAATAAAATTTAAAAAGTAAGCGGCAATAAGACTAGCCAGTACAAGCAGTCCTGTACCTAAATACTGCCCTACATAAATTGATTTCAAACCTTTCTTTCCTTGACTAGCGAATAAAATAGTCAAAACAACTAAGAAGTCAATGGATGTAGAAACAAAAACTAATGAAGCGGATACTATTGTTTCCATTATTTCTCCTTTCAAAATGTTTAATGTTTACAGCCAATCAAAATTGACTGCACACACATTGTGCCTCGGCAGTTGCCAATGGAGACATTTTAAGAAATAACTTCACAATTTTCCCACCTTTCCTTGAAATATTACTTGTGAAATTTACTTAAACTATATGATTTTGTCAAATATGCTGATAGATATCCACGCAAACTGTGAAGATTGAAAATATATAAAATTAGATAGACCAAACATTATTCATCTAAATAAAGCCATTGTTTTCAAAAGTCTTATAGTCTATTATTTTATTTTCTTGACAACAAACAAATTGATTCTAAATGGATTGAGAGAACGGGTAGTATAGCTACACTTTTTGAGTGCCAAGCCACTAATATAATTGTAATCTTGATAATATTATGATACTTTTTTGATAAAAGGAGGTTGATACTATGATTAATATTCGCCCAGTTTCCGACTTAAGAAATAAATTCCCAGAAGTAGAAGAAACAGTTATAAATTCAAATACACCAGTATTCCTTACAAAAAATGGTTATGGAACTATGGTTCTCATGAGCATCAAACAATACTCTGCCCTCACTGACGACATTGAAAGAAAACTCGACGAAGCAGATACTTTTGCCGCAAACACTTCTACGCGTCTTTCTAAAGACGACGTCTTTGATAGCGCAAGGAGAAGGATTAATGAGCAAGAACACGTATAAATTAACCTTTCTCCCACTATTCAAAGAAGATTTATTAGAAACAGTTGACTATATAACCAATACACTGCAAAATCCAAAAGCTGCTCACAGACTTGTTGACGATATAGAATCAGCAATCGATAAACGACTTGAATCGCCCCTCTTATTTGCTCCTTACCAATCATCAACAACACGAGAACACCCCTACTACAGGATTAGCGTACGCAACTTTTCTGTTTTTTACGTTGTCATCGACGACACTATGGAAGTGCGCAGACTTCTATATTCAAAACGAAATATTGACGCACTACTGGAATAACTATTCCTAATAACTATCATTATTATGCTAACGATTATTGAAAAAGCTATCGTTAAAAGGTTTAAGATTGGCTTAATAGCTTGATTTTAGGCAAGATATCCATTCTCCTCACACCATGTCCATGCAATATTAGATTGTTGGCTGGAAGCCGTGGTGTTCTAATAATGGGCGTAAATTTCAAGTTCAACTTAAAAATTACGCCCAAAATAGTCAACTTGCTTTTTACACGTAAAAGACACACAGAAAAAGAATTGCTCCGTACACTAAATATTTTGCCCCTTATGAATTGATGACATGTATTTCACGCACCGCGCTTTCCAATCGTCCTCACGAACGCAAGCAAATGCATCCGTTACAGCCTGCAAACCTAAACTTTTAACATATTTACAAGCAATACTAAAACTATTATCAATGCTGATTTCTTCATTTACTAGCAAACTATACTTTGCATACACAGAAGGAACAGCAGAGCCAATATCATCAAATAAAAAAGGATTCATATCACTTAAAAATGAAGTCAATTCTTCACTTTTATTTTCTTTCCAATAATGATTTAACGCGTAATAAATCATAGAAAACAATTCAAACTTATTCACAACTATTCCTCCCACGAATCATTATTTAATCCTGTCCTATCACGCCCCCATTAGTTTTTCACTATGCTACTTCAATCTTCATATTCAACAAATTGAGTTTTCAAATATTTCTCTTTAATTTCATCTGCATTTTACTATACACAAGAACTACTTCAGGCTCCAATTCTTCCATCATAGAGTCCATACCAGCTTCAAAATAGTATCTGTTAACTCTGTTCTTCAATTGACCATAACTACCAACAGAAACAATTGAGTGCCTCTCAACACCTAAGAACGCAATCTTTTCAGGCAAAAATTTTGTAGTATATGTCCTATCATCACCCCATCTAACACATGGTATTAGGGCAATCGACTAAACAGGACGGACATTGAGCCTGACTTTAAGATTCATAAAAAGAAGTGACTATTACTGACAGAGATCAGTAATAGTCACCCAACGTGAGATATTCAACTATTGACTTGAACCAAACAAAATTCAATCAGTCTTTCGAAGGACAGTCTTAAGCGAGATCACTGTGACACCAATAACAAAAGAGGTAAAACCAATTCTAATAGCAAGTGTGCCATCCCATATTAAGGCAACCAGCATCGCAATTAAGGCAACCGTCAAGCCGAATGTCGCTACTTCACGGCAAAAACGAACGAGCTTGTCCATTTCCTTAAACACCTCCTCGTACACATACTAATAATCAGGTTTCACTTTACCTTTTGAGCTATATTTTCCCACTTCACAAGGTGGGTGCAAAGTGTGTGCACTTTTTAACGTTAACATCCTGTACATTCGACCCTAGAGCGTTGATATCTTCTCTCAAACGGCCAAAACACACTCAAAAACCACGCCAAGCCAGCCTAAAGCCGCCACATGCTAAACCTTTTAACGATAGCCCTCGCTAAGCCCTGCTATACAAGGGCAAATTTGCACCCACCTATTAAGCCTTTGACATCAATACGACAGTCTCACGTGTATCAAGACTACCCTTATGATAACCATGCATCAATAAAAGAGCCTTAACGTTCATTGCAGGAGAGAAACTGGCAAGGGGAATGTCGTATGATGATAAAAGTCTAAGGCACTACAAACTGGGATTTGGATTTTACTTAAAATTGTATTATTTTATTAGCGATATCTTCTACAAATCGCTTATCGTGTTCCACAAATATGAGTGTAGGCTTTGCTTCTTTTATAATTTCCTCAATCTGTATTCTTGATATTACATCTATATAATTCAGTGGTTCGTCCCAAACAAATATATGAGCTGGCTTTGAGAAACTTACAGCAATTAAAACTTTCTTTTTTTGTCCATCACTATAATTCTTCATATCCATTTCAAATAATTCTCTTGAAAAATCTAATTTTCTTAGAATTGTTTTACACAATGTTTCATCAACATCTTGCTTGTGAATATATTCATTTAGGCTACCTGTTAAATTAGATGTGTCTTGAGGAATATACGAGATTTTTAAATTACCTGCTAATTTTATCTCACCTGTATACTCGTGATTTATACCTAATAAAATTTTAATCAAGGTTGATTTTCCGCTACCATTACCCCCATATATAGCCACTATGTCGCCTTGCTTTATCTCGAAACTTACATTATTTAGGATCTGTCTCTCTCCATAGCATGATGATAAATTGCTAACCGATATTAGAGGATTTTTATGATGATGTAATGGATGCAATAATAGACTTTCCTTTGTTTCGATATCTTTTAGTAAACTCTGTTTTTCTTCTATTGCCTTGTTTTGTCTATTCTCCAAATTCTTAGATTTTTTCATCATCTTGGCTGATTGATGACCTATATGTCCTTTGTCTGGTTTTACACCTGATACTTTTACACCATTTTTAGTATTTTCAATTTTATCAGACCAAATTTGACTTTGTCTTGCAGACTCTTTTAATCGTTTAATATCTTTTCTTAATCTCTCATTTTGACTAATTTCAAATTGGTCTTTCATCACTTTGTTTTCATACCATGATGTAAAATTTCCCGATTGGACATCAATAGAATTCCTGTTAATAGAAATAACATGATTGATACAACCATCTAAAAAATCTCTATCATGAGATATAAGCAAAAATCCTTTTTTACTTTTCAGATATTCACTTACAATTTTTCTTCCGTCCATATCTAAATGGTTTGTTGGTTCATCAATAAGTAAAAAGCCATCTTCTCTTGTAAACAAAATAGCTAAAAGGATTTTTGTTTGTTCCCCTTTAGAAAGCGTTTCAAACTCTCTGTAAACAAGGTTCTCATCTACATTTAGCAAACTGAGTTCTCTAAATAACTTCCATTCTTCATCATCTGATATTAGTTCTTTATATAACTCAATTCCTAATTTTGAAGTATCGCTTATATTTGGTGGAAATTTAATAAATTCAACATCCTTGCTTATTTTACCTTGATAAGCTTCTTGATTTAAAAGTAACTTAAATAGAGTTGATTTACCGATTCCATTTCTTCCTATCAATCCCGTTTTCCAGTTTGTATCAAAGGAAAACGATACATTTTTAAATATGGGTTTTACATATCCATAATATGAGAAAGTGAGGTTTTCAATTTTAATTACTGACATAAAACGCCTCCCTAAATTATCATTTACCGCCCGGGTGCAAAGTGTGTGCACCTTTTAACGTTTAGTTTTTCATGTATTACTACGGTTATCACTGCTTTGCTTTTCAGTCATTTCAATTCTCGATTAGGTAATTTTCCAGTTCTCAAAGCGACAGTAACAAACTCAACCTCTTGCAAGCACTTCTCGCAAAGTTCATAACCTTCATTGAAGTTCACTCTTGACCTAAATGTGCTAGCAATGAATTCGCATGGTGAGGTGATCCTTTCAACTACACCGCACCGTTCGCACTCAGCATACACATTCCCATCCTTAATCGGAATAAACATTCCATGATCTTTCTCATTTCCCATGACGCTAACATCTTCGAAATCATCAAATTTTACATAGAGCATATACGGCTTCCTCCTTTATCGGTATGTCTATATACGCTCTAATTCCAACTTATATCAAGTTTTATTGCTTCTTTTTTGATCTATATGTCTGCTACTTCGCAATAGCTTTCCCATTAAGACAGTGCACCATGTAATGCGCAAACCCATCGTTTTTACAATTTACCTTCTTCTTATCAGAAACCTCACTAATACCATTCTCACAAACTACTTCAAGACATGCATCCTTAGGTATTGTTCCTTCTAAAATACTCATGCCATTTAACGTATCAAGTGTACAAACATGAGTTACTTCTACGTTTGTTGCTGAAGCCGACCCATTACAACATTTAAGAAAGACATCATCCGCTTTCAAATTAACAACTTCTACCTTGCCATTATTCACTTCTACATAAAGCTTACCAATCTCAATATCTGTGATGAGCACTTGATTAGAATCAGATTCAACCTCACAAACTTCCACATCATGTGGCAAACTCACAACAATTTCAGGCATACCCTGAGTAAACCACCTCAACCAATTCGAAGCTGAGACTTTTTTAGTTTGAATAAGCCTTATAACATTTTGCGCTTCCTCAACCCTCAATATATCTTGTTCACAGTTAATAAAGCTCACGCCAAAAGTATCAGCACGTTTCACCGTTAAACGAACATCTTTCGTCTCTGCGATAAACTTCTTATTACCCATTTCCTTAAACACCTCCTAGTGCACATACTAATAATCAGATCTCATTTTACCTTTTGAGCTATATTTCTTAGACTTGCGTTTGACCGTTCCGTCCTCTCCAACTTCCAAATTACTCCGAGCCGCCATCTCAAGCTCAACCGCTTCAAACTTCTCTTTAGAAATAATGCCTGCATGATGATCTGTATTCAAATACTGACAATCCGCATTTCCCGGAACAGCAATCGCCACATCGCCTGTATATTTACGCCTAGTCAAAGTGCTCTCAACAGCACGTTTACTCCAAACGTCTTTCCCCTTGGGAGACTTAACACCTCTACTTTTTAACCTTTCAATAATTCCACCGATACTTAATCCTTTTAAATACCAGTCAAAAATATCTCTTACCACTTGCGCTTGGTCTTCATCAATAATAAGCATGCCATGTTTATCTTTTTTATAACCATAACAAGCCCTGCTATAAAGACCTGATGTGCCATCTTCTGCTCTACGTCTTAATCCCCAAACAATATTCTCACTACGCCAATCATTCTCTGCTTGACTACAAGCTTGAACCACACTGATTAAAAGTTCATCATCAACCGTTTCCGTATCAATCTTATCGGTCTCAAAGATAATCCTTGTACCACATGATCGAATCTTTCTAATAGCCTCTAATCCTTCTTTCGTATCACGACCAAAACGGCTCACACTTTTAGTAAGAATAATATCAAGATTACCTTTCTCGCATTCTTCAATCATTCGATTAAACTCGTTTCTTGAAGATCCAACCTTAGCTGAAGCAACATCAAGAAAAATATCAGCAACAAACCAAGTCATGTGAGAAGCAGCAAGACGAGTAAGACCAGACACCTGAACAGCAAGGCTATCCAGCTGCTCTTTACGATTCGTACTCACACGAGCATAAACCCCAACCGCATAATCCTTAATTACACGCTGAGGATGGATGACTATCACATCTTTATTTAGCTCATCTATCTTGTCCATAGCCATCTCTCCTTATTATTAGACTAACGAAACTTAGATTTCTTCTCCATGATAATTAGCCTAAACCTTATTTTCCCACTTCACAGCCTGGGTGCAAAGTGGGTGCACTTTTTAACGTTAACATCCTGTGCACTCGACCCCAGAGCGTCGACATGTTTCCTCAAACAGCCAAACCGCGCTCAAAAACCGCGAGAACCCAGCTTGAAGCCGCTTTGCATTAAACCTTTTAACGATAACTCTCGCTAAGCCCTGCTACACAAGGGCAAAAATGCACCCACCTATTAAGCCTTTGACATCAATACGACAGTCTCGACGTGATGAGTGTTGGGATATATGTCGAACGCGCGCAAAGACTGAACGCTGTAGCCAAGCTCCTTAAACGTACCAACATCGCGAGCAAGACTAGTAGGATCGCAAGCGACATACACAACGCTTCTAGCCCCAGACTTCGCAATCTGCTTACAAACTTGAGCTTTAGCACCAGCGCGCGGAGGATCCAACACAACAACATCTGGATGCGCAAATCGGCGCACAATCTTAGATGACTTACTCGCCTTAAACACCTGCGATTCAAGCGTTTGCGCAACATCGCCTTGCAAAGCTTCAACAACATCCCTGCTAAGCCCTGCGCGCCCAATGTTTCGCCTTGCGTTCTTTACAGCAATCGGCGCACCCTCAATGCTAAGCACGCGCGCTGGCTCTGCAGAACCAGAATCGCCAGCAGAACTAGATAAATTCCCGCCAACATTAGCCAAAGTCGCAAGCGGAATCGTAAACAAACCCGAACCAGAATACAAATCCCACAAAACCGTATTCTTAGTGCGACCACCAAGCGCAGAACGGACTAATCCCAAAACGTAGTTCACTAAATGCTCTGGAGCTGCGCGATGAATCTGCCAAAAACCGCGCGCGTCAACATCGTAGTCAAAAGTACGAATACGCGATGAATCGCCAGCAGCCACAACGCGCACGCGCTCGCGCAACAAAGCCGATCCTGCAACCAACTCATCATTTACTATAAGCGCATAATTTTCGCCAATCGCATCAAGAAGCGCAGCCTTGTCATTAAAATCCAAACCCTCAACCCGAGGCTCTGGAACAGCAAGACGAATTTGCGCATTTGGCGAGAAAGAACGATTCCACAAGTCCAAAGAATCCGCAACAGCTAAAACCGCGCGCGACGCAAGTGGCATAGTATCAATCGCAATGCGATCATGCGACTCGCGCTTACGCATAGACAATCGCCCTTCATCATCCGCAACCAACTCCATGCGCGTACGCCAATTAAATCCGTTAAGCTCCTCGTCCCCTGGAATGCGCTCAACACTAACATCGCTTTCCGCAACATCCATATGCGCTAAGCGCTGGAATTGATTGGCAATTACGGAAGCCTTCCAACGAATCTGACCAGGCAAAGAAACGTGAATTAAATCCGCGCCGCCAACTCCGCCGCCCTGAGCCAAAGGGCCAGCGAGCTTCCATTGCGGCTCCACACGATCCGCACTAGGCTCCAAAACTTCTACAACTTCGCCAGTAAAAAAGTGCGCTTTTGCACGCATCGGCTCATCCATACGCACAACAACCAGCTCACCAGGCAGCGCAAATCGCACGAATACAACGCGTCCGTCAAGATGACCTACGCATCTTCCTTGATCCGCATAACGCTCGATTCGCATCGTCACTTGCATGTACTACCCCTTAGTTCTGCTTCTCTTCACTTTGCTTTTCGCTAATCTGTTTTTCGTCAATCTGCTTTTCTTCGCGATAATTTTCTTCGCGATTTTTATGATGAAGACGCATAAACGGCGTTGCAATAATCAAGTAAGAAACCCAAATCGCGAGCGCCCAGAACGGCAATCCCATAAGCAATCGAACAGTGCCAAGCCACACAACGTGATTTGTCAAATATAATGGCACTTGTAAAACGAGTCGCAGCGCAAAAACGCCAATCCATAATCCAGTAACATACATGTACGCGCGCTTAAGTGGCTTATAATCAAGCCATTCGTGCAGCCAAGCGCCAAAATTTTCCGTAGGCATTTTGCGAATCGACTCAATCACAAGCCCAAGAGCTGGCACACGCGCAATCAGCGAAATCGCAAGAAGAACACCGTACACAGCGTTTGTAATAAAGCCCATCATGTAGTAGTCGCGCGCTTGATGACTCGTCCACACCCAAATAAGGCAGATTCCAACGGAAACAAGCCCACTTAGCGCGCCCATAATCGACTGACGTTGAATAAGTCGCGCCACCACTTGCAAAACTGCAAGAGCTGCAGACGCAATAACTGTTGTTTGTACGTTCCGCGTTACAACAAAGCAAATAACAAACAGCAAGCCTGGCAGCATGGATTCAATTACGCCACGAACTCCGCCAATGGAGTCAATCACAGAAAACGCTTTTTCTTCGGATCCAATGGAAGCTAAAGAGGCTAATCCTGAGCGTTTTTTGTTGCGCGCATTTTTTTCCAAGACAATATCCTTTGCTGCATGACTTTTGCTATTCGACTATTCGACTTTTGCTATTCGACTTTTGCTATTCGACTTTTGCTATAAAGCTTTACTAACGAACTTCAGAGAACATTGGACCGCGAGTTAGCGTAGTTTTGACTTCTACCTGCTGATCTGCGCCAAGTGGCCCCTTTGGACGGCCTGGAATTTCACCAGAATCACCAGCAGAATCGCCAGAACCACCATTGTCAGAATCTCTAGGAACCAAAACATCATGCATTGGAATCATATCTCGAGGAGCTAATGGCTCACTGCCTCGGTCTACAACAATGTCACTAAACCACTTGTTAAGCAAAACTGCTTCATCACTCGCCTTTTTTGAATCGCCAGCAACCGAAAAATCGCCAGCAGCTACACCAGAAAAGACTCCGCGAAGCATCCAACGCGGACCGTCAACTCCAACAATTCGCGTATCTACAGTCTTATCTTCAACTTTAACTGGTAATATAATCTCTTTGCCAAAAACGCCATTCACTTCCCTGGCGTCAGAATTTCCCTTAAGCAAATCCGCGCGAACTTCGCTCCAGATTCCTTCTGTTTTAGGGGCTGCAAACGCCTCAACTTCTACACTAGAAGACCTATACGTAACTGTTATGCCAAGAACTTGGTTAGACTCGCGCTGCTTTTTTACGCGCAACTCTATTCCTTGCAAATACGGAATACAAATAGCTCCGAAGTCAATATATGTACTTAAATCAGGAACTTTTTCGTCTGAAATATTCCAAGGACCTCTAAGATTTCCTCGACCCAAATACGTGTCTGCGCTGTATCCGCCTTCAATAAGCTCGTTTAAGGCCGAATTTTGGGATTGCAAATCCGCAAGATTTCCAGCATTTTTACTATCAGCTTTAGCCTTGCGCTTCGACTTAAACCATCCCATGATTCCTCTTTTCTAACGGCCAATGCCACTTTTACTCAACTTCACAAGATTACCACAAGCAAAGCAAAATCACACATTGTATCTTATGCTTAGCGCAGCGTGATCCGACCAGCGCGAATCGTAGCTTGGCGCGCGATCAATCACGAATCCGCAAGCAGTTTCCGCAAGCTCTGGAGTAGCAAATTGATAGTCTAAACGCCATCCAACATTGTTATCAAAAGCCTTGCCGCGCTGACTCCACCACGTGTATGGCCCTTGAATATTGCCAGCAAGCATTCGCATAACGTCTACAAATTCATACTCGTTAATCCAGCGGTCGATGTACGCGCGCTCCTCTGGCAAAAATCCAGCACTTTTCTCATTCGCTTTAGCGTTTTTAATGTCTAGAGGAGTGTGAGCAATATTAAAATCACCACACAAAATCGCCTGATTTCCGCCACTTGCAGCAATATCTCTAAGCTCCCCTAATCGCGTAAGCATAGTGTCTAAAAAGCGGAATTTTTGATGCATTTTCTGCGGATCGTCAACATTTCCAGCGTGAACATACACGCAAGCAACAGTAATATCATACCCTTCAGGCGTATGAACGTCGGTTTCTATCCAGCGGCCAGAATCCACGTCTTCGCTTAAACCAGGCAGGCCATAGCGCTGACTTACAACTGGCAAAGATGTTACAAGCGCTACTCCAGCACGCCCTTTTATATCGCAAATCTGATTTGTAACGCAAAATTGTTTGTCATTTTGCACAGATTCATCTTGCACAGATTCATCTTGCACAGATTCACCACTTTTAGACGCATACAAATCCTTGATTTTACCCATAATCGGGTCAATCGCATCTTGCGGAGCGCGAACCTCTTGCATACACCACACATCTGGAGTGTGATTTTGCACCCAATCAAGCATCCCCTTGCGCTCTGCAGCGCGAATACCATTCAAGTTTGAAGTTGCAATAGTAATCATAAAATCCACTCTAATCGAATATGCATATTACAAATGAATATTACAAATGAATATTACAAATGAATATTACAAATGCATATTACAAAATAACGAATAATTGTATATTTATATCAATAATTGTATCTTTGCGCGCAGCTTTGCTACAGATTTTCAACTACCGTGACGCAACAGAAAGCATCCAATTTGCACGATTTTCCGCTTCTTCGTTAGAAACACAAACCATAAGCACGGTATCATCGCCAGCAACCGAACCTAAAATCCCCTTTAACGGCTGTCTATCAATAACACTAGCAACATATTGAGCAGCACCCGAAGGAGTGTGAATCACAACAATATTATTAGCAAATCCAACTTCTGTAATAAGACCAGAAAGAGTTCTTGCAACTTGCTGATCAATCCTAACCGTATCCATTGCGTGACGGTTGCCAGTTCCATCTCCCAAGACGTACGCAATTCTGCCATCTGTAAGACGAATTTTAACAGCATTTATCTCGTCTAAATCGCGACTCAGAGTTGCTTGAGTAACATCAAAACCATTACGAGCCAAAACAGCAGCAAGCTGCGATTGAGAAGTAATAACCTCGCTTAAAAGCGCCTGCTCAATCGCGTTTAATCGCGCAGCCTTAGTTGCAGGACGCTGTTTGCCAGCAGAGTCATTATCATCAAAATTCCCAAAATTCTTCTTTGCATGAACCATAGCTGACAAACCTTTCTAAAAAAACTATTCCAATCTAATATACATGTATATATGCATAACTTTCCGTATATTTACCAAGATTGGCCAATATTTACTAATATATATTGATCTTTATTAATATTTGCATATTGGATATAACGAATATACTGGATAAAAATCACAATAAAATCACAATAAAAAATGCGGCCAAACAACTAAAGAATAGTTATTCAGCCGCATTAATCAAAAGCTAATTCACGATTTTACACGCGCAAAGTTGCATGCAAATCTTTAGCCGCTTTTGTAATTGCTTCTCGAACAGCTTCCATTTCTTCGCCAGAAAGCGTACGATCTGCAGCTCTAAAAGTCACAGAATAAGCAAGAGAGCGCAAACCATCTGAAAGCTGCTCGCCTTCATAAACATCGAACAACTCTATAGACTCAAGCAAATCGCCAGAAGCTTTAACAATAGCTTTCTCTAAGTCGCTAGCACTCAAAGAAGAAGGAGCAACAAACGCAAAGTCCTGTTTAACAGGTGGGAATGTAGAAACAGGCTTTGCTTGAACAGGCTTAACTTGCATAGCATTAAACAATGCGCTCAAATCAAGCTCGAATGCTGCAGAATGCTTTGGCAAATCCAAATTCTCATTCACGCTAGGGTGAAGCTCGCCAACAATGCCAATTTCAACATCGTCGCCGCCATCAACAGCAACAAACACTTTGGCAGTACGGCCTGGATGCCAAGAGGCAGGAGCATCGTTTGCACTAAGCTGACAAATCTTAAAATCAACGCCGATGCGCTTTCCTAAACGCTGAACAGCTTCTAGAGCATCGCTGTAATCAACGTCTCGATGCGTACCAAGCCAGCCAGTTTCTTCTGCTTTACCAGTAAAAAGCGCTGCAACATGCAAAGGCTGCTTAGGCAAACCTGCATCCAAAGCTGCAAGCTGAGCATCCGTAGGTCGAACCGAGCCAGGCAAAGCAGGAATTGCAGGAGCATTAGGATCTGCAAAATACACGTGGCCAAGCTCATAAAGCGAAACATTGCTCAAACCGCGGCGAATATTTCTGCGAACCGTTCCAGCTAAAGTGGTAAGAACATTCCTGCGAAGCCAAGGACGATCGCCAGCCAAAGGATTTGCGATTTTTACGCTAATTTTAGCAACAGAATCAACGTCTTCGCGGAAAGCATCAAAATCTTCCTTACCAACAAATGGGTAGCTCAAAGATTCAACCAAGCCCATTTCTGCAAGCTCATAAGCAATAGCTCTACGAGTTGCTTGTTCCTGCGTTAAACCAGTTTTGCCAGTAACAGGAACAGCTGGAACCTTAACAGGAATTTCATCGTAGCCAACCAAGCGCGCGATTTCTTCAACCAAATCGCATGGATCATTCAAGTCTGGGCGCCAAGTTGGAGGCAAAACAGAGAACGAACCATTTCCGCCGCCAGCAACCGAGCATCCAATATCCGTAAGAATATCGCTAATGCGGTTCAAATCAATGCTTAATCCAGAAACACGCTCTACCTCGCTAGCTTTGAAAACAATAACGTTTCTATCAACAGTATTGTTTACGTCTGTAGGCGTATTAGAAGGCTCTCCAGAGCCAAGCTCGCTAAGCATTGTAACAGCCATTTGCGCAGCTGCAGGCTGAAGCTGAGTATCTACTCCGCGCTCAAAGCGGCGAGAAGCCTCGGTTGGAAGCTTGTGTCTACGAGCTGTACGAGCAATAGAAACGGGATCAAAGTGTGCAGCTTCAACAAGAATATTCTTTGTTTCGCTCGTCACTTCTCCATACATTCCGCCCATTACGCCAGCAAGTCCAAGAACACGCGAACCGTGATTTCCCTTTGGAGAATCGCAAATAAGCAAGTCCTCAACGTTAAGCTCTCTATCTTTGCCATCTAAAGTTGTTAAATGCTCCCCAGCTTTAGCGCGGCGAACAACAATAGGACCTTCAATCTTATCTAAATCATAAGCGTGAAGAGGCTGACCCAAGTCAAGCATTACGTAATTTGTAACGTCTACTGCAAGAGATATTCCACGCATTCCAGCGCGAGTCAAACGCCTACGCATCCAATTAGGGCTTGCGGATTGTGGATTAAAGTTTCTAACTACACGCGCGTAGTATCGATCGCATCCAACAACACCATGAATAGGGTTTGTATCTTCAATGCTAACTTCAATATCTGTAGACGCGTTTTCAACAGAAACTTGACTTGCCTTATTATTAAGTTCCACTACAGGATCCGTGTATGCAGCACCAGTTGAATGGTGATATTCGCGCGCAACACCCCTGTACGAGAACGCGTATCCGCGATCAGGAGTGATGTTAATCTCTAGCAAAGGCTTGTTTAAGTGAAGAAGCGACATTGCGTCATCTCCAGGCTTTAACGCCTCATATTCTGCTTTAGAGAATCCATATTCGCGAAGCAAAATAATGCCATCGTGACTATCTCCCAACCCAAGCTCGCGCTCGGACGCGCACATTCCATTAGAAATGTGGCCGTAAGTTTTGCGAGGCTCAATCTTAAAATCGCCAGGCAAAACAGCGCCAGGAAGAGTTACAACAACCTTTTCTCCAGCAGCCATATTTGGAGCACCGCAAATAATTCCACGAGGAACCTTATTGCCATTTTCGTCTACCTCGTTGTATTTATCTCCAACATCAACATGGCACCAATTAATAACCTTGCCATTCTTTTGTGGCTCTGGAGTAGCATCAACAACGTAACCTACAACAATAGGACCTGTAACTTGAGAATCGTGAATCTCTTCTTCTTCTAAGCCAACTCGCACCAAATCTTTAGCAAGCTGATCATAAGTCAAACCTTCTGGCACTTCAACATGATCTTTAAGCCAGTCAATATCTACCATTGGCATGAGTTACTCTCCCATCACAAACTGTTCTGCGAAGCGCTTATCGCCTTCAACCAAATCGTGCATATCGTTAATATCGTGACGAAGCAGCAAAGTGCGCTCCAAACCAACACCGAAAGCAAATCCCGTATAAACATCTGGGTCTAAGCCTGCAGACTTAAGAACGTTCGGGTTAACCATTCCGCATCCGCCCCATTCAATCCAACCTGGGCCGCCCTTTTTATCTGGGAACCAAAGATCCAACTCTGCGCTAGGCTCCGTGAACGGGAAGTAGCTTGGACGCAAACGGCTTTTTGCATCTGGGCCAAACATTGCAACAGCAAGGCGATCTAGCACACCCTTTAAATCTGCCATGCTTAAGTGCTTATCTACAGCCAAAGCTTCGCATTGATGGAAGACTGGCGTATGCGTTGCATCAAGCTCATCCGTGCGGAACACGCGACCTGGGGATGCAATGTACAGAGGAACGCCTCTCTCAATTAACGCGCGAACCTGGTCGGAAGAAGTTTGCGTACGCAAAACCATGTTAGATCCAACAAATCCTGCAGCATCCTTTGCCTGATTTCCCTGCACGTAGAAAGTATCTTGCATTTGGCGAGCAGGATGATCTGGGCCAAAGTTCAATGCATCAAAATCGAACCACTCTGTTTCCACCTCTGGACCTGCAGAAATCTGCCAACCCATAGACACAAAAAAGTCTTCAAAATCTTCAATAATACGCGCAATCGGATGGCGAGCGCCAAGCGGCTTACGATTTATTGGCAAAGTCATATCGACTGTTTCTTTTTGAAGCATGTTTGCTTCTTCTAGAGCTTTAATACGCTCTTGAGCCGCCGCAAATTCCCTACCAAAATCAGCACGCAAAGCAGACATTACTTTGCCAGCTTCTTTCTTTTCTTCTACTGGAAGACTTCCAATAGCTTTGCTAGCAAGTGTCATTGCAGACTGAGCGCCAGCATACTTAGTTTTTGCCGCTTTTAAATCTTCCATTGTTTTAGCGGCTTGAACACAAGCAATGCCCTCTTTTACTACCTTTGTAATTGACTTTGCGTCAAATGGCTGACTCTTTGCCACAGCACCCTTCCTATCCGTGTATGCGTACTTTTGTGAAGCATTCAAAAAACGTCTCAAATCCCCATTTTTCGCTCATGACTAGACATAGCCAAGCCCATTAGCATTACCGCTGCACTGGTTGCTAAGTTCATTGATTCTGCTTTTCCGTAGATTGGTATTACCGATATTTCGTCTACTTTATTTAAGACTTCTTGCGGCAATCCTCTGGCTTCGTTTCCAAATAATATTGCGACATTAGAGGTGACATTATCGGCGATATTAGACTCATTTCTAAACGAATCTAAAACACGCGCAAACGACTTTGGCTTTTTATTTTCCGTGCCATAAATATCAGCAGCAATCACTTTAATCTTTGCATTTTTTGCCCAATCAAACCATTCGTTTTCGCTCATTTTTACTACTGGCAAGTGGAATAACGATCCTGCACTAGATCGAACAAGCTTTGAGTTAAATCGGCTTACGCAATCGTCAACAAAAACAACAGCATTGCATCCAGCTACGTCTGCAACGCGAATAATCGCCCCAGCGTTGCCTGGGTCTCTTACTTGCCAACATGATGCAATTAATATGTTTTTGTTTTTGCAAGATTTAGTATCATCGCTGCTCTCTAGCCCAGATTTATCAGTCTCACCAATCTTATTAAATTCTTTACTAAATTCTTCGTCTAAAACCTTAGAATCACAAAGTGCAACAATCCCCTGGCAATCCGTGCTGATTTTGCGCATAACTTCTGCTGTTGCAGGGTGCACATAGCAATTATTTTTTAATGATTCGTCAACGATTTTAGCGATTACTTCTATAGGGCCACCATTACTCGTGACGCCACTATAACTACGATTACTGCCACTATTAACAGCATCTTGCAAAACATAAATGTCTAAAATCGACTTATGCGCGTACCTTACAGCTTCCCTAACGCTTTGCGGTCCTTCAACTAAAAAGCGCCCATCCCCTCGCGATTTTGCGCGACTTATTGCACAAATGCGCTTAACGCGATCGCTATGCGCGTTGTCTATTAACTCTTTTAACGGCATAATATCACTCTACTTTATACGTATTTACATTTACATGTATTTACAACACACGTAACTGTTACAATACAAGGCTACTCAACAAAACTGCGCGAAAAACTACTCGTGATGCTCCGACGAACTTTGAGTAGTATATCCCTCTGGCTCCAACTGGAACGTTGTATGCGAAACAGAAACTGGAAAATGATCACGCAAACAATCTTGAAGCTGGCTCAAAATATCCGCACACTGCCCCATCGTCAAATCGCGCTCAACAACAACATGCGCCATAAAAATAGGCATTCCTGTAGAAACTGTGCTTGCGTGCAAATCGTGAACAGCAAGAACGTGCGGAACATGTTCAAGATGGTCACGAACTTTTTCTATATCCAATCCTTCTGGAGTTTGCTCAAGCAAAACTTTTACAGCATTTTTAAGCAAGTGCAACGCTCTAGGAATCATCAAAATTGCTATAATTCCGCCAGCTACAGCGTCGAAACCGCTCCAATTTGTAGCTATCATAACTAATGCAGAAACAACTACTGCTACAGAGCCTAAAGCATCGTTCATAACTTCCAAAAACGCTGCTCGCATATTCATATTGTCTTTAGATTGAGAAACAAGAATTATAAGCGAAGCAATATTTGCAAGAAGACCTAGAACACCAAAGAAAAGCAGCTGATTTACACTGTGAATTTCATTATGACTTGCGCCAAAAAGACGCATCCCCGACTCCACAATCGCATAAACGCCTACAAAAAGAAGCACAAGAGCTCCAGCTGCAGCAGTAATCACTTCTAGCCTTGCCCACCCCCAAGTGCGCTTTGCATTAGGCTTTTTGCGCATTAAAATCGCAGTAACCGTAGATGCAGCTAAAACGGAAATATCCGTTAGCATATGACCAGCATCAATCAGCAAAGAAATCGAATTAGTTAAAATAGATCCGATTACTTCTGCCAAAAACACAATTGACGTTAACGCTAGTGATAGCGAAAGCTTATGCTGATGCGCGTGACTTGCGCTAATAGCATCTTGCAAAGAAGCGGCATTAGTTCCAGAAGTACTTAAATCATTCTTCTCTAAGATTTCACTGGAAGAGTTTGACAAATGATGATTATTCACACAAATCTCCTATGTTCATACAAATAAGTATCTCGATATCGTTTCTCAATATCATTCCCAATATGCCTTATACGAAATGAACCCCAGCCTAAGCTAGGGTTCACGCATAAACATCTAAAGATTAATTATCTAAAAACTTATTCTATTATTACTATTCGACAATTAACGCGCCAAGATGATGAGAAGTTGATTCAGCAATCAAATCATCTTTGAAATTGCCATTATCCGCCGCGTCGATTATTTCCATAGCATCGTCAACAACGTTTGACTTTAAAGCATTAATCCAATGAATACGAGAGTCTCTTCCAAACCAGCCCATTTGCTTGCGCGCAAGTCGCCTAGTTTTTTGCGCAATATCGTCAAATGCTTCGTCTTCACTACACAAGCCGTCTAAATAGTCCATTATCTGCTTGTATCCCAAAGCCCTGCTAGCAGTAACACCAAGCTTTGAGCGAATCGCCTTAACTTCGTTTACAAAACCCTGCTCGCGCATCATTTTTGTGCGAAGATCCACTCGCGCATCCAAATCTTCTCTGCTTAAGTCCAATCCGATTTGCACGCAATCAATCAAATACTTGTATTTTGGCAAAGTTGCAGAATACGGCTTGCCTGTTAGCTCAATAACTTCTAGCGCGCGAATTGTTCGGCGCGAATTTCTTGGATCCATATTTTTAGCTGCAACGGGATCTAACTTTTGCAATTCTTCAAAAAGCACCATTGCTCCTTGCGATTTTTCGCGCTCTTCCAAAGCTTTGCGAACATCAGGATTTGTGCCAGGAAAAGTTATATCGTCTACGGCAGCGCGAGCATATAGGCCAGATCCTCCAACAAGAATTGGGCGAATACCTTTTTCTTGCAAATCGCGTATGCACTGTCTAGCAAGCGTTTGAAACTTTGCAACGCTCATTGCCTCTTGCGGGTCAATAACATCTATTAAATGATGCTTAATCTCGCTTTGCTCTTCTTTAGTGGCTTTTGCTGTACCAATATCCATGTAGCGGTACATTTGATATGCGTCTGCGTTAATAATTTCCGCTTTTGCACCGCGTTCAGCAAATTTCTTTGCAATCGCAATACCAAGACTCGTTTTGCCAGATGCTGTTGGTCCTACAATCGAAATCACTTTCGGCGGTTTGCACACAATGCGCTCCTAAGTAGCAAATTTAAGCTAATAAAATTTAAGCTAATAAAAATAGACTTATTTCTTTTTAGCTTTTTTAGACTTTTCCGCAAGCAATCTAAGAGTATCTGCAGCAGCTTCTTCTGGAGCATGAGTATGATGTTCTTCGTCTCCAGGCAAAGGATTAGCATAACCAAGATTCACGTTAAGCAAACGTTCTGCTTGAGTCTCGTCAATCTTTTCCGACAATGCGATTTCCGATATAAGAATACTGCGAGCGCGAGCAAGCATGCGCTTTTCTCCAGCAGAAAGTCCATGTTCATCAACATCTCGCTGCGACAAATCGCGAACAACTTCCGCAATCTTATTAACATCGCCAGTAGCAATTTTCTCAACGTTAAGCTTGTATCTTCTAGACCAATTCATCTCTTTTTCAATGATTGGCGTACGCAAAATCTCAAAAACTTTAGCAACTTCTTTGGCGCCAACAATGTCTCTAACGCCAACTTTTTTAACATTATCTACTGGAACGTTAATCTCTAAACCATCTGAAGACAATACGACTAAGCGCAAATATTGCCTAGTAACACCCTTAACAGTACGTTCACTAATTTCCTCGACTCTAGCCGCACCATGACGAGGATAGACGACCATATCGCCGACTTGATAACCCACAGAACCCTCCGTATGCACAGAAAAACTCATTTCAGTTTCCCATAAGGCAAAGACTTGAGCGCTGTTAAATTATTTTTTCGACTTATTAGCCAAAGTTTACTCAAAACACACAAGACATACGCAAATAATGTTGTATGATAGACAACATGAGTACAGTATCTAACATCAATGAAGATGCAATCGCAGTGGCTGTTCGTCAAGACGTGCTTGCTGCGGTGAGCAACGCAGAATATTACAATCCGCACGAGGTCCTTGGTGGACATCTCGGAACTGGCAAGGGCGCTGGTACTGCCACTGTTCGCGTTTTACGACCAATGGCCAAGAAAGTAACAATTCTCACTAAGAGCGGCGAGTACGAAGCTCAGCACGAATACAATGGCATTTTTGTTGCCACTATTCCTGCAACTAAGCACACTAAAAGCAAAGAATGGTCTGTTCCTAGCTATCGCATTCGTACCGTAGAAGTAGACGGCGCCGAGTCCGTAGACGACGATCCGTACCGCTACTTGCCTCAAATCGGCGACATGGACATGTACCTGTTTGGCGAAGGCAGGCACGAAAGACTTTGGGAAGCACTAGGTGCTCATGTTAAAAGCATTACTGATTCTTGGGGTCTTGTAAGCCCAGAAACAGGCAAAATGGTTAAAAAAGTTACTGGAACATCCTTTACTGTGTGGGCTCCAAACGCTCGCGCTGTAAGAGTTGTTGGCAACTTTAACTATTGGAATGGCCGCCGTCATGCAATGCGTTCGCTTGGCTCTAGTGGCATTTGGGAGCTTTTTATTCCAGGAGTAGGCGCAGGCGAGGTTTACAAGTTTGAGATTATGACTCAAGCTGGAAACTGGATTATGAAGGCAGACCCAATGGAGCGCTCGCACGAAGTTCCACCTAACACTGGTTCTGTTGTTGTTGACTCCGACTTTAAGTGGCACGATAGCGAGTGGCTTGAGCATCGCGCAAAGACGAATGCGCATGATGGACCTGTTAGCATCTACGAAGTTCAAGCAAATAGCTGGAATCGCGATTACGACAATTATCGCGAGCTTGCAGACCACTTAGTTGACTACGTTCAGCAAGAAGGCTTTACTCACGTTGAGTTTATGCCTCTTACACAATACCCATTCTCGGGATCTTGGGGATATCAAGTTACCGGTTATTATGCTGTTGACTCAAGGCTTGGAAGCCCAGACGACTTTAAGTACTTGGTAAACAAGCTCCACAAGGCTGGAATTGGTGTGATTATGGATTGGGTTCCAGCACACTTCCCTAAGGATGACTTTGCTTTGGGCAGATTCGACGGCACTGCGCTTTACGAAGACCCAGATCCACTTCGCGGCGAGCACCCAGATTGGGGAACGTACATATTTAACTTTGGCAGACACGAGGTTCGCAACTTCTTGGTTGCTAACGCGTGCTTCTGGCTTAGCGAGTATCACGTTGACGCTTTGCGAGTAGATGCCGTGTCTTCTATGCTCTACTTGGATTACAGCCGCGAAGCTGGCCAATGGCGTCCAAACATGTATGGCGGACGCGAAAACCTTGAAGCTATTGACTTTATTAAGGAAGCAAACGCTACTGCATACAAGAATAATCCTGGAATTATGATGATTGCAGAAGAGTCCACTGCATACCAAGGCGTTACTGCTCCTACAGACATGGGTGGCTTAGGCTTTGGCTTAAAGTGGAACATGGGCTGGATGCACGACACTTTGCAATACCTTAAAGAAGAGCCGATTAATCGCCGTTGGCATCACAACGAAATCACGTTCTCTATGGTTTACGCGTATTCCGAGCATTACGTGTTGCCACTTAGCCACGACGAAGTTGTGTATGGCAAGGGATCTCTTCTTGGAAAGATGCCTGGAGACGAATGGCAACAGTTTGCTGGCCTTCGAGCGCTCTTGGCGTATCAATGGTCTCACCCAGGAAAGAATCTTCTGTTTATGGGTGGAGAAATCGGCCAGTCTTGCGAATGGAACTTCAACAATTCGCTTAATTGGCACGAGCTTCAATGGCCATTCCATCAAGGAGTTCAAAAGCTGGTTGCAGATCTTAATGCTTTGTATAAGAGCTCTAGGGCGTTCTGGAGCCAAGACTTTACACCAGACGGATTCCAGTGGCTTACTAGCGACGATTCCGACCACAATACATTAAGCTACATGCGAATCGGAGACAACGGCGAAGAAATCGTTGTTGTTGTTAACTTCTCTGGTCAAGCATGGCAAGATTACCAAGTGGCATTGCCTAAGGGTGGAAAGTGGCAAGAGATTCTTACTACAGACGACGCTAAGTATTGCGGATCCGATATTCACAACGGCACATTTACTGCTGCCGCAGAGGAGTATCATTCTAGGCCATATTCTGCAAGGATTACTGTTCCAGCACTTGGAGCTGTATTCCTTAAGCCACTAGATTAAGGTAATGATTAAATAGCTAAAAAGGAATCTAAACTAGGTAAAATGTTGGACACTCCATTGCAAACAAGTGCTCCTCGAACAATTCTTGTTGTAGAAGACGAGCCAGATTTAGCTACAGCTATAGCGCAAAGAATTGCTGCTAGAGGTTGGAAAGCTAGAGTTGTTTGCGATGGAGTGTCTGCAGTTAAAGCAGCGTTAAGCTTAAAACCAGACCTTATAATCATGGATATTATGCTTCCTGTTATGGATGGCATAGAAGCAACGCGAAGAATAGTATCTAAATGCCCGATTCCTGTTCTTATGCTTACAGCAAGAGACTCAGAAGCAGATAAACTAGCTGGACTAAGCGCAGGAGCAGACGACTACGTTACAAAGCCATTCTCCCCTAGAGAGCTTATTGCAAGATGCGGTGCGCTTTTAAGAAGAGTTGAGCGCGCTGCAATAATAGCAAAAAGAGAACAATACAACACTTTAATTAAGTTTGGAAACTTGATTATTGACACAAAGCAGAGACTTGTTACGATTGGCGAAAAAGCAATCCACTTTACGCCTACAGAGTTTTCTTTACTTACGACTTTTGCAAATCACCCTCACGAAGTGTTAAAAAGAGAAACGCTTTTAGAAAAAGTCTGGGATTGGCCAGATGCTTCGGGAACGCGCACAGTTGATTCCCACGTTAAATCTTTAAGACATAAGATTGGATCTGATTGGATTCGCACAATACATGGAGTAGGCTACGCTTTTGAGCCACCTAAAGAAGATTATGAGCCAGAATTTGATTCTCAAAAATAGCAAAGATCATAAGAACATAAAAAATAGCAATCTACTAAAGAGTTCATTAAAAAATTCGATGAAGAACACTCTAAAGAATCCACTGCCTCATCCTAAAAGCGCAATAGGATTTTTTACGTCATTAAAAGGCGAATTGTCTGCGATTATTGTTTTTGCAACAGCTATAGCATTTGTTATGGCATGGTTTTTACTAAAAGTTGGATTAAGTGGTTGGATTGCAATGCCACTAACTCTTGCAGTTGCATTAGGAATAACATACGCATTTTCTAGAGGATTAACTTCCCCACTTAGACAAATGCGCGATGCTGCAGAGACTATGGCAGATGGCGACTATTCTGTACGTGTTCAGATCGAAAGCAGAAAAGACGAAGTTGGAAAGCTCACTCTTGCTTTTAACGAGATGGCAGAAGAACTAGAGCACGCAGACAATATGCGCCGAGACCTTATAGCAAACGTTAGCCACGAGCTTAGAACGCCTGTTAGCGCTTTGCAAGCAATGGTGGAAAACCTTGCAGATGGAGTTGTGGAGCCAACGCCATCAAATATGGAAGCAATCGTAAATCAAACACATAAATTAGCTGATTTAATCACTTTTCTTCTTGACTTATCTAGAGTAGAAGCAGGCGCAGAGAGCCTTGTTATTACAAGCTTTGACTTTAAAGACTTTATTAACAACATTGTAGAAACAGTAAAAATCGCAGACGCGGGTCACAATCACAGCATAAGTCTTAATATTGAAAACAACATTATGCTTGTTGGAGACAAAAATCGCCTATCTCAATTGTTTACAAACGTAGTATCTAACGCAATCAAGCATTCTGCAGACAACACAAAGATTCTTATAAGCGCTAAGTCGAATCACGAAAAAAATATTTTAGTTTGCAATGTTATTAATTTTGGAACGCAAATTCCTGAAGAAAATCGAGCAGACATTTTCCGCAGATTTGTTAAGGGAAATCAAGGAATGGGAACAGAGTCTGGCGGAACCGGATTAGGACTTTCGATTGCAAGATGGGCCGCGCTACTTCATCACGGAAACGTTAGAGTTGTAGACGATAAGCGCGGAGTTAATTTTGAGATAACATTGCCGCTTACATATAGCGAATAGAAAGATTGCGCGAGTTTTAAGAGCTTAAACATACAAGCTAAACACGCAAAATCCTTAAACACGCAAATCTAAGAGTATAAAACGCTTTCTTTAGACCACACTCCAGCCAGCGCAAAACACGCAAAAACAGCAACACCGCTTTTATTTAGCTCTTTAACACAGTTTTTTAGCGTAGACCCCGTAGTAATAATGTCGTCTATAATAATCACTTTGTACCCGTTTTTAATGCCACTTGCATCCACCAATAAACCTTTAGACGTGCGCAAAGACCTTTGCCTACTCCCCCTTAGTTGAACGGACTTTCCCCTTACATTAATCATTTTAATTGCTTTAACAAAAGTAGCATCAATGCCTTGTTTTTTAAGACTTTTAACAACATTTTTAGCTATTGGATCCATATGACTTCTGCCGCGCTTTCTTTTAGACGCAAAAGACGAAGGAACTGGAATAATGGCCACTTTGTTTGAGTTTCCAACAACACTAATAATCAAGCTAAAAAGCAAGTTAGAAAAAGGCTTATCTAAAAGTTGGTTTCCATGATCTTTCCATTGCAAAATACACCTTCTTACAGCCCATCCGTATGTTGCACAAGAATAGATGTTTTTGCAAAATACGCCACTAAACGGGTCTCTATGCCATTTACTAAACTTTGATTTGCATTCGTTGCAAAGCACGCAATCTGCCATTGAGCAGCCAGCACAAGAAATTGGAAAAGCAAGATTAAGAATGGTCTTAAGCAAATTTACCCAAGAAACGTTGAAAATAAGCCGATTTTGCTTGCTTTCGTTAAGGTTTTTGTAAATCATAAAAAGACGATAGCAATGCTAAAAACAAATGGCAATAAAATTAGAGCAATGTGGTTAAAGGCTTTTTACTTAAAACTTTAGTTAAGTATTTACTTAAAACTTTAGTTAAGACTTTCTAATAGCTTAGAGCACAATTCAAAAGTGTTATTAGGATTTTTTACGCAAATCGCAAGCGCTCCTGTTAAAGAAGTTGGGTAATCGTTACCGCCTTTGTACATGCGATCTCCCACAAAAGCAACAGATTTTAGCGAAATGTCGCAAATCTTACAAAGAGAATCAAGAGCATATGCTTTATCGTTTCCTTTGCAAACAATATCAACACTTGTCTCTCCGCCAGCTCGCACAGAAAAGTCGGGCAAATATGCAGAAATTTGTTCAGCTAGCTGCTCCTTTAGCTTGCCGCTAGGATCCCAATCCTTTTTAAGTTCGATTGGAGCAAGCTGACCTAGTGCAGAAAAAGTGATTTGAGTACCACGATTTTCTATTTGACTACCCCAAAGATCTTTGTCTCCAACGCTTTTTAGCAATCCCATTTTTTTAGCGCAATCTTTAACAACGCAAATAATGCGATTTGCGTCTTTTACGGAAATCGTGTGAGAATACACGCATTTAAGACTGCCATCAACAATTCGATAATAGCTTGTTCCATTAGTTGGCATAATGTGAAAATTGTCTAGATTCGTAGAAGCAGGCAAAACGCTTAAAACTTGGCTTTTGACTAATCGCAAGTCTCCGCCCGTAATTAAAGCAACAGGAATTTTATTGATTAAATCTCCAAAAACCTTGCACATTGGGCTAGTCATAGGTTTTTTAGAGCATGCAAGAGTGTTGTCTAAGTCAAAACCAATAAGTGAACACAAAGCAAGACGCTCACAAAGCCCCTGCTCATTGTACTCATGAATATTTGGCTCCAACGATTTCCTCCTGTACAAACTATGCAATTCAAGTATTCCATATTATCAACATATTTACTACACCGTTTTGTGTTTGCACATTAATCAAATGCCCTAGCATACAAATAAAGTTAGGTGTATGACGTCTTTAGTATGGGAACAAAAAAGATACAGAAACCGCCACGGACGCGGCATGCGTGCGCCAATGTTTGGCACGCGACTTCCTAGATACAGAACAGCCAGCGGAATGTTCGATTCAATGGTGGCAGCTCAAATTAGAAGACTTAACAGTGCTTGGTCAAATCTTATAAAAGACGTTCAATTTGCTGTAGAAGATGTTCCTCCAAGCCAGCCAGTTTTGTGGGAAAGTAATAAAAGAATAATGTCTCAAGCTTTTCCTGCATCTAAAGGAATACCACAAAGAATAGTTTTGTACAGACTTCCACTGTGCACACACGTTACTAGCAGAGCGGAGCTTCAATACGCGATTAGAGACGAAATAGTGCAACGTTTAGCAGAATTGTACGGAAGAAGACCAGAAGAAATCGACCCAGATTGGGGATTGTAAATAACAGCCTAAAAGCCCTAAGTCTACTTTACAATCGAAGGATTTGAGCGAACTTTAACACTTATACTGTTAGGGTCAAGCGACTTAGAAGGAATCCATGCAACGCCTGCAAAACCAGCATCGTTTACTGCTTTTGATTGAATCCTAGACGCAAACGAAACTCCAGATTTAGACTTAAGAGTAAACATAACAGCTTTAGGATTAATATCTTTCGCTAAAATCGTTGAAACAGTATAAGACTTAACTTCAATAGTCTTAGACGATACTTTTAAGCCAGAAGAATCGTAAGCACTAAGCTTTACATTGGCATTATCAACAGATCCGTTTACAATATGCAGCGAAGTTTCGTCTGCAGAAAATGGGGAAACAAGCGCACTATTTGTAATAGAACGAACAGCATTAACAAAAGCAATATCGCTTTGACCATCTTTGCCACTTTTTTCAACAGAAGCCATAGCAAAAATAGGAACGTTACTTTGCGCAAAAATCGCCCCAACGCCCTTAGGTACTTCTGGTAAATCAACAACTTGAATTTGTCTTGCACTAAAATCTACTTGCTTTATGCTCTTTTTTCCAGAATCATCGAGCCAATACAAATCGACTTTTCCGCTTTTATTAGACCAAATATAAGCTTTGGCTTGGTCGCCTTCACTAACTCCTGGCAAAACAGGCTCTAAAGATGCTGATTCTTGCGGAGAAATAATATCCACGCCTTTAGAAGCAAGACCAGATGAACGAATAAACTTAACGAACGACGAAACTGGAGCTTGCTCGCTTAAAACTTGAATATAAAGACCATCCGACTTTGATGCAGCTGCAGAAATGTTAAAGTAAGCGTCACTATGTGCTGGAACAGTAAAAGTGCTTCCTGTAGAAAGATTTAGCTGCGCTCCCGATTTATTAGTTGACCATGCTTTAACGCTTACAACTGTAGGCTTAGACGATAGATTAACAGAGTTTAATCTTACAGAAACACCTTCCGCTATTCTTGGAATAATAAAGTTTTGGCGCATTGAAGGAGATACGCAAGAAGTGGCAGATAATCCTTTTAAGTCGCCGTTTGTAGCCCAAGACGCAACAGATGCAGCAGACCCAGTTCCAGATTGCGCACTTAAAAGACTACTTTCCAAAACTTGAGCATCTTTATCTACATTACTTTCTGCAAAATAGGCTCTATCTTGGCTTTCGCTTGAATCACTAGGATCACTAGAAGAACTAGAAGGATTGTTAAAAGATTTGTTGACTAAATCTTTAGAATCGCCAGCATATTTTACGCCGTTAAAAGTGGACTTATAAACGTTGCCAAAAGACGCATATCTGGATATTGACTTTAAGTCTCCTTCGGATTCTTGAAACTCGCTATCGCCATATTTTGCTGAATCTGGTAAAGCTATTCTGCTAGGGCAAACTGTTTGCAAATTTGTAGAACTAACACGCTTTTCTACGCTTCCAATAGGAAAAATCGGGTCGTCTGTTAGCTGTTTTAGTGGTAATACGCAAGACGCAACAACAGCACAAGAAACAAGTATTGCAGCGCTTAAAATAGACAAAGACCACAGCTTGAATCTTCTAAAACGAACAGAAGCGCTAATCGAAGCAGCATCTTGTGCATGACGATGACTATTTTTAGAATTCGTATCTGACTTCATTAATCTACCTGCCATTTATCCGTCTAATCAATCATAGCTTCTAACTAATCATCCTAATTATTCACGCTCTATTTATTCACGCTCTATTACGTTATTGCTGTTAAAACGAGGCAAAGCAACCAGGCAATACAATAGCAGCACTAAAGCAAAAACAACAATCCATGGAATTCTCCAAGAAAGTGTGCGCGAATGGCTATAAATCGAAGTTTTAGAAGAAGACATGTCTGCTACATCGTCGAATCTGCAATACGTTCCATGACTAGATGAAACAACAAGCTGAGTTCCTTCCGAAGCGTTTACGTTTGCAATCAATTTTTCTGTTGCGTCTTTATTTGCGTCGCCTTCTAAGTTAATCATTGAATTATTAGCCGCTAAATCGTTTTTGGCTTTAGAATCATTAACAATGTAAATTCCGCCAATACCAAGCTGCTTTAAGGTTACAATCGACTCATCGCTTGCGTGAGAAAGAAGCTTAGAAGCCGCGTAATAAAGCGTATTCGTACTAGGAGAATGCCCATATAAAACATCTCTAACTTGCAAAGATGGAGATAAGTCAACTAAATCGCCACGAGCGGTACGCATAAGCGAAATATTCAACTCACGACTATTCACAGCTTTAATCGCAAGAACGCGATTTGCACTATTCTTATTTAAGTAGTCCGAAACAACCATTGGCAAGCCACTATCGCTTGCGTAAACAGAGGTTACCGGTCCGCTAATAATCGCAAATAATCCAAGCAAAGCAGCAACTGCAAAAATTCCAAAAGCTAAAATTCCTCTTGCAAGATGAATAAGCTTTTTCATCATTGCTTTAGCAGAACGATTCATAGCTGCACGCTTAGAAACGCGAGTAGTGTAATCGTCTGGATTATTGTCTTGATTAGCAGAATTAGATTTTCGCAAAGGTTCAAACCTACGAACTGCTTTTCCTGCAACCATGCACATGCATGTAAGAACACCAAGAGCGCTCAAGCTTACGCCTGGAAGAACACTTGCACTAATAGGACCGTCAAAATCGGATGCAACAACAACGCGGCAAGCGACTAAAGAAAGCACCATTCCGCTAACTATTACAACCCACATCATTCTTGAAGCTCTTAAAGCAAACGGAAGAGCAAGCGCGCACAAAGCCATTAGTACAGCTAATGCTGCGAAAACAATCATGATTATTCCGCGAAGTTGCAAAATTAACATTGAACCCGAAGAAAAATGATTCAAATCAATGTTAAACGCTCGAAGCAAAACGTCTATATAACTACTAGCTCTAGGAGCACCATTTATTTTTTGAGAAGGCAAAGCCATACTAGCAAAAATTTGACGCCACATTCCAGTTCCAAAATAGCGCACAACGCTACCCAATGTTGGCAAAAGAACTAGAACAGATGGAACAGGCATTAGCGCAAGCATAAAACGATGCGAACGCACCATAATTATTGATGCAACAAAAATAACAAACATTGGCAGCAAAAGCTGAGGACTTGCAGCAAGCGGAACCATAAAGCACAAAGATGCGCAAGCTGCGCTTTGGATTGACGCAACTGGAACAACAGGGTCTTCTGTAACGTACATTCCTACAGCGTGGAAAGCGAACGCAAATGCAGCTGGCAAAAATACCATTGTTAGAATCATTGGCAAATCGCCTCTAGCAAAAATGCCAAAAGCCATAGCAATCATTGTCCAACAAAGACCAGAGCACACTCGCACAATGTCTGATCTAGTAAACACGCCTGCGAGCGCCCAAAAACTTAGTAGCATAGCGGGAGCAGCAAGGAAAAATATGGCGTTTATTGCAGCTAACGTATTTCCACCAAACACAATGGAAGCTAGCATCCAAATCATAAGAAGCGGAGACGGAGGAAGAGGAGACGCAAAACCGTCGTCTGGAATATATGCTCCAATCGCAGACTTAAACAAATCACTAAAACTTGTTCCAGTAGAAAGAAGCTGGCTTGAATAAAGCGAAGATCCAGAAAGAATCTTATTAATTGGCGCTCCGTAAAGAAGTATTACGGTTGCAAAAACAAGAAGAGATGCACAAATTGCAGCGCTCCATCTAAACAAAACTCTTCTATGCAAGTGTTTTCTTGCAAGCGGACTTAAAATAACACCCTTTTTTTGAGTCTTAAAAGCAATAGTTTTGTCTTTCCAACGCGTAATTTGACTACGACTTGCTATAAGAGAAGTGAGTCGTTTTAAGGAAACTTTTGAAACTCTAGACACTCGTCTTCTTGCAAAAATAGCGCGAGGTAATTGCGCTAACGCAATCCAAGGAAGCATAAGACGCATAAAAGCAACATACGGCTGCTTAGCAAACAAAGATTGAAGTGCGCGGATTATTGACATTGGAACAGAGCAAAGCCAAATAAGAGGCCACATAATAACGCTAACATCTGTATACATGTATCTTTGCTTTGCCATAATCGAATAAGCTAAGCCGTAGCAAATATTGGTTTTTTCTGCATCGCGCTCTTCGCCGCTCCTAGTGCGAAGACCGTCAAAACGCGCTCTTCTATGCGCGATTCTGGCTTGTGGTACAACAACAACTCGCCCACCGCTTAAAACGACTCGCCTACAAAAATCGTTAGACTCTTCAAAAGTGGTAAGCCAAGGCTGAGTTCCTCGCATTGTTTGCCAAGTGCTAAGCGAAACTAAAGCGCCTGCAAGAGAAACAGAATAGACGTCTCCCCTAAAATCGTATTGCTCTTGATCTGGCTCGCCTTCTACGCTAAGCGAATGCACTTTATGTTTCCACGCATACATGCCAACGTTATGAAGAATTTTTCCTTGCCAATCAACTTGTTTTGCACCAAGAACGCAAGCTGTTGGAGTGTTTCGCCAAGTCTCTCTTAAAGCTTCCAAGCATTTTGAATCGCAAGGTTTTGAATCGTCATGCAAAAGCCACAGCGACTTAACGCCTTGCAGTGGCAAAAGTTTTCTTAAAGACTTTTCTACAGCATCTCCAAATGATTTTGCAGACTTAATAGGAAGAATAACAACTTTTACTTGCTTATATTGTTTATAGGAATCAGTGTTATTGCCACTGTACGCATTGCCATACGCATTACTAAAAGCTTGATTTCCGTTGGAAAAATCTGCACTAGAAATTAATCCCGATAATTGAGTTGGCTCTATTTGAACGTTAAAAGACTTTACTAACTCTTTTTGTGTTCTACTAGCACAATCAGCTACAACAATAGTTCCAGGAAGAACACTTTGATTTATAACCGCTTGCAAAGTTTCTTCGTAAAACCGCGTATCTTGCTCAACGCTCATTATTGAAACAATAGAAGAATCAACCTCGCTAGGCTTTATTCTATTCATAGCAGAAAAGACTTGTAAAACATCGTTTTCAAAAGTGCAAGTTTCAGCGGTTATTGAATCCATACATAACAGTTTACGCAAGGGGTATGTATTATGCATGTTAAAATCTCAATAGAATACACTATAATGGTGATTTATATGTGCATTTACGAAAGAAGGAAGCATGGCAGCCTCTCGGTATAATCAAGACCGTCGGTACCAAACTAACTATTGGGACTCATCTGCACCGCACCATACTCTCAATAGTCAAATGCTTAATAATACTCGTAAAATCATTTGCATGGCAATTATTGCCGTTCTAGCCTTTTTAACTACAATAATCGCATCCGTATGGCTTGACTTTTCTTCTACTATTAGTTCGCGCGTTATAAAAACCATCTCAACAAGCACCAAACAGATTCAGTCAATAGACCCTAATGCTGGTAAAACTATTAATATTCTTGTTCTTGGTCAAGATACTCGAGAAGGTAAAAATCGCGCTTTTCAGGGCGGCGGAGAAGACGAAAATCATCAATCAGACACAGCAATGATTGTTCAAATCAGCGCAGACAGGTCTTATATAAACATTGTTTCAATTCCAAGAGATTCAATGGTTAAAGCCGCATCGTGCAATACGTCTAGAGGCAGAATTCCAGCTAGACGTAAAGTTATGTTTAACTCGATTTTCGCACTTGGCTACGCTAAGGGAGGAGACTTAGCAAGCGCAGCATCATGTACGCTTGCAACAGTAAACGAGATTACTGGCTTAAACATAACAGATTTTATTGTTGCAGACTTTAGCGGTTTAAGCGATATGATTAACGCGATTGGCGGAGTAACCCTGTGCATTCCTGTAAACACCAGGGATTACTACACGGGCGTTAACCTAAAGCGCGGACTCCAACACCTTGATGGCGTGCAAGCAACACAATATGCAAGGATGAGGCACGATAGCGCAAGCGACGGAAGCGATATTATGCGAACAACGCGTCAGCAATATCTGCTTAAGCAACTTATTCATCAAGCACTATCTAAGAATCTTCTAACACAGTCGGGCCAACTTTATCAACTTGCAAAATCAGCTCTAAAGTCACTTAATATGAGCCAAGGTCTTGCAAACCCTACAACACTGGTTGGTTTAGCTGCAAGTCTTCGTAATCTAAAGCCTTCGCACATTTACGCACAAACAATACCGATTGCAACCGACCCATACGATGAAAATCGTGTTATTTTAGACGAAAGTGCGCAAGACGTTTGGGATTTAATGCAAGAAGATAAGCCGTTAACTAAAGATTTAGGCGAAAAACCACGTAAAAGTAAAAAGTCTTCAAAAAAGAACGCAAAAAATGGCAAAAAGTCTGATTCTAAAGAAAACTCCGATTCTTCTAGTGCAGATTCTAACGACTCTGCGGAGTCTACAAATTCTGGCGAAAATAGCCTTAATTCCTCTAATTCCTATGCAGATCCAAATGCAGTTAAAATTGGGCGCGTGGATCCAAAAACTGGATTAGCAAAAGACAGCTTAGGCAGACTTATTGATCCAAATAGCGGCGGAATCGTTAACCCAGAAGACGGAACAATAAGAAACCCACAAACTGGTCACTACATGGGAATTGCAGATAAATACCTAAATAATACAATATGCGCTGTTCCAAAAGGAAAGTAATACACTAGAAAAAGCACGTTGTTAAATAGTTTATAACTACGTTGCTTTATAATGCCATTGGTAGTTTTCACTAATAATTATGCATACATATAGACGCCATCAATATTGCAAACGCGTGGCTTAGGGAGGATAAATGAGCCAGCAACGTCCAGAAGACGCTTTGGGGAATCAAAATAATCCACCTAGCTTTGCTCCATTGAATAAACATAATAAAAACGCGAATTCAATACCGAGCTTTCCGCCTAAAAATGCACACAATAACGCGCATAAAAACAGCGAATTAAACAAGCAAGAGACTGTTCAGCGTGCACCGTCGTTTGAGCCAAAGCCTAGAAAAGTAAGCCAAAATTCGCAAAATTATCGCACGCAAAACACTGGCACACAAGCATATAGCGAGCAGTACTACCCCGAACAAAGTCAGCGTTTGAGTCAAAATAATGCAAGTGCATCTAGTTTTACTCCAAAAAGAATCCAAAACTTTAGTCAAAACGAAGTTAGACCAATAGCAAGTAATTCTTCTGCTGGAGCTCTTGCTTTTAGAAAAAAACATCGCTTACTAAAGTACTTATCTCTGCTTTTAGTAACAATATTGATTCTTGTAGGAGCACTAGGCGTTTTATCTTGGAACTGGGTTGACTCTCAAATTAAGCGAGATAATTGGCTAACGGATACTCCAGATACTCAAGAAACAACTTGGCTAATTTTAGGATCGGATCAGAGAGAAGGCGAAGAAGCAAAAGAAATAACTGGATTTAGAACAGATACGATTCTTGTTTTAACAAAACCAGTAAGTGGGCACAGCTCCTTAATATCCATTCCAAGAGACTCGCTAGTTTCTGTAAACGGCCAGCAAATGAAGATTAACACAGTTGCACAAGATCTTGGAAATAGAGCACTAACAAAAACCGTTGAAAAAATTACTGGCCACAAAATAGACCACGTTGCAGAAATAAAATTCGCAGGACTTACAAACGTTGTAAACTCGCTTGGAACAATAGACTTATGCTACGATCGCACAGTTAGCGATGCCTACAGTGGGCTTAATTGGACTGCAGGATGCCACAGCGCAGACGGAAACGTTGCATTAGCATTTTCTAGAATGAGATATGCGGATCCTCAATCTGATTTTGGAAGAGCTGCAAGACAGCGAATGGTAATTAGCGCAATAATGAAAAAAGCTTTATCTAGCAGCACGCTTACAAACTTCTCGAAAGTAAAAGGTTTTGCAAAAGCATCGCTTGATTCTGCAATATTAGACGAAAACTCGAATCCTGGAACACTACTGAACATGGGTCTTGCTTTTAAGGAAGCAACAGGAAAAGACGGCGTAACAGGAACAGTCTATTGGACTAATCCAGATTATTGGGTGTATTCAGTTGGATCAGCCGTTTTGTTAGACGATGCTAAAAACATTGAATTATTCGATCAACTATCTGCTGGAACGCATGCGCCTGGAAACGTTGGAACGCTTGCAGAGCAATAAACATAATTTTAGCTAATCATATTTAGCCAATTTAGCCTTTAACCACATTTGTGGTTTTTACTTGCATATTTCTTAATAGCAATACACTATTGCGTTATGGAATACGAAAACAATGCAAACAATACTAAAAGCATAGCTTCAAAACCAATGTTTTGGATGCAAATAATGGCAAATATTGTGCCTATTTTAGCCAATGTTGCTCTTGCTATAATGGCGTTTTTGCAAAAAAGTTGGATGATGCTTGCAATGATTGTTCCTAGCATAATGATGTATATTGCTTGCTTAATACCACAAATTGTTCAATACAATTCAAACAAAAACAACAAAAGTTTAGTAAAGAATAATACAAATCAAAGCGTTCACTTTAGCAAAACAACAGTCGACTCTCATATTAAAGGTGTTCCAGAAACTCTTGTTCCAATCAACCTGGAAGCAATGCTGATTAATAACGCAAATCAAATCGTTTCTACAAATTACTCTAAAAACATGCAAAATCGTGTTCCTCCATGGAAAAATGTTGTATACGCTTGGCTAGTGTCTTCTAAAAACTCTTTAGAAGCTCCAATCGGAATAAACAGCAGCGGTTACTTTTGTATAGATCTTGTTAAAAATGGCCCGCACGCGCTTGTAGCAGGAACAACTGGGTCTGGAAAATCCGTTTTACTAACATCTTTGTGTTTGGCTCTAGCTTTTAGATATTCACCTAAATTATTGCAATTTGTGTTTATGGACTTTAAGGGAGGAGCTACATTCGATTCTCTTTCCACACTTCCACACAGCGTTGGAAACGTTGGAGACTTAAATCTTAAGCATGCTGCAAGAGCATTGCGCGGATTAGAAATGGAATTAGATAGGCGAGAAAGATTGGTGGCAAATCAAGGCTGCCACGATATTAGTCAAGTAAAACCAAGCGAACCTTCAATGGTGATTGTTATAGACGAATTCCATGCTCTTAAAAATCAACTACCCGATTACATGAATCGCCTAATACGCATAGCTTCTGTTGGAAGATCCCTAGGAATGCATCTTATAGCGTGCACACAAAATCCAATGGGACAAGTAAATGCAGATATGAAAGCAAATATGTCTATAAACATTTGTTTAAGAGTTAGAGACGCAATGCAATCACACGAACTACTTGGGTCTCCTGCCGCTGCAAGCATAAACCCGAATAATCCTGGAGCAGCATATTGCAATACAGGAGACGGAATAGTAGCGTTACAATGCTCACAAAGTCAAAATAAAAATTCGCTTATAAAAGCAATCGAATTGGCTGGAAAATTCTATTGCTACAAAACTCCTAAACAATTGTTTAGCGCTCCCCTACCAAGATACTTAAATAATTCAACACTTAATAAATACTGCAAAAACACAAAAGATAGCGAGTTTGGACTTTTAATCGGCTTAAAAGACGACGGAATTAACTTAAGCGAAGCAATTTTGCCAATAAATCTTGGAAACATAGCGATTATTGGCGGAAGCAAACGAGGAAAGTCTAATCTTATAAATGTGATTAAAAATGCGATTAGTATGCAAAATCTTGATTCAAAAAACATTCACATTCAAGACAACGCAGACTCACTTTTAGAGCCTTTTAACAGCGACGAAAAGTCTAAAGAATTGCAATGCAAACTAAAAGACACTAAAACAACAGTAATATTTTGCGCTCAAAACGCAAGACACATACGCATACCAGAGCAAGCGCCAGTAAGAATAATCTTCCCAACAGGCGATGCTGCAACAGACTCAATGCTTGGAATACCTACCGACTTACTAAAAACACTAACCGCGGAAGATTATCAAACACCAGGAAGATGCATAATGGTGATTCCTGGAAAAGCTAATTTGCTGCAAATATTGAGTTTTACATAAAAATATGACTTAAATCACTCAAAAAGATTAAAAAATTTTGTAAAAGTCTTGAAAAAAAGTTATATTCATGCTTTCCTGGAGTGCGGATAGTTTTTATGTAAAATCTAACAACTTTGATTAGTAAGTGTAAACGCGTATTAAAAAGAGGTTATTTACTTATGAGTAGCGCATTCGACTGGCGTGCAAAAGCAGCTTGCCGAGATAAGGATCCTGAACTTTTCTTCCCAGTAGGAAACAACAGCTCATCCAATCAGCAAGTTGAAGAAGCCAAAGCAGTGTGCAGAACTTGTAATGTTGCCGACAATTGCTTAAGATGCGCTCTAGAAACAAGCCAAGATTACGGCGTTTGGGGCGGTCTTAGCGAAGATGAAAGGCGCTCGCTAAAGCGTAGAGCAATGCGAGCGCGCAGAAATCAAAACGCTGAATTTTAGTTAGATAGACTACTCTACTCCAGGAACGCGCAGCTTAATATCCAGCAAAACGCGAGTTCCGCCTTCTCTTCGCGATTCCCACTTAACAGTGCCACCAAAATCGTTAGTAACAAAAGTGTTGATTAGCTGAGTGCCTAATCCAGATCCAGAAGACTTTGCCATTCCATGCAAGGATTCGCTTTCGATTCCGCCGCCATTGTCTTCTACAACAATACTAAGATTGTCTCCTCCACGACCAACAGAAATCTTAATATGACCTTCACTCATGCCTTCAAAACCGTGCTCAACAGCATTTGTAACAAGCTCGGTTAAAACAAGAGAAAGAGGCGTTGCGTCTTGAGCTGCAAGCTTGCCGAATTTACCACAAAAATCAACTGTAATATTTTGATTTTGCGAAGCAAGTTCAATCGTCATTTTAAGCAAGCTAGAAATCACTTTGTCGAAGTCAACAACCTCATCGGCTGTCTGGCTTAAACCTTCGTGAACAAGAGCAATAGTTTGGACTCGCCTTTGAGCTTCTTCTAGCTCTTTTCTAACTTCGTACGACTTAGTTTTTCTAGCTTGAAGACGAAGCAAAGCAGAAACAGCTTGAAGATTATTCTTAACGCGATGATGAATCTCGGAAATAGTAGCGTTCTTAGTCTGAAGCTCCTTTTCTCTTCTAAGAACTTCCGTAACATCTCGGCAAAGAACAACAGCACCCGTTCTATCGTTAGGCCCATAAAGCGGCAGCGAGCGCATAGAAACAACGGAATTATTTACTTCTAACTCGCAATCAACATCTGCTTTACCGCTTAATACCAAAGGCAAGCTTTCGGGAACAACATCGTTTGTGTGAAGAAGACGCGCTCCAAACTCGCACAAGAACTCGCCTTGCATAGTGTTTAATCCGCCAAGTCTGCGGAAGCAGCTGATTGCGTTTGGAGAAGCATAGCGAACAACACCGCTTTCTTCTAAAATAATAAAACCATCTGCAACTCGAGCATTGTGGCGCTGATTTAGCATTGAATCGTGGTACGGAAACTGCTCGCGCGCAATCATGTCGAACAACGTTTTGCCAGCATTAATGCTTTCCGTCTCGTATCTACCATTTGATTCTCTTGTTGCAAGATTTGTTTCTCTAAGAACAAGACCAAGCGTTTTGCCATTGTGACGAACTGGAGCGTAAACATTGCAAACAGTAGCTCTTCCAACAGTTCTTAAAACCGAAGAGTGGAAACTTGTTTCTTTACTCATTGCTGCTTCTAGCTCATTATGCATTGATTCATCTAGCTTTACGCCGAGTAAATCTTCGGTTCTAAGCGTGATTGCTGTAGACGGACGGCATTGTTCTGCTACAACGTAATCTCCATTGCCATTTTGAATAACTAAAAGCAAGTCTGCAAAACTTAAATCTGCTATTACTTGCCAATCTGCTACAAGGTGATGCAACCATTCTCGATCCGACTCGTCAAAATCTGGACGTGTTGCAAGAATATGAGAAAAATCAGCCATGATTTAATAATATAAACACGCGAATATAAACACGCGAATATTCCAAAGTTTCGCAAGTACATATAAAACAAAAGTGCAGAAGTTTTATCTCCTGCACTTTTATCTACATCTAATAGCTTGCACTAATACGAGTCTTACGACTAATCCAATCCAAGCTCCAAGTTTCCACCAGGAATTGCGTCGAGAAGATCGCGAGTATATTCCTTTTGAGGATGATCAAACACTTCGTCGGTTGTAGCATGCTCAACAAGCTTTCCGTGCTGCATAACAACAACCTCGTCCGCAATCTGACGAACCACTGCCAAATCGTGAGTGATGAACAAGTAGCTTAATCCGCGCTCTGCTTGCAAATCGTTAAGCAAGTGCAAAACCTGATCTTGTACAAGCACGTCTAATGCAGAAACAGCTTCATCGCAAACGATTACGTCTGGATCCAACGCCATTGCACGCGCAATCGCAATGCGCTGACGCTGACCGCCAGAAAGCTCGTTCGGGAATCGAGTCATAACAGAAGCAGGCATGCGAACCATATCCAAGAGTTCGCGTACGCGATTCTGTCTGCTCTTTTTACTTCCAATCTTATGGATTCGCAAAGGCTCTTCAATAGAACGATAAATCGAATACATTGGGTCTAGCGAACCGTAAGGATTTTGGAATACTGGCTGAACATGACGACGGAAATCAAGCAAATCCGCGCCCTTTAAGTCAGCAATATTCTTGCCCTCGTAGGTAACAGTTCCACTTGTTGGCTTTAGTAATCTCAAAACCATGTTTGCAACAGTAGACTTACCAGAACCAGATTCACCCACAATTGCCAACGTTGTTCCGCGCTTAATAGAGAACGAAACATCGTCAACAGCTTTGAAAAGTTCCTTCTTGCGCGGAAGCTTAAACTCGCGAGTTAAGTGGTCGACTGTAATAATATGCTCGCTCTTTTCAAGAGTTTGCTCACCTACTACGTGATGCTCAAGCAAATTATCCGCGTTGCCGCCATGCTCCTTAACGGAGATGATTCGCTGAGAAGCAAGGCTTGGAGCGGCAGCAACAAGTCGCTTAGTGTACGGATGCTGTGGATGTTGCAAAACGTCCAAAGATGGACCAGACTCAACAACGCGACCCTTATACATAACAACAACGTGCTGAGCACGAGCTGCAGCCAAACCTAAATCGTGAGTAATAAAGAGCACAGAAGTGCCGAGAGAATCGGTAAGCGTATGCAAATGGTCAAGAATACGCTTTTGCACAGTTACATCTAGTGCGGAAGTTGGCTCATCTGCAATAAGCAAATCTGGACGGCAAGCCAAGCCAATCGCGATTAACGCGCGCTGACGCATACCACCAGAAAACTCGTGCGGGAACTGACGTGCGCGAGTTGCAGCATCTGGCAAACCAGCTTCATCAAGCAAACCAGCAATGCGGTCTTCAACGCTTGCACCAACAACATACTTTTTGGCTATTTCCCAAGCCTTGTCGTCGTTCACACCGTACTTGATTAAATCGTCTGCAACGCGCCAACGAGTTTCGGAACCCGGAACCCACTCTTTTTTGTAGTATTCCATAGCTTCATTAAACTTTTCGGCATTCGTTTGCTCGCTAAGACCAGCCTGTGCCAAAGCTCGCTTTGCTTCGTCCAATAATGCGCTCAGTTCTTTAGAGCCAAGGAAGATTTCGTCTTCGTTGCTTTTAACTTCTACAGCGTCTCCCGCTAAAGCTTCTGCCAAAGCGGAGCGCTTCTCATGGCTAACGTCAACGCCATTTGCAAGAAGAGCTTCTTTAACTTGAGTTCCAATTCGCCAAACAGGGTTCAAATTACTCATAGGGTCTTGCGGAACCAATCCCATTGCCGTTCCGCGCAAAGCCGCATAATCTTTAGGCTTTAGATTGCTTATTTCTTGACCTTTAAGCTTAATAGAACCACCAGTAACGTGACCTGTTCCAGGGAGTAAACCAAGAACCGCCATTGCAGAAGTAGACTTTCCAGAACCAGATTCGCCTACGATTGCAACCCACTGACCTGGGTAAACGTTAAAGCTTGCATCGCGAACAGCGTGTACGGCCTTTTTAGAATCCGTTGTAAAGTCAACTTGAAGATTTTTAACTTCCAGCAAAGGACCCTGCTCGCGTTGCATTGCAATAGTATCTACATTTTTACGTGTTGCTGTGTTCATAATCACTATTCCTCCACGCTAACTTACGCCTTACGGCTCTTTGGATCCAACGCATCTTTTACGGCGTCGCCCATCATAATAAAGGCGAGCACAGTAATGGCGAGCGCAATGGATGGATAGAATAAGACTTCTGGATTTGTAGTAAGAACATTTCTAGCGGTAGAAATATCTACACCCCAGCTAACTGTTGTTGTTGGCAAACCAATACCCAAGAAGCTAAGTGTTGCTTCCAAAACAATGTAAGAGCCGAGAGAAGTTGTACCTACAACAATGATTGGAGCCAGCGAGTTTGGAATAATGTGCTGGAACAAGTTTCGCATTGGAGTAGAACCTAAAGCGGTAGATGCTGTGTTAAATTCAAGATTCTTGGATTCCATAACAGCACTTCTTGCGATTCGAGCAACGCCTACCCATCCAAAGAGAACCATAACAAACACGATTTTCCAAATCGACTTAGACGTGCGGAACATTTGCAAAACTACGATTGCACCTAGCAGCATTGGCAAAGCCAAGAAAATATCGGTGATTCGGCTAAGAACCGCATCAATCCATCCTCCAAAGAATCCAGCCAAAGCTCCAATTAGCGAACCAACTAACACCACTAAAGCCGTTGCTAGCAAGCCAACGCTTAAAGATGTACGTGTTCCATATACAACTCGAGCGTAAATATCGCATCCTTGCATGTCGAATCCAAACGGATGCGCAGCAGAAGCTGGCTCAAGCGAGTGCTCCAAAACACAGTAATTAGGATTGTGCTTTGTGAGAGCGCCTGGGAAGAGCGCAACAAAAATAATCGCAATAATCAAAATTGCAGAAACAATAAACAATGGATTTCTGCGCAAAGATCGCCAAGCATCAGCCCACATGCTTGTAGCTGGAGCAGATTCGTCTACAGAATCAACTTCTTGAAGAGGCGTATCGTCAAGAGGAGCAACATAGCGTTCCTGACCTGGCAATGTATTGTAATTTGCATTATTTGTAATCAAATTATCTTCCATCAAATTATCTTCCATAATGTGCTCTCCTTACGCGTAGCGAATGCGCGGATCTAGAGCCGCGTACAACATGTCAACAAGAAGATTGCTGACTACAAATATCAACATAAGAAGCGTAACTATAGAAACAACAAGGTTTCCTTCTCCCTTTAGAATTCCCTGATATGTAAGGAATCCAACGCCATGAATGTTGAAGATTGTTTCCGAAATCATTGCGCCGCTCATAAGAGCGCCCAAATCTTGACCTAAGAATGTAACAACAGGAATAAGCGAGTTACGCAAAATGTGTCGAACAATAACGGAGCCTTCTTTTAAGCCCTTTGCACGAGCCGTGCGCACGTAATCAAGCGATATGTTTGACGAAATTTCCGACCTTGTAAGTCGAATAATATATGCCATTGAAACGGATCCAAGAACTATTGCAGGAAGAAGAAGATCGTAGAATCCAGGATCGTTGCTTGCAGTAACAGGCATAATATGCCACTTAACACCAAACAAATATTGGCCAATAAAGCCAGTAACAAATGTTGGCACAGAAATAAGAAGGAGTGATACAACCAGGATTACACTGTCGTACCACTTTCCTTTCTTTAAGCCAGAGATTATACCGAAAGCTACGCCGAACAAGGCTTCAAAAGCGAACGCCATCAACGCAAGCTTAATGGTTACAGGGAATGCGCGGCCAATCTCGTCAATTACTGGCTGGCCAGCAAAAGTATGACCAAAATCAAGAGTAAGCGCATTCTTTAAGAACAACAAATATTGAATAATAAATGGCTTATCCAAGTTATACTCGGCACGAATTTGCGCTTCTACAGCATGGTTAATTGGCTTATCGCCAAACATTGCTTTTACTGGATCTCCAGGCAAAGCAAACACCAAAGCGTATACCAACAATGTTGTGCCGAGAACCACAGGAATCATCTGCAAAACGCGGCGCAGAACATATTTACCCATTGGTTTCTCCTTATATATTTACTTAAAAATTCGCATAGCACACACCCAACTTGTGGCTTGCATATTGATTTAACCCAACCTAAGTAAAAACACAAAGTGCTGCCTCGAACAGCGGATAGAATTTTGTAATTTTATTCGCCATTCGAAGGCAGCAGCACGTTTTTACATGCTATTTAATTATGGTTTATTTTTTAATAGCTACTTGATTTTAATAGCTACTTGATTTTGATCTTTACTTGTGGAGCTTGTAGTAAAGTGGCATATTCTGCCAATCCATTACAAAGCCCTTCAAGCTTGGAACCATAACAGCCTTGGCGTTCGAGTAGAACAGTGGGACGTATGGAAGATCCTCAAGAAGAATCTCGTTAGCCTGCTGATAAAGCTTAGTTGCCTCAGCTGGCTGAGAAGAAGAAGCCTTCTTAAGCAAAGCATCGAACTTAGGATTCTTGTAATCAGCTTCGTTGGAACCATTGCCATCCGCAGCAACGGAAGCAAATTCCTGAGTCAAGTAATTTTCTGGGCTTGGGTAATCTGGCATCCAGCCTGCACGCCATGCACCCTTAACCTGACGCTGTTCGCATGCGTTACGGAACTCTTGGAATGTTGGAACTGGAGTTGTTTCAGCATTGATTCCAAGATGATTCTTGATGGAGTTTACAACTGCGTCAAACACAGACTTAGCGTTGCCATCGGCGTTGTAAGTAAAGGTAAGAGGACCATCATACTTAGAGATCTTATCTGCCTTTGCCCAAAGTTCCTTAGCCTTTGCGGCATTAAACTTAAGGTTTTCATGTCCCTTAAGATCTGCCTTGTAGCCTGGAGTCAAAGGAGAAGTGAACTCGTTTGCAGGAGATGCAGTGTTGTTAAGAACCTTCTTGATGATGGTTTCACGGTCGATTGCCATAGAAACAGCTTGACGACGCAAGCGGCCTTCTTCGGTAGTTACATCGAAGTGTGGCAATTTTGCAGGAATACCGAACTGCTGGATTACGGAACCTGGACGGTTGTATGCCTTAACAGTGGTGTCCTTTTGGAAAGTCTTGGTTTCGGTATCTGGAATGTTATCCGTCATATCAAGATTGCCAGACTGAACATCGCGATAAGCAGCGGTGCCGTCGGTGTAAATCTTAAAGGTAACGCCGTCATTCTGAGCCTTGCGTGGGCCATCGTAATCTGGGTTCTTTACAACTTCAATCTGCTTGTTGTGATCCCAAGACTTAAACAGGTATGGACCAGAAGAAACTGGCTTTTCGCCATAAGCCTTTGGATTCTTGTAGAAGGATTCTGGAAGAGGAGCGAATGCAAGGTAACCAACCTTAATAGCAAACACAGAATCTGGCTGGTTCAAATCAACAGTAAAGGTGTACTTATCTAAAACCTTTAAGCCAGAAAGCTGCTCGTCGCCCTTAGTGTCATTCTTCTGCAAGTCTTCGTAGCCCTTAATGGTCTGGAAGAAGGAAGAGCACTTCTGAGCATTCTTAGCGTTTGCTACAAAGCTCCAAGCCTTAGTAAAGCTTTCTGCGGTGATTGGAGTGCCATCGCTGAACTTCTTATCTTTTTTAAGCTTAACGGTGTATTGGGTCGCATCGGCGTTTGGAGTTACGCTCTCGGCATCTTCGTTTACAGTGTTGCCCTTTTCGTCAAAAGTGACCAACGTGGAGTTGACCAATACAGCAGGACGAGCACCAGCATTCTCGTTAATATTTCCTGGAACAAGCTCGTTCTGAGGCTCGGAGTCGTTTACGGTAATAACAACCTTGCCACCATTTGTTTGAGCGGTCTTCGAGGCAGAAGAACCGCATCCACCGAGCAGCATAGCAACCGAGCACGCAGCTGCGGCAAAAAGTAATGCCTTATTCTTCATATGTTTTCTCCTAACGTTGGGTATGGCAGGATTCCATTAATTATCACGAAAAAGTCTCATTACAAGCTTTGCAAAGCCTTTACGCTTTACAGGCTCTATAGGCTTAATAAATAAAATCCACCTAGTATTTATTGCCAGATGGATTCTTTGCAAAGCCAATAAGGAGGCCTCTTCGTTGATTAAAATTCAATCATACGGATTTTATTAAACAACGCAAGCTCAAAGTCTAAATGTAAAATTTACTGTTATTTTGTATATAAACAGTAAAAACAACTATTGTAATAGAAAAATATTAGATTAAATCGTATTCTATGCGATATTTTGCCAAGTCTTTTACATCTGCAGTGATATTACAAAAATGTAAATTTGCATCTGGAATATGTAACAATCATGTTAAACGATGCAAAATATGCAACAAGATGATTAAATATTAATCAAAATAAAAAGTGGTGTAAAATCGCACCCAAAGTCACGAGTTTACACCACTTAATAATTTAAGTCAAATAGCTAGCAGCTTAAATCACTTAGCGTTATTTGTTTGATGCTCAAGAGCAGCCGCCACTAATCCAGCAAACAAAGGATGAGGCTTAGTTGGACGAGACTTAAACTCTGGATGAGCTTGAGTTGCAACATAGAATGGGTGAACACTCTTTGGAAGCTCCACAAACTCAGTCAAATTACCGTCTGGGCTTTGGCCGCTAATACGCAAGCCAGCTTCGCGCAAACGATCCTTATAAGCCACGTTCACTTCGTAACGGTGACGATGACGCTCGGTAACATGCGTAGAACCGTAAAGCTCAGCAACAATAGAGCCTTCTTCAAGAGTTGCAGGATAAGAACCGAGTCTCATTGTGTGACCCATATCTCCCTTGCCAGCAACAATATCTTTTTGCTCTTCCATAGTTGCGATTACTGGATCTCCACAATCCTTTTCAAACTCTGTGGAATTAGCATCCTCAAGTCCAAGCACGTGACGAGCGTACTCAATAACCACAGATTGCAAGCCAAGGCAAAGACCAAGAGTTGGCAGGCCATGCTCGCGAGCGTAACGGAGCGCGCCAATCTTACCTTCGATGCCACGAATGCCGAAGCCGCCTGGAATAACCATGCCGTCCATTTGATCGAGAGCTGCAGCAGCACCTTCTTGAGTTTCGCACTTATCGGCAGCAACCCATCGCACGTTTACCTTAGCCCAGTTTGCAAAACCGCCAGCCTTAATGGCCTCCGTAACGGAAAGATACGCATCTGGTAAATCAATGTACTTTCCAACGATTGCAATGTTTAGCTCATGCTTTGGATGATGAACGCGCTCAAGCAAATCTTCCCACTCGTTCCAATCAACATCGTGGAATGGAAGCTCAAGCTCGCGCACAACGTAAGCATCCAAGCCCTCGTTGAACAAAATCTTTGGAACATCGTAAATGCTTGGAGCATCCACGCAATTCACAACGCCTTCTGCATCAACATCGCACATAAGCGAAATCTTGTCTTTAATGCCTTGATTAAGAGGGCGATCCGAACGCAAAACAAGCGCGTCTGGAGAAATACCAAGAGAGCGAAGCATCATTACGGAATGTTGAGTTGGCTTAGTCTTCAACTCATGAGCTGCAGCAATATAAGGCACCAAGGAAACGTGCACAAACATGCAATTTTCTGGACCTAAATCGCGGCGAACTTCGCGAGCAGCTTCCAAGAATGGCTGCGACTCAATATCTCCAACAGTACCGCCGATTTCCGTAATAATAACGTCTACATCGTCGCTAGCTTGCGCACGCATACGCGACTTAATCTCGCCAGTAATGTGTGGAATAACTTGCACGCACTGACCCAAATACTCGCCAGCGCGCTCTTTTCTAAGCACGGATTGATAAATCTGGCCAGTTGTAACATTTGCTTTTTGACTTAAGAAAACATCAAGGAATCGCTCGTAGTGACCAATATCAAGATCTGTTTCTGCGCCATCTTCTGTAACGTAAACCTCACCATGTTGGAATGGGTTCATTGTGCCTGGGTCAACATTGATGTAAGGATCAAGTTTTTGTTGCAAAACGTGAAGACCGCGGCTTCGCAAAAGCCTACCTAAAGACGATGCAGTAAGACCTTTTCCGAGGGACGAAACAACGCCACCAGTAACAAAAATATGCTTTGTAATATGCTCCTGAGAGTTACCATGTTTTCTTCTAACCATGGAACTCCATAGTATCTTCGAGCCTCGACTCGGGTGTTAAACAATGAGCAACAGCTTCTAGCGCAAGCTTGTAACCGTACAGCCCCATGCCTGTAATAGTGCCAGTTGCAACAGCGCTAATAACGCTAATTTTACGAAAAGCATCGCGCGCAGAAGGATTAGAAATATGCACTTCCACTAGTGGCACTCCAGCATCCAAAACCATGTGAGCAGCATCCGCGAGCGCATAACTATAGTGAGTAAAAGCAGCAGGATTCATAACTACTGGAGTATGCGTATCAGCTGCTTCGTGCATCCAGTGCACCATTTGTGCTTCGTCGTCGCTTTGGCGTACTTCTACTTGCAAGTTAAGCTTTTGCGCCCACTTTTTGCAAAGCGAGCACAGTGCTTCAAAATCTTGATTGCCATAAACGTCTGGCTGGCGAACGCCTAATCGCCCCAAATTTGGGCCATTTACTACCAAAACTTTGCGCATATTTATAGCGTTTTTTGAATTTTCTGAATTTTGCGCGTTTTCTACATCTACCATTTTCTAACCTCTAATCTTATTAAACGCTTCGCGAATCGCCTCCAGCGGCGGATTATCTAAGTGAATCGGGTTTCCAATCCCGTCTAAAACAACAAATCGCAAGGTGTTGCCTCTAGCTTTTTTATCTTTATGCATTAAGTCAAGAACCTTATTAAAAGCATCGTCACTACTGCCGCCTCCATTCCAAGATATTGGCAATCCAAGTGACTTTAAAAGTGAACGATGATACTCAACGTCTTCTGGACTTAAATAGCCCAAAATTTGCGCAAGCTCCGCCGCAAAAACCATTCCAACAGCAACCGCGTTTCCGTGACGCCAAGAAAAATGCTCTATTTGCTCAATTGCATGCCCAAGAGTGTGGCCGTAGTTTAAAAACTCGCGCAAACCTTGCTCTTTTAAGTCGTTAGAAACGTGGTACGCCTTAACGCGCACGCTTTTTTCTATTAAATCGCAAACCATATTGTTCAAGTGTGAATCGCTTAAAACAGAAGAGCCATCGAGAGTGCGTAACTTGCTAGCATTTTGCGGATTTTCCAGAATTTTTAGGATGCTTGTATCGCCAATAAACCCTGATTTTGCAACCTCTCCTAAGCCTTCAACAAAAATATCGTTATTGAGAGTAGAAAACGCGCAAGTATCTGCCAAAACACCTGCAGGCGTGTAAAAACTACCAACCAAATTCTTGCCAAACGCAGTATTTACGCCAGTTTTTCCGCCAGTCGAAGCATCTACCATAGCAAGAAGCGAAGTTGGGCAATTTACGTAGCGGATTCCGCGCATCCAAGTAGATGCAACGAATCCAGCCAAATCTGTGGCTGCTCCACCACCCAAGCCAACAATCGCATCCGAACGCGTAAAACCAGCATTTGCAAGATGCGACCATACAAAATCCGCAACCTTAACAGTTTTACCAGCCTCTGCGTCTGGAATAAGAATGTCGAAAACATCGTAGCCAGCAGCGCGCAAAATAGTTCTTGCTTTATCGCTATGCCTTTGAACAGGCTGAGTGTGAATCAAAGCTACTCGAACAGGCTCTTTTCCAAGCATTTGCGGCAAAAGACTCATAGCACCAGCGCCAATGTGAACATTGTAGTCTTCAATATCTTTGCCACTTACATGCACAATTCGTTGCATAATCATATCTTTCAGCTTTCTTGCGGCAGGTTTTGGCGTTAATTCATAAACGCGAGCGTGCAAATTCGCTACTTTACAAAACACGGGGTCTCTTTTAGCAAACAAATCCAACCACCGTTTTGCTCCGTCTTTGCCGCTTAGCATAGGGCGATTTGAATTCCAACTTACGCGCTCAATTGCATCGTTTGGATCCACTTGCAAGTAAACAACGCGGCCGCCGAGTTTTGTATATTTTTTTAAGACTTCTTGCGTTTGTGGGCGCATTGGAGAGCCACCGCCGAGGGCGATTATTGGGGCGGATTGCTCAGAATCTGCAAAAATAGCATCTTTAACAATTTGAGCTTCAATATCTCTAAAAGACTCTTCGCCAAAATCCTTAAAATATTGGCTAATCGGCATATTGATTTTTTGCTCAATTAAATCGTCTGTATCTATAAAAGGAACATTCAAAATATGCGCTAATTCCTTGCCAACACGCGTTTTTCCAGCTGCAGGCATGCCGATTATAACAGCTAACGGCATTTTGTATTTAGGCACACCGTGAGTGGAACTTTGCAAAGATTCTTCGCTCATCTCATATGCTCTTTCCAAGATTGAACGTAACTCTTAGCATTCCTAGCAGTTTCTTCTAGCGAATCTCCACCAAACTTTTCTAACGCATACTTTGCAAGCGTTAACCGAACCATTGCCTCTGCAACTACAGAAGCGGCTGGAACTGCCGTAAAATCGGAGCGCTGATTAATCGCTTGAGCTGGCTGGCCAGTAAGAACATCTACCGTTCGCAAAGCACGCGGAATAGACGGAATCGGCTTCATTGCTGCACGCACGCGAATTGTCTCTCCATTTGACATTCCGCCTTCAATTCCTCCAGCACGATTGCTAAGGCGCGCAATGTTGCCATCTTCGCCTGTTATGATTTCGTCGTGAGCAGCCGAGCCAGGGCGATTTGCTTCTTCAAAACCGTCTCCAATTTCCACGCCTTTAATCGCCTGGATTCCCATAAGCGCCGCCGCCAACGCCGCATCCAAACGGCGATCCGACTCAACATACGTTCCAACTCCAGCAGGCATGCCGTATGCCAAAACCTCTACAACACCGCCAAGCGTATCTGCATTGGCCTTTGCTTCATCAATGCGAGCCATCATGCGCGCTTCGGCATCTTTATCTAGAGTACGAACAGGCGAAGCATCCAACGCCTCAATATCATCTGGTGTTGGAAGGGCTAAACTTTTGCTTACATATTCGCCGCCGATCCCAATAACGTGCGCAACTGTGCGCACACCCAACGCTTGGTGCAAAAACGCATCAGCTACAGCGCCTAAAGCCACGCGAGAAGCCGTTTCCCTTGCACTCGAACGCTCCAAAACCTCGCGAGAATCACTAAAACCGTATTTACGCATGCCTGTTAAATCCGCATGCCCAGGTCGCGGCCTAGAAAGAGGCGCGTTACGGCCTTCTTTTGGCAAATCATGGTCTAGCGGATCTGCACTCATCACTTCAACCCACTTTGGCCACTCGCTATTTGCGATTTCGATTGCAATTGGAGACCCAAGAGTAACACCGTGGCGAACGCCTGTAAGCAAACGCACTTTGTCTTGCTCAAACTTCATTCGCGCTCCACGACCATATCCAAGTCGTCTACGCGCAAGAGCAGAAACAATGTCTGCGCTAGTAATCTTAACTCCTGCTGGCACTCCTTCAATCATTGCCACCAGCGCTTCACCATGCGACTCCCCTGCCGTTTGCCATCTAAGCATGCCTTCTCCAATCGCGTTGTGCGTTATATTTATTGTTATACTTCTTGAACTTAATACTGTTCTTTATTTTAAATCAATACTCGATTCTAAATCTGTATTCTACTAACCACTAAGTATTGCTCACAATCCACGAAATCTATCACACAAGCCTTTAACCACATTGAGCAAAATTTGTTGCAATGCAATTTTCGCTTATTTAGCATAATCGAATGAGTCAGTTTATTATGGCGTGTTTATTTGCAACGCCAACGCTTGTATGCACGATTGCACTGTGCGCAACGGATTTAATCATCCGCGTTGTGCCTAGACTTTGGGTTGTACTAGCTGCTTTTGCACAATCTGCAGCGAACCTTATTTTTTCGCTGATTACTTTGCACAATGTTAATTTTCTTTTGCGCGGCTGGCTTTGCGCAATAACAGTTTTTGCATTCTACGTTTTGGTGCAAAAACTTTGCATGCGCGGAGCACTCGGATTTGGCGACGTTACGTGCGCTTCTATGATTGCTCAAGCTTTGGCGCTATTTGGATTCGGCTGCATAATCTACTGGTTTGCATTAGTTGGAATATTTGGATTAATTTGGATTTTAGTGTGGAAAATCTGCTCTAAAGTCTGCTTGCGATTTTTCCGCGAGCATCTTGTGCAAAATAAACAAAATAAAATCCCGTTCGTACCAGTATTAGCTGCATCTGCAATCATCGCTGTTATGCTTTGAACTTTTTGCTGCGATTTTATAGCGTTAAGTAAGGTGGAGATTCGAGATTTTTCGCGGCGAATGAAGCGAACCTCAGCATGAAATGGTGATTCGCTGAAGCAGCAAGAAAAATCGAGAATCTCGGTGATGAAAGATACGCAAAAGTTCTAGCATGCAAGAGGGCTGGGTTATTCTTGGTCGAACAGTATAAGAGCGGCAGCCGATACCAAATAATCCAATGACTCACCCTACAAACAAACTTCAACTCAAAAAACAAAATCAAAGCCAAATCGGAACAACCGCAACAACAGACTACACGTAATAGGCGGAGCGTTGTGAGACAAGAATTAGCCAGCCCTCTCGAAACAGCAAACAGAGAATGTCGTTCGCGCGGATTAGCCGCGCTCACGTCTTCGCAGCGCAGAAGCAGTGCTTCTGACTTGAGCTGCTCAGCGCTCCAAATTGCCTTCTCGCGCTACGCTCTAAGCTCGAAGGCAGGTTGGCGCGCCTGCGAGGAGAGAAATACTCAAACCTCGCGCAATACAAAGCAAGGAGCGCGCTACGCTTAAAGTGAGAAGGTAGGTCCTGTCGTTAGCGCGGTCTAAGCGCGCTCGCGTCTTCGCTTGCGTTGAAAGCACACTGTGCTTTCAACCTTAAGCAAGCTCAGCGCTCCGAATTGCCTTTTCGCGCTACGCTCTAAGCGAAAAGGCAGGTCGTCGCGCTAGTTGGCGTTTTCGTTGGAACGCTTATACTCGTCGCGGATCTCTAAGAAATCGTCGTAGTTATCCGCAAACTTAGTTTCGCCTGTCTTTAAGTTGGTTGTAACAAAATAAATCCATGGACCATTCGCTGGATTAAGAGCCGCCAAAATCGCGTTATCTCCAGGAATGCTTATAGGAGTAGGTGGCAGCCCCTTGTGAATCCTAGTGTTGTACGGGTTGCTTGCATCGTCTAGCTGCGATTGCGTAAGGTTAATCGCCTTAATCCCAATTCCGTATGCAACCGTAGTATCCATTCCCAAAGGCATGTCTTTAGCTAAACGATTTAAGATTACGCGCGAAACTTTGCCGTAGTATTCGCGATTATTGACTTCTGCTTCTGCAATGGAAGCAATTTTAAGAATCTTTTGACGCAAATCACCCTTAGGAACGCCCAGAGAATCAAGCTTTTTAACGCGCTTATCTACCATTTTTGCCAGTATCTTGTTAGCAGACTTCATGGATTTTACGTTGTAAACTCCAGGCTCCAACCATCCTTCAAAGCTGCCGCACGCTTCTGACGGCAAAATCCCCGCTCCGTCCGCTTTTTGAATCGCGTTAAATTGAGCAATGTCAATTCCCGAGATTTGTGCAGCCTTGCGAATAACCTCCGTTGCGCGCTCCCCTGCTTTAACGTCTAAGAATCCACCAGCCTTGCTTTGGTCGGAAAGAATTTCCACTACGTCCATTGAATTCATGTGTTTTTTAAGCGCGTAAATTCCTGGGTACAAAATCTTGTTATTTGCTGCAACAATATTAGAAAAAGTGGATTGCGACTTTACAACCTGCGCCTTAACAAGGTTATTTCCCACTTCTACAGATCCTTGACCTGGTTCAATCGTAAATTCAACGAACCCACTTCCAGGACCTGGCCAGTCTTCCATAATTGCAGACTGACTATTGTTTCTTACATAAACCGCAACGCGATATAAGCCGTATCCAACAACAAATAGCAACGCAAAAACTAGTACAAGAATGAATGCAACTATACGATTTCTTTTACTTTTGCGATTTCTACGCGCATTTCTTGCTTTTCGCGATTTTGGCGGAACAGGAGGATTGGATGAATTGTGACTCCATTTAGCGTTTTGATTGAAAAAATCGTCTATATTCTCACTCATTAAACGCTTCCTTTCTGATGGAGTCACTTTGCGATTCACTTTGCGAGTCGTCTTGCAAGTCGCCTTTTACATTTTTGCAAGCATTTCTGTAATCGTCAATCGCAGATTGCAAAATCAATACTGCCGATTGCTGATCAACCATTGGACGATGCTTTTTAGTGGAAAAATCAGCATCTAACAATTGCCTATGAGCAGTAACTGTTGTTAGTCGTTCGTCGTTAAAAACGATTTCTGGAATAAAATCAAGCGACCAATCGCCATAATCAAAAAGCGATTTAATGCGCTTGGCTAAATTAGCACCCCATCTGCGCGCTTTTTTAGCAGACTTTCCTTCAGATCCGTCTAATTGCAGAGGCAAACCAACTACGACTCGGCTCACACTATTATCTTCTATAACGTTAATAACGTCTTCAATCGCATTAAATGAGTCGCCATAGGCTTGAATATTACCGATTGGGTGAGCAAAAGTCAGCTCAGGGTCGGACTTAGAAAGCCCAACCCTGGCATCTCCTAAATCAACGCCAAGCCAAATCATACGAAAACTCAACTTATTAATTTGGCTCGAGTGTTAAACATCTTAAACATTTAACCTTTTGACTATAGCTTCAAAACTTCGGCTTTCACGGCCTCGAGTGCTTCATCAATCTTAGAAGCATCCGCACCGCCACCTTGAGCAAAGTCTGGCTTGCCGCCGCCGCCGCCGCCAAGAACCTTGGAAGCTGTACGCACCAAGTCGCCAGCCTTAGCGCCAGCCGAGCGAGCTGCATCGTTAGTAGCAACAGCAACCATTGGCTTATCACTCTCGTTTACACCGCACAACGCAACAACTACTGGCGAATCTTCGCCCAAGCGAGAACGAACGTCAAGAACAGTCTTGCGCAAAGCGTCGAAGGAACCGAAGTTTCCAACATTCTTTACAGCAAGCTTAATCTTTGAGCTGCTTTGTTTAGCCGATTCAACTAATTCTGGAACAGCCTCATTAAGCTGAGATTCGTAAACAGAAGCAAGCTTGCGATCGGAATCCTTCATCTTGTTAAGCAAAGACTCTAAGCGCTCAGCCAACTCGTCTGGACGAGCGTTAACCATGTCTGCAAGTTGCGCAACCAAAGCATGCTCGCGAGCGCCATACTCGTATGCTTCTTCGCCGCAAAGCGCGTCAATTCTACGCACGCCAGAGCCAATAGAAGACTCGGAAAGGATTGTAACCATACCAATCTTGCCAGTGCTCTTAGCATGAGTACCGCCACAAAGCTCGCGGCTCCAGCCGTCGCCAATCTCTACAACGCGAACAATATCGCCATACTTTTCGCCGAACAAGTGCATTGCTCCAAGCTTGAAAGCGTCGTCAATTGGCATTTCCTTTGGAACAACTTGCAAGTCTTCGCGAATGCGCTCGTTTACGCGAGCTTCTACGCGCAACAACGCATCCTTATCAACAGCCTTTGGCCATTGGAAGTCAAAGCGCAAACGGTCTGGATCTACTACAGAACCGCGCTGAGTTGCCTGCGGGCCAAGCTCTTCTCGCAAAGCCTTGTGAAGAGTGTGTGTAGCAGTGTGGCTTCTAGCCAAAGCAGCTCTACGAACCTGATCAATATTTGTGTTCACTGTAGCACCAACGCTAAGCGTACCTTCAGTAAGTCGGCAGCTGTGAACAATCAAATCCTTAATTGGACGCTGAACATCGTCAACCTCCAAAATTGCGCCGTCGTCGGAAATAATTTCTCCCTGATCAGCAATCTGGCCACCGCGCTCAGCATAGAATGGCGTGCGATCAAGAATAACCTCAACGTTTGCAGGAGCGCTAACGCTTTTAACGGAGCCTTTACCTGCTTCAACAATTGCCAAAACGTTGGAACGGCTGGAAAAGTCTGTGTAACCGAGGAAGTCGATTGGCTTTTCGAGTTCCTTCTTAATGTCGTCGTAAACGCTAACGTCCACATTGTGACGCTTCTTCAAAGCATCCGCGCGAGCGCGGCCTTTCTGCTCGCTCATAAGCTCGCGGAACTTAGCTTCATCAACCTTAACACCCTGCTCAGCAGCCATCTCTAGAGTCAACTCAATTGGGAAGCCGTAAGTATCGTGCAAAGTAAATGCGTCGGAGCCACCAACAATAGGGTCATCCTTGTGTTCCTTCTTGGCTTTTTCAACAGCCAAGTCAAGAATAGTCGTGCCCTTTTCTAGAGTGCGGCGGAACGCATCTTCCTCACCGTATGCAGCTTCGCTAACCTCGTGGAAAGTGTTGTTAAGCTCTGGGTAGCTTGGTTCCATAGCGCCCTTAGAAACTGGGAACAAGGTTGGCAAAACTGGGTCTTGCACACCAAGCATGCGCATTGCGCGAACAGTTCTGCGAAGAAGACGGCGAAGCACGTATCCGCGGCCAACATTGCTTGGACGCACGCCATCGCTCATAATCATCAACGCGGAACGCACGTGATCTGCCACAACGCGGAAACGAACATCCGCATCGGCGTTGCTGCCGTACTTTACGCCGCTAAGCTTTTCTGCAGCTTCAATAACTGGATAAACTTCGTCAGTCTCGTAAATGTTTTCCTTGCCTTGCATAAGGTAAGCCAAACGTTCCAAACCAGCGCCTGTATCAATATTCTTTTGATCAAGCTCACCAACAATGTGCAAATCGGTCTTAGACTTTACGTTGTCTACCTGGAAGTTCTCAAAAACCAAATCCCAAATCTCAATAAAACGAGATTCGTCGGCAGCAGGACCGCCATCCTTGCCGTATTCTGGACCGCGATCCACGTAGATCTCGGAGCATGGGCCGCCAGGGCCAGGGCCACCAGTAGTCCAGAAGTTATCTTCCATGCCAAAAACTTGCATGTGCTCTGGGTCGAAGCCCTCATTCTTCCAAATTGCGCGAGCTTCGTCGTCGTCGGTATAAGTAGTTACCCAAAGTTTTTCTGGGTCAAAACCATAGCCGCCCTTATCTTGCGGAGTTGTTAAAAGCTCCCAAGCGTAGTGGATTGCTTCTTCCTTAAAATAGTCGCCAAAACTAAAGTTTCCAACCATTTGGAAGAAGGTGCCATGACGAGTTGTTTTACCAACTTCGTCAATATCGAGAGTACGCACGCACTTTTGGTTAGACGTCATTCTGCGAGAAGGAGGCGTTTGCTCTCCCAAAAGATAAGGTATGAATGGAACCATGCCTGCAATCGTGAAAAGCGTCGTTGGATTTGGAGAAATCAGCGATGCCGAAGGTACAACCATATGGCCATTCTTAGCAAAATAATCAAGATAACGCTTTGCAATTTCTGCTGTGCGCATGGGTACGAACTCCTTTTTATTTATTTAGACTTAGTATAAGACCACTTAGTAACTACTTAGTATAAGACTTATTTGTAAACGAATCGTCACGCTTATCGGCATACTTACTAGCATACTTAGAGTTAATCTGCGACTCGTGGGCTTTTCTGCTGGAATTAAAATCATTGTACAAAGACAAAATCGTGCTTAAAGTAAGATTTTTTGGATCTTTATCGAAGAAGAAATTCCTAGCGTTTTGTGGGAACTTTTCCTTAACGTACGCGCGAGCTTTTGTAACAGACATAACTCCCATTACAAAACCGATGCAAATCCAAAATAAACGCTTAAACATCACTCCCCCTTAGGCGTAAACGACTCGCCAGAATTTGCCGCATGCCTAGCGGAAGATTCTGCAGCATCCGTTGGAACAGTAGCCTTATTAAAGAACGCATTAAAAGTGTCTTTAAGCGCATAGCAAGCAGATGCAATTTTAACAACTGGCTTTCCAAGAAAAGCGCCATACAAATCCGTAAGAGCGCCAACATTTGTAGCTGTAGTGCGAGCAGCATCTGTAACAGCATTAACGTCTTCAAGTGTTTTGTTCACTTGTTTTACTGTGGTAACAGATTCGTCGATAGCAGGCAAAGCGTGCTCGCCCGATTCTTTAACAGTTTGAGAAATCTGATTAAACATTTTACCCAGCCGAATAAGCGGATAAATCATAAATCCCGAAAGCACCGCAAACGAAATCGCCGCAATTAGAGCAGCAATGTCTCCAACGCTCATCGTAACCTCTTTCCTGCTGTTTTACACACGACTACCCACGCAATGTATTAAAAGATTAACGAAGAGTCAAGACTCTTTTTGAAAATCTAGCGAACATTTAGTGAACACTTAACGAACATTTTTTGCGCAAACTAATCGCATTTACTCGTTATATCCCTTAATTGTTATAGCTTGGTCAATCGGCTCTGCTGTGTTGAAATCAAGGCGAGTTACACTTCCATTTTGCGGTCGCTCACTCAAATCGTAGCCAACAGGGGCAAAACGATGCATAAGGCTTAAAAGCGTGTTTCCGTGGGAGATTTGCAAAACGTTGTCTCCATCTTTTAACGCTGGATTGCTTGCGATTATTTTGAAACCGCCTTCAACACGCTTCCAATATTCAATATCTGACTCTGCATCGTGGAATGGGTCGGCCTCTTTAAGCATGTCTCGAGTTGCAGCAAGACCAAATTTTTCAACGATTTCGTTATACGTTTTTGCTCCATGAGGCGCACCTGCAGCCCACCAAGCCATATTCATATCTTGGCCTTCAAAATATCCGTAGCATTGTTCGCGAAAATGCATATCGCTTACAAGATGCGGACGAATATGCGTATTCTTTTCGTTTTCGCTTAAAATACGCTCAGCTGTGATTTGCGCGCGAGTTGTATCGGAGCAATATGCGGCAGCAAAAACAATGTTCTTAAGCTTTTTAGCCGCTAAATCGGCGTCTTTAAGCCCTTTTTGAGTTAGTGGAGAATTGCTCCATCCTTGCAAGCGATTGTAGCAATTAAACATGGTTTGACCATGACGAACTAAATAAAGATGCAACAACATAACTTAATCATCTCACTTTTTAAGTAAAACGTGTAAAAATTAGAGTAATTAAGACGAGACTAATCAAGACTAATCAAGACTAATCAAGACTAATCAAGACTAATCAAGACAAGACTAATCCAAGTCAGACTAATCCAAGTCAACATCTCCTAATTCTTGGAATCTGCTTGCAATCAACTCTGGAGTAGTATCGGAAATCCAAGATGCCATTCCTGCTTCCGACCCAGCCAAATACTTGATTTTATTGGCGTCTCGCATAAACGAGAAGAATTGCAAATTAAGGCGATAATGCGAACGGCGAGAATCATGCACAGGAGCTTGATGCCACGCTGCAACGTAAGGCAAATCGACGAAATCGCTGGAATTTGCATCACTCGCGCCAGAAGATAAGTCGAAAGCAGCCGAACTTGCAAACGATTTAGCACTCGAATCTCCCGCGTTTGAAGACGATAATCCAAAGAACTTATTAGCACGTTTAAGAAGTGTTATGTAGATTTGCGCCAAATCCCAACGCTCTTGATCATCAAGCTGATCCAAAGTAAGAACGTCTCGAACAGGAGCAACATGCACCTCTAGCGGCCATCGAGCGGCAGCTGGAACATACGCAACCCAACTGTGATTATGCATAATCACGCGCTTTTTAGCTTCTATCTCTGAATTCATCAAATCCTTAAGAAGATTGCTGCCAGTGCGCTCAAAATAAGCCTCCGTGTGGCGCAACTCCTGCTCTAACCTAGGAGCAATAAACGGATATGCGTAAATCTGACCATGAGGATGATGCAAAGTTACGCCGATTTGACTGCCGTGATTTTCAAACGGATAAATCTGCTCAATTCCTTCGATTTGGCTAATTTCTGCGGTTCTAAACGCCCACGCTTCAACAATCGTGCGCATGCGCAAAACAGAAAGATTAGCTGGAAGCATGTTCTCGTTGGAACTAAAGCAAATCACTTCGCATCGGCCAGCTGCAGGAGCCTGCTTCCACAATGGATTTCCATCAACGTATGTTGTTGTATTTGGCACGCCTGCAACCTGAGCCATAGCTGGATAGCGGTTTTCAAAAACAACAACGTCGTAGTCTTCATCTGGAATTTCGCCATCTTGATACTCGCGCTGTGGCTTTCTGCCAGCAAATGGGTCGATTCTTGATTGAGCAGAACCACGCACAGAATCATCTGCAGAACCATCCGCCGAACCTTGATTATTTGAATCCGCATCAAGAATCTCAGCTGGCCGCTTTGCCCACAACCTAGACATTGGAATCCAGTCTCCTGTAAGCGGATCTTGCCTCATTTGTGGAACTTCGCTAGGAACTTCGTTGCCTTCGCTATCAACATGCGAAGTAAAGCGATACGCTAACTTTCTAGGGTCAATCAGCTCCCTTGTTTTGTGGCCGCTAACGTATTCTGGATTGTCATCTATGTAGAAAAAGTCGCGTCCGTCGGAAAGCTTTGTTGCTGTAATGCGCATATGCTCGCGCGCGTAAGTTCCAGGGCGATACAACTTATACGGATACTCGCCACCAAAATCGCGAATCGGAGATTGCGTTGCGCGCGGCGGCTCTTGCGGCGTAATACCACTTAAGACTGCAGGTATTGCAGGCATTTGTTGAGTCACATACAATGAATCGCGCACATCTGCAGCAGCTTCTCCTTCGGCTTGAGCTACAAGGCTACTAAGAGACGAATCCCCAACACCCGTACTTGTAATCTTGCTCATAACCGTCTCGTTTGTGCCGCTAGCTTTGCTTCTAGCGCGAATCGCGTTAACGTCTATTGCGTCAAAAGCATCTGTGTCTTCTAAGCTTTTTTCGACTTCGCGTTCATCTGCCTTCTTATGCTTAGATGCGTCGTCAATCTCGAATCCTGCAGCAGCACCACCTTCAAAGCCGCCGCCTGGGCCTGCAAATCCAGCTGTAGTTGGAATATTGTGCAACCCGTTAATCTTTTTAGGCTCTACCACAAGACCACCCCTTCAAAAGTGTTATTGTTTAGCGCATCTTTTGCGTGTTTGTTGATTGCGCGTGCGGCAAGTTGTTGTGCTTTTAGCGCATTCGCTTTGGTATTTTGTTGAGACATCTTTGACTCCATCGTCTCTTCTACTCTCTAGTCTTCTTTTATTGCGTATTCTGTTTTACTTGTATTTTGTATCTTCTTTTATTCTTTTGTATATTCTTTTGTATCTTAATAACACGCTTTAGACGCTTAGTTACCTATTATATATTTTCTGATTCAACACTCGCACAATGTTATATTTTGTAATATAACGGGCATTGTTGTAATGATTATATGTGATTTTGTTTTATTATTAAAGTGTTTTGTTGCATAATGTTCGGTTGCTTGCGACCTTTCCCTAACAAAAGTTAATGCGCACCAACATGTAACCAGCTTTTACGTAGTTCATACTGATTTTATACAAATGCACTACGATTCGTGCAGTATTTTCCGCACTTTGTAGCTCTAAACAGCGTGTTGAACAACAAAACGCGGAAAAACTTCCGCACTTTGTAGTCCAACACACCAATCAAAATACAAAACACGGGAAGAATAGCAAATAAAACGCATTGACCCCCACTATGCAATGCACAGCAGGGGTCAAGCGGTATGTCCTTAAGAATGAAATCCAGAATTTAGCGAGCGTAGTACTCGACGACGTACTGGATGTTGACTTCAACTGGAATCTGATCGACTTCCGGCTTACGAGTCAAAGTAGCCTTCAAAGAGGCAAGATTCACATCGAGGTAACCAGGAACTGCTGGCAAAACGTCACGATGAACGCCTTCAGCAGCCATCTGGAATGGCACCATTGTCTGGCTCTTAGCGCGAACCTGAATGGTCTGGCCTGGCTTAACACGGTAAGATGGGCGATCAACAAGATTGCCATCTACCAAGATGTGACGATGCACAACAAACTGGCGAGCTTGAGCGGTTGTACGAGCAAAACCTGCGCGCAAAACCAAAGCATCAAGACGGGTTTCCAAATCAGTGAGCATTGCGTCACCAGTCTGACCTGCAGTGTGCGTACCCTTTTCGTAAGCTGCACGAAGCTGCTTCTCGGAAAGACCGTACTGAGCGCGAAGACGCTGCTTCTCGCGAAGACGTACTGCGTAATCGGACTCGGTACGACGACGAGTGCGGCCGTGCTCACCTGGAGCATATGGACGCTTCTCGAAAATACGCTGAGCCTTTGGGGTCAAAGCGATGCCGAGGGCGCGAGAAAGACGCACCTGACGGCGAGAACGCTGAATATTAGTCATTACTAATCCTTTATTCTGTCGTTATCTGAACGGAACGTGAACCAAACTTTTACGATTATTCACGCTGAGCCGGCCTCTCCAGTGCTTCTTCGTGTAAACACACGAACGCGAAAGCATTAAAACGCTTAAATAACGCCATAATTCTTGCGCGCCGACCCACTGATGGGCTAAGGCTCCAGATAATGCCTACGAAAAATAGGCATCGTTCCCTATACTACTCCGCGCCGTAGAATATACGCGACGACCTGCCTTTGTGCTTGAGCGTAGCGCACAAAGGCAATTCGGAGCGCTGAGCCGCTTAAAGCAGAAGCATTGCTTCTGCGCTGCAAAGCGCTCTGACTGAGCTTGAAATTGCATAGCGCGTTTCAAGCTCCTTCAAAGCGTGATTTGGCTCAAATGTAAAGTCCAGTGGACTTTACATGCCAAATCAGCCGAGCGGCTACTAATAGCCGCGAGGAATAGCGCGGCTAATCCGCGCGAATGCTTTAAGCTACAAAGTACGGAAACGGTTGACGCTTTTTGTACGTGATTTAAGTCAAATATGGTACAAAGTGCGGAAATGGTTGACGCTTTTTGTACGTGATTTAGATTAAATATGGTACAAAGTGCGGAAAATCGCTCTCGCGTTATGCTTTAAGCGCTCAGTCAAAGCGCGCGCGAAGAACGCCAGAGTCCATTGCGTAAACACAGTCAGCGCTTGCAGCAACCGATTCATCGTGAGTCACAACTAAAACAGCCGCTCCAGAAGCCGCACAATCGCGCAGCAAAGACACAACAGTTTGCGTGTTTTGCGAATCCAAATCGCCAGTAGGCTCGTCCAAAATCAACAAACGCGGCTTATTAATCAAAGCGCGCGCAATCATAACGCGACGCATTTCTCCGCCAGAAAGCTCGCGCGGATAGCAATGCGCAAGATCGTCCACGTTAAGTTGCTTAAGCAAATCCATAGCGAAGGAATTTAAATTCGCACAATCTTCTGTCTCAAGTTTTTGCGTAAAATCGCCTACTCGCTTAGAAGAAGCACGCGCAATCATAACAGGCAAAATAACGTTATTTATCACATTCAAATTAGCAAGCAGCGTCTGCGATTGCGTAACAAAACCAATGTTTTTTGCGCGAATCGCAGAAATTTGCTCGTCGCTTATAGAAGACATCGAAATATTGCATCCAAAAATCGTAACACTTCCGCGCGTAGGCTTTAAAAGCCCTGCAATCATGTTTAATAGAGTTGACTTTCCATTTCCAGACTTGCCCACAATCGCCGCAAAGTCGCCAGCTTTAAGCGAAAAATCAACATTGTCTACAGCAATAAACTTGCGATTTTTGCGCTTAAATTCGCGAGTAACGTTTTTAAGATTTACGACTAAATCGCCTAAATCGTTACTAACCACTTTATTCGCCATCTTACTCGCCATCTCTTAAAGTCAAATACGCTTCCCTGCTTGCGATTCGCCCAACAATAATCGCAGAAGTTACCAAAACACTAGCAAGCGAAAACGCTACAGAAATCGCAGCAAGCGCGCACACAAGCCAAACATTCGATTCCAAGTACGGCAATTGTAACTGGCTAGAAATCGCAATATTGTATGGGAACAAAATAAGCGAAGCAAACGCAACGCCAATCACGCCACCTGCAACGCCAATCACAGCCGATTCGCGCGAAATCATGACAAAAAGCATGCGCTTATTTGCGCCCAAAATCCTCAATGAAGAAAATTCCCTCTTGCGCTCCGATGTAGATGCCGCAAAAACGCACACAAGAATTAACACGCCCACAGCCCAAAACGCAAAAACGCCAAGGAAAATCGCCTTGTTTAGCACCTCTAAACTCTTTTTAGTCTGCTCTGTAATTCCGCCTGGAAAAACCATTCCAAGACTTTTAATTCCGCTAGTTTTACGAATATTTTCCGCAACACTCTTAGCGCTAAAACCCTTGCGAACTTTTACAAGAACAGCACTAACGGCCTTGCGCGCGTATTTTGCAGGAATCGCAGTGTGCCCAACTTTAGAAGAATACTTAACAACCACTGGAATCGTGTCTCTGTTTACAAACACTGAGTTATCTAGGCTAGTGCCCGTTTTAGCAAGTTGCGCAACAATCGGCCATTCGTGCCCATACAAGCGAACCGTGTTTTGGTAAGAAACAAGCACATTTGCGCCTGCAATCATCTGACCTTTTTTAAGCTCGTTTTTGTGTTGTGAATAAATCCATGGCGCGATTACAAAGTCACTCGTAGGGTCAAAACCTATGATTTGCAACTTTTCCGCGCAGCATCCAGCAGATAGAGAAGATATGTAAGTTTGCATGCTTGCTTTTTCAACGCCTTTTGATTTTCGCACAAAATCTTCAATATTGTTCGTAAAGTAAAACGTGCTCGATCCGCCATTAGTTAGCAACGCTTCCGCGCGATTGTATGTGTTTTGCGGAATCACCATAATATCCGCGCCAAGGCGAGCGCGCATGCTATTTAGGCCGTTTGAAAGATTTAGGGAGATTAGCGAGCCGCCAAAAAACACTGCAGCTAGGCACGCGGAAACCACGATTAACGCGGCGGTTCTTAGCGGCTTTTGCTTTAGGTTTTCTAGCGGCAATCGCTTTAATGTAATAGTGTGCATAGTAAATTACTTAGATACACACTAGCAAGCAGACTTAGTATCGAGATACACGCTAACGGATGCAAACACCAACGCTAGTACAGATAACACAATCAACGTTGGACGCATAACAGATGCGCAATGCATCATTGGGCTTTTGCAAACACCAATAAGGAATGTTGTAGTAGCAATCATAAACAGAGAGTTAGCAATTACAGCAATATTTAAGCCAGCGCGAACGTGTTCTTTAACAAATAGCGCAATAATGCCTAGAATCGCTATAACAACGCCAATTCCAATAGCCACGCGGCTTGTGTAGTAGCATGTCATAGGTTGCATCATCATAGGCATTTTAGCCATTTTAGACATTTTGCCCATGCCACCAGTTGAGCATGGTTTTGCAAATGTTAATGGCGCTATAGCAATAAGAATTCCAAACACAATTGCGTGAAGCGATGTGAATAATTTGTTCTTCATAATAAATACCTCATTAAATCTAGTTATTATTTTTTAGTGTTGCTTTTTGTTTAACGCAACACGCTTTACGGCACTCACATTTGCAAGCGCCACGCCTTTTAAATCTCGTTTATAACTACAATCGCAAATATTCAGAACTTAATCGACTTCCCCTTGAGTCTAAAATCTTGAACATTTGCAGTTTTTACTTTTATTCTTTTTTACTTTTATTCTTCTTACTCTTATATTTTTCTTGCGCTTATATTTCTCTTACTCTTATATTTTTTCTTATAGCTTAATAGAAAACAAGTCTTGAATATTTTGTTTTAGTGTATATAATCACGCACTAGTTATAACAATATTACAATTAACAATTTAAAGTAATCTTCAATAAGATCGCATTATTTTAAGTGTAAAATTTATAAAACGAAAAATTTTACAATTTCTCAATCGGAGCAACTCTTAGCATAAGTCGCTTTACGCCATCCGAACCAAAGTCAACTGTAATAATTGAGTTTCTGCCCTTGTCTTGTGTTTTAAGAACAGTTCCAAGGCCGTATGTGTCGTGCGAAATTTTATCGCCTTCATGAAAATCGTTGATGTTTAGATGATTGTCTTTTTCTTGCAAACTTTGCTTTTTGTAAGATAATGACGATGCTGACGATTGCAAATTTGAGGTGGACGATTGACTTTGGTACGATGCGCTTGATTTTCTTGCGATTCGCGTGGTGACTTTGCCAGATTTTGAGCCATACGACTTGCCGTATGAGCTGCCATACGAACTAGAACCATACGACTTTGAACCACACGACTTGCCATAAGACTTTGAAGAACCATATGAGCTGCCATAATGCGATTTGCTGTAGCGAGATCCGCTATAACTCGAGACTCCGTAAGTTGTGTACGAATCGTCGCTCCAACCGCCGTCGCTTCCAAAATCGTCGGAGAAATCGCCAGCAAAATCGCGGTCAAAATCTCTGCCTGCTCCCCTTAGTCCAGCTCGCATAACATCTGCTTCCTTGCGTTTCCAGCAAATCAAATCCGCAGGAATCTCGTCCAAAAACTGGCTTTGAATCATCTCCGCAGATTTGCCCCATTGAGATCGCTCAGCTGCCCAAGTAACGTACAAAATCTTCTTAGCACGAGTTATGCCAACGTATGCAAGACGACGCTCCTCGCAAAGCTCCTTTTGATTGTCAACACAGCGCGAATGAGGAAAAGTGCCCTGCTCCATTCCAGTCAAAAACACAACAGGATACTCCAAGCCCTTAGCTGTGTGAAGCGTCATAAGCGTAACTTTTCCAGTATCTTCGCCCTGGTCTGGAAGCTGATCCGAATCAGCAACCAAAGCCGTAGTCTCCAAAAAACCAGCAACATTAGCATCAGGCGTATTCTGCTCATACTCGGCTGCAACCGATTGCAATTGAGACAAGTTATCTACTCTAAATTCGTCTTGAGTGTCCTTAGACTCTCGCAAATCTTGCAACAATCCGCTTTCGTTAAGCACGTTCTCCACAACCTTAGAAGGCTTGGAATCGTTAGCTTTCATAAAGTCAATAAGCGAAGTAATAAGATCCCTAAAACTCTTAAGCGCATTAAAAGTTCTAGATGAAATACCAATTTGCTCCGCAATCTTATCTATTTGACTAAGAGCAGACCAAAAACTTATAGAATTTTCTTTTGCATAAGACGTAATCTGCGACTCAGCACGCGCTCCAAGACCACGCTTTGGAACGTTCAAAATTCGGCGCATATTAACATCGTCATCAGGGTTTGCAATCGATTGCAAGTAAGCAAGCGCATCTTTGACTTCGCGGCGCTCGTAGAACTTAGTTCCGCCAACAAGTTGATAAGGCAAGCCAGACTTAATAAGCGCATCTTCTAAGCTACGCGATTGCGAATTTGCGCGATACATAATCGCAATATCCGAGTAGTTTACGCCATCTTCACTTGCCAAGCGCGCGATTTCTTGAGCAACCCACATTGCCTCGCCTTGCGCGTTATCTGCTACGTAGCCTACGATTGGAGAACCTTTGCCTAAAGAAGTCCACAACTTTTTAGGCTTGCGATTAGTGTTGTTAGAAATCACAGCATTTGCAGCGTCCAAAATGGTTTGCGTAGAGCGATAATTCTGCTCCAACATAATTGTTGTAGCGTTTGGAAAATCCTGCTCAAAGTCTTGAATATTGCGAATATCTGCACCGCGGAAAGCATAAATCGACTGGTCGGAATCGCCAACAACCGTGATTGACGATTGCGGAAGTTGAGTGGAATCTGGTGAAGCTGCGAAATCTGGTGAAGCTGCGGAAACTTGTGGAACTGCGGAATTATCACCCACACCTGCATCACCCACACCTGCAAGCTGGCGAATCAAAACGTATTGCGCGTGATTTGTATCTTGATACTCGTCAACCAAAATGTAGCGGAACTTTCGCTTGTAATACGCGCTAACTTGCGGATTTTGGCGCAAAAGCTTAACCGTTAGCATAATCAGATCGTCAAAATCAACAGCATTCGAAACGCTAAGCCTATTTTGGTACTCCGCGTAAACAGCGGCGTAAAGCGCATCGGAATTGCCAGCAGCATTAAAGCTAGATGCGCCAGATACAGACGCGCCTGGCTTATAATCTGGTGCGTAATTTTTAAGATTTTCCTGCCATGTAACCAAATTATTTTTGAAATCAGATATCTTAGACAATAAAAGTTTAGGCGTAAACTTTTTAATATCTATGTTCAATTCGGAGGCAATGATTTTAACAAGACGCTCGCAATCGGAAGAATCATAGATAGAAAAGCCTGATTTTAAGCCGATTGAATCGCCATGAGCGCGAAGAATTTTAACGCAAGCAGAATGGAAAGTAGAGACCCACATGCTATTTGCACTATTGCCGATTAAGCTCGCCAAGCGCTCGCGCATCTCCGCTGCCGCCTTGTTTGTAAACGTGATTGCAAGAATTTGGCTCGGCCACGCTTTGTGATTAGCCAAAATCCACGCGATTCGGCGCGTAAGAACACGTGTTTTGCCGCTGCCTGCGCCAGCTCCGATTAAAAGCGCGGGGCCAGTGTATTGGACTGCCTTGGATTGCTGGGGATTTAAGCCTTCTAACAGTGTTTGAGGGTTGATTTCGGGGAGGTTGGAAGATTGTGCGGATGTTTGAGCGTATTGGACAGCGGCAGAAGATTGAGCTGTTTGGGAAGATTGTGCGGAATTTGAATATTTTGCGGAAAAATCGAAAGCCGCCGTAGAAGCAGAAACTTCGCTCGTCATATCTTCATTAATAGGAGCATCACTAATAGGGGTATCACTAATAAGAGCATCACCAGTGAAGGCATCGCCAATGGGAGCATCACTCTGCTCGTCGAAAACTTCATTAATAGTAGCATCGCTCTGCTCGCTGGCAGCTTCTGGATTGCCAAACAAATCAAAATCGTAACCGTACTTGCTCAAAAGCCACTCTCCCCCGTGTTCCAAATCGCAAAAATTAAACTCTAACCAATTTTAACGGACGGCAGCCAAACACAAATCGTGCGTTTTGCACTGTACGCATTACGCAAATCTGTAGTGCGATTGTACCTAATTTCGGTGTTTTTTGGTACAAACGCACTACATAAACATGTAAAACTGTAGTGCGATTGTACCTAATTTACGGCGTGTCGTTATACAAACGCACTACAAGGCAGGTACTGTCGTTCGCGCGTTACAGCGCGCTCACGTCTTCGCTTGCGTTGAAAGCACACCGTGCTTTCAACCTTAAGCAAGCTCAGCGCTCCGAATTGCCTTCGCGCGCTACGCTTTGAGCGCTCAGGCAGGTCGGAGCGCGGTCAAAGCGGGGGGTAAGCTATACAGATACCGCTGCACACGCAAAATACGCGCAATTTGAAAGGAATAATCGTGCAAGAACTTGAAGAACGCATCCAAAAAGAAGGCATTGTTAAGCCAGGAAATGTTTTGAAAGTCGACGCATTCCTTAACCACCAGTGCGATTGCGCGCTTTTTGACGCAATGGGAGCCGCTTGGGCACAGCATTTTCAGAACACGCAAATCAACAAAATCCTAACAATCGAGTCTTCGGGAATCGGAATCGCGTGCGTTGCTGCGCGTCATTTTGGAAACATTCCAGTGGTTTTTGCAAAGAAAGCGCAATCAATAAACCTGGATGGCGATCAATACGTGTCTACCGTATTCTCGTTTACAAAGCAGCGCGAGTTCCCTGTAATTGTGTCTAGAAAATATTTGAGCGCAGACGACCGCGTTTTGATTTTGGACGATTTTTTGGCTAATGGCAAGGCTTTGCAAGGGTTGATTGACATTTGCAATCACGCTGGGGCCACGGTTGCTGGCATTGGCATTGCGATTGAAAAAGGCTTCCAAGGCGGCGGAGACGCGTTGCGCGAAGCTGGATATGACTTGGATTCGCTGGCGATTGTGGAGTCGATGGATCCTAGCGATGGCTCAATCACATTCCGCAAATAGCGATACTTTCGCATTTTATACCACACGATACTTCCGCATTTTGTACCAAATTCAGGCCAAAACACGTACAAAAAGCGGAAAAAATTGACGCACTTTGTACCAAAATCAACCCAAAACACGTACAAAAAGCGGAAAATGCGAAAAATGTGATTGTGCGCAAATTGTGAAAAAATTAAACATAATTCTTCACAAATCGCAATTTTGCGTAAAAATACGATAAAGTAGTTCGGTTGGTGTTTGAAACCTATTACTCTAAATGTGCTAGTTTTCAACATGCAATTTTTAATAATTTTCAATAAGATAGCTTGATCAAGATAGCTTTAATCGGCTAGTTTTCAACTGATTGGCGGCTAAACGTATGAGTGATGTTGTGATTGTAAGCGCAGCGCGCACACCGATAGGCAAATTCGGAGGCGCGTTGAAGTCGCTCACATCTGTTGAGTTAGGAACAATCGCAGCAAAAGCCGCAATCGAACGCGCAGGAATCAGCCCAAAATCCGTAGATCAAGCGATTTTTGGCAACGTACTTCAAGCAGGCAGCGGTCAAAACGTTGCGCGCCAAATCGCCCTTAGATCGGGGCTTGACGAGTCAAGTTGCGCAATGACAATCAACGAGGTTTGTGGGTCTGGTCTTAAAGCCATTCGCCTTGCGCAGTCGGCGATTTGCATGGGAGACGCACAAGTCGTAGTTGCTGGCGGCACGGAAAGCATGAGCAACGTGCCGTTTTACGCGCAAAACGTGCGATTTGGTGGCATTCGCTACGGCAACAGCGCGCTGGTTGATGGACTAAAAAAAGACGGTCTTTGTGATGCTTTTACTGGCAAAGAAATGGGCGTTACTGCAGAAAACGTGGCTGCAAAGTTTGACATAACGCGCGAGCAGCAAGACGCTTTTGCACTAAAATCGCACCAGAAAGCCGTTTTTGCGCAAAATAACGGCGATTTTGACGCGGAGATTGCTCCCGTGCAGCTTGCGGATGGAACTTTGATTAGCCGAGACGAGCATCCGCGAGCCAACACTTCTATGGAGAAATTGGCTAAGCTTAAAACGTTGTTTGAGGCGGATTTTGGAACGCGCGAAGCTGATGGAATGCGTGGAGCGAACTGTGGCTTGAGTGAGGCGGATTCTGGCAGTCGCGAAACTGGTGGAATGAGCGAGGCAGATTCTGGCACAAAACACTCGCCTACCGTAACCGCTGGAAACGCGAGCGGTATCAACGACGGCGCAGCAGCACTCGTCTTAATGAGCAAAGACTACGCAATCGCGCACGGAATCGACTATTTGGCAGAAATCGTGGGATTTGCCGAGGGCGGAATCAGCCCAGATCTTATGGGATACGCGCCAAAACACGTTATGGAGCGCATGCTAAAAAACACGGGCTACACCGTTGAAAACATTGACCTTTTTGAGATTAACGAAGCGTTTGCTGCGCAAAGCATAGCCGTGTGTCAGCAGCTGAACATAAGCGAAAACAAGCTGAATGTAAGAGGCGGCGCGATTGCGCTCGGTCACCCGCTTGGCGCTAGCGGAGCCAGGATTTTAACAACACTTCTTTACGCGCTTAAAGACAATCACATGCAAAACGGCGTTGCAGCGCTGTGCGTGGGAGGCGGAATTGGAGTGAGCATGCAAGTTAGGATGCGAAAGTAGACGTAGCAATGCGATAAGTGCGGAGTGTGCGTATACAAATGACACAACTTACGGAGTGTCGCGACACGCACGAATTGTGGCAGAATGCATACGGAGTGTTGAGACACGCGCGGTTGCTGGCGACGAATATGGCGGCTGCTTACGATTCGCGGTTGCTGCGACTTTAATCGCGTAAATCGCGTCAAAGAGACATTGCAAAAGTGAAAAACGTAAAAATGAAAATCGTGAAAATAGCGCAAAAAATGGAGAAACATGTCAGCTTTTCGAGAATTAAGCGTAGAACAGCGCATAAAAACGCTGAAATCAGAGTGCGCGCTTAGCGGCGATTTTGCGCAACTTCTGCTCGAGCAACTCGCGCAAAGCAGCGAAACAAACATTCCTGCAAGCGTTGCAAACAGCATGATCGAAAATCAAATCGGGCGATTCAGCCTGCCAGTAGGCGTTGTGCGCGGCCTAAAAGTAAACGGCGTTACTCGAAACGTGATGATGGCTACGGAAGAGCCGTCCGTAATCGCTGCCGCATGCAACGGCGCAAAAATCGCGTCGAAAAGCCTAGAAAACGGCGTTGTTGCACGCAGCGAGCATTACGTTACGCGCGCGCAAATCGTTTTTGAAGACGCGGACGGAAGCGTAGCCCAAAAACTAGATAGCATAATGCGAGACGAGTCAAAACGCGCGGCGATTAGAGAGGTTGCGCGCTCCGCGCACCCATCAATATACCAACGCGGCGGCGGATTAGAACGCGCGCAGGCGGCGGCGTTAACAGGCTTCGCCAAGCTAACACTAGACATAAACGCGTGCGATGCAATGGGAGCAAACATTGCAAACACCATTGGCGAAGCTGTTAAAACCCAGCTGGAAAGCTGGGTTGGGCGCAAGGCGCTGGTGGCAATTCTTGCCAACTCCAGCCGCGCGGCAACAATCGCCGAAGTGCGCATACCCGTAGAAGCGCTTGTGCACAGCGCAAAAACTGCCGCAGCTGGAGATGCCGACGGCATGCGCCTTGCGCGCCGCATCGCCGCCTTAAGCTCCCTGGCCGCCGTAGACGCGGAGCGCGCTGCAACACACAATAAAGGAATCCTAAACGGAATAGTGGCTGCAACACTCGCATCAGGCAACGACACGCGCGCATTGCAAGCCGCCGCGCACGAATGGGCCGCAAAATCTGGCCGCTACATGCCTCTTTCAACGTGGACCTTGCAAAATAACGACCAAATCCTTTACGGCCGCATCGAAATCCCATTGCAAATCGGCACAGTGGGCGGCGCAATCGCCTCGCTCCCAATGTCAAAAATCGCGCTGCAACTTGCTAAAGTCAATAACGCCAACGATTTTCGAAACGTTCTAGCAGCCGTAGGACTCGTGCAAAACTTGGCGGCTCTTCGCGCACTCGCGGGCCCTGGAATCCAGGCTGGCCACATGCGCCTTCAGGCCGCAAACATCGCTATCGCTTCTGGAGCGCGCGGGGACGAAATTCAAAAGGTTGTGCACGCGCTTCTAAACAAAAATTCTTCCGATTTGAACACGAATTCTGCAAGAATAATTCTTGATGATTTGCGCAAGCGCAGGAACACGTAAAACCGCAAAAACGCGCGGTTAATGGCCATTTTTCCGCGGAAAAGTCGGAAGCATCCGCGCCGTAAAATTTACACCACTAAAATCGCACTTAAAAAATTTACACCACTAAAATTACACTTAAAAAATCGCACTTAAAAAATAGGAAACCATGAGCAATACTTCACAAAACGCACCAGGCAACACGCCACAAAACAACACACCGAATTCCACTCACAACACGCCAAACGACACGCACACCACACCCCAAATTCCGCCAAAAGTTGGCATCGACCGCATAACTTTCGCAACCCCAAATTGCTACCTAAGCATGCGCGACCTTGCGATTGCGCGCGGAATCGACCCAAACAAATTCACAATTGGAATCGGCCAAAGCCAGCAAGCAGTGCCGCCAAATCATCAAGATATCGTAACGCTTGGCGCTCAAGCTGCGCTGCCACTGATGCCGTACATCGACAGTAACCGCCTCAAAATGGTGATCGTTGGCACAGAAAGCGGCGTCGACGCCAGCAAATCCAGCGCGCTCTACATTCACAAACTGCTGAACCTTAGCGCTTGGGTGCGATGCGTGGAAGTAAAAGAGGCGTGTTATGGCGGAACTGCGGCGCTTATGATGGCTCGTGATTACGTTTTGGCGCACTCTGGTGCGCAAGTTTTGGTGATTGCTGCAGACATTGCGCGCTACGGCGTTGGCACTCCTGGCGAGGTGACGCAAGGCGCTGGTGCTGTGGCGATGCTTGTAAGCGAGAATCCGCGCGTGTTGCAAATCAACAACGACAGCGTTGTAAAATCGGCGGAAATCCAGGATTTTTGGCGGCCCGTATATCAAAGCACGGCTTTGGCGCGCGGAAAGTTTTCAACCGAGCAATACATTCGCATGTTTTGCGACGTGTGGCAGCGATACAGTGCGGAAAACGCCTGCAATTTCAACGATTTTGAGGCGATTTGCTTCCATCTTCCGTACACAAAAATGGGGCTTAAGGCGCTTCGAGCTGGGTTGGAGGAAAATTCTGGCGCGCCGCACGCATGTGATGGCGTTTTACACACAAATGACGGCGTGTTGCCTGAAAATGACAACGCGTCCCTTACAAGCGATACTCGCGAACGTCTTCTTGCGCGATACCAAGACAGCACACAATACAGTCGTCGAATCGGTAATATTTACACTGGCTCACTCTATTTAGGCTTAATTTCTTTACTTGATTACGATTATTTTAGGAATTCTTGCGATTCTGCGATTGATGACGATTCATCAGAATCTACTGGCGATTCATCAGAGTCTGCTTGCGATTCATCAACGGTTGCTTGCGACTTATCTTCCGCAACGCACACAAACGAATCACCGACGCGCCTGTCTCCCCTACTCCCAGGTCAAAAAATCGGCTTATTCTCTTACGGTTCAGGCGCTGTAGCAGAATTCTTTAGCGCAACACTTGTTCCAGGATGGCGAAGCGCGCTGTTTTCCAATCAGCACATAAAAACATTAAACAATCGCACGCAATTAACCGTTTCGCAATACGAGGAGATGTTCAACAGCGCAGCGCCTTATTCTCCACAAGATTTTGTAAGCAGCCAGAAAAATCGAAGTGGCGCGCGATTCGTGCTTGACTCCATCACATCTCAAGAGCGCAACTATCGTTCTATCTAGTCTATCCGCATTTTGTAGCTCTAAACAGTGCGATACGTACCCCGTATATTGCGTTTTTCTTGTAATATTAACGAGGTATTCTGTAAAATATATTTTACTCTTGTGCGCATAATAAGTTTGTTGAAAGGAGATTGAATATGAAAGCTTTAGATATAGCATCAATTTTTATTGATCGATATGGGAAAACGCTAGCATTGACAAATCTCACTTTGAATAAGCTAGTATATTTTGCGCAGGTGGAATCGTTGCGTAATAATCCTGAGCGCCCATTATTTACGGATGAGATTCAAGCTTGGGAATATGGCCCCATAGAGCCTAGCGTTTATAACGAATTTAAGCAGTTTGGCAGGAATTGTATTTTTAATGCGCCTAATCACGAAACTAACCAGTATGCTGATCGCATTGTAGATACTGTTGTTGAAAAATATGCTTGGATGAATGCATTTGATTTAATAAATTATACTCATCGCGCTGGTGGTGCGTGGCACAATGTGTATGATGCTTTGCACAATAAACCGATTCTTATACATGATATTCTTCAGTCGTCAGATGTTGGTTCATATCCTGCTAGGAAAAATACGTTTATTAGTGCTGTGGATGCTGTAAAAAAACAGTATCCTAATACTTTACGTATTCTTGGTGATGCATGAGCCAGTATGATGCTCTATGATAGACCAAAAGATTTAATAGCTTAACACAAAAGTGGCTTGAACTTTTATTCAAGCCACTTACTCGCGGATGAGGCGAGATTCGAACTCGCGGTAGGTTTCCCTACAACGGTTTTCAAGACCGTCTCCTTAGACCGCTCGGACACCCATCCATGTGTGCTCGCTGCGCAATATGCGCATCAATCACACAAGCGAATAGCCTACCATAATCCCTAGGAAAAAACGCGCAGGCTCGCACCTAGTCGCGCCTATTTCCCAGCAACTCCAGCAAGTACACAAACATGTTGATGAAGTCCAAATAAAGATTAAATGCGCAAATAATCGAAACACGCTTAATCATTTCTGGCTGATTAGCATACGCTTCAAAAATCGCACGCGTTTTTTGTGCATCGTAAGCCGTAAGACCTGCAAAAATCAACACCGCAATCGCAGCAATAAATCGCATAGTTCCAGCGCTTGGAGCAACGAACATAAGAATTACCTGGCTCACGCACAAAACCAACAAAGCCACCATAAGAATCGGGCCAGCCTTAAGCATATTCACTTTTGTAGTAAGCGCAAGCATTGTAAGACACAGGAAGAATCCAGCAGTTAAAGCCAAAACCATTGCAATAGAGCCTAGGCTAAACACAGTAAAGATCGTGCTAAGTGTAAAGCCTGTAAGTGCCGCATACGCATAGAACATTGCACGAGCAGCAAAAACGCTCATTTTCATAACGCGCATTCCAAGTACAACAGCAAGCACCACTTGCGCAATAATAATGCCAAAGAAGCCGAACCTACCAGTAGCATACAAATAAGAGTAAAGAGCACCCGTGCTTTGCGTAAACATTGCAACAAGCGTTGTAACTATTAAGCCAACGGTCATCTCTGCGTAAACGCGACGCACACTCACTCGCTCCGCCTGCTCGCGCACATAAGTAGCCTGCGAGTCTACAATTGTTGTGTTTTGCGCAAAATCGCCAGCATAATTGCCGTTAAAATTTCCAAAATCTCCCATATATCCTCCTAAATCCTTATAAACATTATAAAGCCCTATAAATCCTTAAGTATCTAATTATAGTACATTTGTACAACTATGCGTGTCGTGCTACAAAAAGCGGAAATGTAGGTCGTGTCGTTCGCGCAGATTAGCTGCGCTCACGTCTTCGCCGCCGTAGAAGCACACCGTGCTTCTACGCTAAGCGGCTCAGCGAGTCGAGGTGATTTCTCGCGCATTATGCAGCTCGAAATCGTCGACTCGCACGCGGTCTAAGCGCGCGAACGTCTTCGCCGCACGTAAAGTCCACTGGACTTTACGTTTAAGCGGCTCAGCGAGTCGAGGTGATTTCTCGCGCATTATGCAGCTCGAAATCGTCGACTCGCACGCGCTTTAAGCGAAAAGGCAGGTCGTCGCGCATTAGATTGCTACGACTCAGGCGCATCCTCCACGCGCGGCGCACCATTAATATCGCGATGAATCCCCTGCATCTTCGCCTCAATTGCCTGCAAATTCTGCGCGCACTCAAGCAGCGTCTTAGAATGCTCCGCCAACTTTGCGTCTGGCAAATCCGCCTTATAACGCAACGCGTGCTCCAAACTCGCCCAATAATCCATTGCAATTGTGCGGAATTGCACCTCAACAGGCGTGTAATGCGCACCCGACGACAAAAACACTGGCACAGCGTAAATCACATGCAAACTGCGGTACCCATTCGGCTTTGGGTTTTTAATGTAGTCCTTAACTTGCAGCACCTGAATATCCGTTTGCTTGGAAAGGTATTGCGCAACCGCGTACACGTCATCACGATAGTTGCAAATCACGCGGATTCCAGCCACGTCGAACAGGTTGTCGCGAATCGAACGCGTTGATATGCTTAGGTTTCTGCGGCGCAGCTTCTCAAAAATCGAGTGCACGGATTTTAGTCGCCGCTCCATGTGATGCACTGGGTTGTGCGAAAATCGCACCTGAAACTCGCCGTCCAAAATCTCCAGCTTCGTGCTGATTTCGTACATCGCGCCTTCGTACACTTGCATCATGTTTACGAATTCGTCCATTTGCTCGGGCGGAAGATGCGGCGTTTCGCTTTTTATAGGTGATTTTTGCGCGGACTTTTCGTCGGCGGTTGCTTGCGACTTTTCCGCAGCAGCGTCTGGCGACCCACCATCGCCAGCCCCTTGCAAGCTGGCGTAAAGTTCGGCCAAATTTAAACGATTATGACGATCAAGTATCACGTCTTTTTATTTTACTCGCAATTTTGCTATAAGTCTGATAATCGCCTGGGAATATGCACAAGCGACAACATATAGTGCGATTGCGCGACGACCTTCCTTCGCGCTTAAAGAGTAGCGCGCGAACGACTTTCCGCACTTTGTACCAAATTTGACCTAAATCACGTACAAAACGCGGAAAAGATTGACGCACTTTGTACCAAAATCCGCCTAAAACACGTACAAAAAGCGGAACACAACTCCGCACTTTGTACCACATTTGACCCAAAACACGTACAAAACGCGGAAAAGATTAATCGAGAATGTTGTAAATCACGCAACGGCCACAGGAACTCCCGCCGAAAGCAGCTTCTTCTTAAACTCAATCGGATTCAAAATATCGCAATAATCAAATCGCACAATCCTAACAACTCCGCAATCCATAAGCCACCGCTCTCTATTGCGTTCCTTCCTAACTGCATCACGATTATATCTATATAAGTTATTTGTGCTGAAGTTGTTGATATTTTCAACACTTCCATCAAAATCCTCAGTACGCAAGTCGCAAGCAACCGAGCGGCTATCAAGCAAAGTTCTATCTTCAATCAAATATTTATCAGTGCCATCAAACTCTCCAACAATAATTTTTCCGTTAACTTTCCACATAAAATCTGCGCGATATGGACTATGTGGATGATTCGGGTTCGGAAACTCGTGCTGCAATTCTGGCTCCACAAAACCAAGCTCAAGCATTATCGCCCGCGCAAGTGACTCTCCGCCGTTCTCACTCTTAGGGTTCGCATAGTTTACCAAAGTCTCCATTCGCGACAAAACATCAAATTCATCGGTGCCAAGAAAATTTGGATTGTTAATAGGCGAATAATTTACACCATAAAAATCCGCGTTTTTTGGATTCTGAACACTGTTCAAGAACTGCGGCGTATCGCTACAACAATCCATGGAGCCGTAAAATTTACGACAAACATGCAAAATTTTGTTAAGATCTTCACCTTTTCGAGCAGCAGAATCGAAAGTTGCTAGCGACTCGGCGAACGCCCCCTTCCAAGCGCACACGTAGAGAACGTTGTAAATGCTGGCAACATGACTAATAGCAAGTTCTTCATCAGTCGCAATATGCCCAAATGACGATGCTGTCAAAAAATTCGTATTTTTTACTGTGCCGCTATTAGCGCTTGTGCCCTTGCCAATAATTGTGCCGTTGCTCACATTTTTATGTCTATTTTTAGTAAAATCATCTAGCCTTATACCAGATTCATCTTCTATTATGTTTGGCAGTTTTAGTCGGCTATATTTGTGTCTAAATGCACTTCGCACCGATTTTTTCCGCTCTAAATCAGATTTTTTCTTGTTCGAAGCAAATTTTTCTGCATAACTAGACGACACGTATATTTCTGTAAGAGAATGATGTATGTAAGGCAAGTGAACCACCTCCAACCCCAGGAGCACGGCGGCAGTTTCGCCAGTAAAATTCCACTTTTTTATCTTTATCTTGTTTGTAAGAGTGACTGCAATACGCTTAACTTTATCTTTGTACAGCAATTGATCCCAGTGATCACGAATAGCGTAGAAGCCGTAATATGGCTCGACTAATTTTCCTGATTCTAAGCAGCGTCGCAAGTCTGTTCGAGAATTGCTTTGAGAAGCCATAAGACATGACTTAGAATTCTCTGACTCAATAAGTTTTTTAAATAATTTATCGGGTATGCCGTTAATATTTATTTTCTTTGACATATGTTGATAATAAATAACGTTGTTTTTGTATGTAAAGAATTTTTTATCAATGTGGTTAAAGGCTATAAAACGTTGAAAAATCAGGAAAAGCGACGCACTTTGTACCACATTTGACCCAAAACACGTACAAAAAGCGGAAAAACTGACGCACTTTGTACCAAATTTGACCCGAATTACGTACAAAAAGCGGAAGTATCGCTCGCGCGCGGCCCACGCGCCGCGCATCACTTTGTGCGCAGTTTAACCACGCCACGCCCAACCCATAGTATGTGCTTGCCGCGAATATCCCACTTGCGCCGCCTCTTACCAGCCGCCGCCGTAATCATCATGGAAAGAATCGCCGCCGAGAAAATCATCGCTATAACAAACAGCGTCATCCAAAGCGGCCACTGCACATGGTCCTCTGGCGCCGCAACTGGGTCTGGCAGCACGCGGTAGCCAGTCACCAAAAGCCTATGCGAGTTAATTCCGTACGGCGTGCACGTAAGCAGCGTTGCCAAATCGCGCCCAGGCTCGCGCTGCAGCAGGCTTATGTCGTGCGGATCCACCACGTTTATGCGAAACACCTTGTATCGCAAGGTCTCGCCTTGCACGTCTAGGTAAAAGTAGTCGCCTTTTTTAAGGTCGGTTAGCGAGTCGAACATGGTTGCGTTCGGCAAGCCCGTATGCGCGGTGATCACGGTGTGTCGCCCCTTGCCGCCCACTGGCAAATCCGTGCCGTACAAGTGCCCCGCGCCTCGCGCCAGCGTCTCTTGCAGCGTGCCGTGGTAAATCGGCAGCTTTACGCCAATCTTTGGAATTTTTACAATGCCAATAATGCCCATCGGCTCCTCAAGCGTTTTAAGGTAGCGCTTGTAGCCAGGCGTGTTGACTATGCTTTCCTGGCCGTCGCCGCCGTACGGGTCTCGCGTGAGCATGTCTTTGCGCGTTGCGTTGTAGCGCTTTGCTGCGCGAATGTGCGCGCGCCGCACGTCGCCAGCCTGGTCGTGGTTGTACTTATCGTACGCGGTGGAAATCTCCTTGGAAACGTGATTGTTCCACAGCGTTGAGCACACAGGGTAGCTAAAGCACAGAATGCCTGCAAGAACCAGAGCAATCGGCTCTATAATGCGCATCAGTGCGCTTTTCTTTTTAGTTATTTTTTTAGTTGTTTTTTTAGTTTTAAGTGTATTTTGGTTTATATTTTGGTTTATTTTTTGGCTTGAGATTGAGCGTGGAGTTTGCTCTTCGGAAGCTTCCGACTTTTCCGCTAGCAAACCACTCGCACCAGCCACACTGCTCGTGCTAACCACACTGGAGGTACGCTTCGCCTTATTCTTAAACAATTTAGCAACCGCGCGCTCACTCAACGAGTGGCACCAATTGCTAATATCGGCTAGCTTCATAACTCCTCCAAGCTCAAGCTATTCAATGAAATAACTCCGCACTTTGTACCACATTTGACCAAAATCACGTACAAAAAGCGGAAAAACTGACGCACTTTGTACCAAATTTGACCTAAATCACGTACAAACTCGGGAAAGATTAGAGCACTTTGTACCAGAACACGCCAGCGTAGAAACAAAATGCTCAACGCATTTTGTTTTAAGCGCTGCAGCGTGTCTTCTGGTACAAAGTGCCTAAATCTTTTGCATGATTAAACCAAACGCCACCTAATCCAGCGTTGGCTAATCACACACAATCACGCAGCCTGCTCTTCTTCCTTCTTGCGATTCTTAAGGAATACGAACATACCAGAGCCAACAAGACCGAGGCCAATAAGCGCAAAGATAATCACGCCTGCAGCACCAGTCTCTGGAAGGTTGAACCAGTTCTTGCCGCTTCCATCAGGGCCACCGTTTGGAAGATCCTTGAAGGTGTAGGTGAAGGTTTGCGTTCCAGTGTCATACCCTGCACCAGTATTATTTGCAGTAACTTCCTCAACCTTTGGAGACAAAGCAAAGCCTTCTGGAGCAGCGGTTTCTACAACGTAGAATGTCTGTCCAGCCTTAACTTCAAAAGCACCAGTCAAACCAGTGCCGTCAGCAGTGCCGTTTGTTGCACCTTCAAGGCCATCAGCAACAGTGGTACCAGTTTTATAACCCTTAGTAGCCTTGTTCTTGCAGTTAGCCTCAGTACGAGCCTTATCCGCTACGCAATTATCAGCATCCGTCTTATTAGCAAAGACAGCAAACTTAGCGCCCTTAAGACCTTCAGTCTCTTTAACTGCGTTAACCTTCTTAATCTGGAACTTAACAAGCGTTACCTTTGCGTCTGGGCCTGGATCTGGAGGATTGACTGGTTCTGGAGTCGTACCATTCTTGCCGTGGCCTGGCTGATATCCATACTTGTTGTAGAAGCCATCGGCGCCCGCTGGAGCATCTGGCGCAAGCTTGAACACAAGCTTAACAGTCAACTTTGGAAGCTTGGTCTTGTCTTTAGCATCCTTAAGAGCGGTAGCAATAGCAGCAAGACCATCATCAGTAAACTTTACCGTAATGCGCTTACGGGTTACAGTGCCGCCGTTCTTATCAACATCACTATCAGCAACACTAACCGTGTAGTCCTTTGCAGGAATAGTAGTATCGCCAATCTTGACTTCCTTAACCAAAGCCTTAGCATTTGTGTCCGTTAGATCAGCAGTCACATCAGAATACGCGCTAATCAACGCATCATCCCACACGGCAAAGCCCTGGAAATCATCCTTGGTGTATGAATCAGGCGGGACTTCACTTGTTGTAGTAACATCCGTGGTAATGGTGTATGGAATCTCATCGCCAGCACCAACCATGCCCGCGGTGTCGGCCGTCTTTTTGATAGCATCCTTAGTGGACTTGTTCTTTGGCTCAACGCTTACATCGTACGTGTAGGTGTTATCCTTGTTGGTGTTTGTGCGAGTTACTTGCGGAATTGTCATGAAGAATGGCCTAGCAAGAACAGCATATCCAGGCGCAGCTTTGGTTTCTTCAACCTTGTAAAGGCCGATAGCAAGGTCAGGGAACTTTGCTTCGCCTAGCGTAGTGCCATCTTGACCATCACCAGTTTTCTTAGTTGTACCTTTTTGTTCAAGAGTGAGTTTAGCTTCAGACTCCTTGCCGCTGTTCACTTTTTCAACGATTCCAGCAACCTTCATCCAGTCGTCGTACTTTTTAAGATCAATAGCTGCACCATTAATATGAGTTACCTTTTTAACAGTGAACTCTGCGCCAGCAACTTTGTCTTTCTTTTCCTGGTTGCCATCTTTATTCAGCGCATACTTGTACTTGGTAATGGTAATGGAACCTTTTTGCTCACCAATATTTGCAGCCCATGGAGCAGGCTTTGCATCAGCCGCCCAAGCGGAGCTGCCAGCAACCACGGCGCCAGCAACGCACAGCGTGCCAGCCATCGCGAGCGAGGCCACCGCGGCCACGCACTGCTTTGTTATCTTATTCATAATTTCTCCTTGTTTGTTTTGTTCTTGCGAACACTTTGAGAGATATATGTTATGTTTTGTGTTTATATTAACTAGTTTCGTCAACCAACTTCCGCCAACCAACTTTCGTCAACCAACTTCCGCCAACTAACTTCCGCCAATCGCAGCTTGCAACCAGCATCCGCAGTTAAGCCAACTTCCGCCAGCCAACTTTGCAATTAACTTGCACTAGCTAATCTGTTTAGTTATCATTTTCAGTTTTGATTGAGCACAATCATGCGCCCAAACCCTCCCGCAGGTTTTACGCTGCAGAAAATATCTTCATCAGCATCGCCACCTTTCGGTTATCCACCATTCGATGCGCAGCATTACGCCGCCACACCACTCGGCAGTTTTGCGGATAAAAGATTTGATTACAGGGGCAGGTTCTGCGTGGTCGCAAGCCGCCGCACCTACAGCTCGATTAGCCGCTGCACCGCGCACCCCACCGCGCAACGCCTTACGCAACAACGACTTACGCAGCAACGCCTCAAGCATCGCGCGCCCCCACTTGGTCTGGTCAAGGAAGAACCCAGCCGCCATGGCGCCCGTGCCAATCACGCACACAACGCTCATCAGCATGTTCCAGTTCACGCAATCTTCGCCGCCCGTCTTTGGCAGGTTAAACGGCTCCACAACCTTAACTGGGAAGAACTTTGCGGCGTAGTCAATGCCCTTCGTTCCTTTAAACTTCATAGCGCTAACAATATCGCTGCCACTCGGAACGCTAATCGTAGTTCCATAGTTCATAGCAGCTTTATATTCACCCAAAGCATCTAGCTTCAACGCAAACACTGCGCAATAGTACTTTCCAGTATCCGTAGGCGCTTTAGTGTTTGAAATAAATCCGCGCGAGCGCTCCATAGTTCCGCCAGTGTTGTCGAAAAGCAAAGGGTTCTTTATTACATCAGTATCGCAGGCATCGCCATTTTTTGCACCACTCTTACGGCAAGTTTCTTGTTCCTTGAACTTCGCATGCCCCCACACCTTCTGTTTATCGCCGCCATTCAGATTAAAGAAGAGTTTATCGAGATTTTCGCTCCAAACTTGAGGCTTGTTGCTGCCCTTAGCAGGACTGTTCGCATCCCTGCACAACGTTCTTAGCGTAATACCTTTGCGCTTGGCCGTAGACCACGAGTCAACACCAAGGTCGTGCAGCAATCCGATTCCGCGCATAACAGTAACGCCAACCTTGCTGTCAACATCTGCAATGTTATCTGTGGAGTCAACTTGGCCATTATTGGTATCGGAATTATACACACTATGGTCAAAATACTTGTAAACGTTAACATGCAAATCGTTGTTACCAATAGCTGGTCTAGTAACCTTCACCTTTGCATAGATAGGGTGATCCTTGTTGATGGAGCCTTCGCCGTCCGAAGTAGAGCCGTCTGGGTAGTGCACAACAACCTCGGCCAAGTAATCGTCAGCGTCTTGCCACTTATCTGGGCGGAAGGTGACGGAGCCTTTGCCAGTGGCGTCCGCGCTGGCTTGCTGCTTCTTGCCATCTTTCAACTCTGGCTTGCCGTCTTTCATCTTAACGTTGTCTTCGCCATCCTCGAAGTTCGCCCAAGGCAAACTTTTGACTTTCAAGTCTGTAATATCGCCAGCCTTAACAAAGCGCTTAATCTCATACCAAGTGCCTTTAGGCAGAGCGCCTTCCTTAACGTTTTGCAAGTCGTAATCAGGAACGCCGTTAGCGTTAACGTCATTCTTCCCGCTAGCGTCCTTAACCTTCTTCTTGCTTTGCGGCGCACCCGAGCTTATATCAGCCTTGTGATTATTAAGATTCTTGTCAAAAGTACTACCAGCCTGAATTTCTGGAATCTTCGTATAAGTAGGGTTATACAGCTGATTGTCGTTATGAATACGCACATAGAATGTGTCGATTTTGTAGCCCTGGCCGTCTGTGCCGTATGGATTACCCTTAGCGTTCAGCACGCTTGGAGCTGGATCTTCGTTCTTCTTAGACTTGAGTTTAGCCTCAACAGCCTTCTCAAACGCCGCAGACTTATCGTCACCCCTTATAACGTAGACCTTGCACTGGTAGTCTCCAGTCTTCTGCGCCTTTCCGCCAAAGAAGCCGCGGGTGCGCTCAGAAGTATTATTACTATTGCCGCCAGGAACCCAATCGTCATACAGCAAGTCATCAGGCTTGCAGTTGTTACGATCTTTGATACACGACTTTTGCTGATTGAAAGTAGCATGTCCCCAAATCGTTTGCTTCTTAAACCTTAAGCCGTCTTTTTCGATATCTTTCGCATTCTTAGCTTTACTATCAACATGACCAGGCAGAGTGTTGTAAGTATAGTCGCTATACTTGCCATCCTTGCCCTTCTTGGAGCAGATTACGTGCTGATGAAGTTTGCCAACAGACTTAGTCATCCACGAGTCGAAGGTTGCATCGTTAGGTAACGACTCGCCTACTTTAAGGTCGTAACCATTGCCCATATACGCATTAGGGTAATTCTTATACAACGTAAGGCCGAACTGATTATGAGCGTCGTCGCGCGTAACATTCACCTTTGCATACACAGGGTGCTTGTAGTTAATAGATTCTGGCTGATCCGTAGATGTGCCGTCTGGGTAGTGCACAACAACCTCGGCCCAATACTCGTCCTTATCCTGCCACTTATCTGGGCGGAATGTTACGGCGCCGTATTCGCGAGTTGACTTAGGGTCTTTATCTTTTGCCTCGTTCTTGCCATCTGCCTTATTGTCTTCGCCGCCTTCAAAGTTAGCCCAAGGGTACGTTTTTGCCTTACTATTATTTGCGTCTGCGCTCTTAATCAGCCTCTTAATCGTAAACCACGTGCCTTTTGGCAGGTCTTCTTTCTCAACAATGCCATCTTGATCTTCCTTTGGAACGCCATTGCCGTCCTTAATGTTCTTTGGCTGCTTCGAAGAATTACCATTGTGCTCAAAATCGTCAAGCTTAAACTTACCAGCCTCAATAGTGCCAGTCTTCACGTAAGTAGGGTTGTACTTTTGGTTGTCTTTGAGCTTGATCTTAAAGTGGAAGGAGTCTACAGTCCACTCTGTGCCCCTAGTGGATGCAAAAGTGTTGCCAATATCAAAAGCAAAGCCATAGTTTGCGCCTTGCTTAACTAAGCCATCAAACGTTTTAAGCGCATCATTATATTGCTTCCCTGCTCCAGTGTGAGCCTCGTGGAACGCAAACACCTTGCACTCGTACTCGCCCGCTTTTTTAGGCGTGCCGCCAATCAGCGCGCGAGAACGCTCCATAGTGCTGCTGTTCCACTCTCCCTTAGAAAGGTATTGATTGCCATCTGTGCAGTTACCATTCGCACACTTAGGGTCATTGTCTCGAATCCACTGGCGGAAGCCCTGGAATTGCAAACCATCAACGTCGCCGCTTGGTGTGCCGCCCTTGCCACCATTAGGCGTTAGCAGCGTGTACGGAGCCTTAGGGTCATCCTTCCTATGGCACACAGCGCGGAAGGTAATAGGACCCTTTGCGTTAGTGGACCACGAATCCAGCACAATTCCGTCATCCTTGGCGCCTTCACCAATCGCCTGGCCTTTTGTAAGCTCACGCGGCTTTTGGCCATTCGCATTGTGGTAGTTAATATCGCCGCCAAATGCGTTATTATTTATGCTCTTGCCGTTAAGAAGCTTAAGATTCAAATCCTGCGGATTATTAGTAACCGTAAGGTCTTCTACCCTAACGGGGGCCGCAACAATAGTATCTTTATTGCCAGCATCTGGATCCCTAGACGTTGAACCATCTGGGTATGTAACGAGCACAGGCGTGCTGTTAGATTCGCCAGCATTCGACTTATCTGGAGTAAACGTCACCTTGCCATTACCAGTGTTGTCTTTACTAATACTAGACCATTTAAGCTTCTTAGGAGCATATGGGTATTTTTTGCTGTCGTAATCCTTAAGCTCAAACTTAGTTCCTTTAGGCAGCGGGCCGTCCATAATCCAATTCTTGCCATTCGATACGCTCTTAGGCTCCGCGCTTGTAGCAGTACCAACAGTGTAGTAACCGTTGCCTTGCTTTATGTTATGCACAACCGTTTCATCGTAATGCGGGTTGTAGATAGACGCTTGCGAGACAACCTTGATTTTGACTTGCTGATACTCATCCCAATGACCATCATCTCCACCATGAGCACACCAGTATGGATATATATTGCTATTCGGGTGATGAACTTTTAGCGTGAAAATTAGCTCGTGGCCAATATCCTTTTTGCGAGGATTATACTTTAGGACTCCAGTCCCCCTATCTACGCTAACGCAGCCTGGAGTGCTGCTTACATTACAACCACTATAATCAGAGCGACTAACACCATCTGGCACACTTTGAATCTCATACCTCATAGACGCCTTATCTGGCAAAGGCTTTATACCGTCTTCGCCAGGCAAATCGCTTATAGGTATGTTAGTGGTTGTTTCTCCAGGATGCTTTTTGAAGTGACCTTCTGAACCAGTCTTTCCTACCCATTCGCCAGTTTCAACATACGGCTTTAACTCGGCATTCGTGCCAAAAACGGTTACAGGAACATTGCTTATACCACCATACGCACTTGCGCCACTTTGATTCTTCAGCTTCTTTATATAATCTGGAAGCATTTTATTATCATATTTAGGGTATAACAAAGGCGTTTTTTCAACAGGATTAGTACCCATATCGTGCTCAATCTTATCTGGAATGCCGTCGCCATCGTAGTCAAGCGGACCCATAAAAGCCCATCTAGCATTTTCAGCTTCGCCACCAAGATTATCGGAGCCTAATGCATACTTATTAGGGATATATCCAGCTACAAAAGGTAACAATTCTGGATGTTTAACATCTGCATTGTATTTAGCCGTGATATGCCACTCATAACCGTGCAAACCTTCTCGTTCCCAAGACAATATCGCTGCAGAAAGCTTAGTCTTCCAGCTTCTAAATGTGCACATACCTGCGCCATTATTATCTTCATCACTACATTCACCAAGCTTATCTATACCAAAAGCTTGGTCAAATCCACTTGAAACCTTATTAGCGTCTGTACTGTACCAATTATCAGTGCCATAAAAATCAGAAAGTTTTAAGCCAACATCTGTTTTCGCCTTATTGCCACAAACTGTATCTCCTGGTTTTCCTCCCCATTTATTTGACCAATCTTTATTGTATAACCAGCATCCATATAGCTTAAAGTTCCTATCGGGCCTGTGCTTATTACCTGTACGCCTTCTATCTATAGAAATAGAATTAAGATCAATACCTTTTGGCAAAAAAATCATTGATAAAGGCTTACCTTTACCTTGAGCATCTCCTTCAATTCTATTATCCTTTTCAATACTTTGATATTCCTTAGACTCCTTCATAAGACTTACAGTCCAAGTAATTGTTCTGTTCGTCTTATCTATGGTTGCATTAGGAAGAGAAATTGAATTGTATGCATACCATGCTGGATGATACGTATTCCCATTCTCTGAGTATTTATTAGCATCACCATTACCAACAGCGTAGCCAGTGCCCATTCCATCCCACCAAACCTGTGGATATGGATTTGTAAAGTAACTTCCTCTATCTCCAGACGCAATACCCTTTGCCTTATTCACTGGCGGAAGAATGAGCATTGCAAGGAGCGTGGCGGCGGCGAGGAACATTGCTAGAAGCGCGCGTAGTAGGGTGCGGGCTGAACGTGTGGTGCGCGCTGCGGTGGCAGAAGTGGCAGCGCAAGACTCTGCGCCACCCTTATTCCAAGCAAAAGCGCGCAACGCAAGACGCCCCACGCGTGATGCGAATCCACGTAACCCTGCTGGCAACATAGTCTACTCACCTTTCCTGGCACCGCGAATATCGTGGCAACCCCCAACACGCTGCATGAATCCATTCCATGCGGCTTGTTCCTCTTTATTCTTAGTTACTGCTCTTCGCTCTTGCTTGCTCATGCGTTCGCGCGCAACGCCCAAAACGGGCAGAGTACCAGACAAATCCAATACTCAAAGGGCGTTAAGCACAATGTGCCGAACGCTCCAACCAGTACCCGAACAAAGCAGATACTCCCACTGCCCAACGCAGCATAAACGTCCAGCAATCACTCAACGCGGCGCTAAATGCGGCGGTTAACCCGGGGGTTAACTCGCGCGCAAAAACAAGATAGCAAAGCGCAGCTTTAACTAAAGCCATTAGCAATGATACCCCCCCCCCCATAATGAATTGCAAGAAAAATAGACTTTAACAGAACTTTAAGGAAAAGTTTTTATAATGATTGGCTTTTGCAAAAAAATCTATTGAATACGCGATAATAACCGAATAGTTTTATGTAGTAGGTGAAGTGTTTTGTGTAACCCGCGTGTCGCAAAACCACAAGATGTTGTGGTTTGGGTGCGCGCGAACCACAAGCCTCTGACCACAAGCGCGAGCAAATCGTAAGGCTAAAGCCAGTGCCCGAGCGCAAACGCACTACATAACTCCGCATTTTGTACGTGATTTAGGTTGATTTTGGTACAAAGTGCGGAAGATTTTTCCGCGTTTTGTACGTAATTTGGGTCAAATATGGTACAAAGTGCGGAAAGGCAGGCCCTGTCGTTCGCGCGCTACGCTCTAAGCGCAAAGGTAGGTCGGAGCGCAAACACACTACATCAAAGCGCGAAGACAGGTCGTAGCGCACATTTGGAGCAAAACACTAGAACATTATAAAACCCTAAAACTCTAACTCAGGATTCTTTAACAACTCATCAAACATCGCATTATACAAACGCAAAGGCAGATCTTGTCGCTCGCGCGTTACAGCGCGCTCACGTCTTCGCCGCGCAGAAGCAGTGCTTCTGCCTTGAGCGGCTCAGCGCTCCGAATTACCTTTTCGCGCTACGCTCTAAGCGAAAAGGCAGGTCGGAGCGCACAAAGATAAACAGCCTCATCGTCTGTTCCATAATCTATAGCCACATACCTATCGTGATACTTCCTACCAGCAATCTTAAACTTCAAATCAACACCAGGATAATCGCTTACAAAATCATGCAACATACTTTCCGTAAGCATATTCTTATTCCTAGCATTATCACTAAAAACTACAATTTCAACCCCTTCACTGGCAAACCGCAATAGCTCCAACGTTTTAAGACCAATATAATTATCTACAACATAAATGCTTTTCTTAGCTGACTTATATATTTTGCAATACGCAAGATCCGCTTCTATTTTGTTACCGTCCATAAGAAGAAAATGTTTATACGAATCTGGATTAATAAAATTATCCATTACTTTATTAAAATCTTCCTTCGTTGCCATTTGAGATTTTATTTCCGCTATATCTTTAGTATTCTGGTTTGTTTGAATCGCAAGCTGCGCTAACTCGTTCGCGCCAATAAAATCCTTATTTTCAACAATATAATCCTTCATTTGCTTAAAGGTTCTAATAAGCGCTTTCGACTGCATTGTGGCAAGTTCGCCTCTTAACACTGTCATAAGCATATAAATACCTTGCTCAGTAAAAGCATATGGAAGCTTTCTGCGACCACCCCAACTTGATGTAGAATTTTTTGACATCAAGTTTTTGAACTCATCAGCGGTTAACTGAAACATAAAGTCGTTATCAAACTTTTCTATGTTATTTTTTACTTGTTGATTGAACGCTCTTGTACTGTATCCATATATCTCAGCTAAATCCACATCAAGCATGACTTTTTGATTGCGAATGTTATAAATTTTTTCTTTTATCGTTTTAGCGTCTATTATCATTCCAACAGACGCGTTTTTAGATTCCGCAATCGTTAAATTTTTATTCCCATCTACCATAAGACCCTCCTAAAAATGTACGTAAAACCTAGCGCCATGCAACAAAAACTACACTTCTGACACAAAACCCATAAATCACAAGCAAAATTACAAAATCAATCACAAGCCACAAAACATCTAACAACTAGCAAAACTAGCATGCATCAGCGCATAAATATAATTCTACAAAACAAGAGGATTTACCGAAAATGTTGCGCAAAACCACAAAATCAACAACAAAAAGCGGAAAGGTCGTCGCGCACGCGTTACTGAAAATCATCAACAATTGATTGCATAATTAATGACATTTACGTTACATAATATATAATTATCGTATACATTTATGCAAAAGTATAAAACTCTACACTAAAACATAAGACTAGGAACCAAGATGACTACAGCAACAACAGACGTAGTAAACGTAAACTTTCGCGCAAAGAAAGAAGACAAACTCAACGCAGAACGAGTTTGCAAAGAACTCGGAATCTCTATGAGCGCCGCGCTGAACGTGTTTATCAAAACGATTGGTCGCGAAAAGAGAATACCGTTAGATTTTTCGCTAGACCCATTTTACTCGCCGTCAAATCAGGCATATTTGAAATCGCAGATTGATGGCGTTAAAAATGGCACCATAAAGCTCGAAGAACACAATTTAATCATGGATTAGATTAAACCTTAGGATTCAAACAATGAGAAAAATTGCTTGGACTCCAGACGCTTGGAGTGACTATCTCTATTGGGAAAGCGATAATAAAACTCGTAAAAAGCTTAACAATATTATTAAAGAGATTATGCGGAATCCAATCGACGGAAAAGGTAAACCCGAACTACTTAAAGGAAACTATTCTGGTTGTTGGAGTAGACGAGTAAGCGATAAAGATAGAATCGTATACTCGTTTACAGATGACACGATTATAATTTATGCATGCAAAGGCCACTACGACGATAAATAACGCGAAGACGCAAATAACACGGAAGGCAGCACTACGATTAGCTTAATTAGGCGGCAGATTCTGCCAGAGTTTATACCAGTTGGCGCGCGAATTGTTGTGCGAACGTACAAAATCGCGCAATTAGGCGGCGGCGAAAGATTGCAAGCAACCGACAGCAGCGCACAAGCAACCAATGGCAGCGCACAAAAAATCGAGTATCACGACGCGATTGGTCACGTAATCAGCTGGGACGGCGAAACATTGCATCTTATGCGCGACGCGGCAGCAAACGGAAGTCGACCCGAGCAAGAAATGTTCATCAACGCGCGCACAATCGTGCGATTAAAGCCCGTGCCCGAGCGCAAACGCACTACATAACTCCGCATTTTGTACGTGATTTAGGTTGATTTTGGTACAAAGTGCGGAAAGGCAGATCCTGTCGTTAGCGCGGTCTAAGCGCACTATTCAACAACGCCGTTAGAAATCAGCTCGCGCGCAACCTCGCGATACTCCTTAGCAGTCTTATGCTCAGGAGCAAAAATCGTAATCGGAACCGCCGCAACAGTAGAATCTGGCAGCTTAATCGAACGCGAAATCACAGAATGCAACACGCGCCCCTGGAAAGCCTCATAAATCCTTTGCAAAACCTCTTCGCTGTGCAAAGTGCGCGTAAACATGGTAACGAGCACGCCAAACACTTGCAAATCTGGGTTAATTCTGTGCTGCACTTTTTCAATCGACTGCATAAGCAGCGCCACGCCTCTAAGCGCAAAGAACTCCGCAGCAACAGGAATAATCACACCATCCGCCGCTGTAAGCGCGTTTACAGTGAGCAAGCCAAGCGAAGGCTGGCAATCAATAATAATAACGTCGTACTCGTTACGAACTTTGCGCAACACGCCAGCCAAAATCTGCTCGCGACCAACCTCGGTAACAAGCTGAACCTCTGCAGCCGAAAGATCGATGTTTGCAGGCATAACGTCAATGTTTTCTGTGGCTGTGCTACGAATCACATCGTGCACGTCTACAGAAGAATCAAAAAGCGCCGTGTAAACCGTGTTGTCAAGCGCGTTCGCATTAATCCCAAGCCCCACCGTTGCAGCGCCTTGCGGATCGAAGTCAACAATTAAAACTCGCCTACCGTATTGACTCAGCGCACCAGCGATATTGATGGAGCTGGTAGTTTTACCAACGCCACCCTTCTGGTTACACATAGCAATAATGCGCGCAGGACCGTGCGTTGTAAGCGCATCGGGCGCGCGGAAAGTCTCATATTCGCGTCCAAGTAAATCAGTAGGCATACGCTCCAGTTTAGCAAAAGGTATGTTCAGTGGATTTGCGCGATGCTGCGGCGAATAAAACACCTACCTTGCGCGCGGATGACTCATCACATACGCCTCCATAAGCGCGTCTGGACTTATATGCGTGTAAATCTGCGTTGTTGTAACAGACGCATGCCCAAGCAGCTCCTGCACAGTGCGCACGTCGGCGCCGCCCGAAATCAAATGCGTTGCAAAGGAGTGTCGAAGCGTGTGCGGATGCAATTCTTTGCCGATTTTTGCCATCTTACCAGCGCGCGAAATCGCCTCCCACGCGGATTGGCGAGACAGCGATTTGCCGCGTTTGTTGAGGAAAATCATGTGAGAATTTGCGGATTTTGATGATGCGTTTGATGAGTTTAAGGATGATTTTGATGATGAGTTTGAGGCGGTGCTGGCGGAAGCTTCCGACTTTTGCGCGCGGCTTGCAAGAATCGGCCTAGCTTTATCTAAATAATCGCGCAACGCACGAACCGCACACTTTCCAATCGGCACAAGCCTCTGCTTTTGCCCCTTGCCGCTAAGCCGCACAACTGATTCCGCCAAATCAATGTCCTCGAATTTTAGGCCAACCGCCTCGCTCACGCGCGCACCAGTCGCGTACAAAAATTCCACAAGCGCGCGGTCTCGAAGCGAGACGGCATCCGTGCTACCAAATCCGCCAGCCGCATCGATTACGCGCTCCACTTCGCTAATGCTGAGCACGTCTGGAAGATGCTCAGACTGCTTTGGCGCTTTGACTTCTGCAGAAGGGTCGCTTGCGATTTGCGCGTTGGAAAGCATGAATTTGTTCCACTCGTGGATGCTTGCGATTCGCCGCGCAATCGTGCGAGGCCCTAACCTTTGCGCTGCCATTGCTTGTGATGACATTGCTTGTGATGACATTGCGCGCACGTATTCTTCAATATCTAGTTGCGTGATTTTGTTAACATCGTTGATTTTTCGGGCTTCGCGCAGCCAGTTCGTGTATTTTGTAAGATCCGACTCGTAAGCTTCAACGGTTTTTGGCGAAAGCCCGCGCTCCACGCTTATGTGGTTTAGAAACTGCTGGATTTTTGGGGAAAATGGCGATTGATGCGGTTGATTTGCATGCGATTTATGCGATTGATTAGTGCTCGGTTGATGCGGTTTCTGCGATTGGCTCGATTGGCTCATGCTCGGCTGTTGCGATTCGGTCATATGTCAATTATATGCCGCTCGAATCGACGACTTCGAATTGCACAATGCTTGATCAATTTTCCGCGTTTTGTACCATTTTTTGGTCAAAATTGGTACAAAAAGCGGAGGGGTTTTCCGGAGTTTGTACGCGATTTAGGTCAAAATTGGTACAAAAAGCGGAAAGACAGGTCGGAGCGAGCGCTTAGAGAGTTGAGACGCGGCGGAGTGTTATGCGCGCTACACGCGTGTCGCTTGCAGCCGCCAAATCACTCAGCGCAACGCCAACAATCTGCTCGCCGCTTTGCGCGCTTTGAATCAGCTGACTTTGCCAATCGCCTGGGCAATCAAGCGCAAATCGAAGCTCGCGCAAATCGCCAGCCGACTCATCGCAAGCAACCGCGCGCTCCTTATACTTGTACTCGCGCCAAGAATCAGCCTTAGCAAAGAACGCGCGCTCATCGCAAGCAACCGCAGAATCGCCATCACTCTCCTCAAGCATCTTCTTCGCAAAACTCAACTCCTCAATCACGCTACCAAGCAAATCCGCCACATTTCGCCGATTTTCCGCAACCATCGCACGCGTGCGATTCGGGTCCGTAAGCGCAACTCGCGTCATATCTCGCCAAGAACCAGCCGACATTTGCAACGCAACATTGCGATTTTCGCTTTCACACAAAACATTCGCCAGCGCTGTAGAAACAACGTGCGGCATGTGCGAAATCAGCGCCGCCGAAGCATCGTGTATGGAATCGTTCAACACAAGCGCGCGATTACCACACAACGCCACAATAACGCGCAAAACCGCCAAAAATCGCCAGAAATCGCTGCTCTCATCAACGCTAATTGCCCAAAGCGCGCCGTCCAGCAACTCCGCGCTCGACGCCTGCCAACCAGTAAACTCGCTTCCAGCCATAGGATGCGCGCCAATATAACAATCGCCAAGCCCCGCGGCCTTAACCTGCTCGCGCACAAGCCCTTTAACGCTACCAACATCCGTCAAAGTTGTGCGCTGCTTGTTGATTCCGCGCGAAATCTCGCCAAGAACTTCTGGCATAGCAGCAAGAGAATTGCACAAAATCAAAACATTTGGCTGCATGCGCGCAAGATCCGCAACGCTTTCAACGCAAGTAATTCCAAGCGCCCTCGCCTCTTTATACATTGTTTGATGGCGATTATACGCGTACACTTTGCAAGAGCCAGTAGCCACCAAACGCTTTGCGATTGATCCGCCAATAAGTCCAAGTCCAACAATACCAACAGAAAATTTTTGAGAAAATTCAGCATCTTCTACCATAATAATTCTCTTTCTGCATGCATTACGTTCAAAGTGCGCAAAGCATCAACTGAAGCATCGCCCGAATCCTCAACCGAAGCCTCGCCTGCAGAATCAATGCACACTCCGCCATTAGGCAGCATCCAATCATTCATAATCGGATTATTGCGATTATTAGAAGGATACACCGCTAAAACTCGCACCCAATCACCATGTTCAACAACCTCTTGAATCATAGCTTTGCACGTAGAATCCCAAGGAGCAGCATCAACAGTGGCAATAAAACTATATAAACCATCTTGACCTTTAATCGGCCTAGACATAAAAGAAGTCATATTAAGACCATGATCGCGCACAACGTCAAGCAAATTTGCTAGCACTCCAGCACCTGTACAACGCGGAATAAAAGCAATAATCGAAGAAAAAGATGAATAGCATTCGCGATGCATACTAACAAAATTGAAAGCCTCATCTCTAGGAGCTAACACTAAAAACTCAGTGCGCGCGCCAGAAAAATCTTCAACGCCTTCACTCACAATTTGCCTATTGTATAAATCAGCACAAATTTTAGGGCACAAAGCAACTTCGCCATTAACTAAATCCCTACAAGCAGCAGCGTTTGAAGACGCGGTTTTTTCTTTCAATCCATGCTTTTGAGCAAACTTACGGCATTGCGCCAACGCGTGAGGGTGAGCAACAATAGTCGAACAGTTATCGATTGAATCCGACTGGCAAACAACAGCATCAAAACTTATATCAACACCCAAGCGAGCAATGCCAACCATATTTTTTGCATCAATTAATAAATCTAAATTAGGTATTACTACGCCTTCAATATTGTTTTCCCACGCAATAATACCCAAATCGTAGCAATCTTCAATTTTGCTAGCGATATTACGAATATTCTCACACGCAGTTGGAATAAGACGCAAAGCACTTAACGATTTACATTGTTCTTTAACTTTTAAAGCAGCTTGATGAGTAAAAGAACCTTCTGGCCCTAAATAGCATAATTTGCGGTCACTACTGCTGTTCTTATTACTATTCATGACTATATTGCTATTCATGACTATTCCTCAAACTACTTTAAGACTATAAGACTAAGACTACTGTAAATAAGACTACTCTAAGACTATAAGTAAGACTACCTTACACTGATTTGGCACCACTTATTTAGCGCCACTACCACTTATTTAGCGCCACTACCACTGATTTAGTGCCACTTATTTAGCGCCAGAAATAACAAAAAATTTATTAGGCATACAAAGCAAAACTGCGTGAGCAATAATCACGCCATAAAGCCAAAAATATCCAGCATTTTGTGCAATCCACGGAAGATTATCCACGCTAAAGCCAATGGCAACTAGCACGCCGCGAAATGCGCCAAAAACTCTAAACCATCCAAGCGCAATCATCCACACAACCGAACAACACACGATTGCATGCAAAATAAAGCCAAACATGCCACAAAGCATGCGAGCAAAACATGCGCTCAAAGTAACAAGCAAAAGCGCGATTACAATACCGTACGGAAAGCCGTACATAGCGCCCATTCGGTGCGCAAACGTGCCCAAAACCGCGCAAAATGCGGCCAAAACGCATAAAGCCGCACACTTGCTAGCAAATAGCACGGAATGCGACTTTATGTTAAACATCATTTTAAGGAATATTTTAAGAAATCACGCTAAATTTACGCAGCAATCATGCAGCGTTGTTGTTCTGCCTACGCTGCTTAGCGCGCCACTTATACCACTCGTCACGGCTCAAAATAATCTTGCGCACGCGAATCGACTCAGGTGTAACTTCCACGCACTCATCTTCGTTAGCAAAGTCAAGAGACTCTTCCAAGCTCATCTTAATTGGTGGAGTCAAAGTCTCAAGCACATCTGCTGTAGAAGAACGCATGTTAGTCATATGCTTAGCAAGCGTAATGTTAACATCCAACTCGTCTGGCTTGTTGTTAATACCAACGATTTGACCTTCGTACACAGGGCTTTGCGGATCCACAAAGAACACGCCGCGCGCCTGCAAACGCTGCATAGCATAAGGAGTTGCAACACCCTTACGATCGCAAACCATAGAGCCATTCTGGCGAGTTACAATCTGACCAGCCCAAGGCGCGTAGCCTGCAGAAATAGAGCTTGCGATTCCCGTTCCGCGAGTTGCAGAAAGAAGAGCCGTGCGGAAGCCAATAAGACCACGCGAAGGAACAGTAAATTGCAAGCGAATCCAGCCAGATCCGTGATTGCTCATAGAATCCATGCGGCCCTTGCGATCTGCCATAAGCTGCGTAACAGTACCCATGTATTCTTCTGGAACATCAATCGTAGTGTTTTCCATAGGCTCGTTAATTTGGCCGTCAATCGTCTTAGTAACAACTTGAGGGCGGCCAACTGTAAGCTCGTAGCCTTCGCGACGCATTTGCTCCGCCAAAACTGCCAACGCCAACTCGCCACGACCTTGAACTTCCCAAGCATCTGGGCGGTCTGTTGGAAGAACCTTAATAGACACGTTACCAATAAGCTCGCGATCAAGCCTATCTTTAATCATACGCGCTGTAAGCTTGTGATCCTTGCCTTCTGTGCCAGCAAGCGGCGAATCGTTAATGCCGAAAGTCATGGAGATAGCTGGGTCGTCAACGTGAATCAATGGAAGAGGCTTTGGATCGTTCTGATCCACAATCGTCTCACCAATCATAATGTCGTTAACGCCTGCAACTGCAACAATATCGCCAGGGCCTGCAGATGCAACAGGAGTGCGCTCCAAGCCTTGAGTGCGCAAAAGCTCGGAAACACGGAAGTTTTCAATCGAGCCGTCTACGCGAGAAAGCCCGTAAGTCTTGCCCTTTTCCAAAATGCCATTGTAGATTCGCACTAAGCCCAAGCGGCCAAGGAAGTCGGAAGAATCAATGTTTGCAACGTGCGCCTGAAGAGGTGCGCCTTCCTCGTACTCTGGCGCTGGAATATTGGAAATAATAGAGTCAAAAAGCGGCTCCAAATTATCGTTGTCTGGCAAACCGCCGTTTTCTGGCTGATTCAAGGATGCATAGCCAGCTTTTGCAGCACAATAAATAACAGGCAAATCAAGAAGCGAATCAATATCGAGGTCGATTCCTTCTTCTACAACGTCTTGTGCAAGACCTAGAAGCAAATCTGTAGCCTCGCTCACAACCTCGTCAATACGCGCATCTGGACGATCCGTTTTGTTAACGCACAAAATCACTGGCAGCTTCGCCTCAAGAGCCTTGCGTAGAACGAATCGAGTTTGCGGAAGTGGGCCTTCGGAAGCGTCAACAAGCAGCACAACGCCATCAACCATGGAGATGCCGCGCTCTACCTCGCCACCAAAGTCGGCGTGACCTGGGGTATCGATTACGTTGATTGTGATTCCCTCTGGATGACCGTACTTTTCTGCGAGCGGGCCAGTGTATTGCACGGCCGTGTTCTTGGCAAGAATGGTGATGCCCTTTTCGCGCTCAAGGTCGTTGGAGTCCATTACGCGGTCTGGCACTTCTTCTCGCTCAGAGAATACGTGCGACTGCTGAAGCATGGCATTTACGAGCGTTGTTTTACCATGGTCAACGTGCGCTACGATTGCCACATTTCTAATATCACCGCGAACAGTCATTACAAACCTCTTCCATTTGATTTAGCCAAACCTAAACGAGTTTACTCGCGGCTTTAGACACGCCATTACACGAGAAATGTTGACGCATTTTGTAGCTCTAAACAGCATGTAGGACTACAAAACACGGAACAACCTTCCGCACTTTGTACCAGATTTGGCCTAAATCACGTACAAAACGCGGAATAGAAGATCATGTTGCTCTCGCGCTTTAAGCGCTCATGCAGGTCGATTCATGCAATCGCAGACTCGCTGGCACCTTCTGGCAAATACTTGTCGTATCCTTCTTCTTCCAACTCGTCTGCAAGCTCTGGCCCTGCAGTCTTTACAAAGTGACCTTGCGCAAAAACGTGCACAATATCTGGCTTAATATACTTAAGGATTCGCGTGTAATGCGTAACCATCATAATGCCCAAACCAGTGCTTTCTTTAGCACGATTTACGCCTTCCGAAACAATTCGCAAAGCATCCACGTCTAGTCCAGAATCCGTCTCGTCTAAAATCGCAAACTTTGGCTTTAGAATCTCTAGTTGCAAAACTTCCGCGCGCTTTTTCTCGCCGCCCGAAAATCCCTCGTTTACAGAACGAGATGCAAACTTTGGATCCATTCTTAAGCGCTTCATTGCTTCGTTAAGCTCTTTAACCCACGCGCGCAAAGTCGGAGCCTCGCCGCTCACTTCTGTTTTTGCTGTGCGCAAAAAGTTCGTCATCGAAACGCCAGGTACCTCTACAGGGTATTGCATCGCAAGGAACAGCCCAGCTTTTGCGCGCTCGTCTGGAGTCATCTTCAAAATATCTTCGCCGTCTAGAAGCACCTGGCCCGAATCCACCTCGTACTTTGGGTGACCTGCCAAAGTGTATGCGAGAGTAGACTTTCCAGAGCCATTCGGACCCATAATCGCGTGCGTTTCGCCAGAATTAACTGTAAGATTTACGCCCTTTAAGATTTGCTTGCGTCCCTCTTTTGTTTCTACAGACGCGTACAAATCCTTGATTTCTAAAGTTGACATGTTTATCTCCTATTCTTCCGCATATTTCGATTCGTCGGTTGCTTGCGATTCGCGTGATGGTGCGGTTGCTTGCGATTCTTCCGTCTTAGCTAAACGCCTCTCAATCGCAGCCATCAAATGATCTACGATTTGCGGCACGCCAATCTCATCAATAAGCTCGTTAAAGAATCCGCGCACAACAAGCTTTCTAGCATCCGCCTCGCTCACGCCGCGAGATTGCAAGTAAAACAGCTCCTCGTCGTCGAATCTGCCAACAGAACTTGCGTGACCTGCGCCAATAATATTGCCGTTTTCGATTTCCAAATTTGGCTCCGAATCAGCAATCGCTCCAGGAGTTAGCACCAGGTTTCTGTTCAACTCGTACGAATCCGTGCCTGGAGCTTCTGGCTTAATAAGCGCGTTTCCAACCCATGTAGAATGCGCTCCTTTGCCGTAAAGCGCGCCCTTATACACTACTCGCGACTTGCATTCTGGGTGATTGTGCACAACCATCGTACGATGCTCAACATGCTCGCCTGGATCCACAAAATACATGCCAAGCATGTTCAAATCGCCCTTTTCGCCGCCAAAATCCTGATCCATGCGGATTCGCACAACATCTCCGCCAAGCGTGACCATTGTGTGACGAAGAGACGCACCAGCACCCACGTGAATCCTATGATTTCCAACGTGTTTGCTGCCTGAATCCCACTCTTGAATGAACGTTGTAGAAACGTGCGCATTATCTCCAAGAATGATTTCTACGCCTTCAGCAAGCTTTGCAACTCCTGTGTGTTCTACAATAATATCCGCGTTTGTGTAAGAATCGGCTTCAATCACTAAGTGCAATGCGTCTAGCGGCAATGCGTCTAGCGATTTCGCAGCGTCTAGTGATTGCAAGTTGTTTCCGTGGATTTGCAATATTATTGGCTTTGTAACTTCGCCACAAACATGCAAAACGTATGCCGACTTTGCAGAATTCCACGCAACAGCAGCCACGCGATCCGAAGGCTTCATTTCTGTGTGCGGAGCCTCGTTTTTTGGCAGAATTTGCAGAGTTGCATGCGAATCGCCATCAACGCCTTTTAGCTCCACAGCAACGTTGTTAGACGGCTCAAAGCTATCAAAAAACTCGGAGATTCGCTCAACTGGCGTGTACCGCCAATCTTCCTGCTTGCGCGTTGGAATCGCAAAGTCTTGCACGTTAAAAGAGCGCACGGATTTATCTGCACTAGAAGGCATTGCAGCAGGAACAGCATAAGGATCGTTAGGGTCTGCTACAGGAATATTAATTTCTTTTTCTGTCATTTTATTGCCTAGATTATCGCTCAAATTCTTTTTCAGATCTTCGCTCATCACCCCACGGATCCTTCCATTTGCAATTCCACAAGACGATTAAGCTCCAGAGCATACTCCATTGGCAGCTGGCGACTAATCGGCTCCACAAAGCCGCGAACAATCATGCCCATAGCCTCTTTTTCTTCCAGCCCTCGGCTCATCAAATAGAAAAGCTGATCCTCAGAAACCTTGGAAACAGTGGCCTCGTGAGCCATCGAAACGTTATCTTCGCGCACGTCAACATGCGGATAAGTGTCGGACCTAGAAAAATCGTCAACAAGCAAAGCGTCGCACACAACCGACGAGCTGGAGCCACTAGCGCCCTTAACAATCTTCACAAGACCGCGGTAAGCCGAGCGACCTCCGCCGCGCGAAATCGACTTAGCAACAATCGTGGAACTTGTGTGCGGAGCCAAGTGAATCATCTTCGCACCCGTATCTTGGTACTGACCGCGGCCAGCAAAGCTCAAAGACATGGTTTCTGCTTTTGCGTACGGCTCAGCAAGAATGCATGCAGGATACTTCATAGTAGCCTTGGAGCCAATGTTTCCATCAACCCACTCCATTGTGCCGCCTTCGCGCACGTAGGCTCGCTGAGTTACCAAGTTGTACACGTTATTTGACCAGTTTTGCACGGTTGTGTATCGCACGCGCGCATGCTTTTCTACAACAATCTCAACGTTTGCAGCGTGGAGCGAATCCGTGGAATAAATCGGAGCTGTGCAACCTTCAACGTAATGCACGTACGAGCCTTCATCTGCAATAATCAACGTGCGCTCAAACTGACCCATGTTCGGCGTGTTAATGCGGAAGTAAGCCTGCAGCGGAATATCAACATGCACGCCTTTTGGCACGTACACAAACGAGCCGCCACTCCAAGCTGCGGTGTTAAGAGCCGCAAACTTGTTGTCGTCAACTGGAATCACAGTTGCAAAATACTTTTTTACAAGCTCTGGATACTTTTGAACTGCCGTATCTGTATCAACAAAAATTACGCCTTGCGCAGCCAAGTCTTCGCGAATCGAATTGTAAATAACTTCCGACTCGTACTGTGCTGCAACGCCCGAAACCAAGCGCTTTTTCTCCGCTTCTGGAATGCCAAGCCTATCGTAAGTTTTGCGAATGTCTTCTGGCAAATCGTCCCAAGTTTTCGCTTGATCGTGTACTGGGCGAACGTAATACTTAAAATCGTCTGCGTCAAAACCGCTTAAATCCACGCCCCAATCTGGCATCGGCTTTTGCAAAAACGCGCGGTAGCCTTGCAAACGAAGGTTTAGCATCCATTCTGGCTCATGTTTATCGGCAGAAATTGCGCGAACAACCGACTCGTCAATGCCCTTCTTTGCAGCCTCGCCTGCAGCGTCCGAATCATGCCAGCCGTAATTGTATTCGCCAAATTCGGCAACGATTTGCTCGTCTTGGCGAATTTTATCTTCGTTTACGCGAGAGCGATCTGCCACATACTGGCTCATTTCAACGTCTGCCGCGCTGGATTCGTTTTGATTCGCTACATTCTCATTCAATGATGCGCTTGATTCAGGCTTATTTGAATCATCAACCACTGTTTTACCCTCCTATCAAGCTTATAAGTCGATTATACATTTAGCCACGCGGCGGCATTACGTGATTCAAATCACATCTTTTCATTCTCTGCATAAACCTTATTTTTCTAGGCACGAGGGAAGGCTTGCGAGTAGCGCTGCTTAAGAGCTTGAATAGAAACGTGCGTGTAGCGCTGCGTTGTGTTAAGCGACGAATGACCCAAAAGCTCTTGAACTTCGCGAAGATCCGCTCCACCGTTGAGCATATGCGTTGCAGCACTGTGGCGAAGCGCGTGCGGTGCAACATCTGGCACGTTTGCAGCAGCTGCAGCCTCGTGAACAATGCTTCTAACAATGCGCTGATCGATGCGCTTTGCTCGCGCGCCCAAAAACAACGCTTGCGAGGTTTCTGCGTGCTTTTCTAGCAGCTCACTTCGACCATGCTCAATCCACTCTTTGCACGCGTTTGCAGCAGGAACGCCAAACGGCACCACGCGCTGCTTGTTCCCTTTACCTGTAACTTTTACAGTGTGATTTTCAAAATCCATATCTTGCACATTAATGCTTGTAAGCTCCCCCACGCGCATGCCCGTTGCGTATAAAAGCTCTAGAATCGCAGCGTTTCTAAGGGCTAGCGCATGTTCTTGAGGGGATTTTTGGGGCGATTTTAGTGGCGTGTTTTCTTTACGATCGGAAGTTTGCGACTTTTGCGCGCGAGGCTTTTTTTGCGTGCTGCTTTGCTCAGTTGAATCCTGCGCAAAGTTATCGGCGCAACTATCTGCGCAATTATCTGCATAACTATCCGCATAATCAAGCAACTTTTGCGCTTGCGCTTCGTCTAAAACAGTAGGAAGCTCATTAGCAATCTTAGGAGTTGAAAGAATTTGCGCAGGATTTGCGCTAATCAAACCAACGTGCTTAGCCCACGCAAAAAAGCCGCGCACAGCTACCACTTTGCGCGCCAAACTCGAGCGCGCGTGATTCTTGTTAAGCCAATACATCCATTGGCGCAAAACACCCGTGGAAACCGCGCGCAAATCGCAAAAACCGTTGCTGCTACACCACTCTAAGCATTGCAAAACATCCGCGCCGTACGCGCGCAAAGTGGCCTCCCCAAGGCCTTTGTTGGCGCGCAAATAGTCAACGTAGCGCGCACAGTGGTAGCATAAGTCGCAAAAGTCGCCAGCAACCGTTGATGATGCTGAATCATCGTCAAATAATGAATCATTATTATTACGACTGCTAGCCATAGAACCGCCTCAAATCGCCTATATAACAGCAATCAGAAAGACCTAATTACCGCTTTCTTCGCTCGCGCTCGATTTACGCCTTCTATCCAACACATGCCAAGCTTTATCTGCAGCAGCAAGCTGAGCCTTGCGCTTGCTAGAACCATCCGCCTCGCCGAGCAGCTCATCGCCGTTTTCGTGCGCCAAAACCGCGCGCGCACGGAACACAGGCGCGTAATCTGGGCCAGAAACCGACATTCTATATTGCGGCTCGTCAAGCCCCATCTCGTGCGCCAAAACCGTAAGCGAAGTCTTCCAATCCAAAGCTGGGCCTTCCGTAAGAACCTCCGCCAAAGTGTCGTCAATCAAGCGATGCACTACAGCGCGCGCCTCGTCAATGCCATGCTCAACAAAAGTCGCGCCAATAAGCGCCTCAACAATATCGCACAAAATCGAGTCTTTTTGAGCGCCGCCATGCTCCATCTCGCCATGACCCAAAAGAATATACGGCCCAACATGCAACTTATCTCGCGCAACCGCGCTCAAAGCCCACTCCGAAACAGCCTTAGCGCGAAGCTTAGCCAACTGACCTTCCGTCATGTCTGGGTGAGCAGAAAACAGCGTTTCTGTAGAAACAAGCTCCAAAACAGCATCCCCCAAAAACTCTAGGCGCTCGTAGTTTTTAGTGCCTGGATGCTCGTGCGAAAAAGATCGATGAGTGAGCGCCTCAACAAGCAAATCTGGCGAAATCGTAGTGCCAAGCGCGCGCAAAAGCTCCTGAGTAGGGTCACCATTTTGTGTGTGTCCGTCTTGTGTTCGTGCAACGCCAATGCTGCTAGTTCTAGCGTCTTGTGGCTGATTTGGGTTCGTGCATGCGCCGTGCTGGTCGTCATTTTGAACGCCATTTATATCGTTTTTGACGCCATTTTGATCTTTTGTATTGTTCCCACTCATATTTTCAACATTATAGCGCATGCGTTGAAGTCGTTGATTTGCGCTATATGCTTCCCGACTTTGTTGCTATAATCAGCGTGCAAAACAACAAAACCCGTCAACTTTTCCCGACTTTGTACCAAAAAACACCTAAATCACGTACAAAAAGCGGAACAAACTGACGCACTTTGTACCAAATTTGACCTAAATCACGTACATTTTCGGGAAACAACACAAACTAGTAAAAACGCAAAAACCCTGCCACCCGTCGATGGCAGGGTTCTCTTAAAATACAACCTACTTGGTGTGCGCAGAGCGAATTGCTTCGCGATACACGCGACCGCGGAAGTTACCGCAGGTTGGGCAAGCCATGTGAGACAACGCTGGCGAACCGCAGTTCGGGCAGGTAATAGTCTGCACGGCAGAAGCCTTCCAATTGGCGCGACGCGAATGAGTATTAGCGCGCGAGGTCTTGTACTTTGGCAGTGCCATAATCTTTCCTCTATTTCGTTCAACCGATTGAGCTTAAGCGTTCTGTATATTACAGCAAGCGCCATACATTATGCAAAATCGCACTACAAATTTGTTAGATTTGCCTCGCGCATGCGCTTTGACCGCGCGAGCGATATTTCCGCATTTTGTACGTAATTATGGTCAAATATGGTACAAAATGCGGAGTTGTTTGACGGGTTTTGTACGTAATTTATGTCGATTTTGGTACAAAAAGCGGAGGGTTTTTCCGGAGTTTGTACGTAATTTACGCCAAATTTGGTACAAAAAGCGGAAAGGCAGGTCGTCGCGCACGCGATCAAAGCATTCATGCAGGTCGGAGCGCAAATCAGCTGCGATTTTGCGAGTTTTCAAGCTTTTCCTTAAGACCTTCAAGCGCCGCAAAACGAATATCCGTAACGTCGTGATGATGCTCTGGATGCTCATTCAGATTCTCTCCGCACTGAGTGCAGAGACCCTTGCAATCTGGCTCGCACAAAGGCTTAAGTGGCAACTCGCTAACCATTGTGTCTCGAATTAGCGCCTCAATGTCGGCAAAATCGCCGCCACCAACCAGCGGATACACATTTCCAGAATCGTCGCCTTCGTCCCAAATATCAGCATCTTCTAAATCATCATTAGAGTTATTAGAGTTATTAGAACGCGCGCCGCCATTTGCACCCTTGCTGCCTTTGCCGCTTTCCACGCGCGCAAAAAACGCGCACACATCAACAGGCCAATCCCTATGCAACGGCATCAAGCATCGCGAGCACTCTGCATGCACTCGCGCTGTAATCGTGCCCTGGAACATAAGCCCGTCCACAACGGAATCAAAATTGCCGTCTACTGTAACATCGCTCCCTGGCTGCACGCCAATAACGCTGTCTCCAATGCCCTCTGGCGCTGGGAATGCGCGATGCAACTGCATGCTACTTCCCGCTCGCGCCGCCATTTGCGCAACTGGTACCGCCCACAAAGACTGGGAGGGATGCGATGTCATTTTAATTCCTTTCGTCACTTTTGCTTATTTCGCTGCTCTCGCTGTCAAATTCGTCATCTATCTTACTAGCAGCCTCATTTTGAACGTGTGCAGCAGCGCGTCTACGCTCTTCTAAAACGCGCTGACCTGCTTGAACGTCTTGCTCAAGCTTGTCTAATTGCTGCTTTAAGCCTTCCATAACCGTGGCACTGTACTGATCCGCACCGCGAGTAAGCTTTTCGGCCTTTGCTTGCGCATTGTTTACAATCTCGCGCGCTTGGTTTCTTGCAATCGCAACAACATTTTCTTGACCTGCCAAGAATCTGGCTCGCTCCTGAGCTTCCTCAACCATTTGCGCAGCCTGACTTTGAGCCGAACTCACAACAGAATTTGCTTGAGCTTGCGCCGTGCGCAAACGTCTCTCCGCCTCTCGCATTAACGCACTAGCACGCTCCAGCTGAACAGGCAGCATGTCTTTTAATCTAGACAAGTAATCGCCAAATTCTTCGCGATCCACCTTTGCCATTCCAGCAGCAAAGAGCACTCCCTTTGCGCTGTTTAACACCGTTTCCATCGTGTCGATTATGTCGTACACAGTGGTGAACTCTTCGCGCGACTTTGTGCGCACTTCCTCACTAACGGTTTGCGGATCTGCTGCCTTAAACACGTTTTCTTCTTCGTCGTCAAACTCTATTGCACCGCCGTCTTCTCGCTCGCGCAAATCTGGCATTGGGAACAAGTTTTGCACATTATCGCCAGCAGACGCTGAGTAGCTAGCAGCCGCTGATTCACTAGCAGCATCGCTAGTAGCACCACTAGCAGCGTCACTAGCATCATCACTAGCATCATCATCGTTAGCCTTACTTGCAGCAGGCACAGCGTCGTAAGCTTCAAAAGCAGCACTAGGCGAATCGTCACTGTTTGCAATCACTGGATTTAATGGCAACTTTTGGCTGCGATTTGCCGATACCTGGCTTTCCATTGTGTCATCTTCGTTTTCGCTCATTTTCGCTCCTTCGCTAAGTAGCTGCTCTCTTATCTCTTAATTATCTTATTATCTTATTTTATTATTTTATTATTTTAATTTATGACTTTATTGTACTTATTTTAGCGATATTGCGCTTGATATTGGACTTGTTTTAGAAAAAACGCTTTGCAAAAGTGGAATCACATTATTTGGCACCATTCCCGAAACGTCTCCACCATGACGAGCCACATCTTTTACAACAGAGCTAGAAACATGCTCCAAAATAGGATCCGCTGGCAAAAACATGGTTTCAATGCCAGCCAACTTGCGATTAACCAGCGCCATTCCAAGCTCCGCCTCGTAGTCACCGTTTTGTCGCAATCCCTTAACTATTACGGTTGCGCCGACTTTTTTGCAATAATCTGTAATAAGACCATCTGTAGAAGAAACAACTATTTTACATGCTGGCGATTTAGCTGCACCGCGCAAAGGTGGCGCAAACTTGCCGATTGGCGAATCGTCTTTTAAGTCTTCCAGCGCTTTGCGAATAATATCCACGCGCTCCGACTCGGAAAACATGGGCGTTTTGGCCGCATTAACCGCCACTAAAACATGCACTTCGTTAAAAAGATGCGTACAACGTTGTATCACGTCTAAGTGCCCGGCTGTAACGGGATCGTAGGAGCCTGGGCAAACAGCTATAGTCATGCTTTTAGGTTACCACGTGTCTGGCACGAATCTGGCACGCGCTTTGACCGCGCGAACAACATGACCCATTCCCGCATTTTGTACATGATTCAGGTCAAATATGGTACAAAGTGCGTCGAATCGTTCGCGCGCGGTGATGCCAAGCGAAGTAGAGATTCGAGATTTTTCGCAGCTATCGAAGCGAGCCTCAGCGTCGCTAGATGGTGACTCGCCGAGAGAGCAAGAAAAATCGAGAATCTCGGCGATAAAAGCCACGCAATTGTTCTAGATATTCAGAAGGTTTGATGTATTTCTCTACGAGCAATAAATAGCGCAGTACTAAAACCTAAAACCTTAGAATATTAACGTTCATAAGCTATACGCAAAAGTGCGCGTCACTTGCGAGGAGAGAAATACTCAAACCTCGCGCAACAGCAAACAGAGAATGCCGCTCGCGCAATATTTGTTGCGATTATGAATTATGCTTGTATAAACATAAATCGCAAGCAACAAAACACGATTTATGCAAACATGATTTGTGTGAAAAGGATTTGTACGAAAGGGATGCAATGACGTTTTCAAATGATTCATCTTCAAATGATTCAAAATATGGCGATAGCTTAAACGCTGCTAATTTGAACGCTGTTATGGAAGACGATTCGCAAAGCCTCCCAGATTCTGGGTCTAGCACAAGCACAAGCTTGCTCGAAAAGCCAGAAGTAGACGAATCCGCAAAAATGGACGATGGCGGCGACGCAGATCGCTTTGCACACTACGTTTCCAAAGATCGCGTAATCGAATCACGCTTGACTGGCCGCCCTGTTGTAGCACTGTGCGGAAAAGTGTGGATTCCAAAGCGCGAAGCAAACGACTACCCTGTTTGCCCAGAGTGCAAAAAAATCTACGAAGAGATGAACAATCTGGGCTTTTAGAGTAACTCAAATTAGAGCTGATTTATAAACTAGCAAAACTAGCCTAAAACGCTGATTTCTGTAGGAATCGCAGGGTCGCCGCGCATAAGACTTTGAGCAGAAATCGGAAGTCTGCTAAGCGCTTTGGCGCAATAATCTTGTGCGCGCATAATCGCGTCATGACCCATAAACTCCGTATTAAATTCGCCATTTTGCACGTAGTCAACTAGCAAATCTTCCCAAGAATCTTGCGGATTAAAGGCAGCGAGCGCACTCTCCGATCCAGAAATCACGCGCTCACAATCAGCTACGCCATTGCCAGCAGCACCGCCATTCGCTCGACTAAAATCGTAGGAACGATACGCAAGTTTACGCCCTGGAACAGTCGCCTTATTCTTAGACTTCTTAGCAACAGGTTGCATAACGCCATCCGAACCCTGGCGCTCCGTAAGCTTATAAACCATTGCGCAAGTAGGCGCGCCCGAACCCGTAACAAGCATTGTGCCAATGCCGTAGGAATCGACTGGCGCGTTTTGCAAAGACGCAAGAGCGTACTCGTCCAAATCGTTAGTAACTGTGATTTTAGTGTTTTTAGCGCCTAACGCATCGAGCTGCGCGCGCACGCGACGAGCCATAACGCACAAATCGCCCGAATCAATGCGAACGCCGCCAAGATCCGCGCCAGCAACTTGCACGGCGGTTTTAACAGCCTCTTCCACGTTGTACGTGTCTACAAGCAGCGTTGTGCCTTTGCCGAGCGCTGCAATCTGCGACTCAAAAGCATCGCGCTCGCGGTCGTGCACAAGCGTAAAGCAATGCGCTGCCGTTCCAATCGCCTTAAGACCGTAAAGCTTTGCCGCGAGCAAGTTTGCAGTGCCCTTAAAACCACCGATTACCGCCGCGCGAGAGGCAGCCACCGCCGACCACTCGTTTGTGCGCCTGCCACCCATATCCATGCACGGCCTTCCAGCAGAAGCGGAAACCATGCGTGCGGCGGCGCTCGCCACCGCGCAATCGTAGTTAAGCACGGAAAGCAGCAACGTTTCTAGCAGCGTGCACTCGCCAAAAGTGCCTTCAACTTGCAAAATCGGCGAATCTGGGAAGAACATTTCACCTTCCCTGTAACCGCGAATTTTGCCGCTAAAGTGGTAGTTTTCTAGCCATTTAATGGTGTCTTTGCTTACGATTTTGCGGTCTTGCAAAAATCGCAAATCCTCGTCGCTAAAGTGGAATCGCGCTAGCTCCTCTAAAATTCTGCCAGTGCCTGCTACCACTCCGTAGCGGCGACCTTGCGGAAGGTGTCGCGCAAAAATCTCAAAAACGCATTTTCGGTCTGCTGTGCCGTCTTTTAGCGCAGCGTCGAGCATTGTGTACTCGTACATGTCGGTCATGAGTACGGAAGAGTTTGCGTAGGATTTTACGTCAGACTTTACTTCAGACTTTGCGAAATCAAAAGAATCAAGCATTTTTAATCCTTTCTTGCGATTTTAGTGGCGTGCATTCGGCGGGCGGTTAGTGGCCATTTTTCCGTAGCTGCGCTTGCATTTTCTATCTGCTTGCAATCATAGTCCTACGCCTATCTACGACCAAAGCTACAAAGTGCGTCGAATCGTTCGCGCGGTCTAAGTGCTCAGGCAGGTCGTCGCGCCCGAAAATGTACGTGATTTAAATCAAATCTGGTACAAAATACGGAGTTATTTCCCCGAGTTTGTACGTGATTTAGATCAAATATGGTACAAAATGCGTCAAATCGTTCGCGCGCTCTAAACGTGAGTTATTAGCTAAACATATAATTGAGATTATGCTTGAAAATACGAACAGAACTCTTACAGCAGCAGCCGCGCGATTGCGCTTATACAACACGGCAACTCACAGCACTAGCGAGTTTACAACCATCACTCCTGGTCACGTTGGAATGTACGTGTGTGGCGCAACTGTGCAAAGCTCGCCGCACATAGGTCATATTCGCGCAGCAATCGCCTTCGACGTTGTTCGCCGATGGCTTTTGCGCCTTGGCTACAACGTTACTTTTGTTAGAAATGTTACAGATATAGACGATAAAATCATCAAAAAAGCTAGCGAAAATGGCCAAACATGGTGGCAGCGCGCCTACATTTACGAGCGCGAGTTTACTGAAGCTTACAACACGCTTGGTGTTATGCCGCCTACTGTGGAGCCGCGCGCAACTGGTCACATCAACGACATGGTGGAGCTTATACAGCGCTTGATCGACCGCGGACACGCATACGAAATAACGGATGCGAATGGCAATCCTACTGGAAACGTGTATTTTAGTGTTCCAAGTTGGCAGGATTACGGCGCACTTACGCATCAAAATGGCAATTCAGATGGCAGTAATAGCGACGACAAATCCAGCAAAGCCGACAAATACAATCCGATTGACCCTGCCGACGCAAGCCCAGATAAGCATGATGCTCGCGATTTTGCGCTTTGGAAGGCACCTTGCGATTTTGACCAAAAAGACGCGCGCTGGAATACGCCGTTTGGAGCAGGCCGACCAGGATGGCACATTGAATGCTCAGCGATGAGTCACCGCTATCTTGGCGATTCATTCGACATTCACGGCGGCGGACTAGACTTGCGCTTCCCACATCACGAAAACGAGATGGCACAAACACTCGCTGCTGGATGGAAGAGCGCAAACGTGTGGATGCATTCCGCTTGGGTTACATCTAAGGGCGAAAAAATGAGCAAATCCCTTGGAAACGGCCTTTCTGTTCCATCGGTTCTGGCTCAAAAATCCGCGTGGGTTGTTAGATACGCGCTAGGCGGCGTGCAGTACCGCGCAATGCTGGAGTGGTCGGATCAATCTTTGAACGAGGCACAATCGGCTTATGATCGCATATCTAACTTCCTCGAGCGCGCTGGCCGCGTAATCGAAAATCAGCCAGATTATGCGGAAGTTCAAAGCGTTGATGCGGATAATCTTCCAGAAGATTTTACTAAAGCTATGAACGACGACATTAACGTTTCGGGCGCGCTGGCTGCGATTTTTACTGCGATTCGCTCTGGTAACGCGCTTTTGGACGACTATGCGCAAAGTCAAGATAACAGTCAAAACGATGGCATTAAAAACCTTATTAAGACTTGTGTTTTGCAAGTTCGCGCAATGCTAGACACGCTTGGGCTAGACCCTTACTCCCCACAATGGCGAAGCAACGCGCAAAAATCGCAAGATTTGAGCGAAGGCGCGAATAGTGGCGCAAGCGCGGAACACAAAGCTCTTGAATCCTTGATTACAAATCAGCTAGAACAAAGGGCGATTGCGCGCGCTGCTAAGGATTTTGCACGCGCAGACGCGATTCGCGACTCTTTAACCGCCGCTGGCGTTGTAATCGAAGATTGCGCACAAGGTTCATCGTGGCATTTGTCTTAATCAAAAACAATGTAAACATAATAAAAGCAATAAAAAGCAACATAACAAAACGTTCCAAACAACCTGTAGAATAGAGCAATTATGGCAGCATTTAGTTCGTTAACAGAAAGACTTTCTGGCGCATTCAAGCACTTGCGTCGAAAAGGCAAATTATCCGACGCAGACATAGACGGCACGATTCGCGAAATCCGCCGCGCGCTTTTAGACGCAGACGTAGCTCTAGACGTTGTGCGATCTTTTACAGCTAAAATCCGCGAGCGCGCACTAGGCGAAGAGGTTTCTAGCGCACTAAATCCTGCACAACAGGTTGTGCGAATTGTAAACGACGAGCTTACAAACGTTTTGGGCGCAGGCGTTGAGCGACCGCTGAACTTTGCAAAATACCCCCCAACCGTAATCATGCTTGCTGGTTTGCAAGGCGCTGGTAAAACAACGCTCGCAGGAAAATTGGGCTACTGGCTTAAGGATTCGGGCCATACGCCTTTGCTTGTTGCGGCGGATTTGCAGCGCCCTAACGCCGTTACGCAGCTTGAGGTTGTTGCAGAGCGCGCAGGCGTGGCGATTTTTGCGCCAGAGCGAGGCGTGCAAAGTGATGGCGGCAGCGAAGTTGTTTCGGCTGGTTTAGCGGCGGGAGACCCTGTTAAAGTTGCGCGAGATTCCATTGACTACGCGCGCGCAAAAATGTACGACACGGTTATTATCGATACCGCTGGTCGCCTTGGCGTGGACGACGCTCTTATGCAGCAGGCGCGCGAAATTCGCGATGCTGTTAATCCGCAAGAAATCCTGTTTGTTATAGACGCCATGATTGGTCAGGATGCTGTTCGCACGGCTCAAGCGTTTAACGAGGGCGTTGACTTTACGGGTGTTGTGCTTTCTAAGTTAGATGGCGATGCACGAGGCGGCGCTGCGCTATCTGTTGCAAGCTTTACGGGCAAGCCGATTTTGTTCGCTTCCACTGGCGAAGGTTTGAAGGATTTTGAGATTTTCCACCCAGATAGAATGGCCTCCAGAATCCTCGACATGGGCGATATTCTAACGCTTATTGAGAATGCGCAAAAGCAGTTTGACGAGGAAGAGTCTAGAAAAGCGGCCGCCAAAATATCTGAAGGAACTTTTGGACTAGATGACTTTTTGGATCAGCTTCAGCAAGTTAAAAAGCTTGGTTCTATGAAGAAAATTCTTGGCATGATGCCTGGAATGGCGGCGCACAGGCAAGAGCTTGAGCAGTTTGACGACCGCGAGATAGACCGCACAGAGGCGATTATTCGCTCGATGACACCTAAGGAGCGCAAAGACACCAAGATTATTGATGGTTCTAGGCGCGCGCGAATCGCAGCTGGCGCAGGCGTTTCAGTTTCCGCGGTGAATGCGCTTTTGCAACGCTTTGAGCAAGCAGCTAAGATGATGAAGCGCATGAGCAATGGCGGCGGCGCAGGAATGCCTGGAATGGGCGGAATTCCTGGGTTTGGCGGCGGCGCAGGAAAGTCTAAGCGCAAAGACAAAAAGAGCAAGAAGAAGGGCGGAAAGTCTGGCAATCCTATGCGCCGCGAGGCCGAGGAGCGCGCGCTCAGAGACCGCTTGTCTGGAAATTCTTATGCAAATAATGCGAATGATGGCGATGACGCTGGCGAATCTGCCTTTATGAAGAAGAAGCAGGATTTGCCTAATAATTTGCCAGAAAATCTTCAAAATCTTATGAGTGGCGAAGGTGATTTTGCTGGCGGAATGCCTGATTTGCCACCTAATTTGGGTGGCGGACTCGCAGGACTTTTCGGCAGATAATGCAGATAATGCAAATAATGCAGATAACCAGTAGATGATTTACTCGATTTTACTTGCGATTTTACTTATTTCGCTTGTTTTGCTTCTAGCTTGGCAGTTGCTTAGGTGGCTGCCAGCTGGAGCAGATAAGCTAAAACCGCTACCCTATGTTATTGCGCTGCTGCCGATTGCTCCGTGTTGCGCAGGTTTTGGGCTAATCGCCAGCGCTGTGGCTGCAGTTGCAACACGCTCGCAAAATGAATTTTATAAATCTTACGTATTTTTGTGCGTTGCATATGCACTGTTATTCTTAATCTCTTTGAAATCGTATACGCCGTATTTTGCAAGAAGATTGATGCGAATAAAACAGGAAAAATCGCAGGAAAAATCACTAGAAATCCGCGTTATGACGCTTAATTGCAGATATGGCCGCGCAAACGCAAGTCAAATAATAAAACTCGCAAAAACGCATAAAATCGACACGATTCTTTTACAAGAAGTAAGCAAAAAACTTGTAAAAAACCTTGAAAAACTTGGCATTAAGCGTGATTTTGCGCATGTGCAATTGGGCAACGCGAACGACCACGAAAATGGCGGCTTTAACGCGATTTATACGCGACTAAGCAATGTTAAATCTTTTGGTAAGTCGATTAAGATTGATGCAGCAAACGTGCCAATTGTTACGGCGGAGGCTTGCGATTCTTCCGCGGAAAATCTTCTAATAACATTCGCCTCAGCGCATCCAAAATCGCCTATGCGCGGATGCGCGGCTTGGTGCAGCGGAATAATGTCGCTTGCAAAAATCGGCGAAAATCATAATAAAAGCGGATGCAAAAAAGTCACAATAATCGGCGGAGACTTAAACTCTACTCCAGACCACCCAAGCTTTAGAACGTTACTAAAATCAGGCTTTTTCGACGCATCAATGCAAATCGGCAAGCGACTAAAGACTTGGCCAACGTGGCAAAAATGGCCGAATCTTGCGCTTGACCATGTGTTAGTAAAATCAAGCGGATGCATCGCTAAAGCCACAGAGCAAAGCACGATTCGCGTGGACGGCAGCGACCACTTTGCGCTAATCGTTTGCGTTTCAATCCTCCTCTAGCTCTATTCCTCACGGCTATTAGTAGCCGCTCGGCTGATTTGGCACATAAAGTCCACTGGACTTTATGCTTGAGCCAAATCACGCTTTGAAGGAGCTTGAAATGCGTTATGCAATTTCAAGCTCAGTCAAAGCGCTTATTCACGCGAATAACAACGTTCTTTGCGTACATTACTCCGCCAAGCAAGGTAGAGATTCGAGATTTTTCGCGGCGAATCGACGACTTCGAGCTGCATAGCGCGCGAGAAGTCACCTCGATTCGCTGAGCCGCTTAGAGCAGAAGCACTGCTTCTGCGCGGCGAAGGCGTGAGCGCGCTGTAACGCGCGAGCGTAGAAACACCCAGCCCTCCTACAACACCAAATAGGAAATAGGAAATATCGTTCACGCACTACGCTCTAAGCGCGAAGGCAGGTCGGAGCGAATAGTCCACGCAATCAGTCATAATAGAAAAGTTATTCGCGTGAATCGAAGCCCTCTTATCGACCACGCGAGGAACAGTGGAACTCGCAAGGAGTGCCCCACACCCGAGCGAAATTCTACGACTCTAGTTATAAGGAGAGCCATTTTGGCAACCAAGATTCGTCTTAAGAGATTGGGCAAGAAGTTCTACGCCTTCTATCGCGTTGTGATTTCTGATTCGCGCAACAAGCGCAACGGCAAGTCCATCGAAGAGATCGGCATCTACGATCCAAACAAGCAGCCATCTTTGATTCAGATTAAGTCTGATCGCGCACAGTACTGGCTTGGCGTTGGCGCACAGCCAACCGAACCAGTGTTGAAGCTGCTAAAGATTACTGGCGATTGGCAGAAGTTCAAGGGTCTTGAAGGTGCAGAAGGCACTTTGAAGACTAGCGAAGCTGGCCCAGATGCTCAAGCTCGCGTTGAAGCTGTAGAAGCCGAAGCTCAGAAGCTTAAGGCTGCTAAGTCCGAAGCCGCTGCAAAGGCTCAGGCTGCTGCAGAAGCCGCTAAGAACGAAGCCGAAGAAGCTCCAGCAGCAGATGCTGAAGCCGAGGAAAAGGCTGAGTAATTATGCTGGCTCAAGCTGTGGAACATCTCATTAAGAACATTGTGGATTTTCCAGATGACGTATCCGTGCGTTCTCATTCAAACGCTCGCGGCGAACTTTTGCGCGTGCGCGTAAATCCAGAAGACATCGGTCGCGTTATTGGAAGAAACGGTCGTACCGCTAATGCTATTCGTATTGTTGTTCAGGCTCTAAGCCGTCGCAATGTGCGCGTAGACATTATGGACGTACGTAAGTGAGATTGAACGTGGCTAAAAACCAACTTTTTGACAACCCTCAGCAAGGTTCAAACACCCTACTGAGGGTTTGTCGTATTGGAAAAGCGCAAGGATTAAAAGGCGAAGTCACGGTTCAAATCTTTACCGACGAACCTTATAATCGCTTTGAACCAGGCAATGTGCTTTACACGCAAGACGGCGAGCGCAAGTTTACAATCGAAGCCTCTCGCACTTTCAAAAACCGCTGGATTCTGCTTTTTGAACAGAGCCTAAATCGTAACGACGCAGAGGCATTAAACGGCTTGGAGCTTTACACTAAGGCTCAAAGCGCGGAAGAGTTAGAGCAAGAAAACGCCTGGTATATTAAGGATTTAGTAGGCCTTAGCGCGCGCATTTGTAAGAATAATTCACTTGGTGTTGCTCCTCGCGAAATCGGCAAAGTCGTAGACGTTGTGGACGGCGCGCAGTCGCTGCTTAAAATCCGCCTTTTGGAGCCAGTTGGCGATGATAAAATTGCGCTAGTTCCTTTTGTTCAAGCGCTTGTTCCAGAAGTAAATCTTAAAGACGAATATTTAACTTTAGACCCTCCAGGCGGCTTAATCCCTGGGCTTTAATGCGCAGGATTTAAGCTTAAGGCTTATAAAAATGCAAATCGACATAATCTCCGTATTTCCAGAATATTTTCGCATGCTTGATTTAAGCTTGCTCGGCAAAGCGCAAGATAATGGCCTGCTTAAAATCAACGCGTACAATCTTAGAAGATGGACGCACGACGTTCATCAATCGGTTGACGATACACCAGTTGGCGGCGGCGCAGGAATGGTGATGAAGCCAGAGGTGTGGTCGGAGTGCCTTGATGAGCTGCTTTTTAGTGGCAATAATATCGCAGATAACAGCGGCGATGGCTGCGATGGCTGCGACGTCTGCGACGACAATAACTGCATCGCAAATAATAGCGTTGATAACGGCACAATTCTAATCTTCCCAAATCCTTCTGCACCACTGTTTTCGCAAAAAGACGCAACGCAATTAGCAAACGCAAAGCGACTCGTGTTTGGATGCGGCCGCTACGAAGGCTACGACGCGCGAATCCCAGAATACTACAAATCGCGCGGCTTAGATGTGCGCGAGTATTCGATTGGCGACTACGTTCTTAACGGCGGCGAAGTTGCTGTTAGCGTTATGGTAGAGGCCATTACGCGCTTGATTCCAGGCTTTATGGGTAACCCTGAGTCGATTGTGGAAGAGTCATACACGGGCGCGGACGCGATTCTTGAGCATCACCAGTACACGCGTCCAACAACTTGGCGCGGCATTAGTGTGCCTGCGATTCTTACTTCGGGCGACCACGCTAAAGTGGATCGATTCCGTAGAGATGATGCGTTGGAGCGCACAAGTCAAATTAGACCAGATTTGATTGAGAAACTTGATTGCAAGTCGCTTAGTAAGCAGGATAGAAAAACGCTGATTAGCCTTGGATGGGAGGTTTCTGGCGATTCGCCAAAGCGCCTATAAATCTAGCTATCGCTAGCGCATTTCCTTGTTTGGTGTGTAGGAGGGCTGTGTGTTTCTTGTCTCACAACGCTCCGCCTCTTACGTGTAGTCTGTTGTTGCGGTTGTTCCGATTTGGCTTTGATTTTGTTTTTTGGATTGAAGTTTGTTTGTAGGGTGAGTCATTGGATTATTCGGTATCGGCTGCCGCTCTTATACTGTTCGACCAAGAATCACCCAGCCCTCTTGCATGCTAAAACTTTTGCGTATCGCTAGTCGCCTGAGATTCTCGATTTTTCTTGCTCTCTCGGCGAGTCACCACCTTCGGCGCTGAGGCTCACCTCTTTCGCGGCGAAAAATCTCGAATCTCTACCTAGCTTGGCAAATCTTTAAACGCAAATAAAGGTCAACGCGTAGCTTGAATAAACATCACGGCAGTCTCGCCATAGTTTCGCGTGTCGAAAATCTCCCACCCCGCGCAAATCTTAGGCACAACGCTGCGCGCGCTACGCTCCAAAACAATCAACGTATCTGCAGCAGCGCTCACAACTCCCCTATTAACCATGTTTTCAATCAAAAGCTCAACTTGTGCCGTCTCCAACGCGTACGGCGGATCTATAAACACCAAATCGAAAGCCTCGCCGCTGTAGTCTTGCACAAACTGCTCCGCGCGCTTTTTGTTTACGCGCACGCTTAAATCCTGGCTCCACGCGCTTTGACTTTCTAGCACTTTAACGGTTTTTGCAATTAGTGCCGCCGCAGCCGCGTTAGCCTCTACACACACCAGCTCGTTTGCACCCCTAGAAATCGCCTCCACGCCCAACGCAGCGGTTCCAGCGAATAAGTCGAGTACGCGCGCTCCCCCGCACACTCCCCACGAGTCGAGTCTAGAAAAAATCGCCTCTTTTGTGCGGTCTGTTGTTGGTCTTGTACATGACTTTGCGGCGCATAATGGCGTGCCTTTAAATCTTCCTGCAATTACGTGCATATTTTAAGCATATCATTTTAATTTATTTTGCCTTATGCATCTTTTTTACTTGTGTCAAATTTTATCCTTGTTAAAATTGTATTGGTCATTTGTTTATTAACATCAACAAATGTTGCTTAGCACTGGTTTCTGGCGATTTATCCCAAACTACGCTAAACAATGAAGTTTGCTAAAAAGCCTAAGCATAAAATATCTAAATCCCAAATACAACTGACATACAACTAAACAACTAAGGAGCAGCAATGACTTCAATCATTTTAGATTGCGACCCTGGCCACGACGACGCGATGGCAATTCTTCTAGCGCTTGGCAACCCAAACATTGATTTGATTGGCGTAACAACAGTCGGCGGTAATCAAAGCCTCGAAAAAGTTACGTACAACGCGCGAGCAACGCTAGAAATGGCTCACGCAACAAACATTCCAGTTCACGCAGGATGCGATCGCCCAATGATTCGCCCGCTAGAAGTGGCTGCATCCATTCATGGCGAAACTGGCCTAGACGGAGTAACTCTCCCAAAGCCAACTCGCCCATTAGACGAAGGCCACGCAGTAAACTGGATTATCAACACGATTATGAACAGCGAGCCAGGCACGATTACACTTGTTCCAACTGGCCCACTTACAAACATTGCAATGGCTGCGCGAATGGAGCCGCGAATCGTTAGCCGCGTTAAGGAAGTTGTGCTTATGGGCGGCGGCTACCACGTTGGAAATTGGAGCGCGGTCGCAGAATTTAACATTAAGGTAGATCCTGAAGCCGCTCACGTTGTGTTTAATGAAGATTGGCCTATTACAATGGTTGGTCTTGATTTAACGCACCAAGCACTTTGCACACCGCAAGTACAAGCTAAAATCGACGCAATCGGCACACCTCTTTCTGCGTTTGCAAGCGGCTTGATGGACTTCTTCCGCAAAACATACCAAAACAATCAAGATTTTATTGACCCACCTGTGCACGATCCTTGCACGGTTGCGTACTTGATTGACCACAGTGTTGTACAAACTCGCAGATGCCCTCTAGACGTTGAAATTAAAGGCGATTTAACACTTGGAATGACGGTTGCAGACTTGCGCGGACCAGAGCCATCCGCAAGCGAATGCCACACGCAAGTGGCCACTAAGCTTGACTTTAACAAGTTCTGGGATTTGATTATCGACGCTCTAAAGCGAATCGATGGAATCAAATAAGTCAAGTAAGTCAAATAAACCAAATAGTCAAACAATATACATCAAACAAATAAATAAAAGATAATAGAGAAAATCCCTAACAAGAGAAGATCCCTAATAACCAAACAATATATAGGAGTTATTATGACTGAGGTTTCATCTCCAGCTCCACACATGTTAGACAAGGGCGGACGCTCAATCGTAGCACTTATGACCGCACTTCTAGTGGCCATTTTTGCGTTCCAGCTAAACGCATCCATGCTCTCCCCAGCACTCGCCACTATGACACACGAGCTTAAAACAACGGATACGCAAATCGCGCTAACACAAACCGTGTTCTTTACTGCAGCAGCGCTGTTTTCGCTATTCCTACCTCGCTTGGCAGACCTTGTTGGCCGCAAAAAAGTACTTACAGGCATTCTGATTTCAACCATTTTAGGATGCGTGATTAGCGCCATTGCACCAAATGTTACGGTTCTTATGATTGGCCGAATCCTTCAAGGCGCAAGCGGTCCAGTTGTGCCAATGTGCTTGATTATGCTGCGCGTGCGCGTTAGCGAAGAAAAGCGTTACGCAAAGTTGATGGCAATTTTAACATCTGTAAATGGCGGAATTGCAGGCGTTGACGCACTTGCAGGCGGCTGGCTCGCAGGCAACTTTGGATTTAGATCCGTGTTTTGTACAATGGCTGTAATCGGCGTGATTGCAGTTCTTTTGGTTATATTCCAGACTGAAGAATCGCACGCGCAAGACACTCCTAAGATGGATTGGGTTGGTGTTGTAACGCTTGGCATCGCGTTCTTGGCTGCATATCTTGCGATTAACGAAATCGGCAAGCTTGCTAGCGCCAACTTGACTCTTGTTGCAGTTCTTGTAGTTCTTGCAATCGTTTTCTTTGTAATCTTCTGGAACGTAGAGGGCAAAAACTCCGCTCCGCTTGTTTCTACAAAATATATGAGCCAACGACGCACTTGGGGATTGCTTTCTTGCACGCTTCTTACAATGACGGGCGTTTTTGCAATCATGAATGGCGTTGTTCCACAGCTTGCACAAGATGTTAAGTCTGGAGCTGCAATGAGCGCAAGTGTGGTTAGCTTTGCAACTCTTACACCTTACGCAATCATTGGCTTTGTATTTGGTCCTGTTGCTGGCATGCTTGCTGCAAAGTTTGGATACCGACTCGTTTTGCGCGCTGGAATCCTTGTAAGCGTTCTTGGCGTTGTATTTGGAATGTACGTTGCTGAAATGCCTTCTGTTTGCGCTCTTGTAGTGCTTTCTTTGTGGCTTGGAATTAGCTACGCAGGTGTTGCAAACATTATGCTTAACGGCCTTGGAATTGTGCTTTCTCCTAAAGATAATCCTGGATATTTGCCTGGCATGAATGCTGGAGCGTTTAACCTTGGTGCAGGATTGAGCTTTGCGATTCTTTACGCTGTTATGACCAATTTTGCGCAGAACGCTGGAGCCACAACTGGCTACGTTGCTTCGATGATTGCTGGAATCGTGCTGCTTGCTCTCGCGTTTGCATGCTCGTTCTTGATTCCTAAGCCAGAAGATTGCGACTGATAAGCGCTTAGACTGCGCTTGCTCAGGCAGGTAAAATCGCTCGCGAGTTACAGCACACTGTAGCGCGCGAGCGATTTTCCGCTTTTTGTACGTGTTTTAGGTCAAAAATGGTACAAAATGCGGAAGATTTTTCCCGAGTTTGTACCATTTTTTGGTGGAATGTGGTACAAAAAGCGTCACATCGTTCGCGCGCTCTAAGCGAATGCAGGTCGGAGCGAGTATCACGCGCGCTCATGAATGCTTTGCATACGCTCCTCAACAAGCTCTGGCGTCATCGCCTCGTGCACCGCTTCAACAGACTCCATGTTAAGCGCAGCAGCAGCAACCGCAAATCGCCCAGTCTTAGAATTGTCAAAGTGGTTGTATCGCGCGTAAATCAAAGCAGCAGTCGCAGTATCGCTAGAACCGTTGTCGTTGCCAACAGCCTTAGCACCTTCGGATCCATTTCCTCTAGAAACAATCATTCTTTGAACGCGCCGCAAAGGCACAGGATAAAACGCAATGCCTTCCCCAAGTATTCCATACGCAACGCCTTCTCGCCCAGAATTAACAAACACGCGCTTAACTCCGCGCTTAAGCAGCGCCTTTGCGCATTGCACAGCTGACCTTTCGTCTACAGCGCAAATTCCAGTAAGCGCTTGCGATTCTGCAGTGTCTAAAACAAGAGTATCAATGCAATTTAAGCGCGAAAGTATTCTCGTAGCTTTTGCATCCGTTATTGCGCGCACCATAATCGGCTTATGGTAGTTATCGCACACCCATTCAAATGACTTTTGCGAAATGTTTGTGTCGAGCGCAACAATGTCTGCGTTTTCTATGATTGATATTCTTTCACGCAAAAAGTCTGGCGTCATGTAATCGTAGATGCTCATATCGTCTAGTGCCAAAAGCCTTTGCCCCGAAGCGTCTCCAACGTACATGTAAGACGCTGTCATTGCGTCTGGCAGCTGCTTTGAGTAGCCTATATCTAGTCCGTTTACAGATGCGTCGATTTTGAACAACTCGCCATTATGGTCGCCTCCGTACACAGAGACCAGACTTGCGCGCGTGTTCATCCTCTCTAAAGCAACTGCGATATTTCGCCCAACTCCGCCAAGCGCGTAGCGCACTTTTGCAGCGTTCGACGTGTAGTCCATAAGATCTCCGCACGCGATTCCCAAAACATCCATGCTTATTCCGCCGATTACAGTCACGTAGCTTGGTGGCGTAACAATGTAACCTTTGCCTCTAAGGTATCCCTTGCGAATCAAATTAGAAATGTGCGCGGCCACGCCCGATCGCGTAATGCCAGCTAAATCTGCAAGCTCTTGCTGACTAATCATAGGATTCTGCTGAATCCACGACAATATTTGTTGTTCGCGTTCAGTCATCTTTGCCTCGTCTCTCGCGTTTTTACCTTATATCTCTAGAATATTCAAAAATTGTCTTTTTCGCACGTAAATTGTAAAAAATTGTGCGATTTTCTTCTCGATTTTCTTCTAATTGCTCAAAATCGCAGTGCTACTTCCACGAGTAAAGTCTAAAACCGCTCCAGCGAGTTGCATGTGATTTTGCAAAGTTGGGTCGCTTGCAAGAATCGAAGTTGCGCATTGCCTTGCATCTGCAATAATATGCGCGTCTTTAACAACTCGAAGCAACTTTAAGCTTGATTTTCCGCCAGATTGACTATCTCCTAAAACATCTCCAGCGTTTCTAAGCTCCAAGTCTTTTTGCGCGATTACAAAACCATCTAGCGATTCCTCTACAACTTGCAAACGCTCTGCTGCCAACTCGTTGCCTTGAGCTGCAGATACCAGAAAAGCCCATGATTGCGTGCCAGAGCGCCCCACTCGTCCCCTAAGTTGATGAAGCTGTGCAAGCCCGAATCGCTCTGCGTTAAAAATCACTATGCAACTTGCTTTTGCAACGTCTACGCCAACTTCGATTACGGTTGTAGAAACCAAGATTTGCACTTTTCCGCTTTCAAAGTCGCTCATAATTTTGCGCTTCTCGTCGTCGCTTGTGCGGCCTGTAAGCTCAGCAAAATTGACGCCACTAAATTGAGCGAGGTTTTTAAGGCGAGTTAAAATTTGCGATACTGTGTGAATTTGCGAATTTGCTTGTGAGTTAACTTGTGAGTTAACTTGCGAATCGTTTAGTGGATTAGATGCGTATGCGCCAAAGTCGCCAGCAACCGCGCAATCGCCATTATCTCCGTTGTCGCCATTATCGCCATTATCGTCATCGTCTATTCGCGCACAAACAATGTACGCGCGCTCCCCCGCGTCAATCCTAGAACGAACGTGTCTAAACATAGCTGCCATTTTTGCAAAGTCCAGCTCGTTTATAACAAACGTTCGAATCGGCTTTCGGCCGCCTGGAAGCTCCGTTAAGTAAGACGCGTCTAAATCGCCAAACCAAGTCATTGCAGCGCTCCTAGGGATCGGCGTAGCCGTCATAACAAGAAGATGAACATCCGCATTATTGCTCATTTTTCGTATAAGCGAATCGCGCTGCTCAACGCCAAATCTGTGTTGCTCGTCTATAATCGCAAGCGCAAGGTTTGTGGGCTTAAAACTAGCGGAAAATGCGGCATGAGTGGCCACAATAATCGCTGGCTCGCCGCTTGCTACTTTTGCCAAAGCACTTCTTCGATCCGCCAGCTTCATTCCGCCCGTCACAAGCGTAATTTCAACGTTTATATGTGCGCGCGCAATCATTTTGCGCAAGTTTTCGGCGTGTTGATGAGCCAGCACTTGAGTTGGCGCAACAAGAACCGCTTGATGGCCCGAACCAACAGCTTGAAGCATTGCGCTCATTGCAACAACCGTCTTTCCAGAGCCGACTTCTCCTTGCAAAAGACGACGCATTGGTTTTAATGGTGATTCGCTGGTTAATGGCAATTCGCTGGCTGCTTGCGAATCATCTGTTGCTTGCGATTCGCCCTGCGCGCCTTGCATATCTTCAGTAATCTCGCTAATAACGTTTTTTTGGCCTTCCGTCAACGCAAATGGCAAACTTTCTTCAAACTGCTGCCTTAAAGCGCCATTGTTGCATTTATAAGCAGAGCCAAGACGCGAATTCTCGCGCGATTGCAAAACAGCAATTTGAGATATAAACGCCTCTTCAAAACGCATTGTGTTAATTGCACGCGCAAAATCCTCTTTGCTTTGCGGATTGTGAATTGATTCAAACGCATCCGTGCGGTGCATAAGATTTTTACTTGCGATTACGGATTGTGGAAGAATGTCTGGCAGTGATTCAGGCAGGGATTCAGGCGCAAAATCGCCACTATCACAACTCTTAAAAAGTTGCAATAATCCTAAAATCGTCTCGTGAATATGGTCGCTAGAAATACGCGAATTTGCGTGATAAATCGGCCGAGGAGCGCATAACTTTTCAAACGCTTCTTCAACACTTTTCGCAGCAAAATCGTCAGACGCGCTAGATTTCTCATCGTTGATAGATTTCTCATCGTTACTCGACTTCTCATCATCACTACGCGCCGCCAAAACGCTTATAACTTGCGGATGCGTAAATTGCAAAACGCCATTAAACGCGCCGCTCGCGCCGCCCACAACAACGGTTTGACCAACGCTCATGCGGCTGCTAACCCATTGCGCGTATTGCTTGCTTTTTGAAAAATAGACGATTTGAGCGCGCGACGCATCTTGCGCAACGTTTACATCTAGGCGATACCCTCTCCGCGCATTCATTTGCACTAAGTTTATGGACTGTATAATCGAACAAAACGCCACTTCTTGACCTGGCAAAATTTGGCTTAAACGCGCGCGTTTTAGCGGATTTGTGACTCTAAACGGGTAGTACGTTAGCGCGTCTTTTACTGTGACTACACCTAGCGATTTTAAGGCAGATACGCGGCGCTTGTTGCCTACGATTGAAGATATTGCTGTGTTAAGTGTTATGCGTGCTGCCATACTTCGATTATAATCGTTGCGCTAAGATTTAAGCGCGCCGTAACGCTCGCACAACTTTCCGCACTTTGTAGCTCAAAACAGCATGTAGGACTACAAAACCCGTCAAACAACTCCGCACTTTGTACCAAAATCGACCCAAAACACGTACAAAAAGCGGAAATGTAGCGCGCGCGGTCTAAGCGCGAATGCAGGTCAATTCGCTAACAAAAAAGCCCCGAGCACTGCTCAGGGCCTTACATTTAACACGCGATTCACGCTTCAACACGCTGAACCTTGCCTGCCTTAATGCATTTTACGCACACACGAAGGCGAACATTTTCGCCATCAATGGTGGTGCGAACTGGCTGAAGGTTCGGGCGGAAGGTGCGCTTATTGCGAATGTGCGAATGTGAAACACTGAAACCGGTCTGCGGTCCCTTGCCACATAATGCGCAACGAGCTGCCATAATGGACTCCTATTTTCTTTGACTTGCAAGTCTTGCGTCGCTCATCCATGCAAATCCAAACGCGACTAACCGACGCTAAATCGCATAAACAAATAAGCATGCCTGAACGCACAACTACACAAGTATATCACTACGCCAGACATTACAGCGCGCACGGCTTGCCATCAATCAAGATGCGCGAATTTTGGCGCAAATCCGCAACATTCTTACATCCAAGCAACGCCATAATCGCGCGAATCTGCGTCTTCCAATCCTCAATCTGCTCAACAAGCGCATCCTGTCCACCGCAAGTTAGCGTATGCAAGAACTCGCCAGCAACTCCAACTGCACTCGCCCCAAGCTTCAGCGCGCGCACAACATCAAGCGGCGTACGCACTCCTCCGCTTGCAAACACTTGCATTTGCGCACAACTGCCAGCAACCGCACCATCGCAAGAATCGCAAGAATCGTGCAAAATCTTATCGCATTGCGCTATGTCTAGTAACGACTCAACAGTGGTAAGCCCCCAAGAATCAAGGAACTCGTAGCCGCGCCCACGCCCACGCCGTGCATTTTCAATCGCAACAAAATTCGTGCCGCCGCGCCCACCAACGTCCACAGCGCGCACGCCCACATTTTGCAATTGCAGAACATCCCCAGCGCTCATTCCGCATCCAGTTTCCTTAACAACAACTGGCACTTTCATTGAATCAAGCGCGCGCACAACAGCCTCAATATTGCTAAGCCACGCGCTAAAATCGCGGTCGCCTTCGCTCATAACAAGCTCTTGCGCCGCATTAAGGTGGATTTGCAACGCGTTTGCTTGCAAAATTTCAACAGCTTTAATCGCCTGTTCAACGCTTGCCCCAGCGCTTACATTCGCCATAACAAATCCGCGCGGATTAAAGCGCCGAATAACGCTGAAAGTCTCTGCAAGACGCGGATTTTTAAGCGCTGCGCTTAGCGAGCCAGAAGCCATTGCTACACCAGTTTTTGCTGCCACTTTTGCAAGCATTGCGTTTATATTTTCGCCATTCTTGCTGCCGCCCGTCATTGCGTTAATGTACAGCGGAACGTCCCATTTTGCGGATTCTCCAAACACGCGCACGCTTGTATCTACATCGCTTAGCGCCAATTGCGGCAACGCATTTGGAATAAATCGCACTTGTTCAAAACCAGCGTCCGCGTGCGATTTATATTGTTCGCACGCAAGTTTTATGTGATCGTCTTTGCGCTGTTCAATAAGCGAAGAGTCGCGATTTTCATCAAATTCCGCGACTTTCAGATTAAGCGCCTCAATCCCACTTTTTTGCCATTCGTCTTTAATGAGATTAGCAACTGCATCAAAATCTTGTGCGCGCGCAATCGCAATTCCGCAATCTCCTCCGCCTGCGCCGCTTGTTTTGGATGGCAATCCTGCACTGTTGGCAACTTCGATTAGCTGCGTAAGTTTTGGTGTTTCGATTAGCGTTCCCGTGATTTCTCCAAGATTTTTTAGCAACGCACGATTTTGCGCGAATCCGCTTAATAACGCGTTAAAATCCCCATTTTCTAGCGCATTTGCGATTTTTTGCACGCATTTTTCGCTTTGCACGCAAAAATCTTCGTAAGTTTTAGCGTATGTTTCAGCGTATGTTTTATCAATATTATTCACGCTTAAAGTGCCGCTTGCCTCAGATTTCACTCCAGCTTTCACGCTTCCAACAAGCTCCGCGCTACTGGCAGGGCTCCCAGTCCAGCCAACTAAAAGTCGTAAGCTTGCGCCCACTTTTAAGCGTTTTACTTCAAATCGCGGCCATTTTCTTTGCATCAACTCGCACAAGCTGGAGTCGCCGCTTTCAATCATTTCGACTTCCGCTTTAAGCCATTCGCGATTGTACGCGCGATACAATACCCACCCACCGTATGAGCTTGCTGCCACGTCTCCGCCGCTTCCCGACTTTTTTACTAGCGAAGACGCGATTATGGCCAATTTGCACAATTCTGGCGTTGCAATCGCCAATCCGTACCATTCGCACAACGCGCGAACAGCAGCCACCGTTACTGCAGCCGAAGATCCAAGTCCATATTTTTTGCCACTTTTTTTATCGTCTAAATCGCTTTCAATGTGTACGTTGTATTCGCGCGCGCAACCCAGTGCGTCCTCCGCACCCAACACGCCCATCTCGCGCGCATATTCGTCCACTACGTTCATTGCGGAAATCACGTACGCGTAGTATTTTTTAATTTTTTCTACATTAGTTTGTTCTAGCGAATCGTTGGTTGCTTGCGATTTTTCCGCTGGCAAATCGCAAGCAACCGAGCGCGAATCGCATCCGCATCCATCATTTTTATCTAAAATAAATTCCTTGTTATTGCCAAAACGCGTGCCGTCACCGTTTCCGCCGCCAAACTTCCAATATAATGGCTCAAAATTTTTATCCTCACACGTAATTTTTCCGTAAAAATTCCTGCCGTAAAAATTCCTGCCACAGTCGGCATCTTCAGAAAAATCGCAAGCTCCAGCCGCGTCAACCGTAACTTTAACATAACGATTCACAGCTGCTACGATTGCCGCTCTTCCATCCACAACAGCGTATTCGCCTGCTATATAAAGCTTTCCAGGAGCTTCCGCTTGAAACTTAGTCATGATTTTCTCCGTACGCCGTTACGCTAACCGCATCGCCTGGGCGCGCAATAATAAACTGCGGATTGGATTGCGCTGATTCAACAGATTCCGCAAAATCCGCCGATTTCTGCGACTCGCGCAAACTCTTAATCTCACTCAACACGCGCAGCCTCAACTCGTTTTTAACGCGCAAAACTTGCTCCGCACTAGTTAAAACCTTAACATTTGGACCTGCGTCCATTGTAGCCCAAACAGGCCACCCCTCGCCGCGCATTTGCAGCACGACTCTAAGCACGGCGTGCGATTCTTCGCTAAGGTAGTCAACGCTAGGATTGGCCGCGCGCATTGCAGCATGCATTCCTAAAGCATTTCTCTCCGAAACCTCGCCCAACGCCTCTAAATCGCAGTTTTTAATCGCTTGCAAAGCCGCTGTAATGTCATCTTTACAACTTTCGATCCAACTTTTATAAAGCGGCGACGTTTCAACCGTTTGACGCATTGCTTTGCGGCTCGAAATCTTCTTTTTGCTTGGATTCAAAACAACAGCCACCATTGCAAGATTCAAATCTTTTGGCGATTCAATTGGCTCCGCGCAACTTGTTTCGCTACTCACGCCCGCGTTCCACAACACCAATCCGCCATAAATCGACCTGCATGCCGACCCCGACCCTTTGCGCGCTAAAATCGAAAGTTCGCGCGCGTTTAACCTAAGACCAGCCGCATACGCTGCAGCCGCCGCCAGCGCTGCAAAACCCGAGGCACTAGACGCAAGGCCCGCTGCCGTTGGAACCGTGTTTTTGCTTACGACTCGCGCATGGCTTTCGATTCCAGCCATCTTCCGCACCATGTCTAGCATTCTTACAATTCGCGCGCGCTCTTCGCTTTGCAATAAATCGCCACTAAGCTCTGTGTTGTTTAAGCAAACGGAGTCTTCTTTTAGAAAATCGTCAAAATGCACGCTAGTTTTTGTGAAAAATCCACCTAAAGTCAAAGATAGCGAGGAAGAATACGGCAAAATAAACTGCTCGTCGCGCTTTCCCCAATACTTAATTAGCGCAATATTTGCGTTTGCTTCCGCGATTGCGCAATGCGTTTGCATCGACTCGTCAAACGCTATTTTTGGCTCAATTTCAACGTTTTCCACAATAACCTTTCTATAACCTTTCTAACTGCCGATTTCCACAATCCACGTTTTGGCAGCACCTGCACGCTCTAAAGCCAGCGCCACTTTAAGCGCATTATCGTAGTTTTGCGCAAGCGCGATAACGCATCCGCCACCGCCTCCTCCAGTCAGCTTTGCTCCCAAAGCACCACTTTTGCACGCAGCACTAACCAACTCGTCTAATAGTGGCGTGCTCACGCCTAATTGCGCAAGAATCTTGTGCGCGAGGCTCATCTTAAGCCCAATTTCCAGCGGCTGCCCAAGCTCTAAATCATCTTGCGCGCTAATAGCAATTTTCCCAAGCTGCTCCAGCATCGCATCAACCGCATGCGGATTCAAATCGCGCTTTTTGCGCAATGCTTCAACCGTATCGCGCGTTTGACCCTTGCACCCCGAATCAGCCAAAACAAGCCACGCGTGCAATCGTATATTTATGTTGCTAAATTCTCCGCACAAAAATCGCACCGCGCGCGCCGAAGCAGTAGCCTTAGCGTCTAATCCCGATGCCTTTCCATGAGCAACATTTTCCGCCTCCTGCGTAAGCGCAAAAAGCTGATCCTCGCTGGCTTCAATCGCATAATAGCCTAGAATCGCGCGAATTACAGCACCTGCAGCTGCAGCCGACGACCCCAATCCTCGCTCTGGCGGAAAATCGCAAGCTGTTTCCACTTGTAACGCTTCGCCGCGCCAATTCGCAAATTGCAAAGCCTTATAAATCGCGGTTTTAATGGAGTTCAAACGCTTTGGCGCATTTTTTAATGGCCCGCAAAAATCCAACGCTTTAAGCGTTACGTAACTTTGAGCAAGCTCTTGCAAGCTGTTTTTATTAGGATTATTTTCGATTTGTGCAACTAGCTCGTCGGTTGCTTGCGACTTTTGCGCACCTGTGTTTAATGCATTGTATGCGTTTTCTGCGATTGATGCCTTTTCTGCGATTGCGCTACTAACTGTTGCGCGCATCTTAAGATTTTTCAGCGGAAGAGCCACTGCACTGTGGCCATAAACAACCGAATGCTCACCAAAAAGAATTACTTTTGCGCAAGTCTGCCCAACGCCAATGCGATTATGTACGCGATTTTTTGTGCGCTCATTATTGCAATCGCACGGATTAGACGCGTGGCGATTCGCTAAAGTGTTGCACTCAGTCACTAATCCTCCTTTGCGACGCACTGGTTCACTTATTGGCATTGCTTAATTATTAGCATTGCATAATTGCGCAAATGCTCGCTTTTGCATGTTAAGTCTATTTATCAACTTTTATAATTTAGTAGCTAAAACGATTCAACACCACGATTTACGCAATACGCACACAACACATTCACATTTCCCGAATTTTGTTTCTCTAATTAGCGTGTTCAACAACAAAACACGGAAAACAACTCCGCATTTTGTACCAAATTTGACCTAAATCACGTACAAAAAGCGTCAACCATTTCCGCACTTTGTACCAAATTTGACCCAAATCACGTACAAAAAGCGTCAACCATTTCCGCACTTTGTACCAAATTTGACCCAAATCACGTACAAAAAGCGGAAATATCGCTCGCGCAGATTAGCTGCGCTCACGTCTTCGCCGCACGTAAAGTCCACTGGACTTTACGTTTGAGCGGCTCAGCGAATCGAAGTGCATTCGCGCGCTACGCTCTAAGCGCTCATGCAAGTCGATTCGCAACGAAAAAAGCTCCGCGCAAGTCGCAGCAAGTAAAACTCACCACAATTCGCACAGAGCCAATGCTTAAGATCAATCCAAATGGATTGCCTCCCATCGCAAATTCCGCAAAAATTCGCAAGAAAACTTGCAAGAACTCACAAAACCCACGTGGGAAGCTGGAACACGTTTAACTACTCAGCTACAACCTTAACAGTAAAGGAAGCGCTGATTTCTGGGTGAAGAGCCACAGTTGCTGGGAATTCGCCAGTGGTCTTGATTGCAGCAACGCTAATAGCGCGTGCTTCAACGGCGGCCTTTGGTGCCAAAGCAGCAGCAATCTTATCGGCGGAAATACCACCGAAGAGCTTGCCAGACTCGCTCACCTTAGCAGCGATTTCTACAACAGTGCCTTCGATTGCGGCTTTAGCTGCAACGGCCTCTTCGCGAGTGGCAACAGCCTTAGCCAAGCGTGCGCGACGCATCGCTTCAATCTGGGAAGCAGCGCCCTTATTCCACGCAAAGGCCAAGCCCTGTGGAATCAAGTAGTTACGTGCGTAACCAGCCTTAACAGTAATAACGTCACCCGAGTGACCCAAGTTTGCAACGGTCTTGGTGAGAATAACCTTGGTTTCTGCCATGTTCTATCCTCTCAATCAGCGACCAGTAGTGGCGTATGGGAGCAAAGCCATCTCGCGAGCGTTCTTAACGGCCTTCGCGATCTTGCGCTGTTCCTGTACGGTTACACCAGTAATACGACGGGAACGAATCTTGCCGCGGTCCGAAACGAACTTACGCAACAAAGCAACGTCCTTGTAATCAATTTCAGTAATCTTGGCAGCCTTCAAAGGATTTGGCTTCTTCTTAAAAGGCTTGACCGGTGGTTGCGGCCTCTTACGTGACATAGGATGTCCTCTCTTAAATGCGTTAAACTTTTGTTTTTGTTTATACGCTAAACTGATGTTTTTAATTGTAAAGTCGTATTTAGATTTTTACCAGCATTAGTTTTACAAGCAATAAGTCATATTCGCTAAACTATCTGCCCTAAAGCAGCGGCGACTAGACGCCATTAGCGCGCGCATAAAACTAGAAAAACTAGAACTCTGGCTCTTCGTCTGTTCCACCAAAATCGGAGCTAGCTCCAAACGTTGCAAATCCGCCGTTTGATGGAGCAGAAGCACTCCACGGGTCTTCAACGTTTACGCCCTGATTAGCGCCATTTTGCGCATTCATTCCAGCACCAGCAGCCGCACTATTTGCATAATTCGCGCCGCCAGCATAACCGCCAGTGTATCCACCAGCATTCATACCAGCTCCAGCACCAGCGCCCTGATTGAATCCGCCATTGTTCCCAGCAAAACCGCCCTTCGAGCTCAAACGATTAACCTGAGCGGTTGCAAAACGCAAGGATGGCCCAATCTCATCAATCATCAAATCAATGCTGTATCGTTTTTCGTTGCTGTTTTTATCAACGTAGTTGTTTGCACGCAACCTACCCTGAATAATAACGCGCATTCCCTTAGTAAGTGTTTGTGCGCAATGCTCAGCTAAGTCGCCCCATGCAACGCATCTAAGCGATAATGGCGTGCCGTTAACGTAGCTGTTTGTTCTTCTGTCAAAAGTAGAGGAATTAGAAACAATCGTAAAAGACGTTCTAACACTACCGTTGGAACTGGTAGCAGTTTCTGGCTCTTTAGCCAAATTACCAATCACAGTTATAACAGTTTCTCCAGCCATCGTAGCCTCTTTTCTATTAAGACTTGGAACAATTTCGTGGAACAATTTAGAGCAAATCCAATTTGGCTATTTGACTATTTGACTATAAATTAATCAAACTAATCTAAATAAAATTTTGGATATTGTCCCTAAACTTTTGACTTTACTTTGCTTTACTTTGCTTTACTTTGCTTTACTTTGCGTCCTTGCGAAGAATCTTCGTGCGGACTACAGATTCGTTAAGGTTCAAAACACGGTCAAGCTCGTCGCTAAGTGCTGGCTCGGCAGTGTAATTCACTACAACGTAGTTACCTTCGTTCTTGCCATCAATCTCGTAAGCAAGCTTACGGCGACCCCAATAGTCGGTACCATCAACGGAACCGCCCTCTTTGGTGACAAGCTCAAGATACTGCTCGGTCAACTTCTTAAGACCGCGCTCGTCAAGCTCTGAATCGGCAATGAACATCAGTTCATACTTGTGTGCAGACATCACCCACCTCCTTCGGACTATTCGGCTGCGGGCTTTCCACAGCAGGAGTGTGTTTGCAAAATCGTTCGTAAATCAAATTATTACACAATTTATTACGCGATTATTACGCAATAATTTTTGCATATTTAATTTTACGAACAACCTACTAAGTCTACATCATGCTTGCGACTCACCGCCGCGCAGCTAATCAACCACACTAATGAGCGTAAATATTCCTATGCTTCATGTCTTCTGGAAGCGCGTTTCTAAGCGAAACAAGCGACCCGGACCTAAACACAGACCTAATTCCAGCAGCCAAAAGAGGCGCAATCGAAAGAACCGTCATATTTTCTAAGCGCTTTTCTTCGGGAACAGGAACTGTATCCGTTAAAATGATTTCACGCGCGCCGCAACTCTTAAGTCGCTCTACTGCAGGGCCAGATAGTAGCGCATGAGTTGCAACCAAAGTAACGGATTTTGCACCAGCGCCTTTAAGCGTGCGCACAGCTTCGCAAATCGTGCCAGCCGTATCAATCATATCGTCTACAACAATGCAATCGCGGCCTTGAATATCTCCAATAATTCCATGCGCTTCCGCGTGATTTGGCCTTGTTATATCTCGCGTTTTGTGAATAAACGCTAATGGCAATCCGCCAAGCTTTGCAGCCCATTGCTCCGAAACCTTGATTCGCCCTGCGTCTGGAGAAACAATCGTAGTGTTTTCCAGGCTCATAGTGTTGCGAACGTAGTCAATCAAAACTGGCATAGCTGTTAAGTGATCCACAGGACCGTCGAAGAATCCCTGCTCTTGAGCCGCGTGCATGTCTACAGTCAAAATACGAGTAGCTCCAGCAGATCGGAACAAGTCAAACATAAGTCGCGCTGTAATTGGCTCGCGGCCTTGATGCTTTTTGTCTTGACGCGAATACCCAAAGAAAGGCGCAACAACGTTTATGCTTCTAGCGGATGCTCTCCTTAAAGAATCCACCATAAGCAGCTGCTCCATAATCCAATTGTTGATTGGATCTGTGTGCGCTTGCAAAACAAAAACGTCTGCGCCTCGAACTGGTTGCGTAAAGCGCACATACATTTCTCCGTTTGCAAAATCGTAGGCAGTTGTTTCCAGCACGTCTATTCCAAGGTAGTTGGCGGTTTCTTCCGCAAGTTGCGGATACGCTCTACCCGTTACAAGCATCATTTGCTTTTTTGGAGTGCCTTCAAGAATTGTTGACATATTTGCCTTCCCGTTTGCAAAATCTGTAAAAACGCATACGCGACTAGTTTAGCAGCATACAACGCCACTACTCAAATGCGCGAACAACCTGCTGCGCACTTCCATACGAACTTTGCGCTCCAAATCCCATTGCTGCATACGCCGAAACGTAAGTGGCAACTTGCGCGCTTTGCGCTAGGCTAAATCCAGCTGCAAGTCCTGCTAAAACAGTTCCCATAAACGCGTCTCCGCAGCCCGTTGTATCTACTGCTTTAACACGCTGAGGGCAAATGCGCACAGCCTTCTTGCCATCTTGCGCAGCATAGTCTAAAACAACCGAGCCTTCTGCACCAAGCGTTACAACTGCCTCATCAAAGCCGTACTCGTGCATAATGCGCGCCGCATCATGCCAATCAAAATCGTCCCAATTCCCGTCTTCTGGCTCGCTAATTTTAAGCAATTGCGCCATCTCGTGCTCGTTTACAAGAAGGATGCTTGCGTTTTCAATCAACTCGCGTGGCAGCTCGCTTACAAAAGGCGAATTATTTAGCAAAACTTTTACGCCAGCCGCACTCGCAATTTTTGCCGCCGCCGTTACGGTTTCCATTGGGCTTTCTAGGCAAAGTCCTAAAACACTTGCGCCGCAAATTGCTTGCTTAACATCGTTTTGATTAATGTATTCAACGCTCACTTTTGCATTAGACCCTGGAGCGTAAACGATTGTGTTTTCGCCGCCTTTTGCGTCTACTGTTATTACTGTTGCGCCACTTTTTACGCCTTCTACGCGCAAAATTCTAGACGTGTCTACTCCAGCAGATTCTAGCGTGTTTAGTAGGAATTTTGCATTTTCGTCGCTGCCTACCGCGCCAAACATTTGCACGTTCGCGCCGATTTTCGCTGCAGAAACGGCCTGATTCCCCGATTTTCCGCCTGGAAGAACGCGCAAATCACTGCCATTTACGGTTTCTCCAGGATTTGGAAGACGATCTGCAACTATTGTGTAATCTGCGTTCATGGAGCCTACTACAGCAACGTGATTGCTTGATTCGCCTATCTTTTTTAGCGTGCTAGCAAGCATTTCGCCACTTAGTGGCGTAGTCTTTTCCATAATAAATCCTTTCGTAAAACTCCATTAATTCGTGATTTGCGCGGACTAATCATAACTTAAGTCATAACTTAAGTAATGATTTAAGTCATAACTCAACCGTGACTTTAAGTCATGATTTTAAGTAATGATTAAACCGTAACTTAACTTGCGATTAATTCGCCTAATTCTTAAAGCTATGTACAGGCGCTGGAATTCGCCCACCGCGCGAAACGAATTCCTCGCAGCTTTCGGTATTCACTGGCATAATCGGCGCATATCCCATTAAACCGCCAAAATTAGCCATTTGCCCAACGCTTTTGCCTTCCACAGGTATTATGCGCACAGCAGTTGTTTTTTGGTTTATCATACCGATTGCTGCTTCATCCGCAATCATTCCAGATATTGTTGCAGCAGTTGTGCTTCCAGGAATCGCAATCATATCTAGGCCTACGGAGCATACGCACGTCATTGCTTCTAGCTTTTCTATTTTAAGGCATCCCGACTTTGCAGCAGCAATCATGTTTGCGTCTTCCGAAACAGGTATAAACGCGCCAGAAAGCCCGCCAACGTAGCTGCTGGCCATTATTCCGCCCTTTTTAACTTGATCGTTAAGCATTGCAAGAGCGGCGGTTGTGCCAGGCGCACCAACAGTAGAAAGTCCGATTTTCTCTAGGACTTCGCCTACGGAATCTCCCACGGCTGGCGTTGGCGCAAGCGACAAGTCGATTATGCCAAACGGCACACCAAGCCTTCTAGATGCCTCTTGCGCAACCAACTGGCCGACTCGCGTAATCTTAAAAGCTGTGCGCTTAATCGTCTCGCACAAGAACGCAAAATCCTTGCCGTGCGCCTCATCTAGCGCGCGCGAAACCACGCCTGGCCCAGATACGCCAACGTTTATTACAGCGTCTCCTTCGGTTACGCCGTGGAATCCGCCTGCCATAAATGGATTATCGTCTGGAGCGTTGCAAAATGCAACGAACTTTACACATCCGTACGAATCACGGTCTGCAGTCGCGCGCGCGATTTGCTTGACTACTCGCCCAAGCAGCTGAACGCAATCCATATCAATTCCAGTTCGCGTAGACCCCACGTTTGCGCTCGAGCACACAATATCCGTCTCGCTCAAGGCTTTTGGCAGCGATTCTATAAGCATGCGATCGGCAGCTGTCATGGATTTTGCAGGCAGAGCGGAGTAGCCGCCAATCAAATCTACTCCAACTTTTTTGGCAGCCTTATCTAGCGCGTGCGCAATTTGCACAAAGTCGTCTGGGCTTTTGCACGCTGCTGCTCCAACTAGGCTTATTGGCGTTACGGTTATGCGCTTGTTTACAATCGGGATTCCGTAGTCGCGCTCAATCGCGCAGCCCGTGCTGACTAAGTCTTTTGCAAGGCGCGTAATCTTGTTGTATACGTTTTCGCACACTTTTTGCACGCTTGCGTCTGCGCAGTCTAGCAGATTTATTCCCATTGTTATGGTTCTAACGTCGAGCTTTTCTTGCTCGATCATGGAGTTTGTTTCGCTCACTTCCATAATATTTAGCATGGGCTTCTCCTACTAATCCCTAGATTCTGTGCATGTTTGTAAAGATTTCCGCGCGCTGGCAGTGTATACTAACGCCTATTCCTTCGCCCAGCTTTGACAACTCTTCGGCCAGCTCGCCAAATTCTACGCTTATTTCGTTTACGTCTACAATCATCATCATGTTAAAGAATCCGTTGACGATTGTTTGAGATATATCTAAAATATTCGCCTTGCTATTTGCTAAATGAGTCGTAACTTTTGCTATGATTCCTACAGCATCTTTGCCCACTACGGTGATTACGGCTTTGTTTTCATCATTATTAGTGGTGTTCATAATCACTCCTATTGGCTATATGTGATTTTTGCTGCGCAACAGCTGTTCTATCTATTCTGCTTGCCATTCGCGCGCGTTTTGCTCCTTATTTATACTATTGCCCGCCGCGTATAATCGCCTAGTTGTGCAACACGCCAAAATAACATCTGAATAAATTCTTATAAAAGGTTAAAAATTTATAATAAAATCCTCCATATATTGTTATATCAACATAATATGCATCAAATACCCCCCCCCATCAGTAAATTTTACACTTGTAGTCAACATCACGCTTAAAAAATTTCACTCAAAAAACAAAAATACGATATAATATCTTGAATTGATGAATATTTATCTGTTCATGTAATTGAGCAAAGCTTGAATGCATACATGTTAAGCACACATTAGCAATCGCAATGCATCGCATGCTCCACAAAGCGGCCGAATAAAAGAAGAACACAAAAAGAATGGGGATTATTATGGCAAAGAACACTCGCCAAAAGCACGCACGCAATCAAGAGTATCGCTCATTTGCAAATGTAAGCGCCGATTTTAACGCATCAACCGCGCGCAAACTGTCACTTAGCGCGCTTACAACAGTTCTTACTGCAGCAACCTGCTTGGGCGGTCAGCCACTACTCGCATCCTCTAATATTCTTCTTCCTCCAACTACAGCGGCTTTTGCATCTCAAGTGAGTGATGCAAAAAATACTCCTTGGCTACATACGCCAAACATTCTTGAGTTCCAAAGGTATCGTTTTGTTAACAGCAATGGAAAAACTGGCTCAACAGCCGATTTGGGTGATTACGATAACACCACCAAGAAATCGGATATGTATGCACACGTTGAAGAAAACAACGGTGCTAAGTATTTAGTCTTCGATGTGTTCTTCAACAACGACGGCAAATCAATGGTCACTCATTCTAGCCAGCATCAATACGTGTGGCAGATTCCTTTTACAGTTGCAGACTTAAACAATGGAGGATATAAAAACGATACTATCAGCGATTTGAGCTTCGACTTCTATCAACGAAACAATAATTCTCCTCAAGCAACAAACGCGATGCTTTCGCGTGATATTAAATTGTTCAGCAAAGACGATAGCAAATCTTTTAACGTTAATTTCTTAAACAATGGTAAAGATCACGCAGGCTCAACATACTTATACACATTAGGCATAAGAGGAGGAAACAGCTACAATCGCGACTTAAGTGAAACATTCCACAATAACGCTAGATCAAATAACGGAAAAGTGGATCCTGTTATTGAAAAAGCAGTAAAACTTTATGGACCATATTCAGGAAAAAGCTACGGCATTGGCTTAAGAACTACTAATGCAAATTATGCTGTTCACATGCACTGCAAGTTGAAGCTGCGCCAAGACGCAACTATAGACGACATTCAAAACGCTTTTACTTGGGCAAACAGTAGCTCTTATGGTAAAACAACTAACTCTGCTTACACGTTTATTTCTGGTCGCACACAAGACGAGAACTTCCCTCGCACAAAAAGCGATAAAATCCCTCCAAAGCTGTATTTTAATGGCAAGGAAATTGGCGATAAGGACAACAACAGCATTACCGTGTATCAGGGCGAAAGCAACACCTTCACTTTCAGCACGTCCGACAATAGCGAAAAGGTGACGAAGTTCTCCGTAGGTGGATTCCCTAACGGTATAAACGCAAACTTTAATGAGAGTAATAAGGACGGCTTTGACGCGACTGAAAAGAAGCCTTACAAACACGAAATTAAAGACGTTAAGTTTGAGCACAAGGATGGCAAGACGCCAGTAAACTCCGACTACACGATTACTGTTTCTGCAACCGACGCTTCTGGCAACAAAGCAGAAAAGAAAGTCACTGTACATCTTAAGAATCTGAACCAGAAGTACAAGGCTCCAACCGCTACCCCACTTACTGTTGATTGGGGGCATGAGCTTACTAAAGACGAGCTTATAAAGCAGATAAAAGACAATGATGGAAATGGCGAAATAACTTTTATTGACAAGAAGTTGCCAAAGACAAATCTATCCGAAAGCCGTTTCAAACATTCTAAGAACACTCTGCAAGTCGCATCAAAAATCATATATGCAGATGGATCCTACCATCTAGTGAACATTCCTGTAATAGTTAAAAAGCCACTTGCTTTTGAGCACGCACCAAAAGGAAGCGAGAACACTGTAACCGTTGGGGATAAACTTAAACAACCAAGCGATTACATAACACTCGAAAATAATTCTGACAATAAAGTTAAGCCGCAAAAAGTAGAATGGTACGGCGGAACACCTAATTCCAGCACAATTGGCAACTTTAATAACACTGTCAGAGTGCATTACACAGACGGTAGCCACAAAGATACTACTGTAACATTTAACGTTAAGCCGAAAACACCTGTTATTGAAACAGATTTGAACGGTCGAGCAAAAATTAAAAACCAGAAAGTAGTAGTAAACGTCGGCACTGGGTTTATACCAGGTGCCACAAACAAAGTTACATTATACGATGCCAACAATAACGCAATTGGCTCTACTACCGAAATCAAAGACGGTAAGGCAACTATTACTGTAGCTAATAGCATACCTGCAGGAAATGTGTATGCGATTACAAGCAGTTCATACAACAATCATCAGGATAAACATACAAATACCTTCAATTTATCTTCCGATAGAAGTGACAATCACCAAGCTACAGAAGATAGACAAAAGCCAACACTTACAGCAAACGATGCAACTGCAAAAGTTGGAGAAAACTTAAGCTTTAATCTTGAAGCAACAGATGATATTAAAATTGACGACTTCAATATTGCAGCTCCATTAGCGGGACTTGTAAATAATGATTTTTCACGTTTGAAGATTGAATACCAAGGCAAACAAGATGATCCAAAAAATCGCAAAGTAAAAATTACGATACTTGGCATGAAAGCAAGTGAAGTTGGAGAACATAAACTCAAGTTCTCAGTTACTGATGCAGCTGGAAACAAAACTGAGAAGGAAGTTAAGCTAACAGTTAAGCAACCTTACGAGCTAAAAGCAAATCCTATTACCGTTGACTTAGGTCATGAACTTACTAATGATGACGCTAAGAAGATATTTGAAAACAGCAAAAATGTTCCTTCTGGAACAACATACACTTGGGTTACTAAACCTAAGACCGACTCAACTGGTAAAGAAAATCCTGGCACAGTAAGAGTCACCATTCCTGGAGAAAAACCTAAAGAGATTTCTGTAGCTGTAACAGTTCAAGATACAGTGAAACCAGTAATAAAGGTGTACAAGAAAGGCCCTGGTGACACTTGGACTGAAGTAACCGAAAAGGTTACTGAAGGCAAAACAAGTTACACAAAGATTGACACGTACCACGGTGACAAGTGCGAACTGAAAATAACAGCAACAGACAACAGTGGCAAAGTTACAGATTTGAAGATTGATCGTTTAATAACCGGCATGACTTCATCTGATTTTGCAACAAAGCAAGGCGTCGGTTCTGAAAAAGATCCTCGAGCTATAAAGATCGCAGGCTCTGTGCCGAATGGCACGGCTGCCGGAGCGTACTCTAGGACTCTTGTAGCAGTTGATGGCTCTGGAAATCAAACGAACTTCCCAATTCGCTTTATTGTGCACAATCAAGCAGATAAATTCGGCAAGATTACTCCAAAGGATATAACTCATAACATTCCTGAAGATGGCAACAATAATAATCACCCAAAGGCTGAAGATGGTATATCCGAAGCTAGCAAGAAAGATTTGCCAACCGGTACAACGTATTCTTGGGTTAAGGAACCAGATTGGAATAAGCCTAGCAAAGATACAACTGCTACAATTCGCATAACGTTCCCAGACGGTTCTCACGTAGACGTTTCACCAAAGCTTACTGTTACGGATACAATTAAGCCTGTTATTGAAAAGCCTGATTTAGGAACAGCAAAACATGGAAGCAAAGATCATTACTTACTGAAAGTTCATCGCGGTGAGAAGTTTGATCTTACACTGAAAGTTCACGACAACACTGGCAAAATAGTCGGCGCAATCTTGGATAACAATGTACCTGATTGCGGAATCACTAATACTAATTTAACAGTTGACAATGCAGGCAACCACAGTGTTAAGAACCCTGCTATTGTTCATATAACTGGTACAGCACCAACCAACGAAGGAACAAGCCAATATTGGAGCCGTACTGTTACTGTAACAGACGAGGCTGGTAATAGTTCTAAACTCCCTATTCAGATTGCTGTATATACAAGCGCGGAGGAACACAAAGCCACATCAAAGCAAGTCCGAAAACCATTTAATACAGCAGTAACTGTTAAAGACATTCAAGATGCAATAACAACTGACTATACAAGCAAAGACCCAACTAAGAAACCAGTAGTTTCTGTAAAAACTGGCGAAAAATTACCAGATGGCACAACTTCTGGAAACTCTAAGGTTACAGCAATTGTTACTTATCCAGATGGTTCTACAACAGAAGTTGTAGTTCCTGTCACTATTGATACTGCTCTTAGTAGAACACATATTCCAACATCTAACATTGTAGAAAAGTCTTACGGCTCTACGAAAGACGATATAGAGAAATCTATAACAAGCACTTCTAAAGGCGGCGGAATATCTTGGCCTAATAACAAAGTTCCTACAGGAAATACAACAATTGAGATTTCCGACAAAACCAAGATTCCTAGAGGAACTGAGCCTGGCACATACGAAGTTCCTGTAAAGATAACGTATAGCGATAACTCTGTTGGATACGCCACAGTAAAAGTTAAGATTGGCGAGCCGCAGAGCAAGAGCTACAACCCACAAGGCAATACGCTTACATTTGCTTACAACTCGAAGCCAAAGACTGACAACATATCCGGTAAAATTACTGGTGTTGGAAACGGTAATGGCATTAGTTTTGGTAAAGATAAGCAGGGTAAAGATATAGCACTTCCTTATGGTGCTCATATTGCTATTGACAACCCAAGTAACATTCCAGACGGAACCAAATCTGGCGATTTCAGTATTCCTGTAACCATTACATATAAGGATGGTTCAGAAGATCATACAGTTGTTAAGGTAACAATTGGCGAACCACAAAGCGAAACAAATAAGCCAACTGTTACTGATATAACGAAGAAGTATGGCGAAAAATCTAATAAAGATGAAGTAAATAATCACGTTACTTTTGACAGTAGTAAGCCTAAACCAACCGTAACTGTTGAAAATGCTAACGATATTCCAAATGGTACAACTCCTGGCGACGTAAATATTAACGTTAATATTGAGTATCCTGATGGCTCCAAATCTCGCGTTACAGTAAAAGTTACTACTGGAGATCCTGATACCAAGACTTACGCACCAAGCGCAAACGAAGTTAAGAAAAACCGTAGGGATAAGATTACTGCTGCGGATATCACTGGTGCTGTAAAGACTTCTACAGTTGATGGCAAGACCCCGGATAAGAGCAAAACAAAAGTAGAGCTTGTAAACAAAAACAACTTGCCTGATATGACTAAGACTGGCACAACTAATGTTCCTGTTAAGGTCACATACCCAGATGGGTCAGAAGTTGTTCTTGAAGTTCCAGTGGTAGTTAGGGATACTGACAAGGATATTTACACGCCAACGTCTTCTACGCTAGAAAAGCCTTACGGCTCAACTATTAGCGAGAAGGATATTACTGATAAGGTTACGGTTCCACACTTTGTTGGAGATGCAACTAAAATCTCTTACAAAGTCAAGGACACTAAGAAGATTCCAGGAGGAAACTCAGAGCCTGGAGCTTACACAGTACCTATAACAGTAACTTATCCGGACGGCACAAGCGAAGATGTGGACGTAAACGTTACAATCTTGAATAAGGATTCCGACTCTTACGAACCAACCGCTAAAACTCTTACGAAGAAGCACGGAGAAACGATTAGCAATGACGATATTACCGGTCAAGTAAGTGTGCCTAATTATCCATCTGACACTGGCAAAGAGCAGCCGACTAAGACTGTGGAAACTGGAGCAACGCTTCCAGATACGAATACTCCAGGTGAAAGCGATGTGCCGGTTACTGTTAAATACCCAGATGGTACGACCGACACTGTAAATGTTCATGTGGTTGTTAAGGATGCGGATGCGAATACGCATACTCCACAAGCTGAACCACTTGAAAGGAATATCAACGACGGAAAGCCTAACGATAACGAAATTACAAGTAAGGTTACGATTCCTACTTGGCCAGAAAATGAAACGCCAAAGCCAACTTACTCTATTAGCAATGAAGATGCTAAGAAGATCCCTAATGGAGATAAGGCTGGCAAGTTTGAAGTGCCTGTAACGGTTAAGTATCCGGATGGATCAACAACTGTGATCAACGTGCCTGTAATTATTAAGGCTCCAAAGCCAGAAGCGAAAACTGGTGTGACTGTGCCAAAGGGTGTTGAACCTAAGCCAGAAGACATGATTTCCAATAAGGATAAGTTCCCTGATGACACGCAGTTTGAGTGGAAGAAAGAGAACGGCAATGAAACTGACAAGCCAGACACCAAGACAGCTGGAAACACGCAAGGCACTGTTGTTGTAACAGTTCCAGGGCAAAAGTCTCAAGAAGTGACAGTAAAGGTTAACGTTGTTGAGCCAAGTGCATCTGAAGTCAACGTTCCACAAGGCACGGATTTGCCAGACGCTAAGGATGTTATTAAGGATTCCAACGATACGAATAAGTATCCTAGCGGAACTACCTTTACATGGAAGCCTGAAGATAAACCGGATACTAACAATCCTGGCGCAAAGAATGGCAAGATTATTGTTACCCTCCCAGGTCAATCTCCTGTAGAGGTGCCTGTAACAGTGAACGTTTTGCCAAAGCCAGAAGCGAATGTTGTGAACGTTCCACTAAATGGCACACTTCCAGAAGCTAAGGATGTTATTAAGGATTCTACCGATAAGAATAAGTTCCCTAAGGATACTACGTTCAAGTGGAAGACTAAGCCAAAAACAGACGAGTCTAGCAAAGACAAGAAAGGCGTAATAACTGTCACTATTCCAGGCGTAAATGGCAAGCCTGGAACTTCTGCTGATGTAGAAGTTACTGTGAACGTAACTCCTAAGCCTAATGACAAAGTTACCACCGTCGCACAGAACAGCGATCCAGATCCTAAGAACAGCATTGCCAATAATGGTGATTTCCCAGATGGCACTAAGTTCGAGTGGAGCAAGGACCAAGACGGAAAGTCTGGTAAGCCAGACACGTCTAAAACTGGCACTGGAAAAACTGGCACTGTTGTGGTAACTGTTCCAGGGCAAGCCCCTCAGACCGTTGAAGTCAAGGTAAACGTTATACCAGCACCTGAAGTAAATAACGTAACTGTGTTGCAAAAAACTGGCGGCAAGGACAATACTCCTCAGGCAGGTGACTTAATCTCCAATAAAGATAAATTAAATGGAGCAACTTTCGAGTGGAAGAAAGACGGCAGCGGCAACGAAACTGGCAAGCCAGACACGTCACACGTTGGCAACCAGCCAGGCATCGTAACTATTACGGTTCCAGGAATGACCCCTGTAGATGTGCCTGTAAACGTGCTTGTTGTGCCAAATCCAGAAGGCAAGACGGTGAGCGTGCCAGTAAACGCCAAGCCAAAGCCAGAAGACAGCATTGCAAACAATGGTGACTTCCCAGATGGCACTACTTTCGAGTGGGAGAAGGATGCTGCTCCAAAGACCGACAAGACGGGTCCTACTACTGGCACTGTGATTGTAAAGATTCCAGGCCTAAAAGACCCAGTAGAAGTGAAAGTAACTCTAAACGTTACAGACAAGCCATTTATCAACGATAGTAGCGCAAAGAACACGCCAGAAAATCCTGGTAAAACCACTATTACTGGTAAAACTCAGCCAGGAAACACCGTAACTGTCAAAGACAAAGACGGTAAGACTGTTGTTGGTACTGGAACTGCCGACAAAGACGGCAACTTCACTATCGAAATCGATAAGAAGGATCCTGGCACAACGCTCAATCTTATTCCAAGCAATGGCAAAGATGAAGGCGAAGCTACTACCGTAACCGTTATTGCAAAGCCAAAAGCTCCTACAATCACCGTTCCTTCGGAAAATAAAGACGGAAAGCCAGGAGACGGAAACGTAACAGTAACGCCTACAAAAGATGACAGCGCAACAGTTGTTACGATTGTGATTACTGCTAAGCCAAATCCGCTTAACGGTCCAGAAAAGCCAGTTCGCACGATTGTTGTTAAGAAGGGCGACGACGGCACGTGGAAGAAGGATGGAGACGTTCCAGAAGGCGTAACTGTTGATCCAAAGACTGGTGAAGTTAAGATTCCAGCCAAAGACTTGGAGGACGGCAGCACGATTACTGCTGTTGCTAAGGATAAGGATGACCACTCTTCGGATAAAGCGGAGAAAACAACTGGCTTTAAGACTCCGCAGATTACCGGACAGTCTATAGCAGACGAGCCAAGCGGCAGCGGTAGCGAAAGCGGTGGAGATCAGGGCGGAAGCCATGGAAGTCAAAAGATTACTGGCAAAACCGATGTTCCAGGCGCAACTATTACTGTTACCGACAAAGATGGAAAGCAAATCGGAACCGGTAAAGCAGATAAAGATGGCAACTTCACTATTACTATCAACAAGCAAACGCCTGGCACGATTGTAAACCTTACTCCTACAAACGGCGAAGGTGATTTTGCAAAGACTGGAAACACTGTTGAAGTAACGGTTGGCGGAGATATTGCCGTTCCACGCATAGACACGCCTGCAGACGGAAGCGCCACAATAACACCAAATCTTACGGATACGCGCATAGATAAGGTTGTTATTACGTATACGCCTGAAGGCGACGGAAGCACGCCGCAAACTGTTACAATCACCGTTATCGCCGAGGGCGATATGCGCGTGTGGAAGATTGACGGCACTGCTCCTAACGGCGTAACTGTTGATCCAAATACTGGCGTTGTTACGATTCCAGCTGCAAACGTTAAAGACGGAAGCACGATCACCGCTGTTGCAAAGAATAGCACTGATAGCACTGCTGGAGGCTCGTCTAGCACTGTTACAGGCACGATTGCGCAGCCTGGAGGCAGCGGTAGCGGTAGCGATGATGGTAGCGGTAGCAGCGATGATGGTAGCGATAGCGGCGAAAGCGATAGTGGCACAAACGAAAGCGGAAGTCACATCAATAATGGCAACAACGCAAACAACACCAACAACGCAAACAAGAATGGCAACAAAAATGACGTAAGCGGCCACAATGGCGGCAATAATCATGGAAACCAATCTAGCAATAGTGGATCTAATAGTGAATCTAGACGAGATAAAGGTGCTCTAGGCAATACTGGCGTTGGTGTTGCATTAAGCGCTCTTGCATCTGCGATGCTTGCTGGCATGGGTGCTGCAGGAAGGGCTGTATCTCGCCGCAAGAAGCGCAACTAGCTAGCACGCGCTAAGTAACTATAAACCAACAAACAAAGGCCTGGAGCGATTGCTCTGGGCCTTTTTGTTACCCGCTTTTTTGAATTCTGCAGCTAACCTGCGCGAACGATATTTCCGCACTTTGTACCATATTCCACCTAAATTACGTACAAACTCGGGAAAAACTTCCGCTTTTTGTACCATATTTGACCTAAAAATGGTACAAAAAGCGGAAAACAGATCGTGTCGTTCTCGCAGTTTAAGCGCGCGAACGTCAATGAATAAAAAAAAACGCGGCAAAATACCGCGAAAACAAACATATTGTGGGTGATATAGGAATCGAACCTATGACCCCTTCCGTGTGAAGGAAGTGCGCTAGCCGCTGCGCCAATCACCCAAAATTTTTTTAATTATGCGTGAAAGGCAATCCTTTCGAGTGGGCGATACAAGGTTCGAACTTGTGACCCCTTCCGTGTCAGGGAAGTGCGCTACCACTGCGCCAACCGCCCAGGTTGTTTATTAAGCTAACACGCTCAATCGAGGTGGGTACGAGAGTCGAACTCATCTATACGGCTTTGCAGGCCGCTGCCTAACCGCTTGGCTAACCCACCACAAGGCCGATAACTCACCAGACCTAGAGCGGACAACGGGACTCGAACCCGCGGTCTCAACCTTGGCAAGGTTGCGCTTTACCAACTAAGCTATGTCCGCAATGCTTTCTCGCTAACTAATGCCAGTCCGAAGCACGAGTAACTACTATACCAGAAATATTTATAAATTCAAGTCCGCCGCCCGTTGGCGTGTCGAATAGCAAACACTGTTAAATTTTCTACCTAACATTCTTTAAAACTCCGTACCCAATCGCCATCCTTCCCCCATTTTCAACATATTCCCTAATATTTTTTTGCAAACTTGTTTCCGTCTTATCACTTTCCATGCGCACTTCCTTGCGCACTTCCCCACACGCTTCTACATTGTTTTCCTTGCCACAATTTACACCATTTTCACCACGCCCAAAAATCTTGCAATTTTCTCCAAAAACCCAACGCTTATAGTCGTCAGAATACGCAATTCCAAAAACTCGAAACATAGATCTAAATACTCGAATATTCGACTTTTCTGGTAGCAACTTATCTAAAGCAGGATCAAGCAGCCACGATATGCAATAAAAAGTGCAATTCTTTAACTCAGGAATGTACTTATCTATAAACTCATTAGCCAACATAAAACTTATCGTTAAATTTTCTATGCTTAACTTTGCATCAGACGGAATATGTACGCTTACCAGATTTTGCCTTTTGCAAAACTCAAATTCTAATTCACCTAATCTAAATATTTTCATAGAAAGAAGACGTGGAAACCAAAATTCTTCACTAAAAACAAAAGGATACTTGCCAACACGAATCTTCTTAACAAATCTTTTAATAAAACCAAAAGTACTTAAAAAGACTTCATCTTTAATTCCAGCTTGTTCATATCTTCTACGCACCAAAAGAACGCATACCATAAATATTGAAAGAATCCGCATTCCGCTATCATCAGCACAATATTCATTCAATTTTGCAACTGCTAACTCTTGATTAAACCCGTCATTAAAAAGGTCTTGTATGCAATCCATCAAAACAGAAATATCTATATTTTTAAAAGATTGTACTATTGTGCGCGTTAGGCAATCATCAAAATGCAATTCGTTACACAGATTTTCAACATCTTCTGCAGTCTGCAAAATCAGGTATGACTTTTCATCTTCTTTTAACAAATCACACATTTTTACCTCACAATAAGCCTCACAATAAACTCACAACAAGCCTCACAACAAATCAAAATTAACTTCAAACATCCTTTTCCATGGAAAATCTACATTATTGATTTTCAAAGGAAGCGCTTTTGATAAATTCAACTTGCTATACTCTTTCTGCAACAAGTTTTTAGCTTCGCACTTAGCCCACGCTTCGCATGGCTTTACATCAAAATAATTACCACCATAATTATCAATCCTCTTAGCTATATTCCATCGAATATTTGATTGATATAACGCATCTTCGATTATTCTATATGCAATATTTTTCTTTATACTTTTTGAATCAATGCCTAAAATTGCTTGAGATAAAACTGTTCCCAAAGTATTGCAATTTGTATTCCATCCCGCATAACTAATAATTCTGTCTAAAACGTTATTATCATCTAGCAAAGTTAATAATTGCAAATCCCCACCATTTGAATACGCACTATCACATAATGCAACTTTCTTACCAGATTCGACTAACGTGCAAATATGATTAGTAAAATAATCTAAATTTCTATACGTGTCGTACGTTACATCATGATTAGATACAGAAAATTCTGCTTCTTGCATAACTTTTCCAGGAGCATTAATCATTAAACAAATGTTGTTTAGTCCACTTAAACCGCTTAAATCACCTAAATCGCTATCTTCCCAATTTTCTAAAAGCCTTGCTCCACAAGCTAAAACATGAGATTTTAGGCTTTCAAACATAGGCCTATCTTCGTAAGAAGGAACTATTGTTGGCCCTAATATAGACGAATATTCAACACTTATAGAAGGCTTTATTCTATGCGATTTACAAAACGCTCTTGCAAGCAGAGTCATGCCAACTTCATCTGATCCAGGATACATAGCAACTCTACTGTTTAACCTCTTAGAATAAACAGCTGATTGAAGTCTTCTTTGAGATACTGCAGTATATCCGTATGGACTAGAATCGTCTTGTGGAAAAATAAGATAATCAATAGTATTATTTGCTACTAAATCAAGAATTGATATATTAATACCAAGATTTTTATCACGACGATTTTCATAATCATCAATAACATATTGAGGAATATCAAAAGATTCTAACTCTTTCTCCTGCAATTGTGTTAGATCATTGCATCTAATCTTTTTATCACTCAGATATGCTCTTAAATAAAGACTCCTACCATATTCTGCGTAATAATCAGGCTCCTCATCGCTGCTGTTATACGCAGGCGCGCGCATAACAGTGCAAAAAACAAATAAAGTCATATTTGGATTAACTTTTTTGAGCTTTTCCAATACGCTCAGTCTGCTTTGCAAACAATCGCTTTGTAAATTATGTACTCTTGAAGGAACCAATCCCCCATACACAAGCATGTCTGCAGATATTATAGCAATATCACATTTTTTGGCGTTATCCATCAAGAAATCAACTATTCCATTAATATCTGCAGACTGTTTTTTATTACCTAATAATTCTAACGGCACATTTACAAGGTCAAAATCACTACTTTTAGCTAAAAGCTCTGGGAACTTATAGTTACAAGGTCGCTCGTCTAATGGAAGAAATAAGACTTTCATTTTAACCTTTCAACCCACCTTCTTGTAATCCTTTGTAAAGATGCTTTTGGAATAGAGCAAAGAATACAACTATAGGAACAAGCGATATTATTGCGCCAGCCGCAACTAATCTAGGATCCGTATAGAACGTTCCTTGTAAACGATTCAAGCCAACAGTAAGCGTATATTTATCGTCATCGCTTAATGCAACCAATGGCCACAAGAAGTCGTTGTAGCTTCCAACAAACGACAATATTCCAATAACAGTAAGCGTTCCTTTTACCTGCGGCAATGCTACATACACGAATCTTTGCCAAATATTCGCTCCATCTACTTTTGAAGCTTCTAGTAAATCTTGCGGAACAGATTTAAACGCATTTACCATAAGCAATACGTTTAACGGGCCAATCAAACCAGGCAAAGCCAAACCAAACAGAGTATTCGTTAATCCCATACCTTTTACTAGAAGGAATGTAGAAACAAGAATACCTTCGCATGGCATGATGATTGCGGCAACAAAAAGCAAATAACCGATTTTACTAAACTTAAACTTTAAGCACCCAAAAGCATATCCAGCCATTGAGCATCCGATTATATTCCCCAAAACATTCATTGCTACAACAATCAGGGTATTGCACAAATAGTGAAGTATAGGAACTGTTCTAAATGCTTTTACAAAATTTTGCACTGTAAAATCATGCGGAATCAAATACGGAGGCATTGCAAAAACATTGTCATTAGGGCCCTTAAATGCTAGTGCAATTTCCCATACTAATGGACCAGCTAGCAATATGAACACTAATACAAGAATGCAATATTGAACTATCGTTCCGATTCTAACGCGATGAGTGTTATTAGTTTTCATCTCCAGCACCCCTGTGAACAAATATTTGCTGAATAACTGTTATAAAACCAACAATAATTAACAGAACAACGCTTATTGCGCTAGCGTATCCAGTACGAGCACTCAATCCTGTTCCTTCTTGCTGAATCAGCATTGTCATTGTTATGTCTTTTCCGCCTATTCCGCCTGTACCACGAGTAATTACATACACCTCGTTAAACACTCGGAATGCTGCTACAGACGAAAGCATCATTATTAGAGTCATTGTGGACCTAACTCCTGGTACTGTAATGCAGAAGAATTTGCGCATTATTCCAGCTCCGTCTATATCGGCAGCTTCGTACAATGATTTATTTATGTTAGCTAAAGCTGCTAAATAAATAATCATGTAATATCCAAGACCTAACCATATTGTTACAAACATTGCACTAAAAATTGTTAGCCATCTGTCTGTAAGGAATGGCAATGGCCCTGTTACTACGTGAATCATCTGTAGAATGGAATTAACTAATCCCCTTGTATCGAGCAAGTTAGTCCAGATAAGCCCTATTACCACTGCAGACAACACTACTGGGAAGTAGTAGGTTGTTCTAAAGAATCCTATTATTTTTGAATCTTTACTCACTAAAGCAGCAAGTATAAGAGGCAAAATAATCATAAATGGCACAACGCATACTGTGTATAAAGCAGAATTGAAAATAGCAGTTACAAAACGACTATCGCCAAATAGTTTTACGTAATTTGCAAATCCAACATTGTGCCCAGGTATAAGCATTCTAGCGTTTGTAAAAGATCTTAAAATGGTGTTTATAAACGGATAAATGCAAAACAATATAAGTATGATTAAAGCTGGCAGAACAAATAACCAAGACATGCACCCATCTTCGTTAAATTTTTTACGGAAGATGCCCCGAGGGGCAGGAGCCGCATTACTGCGACTCACTGCCGACTCGGCTTGTGGATTATTCATAGGAGAAATCATTACTTTAACCTGTCGTTTAGTGCAGCAACTGCTTTATCAAGCGCTTCTTTAACTCCCTTTTCTCCTTGAATTGCCTGAGTTAATTCAGGAGATAGATAGTTTACGCCGTCAGTATCGGAAATCTCTGGTGGGAAGTTTGCAACAGTACCATTGTCAATTTCTTCCTTAGCAACTTTAAGAACCTTGCCTTCTATAGTAGATTCGTCAATGCTCTTAAAGAATGGATCATCCATTGCGCCAGCTGCAGAAGGATAAGTATTTGACTTCTTAGAAAACTCAACTTGATTCTTCTTGTTTGTTAAGAAGTTAGCGAGCTTCAAAGCCATTTTCTTATTCTTTGTTTGAGAATTTACTGCCATTAGCATTGGGTTAAGTGTATTCTTCTTGTTAGTTGCCAATGGTGCTACATCAAGTTGCTTATAGACTTGCGGAGCATTTGCCTTAAATGCGGCAACAGAAGAAGTTGAATCAAGCATATACGCTATGTTTCCTTGGAAATATAGTTTCTCTGCGTTAATTATGTTTGCGTTCATTCCATCTTTAGGAATAGCACCCTTCTTATAAAGATTTGCATAATGCTGAATATACTCAACACCCTTGCTAGAGTTAAAGGTAAACTTTGATCTGTCTTTACTCAAGAAGTTAACACCATACTCTTCAAACTGCGAAGGGAATACGTATGGAACAGCAATCATGTAGCTCTTACCACCGCATTTTTCATTAACCGTATTTGCCTGATCGAATAAATCATTGTAGGTTTTTGGCGGCTTATTAATGTCTAGACCGCAGTTAGCAAAAACATCCTTGTTCAAATAAGCAACATCAATATTTAAGTACCACGGGAATCCATAGACTCCTTCGTCAATACCATTGCCCGAGAATTTAGATCCATCCCAAACCTGAGGCAAATAGTCCTTGGCCATTCCTGCAGCTTCTTTACTAAGATTCAGCAACGCTCCAGACTTTGCAAGATTGTATGCTTGCTGTTCGTTAACATTTACAATATCTGGCAATTGACCAGCTGCAGCATCCGTAGATAACTTTGAATCATAGTTTTCTGCAGGCTGATCGACCCACTTGACTTTTACTCCAGGATTTTCTTTTTCAAACTCACTAATAAGTTTTGTAAAATATGGAGTGTAAGTATCGTTCTTAAGGTTCCAAGTTTGGAACGATACTGTAGAAGATTCGGAATTATTTGCAGAAGAACCGCATGCGCATAACGATAGTGCGGCTGCGATTGAGACGCATCCAGCAATAACACCTTTACCAATAGCATTCATAATGTTTCTCCTTTGAAATCAATTTATGTATTAACAGTTACGTATTAGCAATATCTAGTTGGAAAATGTATGTAATTAATTATTTCCCTCCTTTTTTATATCGTCATTGTGATTGCCGATAAGAGCTGCTCCTAACGCACCAAAAAACACCTCTTGATCTGCAATCACTAGACGATTAGATATATTTAATGAGGACAAAAATGGCGATTTTGTCTCAAGTCCACCAATAACTTTTTGTATATCCTTTAATAAAATTGTTCCTATCTTGCTTATGCCACCGCCGATAACAATAATTTTTGGGTCAAAAGTTACTGTGAGCATTTGTATTGTGCTTACAAGCGTGAATATGAATTTATGCCAGACTTTTTCAGCCTTTTCATTTTTATTGGAGACTTCTCTTAGTAACGATGCAATAGGATATCCATTTTTGGTAGGCCACATTTGCGCTAAAGCGCTTCCAGATATTATTGTTTCTACACACCCACGCTGACCGCATGGGCACATTGCACCATTTTTGTCTGCAACTATGTGTCCTATCTCTCCCGCAATCCCAGTTGAACCGTGGAAAAGCAACCCATTAATAACTACTCCTGCCGAAACACCAGTGCCTAAATTCAAGAACACTAAGCTGCTTGAATTTGCTCCATAATAATGGTATGCACCAAAGGCTGCAGCATTAACATCGTTATCAATGTAGGCATTTATTCCAAATCTATTTAAGATTTCAGATTTGAAATCTAGATTATGCGATCCCAAATTCACCGATTCACATACGCAACCAGTGTTTTGATTCACTAATCCAGGTACTCCAATACCGATACTTAAATCAACTTCCTTTCCATATATATTGTTAACTTGCTTAATCACTTTTGATATGAGATTACACACCTCATCAACGATTTCTTTTTCTCCTTGATGAGTAGACACTTGAGAATACGCAATAGGCTTATTGTGCGTGTCGAAAGCTGCACACAGCACCTTTGTGCCACCAACATCTACACCTATACGTATTGGCGAATCAAGTGCCATAATAAACTCCTTACAATTACCTCTACCTTGAAGTAAAGTCCATATTTATTGGATTAAGTACAATTATTGCACTAAAAAATAAAAAAGCAATACCGTTTATAATATTTATCAAAAAACATTGAAAATAAAGGCGTTTCGCAATATAACTTATTAATACAAAAAACGTAAATTCAAAAAAATAATTTCTAAAAACATCTTTTAGTATATGTTCCAAACTATATATTTATCTGATAATATGTAACATATAAAAATAAAAGGGCTTGAAGATGGGATGCAATATGGAAGATACCCAAATACCCCAGTCGATGATAAATCAGCTGATGACGGTTTCTCAAAAAACAATACCCGCAGACGCAAGAATAAATAATAGAATGTTAGTATTCAATTATTTATTCCCAAAGCAAATACTCTCTAGAGCAATGCTTGTAAGAAAGACCGAACTTTCAAAAGCATCAATCTCTACCGTTGTATCTGAAATGCTAGATGACCACATGCTTATAGAAAGTGGGCATGAATCAAAAATAGAACGTGGTAAAAGAGGAACATTACTAGAAGTTGATGCAACTTATTGGAATATTATAGCTATTGACATTTCTCAACCATGCTTAATACAAGGCGCAATCCTCAACCTATGCGGAGATATATTAAAACGATCAGAAATATCACTATACAAAAACACAGATGTTAGCGCAGACAAAATAGTTGAATTATGCAAAACTCTTATAAAGCAATCGAACAATAATATATTGGGAATAGGCATTGCTGTTCCTGGAATTGTAGACAACAACGGGAAAGTTATACGTTCATTAAATCTTAAGTGGGAAAATATAAATCTTAAAGAAGAATTAAACAAATATTTTGACTGCCCTATTATTATTGACCACGATACAAATAGCGCACTTCTAGCAGAAAGATTTTTCGGCAACGGAGTATCAAACACTATATTTATACAATTATCACTAGGCGTTGGAGCATCTATATTAATAAATGACGCAATAATTACTGGCATAAACAATTCCGCAGGAGAAATCGGTCATATAACCATTGACCCTAATGGTCCAACTTGCACATGTGGAAAAAAGGGATGTTTAGAAACATATATATCTGCAGAAATATTGCATAAAAAAATGTTCACATCTAATCAAGCAAGAATAGACATACTAACAGAAGCTGGACATTATTTAGGAAAAGCTCTTACAACAACTATTAATCTTTTAGACTTAACAGATGTTGTTATTTATGGACCATCCGACATTGTAAACAAAGTCTTTATAAGCGCCACGGAAGAAGCCATACAAGAGTACGGCCCTTATAATCCAAAACATTCGTGCACAGTAAGACGCTGTACGTGTAATAACGACATAACTCTTATTGGAGAATGCATTTCTGTTATTCAAAACAGAATTATGCATCTTTAATATACGAAAATATACCAATATTCACCAATAAAAATCTTTAATCATATTGTATGTATTAAAAGATAAAACTTAAACAAAAATAGCAAAGAAGCATTAATCATGGATATAAAAGAATCAACAATCATACTTGTGCCTTATCCACAAAAATTAAAAATTACAGGAAATGACTCCATAACTCTTCCAGAGTCAAGCTATATTAGTTTCAAAAATATTAAACCAGATACAAGAATTACTACTGCTGGAAAACAGTTATGCGTAGACTTAAAAAATCAATTTAATTTTGATTGGAATGTTAGCTACGGGGATGGCTATAAAAGCGCCATAAATGTATCAATAAACAAGGATCTTTGCGCACAAGAATATAAAATTTATACGTCATTAGCAAATAATAAACCAAGAATAAATCGTGCAATAATCACTGTAGAAGCTAAAGACATTCAGAGTATTTGTTTTGCAATACAAACTATAAGACAGTTAATTAAACAATTTGGAACAAGTATGCCTTTAATAGAAATTGAAGACTTTCCAAAAATACCAGTCAGAGCATACTCTTACGACGTTTCAAGAGGTAGAATACCTAAGCTTTCTTGGCTAAAGATTTTGGTAGATCAATTGTGCTTATACAAATATAACCAACTACAGCTTTATGTTGAGCATACTATTGATTTAGAAAATACTATTGAATCGTGGATTAAACATACTCCACTTACATGCAGTGAAATTATTGAACTAGATGAATATTGCTACAACCGAGGAATTGAGCTTGTTCCTACTATGGCAACTTTTGGTCATATGTACGAAGTTTTAAGAAGTCCGTCTTATAAAAATCTTGGCGAATTCCCTAGCCAATCACAAAGGCCGTTTAGCTTTGTAGAAAGAATGCTGCATCACACATTTAATCCTGCAAACCCACAAACAATACCATTCATAAGTAAAAGAATTAAAGATTATGCAGCATTATTTAGATCAAATAAATTCAACATTGGTGCAGATGAAACCTTTGATCTTGGCTGCGGAGAAAGCAAAGAAATTGCGCAAAAAGATGGCGTAGCAAACCTATATTCATCTTACGTTCAAAAATTATGCAATACGTTACAAGAAATAGGATCACAGCCAATAATGTATGCAGATATTGCATTAAAACATCCAAATATGTTATGCGCCATTCCAAAAAATGTTATTTTTGCAAACTGGAATTATGCAGCAAACGTTACAGAAGATAGTGTTAAATTAATACATAATCAAAACGCACAGCAATACGTATGCCCTGGAACACAAACATGGAATAGGCTAATACCAGATTTTGATTGTGCAATTAGCAACATATCTAAAATGTGTAAATATGCTCACAAAAATAACGCTTATGGATTATTACTCACAGACTGGGGAGATTATGGTCATATAAATGACCCAATTCTCTCTTTGCCTTATTTGATTATGACTGCTCAATACTCATGGGGATCTAGCAAGATAAGTAAAAACAATGTAGAACACGATTTTACAGATATCAATTCGCTAAATACCTTATTAAAAGATATAAGCAATATTCTTACCGATAATGTTTGCCCTCAATTATGCAATATTCTTCAAGAAGCATCACACTCACAAGCATTTAGCTGGTCAGACGCGGTGCAATTTAAAGAGCTTGATGATAATGGCGATTCAAACAAAGATGTTTTATTCTTATTAGGATTCAAAAAAGACATATCTCTAAAAGAAGCAAGAAAACAGTTTTTGACTGATAGAAATCAACAAATATTAAATGCAGAAAAATACAACAACACATTGTACAAATGCATAAATGATCTTTATAAAACGTACTCTTGCTACAAATGCTACACACTCAAAGAAAGAATAAATAAAGACTTTATAAACACAACAATTTTAAGTATTCAAGGCCAGCAAATACTTAATAGCCTTGGATTGTATATTCTTAACGCAAGCGCAGAATATTCAAATAGCAGCAATAAAATAAGCAAAGACCAAGTAGCTTACTTTGTACAGACTATAAACAATTGGTTTGTTCAATATGCAAATAGGTGGAATTCTATAGGAAAATCTGCAGACTTGTACAGGATTCGACAAGTTTTTGATTGGCACATAGATTGGCTGTTAAAAAATTCCAATTAAATATATTACTTTTTATTACTGTTTATTATCCGATGACTATTTTACGAAAATTATAAATACAAGATGAAGGCTTTTATGAATAACACAAACTGCTCAATCAACGAACAAGCAATTCTAGACTCTGGATTAAAAATATCTAACATATTCGATGTAAAACATAGAGTTTTAGGAAGATATAATAATGTAAAAAATCCTTGTGGAAACAAAAAATACTATTCAACTTATTGGACTGGAAGCGGCGTTGAATTTTTGTATTCAGGAAACTCACTAAAACTTGTAATTGAGTCATCTTACACACAATATGAACCTTGGGTAAGCGTAGACATAGATGGATGCCAAATAAGCAAACAAACACTTAACAATGGCATTAACTTAATCCAATTGTCTAATGATTTAGATGATAACAAATATCATAAAATACGCTTGCTAAAAGAAACACAGTTTATGCACGAAGACCCAACCCAAACTTTTGTTATAGAAAAAGTCATATATGATGGAACTTTTAGGAATCCAGAAAAACCATCTTTAACTCTTGAATTTATAGGAGACAGTATAACAAGCGCAGAAGGAGCATGCGCGAATGCGAGTATACAGAAATATTGCTCTGCCATTTTTAGCGCTTGGAATGGATACCCTAGAATAGTGTCAGACGCCTTAAATGCAGATTTTAGCGTAATATCTCAAGCAGGCTGGGGAATAGTTTGCAACTGCGAAAATAATCCTAATTGCACATTAACAAATATATACTCAAAAATTTGTAAACCTGCTCAAGGGAGAAACATTGAATTTGGTTGCAACGATAGCTATAAACCAGTAATCAACACTGATTTTATTGTTATAAATCTTGGAACAAACGACGCCACAGCTTGCCTTGCAAACGAGTGGGAAGACCCGAAAACGCATAAAAAATTCAAGTTAAGTTTAGATAAAAATGCTCTAAACTCAAGTGAAAATGACTTCTTAGATAATGAGTCTGCAAAGATAGTTAAAAACGGCGTAAATAACCTATTAGAAACAGTTAGAAAGATTAACCCAGACTCAACCATAATTTGGTGCTATGGGATGCTTGGAAATAGGCTGGAGAATCTTATTGAACAATCCATTAATGATTTCTGCAATAAAACGAGCGACAAGAAAATATTTTATATTGAATTACAAAATACTAGCGATAATAATCTTGGCGCATGCAGTCACCCTGGAAAAATAGCACATAAAAATGCTGCGCAAATCTTAATCAATAAAATAAAACAGTTGATGTAAAGGATGACAATCAAAGAAGAAAGTATGCATTACAGATTTATGTAGTCGCTCCGACCTGCCTTCGCAAACGCACTACATGAAACCGCAAATCTTCCGCATTTTGTAGTTATAATCAGCGCGTTCAACAACAAAATAAAAGCCGCAACGAAAAATCCACTGCGGCTTTTATTGCTTATAAACCTTTCTAAAATTTTCAACAATGCCTAATACTCTGCAATTTAACAATTACAGTTAAATACGGCAATAAATAATTTATTTACTAAAATACCTGACTACAATACCTGACTCTACTACGCCTCATCTTTCTCAACGTGCGAATGGCTATAAATCATCTTCATAGAGAAGATGAAAATAACCATAGCTGCAAGAACGATAATTCCGCCTATCATAAACACGTTTGCATATGTGGAAGCAAGTCCGCTTGCTGTTCCAAACATAGATCCTCCGCTCATCGAGCCATTGGCCATAAGCTGTCCGAATAACGATACACCAATCGAACCAGTAATAGCTTGAAGCAAATCATTAAATCCTAAAGCTCTACCAGATTCTTCAGGTTCTACTGTCAAAGTTGCAGTATCAACAATTGGCTGGTAGAAGAATGAAGTGCCAAAGTAGTAGATGCACGGAGCAACAGCAAGCGCCCAAATCTGACCTGCAGGAATCAAAATAGCTATTGCAATCAAGCCGCATCCCATGCACGCAAGAGCGAGAATTACCGAAGCTTTGCGTCCAATCTTTTGAATAATAGGACCAGCAACAAATCCCATAATCGCAGCTAAGATGATTGACCAAACAAGCCAATTAGACACTTGGGAAGAATCAATCTTATAAACATTTAATCCAATAGCATTGCATCCTGCATTCAAAGTGTAGCTAAAGAAGTATCCAACAAAGATTACAACCATAGTCATTGCAAATGCTGGATTTGTAAGCATCTTAGGTGTAATGAATGGGTTCTTAGCCTTATTTATATAAACAACAAATGCGATTAACGTCACCACGCAAGCAGCAAGCCAGAAATAATTCATATCTGTAAAGAACATAGTTACAGATGCTGCAAATAGACCTATAAGCGCAAAGCCAATAACATCAATCCTTGCGCCCTTGCAATGTTCATCTGGCAAATTCTTACGCAATACTGGCAGCAAGAACACTGCCAACACGCCAATGCCAAACAGAATTCTCCAATCAACTAAGGTCATATATCCCGCAAGGAATACACCCAAAGCGGCAGCAGCACGGAATACTGCAACAAATATTCCGTACCAAATAACTCGCTTCTTCTTTTCTACATACTTAGAAACCAGCACCAAGAATATAGAGCCAGAAACTTGCCATCCAGCAGATTGTAAAATCCTAGCAATAATTACAATCCAAATATTAAGATGACCAAAGCATCCAAGAACCGATGCAGCAACAAACACAACAGTTCCTAATGTCATCATTTTCTTTAGTGACACAAAATCACCAAGCGAACCATAAATAACGCACACAATACCCAAGACAATTCCTGGCAAAGACGTGATTAATGGAGCAAGGTTTGCTTGTTTTAGCTGGTCTCCAATATTTACGTAAATCATTCCAAAAGCCTGCTGCTGCAATACGCCAAGAGTAAAAATAGCGAGCACAACAGGAATTGCAACTTTTGCCATTTTATTCATTTTTGCGAACTCTTCAGTTCCCTCTTCAGGAACTGGAATGCCATTAGTTCGCTCACTGACTTCAACTTTAGTCATGGCTATTCCTTTCTTCTATTCTTCCAATTAAATGGAATATTTTTGCCACGCCTATATTTTTGACGCAGCATCGCTGGCACAAATCTTCATTTGACTTATGTCAACAACATTTACTTATAAATCAGCTAAATCAGCAATAACCCACTAAAAAAACGAATTTTCTAACAGATTTCCCTATGCATAGAAAGCTGATATATTTTTTTACAATCATCTGGATTTAGCCTTGCAACGGAACCTATAGAATTATCTTCACCAAAGAACTCAATTTGACTCAACATCTTATCGATTCCATCTTTAGGCAAACCCGCATCTTCAAAACTCGTAGGCATACCTAAGGATTTGAAAAACTTTTCAGTTTCCAAAATTCCCTTATTTGCTAAATAAGATTCACTATCTACAGTGCTAACATTTGCCTCAGTAGAAATGCCAAACACTTCTTTTGCGTATCTAGCAAATCTCTTAGCATTCTTGCTAGAAGCAACCTTCATCCATGAACACATGATTATAGATAATGTTGCACCATGAGGAGTGTTATATAAAGCACTAATCTCATTCGCTAACGTATGCGTAGACCAATCTTCATTGCGACCAATACTAAAAGTATTATTCTGAGCAATTGTTGAAATCCACATAATCTGCGCACGCAAATCATAGTTTTCCAGATTTTCCAAACAGCGCGGACCTATGGAAATTAGAGTGCGCAGAACTCCCTCGCACATTGAATCCACTACCCCGAAATCGTTATCATCGCTAAAATATCTTTCGCAAATATGACTAAACATGTCTACTATTCCGCATGCTGTTGGATATGCTGGAACGCTAAGAGTTAGCTCTGGATTCATAAAAGCGACAACAGGTCTGACTATTGTATTAGATATAAGCAGCTTAAGATGCTCAGAGTCATTATTTATAACCACTACTTTGCTTGATTCGCTACCAGACGCAGGCAAAGTAAGCACAGAAAACACTGGCAAACTAGACTTTACTTTCGCAAACCCAGTAAAATAATCCCATACATCACAATTACCAGCAGCTCCAATACCTATAGCTTTAGAAGAATCAATTACCGAACCACCTCCAATTGCAACGATGCCATCAATGCAATTATTTTTTACAACTTCAATACCTTTTCTAACTAGCGATAGCTTAGGATTTGGCTCAACTCCACCAAGATCAACAAAATCAATATTGTATTTATGCAAACTATTTTTAATATCAAAAAGAATATGTGAAAGGTATTCTCCACCATCATAATGAAGAAGAACCTTAGATATACCTCTATCTTTTAATTCTTTTCCAACTTTACATTGAGCATTCCTGCCAAACACAAACTTAGTTCCAATGCAAAGATCAAAATTATTAATCATGATTACCGAACCTCCAGCAAAGAGTTTCTTTCTTCATTTGCAATATCAGAAGAAAATAGAACTGAAGAAATGTCATTTACGCAATTAGCTAAATACTTTGGCCTGGCCAACTTCAATGCAGAGATTTCACCGTCTCCATAAGATACAGCAATACAATCAACACAATTTTCTCTAGAAGACTCAACGTCGCTATAGGAATCTCCAATATATACACAATCAAAAGGGCTAATATTATATTTACTAATCATTAAAGAAATCATTTCTTTCTTGCTCATATAAACTTTCGATTCAGAATACAAAGAATCTGGAGAAATCCAACTGTCGAATAGCTCAATCCATTTTTTTATATTCAAAATCTTTTCCAATGCATCCAATGGCTTATTCGTAACTATTGCATTTATTACTCCGCATTTTTTAAGTTTCAAAATAAGCCGAGCAATACCCGCATACATGTGCGTACTATGAAAATTATTTAAATTCCTATAATGATTACTAATATCTGAATCGAATTTTTTATAAAATTCAAATCCAGGATATGGGATGAGGTACTTAAATATTTCTAATGTTGACTTACTCAAATTAGAACTATTAGATATAAATCCTTCAGGAAGCTTAGACCCACAAGCACATGCGGCATAGTTTATGGAACGCCACACGTCTTCGCTTGTACTGGCTATGGTTCCATCAAAATCCCAAAGGATTAATTTATACCTCATCCCAAGCCCTTTCTTTATAGATTGTTAATAATGAACAATGTTTCTAAATAGCGTTTCTTAATACTGTTTCTAAAACTAAATTAGTTATAACTTTCAAGAGTCTTGTAAAGCATATCTACAAATCCAGGGAAATCTAGCTCAAGAGCTGCTTCTGCGTTGGGTTCCTTACCTCTTGGCTCCATAGTTGGAGTACGCTCTAAATCAACAGCTGGATTTTCGCCACGTAGATGTCTGTAATCACATACAGTCATTCCTCTTGTTAGCTTTCCATCAAGCTCAACGTCAATATGCATTGGAACAGCCTTAATAAGTTCGGGGAAAGCAACCCATGTTACAGCACAAGCATCATGCATTGTTGCGCCTGTTAGATTTGTTTCTTCAGCACATGTTCCTATAAAGAATTCAGTTAAATCAGCAGCTAACATTGCTGCTTTTGTTCCAATTTGCCTAAATTTAGCAACATGCTCTGCTTTAAGATCGCATTGACGAGTTAAATTAATTCCAGTCATTTTTACATGAATTCCAGAATTAAACACTCTAGATGCTGCTTCTGGATCAACAAAAATATTGAATTCTGCCGATGGAGTCCAATTTCCAAAAGTAACAGACCCACCCATGATGCATATTTCTTTGACTCTATCAACAATTCTAGGTTCTCTATTTATTGCAGATGCTATGTTTGTTAGCGGACCTGTAGCTATAAGAGTTACATCATCTGTGCTCATAACTGTGTCAACAATAAAATCTACAGCATGCTTATTCTGTGGCTTATGAACAGGATCTGGAAGAACTGGACCATCTAAACCAGTAACACCATGGAATTGAGGCGCAGTAACAAGAGGCGCAACCATAGGACAGCTATGCCCAGGGTAAACACCAATATTATCTGCCTCGCCTAAAACTTCAAGAATTTTAATTGCATTAGTCGTCACATTTTCTAATGGGCTATTGCCGCCAATTGTTGTAATTCCTAGAACATTAAGATGCTTAACAGCAATCATTATTCCAAATGCATCATCATGACCTGGATCACAATCCAAAATTACTTTCTTTTTATTACTCATTATTAATGACTTCCTTATCATATTGTTTGGTAACTTATTATTTATTGCATTATTTATTAATCAATAACCTCAATTGTTATTTGAAAGTTTTTACATCATAATGCAACAAAAATTCATTAATTTGATTGATATTAGGAGAATTCCTAGCACCTTTATGCGCTACTGAATACGCAGCAACAGCATTCCCATACAGTAAGGATCGTTCAATATTAGAACAATCCAACATAGATTTTATGTAACCAGCGTTATAAATATCGCCAGCACCTATAGTATCTACAACATCAACATTGAACGGCGGAGCAGATATAACGCTACTATTCTTAAATCCTATAGAGCCGTTTGCACCATCTCTTGCAACAACTGTACGTCCGTTAACAGATAAATCTTTTGCATTATTTTCCCATGTATCATCTCCTAAATAAGAAAACTCGTCTGGACCAGAACCCAATAAATGAGTTACATATGGCATTATTCCCATCAAAGCATCATAAAAATCAGGATTTAATACGCCATTATCAACTCGTAAATTCAGATCGAATGAAGTGGGAATTCCGAAATTATAAGCCTCTCTAAATATGCGCGTAATAGAATCTCTTGCAGAAGTGTTATACACAAGGCACATACCAGAAGAATGAATCCAATCAGAGTTTCTAACAGCATTCATAATGCGATCATCAAGATCTAGCACCTTAAAGGATTGGCTCTCTCTTGGCCAACCCCACAAATACCTTTCACCAAACTCATCTACAAACGCAAACACTCCAACGGTATTTAACTCAGCATGCGTGCGCAAATAGGTTGTGTCAACGCCTTCCTTAGCAAAATCATCTAAAACAAAACGACCATATTGGTCATTCCCTATAGAACCAACAAAATATGTATTAACTGCTAATCTAGAAAGCGCAACAGCAGTATTGGCAGAAGTACCTCCACCTTGAATAGATACATCAGGATACTTAACAATAGTTCTTTGCTTATTCAAAAATCGCGGATAAGGAACTATAATATCTACATTTGCATCGCCAACAACAATAACATTATGCATTTAACGCCGCCTTAATAAAAGCTTCCACTTTTACAGGATCCTTACATCTCAACGTATTTGCACGCTCGTCTTTGTAATTTGTAAGACTAAATGAGTCAACACCATACGGGTTAGTATCATGAATCGCATCAGCAACATTAGAAGCATCAAGGCCTCCAGCAATAATGCATTTAACAGATGTAGAGTCAATAATCTCCTTATCGATAGACCTATCGTGCTCAATTCCAGTTGCGCCTATGTCGTTAGCATCTGGCGATTTTGTGTCTATTAAAAAGAAGTCGGAAACTTTTTCATAATCTTTAACATATTGGAGAACTTTTTGCTCTTCTAAAGGAACGCCTTTAAGAACAGGTATAGCTTGCATAATAAGAAGCTCAGGAAACCTACTTTTTAACTCACCAACTTGTTCAGGAGTTATACCTTCTATGTCTCCAGATAAATGCAAAACATCTGGCATTGCTAAATTTAAGTCTTCACTAATTTCGTCTATATTCTCCGAACACGTTAAGCCAATTCTTACGGCACCTGGTTGTACACCATTAAAAATCTCTTTTGCTTGCGAGCAAGACAACTGACCTGGAGTATGTTGAATATGCCCATAGCTTACGCCAATATGCTTAGCGCCAAGACTTACAACCATACGCGCATCTTCCACAGTCCTAATTCCATAAATTTGTACAATAACGTCAGCCATATTATTCACCTTTCACTGTTAAACAATTCAACAAACGCTGGCACAGTAAATGGAGTGCCATTCATACCAACTTTTTGCGCAACTCTTGTAATCGGTGGAGGAGTTACAAAAGATAATCGCAAGATATCCGTTTGAGAAAACACCTTCTCTGCTGGCCCATCTAACAAAACTCTTCCAGACTGCATAACAATTATTCGACTAAAATTCTCCGTAACAAACTTCATGTCATGCGATATTGTTATGCACAATTTTCCTTGAGATTGCAGCGTCTTTATAATCTTCTTAAGACGTAGATTCCCTAAAACATCTTGACCACATGTAGGCTCATCAAAAATAATGACTTTTGGATCCATCATAAGTATTGCGCCAATAGTGCAGAATTTTTTCTCTGTTAAAGATAGGTCAAAAGGATGGATATCTAACTTATTGTTAAGACCAACAAGATTTGACACTAATTCCATGCGTTCTTCGATTAATTTTGAATCCATTTTTATTTGTTCTGGACCAAACGAAAATTCTTTACGAACGCTCTCTAAAAACAGCTGGTCATCTGGATTTTGGAATACATACCCAACTTCGCAAGCCCATTCAGAGGTATCTTTAGTATCAACATTTATACCATCAATTAAGACTTTGCCCGAAGTTGCTTTAAGAATACCGTTAAAATGCTTAACAAGCGTTGTTTTACCAGCGCCATTTTGACCAATTATTGCAACAGGCTCATTGCCGCTAATACTAAAAGAAACACCATCAAGCGCTTTGTGCCCCGATTTATATTCGTGCACAAGATTGATAACATCTAACTTCATGAGTTAACCTCACTTTTATTAGAACGTATGCTACTTTTAACAAGATCAACTGCCTGATTCTCGGTGATAGGAATTTTAGTCACATTTACTCCGCAATCGGCAATAGCAAAACCGAGTTTTACGTAGTCTGGAGGTTCAATTCCGTGATTAGTAATATCTGGATTTGTAAATACTTCATAAGGCGATCCACTTGTAAAAACTTCGCCATTATCCAGCACCATAACAGTATCAGCGCACCTTGCAACGCGCTCCATATCGTGATCAACCATAATCACAGTTACGCCACTATTATTGAGACGTTTTACAATGTCAAAAATCTCCTCGCTGCCAAGTGGATCAAGTTGTGTTGTACACTCATCTAAAACCAAAATCTTAGGTTCCATAATAAAAGTTGACCCAAATGCAACTCTTTGAATCTGTCCACCCGAAAGCTCAAGAGGATTTCGGTCTAAAATATCACTTATACGCATTAATTCTGCAACTTGAATAACTTTTTCAGTCATCTCCTTACGAGCAACACCTTGATTACATAATCCATATGCAAGCTCTTCTGCAACAGTGCCCGAAGTGTAGCTAAGTTGATTAAACGGATTTTGAAATACTAGACCGATTGTTTTAGAAAGTTTAGCTACACTAGAAGAAGAAACATCATTGCCGTCAACAAACACTTTTCCACGCGATTTGCCAACAAAATAATGCGGTATTAAACCAACTAATGCATTACATAATGTTGATTTACCAGATCCGTTAGCGCCTATGATACATAAAAAGCTTCCCTCTTTAACATCAAAGCTTATATGTTTTAATGCACTTTTCTTACTACCGCTGTATCTATATGAAAAATCTTTTACGGAGAGAATATTATTCATTTTAGACCCCCATAATAAGGAATAATTCCAACATAGAAACAGGTAGACAAGACTAAAGAGATAGCAAGAATTAGTAATAACATGTAAGTCAAAACTGAGTCATAAACTCTCCATTGGACTTCTACTATGCTTGTTCTTTTTACTCCACTTACACCAAAGCCACGCGTTTCTAATGTCATTCCTCGCTCTTGAGCATCAGTCAAAGAGCTTAAAACAACAGGCCCAAGTAAAGGTATTAGCGCACGCAATCTGCCAATCGCACTTCCAGACATTTTTAACCCTCTAGCGCTTTGAGCCTGGCTAATAACAGACATTCGTCTTTGCATTTGCGGAACAACATTTAAGCTTGCTAAAACTAAGTAACCTATTTTTGCAGGAAGACCTATGCCAGTTAAAGCAGCGACCATACTGCCTATATAAGTAGTTTTATTCATAATGTAAAAACTGCCCAAAAATACTAGAACAGTAACTACTACTCTTCCCGCATAAATCATTCCTTCGAGACCAAGTTTTGCAAATCCAAAATCCGCTATAAAGGTTTTATTACTGGGACTATATAGCCCTTGTATAAACATAAGCATTAATGTCATTGGTATTCCAAAGCCAAACATAAGTTTTACATATGGAACAACAATCCTTGCAATAATTGCTACAACAAAAAGAACTACAATAAATGCAATTCCTAGACAAGGATCTGGCCATGCCATAGATGAGATTCCTAAAGTAAAAATAGCAATTATTTTTGTTATAGGATTCAGCATAGAAACAGGATTATTATCGCAACGCTGCCATGTTAAACAACTTTTATTATCACTCATTGCAACATAACTCCCTCGTTAAACTTATGAAACCATAAAACCATGAAGCTGATTCAAGATTGTTAAATCAGCTTCTTCGACAAAAAACTAATTAATCAACAGAATCTTCATCATATTCATCTGATTCATCAGAATTATCCGAATCATCTGAATTGCCTGCAGCATATTGACTTAAGAACCTCTTAGGCACCTTTTTAACAATAAAGTAGGCAACAGCAACAGCAATTCCCTTATCTAATAGATTCTCAATAATTGATGATGAAAATACAGAAGCAAAAATATTTTTCATTGCTACAACAAGCGTTGCAGTAAGCACCGAGGTTCCATTAATGCCAGTTGCTCCACTAAAAACAAATACTGTTATAAGTGATGCAGAAACGGCGTTTACTAAGGTTACAACAACCCAAACAATTAGAACACCCCACCACTTTTTGAATAAACCTGCCTTAACCATATAACCAACAACAAGACCACATAAAACGCTAACTACCGCATAAGGTAAATTAACTGGATTTGCCACCAATGCTAAAAATACATTTGTTAAGAACCCAGTTAAGGCAGCAACCCACGGTCCCGATAAGCAGGCAACTACCATAGTTCCAATCATATCTAGAAACAGAGGGAGCTTTAGCGTTGAGCATAGAGTACCGCCAATAAGATTTATACCTACTGCAATAGGAATCAAAACTAACGATTTAGTTGAGAATTGATTCTTAATATTCTCAATAAATAATAGCTTCTTTGCCATCATGCACCACCCTTCAACAAAATGTTGATAAGTCTTGCAAAGTTGTTAATTCTTTCAAAATTTCAACAAAACAACACTGTATGAAAATTGTTTCCTAAACAGTTTTCATAATTCATCTTAGAATAATAAATACTTATTGTCAATAATGCACAGTTATGAATAAACTATATCTTTGAAGACAAAAAAGAAGGAATCAAATGAACATTAAAGACATAGCTCGATTATCCAAAGTTTCAGCATCAACTGTGTCAAAAATTGTTAACAGTAAAGATGATTCAATCAGTTCTGAAACTCGCGAGCGCGTCTTATCTGTAATACGACAATATCACTACACTCCATATGCAAAAATATCGTCGCAATCAAAAACTTGGCATATTGCAGTAATTCTTAGATCTTCAATATCTTTTGACACAACTTTAGACGGAATAATACAAACAGCACAACAATCAGGCTATGGAACAGTAGTTTTCAATAGCTATTCAAACATAGAACAAGAAAGTAAAAATATAAGCGCACTTAGCAAGCACAAAATCGACGGCGTTATATGGGAGCCAGTAAGCAAAGAAAGCTTTAATAAATTAAAAGGAATTGAACACGAGATACCATGGCTAACTATTGGATCAATAGGAGGCGACGAATCACTATTATTGCCCTATTCAGATGCGGCATATAAACTGACGGAACAACTAATATCGCATGGCCACACATCAATAGGATGCTTAATGACAGATGGAAGAAGAACAAAAGATTTTCTTAACGGATTCAAATCATGCTTATTTGACCATCACCTCGATTTTGACGAAAGCAGAATATTTTTTGACCTCAACGACAAATTAGTAGAAAAAATAAGCGATCACTCTATTACTGCGCTCGTGTCTTCTCATTATAGAAAAGCTTTAGAATTTCAACAGTTAATGACTTCTCTAAATAGAAGCATTCCCGAGGACGTTTCACTCGTATCCATAAAAAACGACACAAACGAACAGCCTATACTGGCAAAAAACTCTGAAATATCTACATATACAATCCGCAACGCTGATTTTGGGTCATACTTGTGCAGCAAGCTTATAAACGAAATAGAAAAAAGACATGAATCAAAGACTTCTTTCGTTCAAGAATTCCATCTGGACAATACAAGAACTATAGGATCACCGTCTCAGCTAAGAAAACAAAAGATAACAATTATAGGATCTATTAACCTAGACACATTCCTATCTGTGCAAAATTTGCCAAGTAAAAATGAAAGCATTAATGTTCAAACTTCTAAAACTTATCCAAACGGTAGCGCAATAAACCAAGCTATAGCAGTATCTAACCTTGGCCAACGTGTAACCCTAATAGGAAATGTTGGATACGACTTGGATGCAGACAAAATATATAAAACACTTTCACAATGGGCAATAGATTCATCTGGCGTAATACGCAAACATGAATCTCACACTGGAAAAGCGTACACATTAGTAGACGCTTGCGGAGATTCAATAACATCTGTAATATCTGGCGCAAATAGCACATTAAATCAATCAAACATACAAGATAGAGCTAATTTGTTTGAAAACACAGCATATTGCATAATTCAATCAGATATACCTGTCGATGCAATAATATCTGCGTGCAAAATCGCTAAAAAAGCTGGTGCAAAAATCATATTCAATCATGTTTCATCCGAAAACATACCGAAAGAAATAATAGATAAAATAGATATTTTATTTACGAATATAGATAGTAAAAACACTGATCGAATTGAGGAAATAGCAAAAGAAAAATCCTCATCTTTTATAAATAAAGGCGTAAAAACAGTAATTATAAATATGCTGCATAAAGGATACTTACTATCTGATTACAAAGAAGAAAAAATAGTAAATAGCAACGAACCCAACATCGAGAAGTATAGCAACTGCAGTGATGCTTTTGTATCAGCACTAGCAGCATATATGCTATATGGTTACACCACAAACCAAGCAGCAGAAATTGCGGCCTACGCTGCAAATTATTCGAATTCCAGAGAAGAGATAACACCATCTTTTATAGACAAATATACTTTAGAAACAAGTATAACTATGCCTAAAAGCAGTTTGATAAACCAGTAGACGCTTTTTGTAGCTATAATCAGCGTGTTCGACAACAAAACACGTAAAAGAAAAAGGCTTGTTAGAAACCTAACAAGCCTTTAAAACTAAAGAACAGAATCCCGTCCCTAGCGGAAAACCATCTCTAGCAACAAGCATTAAGCACCTGCAAGCAGAATAAAGAACCTACACGGTAAGAAAAGGAAATTTCGGCAAACCGAGCAAACTCTAAACCCCGCATGCAAGCTGCAGCACAAAACACGCGCCGCCGCCTAACGCAAGCCTATTTCAAGCGCGCACTCACACACTTAGCATAAGTGCGCGCGCAATGCTTAGTGACGAGCCTTGCGAACAGCAGCACCCATGCCAGCAAGCATGGTGGCAGCCAAAGCGGTCAAAGTTACGCCAACACCAGTACCAGTGTGGGTGTTACCGCGCTTGTCCTTGCCGTTCTTGTTCTCAACCTCAGTCTTAGCACCAGCAGCGGCGCCATTAGCAGCGCCAGCCTTACCAGCAGCAGCACCTGGCTGAGCGGCAGCGCCTGCCTGGCCAGCTGGAGCACCAGGAGTGGAGACCTCATTAGAAGAGCCTACAAAACCGCGACCAGGCTGGAAGTCGCTATCAAGCAACTCAATATCTTCTGGAGTGCTATAACCAAGAACCAAAGCCTCCTTATGATCCTTAGCAGCATAGAAATTGGTCTTGTAGGCAGCAAAAGCCTCACGATAAGCAGTTAAAGCCTCACCAAACTTGGTAGATGCCTCAGTATACTTGGTGCTAAGATTGTCAGCCTTATCCTTAGCATCAGTAGAAGCCTTCACCAAGCGACCATACTCAGCCTTTTCACTCTTGCTCAATCCAGTCATATCATGGTTATTCTCGAAATCAGCAACAGTCTTAGCAGCATTATTAGCCTTAGCCTGAGCAACCTTCTGCTCACGATAAAGCTTGTCAGCCTTAGCAAAAGCATCCTTAAGCTTCTTAGTAGCAGTCTTAAGCCTTGTAGCAGAAGCAGACAACTGTACAGCGTAATCGTCATCTTCCTTATCAGCAACTGGAGCAAACTTGCGCATAGCCAAGACAGCAGCATCATAAGCAGCCTGAGCAGTCGCTACATCCTTCTTAGCGGCTTCGGCAGCAGCCTGAGCATCAACATTTGCATTGTATTTGTCTGCATATTCCTGCAATTTCGTCTTAGTTGCAGGCTTAATAGTATCGCCTTCCTCTTTCACCTCATACTTACCAGTCTTCTGATCAAGCACGAGCTTTACACCATCCGCATCATTTGGCTTTTGAGCTGGAACAGCAGCCTTTTTGGTTTCAGCAGCGGTTTCCTTTTCCTTAGCAGTATTCTTAGCAGACTCAAGGTTAGCAGCAGCAGTGTTGGCAGCATCCTGAGCTTCCTTATAAGACGTTGGCTTCTTAACCTCAGTAGTAGCAGAACCCTTACCATCAGCAGCGAATGCTGGGGTTGCCATTGCGAAGCCGGCAAGCAAAGTTGCGCCAGCAGCGAAAGCGGCGATAGCCTTCTTATTCATCATTTTATTTCCTTTCTTCTTCTCCTATGCGTTAGGGGCGCATAGAAAAATTTGCTCCACAATCCAAAACGGATCGTGGCACACGGCCAAACTAGGTGCGGCCATGTTTGCTATTAACATACCCCCCCCCCGTTTGAAAAAGTCAAGCCCCAGCCACACATGCTAAACCGAAAAAAATGATGTTATACACAAACTAATCCACAATTAAGGCCACATTGCCGTAAAATTTGTGGATAAACAACGCTTAAACCGTAAAAATACGCATTTCAAGGTTTTTGAAGAATTTTCCCAGGTTTTTTTAAGGAAATACTTTTCGGGTGTGTCGCACGCGACGACCTGCCTTTTCGCTTAAAGAGTAGCGCGAAAAGGCAATTCGGAGCGCTGAGCCACTTAAGGCAGAAGCACTGCTTCTGCGTGGCGAAGACGTTCGCGCGCTGTAACGCGCGAACGATATTTCCCGAAAATGTCGCTCAAAACGTCAAAATCAACAACAAAACACGGAAAACGTTAGCGCAACCTAAACGCGAATGCACGTCATGTCGTAAATCAAATACAAACACACTACAGTTTTGCGTGTTTATGTAGTGCGTTTGTACCAAAAAACACCGAAATTCGGTACAAACGCACTACATGGCAGGTCGTGTCGTTCGCACGGATTAGCCGTGCGAACGTCTTCGCTTGCGTTGAAAGCACACCGTGCTTTCAACCTGAGCAAGCTCAGCGCTCCGAATTGGAAAATCGTTAGCGCGGTCTAAGCACGCTAACGTAGAAACACCCAGACCTCCCACAACGCTAAGTAGGAAAATAGCTTGCGAGGCCTAAGCGCAAAGGCAGGTCGTCGCGTAAGCTATTCACCAGTAACTGTTGGCGCAAGAACTAGATTCTTAACCAACTCGCGAGTGCGAAGCTGCGAATCAGCGTCTAAGCAATCGTCTGTAATAACAGTGTCAACCTGGTCAAATCGCGCAAAAAGCGAAAGCGACGTGCAAGTCCACTTAGTATGATCCGTTAATATAATCGTGCGATCCGCAATATCCATCAAAGCCATATCCGTAGCGGCTTCCAGCGAATTTGGCATAAGGAACCCGCGAGGCAAACTAACGGAATGCGTGCCCAAAAATACTGTGTTTACGCGCAAAGACGAAACAACTTTATCGGCAATAGGCCCAACCAACGAGTTGGAACGCGTAATCACACCGCCCGTAACAATAACCTCAATATCTTTAGATTCAAGCGCTTGAACAAGCTCCGCAACTGGAATCGAATTTGTTAGAATCGTGATTCCAGACGCCCTGCGCGACTCAAGAAGATGCTGAGCAAACACGTATGCGGTTGTGCCGCCACCTATTGCAATCACATCCCCTGGCTGAACATAATCCACCGCCTTAGTGGCGATTGCATCCTTAAGACCCATATCCATCTGCGATTTTACGGAAAACAGCGGCTCCGAAAGAAGTGTGTTAGTTGTAACAGCACCACCGTGCACGCGTTTTAGAAGACCGCGATCCGAAAGCTCCGCAATATCCCTGCGAATTGTCATTGCAGAAACGGCGAGTTCCTTAGAAAGAGCGGTAATACGCACGGCTCCCCTGGTGCGAAGGCGGCTCAAAATCAATTGTTGACGCTGTGAAGAAATCATGTGAACATTATCGCACAAGTAAACGCAAAAAACAAACGCAGATGAGCGTTTCTAGGCTCAAAACGTTATGTATTTAACAAAAATCACATAAAATCTGGCAAAACGAACAAATGCTTGTAAAAAGTGCGCGTTACCAAGCACTGTAGAGATTCTTGCAAGATATCAGTATTGATGATGCGTATGATCGTGCATAACATCTTTATGCTCCGATGCGTGCGGAATGTGCAAAACGCGCATACGGTCAATCGCCCTGCGCGCAAGCTGATGCGCCGAACCCGCGCCTTCTCCCTTAACGCCAAAAATAACAATCAACGCCATAATAGCCGTAATAATCGCGCTAATTCGCAAAGTCCATTGCACGCCAAAAATACTAGCCGCAACATTATCCGCGCTTCCAACACCCGTAAGCAAGTGATGCCATTGCGTAAAGGTGGCCATTGTTACAACAAGCACAGGCGCACCAATCGCACCCCAAAGCTGACGCATTGTATTAGTCACAGCAGATCCGTCGCCAAGCTCGCTTTGTTGCAAACAGTTTAACGACCACGTTGTAACAGGCATAAGCAAGAATCCCATGCCGATTTGACGCGTAAATTGCCAAATAGAAATCCACCAAATCCACGTATGCATGTCTATAAGGCTCATCATTACTGTGCCAAAAAGCAAAATCAACGAGCCAGCCATTGCCACTGGCCGCACGCCAAAACGATCGAGCATGCGCCCACCAAAGTATTGCGAAATGGCCATTCCAAACGCGCCAGGCAAAAGCACGAGTCCGCTCATAGTGGCGGAAAAACCGCGATCCGACTGAATATAAAGTGGAATAACAACCATAATCGAGCTAAACGCAAAGAACGTTAAGCATGCGCAAGCCGTTCCAATTGTAAAATAGCGATTCTTCAAAACGTTAATGCCAAGTAAAGGTTGCTTACCACTCGCGTGCGCGCGCAACTGTCTCGCAACAAACCATGCAACTCCGCACGCACCAACAAGCATAGGCGCCCAAGAAAACGCGCTAGAAATTCCGTACGCTTCAATGTTTGTAAAGCCAAACATAACGCCGCCGAAACCAATAATCGAAAGACCAACGGAGAAAAAGTCGGCTTTCGCAGTGCGATCTTGCTCGCCAAAATTGTGCAAGAAGAACGCAGAAAGAACAATAGAAATTACGCCAATAATGCTAAGTGACAAAAAGATTGAACGCCACCCGTTGAAATCAGTTTGAATGCCGCCAACAGTTGGACCGATTGCTGGCGCAATGCTCATAGCCATACCAACGCTGCCCATAGCCATTCCGCGCCGCGTTACTGGATACACAGAAAACACGGTGATTTGCAACACGGGCCACATAACGCCAGTACCAATCGCCTCTAAAGTGCGGCCAGCCAACGCCATAATAAAATCATTGCTAAGCCACGCCATAATCGAGCCAAGCGTAAAAAGAATCATAGACGATATAACGATTTGACGCGTGGAAAATCGCCTAGTTAAAAACGCAGTAAGCGGCACCATAATAGCCATAACCAACTGAAAAATAGACGTAAGCCACTGACCTGTAGTAACACTAATGTTAAATTCGCGAACAATCGTTGGCAGCGCGGCCGTAAGTTGTAATTGCGCAAAATTACCAATAAACGTTATAAAAGTTAAAATTGCCAAAGAAACCAAGGCTGCGCTCGTAAGACGATTGTTCTTATACGCTTGCTCACCAACAAGAGCATGGCTAAGTTCACGCCAATTCCCAAAAGACTTGCATTTATAAGACTTGCTAACAGAGTCACTACTCTTATTAAACCATGATTTTCTAGGCAATATTGTCACTTAAACTTCCTTCCATATTTGCAAAACACGCATAAAATAATCAGCGATTATTGTAAAACCAAGAAACATAATCGACTCTACAATAATCGCCTTAAAACAAGCCTATAAGTCTACTCCGTGAGTTTGTTGTTTACAAAGCTACAAACTACAAACTACAAACTACAAACACACGATTCTCTATAACCCAACGATTCTCAAAAAATTCATTACGCGCCAAATCAGTAGCTTCTATGCGACAACCAATGCCTATACGCGCCTTGAATCGACCCATAACGACCATTGCAATAATTCCAGAACCAACGAAGCTGAGTTTGATAATTAGTTGCCCAATCAGCGCCCATAGAAGACATCTTTCTTCCAGGCAAAGCTTGAGGCAAACCATACGCGCCAGAAGGATTCATAGCGTTTACGCGCCAACCAGATTCGTGCGAGATAATAAACACAGTAGCAGTAAAATCAGCCTCGCTATATCCGTTTGAAAGCAGCCACGAATGCGCCCACTCTTGCATCTCGCCTGCTGGAACAGTGGTTCCAATAGACGCAGCAAAATCAGAATCTACACTAGCACCGCCAGTTCCAACAAGAACAACCCTATCTTTTGGAGCTTGCTTAACAAAAGATACAAAAACGTTGGAAGACACAATCTTCTTGCCTGCGCGCGTAACAATTTTGCTTGTTTCCATAACACCAGGCGCACCCTGCTCTTTAACCTTTTCCGTGCCTTTTGGAAGAGCAGATGTCTCTTTTTTAACCGTATTAAACGCAATAGGCTCGTCGGAAGTTTCTAACTTTGCTCCCGCACGCTTAATAGTTATAACTGTAGACTCGCTAACCCTTGAATCAAGAGACGGCGTAACAACGTCGTGCGAATCCAAAGTTATGTCTCCCGCTTCTAAAACGGACTTAACATTTGTAAAATCTGTTCCAAAAACCGCGCGATGATGGCCATTTATATTTACAGTAATATAAGAAGTTGCGCCCTTTTTAGATGGTTTAAGCGAGTTTCTGTATGCACCACGAGAAACCTGATTTTCGCTATCTGTAGCCGAATAGGCGGTTACATAAGACTTTGCGGAATTTGATTTGGAACCAGAATAAAAGTTTCGAGAAACAATTCCAAGAACTACAACAGCCACAATACTAACAAAAATCACTGCGACTCTTGCCCATTGACGCATGCTCAATGAAGTAAGCGTAACAGTTTTCTTTCTGTGACTTGTCATAACTCTCCTTGATAGAAGTTAGTGCAAAGTGTAAACCTAAAACGTTATACGACTTTTCGTTATATAACTTTTAGTCATACGACTTTTGCACAAAGTATATATAATTGTAGTCTTACGTAAAGAGAAGCCCTAAAAATCAAGGTTCTTGCGACTATTCCCCGCAATCCTTAAATTCGCTTTACTCGCTTACAGAATCACCTAATTATCTTTATTATTTTCATCATCTTTACTAGGATCATAAGCCTTAGCTTGATTAACTAAATCTTCTAAATCAGCTGGAAGCAAAGCGCCAGCTTGACGATAAATAACATCTCCGCGCTTAATAACCATAACTGTTGGAACCGCTTTAATCGCAGCTGCACTCGCCAAATCTGGAGACTGATCAATGTCTACTTTAACAAACGGAACATCTTCAAACTTTGCGCTTACTTGCTCAAAAATCGGCCCAAAAGCACGGCAAGGACCGCACCAAGTGGCCCAAAAATCAACAACAACTACCTCGTTGGTGCTTGCAATCTTCTCAAAATCTTCTTGAGTAGCGTGAATAAGTGCCATTTTTACTCCTTAAAACAAGATTTAATAAATTTTACACGCACACATGCTCATTCGCATCTGCCATTCGCACCATGCTTATACGCATTATCTGTCGCCTTACGGCACTAGGCTAGAAAACATGCTTGATATCCAATTTATTCGTGAACATGCCGACGTAGTTAAGGAATCGCAACGCAAGCGTGGCGAGTCCGTAGAACTTGTCGATGAAGTGCTTCGCGCAGACGATTTGCGCCGCACAAGCTTAAAGGCATTTGAGGCAGCTAGAGCCGATCAAAAAGCAATTGGCAAAAAGGTAGCAGCCGCAAGCGCAGACCAAAAAGCCGAACTTATTGCACAAACAAAAGAGTTAGCGCAAAAAGTTGCACAGTTTAAGGCTCAATCCGAGCAAGCTACTGCCGACTACACAACAGCAATGTGGAAGCTTTCTAACATTGTAGAAGACGAAGCTCCAGAAGGCGGAGAAGACGACTACGTTGTTGTTAAGAAGGTTGGCACACCTCGCGACTTTGCAGCAGAAGGCTTTGAGCCAAAAGACCACTTGACTCTTGGAACTGGCGTTGCTGGAATCGATATGCGCAGAGGCGTTAAGGTTGCAGGCTCTCGCTTCTACTTCTTGCGCGGAGCTGTTGCCCGCTTGCAAATCGCAATGCTTACAATGGCTGTAGACCAAGCAGAAGAGCACGGCTTTACGCTTGCGATTACGCCAACACTTGTGCGTCCAGAAGTTATGCGAGGAACTGGATTCTTGAATTCTCACGCAGACGAAATTTATCGCCTTCGCGAGCCAGATGATCAATACCTAGTTGGTACATCCGAAGTTGCTCTTGCAGGCATGCATGAGGATGAAATCCTTGACTTAAGTAATGGCGCTTTGCGCTACTGTGGCTGGTCGAGCTGCTACCGCCGAGAAGCTGGTGCTGCTGGAAAAGATACTTCTGGCATTATTCGCGTGCATCAATTCGATAAGGTAGAAATGTTTGTTTATTGCAAGCAAGAAGATTCTCGCGCAGAACATCAAAAGTTGCTTGGAATGGAACAAGAGATGCTCGCTAAGGTGGAAGTGCCTTACCGCATTATTGACACCGCTGCTGGCGACCTTGGCTCTTCTGCTGCGCGCAAGTTTGATTGCGAAGCTTGGGTGCCAACTCAGGGTCGCTACCGCGAGCTTACTTCTACTTCTAATTGCACTGAGTATCAGGCTCGCCGCTTGAATGTTCGCGAGCGCATAGAAGATGGCGGAACTCGCCCAGTTAGCACGCTTAATGGCACTTTGGCTACCACTCGCTGGCTTGTTGCTATTTTGGAAAATCATCAGCACGAAGATGGTTCTATTGATATTCCAAAAGCTATGCAAGCATACATGGGTGGCAAAGAGGTTATTGAACCTACTAAGTGGGAAGCATAGAAGCCTAAAAGCCTAACATAGCTTTAAGTCTTTAATTTAACGTTGACTAATAAGTGTGCAAATCAGTTTTGGTTTGCACACTTTTTTTATTTGCACAACGCCGCTTTTTGTACGTGATTTAGGCCAAATATGGTACAAAGTGCGGAAGTTTTTCCGCTTTTTGTACGTGATTTAGGCCAAAAATGGTACAAAATGCGGAAAATCGAAGTACATTCGCACAGCGAACGTCGATGCCACAACGCAACAACACAACACCGCTCACCGCTCACAGCTCTACTTTGTAGGCAACTCTTGCGCAGAACACCCGTGCAAAACAGACGCCATACTCTGCTTTTCGGCGCTTGTAACGCTAAGGTCGTACTTATACTTAACAGCAATCTGCCTAGCTACATAACCGCATCTAAAAGACTTATTAGATGGAAGCCAATAGGCCGCAGAAGCAGAGCCTTTTTCTTGGTTTGCTGCTCCTTGCACAGCAAGAAGGTTCAGCATATCGTTACCAAACTTAAGTCGCTTAGCGCGATTCCACTTCCAAGCACCCGACTGCCAAGCGTTTTCTAGAGCAACAACGTGGTCAATTTGAACAAGAGCGCTAGTTTTTCTGCCTCGCACAAAGTTAATATCTAATCCTGTATATGGGTCATGTAAAAGCCCAGACGCCACTTTGCAAGATCCCGCATACTTAAAGCGAACATGCGTTAAATCGCGCGCAAGAACGTCTTCTCGAACATCACAACCGTTTTTATCATCGTCTGTAGTTCTATACCCAAAAACGCTTCTGTTATATCCAGAAGCATGCGACTTATCTACTTTTAACTTGCTAAGCTTTTCTGCAGCATCTCCACTGGCAACGTATTCTCCAGTAATATTCCCAACATCTTGGTTGAGTTTAGGCAAAACTAAGCCAATAACAATTCCTATAAGAATCGCGAGCGCAATAAGCCATATAAAAGACGTTACGCTCCTAGAGATTGGAGCGTTGCTATAGCGCGCATCACCTACTCTACGGTTACTACGACTACTACGGTTACTACGATTGCGCAGCATGATTAATATCTACAACCCAAGGAATACGACGTATAACAATGTTGAGCACTTGCTGAATAAGGCTAATAAGAATAATGATTGCCATAACTGCGTACACAACGTTCCATTGCGGATTCTTAGTTACAAGCGGATGTATTGTGCTAGAAACAAGCATTATTGCGTTTGCGATTCCAATAAGAGAAACCGACATAAGAATCGCTTGCATTCTGCCGACTTTGCGCGATAATCTTACGCGTTGCTGAGCCAATTTTCGCATTGAATCAACAACTCGTTTAACGCAATAGTCTCCTTGACGGAATGCCAATACTTCTTGCAAACCAAGCTCTACATCATCTACTTCTAGTTCAACCATTTTTTGATCTAGATGAACTTTATTAATAAAGCTTTTAAGGCTCAAACTAAACAATCCTGGGATTACAAACACGATTAGCAAACAAATCACAGACGCAAAAATCGCGATTTGAACACTAAAATAGCTTAGCAAAACGATTGCTGGAATAATCGAAAGAATCATTCCAACGCTCATACTAAGACCTGCCTTGTGTAAGTGAGCGTGATGAAGGTCTAGTCCTGCAAAAGACGCAACAAGCGTTAAGCATCTTAAGCATGCGCAAACAACTACAACAAGAACGTAGTCTTTAACACCTAAGCCAAAAAGCGGCCTGCTTGCTATAGCAAACATTGCTGCGATTGCGCAAACAGGAATCAACAAAGCACAAACAATGTTTATTACAGTTGAGAAGGCACTGAGAATGGCAAATAATGCTTTCTTTAAGTAAGACACTTTTGATTTTTTGCCACTATTATGCGCAATATTCTCACGCTCATTTTCACGCTCATCGCCACTTGAATCGCTACTTGTATCGCCACTTTGCGCGCGCAAATCGCCACTTAAATCGCCACTTAGCGCGCCTACAGATGCAGCTCGCGCACGCGAATCACTAAACACACTAACTTTAACTAAATTGTCTGCACTAGTGGCGTAGCTATCGCTTGGAAGAAACACAAGAATAGTTGCTTTTTTGGCAATTTTGCGCAAAATATCGCATAAGTTTTTAGCTTCTTTAGCGCTAATGTTTTTAGAAGAATAGTCAAAAATGTATACAGGAGTGCGGCGAATCAGCGCGCGCGCCATAACAAGTCTCCTAAGAATGTCTTGCTTATTTTCGGCATGAATATTTTCTACGCGCAAGTCTAAACCGTTGTAATCTGCATAAACAACACCATCCGCGCGAGCAGCCCCAAGTGCCTGCCACATAGACGTTGTAGTAGCATTTTTAGACGCCATCAGTAAGTTTTCTCGCAAAGTAGCAGAAAACATGTGACTATTCTTGCGAACAATCGTTACAAGATCCGCCAATGCACCAGGATCTACATTATTTAGAGTTATATAAGAAGGATTTCCCACAATATCGCCAAAATCAGATGCCACAAATGGCGAATCTGCACCCAAATCAGGCAAAGCGTAACTATCACTGTAAGATAGCGCAACATTCGATTTAGAGCTAAAAGTGACGCCATTAAGAACGTTATTCGCAACTAAATCGTAATACTCGCTTGGCATTATATTCAGTTTTCCACTAGAAACATTAAAGGATGCGCGCAAAGGACGATTATTCTTAACAAAATTACAACGAACATGCAAAGAAACGTTGCTAGCGCCATCTGGAATACTCAAAGACGACTTATTGTCTATTTTTTCTAGCACGGATTGTGAATATTCGGAATCCAAATCGGAATCTAAAGTAGACGAATTATTGGAAGAACCACCATTAGCAGCAACACTTTTGAACAAATCGCCAATATTATTTAGCCCCAAAACAGCACGATTTTTAATATGCATGCAATTAGCAACTCGGCGAATTGGATCCACACTTAACATAAGCAGCGGCAAAGTTAGCATTGCTGCAGGAAGACCAACAGACCTAACTGAAAGAAGCCAAACCGTGCAAACAACAGCAACCGCAACCATAAAATACGTCAAAAAAGCGCACAAACAACGCAACAAAACACGAACGTTATAAAGCGCAGTACAAAGAGCTAAAGCAGAAAAAACGGCCGCAACGAGGCAAATACTCGCTAGATAAGTGTTGATTGAGAACAACGCAATGCTAACAGCAAAAGGCATAGGAAAAGCTGCAAAAATTTGCGGCAAAAGCAAACCAGCCCAACGCTGAACCCAAGCAATATCTTCATTTACGCAGATTGAAGAATACTCAACAGAATCAGTGCGATTAGCCGAACTGAGCGAAATCATAGATCGCAACATCTTCGGTCGAAGCTTCATAGCTACGCGAGTGCCAATCTCGGTAGAAAAAATACAAGATTGATGGAAAGCAATGTATTTTATAATCAAAATACCAACAAGCGAAATCAAATAAGACGTTAACTCAACGGAGCTAAGCAAAGATTTACCAGTATATTTTGCTGGAATCAAAATAGGCGAAAGAATACCAACACAAACATACACAAAACCGATGTTTGCAAGAGAAGATATAGCAAGACACGCCGCTCTTAAGGCAACCAGATGTTTAACACCTGGAACAAAAGCAAAGAAACGACTAATCATTTAACTATCCTTTTCTTGTTCATAAAACCTACAAAATCAACGTAGTTATATTATGCATAAGAGCGAACACATTTAACCAGTGCAAACAAACACAAAAACAGCCAAACATCTAAATATCTAAACATCAAACATCAAACAAATCTAATACTCATAGCACATCTAACATCTAAACTCTTAAAGCACTATAAATCACTTTTCAAACCCGTAAAATGCACTTCTACAAGCACTCTCTAACACACAGATTCGCTACCTATTACAACACATAAGATTACGCTAAACGCCAGGCATCAACACGCCGAATTGTAGATTGCTAGCTACACAAAATGCGCACTACCCCAAATGCCAACTCAAACGGTGCAAATCGCTAGCGCCGTGCTCAAGAATCGCATCCCTATGCGCTTTAGAACCATAGCCCTTGTTATGCGCCCAATCGTAAACAGCATATTTTGGATTTTGCGCTAAATCAATCATCAACGAATCTCGAGTCACCTTTGCAATAACAGAAGCCGCAGAAACACTAGCACACTTTTGATCTGCCTTAACTAAAGTGTGAACTTTTACAGAAAATTGCATACTAGGCGCATCAAAAGTACCTAAAGCTTTGCCAACGTAATTGAACGGACCGTCCAAAATCGCAGCAATCCGCGCATCTTTAAGGCTAGAGCGCATGCGATTTTGAACATCGTTAATTGCATTAATCGCAGCAACACCAAGAGCGTAGCTAATACCCCACTCGTCAATTTGACGATTTGTGCAAGAGCCAACAGCAAAAGCATTACACCAATTTTCAATCGGATCCAGCAAACCCTCCCGCTTATGCGCATTAAGAAGCTTAGAATCCGCTAAACCTTGCGGAAAACTACCCGATTTAATCTTTTGCGCACTAAAAAGCGCAGCCCCAACCATAACAGGACCAGCAAGACTACCGCGGCCAACTTCGTCTAAGCCAACAACCCAGTCAAATCCGCTGCTTATAAGGTTTTGTTCAAAGTCAAAAGATGGAATAATTGCCAAATTTGCCTACTCTTAACTACTTATTTGCACTACTTATTTGCGATATCTACTTATTTGCGATATCAACTTACGTTTACTTATGCTTAATTACGTCTACTTACGTCTTACTTATTTGCAGATTTGGCTTTTACATCGTCAAAAGCATCGCTGTGGTTTTCAAAAATACCCATACGATTAAGTGGCCAAAAACGCATAAACGCAACGCCTTCAATTTTAGAAATTGGCACTAAACCGTCGTCTCCATCGTTCTTATGGTACCTAGAATCCGCGGAATTAGCGCGATTATCTCCAAGAACAAAAACGTGACCTGGCTTAACTTTTACCTTAAACGCAAACGCACTCGGACTTACGCCTGGTCTAATGTAAGCAGATTCAAGAACTGGAACGCCATTAACCAAAATCGGGTCGCCATCTCCCTTGCACTCAACTGTATCTCCAGGAAGACCAATAAGACGCTTAATTAAATCTTTGCCTGCAAGAATGCCACCACTGCTGCTTTCTCCGCTTAGCCAATTAGCGGGATCTTCGAAAACAACAATATCACCACGATTTAGCGGAAAAACCCTAGGAGTTAGTTTAGACGTAACAACGTAATCGCCTATATGAATTGTGTCTAGCATAGATCCCGACGGTATAAAATACACGCCAAGAATAAAAATACGCAAAAGAATCACAACAATAATAGGAACAAGATACCAAGCAATAAGCTCTTTCCAAGAAGTTTTGAAAAGCTTTACTGTTCTTGCTTTAGAGCCATTTTGCTCTTGAGAATTTTGACGATTATTTTGCTCCGAATTATTACCACGCAAAGCGTAATTCGTATAATCGCGATTATTCACGCAATTACCAGAAACGTGATTTCCCCTGATTTTGCAATGTTTAGAGTGCATACCAGCTCCAGCACTCTTAGAGCCAAAATTAAAAACGCTCATAACACCAAAGCCAGAAGCAAGATTACGCTTGACTTCTGGCTCGGGTGGAACAGGAGAAGGATTCAAGCCGTGACCTGCTACATTAACAATATGATTATCGCTATTTTGCAAGTCTTCGGAATGCATATTAATCCTTATGTAAATCCTTAACCTAAATAAATTTACTTAGCAGCGCTGTTGTCACGACGCTCGGCAATACGAGCAGCCTTGCCACGCAAAGCGCGCAAGTAGTAAAGCTTAGCGCGACGAACGCGACCACTACGAACCAGCTTAATCGAATCGATAGCTGGAGAATGAAGTGGGAAGCGACGCTCAACACCAGTACCAAAGCTAACCTTACGAACAACAAAAGTCTCGCGAACGCCAGCACCCTTACGAGCAATAACTACGCCAGTAAAAGTCTGAATACGAGTGTTGTTGCCTTCCTGAATCTTAACGTTAACGTCAACAGTATCTCCAGGACGGAAAGCTGGGATTTCTTCGGCAGCCTTAAGATGCTTAGCATCAAATGCTTCTACAGCATTCACCATAATAATTCCTCCATCGCCGCCGCATATCAGCGCAAGTTTTATCAAAGTAAATTGTCTAATTTTAATTTTGACTTTTAACTTTACTTTGAATAATCTTTCCCAAAAAGTTTGCTTTTTGGGGCTTCCATCCGCCAATCTTCAAAAGCTGGCTAGACTACTAATAAGCAGACTATGCGGCATCCGCTTATTGAAAGCATACGAACATAAATTTATGCTCAATAATGGACATTATTTAGCACTATTTCGCACTATTTTATCACGCAACGCCATTAAGCGGCGCTGTTTCAACAGTACGCGTTAACTCGTCGTCGTCGGCATCGTAGTCAAAAAGCTCACCATAACGACCCCAGCTAATCGCAATATCAAATTGCTGACGAGCCAAAGCGTCCGTATGCTTACTGCGAAGCAAATCCAAAATCAACTCACCGCGAAGCTTGCCGTTGCGGTTTCGGCTCAAAGCCTGGTCAATCGCGTGAACAAGAGGCGCATGCTCAATCGCAAGTCGCGCAAACACCTGCTTGCTGTGCAAAATGTCGGCATTATGCCACTCTTGACCAGCTTGCGTAATCGTAATATGGCCATTTTCTGCTGTGAGCAAATCAAGCATTGTTCCAGCATCCACAAGCGGGAACAAGTCATCGATTTCAAACGACAAATCCGCAGCCAAATCAGCCAAATCAATACCATCTGGCTCTTCCGATATAACGTCTAGCAAACCAGCCATGCCTCCTGGCGTTGCATTAGGCAGCAAGTGCACAGCAACTGGCTCTGGCTTTTGCTCGCCCGCATCCGCTTGCTCTTCGTTTTGCTTAGCTTCCACTTCTGCATCGTGATGCTTTTGAATAAGCATATCTGCGATTGCAGCAGCCTCAGTTTCTTCCGCATCCGCTTGCTCCGCAGGCAAAGAGTCGCTCGCAGCACTAGACGAATCGCTAGAGACGGACGAATCCGCATTTTGCGATTCAAGATCGCTTTCTGGATTCGAGCCAGTCAAAATAGCATAAAGATTATCTACCATCGCCTCAAATTCAGCACTATGCTTGTCTCTTGGTCGAGGCAAATCAACTTGCACATCTGCAATCAAATGACCTGGATGAGACCCCAAAACTACCACGCGATCCGCCATTTGCACAGCTTCTTCAATATTGTGCGTAACGATTACAACAGACTTGATATCACGCTCTTCACTAGACCAAAGCTTAAGAACTTCCTGACGAAGATTTTCTGCCGTAAGAACGTCAAGAGCCGAGAATGGCTCATCCATAAACAAAGCGTCTGGGCGCAAAACCAGCGCGCGCGCAATGCCTACACGCTGGCGCATACCGCCCGAAAGCTCCTTTGGGTACGCTGTTTCAAAGCCGTCCAAGCCAATTGCATCTATTGCAGCGAGCGCAAGCTCCGTGCGCTTCTCTTTACTAACGCCTCTAGCGCGCAAGCCAAGCTCCACATTGTCTTGAACTGTAAGCCATGGCATAAGAGCAAAGGTTTGGAAGACGATTGCCACTCCTGGGTTTGGCCCTGTAAGCTCGCGTCCGCGATATGTAACTGTTCCCTCTGTTGGCTGAATCAAGCCTGCCATTGTTCGCAAGAAGGTTGACTTTCCCGCGCCAGAACGCCCTAGAATTGCAACGATTTCGCCTTCGCGCAGCGTAAACGATATGTCGTGAAGTACGTGCTGAGTAGTGCCACTATCCGAAGTAAAGCTCTGGCTTATGTGCTTTGCGTCAATAATGTCGCTTGTAATTGAAGACTGCGCAGCCTTTTGCGCGTTTTTGTTCAAAGTGTTCATAATTTTGCCAATCTTTTCGTAAAGTTTGTAAGTTTATAAGTTTAATTTTTGAATTTATTGATTTTATTTATATTGATTTAGCGATTAATGGCAACTAACAAGCAACTAATCATCGGTTACTTGCGATTAGCCAATCGTTTAATTCAACACGAATCTTTTTGCGGAGTACCTTTGCAAAGGCGCCCAGAACAGTCGATTACTTAACACAACTATTAAGCTCATAACAGTTACTCCCACAAGCGTTTTTACGGAATCACCAACGGTTGTTGCATTCGTAATATACGCGCCCAAACCTTGAGTTGCCATGTGATTCTTGCCGTATTCAACAATCTCTGCAACAATCGAAGCGTTCCAAGCGCCGCCAGCGGCCGTAATTCCGCCAGTGCACCAAGATCCAAAAATCGCAGGCAAAACAAGAGTCTTCCACTTAAGTACACGATTCAATCTAAAGCTTCTTGTCATTTCTCGTAAATCGTCTGGAATCGCACTAGCGCCTGCAATAACGTTAAACAGAATGTACCATTGCGTGCCAAGTGCCATCAAAATAATACTTCCCCAGCCAAGGTCAATGTGCCAAGCCATAAACCACATCATTGCAAATGGGAATATAAAGTTTGCTGGGAAGCTAGCCAAGATTTGCACAACAGGTTGCATAATGCGAGAAATCTTAGGATTCATGCCAATATACACGCCTACTGGCACCCAAATCAGCGAGCTTACAAAAATCAACACTGCAACGCGCACAAAAGTCAAAGCGCCTAACGCTCCAGCTGTAACAAACTCTTGCAAACCTGTGCGAGTTGCTACAAAGTAAAGCATTTGTGCAGCCGCAGCAATAATTAGAACAATCATTACAACGTTAAAAACTAAATCGCCAAGCTTGCGAGCAGACGCTTTACGAGGCCATTTTGCACCCGTGCGTCCGAATGGGCGCGTAGCCAATTCCAGCCACTCGCGAATAGGCGAAAACAGCTTGCTAATAACTTCGTCGGCATGCGAATGACGAATAAGCGTTAAAATCGCGCTCTTTCGCTCTTCATCGGACGCGCTTTGCGTTATGCGGAATCGCTCTGCCCACGCGGTAAGCGGCTTCCAAAGGAAAAAGTCGATTGCAAGCACAACAATAATCATGGATAAAATGGCCCACCAAATATTTCCAAGCTTGTTTTCTGCAGCAGATTGCGCAACAAAGCTACCAACTCCAGGCAGCGCATAAGTGTGATTGTTTACGGAAATCATCTCGGAAGCAGTAAGGAAGAACCATCCGCCACCAACGCTCATCATGCAATTCCAAAGCAGCGGAATCATTGCGTTTGGCATATCCAGCACCCAGAATCTCTGCCAATGCGTAAGTTGCAAGCTGCGCACTGCCTCGTCTAACTCCTTAGGCTCACTTAAAAGCGAACGGTGGAACGAGAAAGTCATGTTCCACGCCTGGCTTGTAAAAATCGCAAAAATCGAAGCGGCTTCAACGCCCATCATCGATCCTGGGAAAATCACTAACCAAATCGTTACTGTAGCCGAAAGGAAGCCAAGAATTGGAACGGATTGCAAAATGTCTAGCAATGGAATAAGAACCTTGCCCAAGCGACGGCTGCGCGCTGCAAGAGATCCGTAAATAATCGTAAAAATCAGCGATGCTATAAGCGCAAGCATCATGCGGAACACGGATCTAAGCGTGTAATAAGGCAAATTAATAAGGTCTGTTGAAACCGCGGAAGGTATGCCACTAGGTCCAATCGGCTGGTTAATGCGCTGCAAAAGGAAAGCGCTTACTCCAAAAAGTGCGATTATGCCAACGCACACAATAATATCGGACCAAAAACGAGTGTTTTCGTCTACTTGCGCGCTGGCACTACTTTTTCCAGATGTTGTAAATATTGTCATGATAAGTCCTCTGGTAACGCGTATTTTCTTTGAGAGCCGCTTATCACCACTATTTTGCGTAATCCTAATAAGGCTAGTAAGGCTAGTAAGCCTAATCAGCTAAATCACTAAATCACTAAACGCAAGTATTTTGGCGGCGATTGCTGGCTTTTTTATATTCAGGAGGAACGTCCGTACTACTACTAACACTGTCTGAATCGTCACTAACAGCGTTAACAGTATTAGCACTTTGATTACAGCCCGTACTGTCATGTTTCACAGCAATCACCTCCTCTAGCTTGTGCGCGCCAACGCAAAACCGTACTATCGCATCGTCATTGAACCGGACGGCAAGCAAGAAGACACAATGTGATTTACAAATCAAAAGAAATCAACATTAATCTTGTCGTTCAAGCTTCAGCTTCGCAGGGCGATGGCGTTGCATTAGTCGAAGCCTTGAAATCGACAACAACTGTTGACCAACTTGCAGTGTCTCCACTGTGTTGCGGCAGCAACCCGTATCCCCGTGGTAGCCTTACCTACCGACCGTGCTCATTATAAATTATCACCACTTTTAAGTCAACCTATTTTTGAATTGATTTCTCGCGCTACGATTTAAGCGCAAGTAAGGTAGAGATGCGAGATTTTTTGCAGCGGATGAAGCGAACCTCAGCATCTTTGATGGTGATTCGCTGAAGTAGCAAGAAAAATCGAGAATCTCGGTGATGAAAACTACGCAATTGTTCAAGCATGCAAGAGGGCTGGGTGATTCTTGGTCGAACAGTATAAGAGCGGCAGCCGATACCCAATAGCCCAATGACTCACCCTACAAACAAACTTCAACACAAAAACAAAATCAAAGCCAAATCGGAACAACCGCAACAACAAACCACACGTAATAGGCGGAGCGTTGTGAGACAAGAAACACCCAGCCCTCATACAACACCAAGCAGAGAATGTCGTTAGCTCGAAAAGTCAATTCGGAGAGAAAAAAGCCTCTTGACGAGTAAATACGCCAAGAGGCTTTAGATTAACAATCAAATAAGATTGCTACTCGCTCACTTACTTGCGATGAGCGCGGTAGAAGCGAATCAAGCTCTGCGTAGAAGCATCCTGAGCTGCCAAAGCGCTATCATCCTTAGAGATTGCAGGAGTAATCTGCTTTGCAAGCTGCTTGCCAAGCTCCACACCCCACTGATCGTAAGAATCCAAGCCCCAAACAGTGCCTTCAACGAAGGTGATGTGCTCGTAGAGAGCAATCAACTCGCCCAAGCTAAATGGAGTCAAAGCATCGCCAAAGATGGAAGTGGTTGGACGATTGCCGCTAAATACGCGAGCTGGAACAATCTCCTCTGGAGTACCTTCAGCACGAACTTCGTCTGCAGTCTTACCGAAAGCAAGAGCCTTAGTCTGTGCAAGATAGTTGCCCAAGAAAAGCTCGTGCACGTCTTGATCGCCATCTTTAGTAGGATTTGGCGTGTTTACAAAGGCAATAAAATCAGCTGGAATAAGCTGAGTGCCCTGGTGAATCAACTGGTAGAAAGCGTGCTGGCCATTGGTGCCTGGCTCGCCCCAGAAGATTTCGCCAGTTTCACTGGTTACAGGAGTGCCGTCCCAGCGAACCGACTTGCCGTTGGATTCCATAGTGAGCTGCTGCAAATACGCTGGGAAGCGATGCAAGTACTGATCGTATGGAAGAACAGCGTGGGAAGCAACCTTGTAGAAGTTGCGGTACCAAACGTTGAGCATACCAAGAAGAACAACAACATTCTTCTCGAATGGAGTCTCAGCAAAGTAGGTATCGATTGCGTGGAAGCCCTTCAAGAATTCCTCAAAGCGCTCAGGTCCTAAAACAACAGCCAAAGAGGTGCCAACAGCGGAATCAACGGAGTAACGGCCGCCAACCCAGTTCCAGAAGCCAAAGGCGTTGGTTGGGTTAATGCCGAACTCTTCAACCTTTTCGAGGTTGGTAGAAACAGCCACGAAGTGCTTTGCAACAGCTTCTGCCTTCTTTGCATCGCTGCCGTCGATAGCGCCGCTCTCCTGAAGCTTGTTAAGCAACCAGGTGCGAGCGCTACGAGCGTTTGTCAAAGTTTCCAAAGTGGTGAAAGTCTTGGAAACAATGATGAAAAGCGTGGTTTCTGGATCCAAATCCTTGGTCTTTTCTGCCATATCGTTTGGATCAATGTTAGAAACGTAGCGAGCGCTAATACCAGCGTCAGCGTATGGCTTTAAGGCTTCGTAAACCATGACCGGACCCAAGTCGGAGCCGCCGATGCCAATGTTTACAACAGTCTTAATGTTCTTGCCAGTAACGCCCTTCCAAGCGCCGGAGCGAACTTCGTTAGCAAAATCGTAAATGCGACCCAAAACCTCGCGAACGTCTGCAACGGTATCTTGGCCGTCTACAATAAACTTGCCAGCGTCTTCGGCTGGGCGGCGCAAAGCAGTGTGCAAAACTGCGCGGTCTTCGGTGTTGTTAATGTGCACGCCAGTGTACATTGCCTTAGTGCGCTCGTCGAGCTTAACAGCCTTAGCAAGGTTTGCGAAAAGCTTAAGCGTTTCTGGCTTAATCAAATTCTTAGAAAGATCGAAGTGGAGATCTCCAGCTTCGAAGCTCAACTTATCCACGCGATTTGCATCTTCAGCAAACCACTTCTTCAGGCTCACGCCTTCGGATTGCAACTCATCATAGTGCTTTTGCAATGCAGCCCATTCTGGGGTCTTAACGGCGTCAACTGGTGGATTGATGGCCATTTCTAGGTCCTTTCATCTTTATTAAGTGATGTGATGATTTATAAATGTTTTATATAAATGTTTTAAGTCTAAGCACAATCTTTGGCACACTTAAACACAATGCAAAATCATCATGAATCGTAAGCAAAAATCATAATGTAAACAAGTGTAAAAATGAGCTAAAGCAAGGCGCTTGCATCACATCTTCCAATTGCCAAGATACTCACAAAAGCGGACAGAAATACACTTTGACTAGAACACATGCGAACATTACGGCGCGGCGCACTAGACAAAATCGAAATATTCATATATAGTATTTGATTTGTGCGCGAGTCGCGAATGCTTCTCGGGCAATTGCCACTTTAGCTCAGTCGGTAGAGCGTCTCACTCGTAATGAGAAGGTCGACAGTTCGATTCTGTCAAGTGGCTCTTAAAAACCCATTTTTTGCCTGTTTAGGCGATTTCGCGCGAGTGGCGGAATGGTAGACGCGCAGGATTTAGGTTCCTGTGTCTTACGACGTGTGGGTTCAAGTCCCATCTCGCGCACATTTTGTAGTTTAATCGCAAGCAAAAGTTGCAAGCTTTAATCGCAAGCTAAAATCGTGAGTTTATCGCAACTATAATCGCAAATTAAATCGCAACTACTCAATAAACATCGCCTTTAACTCAGGCAAAAGTGCCCTCAAAGCGTTGCCGCGATGAGAAATCGCATTCTTTTCTTGCTGACTAAGTTGCGCGCTAGTTAAATCGTGCATTTGAACACCATCCCTAACGGGCTGATTATTTGGCACAAAAAGCGGATCGTAGCCAAAACCGTTGCAACCTCTAGGCTCACGAATCAAGCGCCCAACCATTTCTCCAACGCGAACAGTCTCAAAACCGTTGTTTTTCCACATAGCGTTTTCCAGATCCGCATCAACGCAGTCTTTAGGAACAGCAAGAGCCGCCGCGCATCTAAATCGCGCAGTTCGGCATTCGTCTGGAATATCTTCCAGCTGCTTAAGCAAAAGCGCGTTATTGGCATTATCGTCTCCATGAACCCCGCTCCAGCGCGCAGACAATATTCCTGGAGCCGCGCCCAAAACGTCTACAATCAAGCCAGAATCGTCAGCAACCGCAGGCAATCCAGTTCTTTGCGCAACGTCTCTAGCCTTGATTAGCGCGTTTTGCTCAAAAGTCACGCCTGTTTCCACTGGGTCTGGAAGCCCCAAAGAGCCAGCAGTAACAAGCTCAATATGCTCCGATATTTCCGCAAACTCTTCGTTAAGAATCCGCTGAATTTCAACGAGTTTACCCTCATTATGCGTTGCCACAACAAGTTTCACGCTCGCCACTCCTTAGTAATTTATCGAATAAACAGACATAAATTTTTATAAATTTTATTTAATTTTGACTTTTATTTAATTTTGACTTAAAGCTGCACGCTGAGCCGCTTGAAGCTCGCGATTCCCCTTAGATGCCAAATCAAGCAAAACGTTAAGCTCATCGCGATTAAACGGGCGATGCTCCGCTGTGCCTTGAATCTCAATAAAATTGCCCGAACCAGTCATAGCAACATTCATATCTGTCATAGCTTGACTATCTTCTACATAAGGCAAATCAAGCATTGGAGTGCCATTAATCACGCCCACTGAAACAGCAGAAACAGAGTCTTTAATAACGTTTTTAGCGCTGCGAATATGCTTGTGCTTTTCGGCCCAATTTAGCGCATCCACAAGAGCAACATACGCACCCGTAATCGAAGCTGTACGCGTGCCGCCATCTGCTTGAAGAACATCGCAATCGATTTGAATAAGGCACTCGCCCATTGCCTTCATGTCTATAACGCCCCTAAGGCAGCGACCAATAAGACGACTAATCTCGTGCGTGCGGCCGCCGATTTTGCCCTTAACAGACTCGCGATCAGTGCGCTCAGCAGTGGCCCTTGGAAGCATTGAGTACTCGGCTGTAACCCAACCTAAACCAGTGTCTCGCCTCCAGCGCGGAACTCCAATAGTAAAAGTGGCAGTGCACATAACGCGCGTATTTCCGCACTCAATAAGAACGGAGCCTTCTGGAACGTTTGTAAAATTGCGCGTGATTTTTACTGGCCGCAACTCGTCCACATCTCTGCCATCAAAGCGAATAGGTTTTACAGATTCCAACATATCCTTAATTTGAGCCATAATTCAACAATTTAGCACGCGGCATTAACTAGCACGCGGCATTAATCTTGCTAGCACGCAGCATTAATCTTTAGCAAAATCGCTACACAAAACTGTAGACTTTTGCATCAAATTTGCTCGCTAAGCGTAAGCCACTCTTCTTCTAACGCGCTAGACTCGCTTTGATTCGCTTGTAGCTTCTCGTTAAGCTCTTGCAAGCCAACAAAATCGCTAGGATCGTGGCTTGCCATTTTTTGCTCAATCGCGCTTTTTTCTTCCTCAAGCTTTTCTAGCTTGCGCTCTATTGCCGCAACTCTTCTTGTAGCATCGTAGTACGCTTTTCCGCTTAATTTTGCTTCAGATTTTTGATTTGATTTTTGATTGGATTTTTCCGCAGAATCCGCATCTAGCAAATCGCCAGCAACCGCACTGGAACCATCACTGGAACTCGCCTCAAAATCTGCCTTAGATTCTTGCATATTTGCGCGCTCATAGTCTTCCATAATCTTTAAATACTCGTCAACTCCGCCTGGAAGATGGCGAATCTTGCCGTCAATCAACGCAAACTGCTGATCAGTCACGCGCTCAAGCAAGTATCTATCGTGAGATACAACAATCAAAGTGCCTGGCCATGTGTCTAGTAAATCTTCCATAACTGCAAGCATGTCGGTGTCTAGATCGTTTCCAGGCTCGTCCATTATCAACACATTTGGCTCGTTTAGAAGAATCAAAAGCAATTGCATGCGGCGTTTTTGGCCACCCGAAAGGTCTGCAATCGGCGTCATAAGCTGCTCTGGCTTAAAACCAAGCCTCTCCATAAGCTGACCAGGAGTCACTTCTTTGCCGTCGATTATGTAGCTTGGCTTATATCGGCTCAAAACCTCTTTAACCTTATATTTTCCAAGCTTTTCCAGCTCTTCTAAGCGCTGAGAAAGAACGGCAAATTTTACAGTTTTGCCAATATTTACATGACCTTTAGTTGGACGCAAAGAGCCGTCGATTATGCTTAAAAGCGTTGATTTTCCAGCGCCATTAGCTCCCACTATGCCGAATCGGTCTCCAGGTCCTATTAGCCACGTTTGATTGTCTAAAATCATGCGGCCGCTAATCGTTTTTTGTAATGCTGCACACGTTTCTTTTAATGACGATTCTTCTTGCGATAATTGCGATTCTTGCGACTGCGCGGCTGCTTGCGATTCGTCTACAGAAATCGTAACGCTACCATCATGCATAGGCTGTGAAAATGGCGATTTTACAATATCTGCATCGACTCCAGCAGGCTTTGACGAATCCTCAAAAATTTGCGTAACGTCAATCAAATCAACAACTTGCTTGCCAAGTCGAGAAGTGGCCATTCGCTTTAACTCAAGCGTATCTCGCATTGGCGGAACGTCTGCTATAAGCTCGCGAGCTTGCTTAACGTGGAATTTTTGCTTTGTAGAACGAGCGCGAGCACCTCTAGAAAGCCACGCAAGCTCTTTACGAGCCAAATTCCGCCTGCGCTCCTCGCGAACATCCGCCTGGCGTTCGCGCTCAACGCGCTGCATCATGTAAGCGCTGTAGCCGCCTTCAAACGGGTCGATTGCGCCATCGTGAACTTCCCACATAGAAGAGCAAACTTCGTCTAAAAACCACCTGTCGTGCGTAACAAGCAAAAGCGCACCCTGACCATCTTGCCATCTGTGCAAAAGATGCTCCGCAAGCCAATGAATTGTAAGCACATCAAGATGATTCGTAGGCTCGTCCAAAGCCAAAATATCCCAATCATGCAGCAGAAGTCTTGCCAAATCCGCGCGCCTACGCTGGCCGCCAGAAAGCGTACCAACCTTAGCTTCAAGGTTGATTCCGCCCAAAAGAGCCTCCACAATTTCTCGCTGCTTTGAATCTGCAGCCCACTCGTAATCCTGGCGATTTTCTAGCGCAGCCTGGCGAACCGTAGCATTATCGTCTAGCGGGTCTCGCTGGCTTAAAATGCCAAAAGTTAGGCCATTTCTACGCGTAACTCTTCCCGAATCTGGGTCAATCGCGCCTTGAAGAAGCTTTAAAAGAGTGGATTTTCCATCTCCATTTTTGCCTACGATTCCTATGCGATCGCCTTCAAAAACGCCTTGAGTTACGTCTTTGAAAATCGTTTTTGTTGCAAATTCAAGGGAAACATGTTCTAGTCCCAAATCATAAGTAGGCATAACTCACAAATATAGCCGTGCTGCTATACCATTCGCAAAGGCAGGTCGATTCGCTTTTACCAAGATTGCAAAATGCTCAAAGTTGTATAGTATTGAATCATGAGTTACGTATCTGAAAATTCTTTACACAATGCTGTGAATCTTGCCGCAACAGACTTATTTACTTTTAGCTACAAGCACATTATTAAGCCACACTTAGTGTTTAACATTCCGCCAGACGAAGCACACGACCGCATGATTGCATTTTGCAAAATAAGCGAACGAGTTCCTGGATTAATGTGGCTTTTGCGACAAATGATTGACTACACAGATCCAATTTTACAAACGCAAGTTATGGGAGTGGATTTTGCAAATCCATTTGGCTTAAGCGCAGGACTCGATAAAAACTGCGACTTGTGCACAGTTCTAGACAACGCTGGTTTTGGATTTGAAACAGTTGGCTCCACAACCGCTCGTCCATGTGCAGGAAACGCTAAGCCTTGGTATCATAGGCTTCCGCAATATGATTCGCTTCTTGTTCATGCAGGTCTTGCAAACGACGGCAGCGAATTTGTGATTCCTAGAGTAGAAAAAGCGTGGACGAATGCTAAAAGCATGCAAATTTCTGTAAGCATCGCGCGAACTAACGATAATCTTGTTGGTGATTTAGACGAAGGCATTGAAGATTATCGCATATCCATGGAGCGCGCAAGCGGCAAAAGCTCGATGATTGAGGTTAATATTTCTTGCCCAAACACTATGGCTGGCGAGCCTTTTAGCAATCCAGATGCTTTAGATAAGCTTTTTAGTGTTTTAGACAAAGTTAGCAGGCCTCAGCCAACTCTTGTAAAAATGCCTTTGAACTTAAAGGGCGGATGGCCTCAATTTAAGTCTTTGCTAGACGTTTTAAGCGAGCATAAGGTTGATGGCGTAAGCATTGCAAATTTGCGCAAGAATCGAGATGGGCTAGACATTCCTGCAGATTGGCAAGGTGGAATCTCGGGTTCTCCAACATTTGCCGCAAGCAACGATCTTATTAAGCGCACTAGAAGCGAGTTTGGGTCTCGCTTTGCAATTGCTGGAATCGGCGGAGTATTTACCGCTGAACAAGCGTATCAAAAGATTAGAAACGGCGCCGACTTAGTTATGTTCGTTTCTTCTCTTATGTACAGAGGCCCTCAACAAATTACAACGCTAAAGCGCGGTCTTGCAAAAATACTTAGAAAAGACGGCTTTAATAGTGTTAAAGATGCTGTTGGAGTAGACGCGCTCTAGGCGACGAGTCACACTAGCAACAACACACACTAGCGACCACACGCTAGCGACCATACGCTAGCGAGTTCCGCCAGAATACGAGCTGGAGGTATCTCCACTGCTGGCGTTACCAGAATATTGGTCTTGCCTTCCGTCGCCCGTTGCGTAGCGTCCGTTTGTAGTTGCATCTTGTTGCGAGTTTTGATCACCTTGCGAATCCTGAGAGCCTTGCGCACTCTGGTCGCTTTGCGAATCCTGGCTTTGCTCTTGAGCTGCCTGTCTGCGCGCTTCTTCTTCTCTATCACGCTGCTGTTGCAACTCATACTGCCTGCGCATCTGCTCGCTAGTCAACGGCATTTTTCCGCCAGCCATATACTTTGGATCTGGTTTTCCGTAATCGTTATCCATAGGCGTGTTAGATGCCTTTAGGTACGTATCCATAAACTTTTTCCAAGCAGGCATAGCAATGTAGGTACCATACCATGTGCTGTGGTAGACGCCATTAATGCGCATGTTGTTAAAGCTCTTTTGAACTTCCGCATTTCCAACCGCAATAAACGCAGACACCTTATTTGGCACAAATCCAGCTGTTGCCATGTAAAAGTCTTCGTTAGTACCAGTTTTAGTAAACGTTTTTCGCCCACCTTCTAGCTGAGCCATATGCGCAACACCAGTTGGCTGAACAACGCCTTGATTAATAGCGTATGCTGCCGTTTGAGCAACCTTCTTTGGTATTGCTTGATGGCAATTAGCGCTAGGAACACGCAAACGCTTACCATTCTTGTCTACTACGCGCTTAATGGCTATAGGATCGCACTGAACGCCATTAGCTGCGATTGTTGCATAAACATTTGCCATTGTAAGCGGCGAAGCTTGCACAGCACCAATCAACATAGGAGGATTGAACGAGTTCTTAGAGAACACATCTTCTTGACCCAGTGGCGAATTGTGATACCCCAACGTTTTAGCTGCCTCCGCAACAGCACAAAGCTTAAGCTGGGTTCCCATTGCTGCCTGAATAGTGTTATGAGAATGAACAAGACCCATTAAAGGTGTTTCTGGGCTAACACTACCGCCACCAGAGTTTTGAACAGACCAGCGACCAATTCCACGATACCTTGCGCAAGAAAAATCAGTGTTGTTATAAAGCATGCTTGTTCTTAGAGGCTGATTAATCGACTTTCCAGCAAGCAACCAAGCAACAATGTTAATTGGCTTCCACGTAGAACCAATCTGCCAGCCTAAGCCTCCGCCGTCTCGCTCGTCTACAGCGTAGTTAATCGCAGTGTGCGTAGGGTCTGATTTTGCTGCATCTGTAGCATCGTAAATACGGTTGCTTCCAAATCCAAGTACTTCTCCAGTTCCAGGTTTAATAGCAGCAATCGAAACTTCAAAACCGCTTGGATCGTGTATTGGAACAGTAGCCCTAGCTGTATCCATTGCAGAAGAGTTTGCAAGAATATCCATTGTTGTGTAAATGTCTAATCCGCCTTCGTTAAGAAGCTTTTGACGCGCAACAGTGGTTTTACCAAACTCGCGTGAATTCAAGATTTTCTTAGTAACATAATCGCAAAAGAATGCAGCATCTCCAGCAGCTTGGCATCCAACATTTGCAACTTCGTGCTGAATATTAAGTGTATCTTTAATTGGAATTTTTACAGCATCATCATGTTCTTTTTGGGTTATAAAATTCTGCCTAAGCATTAAATCAAGAACAATATTCCTCTGCTTTTGAGATTCTGGCCAATTTTCTTCTATAGAAGGATCATACCTAGAAGGATTTTTTGTAATTGATGCAATCGTTGCAGACTGAACAAGATTAAGCTTTGCTGCCGTAGTATTAAAGTAGCGTTTTGCAGCAGTTTCTACACCATAAAGGTTATTACTACCGAATTGTGCAACGTTTAAGTAACCTTGTAGAATCTCTAGCTTTGAGTATTTTTTCTCCATTTGAATTGCGATTAGCATTTCTCGCAATTTTCTGGCAACAGTACTTTCTGCAGCGTGATATTCCGATATAGGATCGTTATCTTCCCTAGCTTTAATCATAAGAACGTTTTTAACGTACTGCTGCGTTAAGGAAGATCCACCTTGCATATCTGACTTTTTAATAAACGTTTGCACAAACGCACGCATAACGCCTTGAACATCTACGCCAGAATGTTCAAAGAATCGTCGATCTTCTCGAGCAACCATTGCTTGTTGCATGTATTGCGATATTCGCCTAAGCGGCACAACAGTGCGGTTTTGAGCATAAAAAGTGGCAATAACAGTTTTGCCATCGGAAGCGTATAATCGCGATTTTTGCGGCAATGCAGTAACGTCAAAATCAATGCCATCTACCCTAAGAGAAGGCACAACAGACTTAACAACGCTGTTTATGCTCATTACCCCTGGAACAAATAGAATACTAGAAGCCACACCACCTGCAACACACAAAGTGATGTACGTAAGAAACAGTGCGAGTACTCTACGAGTTGTTAGGGATTTCTTTTTAGGCATGCGTACTATTCTAGAGGCTTGCCTCTACGTTGCGGCACGCAAAAATCGCAATTTATAAGATTTGCGCTATTTGCGCGATTTATCTTTCTGCTCTGCGAATCAACATTCCAGGCTCGTAAATAATAATCGACCTTCCGTGCCTTTTAATCCAACCTCTTTGCGCAAAATCCATCAACGCTTTATTAACTGTTTCTCTAGAAGATCCAACCAATTGCGCAAGCTCTTCTTGAGTTAAATCGTGAGGAACAAGCACGCCTTCTCTAACAGGCTCTCCAAATCTAGAAGCAAGATTCAAAAGCGTTTTAGCTAATCTTGCTGGAACGTCCATAAAAACAAGATCAGAAATATGCTCGTTATTTGCCCTTAAACGCGCTGCCAAAACTTGAAGCATGTCTACAGCAACTCTAGGATGGTGACCTAACCAGTTAAAAAGTACTTCGTTTTCTAGCCACAGCACGCGAGTTTTATCTGTAATAGCAATCGCAGATGCCGTGCGCGGCCCACCATACGGGTCAAAAACAGGAATCTCCCCAAGAATTTCTCCATGTGTGTGAATGCTAAGCAATTGCACACGATTATCTCTAGAATGACGAACTAGCTTAACGCGGCCGCGCTCCAAAAGATACATGCGGCGATCCGTATCTCCTTCGTTAAAAATCGCCTGCCCCTTAGAAAAAACCGACTCATGCAAGTGTTCTAGCAGCTCCCTCGCTTGGTCTAGCGGCACTTGCTTAAATAACGCTGTATGCGTTAACGGAAGGTCTTCCACGTAGGGCTTATCTGGCTTTACTATTACCACAATCAGCCTCCAATGTGTTTTAAAAATATTCTACGAAATACCCATGGCATCTAAACACCACGCGTTTTCGTAACAAACTTCTTCCCACTTTTTATACCTGCCAGAGCCTCCGCCGTGGCCGCCTTCTGTTTCAATGCGCGCAATAGCATCCGCTCCAGCCGCCTGCAATCGCGCAAGCCACTTAAGCGGCTCCGTAACAAGAACGCGAGTGTCGTTAATCGAAGACGTTATAAGAATTTTTGGAAACTCTCCCTGCTCAATACGCTCAGGCACATTCTCGTAAGGCGTGTAAGACTTTAGATACACGTAATCTTGCGCATTGTGCAACGGGTCTCCCCACTCGTCCCACTCGGTAACAGTAAGAGGCAGTGAGTCGTCTAGCATAGACGTAAGCGCGTCTACAAAAGGAACATCCGCTTCGATTCCTGCGTAGCATTGCGGAGCCATATTTGCCACAGCTCCCATAAGAAGCCCGCCTGCAGAACCGCCATTTGCAACAGTATGATTTGCATCAGCATACCCTGCTTGTTGCAAAGCGCGCGTAACATCTACAAAATCCTCAAAAGTGTGTTTTTTGTTGCGACGCCTGCCATTCTCATACCACGCGCGACCCATTTCTCCACCGCCTCGCACATGAACTTGAGCAAAAAGCACGCCTCTGTCTAGCATGCTTAAACGCGCAACAGAAAAATACGGATCGCTGCTAATCTCGTACGCTCCGTAAGCGGTTATAAACATTGCATTAGTTTTTGCAACAGCGTCTTTTTTCCAAACTAGCGAAACTGGCACGCTCTCGCCATCTCGAACTTTAACCCACACTCGTTTTTCTGCGTAGTCGTTTTCGTTAAAATCGCCTAAAATTTTTCCGCGCTTAAGCAAAACGCTTTTACCTGTTGCTGGGTCTAGTTCTTTTAACGCTCCAAGAGTTGCGTAACTTGAGCAAGAATAACGTATTTTTGGCGCTTCATAACACGGATTTCCCGTTGCAACAATAAGGCTGATTCGACTATTTTTTGCTTGTTCAAGACTTATTTTAGATAATTCTTTGCGAGCGCTTGTGGAACGGAAGCTTGCGACTTTTGCGCAAGAATCGCTAGCCTCCAACGAATCGCAAGCAGAAAGCGAATCGCAAGAATCTTCCACAAACCCATCTTCTTTTACAAGACGGAATCTCCATGGGCAGCCAGTCTTAAAATCTTCAACGGCATTGCTTTTAGTCATAACTGCCAATTGAGGCAAGCCGTTTGCGCGGAAAGAAAGAGCAACGTAGTTTTTATAAACGCTTAAACCATCCACGCTCAAGCCGCGCAACCCTTGCAAAATCTTAGGATTTTGGCTGTTGTAATACGGCGCACTAATGGCTTTTTTACTCGCGCCTTTTTCTATTAAATCACCATTTTGACATCCGTATGGAGAACCTTGCGCAACGCAGATGCCTTCGCCAATGTTAAATGGCATTGAATCTGCAGAGTATTTTCGCAAATCTATAACATCAATTTGAAAATTAGGATTTTTAAGATTGTGGCTTACAAACATTAGAGGAATGTCTTTGCCATCTTGCCCAGCATTTTCAAAGCACGCAAACGAAACGTCGTATTCTACGTTTTCTATAGGCTTAAGCACCATTCTAAAATCGCCTTCTGGAGTGCTTAGAGGCAACATTAACACGCGTGAAGTGGTTTTAGAGCTGCTGTTTATAATAACGCTTCGCTCGTCGAAGCTTTCGTACACGCTAACAAAAAAGCGTTCGTCTAAATCTTCAAAAACTTTAACGTCATTTTCTACACTTGTTCCAACCTTATGCCTAAACACTTGGTATGGCCTCCAAGCACTATCTAAAGTTACGTAGAAAACCCATTTTCCATCTGGCGTTAAAAGCGCGGAAGATATGCCTTTTATGCAATCCGAAAGTGTTACAAAACTATTGTTATAGCGAGTGATGTAATCGGCGCTTTCGCTACCATTTTCTTCGATATTTTCGCCATTTTTGCAATCAAAATCGCCACTTTTATCCGCGCAAAAATCGCGAATATAAAAGTCAAATCTTTCATCGCCTTTAGAATCAACTCCAAACAGCATTCGCTTACCGTCTAAGCTAATATCCATTCCTCCAAGCTGAAAGAATCCGCCATTAAAACGGTTAGCTTCTATATTTGCGTCAAAAATAACCTCTTCGCATGGCGTTTGACCAGCATGAGCGTGCTCATCTATAACAGGCGGATTCCAATCATCTTCGCTCTTAATTTTCATACGGCATTGAACGCCATATTGCTTGCCTTCTTCGGTTCTAACGTAATACCAATAACCGTCCATGCGAGTTGGAACCGACATATCTGTTTCTTGAATACGGCTCTTTAACTCACTAAACAAATGTTTACGTAAAGGCTCTAAACTAGAAACGCGTTTGCTAGTGTACTCATTTTGAGCATCAATATACTCGCGCAACTCCTTGGATTTAGTGTTACTCATCCACGCATATTCGTCTACAAACACATCGTTGTGGAACTTACGAACGTAGTCAACTCGTTTTGCAAGAAGTGGCTTTTTAGCAGTATTAAAATCACTAACTTTTAGCGAATTATCTTCCATTTATAACCTTTACAATCTTTATGATCTTTACAATCTTAACAACACTAACAACTACAACACTTAAAACACTTAGAACACTTAAAATCAGTCTTTGATTAAAATCATTCTTTGCTATTAACAGAATCCATAATAAACGGAATCATAATATCTTCTAGCAAATTGCCATTTTGAGCAGCAAAGAATGGAACACCTTCAAAAGTACCAGCTGCACCCTTAGCTTCAACAAAAATATCATTGCAAGTTTTAGCAACTCTAGAAGATGCAAGAGTCACACCAAAATTCTTAGACATGCTTCGCCTAAAATCAACCAAAGTTGCGTCTTTTTTAAGCTGACGTATGCCAACAGCAAGAACGCGATTTGGGAATTTTTCAATGATTTTTGCATAAGTCGAAGGGTCTTTTTGACCGTCATCTCCAATAAGAACAAATCGCATGTCTGGAAAATCATCCATAAGCTGTTGAGCAAACTCAAGCTTGTGCTGTGGTCCAGTTGGAACAAAAGTCTTAGGACGCGGGTCTAAATCCCTAAGAAGAAGAGGCCCCGCAGGAAAACCTTCGCGCAAAATAAAGTGTCGGATTGAAGCTTCCACATTCCAAGGAGAAGTGGATAGGTAGAAGAAAGGAGTGCTAGGAATTGAATCCTTAATACGCTTAAAAAAGTGACTCATTCCATCAACAGCATGCCTATGTTCGGGATTCATAATAAGCAAATTGTAAGCAGCTCTAAGAGGAGAAGGCGCTTGAGTGACCATAATAGTATCGTCAACGTCGGAAATAATGCCTAAAGGCGTTTGCTCCGATATAACAAACATGCTTGCTTCAACAGGATTGCGATTATCAACCTTGTACGAAACCTTGTGCTCGCCTGGCAAAAGCGACCTTTCGGTAACCAAATCCAAGTAACCCGAACAATCCGAAACGCAATATTCTGCGCTACTGTTATATGCAGAATCTGGCTTATCGTAAACAGAAGAATCGCCAACCTGCGCCCATTCAACAGCGACGTCATCAATACTTAGAGCAACCTTAACGCGAATCGCAGGAACAACAAGCATTGCGTAAATACCGCGCTTTAACGCGGAATGATGTCCATTTTTAGGTGCTAGAACAGTTCGGCAAATCAAGCGCGCGTAGCGATCGGTACCGTAACCAATGTATGGCTCAACGCTAGGAAAACATCCAAAATGCCGAGCGATTTTGCCACTTATGCGCACCCAAAGTCCAAAGCTAGACGTTGCGAACTTTCTAGCAAATTGAACAATCGGAGGTTTTTTATCTAAGCGCTCTTCGCTAGAAGGAGCATCAAACAGCGTTTCTGTAACACGAACCTGAATCGGAGTGCTACTAACTCTTCTAGCTGCAGCAGGCAAATCGCCCTTCAAATTCGGTGCTTTATTAGCGAACTGGTCCATCTGGTTGTTCTCCAACAACTTCCACAACGGTTCCGCGAGGGCAGTTTTCAAACACCCACTTTGCGTCCTGCTCATACATGTTTATGCATCCATGAGAACCGTACTTTGCAGGGTATCCTTGAGATATACCAACATTGTTCCAAAGAGCGGTGTGGAATGAGATTCCGCCGTTAAAGTAGCTAACCCAAGTGATTCCAGGCAAGAAATACCTAGAGCCATTTCGGTTAAATCCGCGCATATCTTGCACTCGGTAGCGCAAGTAAATAAAGTACGTTCCGTTTGGCGTTTCGTAATAACCGTTTGAGCCACTGCAAACTGGGAATGTTTTAAGAAGCTGATCATCTTTGTAAACGCTTATTGTTTGGTTTGACTTGTTAACAACAACGCGCATGTCAACAGTCTTTTTTTCGATTCCAAACTTAACAACATTTGTTGGAACACTAAGCTTTGTATCTGCCGACTTTTCTACAGCTTGAACAACCTTGTTTGCAAAGTCTTTAGAATACTTAACTTCTATGCCATTTGCACCCTTAAGCGTTGTTAATATAAACTTTCCTTGCTTGTTATATGTATCTTCTTGGTCTACTTTTTGTTGATTAAGATTCTTAGCAAGCTCTTTAGAAAGCCATGCGTCGGCAGCAGACGAATCAACCTTGTACGAAATCTTCTTTTTTGCACAATCTGCATCAATCTTAATCCAAGATGCTAAAACAGCCTTTGAAAGCGTAAAATCTTTTGAATCGCCGTTGTCTAACGTAATTTTTTTAGATATCAAATTATTGAGTTGATCAACAGTTTTCTGCGCTACATCACGTTTAATTGGAGCTTCTACCTTACGAGAGCCAACCGTAACTTTTACTGTTTTACCAGGATTTTCTAGAACACGCTTAATAGCCTCGCGAACTGGCAAAGTTATGATTGTACGCCCTGGAACACCATCTTCTACAACATAAGAGTTAGAAGAAGAATCGAACTTAGCAGTATAAGGCATTGCCCTATCTTTTTCGCTAACAAACTTTTTAACAATGTACGCGTCCATGCTTTCGTTGTCTAACTTGGCTTTAAGTCCAACGTTTTCTTGCAACCAAGGCATAAGCATTGTAAACACATTATTGTGCTTTGCGCGCATAATGTTTTGCACAGTTGCGCTTTTATCTACGCTTACCGATAAGTCTTTAAGTGTTTCAACAGAGCTTTTTCCAGAATCGTCTTTAATCTCAATCTTTGTGTTTTCAATCGCCCTATTTACAGCATCTGTGACTTTTTCAACTTGAGCGCCCGAAACTTCACTGCTGCCAGCAAAATGCACTCCAGGAGCAACACGGTCACGGAAGTATGCTTGCGACCCTACAAAAGCTGCAACTACAAGTATTAAGAAAATAATAAACGAGTAAAGCAATACAAGCGCTGACTTATTGCCTTTAACACGTTTTTTCGATACTTCAAATTGTTCAGTATCGTCGGATTCAAAAACGCTCATATTATTTTCTTGCGATTCAGACATAACCTTAAACCCCTGCTAGTTCTACGCGCAAACGCACATTGTAAGTCTATCACTTGCTTAGCATATAAAAATCATATAAATGGCACTAACTAAGCAAACATGCCAGCGTCAAAATGTAGTTAAACGCATAATCAAGCTCATAATCAACGCGCTAATCAAATGCAGCAATCAAGCGCTTAATCAGACGCAGCAACGCGCGAAATAACGTAATAAGTGATGAAAATGTAAAGAAATAATCAAATTTTATAAATATTGTCAAAATAATGTCCATATCTTAAAGATGTGTGCAAGAATAATAAATATGCCAGATATGCCAATTCAAGCAACAATTGCGTTAATGGTGATTGTTTTTGCGCTAGTTTTTGCGCCATTCGTCATCATGATAGTTACGCGTACCCTGAAGAAGCATCATTTAGCAGAAAAACTGGCAGAAAGGCATGGAGACAGCGTTCACTACGCTTTTATACTAAATCCTTCTAAACCGCAAGCCGAAGAATACCGAAAAAGCATTAAAGATTACTGTGCTTCTAACGATTTTACGTACGAAATAATAGATACGCAGCTTAATAAAGACGGGCGCGAATGCGCGCTAGAAGCTTTGAAAAATGGCGCAAATGTTGTTGTTGCTGTTGGCGGAGATGGCACTGTTAGAACGGTTGCGAGCGCAGTTAGCGGAACAAACCACGCAATGGGAATAATTCCAATTGGAACGGGAAACTTGTTTGCGCGAAACATGGGGATTCCTGTAGACGATGTTCAAGCTGCGCTAAAAGTGGCAACTAGCCATGGATCTAGGTTTGTTGACGTTGGTCGCGTTTTTATACTCGACAAGCCGTACGAAGATCACGGTCATGCGTTCTTGATTATTGCGGGAATTGGATTCGACGCGCTTATGATAGACGACACTAATCCTGCGCTTAAAAAGAACATAAGCTGGCTTGCGTATTTTGTTGCAGGTGTTAAACACTTATTTGCGCCAAAATACCGCGGAGACGTTACTTTTACGCGCAAAGATGGAACGGATTACACGTCTAAAGCAATATCTTTCCGCACGCTTATGGCTGGAAATTGCGGCCAGATTCCAATGTTTTCACTTATGCCAGATGCAGCTTACGACGATGGCATACTCGACTTTGAGATTATTGACACTTCTGGCGGATTAATTGGATGGGCTAACTTATTTGGAGATGTTGTACACCAAACCGTTACAGGAAAAGCGCAACAAAGCCCACTTTCTACAAACTCCAAGATTGACCAATCGCAAGGTGTTGAAGCCGAAGTTAAGCTAGAACGGCCTGCTCCCGTGCAGGTTGATGGAGATATTTTGGGATACACAAAACACTTGCGTTTTAGTGTAGATAAACGAGCATTATGCGTGCGCGTGCCACAGAGTTTGCAATCTTCTTTAACTCAAAATACCGCAGTTTAGTCTACGATTTCAGCCGTTTAAGCGATACGCAATTGTTCAAGCACGTAAGAGGGCTGGATGATTCTTGGTCGAACAGTATAAGAGCGGCAGCCGATACCAAATAATCCAATGGCACACGCCTACAAACAAACTTCAACCAAAAACAAAAAATTAAAGCCAAATCGGAACAACCGCAACTATAGACTACACGTAATAGGCGGAGCGTTGTGCGAATCGACGACTTCGAGCTGCATAGCGCGCGAGAAGTCACCTCGATTCGCTGAGCTTGCTCAAAGTTGAAAGCACAGTGTGCTTTCAACGCAAGCGAGGGCGTGAGCGCGCTGTAACGCGCGAGCGTAGAATTAGCCAGCCCTCTAGCAACAGTAAACAGAAAAATACATTAGAAAATACCGCCGCCGTGGCAAAATAAAAAATTATGGTAGCAAAAAATGCGGGAATGCCCGCCACCCCAGAAGATCTAGTAGACGTTGACGCTTTGATTGGCGCTTACTACGATGAAGTTCCAAATTCCAATATTCCAGAACAGCGCGTTATTTTCGGCACGTCTGGTCACCGTGGTTCTGCATTAAAAACTTCGTTTAACGAAGCTCACATTGTTGCAATCACACAAGCCATTGCCGAATACCGCAAGAAGGCTGGCGTAACTGGCCCACTTTATATTGGTAGAGATACGCACGCTCTTTCGGAGCCTGCTCAAAAAACCGCTATTGAGGTTTTGGTTGCTAACGGAGTTCACGTTCGTGTGGATTCTCGCGGCGACTTTGTGCCAACTCCTGTTGTTTCTCAGGCTATTTTGACGCATAACCGCGCAGCAGATGGCACTCAGCGCTTTAGCGGAGACGGCTTGGCCGACGGCATTGTAGTCACTCCTTCACACAATCCTCCAACCGACGGTGGTTTTAAGTACGATCCTGTAACCGGCGGCCCTGCCCCAGCAGACGTAACTAATGCGATTGCAAACCGCGCAAACGAATTGCTCGACAATTACAAGTCCATTAAGCGCGTGCCTTTCGAGGAAGCAATCAAGTCTGATTTGGTTGAAGGCTTCGATTACCGCGAACACTACGTTAGCGATTTGGCAAACGTTATTGACTTCGACGTAATTCGCTCTAGCGGCGTGCGCTTGGGAATTGATCCACTCGGCGGTGCAAGCGTAAACTACTGGCCACTTATGAACGAAAAGTACGGTTTAAACATTGGCGTTGTGCGCCCAGATGTTGACCCAACTTGGCGATTCATGACAATCGATCACGATGGCAAGATTCGTATGGATCCAAGCTCCCCTTACGCAATGAAGGGCTTAGTTGATCAGCTTAACGCTGGCGCTTGGGATAAGTACGATCTGGTTGGCGGCACCGATCCAGATGCCGACCGCCACGGAATTGTGTGCCCTAACTGGGGTGTTATGAATCCAAACCACTACATTGCAGTGTGCGTGGAATACTTGTTCGGCGGCGCTCGCCCAGATTGGCCAAAGAATACTGCAATCGGCAAGACGCTTGTGTCTTCTTCTTTGATTGACCGCGTAGCTGCTTCTATTAACGCAAAGCTTGTGGAAGTTCCTGTTGGCTTTAAGTGGTTTGTTGAGCCTCTCTTTAGTGGCGAAGTTGCTTTCGGCGGCGAGGAAAGCTCTGGCATGAGCTTCTTGCGCAAGGATGGCCGCGTGTGGACCACCGATAAAGATGGCTTGATTCCTGATTTGCTCGCTGCAGAAATCACTGCAAAGACTGGCAAGAATCCTGCTCAGCTTCATCAAGACCAGGTTGCTCGCTTTGGCGAAAGCTGGTACAAGCGCGTAGATACGCCAACAACACTTGAGCAAAAGCAAAAGTTTGCAGCTCTAAGCGGAAACGACGTTGAAGCGACTAAGCTTGCTGGCGAAGATATTACAGCAAAGCTTACAGAAGCTCCTGGAAACGGCGCTAAGATTGGCGGTTTGAAGGTTACAACTAAGAACAATTGGTTCGCTGCTCGCCCATCTGGTACCGAGAACATTTACAAGGTTTACGCTGAGTCCTTCGTTTCTCCAGAAGCGCTAGATAAGGTGCTTGAGGAAGCTACTGCTGTAGTAGACAAGGCTTTAGCGTAACGCTTAATTGCGATTAGTTAAAATTGACTTAGGTTAGTCGAAGTTGATTTACGATTAGTCGAAGTCAACAGCTTCTATATGCGCTGGTTGCTATGCTGCCAGCGCATTTTTTGAAAGGTTTTACAATGATTGTTGTTTCTACAGACGGATCTGCTCTGGGAAACCCAAACGGATCAATGGGATGGGCTTGGGCAGACCACATAGACGAAGCAGGCAACGCTCACGAGCACAATCACACTGGAAACGCAGATGCAGGCGGAGCTACTAACGGCACGAATCAAATAGGCGAATTATGCGCAGTTCTAGAAGCTTTGCGCGCACACCCTGGAAGCGAGCCTTTAACAATCGAAAGCGACTCGCAATATGCGATTAATTGTGCAACAACCTGGATTCACGGTTGGAAAAAGAACGGTTGGAAAAACTCCAAAAAAGAGCCTGTAAAAAATGCAGAACTTATTCGCGCAATCGATTCGGAGATTTGTAAGCGCAAAGGCTCCGTTAAGTTTGTTTGGGTTAAGGGACACGCTGGAAACGCGGGAAACGAGAAAGTTGACGAGCTTGCTAGAACTTATGCTGAAGATTGCCGAAGCAAATTGAAGGATGGATATTTGCCATTAGAAGGATGGAAATCGTTGATTTCTTCTACATATTCAGATGGCGTTGACGTTCCGCAAGACGCAAAAATGCTATTGGATGGAAAAATTTCTAGTAGCGAATACCACATTGGCAGATGTGTTGGAGAAGATATTAATCCTGATTTTAATGACGATAATACGCGCGAAACAAGCCGTGAAACAGAGTGTGAAACATTTAGCGATGCTGCCACCACTCACTACGCAAACAACAACGCTGCTTGCGATTTAACTGCACAAATCATTAATACAAATGATGAATTGCCATCCACAGAAGAATCAAAAGACACAGACAAACCAAAAGGCACAGACGAATCGCAAGCAACCGAAGATTTGCATGAAAATAACGAATCACAAAATAAATCAGAACAAAAATATAAAGCAGTTCCAGGATTACGCGTATGCGGAACATTGCAATTCACGCCTGCTCCAAACACAAGCCCAAGTTTTAACGGGAATCCACGATTTATAACAGGCACAATACAGTTAAGCGGATACGTTATGCCAGACGGCACTTTTAACCTAGAGCCAAGCGAGTTTTATATGCAAACAAACGCAAACAAATGCGAAAAATAACAGAACAAAAATCTTAAAGCAGACTAATATGTAATATGTATGGAACAGATGCGATTAGCAATCGCTAAAAATCGCACATAATCGCGCAAAATAGCGTGGTAACAACCTGCCAAAAGCAAGAAAGTAGGCACAAATGGATAAAGCACAACAAGACGCGCTAAAGAAAGCAGCTGGCATTGAGGCCGCAAAAATCGTACAAAATGGCATGATGGTTGGACTTGGCACTGGCTCTACAGTGCGCTTCTTAGTAGACGAGCTTGGCCGCAGAGTTAAAGAAGAAGGCTTGAGCTTTACGGGAGTTACGACTTCTCGTCGCACGCAAGAGCAGGCAGAAAGCTACGGAATTAAGATTCTAGATATTAACGATGTTGACCATATTGACGTTACGATTGACGGATCAGACGAAGTTGATAAGAACTTTAACGGCATTAAGGGCGGCGGCGCAGCTCTTCTTTGGGAAAAGATTGTTGCAATCAACTCCGATCGCATTGTGTGGATTGTTGACGCAAGCAAGGTTGTAGACACAATCGGCAAGTTCCCACTGCCTGTTGAAGTGATTCCATTTGGTTCTGCTCAAGTGATTCGCAAGTTCGAGAAGCGCGGATACAAGCCAGTTTTGCGCTTGGATGCAAACGGCAAAGAAGTGCGCACAGACGAGAACAACTTTGTTGTTGACTTGCACTTGGAGCGCATCGACCACCCACAAGAGCTTGCTAAAGACTTGATTGAAACTGTTGGCGTTGTTGAACACGGACTGTTCCTTAACATGGTTGATACTGTGATTGTTGGAGATCCAAACGGCCCACGCACGCTTACAAACCCAAATAAGTAAACGGCATATCTAATATTTAACCAATCATTTCCCGAGAGTGTGCGTAAAATCCACTGTTTTACGTACATTTTCGGGAAATTTTTTACATTCTTCAATCAGGGTAATTTTCAATCGTAATAAAAAAAAGCGCTGGAAAAATCCAACGCTTTCAAAAGTATTACGTGCCCAAACGGGCAGGCGCGCCAAACAGCTATTACTTACGCTGATGACGAGTCTTACGCAGCAGTTTGCGGTGCTTCTTCTTGCTCATCCGCTTGCGGCGCTTCTTGATGACAGAACCCATCTGAAGCCTCCATTCATATGTAAAGTGTGCAACTTGCCTAATGTTACACCGTTTTGACGACTTTGGAAAATCCTAAAGCAAAGTTTTACAAAAACACATGCAAAACATATATAAAACACATGCAAAACAGCTTATATTTTGCAAATTTTACATTGGGAATTGCTTATAGAATCTTTCAACAGATTGCTTTGATCCAGTTAACTCAAACACAGCTGTGTCGTTTTGCCAAATGGCACTAGCTTTCGCTTTATTTCCCGACTCAGTCTTTAACACATAGCTGCCAGTGGTTTTTCCAGAAACTTGAATTTTTCCAGAAGCAACATCTACTCCACTTAAACCATCTAGCAAAAGCTCATATTGTTTATTCGCTAAGTCACGACTGCTCCATTGAGCAACAACAAGAGAAACGTCACTTCCAGATTCTCCAGTTGAATACTTAACTGTGTATTCTTCTAAAGGAGAAGCCGAAGACCATTTTGCGCTAGCAGAAGCATCAACACGCGCAAAATCAAGAACGGTATCTGGCATAGCTTTTAACAACGCAGTAGATGTGCTAGGCAAATCTTTAGCCTTAATAGATGGCGTTTTTGCAGAAGGCACTTGCGTTTTAGCAGGTTGCGCATTTTGCTGGTGATTTAACGCCCAACCTGGCCAAACAAACGCGGAAGCAATTGCCAAAACAACAACTATTAATGCAACAATAAGCACTTTTCGTAAATTGTTATGAGACGCAGAAAATCCTTGCGAAGAAGTAGAAGAATTATTTGTATAAGAATTCATTTTTTACCCCACATAACACTATTAAACATACTTGGATTATCTCACAAAAGTATGACGGTAAAATGTCTACAAATGCAGCTAGCGTCAAATCATGGCTGCAAAATCTTCTACTTATTACTTATGCTCCGAATGTGGTTGGAGTGGGTCAAAATGGTACGGCCGCTGCCCAGAATGTGGCGAATGGGGTACGCTAAGCGAGTTTAGCGAGCCAAAGTTGCAAAGTGGCGTTTCTAAAACTTTAAGATCGTCTAGAAATTCAAGAAGCGCAAAAGCTAACGCAATTGCATCATTAAGCCTTGATTCTAGCGTAGATGCACAGCCTATTAGCAATATTCAAGCAGATAATGGAATTAGAATACACACGGGATTTAGTGAATTTGACCGCGTTTTAGGTGGAGGTCTTGTTCCAGGGTCTGTAACTCTTATAGCAGGCGAGCCAGGAATCGGAAAATCCACTTTGCTTTTAGAAACAGCTGGAAAAGTGGCCAAAAATGGTGGCGAATCCAAAGAAAGCATAGTCCTATACATTTCTGGCGAAGAATCAAAATCGCAAGTAAAATTGCGCGCATCACGCATAAACGCCATAAGTCAAAATCTTCTTCTTGCTAGCACAACAGACTTAAACACAGCTTTAGCACTAATCGAAAAATATAAGCCAACACTTGCAATTGTTGACTCAGCACAAACCATTGTTTCTAGCGATGTTGATGGCATTACAGGAGGCTCCACTCAAGTTAGAGAAGTAGCTAGCGCGCTTATTGACGTTGCTAAAACTTGTAATATTCCAGTGCTTTTAGTTGGTCACGTTACAAAAGACGGCTCGATTGCAGGACCGCGCACGCTTGAACATCTTGTAGACACTGTTTGCCAATTTGAAGGAGATAGTCAAACGGCATTGCGCATGCTTCGTGCTGTTAAAAATCGTTTTGGACCTACAGACGAAGTTGGCTGCTTCGACATGAGCGGATGCGGCATTGAGGAAGTTCTGGACCCTTCTGGCCTATTCTTGTCTTCTAACGAGGATTGCAAAAACGAAGGCACATGCGTAACTCTTACATTAGAGGGCAATCGAAGCCTTGCTATTGAAGTTCAAGCGCTTGTTACAGACTCTGTTCTTCCTGCTCCTAGGCGTGCAGTTTCGGGAGTAGATGCAAACAGAATCGCTATGCTTACGGCAGTTTTATATAGGCATGGCGGATTAAATCTTCTATCTAAAGACATTTACGTTTCTACGATTGCTGGAGCAAAAGCAAAAGAGCCGGCTTGCGATTTAGCAATAGTGGCGTCTCTTGCAAGCGCTGCAAAAAATAAGCCAGTTTTGCCGTTTACGTGCGCAATTGGCGAGATTAGCTTAACTGGCCAAGTTCGCTCGGCTTCTAGAATGGAAACTAGACTTAAAGAGGCGGCAAGAATTGGCTATAAACGTGCGATTGTTTGCCACTTGCAAAAAAAGATTCACGTTGAAGGAATTGATGTAGTTGAAGTAAATAATCTTAAAGAAGCGTTGAGCTCGCTGGGATTGTAGAAGATTAATTAAAGGGTTAATTAGGAGATTAATATGGTTGACTTTAGCAAATGGGCTTCGTTTACTTCGCAAAAAACTAATCGCTCGCTTGCTGGTTCGCGAGTGTTTATTGAAGATGTAATTGATGAGAATAACTGCGATAACATCAACAAGAATGCGCAAAAATTCTTGCAAAACGCACAATCTTGGGGAATAATTCCTGTAGATTCTAAGGAAGACGCTGATTTTTGCGTAAAAATATGCGCAAAAAACCTAGAAACCACTATAGACGCGCCTAATTTAAGTGGAAAAGATGCCATTGACTACGCGCAAAGCCACATGCCAGTAATGCGCACACTACTTAACAATTTACAAGAAAATGGTCTTAATTTAGAAGGCGTTAGAATAGCTGTTTGCCTTGTATTAGAGCCAAAAACAGCCGTTCTACTAAGAGAGTTACACGCACACGGCGCGATTGTTGGCGTTTTTTGCGGCCCAGACGAAACCGACCAGAGAGTAGCAGATCAACTTAAAAAAGAGGGCATTTTAGTACAAGCAAACCGCGATTGGTCGCCTGAGCAAACGCACGAAGGCGCTCTAAAACTTCTAGACGAGATACAGCCAGACATAATAATCGACGATGGCGCTAGTTTTGCGCGCCTAGCAAGCCTGGAACGCCCGCAAATCGCAGCAAATCTAATAGGCGTTGCAGAAGAAACAACAAGCGGAGTGCGCGCTTTTGAAGCAATGCAAAAAGCTGGACACTTGCACTACCCTGTAATCGCAGTAAATAATAGCGCTCTAAAAACCGATTTTGACAATCGTCATGGAACTGGAGAAACATGCGTTACAACAATGCAACAAATTCTTGGAAGTGAATGCTTTAACAATGCCAAAGTAACTGTTGTTGGATACGGACCAGTTGGACGCGGATTTGCCTTAAGAATACGCGCATTGGGCGCAAAAGTTACGATTTGCGACACAAATCCTGTTCAAGCTTTACGCGCAGTTTTCGACGGATTTGAAGCTAAAAATCTTGAATGCGCTGCTAATACAAGCAATATGATTGTTTCTGCGACTGGAGTTCGTCACACTATTACATTGCAACACATGCAAAATATGCAAGAAAACGCGATTTTGGCTGTTATTGGTGGAATTGCAAACGAGATTGCACTAGACGAAATCCCTGATTTTAAGCCAATTGTTGGAACCGCGCAAAGAAAAATCCAAGTTCCGTGCGGACCTCAAATTACGCTAATAAGCGAAGGAGACGGCACTAACTACACAACAGGCGGCGGAAATCCTATTGAGATTATGGACTTTAGTTTTGCTGTTCAAGTGAGCGCAGTTGCGTATTTGCTAGAGCACAATGGCAATAAAAATGGCGAAAATCGCCTTAATTCTGGAATCTACCAACTTCCAGAAAGCTCCGATAAGCAAATAGCAAGAATCGCACTAGCAAAACGCAGATATAGCGCAAGCGAAGCCAACAAAAACAATGGCTACAAGTGGGATTTAACACGATTCGCAGAAGAAGAAAACATTTAGCATAAATCAATTAACCAAAACATAATAAATCTAAGCAATAATAGAATAAATAAAGCAAAAAGTAGTACAACGTAATTCCTTAAGGAACACAATGCTTACAGACCCAATACGCAAACTTGCACATCCAACACCACTTAGAGAAGTCACACTATACAGTGCATCAATGGTTATTCCAGTAACGGGACCAATAATCCCCGAAGGTGCAGTCGCAGTGTCTAACGGGCACGTTGTGCACGTTGGAACGCGTCAATGGGTGCTTAATATTCTAAAAGACGATATGCCAAGTGATTCTTATATGCAAATGTTTAGAAACGAGAAGCATTGGCAAGGTCTTATGACGCCAGGTCTTATCAATGCGCATACGCACTTGCAATACACAAACATGGCAAGCGTAGGGCAGGGAGAATATAGAAATTTCCACGATTGGGAGCAAGGATTTAACGTTGTTTACGACAAGTTGCAAGAAGATAAACAAAAAAATCCATCGCTAACAACTTGGAAGACTTCTGCATACGAAGGCGCAAGAATGATGGTGGAGGCAGGCACAACAGCAGCTGCCGACATTGTAACCGATATTGAAGCGGTTGGAGCGCTTGCAAGCCAGGGAATGCACGGAATTGCCTATTGGGAGGTAATGGGCTGGAAAAACGTTGACTGGAAGGAAGAAGGCTACGCTAAGCTGCTAGAAATGCTTGAGCATATGATGAAAAACGGCAGCATACCGAGTATAGGTATTAGCCCGCATGCGCCTTATAGTCTAGAAACAGAGCCGTTTGTGGATTTGCCAGACATTGCGCGCCAGCTAAACATGCGCTTGCACATACACTTAGCGGAAACACCAATGGAAGCTGGAAATCACGCAGATACGCTAACTACTTATTCTGCACCAGATTGGAATAGCAATGTTTGGGAAAGCTATAGCGAACTTAAATCGCACGGAATGACAGCTTCTGCAATTCAATTTTTGGATCAGCTTGGGTCTTTGGGGCCAGACGTTCATATTGCGCACGGCGTTTGGGCGGATGGCGAAGACCGCAGGATTTTACGCCAGCGCGGAGTTGGAGTGGCACTTTGCCCAAGATCCAATCGCATTACTGTTACAGAGCGAGACGCGCCGATTCGCGATTACATGGAAGAAGGAAACTTACTTGCGATTGGTACAGATTCACTATCTTCTTCCCCATCTTTAGACGTTTTAGACGACGCTGCAAAAGTCTACGACTTAGCAACGGCACAGGGCTATAGAAAAGATGATTTAACGCATCGAATTATTCGCATGCTTACTTTAGGCGGCGCAAGCGTTATGGGCTTGCACGTAGGACCGCACAGAATTGGCCAAATTAATGCTGGAGCCACGGCCGACCTTGCATTCTTTAACATTCCAACAGACACAAGCTCGCCACAAGGAGTTGAAGAGACTTTGCATAATTTTGTTCGTCACGGCGCAGGTAGTGCAAAAGCAACAGTAATATCTGGAAATCTTGTGTACAATAATGGCGCTTTTGCGCAATAAGTCTTGACTAATAAGTCTCGCAAAATAAATCAGAAAATATCAGGAGATATTATGAGCATTAAATTAGAAGATATGAGCGATTACGCAAAAAATCTTGTTAAAGAATTGCACTTAGAAGCCCACCCAGAAGGCGGATGGTACGCTCGCGATTGGCAAGCATCTCAACTGTATAGCGCAAATAACAACGAAAACGCGAGCGCAAACTTAAGTGATACTAAAGTTGACGAAAACTCTAGTTCAAACGCTCCAAGGCCACTAGCATCGCTTATTTACTTTCTTTTACCAGCTGGCGATTCAAGCGCGTGGCATAAAGTTGACGCAGACGAGATTTGGCTTTGGCATGGGCCAGCAAATCTTACGATTGAGCTTGGCGGTTGTGGCGTAAATCCTTGCGCGGAGGCGGATTTGCAACGTTTTACGCTTGGAAACACTAAAGAACACAACGGCTTATCTACGCGCGGTCACCTTGTGATTCCTGCTGGAACATGGCAGCGAACCGTTCCTAGCAACGCAGACGTTCTAGTGTCTTGCGTTGTAAGCCCTGGTTTTACTTTTAGCGGATTTAATTTAGCGCCTAAAAACGAGTAAGCTATTTAACAAGCGCGTTCAAAACGCTCAAAGTCAAACTTGCAGCGCGATTTGCAGCAAGAACTAAATCGTCTTTATGCGCATCAAGCGATTCATAGGATTCTCCGCAACGATTACTCATTGCGCGAATCGCAAGGAATGGCACGCCATTTTTAGCTGCAATATGCGCCACTGCAGCGCCTTCCATCTCTTCGCAATCGCCAAAAACCTCTTCGCGAACTGCGTCTAGAATCTTTGGGTCTGTGTTAAATTGGTCGCTTGTTGCTATGTTTCCGCAAACGTATGCAACGCCATTTTCGCTCTTATTAGACGCGCTTTGCTTAAATCCCGCGGAAGAATCGCAAGCAGCCGAAGATGATTCTTGCAAAGACTTTTCAAGCCTAAAGCCTAATAACTTCGCTTGATTTGCCGCTAAATCGCATAATTTTGAATCCGATTCAAAAACGTCCTTATACGGAGAGCACTCGGCAATAATTTGCGTATTTGTTTCTAAATAGTGAAGATTCTTGCCTATAACAATGTCTCCAACATTAAGACGCGGATTTAATGCGCCTGCAATTCCGCTAAAAATCAACACTTGTGGCTTAGCTTCGATTATAAGAGCCTGAGCTGCAGCTGCAGCGGCGCACTTTCCCATTCCAGCAATGCATATTGTAAGAATCGCGCTATTTTCGTTGTTGTTAGAGGCGATTTTACCTTGAATAAAAGTAACACCGTAATCTTGCCAAGACTTATATTCGCCACTAAACGCTTGCAAAATAGGTTGGGCCTCTTTTTGAAGTGCCACTATAATCGCAAGTTTTGAAAGATTGCTAAAATCGCCAGAATTACCGATTGAAAATTCCTTTTGCATAGTCTCCCCTAAAATAAGTTCGATAAGTCTAATCTAATAAAATCTAACAAAATCAAATATAGTCAGATACAGTTAAATACAATCAAATGTTTATGATTCTAAAATCGTAAAGACACGCCGCAACACACAACACGCCGCAACACACCGATTGTAACCGTTACTTAACATTTACAAAATTGAACATAAGTAGAGCAAATTTACGCCATTAAATCAACAAAATATAGCACGTTATAAACAATCGCGATAACAATTCTGTAACAATTAAGCATTAAATACGCCTATCGTCTTATAAACTATCAAATGTACGGCCGCAAAACCTACTTAAATCGCTTAAAAAACGAATAAGCGAAAAATTTTAAGGTTTTAGCAAAAACAAGGAGAAAAAATGGCTATTTTCGTACATAACAACTTGCACACTAACCGCGTAGCAATCGCAGCTACAAAAATCGCTGCAGCAGCATTAGCAGTGGCTGCAATGGTTAGCACAGCGGCATGCGGAAGCCAAAACGCACAAGATCCAAACCAAAAGACGATCACTCCAGGCGTTTTGACAATCGGCACAGCTCAGCCAACTTACACACCTTGGATGTACGATAACAAGCCAGAAAACGGCAAAGGATACGAATCCGCAGTAGCATACGCTGTTGCAAAGAAACTTGGCTACGGCAAAGACAAGGTTAAGTGGGTTCGCACAACCTTCGACTCCGCAGTAACTCCAGGCCCAAAGGACTTTGACTTTAACCTTCAACAGTTCTCTATTACCGAAGAACGCAAGAAGGCAGTAGACTTTTCGCCAAGCTACTACAACGCAACTCAAGGCGTTGTTGTTAAAAAAGACAGCAAGTTTGCTAACGCAAAGACTTTAGCAGATCTTAAAACCGCGCAGATTGGCGCAATGGTTGGAACAACAAGCTACAGCTTTGCTAAAGACAAGATTAAGAGCGATATTCAAACCTTTAACGATAACGACGCTTTGGTTCAGGCTCTTGACTCTAAGCAAATTGACGCACTTGTTATAGATACTCCATCTTCTGTAAATATTGTACGCAGCAAGCAGGTTAAAGATGGCGTTGTTCTTGGACAGATTGCAGGATCGGAAGATAAGGAAGGAACTGGCCTTGTTCTTCCAAAAGGATCTAAGCTTACTGCAGACGTTACTAAGGCTGTGAATGCTCTAGAAAAAGATGGCACTTTGAAGAAGCTTCAAGAAAAGTGGCTTGCAGAGTACACAACTGATGTGCCAGTTCTTAAGTAAATTGATCTAAATTAAATCAAACAAAATAGATTAAAAATAGATCAAAATAAATAAAAATCGTACCAACGTCATTACCAATACGCATTATTGTAAGCAATTTGTAACCCAATCGTCACATAAAAGTGCTTACAATAGTGCGTATCATTCATTATGTCGAAAGGCTCAGGCTACCGCCAATGACAGTACTTAACGGCAGTACAACAGATTCTGCAAGCAACGAATCAAATAAGTTACTCACTAATGCGTCGTCACTATCTAGCGCTAATACGGCATTAGATGAAGGAACGTGCGCTTTAAGCAATATCGAGCTTGAGCGCAGAGCAATACGCAAAAAACAGAATCTTAAATCTGTTTTAACAAGCATAATAAGCACTTTAGTATTGCTTGGCGTGTGCATTGCGGCGCTTGCAATGAGCCCTGGTTGGCCAAGAGTGCGCGAAACGTTCTTTTCTGGCAAATACTTTATGCTATCTTTGCCATCTGTTTTGCAAGGATTAATGCTTAACTTGCAAGTGCTTGTATTTGCTGTAATCGGAGTTGCAATACTTGGAACTTTAATCGCAGTTATTCGCACAAGCGTAAGCCCAATGCTTTTTCCGTTGCGAGCTATAGCGCAATTCTACACAACCATTATGCGCGGCATACCAATGCTTGTTGTGCTTTACTTAATCGGCTTTGGCATACCAGGCTTGCAGCTTTTTGGACGCATTCCACCAGCAATACTCGGCACAATCGCCATTGTTATGAGCTACTCCGCATACGTTGGAGAGGTATTGCGCGCAGGATTTGAAGACGTGCATCCGTCAATGCGAGCATCTGCAAGGTCTCTTGGCTTAACATCTGGTCAAACTGTGCGATTAGTGGTAATTCCTCTTGGCTTAAGAAAAGTGGCTCCTGCTTTAATGAACGACTTTATATCAATGCAAAAAGACGCAGGGCTTATATCTGTTTTGGGCGCTGTAGACGCAGTTCGAGCAGCTCAAATATCTGTTGCAACTTCTTATAACTTCACTCCGTACGTTGTAGCAAGCGTTGTATTTATAGCGCTGAGCATTCCGTTTATTGTTCTAAACGATTGGTATACAGCAAGACTTCGCAAGCGCGAGCTAAACGGAGGAACTGTGTGATGAATAACGTAACAAATCAAAAGGTAAATCAACAAATGAGTGATTACACGAACACAAGCAACCAAACGGATTCAAGCAACCAAACGGATTCAACTCCAGTTTTGCGCTTAAGTAATATTAGAAAATCGTATAACTCAACACCTGTTCTTAAGGGTATTTCTTTTGATATTGCGCCTCACGAAGTGGTGGCTCTTTTAGGGCCTTCTGGAAGCGGCAAATCTACTCTTATGAAGTGCATTAATTTGCTTGAGAGAGTAGACGACGGCCAAGTTTGGCTTGGAAACACAGATATTACAGATCCACGCATAAACCAAGATCAAATTAGATCTCAAATCGGAGTTGTGTTCCAGCAATTCAATCTTTTTACGCATATGAGTGTTTTAGATAACGTGACTCTTGCTGCGCGAAAAGTTCATCATTGGAGCAAAGATCGCGCAGAAAGCCGCGCAATGGAGCTTCTATCTAGGATTAAGCTAGAAAATAAAGCAAAGTCCTACCCAGATCAGCTTTCGGGCGGCCAGCAGCAACGAGTGGCGATTGCTCGCGCGCTTATGACAAGCCCACAACTCCTGCTTTTAGACGAGATTACTTCCGCGCTAGACCCAATGCTTGTTGGCGAAGTTCTAGACATGGTTGCGGAGCTAAAGCAGCAAGGAACAACCATTTTAATGGCCACTCACGAGATGCATTTTGCGCACGAAGCTGCCGATAGAGTGGTTTTGCTTAGAAACGGCGTTGTTGCAGAAAACGGCACGCCGTACGAAGTTATGGACGCTTGCAGTGACCCAGAAACGCAAAACTTCTTTAAATCATTCCGCCACTAGCGCGCGCGTTTGCTCAACGTCTTTGCTAATAGCGTCCTTAAGCTGCTCTTGCGAGTCAAATGCTTGTTGAGGGCGCAAGAAGCGTGCAAACTCAATGCAAACCCTATGCCCGTACAAGTCTTGAATCTTATCTGTTAACGCATATGCTTCAACAGTTCGATTAGACGATTGCTCTTCTAGAGTATCGTCGTAAGCATCCGCGCGATTTGATGAGTTTGCTGCGTCATCTTCAAAAGTAGGATTAGTGCCAACTGAAATTGCAGCAGCCCAACGCCAAGGAGAATGCAATCCAAGATGAAGCTCATCTTTACGCAAAACACCTACGCTAGGAATGTTTCTGCTAGAAGAAGCGCCATTTTGCTCGTCTGCATCTAAATCAATAATCCAGCCAGCATACACGCCATCAACAGGAATATATCCGTCAATTCGCTCACCAAGATTTACAGTTGGGAAGCCAATTTGATGACCGCGACCAGCTCCGTGAATAACAGTGCCTTCTACTCTATGAGGTTGGCCAAGAATATCTCCAGCATCTCGAACCCTGCCATTTGCAAGCATCCATCGCACATTTGTAGAGCTCCAAGCACGAACCTTTTTATTCGGCATGCCCTTGCTCCAAGCACGATATTCCGCCTTATTCATGCCACTTGCAGGATCTTTTGGCTCTCCGCCTTCTAAAGGAACCTCTGGAACAATCGGGTCTGGAACGCGAACGTCTCCTGGCCCAAAATCATCTACAACAACAAGATTAAAAACGCCTGTAGCTTGCGCAAGCTCTTTAATAGCATGAACGTTTCCAGCTCTTTTAGCGCCCAAAGCTGCATCCGACCCCAAAACAAGCGCGCGCATACCTAGCTTACCAACCAGCTGCCCAAGGAAGAATCTGTACGATTTTGCCGCAAAAGCAAGGCTATATCGAACTATAATAACGTGATCAACGTCTAACTGCTGTAAAACTCTAAGCCGCTGGCGAACGCTTGTTAGCGCTTGCGAATCTACTGGAATTTGCGCGTCATCGCCAAAATCGTCGAATAAATCTGGATTTTCGTGCACAACGCTTGGACGAGGGTCAAACATTATAACAACCGAGAACGCGTTGTTTTTGCGCGCAATCTCCACTGTTCGCTCAATAACTTTACGATGCCCAAGATGCATTCCGTCGAATACACCTATTGTAACAACTGACTTACGTTGAGCGCTCAACGTTGGCCAACTAATCATACCGTTGGCATCTGGTCGAATGTCTATGACCTTCATCATATCCTTACTGTTCGCAAGAGCCGCAAATATTGGTATCGCTTTATTTTAGACGCCACTTTGCCGCAACCCCATTTTCACACTAACATCTATTTTACCAGCAAACTAGCTTTGTACAAATACTACAATTGGTTTAGCTTCTATTTGATTTGTATTTTTTTCGATTTTTTCGTTTGTTGTTGTAATTTTGGCTTGAGATATAGAAACCGTTCTGCTTAAATCTGCGGTTGCTTGACGCTTTTGTGCGGTCTGCAAAACAGCAACAACGTCGTTTTGCTCATCTTTTGCGGCTTTTACGTATGCAATAGCGTTCTTTGTAGCGTCTTTTGCACTAATAGCAGAAATCGTGATTTTTCTGCCAAATCGCAAGTCTTTAGCTTGATTTTCACTTACTTCTACTGTTTGCATCGTTAATTTTGCAGATTCAAACATGCTTAGCAAGCGTTGATTAAGAGTGTTTTCTAGAGGCGACGAGGCTGGCAAAGCAGATGGCGAATCGCCAGCAGCTTGCGATTCGCATGAACCTTGTGAATAGTATGAATCGTCTAAAACAGCCTTCGCGCGAGTTTGAGTCACTCCATTTTTGTTTGTAAATGTGCGAATAACACTTTTAAGCTTAAGTACGCGACTATCTTCTATAGAAAAATCGCCAATACGCGTTCTTCTAAGGCTCACTAAGTGGCCTCCAACTCCAAGAACACGACCCAAATCGCGAGCTAGAGCGCGAATATACGTACCACTAGAGCAAGAAACGCTTGCGCGCACATCAATAACCTTTGCACCGCTTACGCCCACACTAAAATGCGCATCCAGCAAAGAAAAATCATAAATAAAAACTTCTCTAGGCTCTAAATGAACATCTTTACCTTCACGCGCTAAGTCGTAAGCGCGAACGCCGTTTACTTTTATAGCAGAAAAAGATGTTGGCGTTTGCATAATCGAGCCAGTAAAATTCTTTGCTATTACAACGCGCAATTCTTTAAGAATTTCATCAATATTTGCAAAGTTTATAATGCCATTTTCATCATCCGCGCTTGAAACAACATCACCATCTGCGTCGTCCGTATTAGTTGACTCGCCAAGACGAATCACAGCTTCGTACGTTTTATTGTGACCGAGCAAATAGTTAAGCAAGCGCGTGGCGTTACCAAAGCCAAGAATCAGCAAACCTGTTGCCATTGGGTCTAAAGTGCCAGCATGCCCCACTCGTTTAGTGTGCAACAGGCCGCGCGCAAAAGATACAACATCGTGACTGGTAACGCCTTTTGGCTTATCTACTAGCAAAATGCCAGAAGATGGCATCTTGCTAGAAGATTGCATTTGAAAATTACTCATTTCCCTCTATAAAGTCGTCTTCAAAGTCGTCGCCATCAAGGTCATTATCAAAGTCGCCGTCAAATTCCTCATCTTCACGCGGCTTTTTGTACGGATCGGCTTCTCCAGCGTATTGAGCTGTTTCTCGAGCTTTAGCCAGCTCCTCGTCACGCTTACGCGCAGCAACCAAAATGTCTTCAATCTCGTGAGCTTCGCTAGGAACTTCATCGTAAACAAATTGGATTTGAGGCGTTAATCGCAAGCCTGCTTTAGCTCCAACTAAAGTGCGCAAACGCCCCTTAGCCTGCTGCAAAGCCTGGTTTGCGCGCATACGCTCGCCCTGCTCTTTTCCAGCAGTACCAAGCTGAGTCCAATACACTTTAGCTATTTGCAAATCGTTAGTAACTCTCACTTCTGTAATCGTTACGTTAGCAAGTCGCTTATCATGCAAATGCGATTCCATATTGGACGCAATCACTCTGTGAATCAAAGCCGCAATTCGCGCGGCTCTAGGGTTTGTTCCAGCCATATTACTTGCGCTCAATCTGCTTCATTTCAAAGGTTTCGATTACGTCGCCAAGCTCAATGTCGTTAAAGCTGCCAAGGTTAATGCCTGCCTCGTAGCCTTCGCTAACGGATTGCACATCATCCTTAAACCTACGCAAAGTGGAGATTTCAAGATCGTTAACAGTAGCAACGCCGTTTCGCAAGATACGGCACTTGGTTCCGCGCTTAACTTCGCCATCTTGAACCATAACGCCAGCAATATTGCCAAACTTGGACGAGCGGAAGATTTCGCGAATCTCGGAATGAGATGTAACAACCTCTTCAAACTCTGGCTTAAGCATACCCTTCAAAGCAGCTTCAATATCTTCGATTGCCTTGTAAATAACCGAGTAGTACTTAACTTCCACGCCTTCGCGATCTGCCAAGTCTGCAACCTGGCGATTTGGACGCACGTTAAAGCCAATAATAACGGCCTTATCAACTGTTGCAAGGTTCACATCGTTTTGAGTAATTGCACCAACGCCGCGGTGAATAACCTGAATTCCAACTTCGTCGGAAACCTCAATCTTCATTAAGGAGTCTTCCAAAGCTTCAACTGAACCAGAAGAATCACCCTTAATAACAATGTTGAGCATATCCACTTCGGACTTAGCAAACTGTTCCTTAAGGCTTTCAAGAGACACAACCTTACGACGCTTTGCAAGCTGAGCCGCGCGTTCTGTAGCCTGGCGCTTTTCGGCAATTTGACGAGCAGAACGATCGTCGGAAGTAACCAAGAACAAGTCGCCTGCAGTTGGAACAGAAGTCAAGCCAAGCACCTGAACTGGCGTAGAAGGACCTGCCTCTTGCAAGTGATTGCCATTTTCGTCGAGCATTGCGCGAACGCGACCATAAGACGTGCCTGCAACAATGGAATCTCCGACTTTAAGCGTACCTTGCTGAACAAGAACAGTTGCAACAGCACCGCGACCCTTATCCAAACGAGCTTCAACAGTTGCACCGCGAGCATCCATGTTTGGATTTGCTTTAGGATCAAGCTCCGCATCTGTAGTCAAAAGAACAGCCTCAAGAAGCTTATCTACGTTGGTTCCCTGCTTTGCAGAGATATTCACAAACATTGTGTCGCCGCCGTATTCTTCTGGCACAAGACCGTACTCTGTAAGCTGACCGCGCACCTTATCTGGGTTTGCTCCAGCAACATCAATCTTGTTTACTGCAACAACAATAGGCACGTGAGCAGCCTGTGCGTGGTTGATTGCTTCAACAGTTTGAGGCATAACGCCGTCGTCTGCTGCAACAACAAGAATTGCAACGTCTGTAAGCTCCGCACCACGAGCACGCATAGCTGTAAACGCTTCGTGGCCTGGAGTATCCAAGAACGTAATCTTGCGCTTGTCGCCGTCTAAAGTAACTGTAACCTGGTAAGCGCCGATTCGCTGCGTAATACCGCCAGCTTCTCGAGCTACAACATTCGACTTACGAATTGTATCGAGCAAGCGAGTTTTACCGTGATCAACGTGGCCCATAACAGTAACAACTGGAGGGCGAGTTACAAGATTATCGTCTTCTTGAAGCTCTTCTTCGTCTAAGTCAATATCGAACTGCTGAAGAAGCTCTTTATCTTCCTCTTCTGCAGAAACAAGGCTAATATTCCAGCCGATTTCTTCGCCAAGAATTTGGAATGTTGTTTCATCCAAAGACTGAGTAGCTGTAGCCATTTCTCCAAGATGGAACAAAACAGTTACCAAAGCTGCTGGATTTACATCAATCTTTTCTGCCAAATCAGAAAGCGTTGCTCCCTGACGAAGGCGAATCGTAGCGCCATTACCCGAAGGAATACGCACGCCACCAATAACTGGTGCTTTAAGCTCTTCGTATTCCCTGCGCTTTGCAAGACGATTCTTGCGAGCCTTAGAGGACTTTCCACCTTGGCGACCAAACGCACCTGCGGCTCCTGCGCGTCCGCGACCGCCCCTAGATGGGCCTGCGTTTGGAGCACCTGCAGCCGCTGCTTGGAAGCTTGCAGCTTGATTTGCGTTAAAGCGCGACTCTGCCGATGGGCGCGATCCTGCCCCACCATTGCCGCCGCCTGAACGATGCGAACCTTGCCATTGGGAACGATTTGCTCCGTTTCCACCATTGCCATTGCCGCCGCCTTGACGGTTTCCGCCGCGACCACCGCGTCCGCGACCACCACCGTTGCCGCCGTTGCCATTGCCAGATCCTGGCTTTGAGCCACGAGCGTTCTCTGCAGCTGCGCCTGGACGCGACATTGGGTGTGGGCGTGGAATGTCTCCAGGTGTAGGCGCGCGCATACCCTGCTTTCGACTAAACGGATTGTTTCCTGGACGAGGAGCGGCTCCCGAGCCAGAGCCTTGGTGTGGTCTAGGGCGTGGAGGCATTTGCGCAGAACGCTCTTGCTTAGCAGATTTAGATTCTGCACCACTGCGCTTTTCTGCGTTGCGCTTTGAATCGCCAGACCTAGAAGCATTATTAGGCTTTGCGTTTCCAGCCGAAGGCTTAGGAGTTGCACTGCTAGCAGCATGCGCGTTAGAAGTCTTAGATTCGTGATTTTCATGCACTTTTTGCGCAGAATTCTGCTTTGCAAAAGACTTTTGTTCTGGCTTTTGATTAGCCTTCTTTTCTGCATTTTGACCATGCGATTCTGGCTTGTTACTAGGCGCAGAATCCGCAGATTTATTAGATGCATGATCAACATTCTTAGACGCAGAAGGCTTCGATTCGCTCTTTGCAGCAGAATCCGCAGGCACAAATTCCGTCTTTAGACGACGCACTACAGGAGCTTCAACGGTTGAAGATGCGGACTTTACGAATTCGCCCATGCTCTTCAAACGTTCCAATACGGTTTTACTATCTACGCCAAATTCTTTGGCCAGTTCGTATACGCGCTTTTTTACCACTCAGTGTTCTCCTCAGTCTGTGGCAGCGTAAAACGAACGCAGCCACTTTATATTGTTATAAGATTCTTACTCTTATGCTTTTTATTTAGATATCTCATAATGCGATATCTCATCGTGTAACCATGATTTCAACCATGATTTTGTACCTCGTTCCCTAGGCAAAAAGCTGTTAATAAGCCCAGATTGCAGCTTTCAGCTTACTCGAAACGTTGGATTCTCGGGAGTGTCGCAAGTTTGCTAAATGCTAGCAAAATCTTATTCCGCCGAATTAGAATCAGCGTTCATTGCTTCTTGCTTTTTAGCATGCTCTTCCGCAGACTCAATTCCAATCTTCCAACCAGTCAACTTTGCTGCAAGTCGCGCGTTCTGTCCCTCCTTGCCAATGGCAAGCGAAAGCTGAGAATCGTGAATAAAAGCAACAGCAGTCTGACTTTTCTCACTAACAACATGAACTTCAGTTACTACTGCTGGAGACAACGCAGCGGAAACAAACTGTGCTGGATCTTGCGACCAATCAACAATATCGATTTTTTCTTGACCAAGATTTTCCAATACAGCACGAACGCGCGAACCACCAGGACCAATCAAAGCACCCTTTGGATTAACGCCATCTGTGTTAGCGCGAACAGCAATCTTAGTGCGAGCGCCAGCTTCGCGAGCAATTGCCATAATCGAAACAGCTCCCGAAACAAGTTCTGGAACTTCTCGCTCAAAAAGTCTGCGAACAAGATCTGGGTGAGACCTAGAAACAACTATTTCTGGTCCGCGCAATCCGCGAGCAACGTTTACAACATAAACGCGAATACGCTCGCCGTGACGATACCTTTCGCCAGGAACTTGCTCTCTTCTAGGCAAAATGGCTTCAACGTCTCCAACAGCAACGTGAATATTAGAAGGATCTTTAGAATCCTGCTGCACAATGCCGTTAATAAGCTTTCCTTTTTGACCAGAAAAAGCTCCAAATACGCGGTCATCTTCCACTTTGCGGAAAAGTTGAGTAATAACTTGGCGAGCTGTTGCTGCAGCAAGACGCCCAAAATCTCTAGGTGTATCGTCATACTCCTCGCCCAAAGTAAATGCTGGGTGAGGATTATCTTCTGTAGGAACACCCGGAATCTCATCTCGTGCCCATACAGTAAAGCAGCCAGCACGCTCATCTAGCTCAACTCGAGCATGCCTTGCTGGGTGGGAAGTCTTCATGTATGCAAGACGCAAAGCCTCGGCGAGTGCCTCGTCCAGCTCATCGGCATTAATCCCCTGCTGAGCCGCAAGCTGATGCATTCCCGCCAAATCCAATTCCATCGTGCACGTCCTCCTGTGATTCATTTATAAATTTTCACTTATAAAATTAACTTATTCTTCTTTTATACGTTTTACGCATAACAAAACGCTAAAATCTAATTTTAACAAGTACGTAAAGCGCAAAATCTTATGACTATGATTAAAAATGTTAAGCATAAAATGTTAGACACAAGGCAAGCCAACATTGGTCACAGTCACGGACTATTTTAGTAGATTATGCAGACACGTTTTGTTTTGTCCTAAAGCCTTGCAAGGCGTGCAAAATATTATCAAACGCGTAGCAAAAGGTGTTCTAATGCGCAAAAAAAAGTTTGTTCTAGTATTTGCATCACTTATTGCTGTATTAATGGCTTTTAGCGCTTGCTCGGGATCAAGGCAATTTAATAACGTTAATAACACTGCGGTTCGTTCATCTAAAAGCAATAATGAGTGCTACCAGGTTCTACAAAGCGCAAAGCACAATCAAAAAATCGTAGATAAACAAGAAGCAAACGTAACTAGAAACAACTTGCAAAATGCTGCGGATTCTTGGAAAAACGTTGCAATACAATGCAACGCACGATTTGCTCAAGGCGTTGTTTTTAGCGCGCAAAACACTTGGAAATTGGCCAACTTAAGTCAAGGTAACGAAAGCGGAGCGGCAAACGCCTCTAAAATCGCAAATCAAATGGAATCAAGCGTTTACAAAAAATTGTATGACTTTGCAAATAGCACTAGTAACTTGTATTGGAATCACGACCCACTTGCAAAAGCGGCATTAGAACAAGACAAACTAGCTTTTATGTTACAAACTTTAGCTGCAAAAGATGTTGATAATGTTTCGTTAAGACAAAGCGATATTACAGCTACGATTGCTAACACGCTTATGCACTTTGCTTCAAGCGGAAGCGACTTGCGACAAAAAGTATACGAAATACCGCAAAAGAATCTGGATTCTGGCGTTGCAAAAGACGAAGCGAGCGCAAAAGACTTGCCAATAGTTGCAATAGCGTATATGGATTGCGCGCGCGGAGAACTAGACGCGCTAAATCAAGCCATTTTCCCTACAAACAAAGACGGCAGCGTAAATCATAGCGCACTTTCTAGCAGAACAAATCAAGAGTTTATTGAGATTCTTGCAAACATTACTATTTCGCATATTATGAGCGCGTACGCGTATGGATACCCTAGCGATTCTTCCGCGATTTATGCGCTTTGACTGAGCTTGAAATTGCATAGCGCGTTTCAAGCTCCTTCAAAGCGCTGAGCCACTCAAGGCAGAAGCACTGCTTCTGCGTGGCGAAGACGTTCGCGCGCTTAGACCGCGCGAACGTAGAAACACCCAGCCCTCTAGCAACACCAAATAGGAAATAGGAAATATCACTCGCGTAAGTAAAAAGGGTTTCTAGCGATTTGCTAGAAACCCTGCTTGCGGATGAAGCGAGATTTGAACTCGCGGAGGGTGTAGCCCTCACACGCTTTCGAGGCGTGCTCCTTAGACCGCTCGGACATTCATCCTTTGCGCTAATCGCAAATACGCAAAACGCAAATGCAAAAAGAAACGCAACTTTTCAATTGTAAAACAACCCTAGAATATACAAGCGCATGGCGCGTTGAACTCACCCAAGCTCCTCGATAGTGCGCTTAGCACGAATCGCGTTTGCTCGCGCACCAAGCTCCTCATCTTTAGGGTATTCAACATATTCCAAAGTCAAACCATTTGCTGCAATCGGCCCAGTAGAGCCTTCTCGAATCGGATTTTCAATCTTATTTTTGAACCAATCAACAGAACGCTTTGCACACCCAACTTGCACGCACGCTCCAACAAGCGAACGAACCATGTTATGCGCAAACGCATCTGCAACAATAGTAAACTCAAGCAAACCGTTCTCAATGCAAGGAATTTTTCCAGTTGATTTAGATAAACAGCTCCCCACGCAAACGCGATTCCAAACAGCCTTTTTAACGCAGCGAATCGTAGTTCCACCAGGATTTGGCCGCGCAAAAGAGCCAAAATCATGTAAACCAACAATCAAAGACGCCGCCTGATTCATGGCATCAACGTTTAAGTCGTAGTCAAGTTGCAACACAAAGCCACGCATGCGCGGATCCAAATTCGCGCGATTTGCAGCATCACTAATCCTATACACGTATGTGCGATCCAACGCAGAAAAACGCGCGTCAAAACCGCTTGGCGCAATGCTTACGCTGTGAATCGAAATGTCTTTAGGCAAAACGCCACAAAGCCTATATTCCAAGGCTTTTACTGGCGTAAGATTTGTGTGACCGACGCAATTTTGCAAAATGGATTCCGAAACGTCTAAATGGCAAACTTGGTAAGATGCGTGAACGCCCGTATCTGTGCGGCCAGCAACGCTAAGGCGCAAAGGTTCGCTAGCATCGCTTTTATTCACGCGCAAAACCTTGTGCAATGCGTCTTCTAAAACACCTTGAACGGTGCGCAAAGTAGGCTGCTTTGCCCAACCATAAAAATCGCCGCCATCATACGCTAAATCCAAACGAAGACGCATTCAAAACCTTTCCAAACAGATTTACAGACAGACTTACAAACAGACTTCCACTAGTTTTTCTTATCTGAACCGCCAGCGAGCGCAAAAGCACTCATAACGCTACGAATCAACTCATATGTCTTTGAATCCATATGCATTGCAATCTTCAATAATGTAGGAACAACCTCCGACCAATGCGAAGACATCTCGTCGAAAGTCGAGTACCCTAAACTACTAAACATGCTGTAAACACTATCAATTCTGCGTTTTCGCTCTTCAAATGGCAAATTCATCATCCACTCGTTTGCAGCCTTAGAAACGGCCAGAGCGCGCGGAGTTACACAATCGCAGTAGTCAAAATCACCATCTTTAACTTGCCAATACATGCCAAAATGTTGCATTAATCCAATTGAATCGGCAGCTGTAACCTTATACGGCACTCCCGTATCCATAATCAATCCAATAAAAGCAGATTGCGGAACAACTTTTTCGATTCTGGAAACAACGCGAGAAAAAACCTTTGGATCAACAACATCCGAGCCAAAACTAGGGCCGTCCATTGAATAGATTTTACTAATATGATTTCCAAGGCTTCGATCTTGCGCGTCTAATCGCATTGCCGCGTATGCAGCCATATTCCCGCCTTTTGAATGGCCCACAACAAATATTTTAGGATTATCACTTAAATCGCAATCATTGCTATTTTCTAGATTGCTCTTATCTAAATCACTATTCTTAAAATCACTCTTCTTATTAAACAAATTCGCAAAATAATCACCAACACTGCTAAAAATCCCACGAATACCGCCACTTTTGCAAGAATATTTACACGCGCGCCTAGATATAGAGAGCAAATACTCCGCCGACGACTCCTGCGCTGGCACTGGGCAGCGAAATGCCATGTTAAAGTCTTCCTTCCAGCCAACAAGCGTATTGTCTGTTCCCCTAAAAGCAACAACAAAGCAGCTAGACCCAATGCAATCTGTTAAATCAAAAGTAACAGCCGCAAATTGCTGTTCGCAAGAGTCATCAATATTCGACTCATCAAAACGTTCAAGAACCTCACCAACACGCATACCCCTATAACGCGGGCTAGACTCAACAGCCAAAAGTAGATTCTTGCGAAACTCATCTACCTTAGTAGAACCAGAGCTAAACATTGAATAAAAATCCTCGCCGCGAAGCAATTCGCTTAAAGGAACGGTTGCTAGTGCGTTAGAATCGTCATTATACTTTGGAATCGATTCAGGCATGCAAATATACGCCAACTCGCATAAAATAAGCGAATCTACGGCGTTGAATTTTCGCTCTTTAAAATTAGTAAAATCGTTATTCAGTAAATCGAGAATATTTGGCATAGTTCAATAATAATTGATACCAGATATAGAAAAGATATGTCAGATATATAAAAACGGGCTGGAGATATCTCCAACCCGTTTAATAAACCTTTATACTTGCGATTAATCGCAAAAGATTTACTTACCGATGCATCAAGATGCTAATCTCAACTACTCGGCTGCTTCTTCTTTAGCAGCAACCTTAGTAGCGGACTCAGCTTCCTTAACAACAGCCTTCTTTGGGCTTACTGGCTCAACAACAAGCTCGATAATAGCCTGTGGAGCAGTATCACCACGACGAGGGGCCATCTTAACGATGCGAGTATAGCCACCTTCACGCTGCTTCATCTGCTCAGCAATCTGAGTGAAAAGCATGTGAACAACGGACTTATTGCGAATTACGCGCAACACGCGGCGGCGCGAATGCAAATCGCCACGCTTAGCGAATGTTACCAAACGCTCAGCAAGTGGACGAAGACGCTTTGCCTTTGGCAAAGTAGTCACAATACGACCGTGCTGGAAGAGGCTTGTAGCCATATTGGCCAGCATCAGGCGCTCATGCGCTGGGCTAGAAGCCAGACGAGGCCCTTGTTTCGGTGTAGGCATTATTACTCCTTATTGCCGCGGAATTCAGGTGGGCAAAAACCCGAACATCCAAAAACCGCGACGATTTACGGTGGTTGTTTACTCGTCTTCTGGCGAGAAGAATGTGCCACCTTCGAGATTATTGGCGTCAAAGCCAAGCGGTGAAGGCTTAAGAGACAATCCCATGGATTGCAACTTTTCTTTAACCTCATCGATGGATTTCATGCCGAAATTACGAATATCGAGCAAATCCTGCTCAGTGTGAACTACCAGCTCACCAACTGTGTGGATTCCTTCACGCTTCAAGCAGTTGTAGCTGCGCTGCGTTAGGTTCAAATCCTCAATTGGAGTGGCCATTTGGGAATCAGCTTCCGCCATGACTGGAGCTGGACCAACTTCAACACCTTCAGCATCGACGTTAAGCTCACGGCAAAGACCGAAAAGCTCAACCAAAGTCGAACCTGCGGACGCAACTGCGTCGCGTGGTGTAATAGCTGGCTTAGTTTCCACATCCAGGATGAGCTTATCGAAGTCCGTGCGCTGTTCCACGCGGGTAGCTTCGACCTTATAGCTCACCTTCAAAACTGGCGAGTAGATCGAATCCACTGGAATGCGACCGATTTCGCTGTTTTCCTGCTTATTCATTTGAGCAGGCACGTAGCCACGACCACGCTCCACAGTGAACTCAATTTCGAGCTCGCCATCTTCAGCAAGTGTAGCGATATGCATCTGTGGGTTGGCAATAGTGACGCCAGCAGGAGGAGTAATATCTCCAGCTGTTGCCTCACCCTTGCCGCTCTTGCGTAGATACATCACTACTGGCTCGTCATACTCACTTGTAAGTACGATGCCCTTGATGTTCAGCAGGATTTCAGTGACATCCTCTTCAACACCTGGCAGAGTCGTGAACTCGTGTAAAGCACCAGAGATGCGTACCGAAGTAACGGCCGCACCTGGAATGGAGCTCAACAAGGTACGACGCAGCGAATTGCCGAGCGTGTATCCGAAACCTGGTTCCAACGGCTCAATAGTAAAGCGAGAACGCTGGGGATTCAGTGATTCCTCGGTAAGTGTTGGACGCTGTGCGATAAGCACTTTTGTATCCTTTCAGCTTCTGGTCGGTGGTGCACTCGCCGCCCATAAGCGGGTTGGATGGATGGATTCGTAAGAGTGCTCAGACGCGGCGACGCTTTGGTGGGCGAACGCCGTTATGCGCTTGTGGGGTGACGTCGGTAATAGAACCGACCTCAAGACCCGCGGACTGAAGGGAACGGATAGCGGTTTCGCGACCGGAACCTGGACCCTTAACAAACACGTCGACCTTTTTAAGGCCATGTTCCATTGCCTTACGAGCAGCAGACTCAGCGGCCATACCTGCAGCGTAAGGAGTCGACTTACGGGAACCCTTAAAGCCGACATCGCCACCAGAAGCCCAAGAGAGGACTGCACCCGATGGATCGGTGATGGAAATAATCGTGTTATTGAATGTTGATTTAATATGCGCCTGCCCAACCGGTACCGACTTGCGGTCCCGGCGACGCGGCTTGCGCGAGGCTTGCTTTGCAGCTGCCATTGACCCTCGTTTCCTATGACGAATTAGTTGGTATGTCTAGGCGATGAGAATTAACTCGTGGCCTAGAGCCGACCACCGACTATCGGGTGGCCTTCTTCTTCCCGGCGACAGTACGCTTTGGACCCTTACGAGTACGAGCATTAGTCTTAGTACGCTGACCACGCACAGGAAGACCCTTGCGATGACGCTGGCCTTGATAGCAGTTGATCTGAATCTTACGACGGATGTCAGCGTCGATTTCACGACGCAAATCGCCTTCAATCTTATAGTTGGCCTCAAGATAATCACGCAAAGTGATTAACTGTTCATCCGTAAGATCCTTGACGCGGGTATCCGGATTAACACCGGTCGCGGCAAGCGTTTCCTTAGCGCGAGTGCGACCTACACCAAAAATATAGGTGAGGGCAATCTCAATGCGCTTCTCATTGGGAATATCTACTCCGGCAAGACGTGCCATTGTAATTCCTTTACTATTACGCAGGTCGTGCACCAAGTCTCCCGCAATAATATCGATTATTTACGGCCTGGGCCTGCGCACCCAGGGTTCAGCTTAAGCTGCGACTTAGCGCCTTATTCCTTTATATTCGCGGTGGAGATCCACTCAGCCCTGACGCTGCTTATGACGTGGGTTGATGCAAATCACCATGACGCGACCGTGACGGCGGATCACGCGGCAGTTTTCGCAGATCCTCTTCACGCTAGGGCTGACCTTCATGGTTTTCCTTTGCTTGTACCTTTACTTATAACGGTACGTAATACGTCCGCGGTTCAAATCGTAAGGACTCATCTCCAGCACAACACGATCTTGCGGAAGAATGCGAATGTAATTCTTACGCATTTTTCCCGAAATCGTCGCTAGTACGATGTGCTCGTTCTCAAGCTGAACGCGAAACATCGCGTTAGGCAGTGCTTCTACTACCGTGCCTTCGACTTCAATCACACCGTCTTTTGCCATGAGCCTCGTTCCGTTCCTTGGATATACTACTTTGCGCATCCGAAGACACGCCAATCTTCTATGATACAGTAAATGCGCCCAATACAACACTCGGCGTGTCGCAAGGGCGCATTATTAATATGAGAAAATCTAAATCTTAAATAAATCTCATACCAAGGATTCAACTATGCGATTGTTGATTTCGGCAATATCTCCAACGCCATCAACTTCAACAAGTTGACCACGGCTTTCGTAAATATCCAGCAAAGGAGCTGTTTCCTTCTCGTAAGTTTCCAAACGCTTAGCAATAACTTCTGGAGTATCGTCGGAACGACCCTGCTCTACAGCACGCTTTTGCATACGTTCAAGCAAAACCTCACGCTCTGCTTCGAGAGCAACAACATGATCTAGTGGAGTACCAAGCTCTTCCAACATGCGATCAAGCGCCTGAACTTGAGAAGCGTTGCGAGGGTAGCCATCTAGAATCCAGCCATTCTTTGCATCATCTTGAGCAAGACGATCTTTAACAATGCTATTTGTTAATTCATCTGGAACAAGCTCTCCCTTATCGAGATAACCTTGAACCTTCTTGCCAAGCTCCGTTTTATTCTTTAAGTTGTAACGGAAAATATCGCCAGTAGAAATAGCAGGAATATTGTAATGCTCTGCAAGCAAAGCGGCTTGAGTGCCTTTACCTACTCCTTGCGGACCCATAATTAACAATCGCATATTAATCTCCTAGTTTTATGCCAATGCAAATCCAATACAAATATTAAACAAAACCTATCTGAAATACTACTTAGCAACCTGCTTATTATTGCTGTGATCAAACAGGAATCCAGCATACTGGAATTGCTCAGTTTGAGCCTTAGCTTGACGCAAAGTATCCAAACCAACACCAGCAATAATCAGAATTGTTGTACCACCAAATGGAAGCTTCATATTAAGATGCAAAGACATAATCAAAACCGTTGGAATCAAAGCCACAAACAGCAAGTAAATAGCACCAACTGTGTTAAGCCTATTCATAACGTAGCTAAGATAACGGCTTGTAGCGCTACCAGCGCGAATACCAGGAATAAATCCGCCGTATTCCTTCATGTTGTCTGCAGTCTCATCTGGATTAAAAGTAATCTCGGTGTAGAAGAAGCAGAAGAACACAATCATAACGGTGTACAACGCTATGTACCAAGCAGAAGTAGAGTTTGCTAAATTGGCATTAATCCAACGCACCCAATCCTTACGACTATCTCCAAACTGAGCAAGAAGTGTTGGAATAGCAAGAATCGAAGACGCAAAGATTGGTGGAATAACGCCACTCATATTCACCTTTAATGGCAAGTATGTGGAAGAACCACCGTACATCTTGCGACCAATCATTCGGCGCGTGTACTGAACAGGGATTCTACGCTGAGCAAGCTCCACAAAGTCAACGAAAATAAGAATCACAAGGAAAACGCCAGCAACAATGGAGAACTTAGTCCAATCTCCATTAAGGCCATTCGTACCCCAACCGATTTCCCACAACTTTGGAAGGAATCCAGAGCAGATAGACATAAAGATTAATACAGACATACCCTGGCCAATACCCTTATCTGTAATAAGCTCTGCCATCCACATTATGAGGCCAGTGCCACCAGTCATGATTAAGACCATTACAATAAGGCTCCACATAGAACCGTCTGGAATAACTTGGCCGCATTGATAGTTAAATAGCGCGCCAGAACGAGCCGTAACCAAAATGGTAGTTGATTGCAAAACAGCCAAACCGATGGTTAAGTAACGGGTGTACTGAGTAAGCTTTGTTTCTCCAGATTGACCTTCTTTGTGAAGAGCCTCAAAGCGTGGAATCACAACTCTAAGCAACTGAATAACAATGGACGCCGTAATGTATGGCATAACACCCAATGCAAAAATCGAAAGCTGCAAAAGAGAACCGCCAGAGAACAGATTCACCAACCCAATAAAGTTCTCGCTAGAAGAAGCCAGCTTAGCGGTGCAAGCTCGAATAACTTTGTAGTCAACTCCAGGAATCGGAATAAATGAGCCGATTCGGTAGATAATAATCATTGCGAAGACGAAGAGGATCTTATTCCTCAACTCCTTCGTCTTGAAGGCCTGGATTAACGTTTTCACCTGGGTCTTCCTCCCTTTTTTGCGCTACGATCTAGGCGCACCAGTAAAAAAACAAACTCTGAGGCAATAGTTTATATCACGGTACATACTGAAACAATAATTGAGTGAGTTTTGCAATAAAATAATCCCCCCAGCGCAAACTAGGGGGATTATTAAACAGTTAAATCACTGCGTTAATTAGCATTACTAGCTTAAGTATTACTACTTATTACTACTCTTCGCTAACAGAGCCACCAGCAGCTTCGATCTTGGCTTTAGCGGATGCAGAAGCCTTAACTCCCTTAAGAGTCAAAGCAACCTTAAGATCGCCATCGCCCAAAACCTTAACTGGGTAACCATCACGCACAGCGCCCTTAACTACCAAATCAGCAACAGTGACTTCACCACCCTTTGGGAAGAGTTCTGCAAGGGCTGCAACATTAACAACCTGGAACTCCTTCTTGAATGGGCTCTTAAAGCCACGAAGCTTAGGCAAGCGCATGTAAAGTGGAAGCTGGCCGCCTTCAAAGCCTGGACGAACTTGGTAACGCTTCTTCGTACCTTTGTCTCCACGACCCGAAGTCTTACCCTTAGAGCCTTCACCACGACCCACGCGGATGCGATCCTTCTTAGCTCCTGGAGCTGGACGCAACGTGTGCATGTGCAACATTGGTTCTTCATTAGCCATAATCAGTCAACCTCCTCAACGCTCAGCAAGTGGCGAACGGCCATAACCAAGCCACGATTGACTGAATTGTCCTCGCGAACAACGCTTTGACCAATCTTGTGAAGGCCAAGAGTCTTAACGTTAGCGCGCTGACGCTCGGTGGAATGAACCAAACCGTGCACCAGAGTGATCTTTAAGTTAGCCATCACTCACCATCCTTTGCCTGGGCAGCCTTAGCAGCCTGAGCTTCTTCACGAGCCTTGCGTGCTTCGGCAATGCCAGCAGCGCGCTCACGAAGCAATGCGTCTGGTGCAACTTCCTCGAGGGAAAGTCCACGACGAGCGCAAATTTCTTCTGGCTCTTCAAGCTTCTTCAAAGCATCCACAGTAGCGCGAACCACGTTAACAGCGGTTGCGGAGCCCATGGACTTGGTGAGGATATCGGTAATGCCAGCGCACTCCATAACAGCACGCACAGCGCCACCAGCGATTACACCAGTACCTGGAGCAGCTGGACGAAGCAAAACTGTACCAGCAGCATCGTGACCCAACACAGGGTGAGTCACGGTACCACGAATGCGTGGAACAGTAAACATGTGCTTCTTAGCGTCAAGCTGACCCTTAGCGATAGCTGCTGGAACTTCGCGAGACTTACCGTAACCAACACCAACAGTGCCCTTACCGTCGCCAACAACAACAAGTGCTGCAAAGCTAAAGGTACGGCCACCCTTGTGGGTCTTGGAAACACGGTTAATAGTAACTACGCGATCCAAAAGCTCTTCGCCGCGGTTTTCTTCACGACGGCTACGACGTTCGCTACGCTTACCTTCGCCCTTAGAACGACGGGAACGACGATCGTCGGTACGCTCCTCAGCGGATGCCTGAGTGTTCTGAGTTTCTTCAGCCACTTGGGTTTCCTTTTCGTTATCGCTCACAGTGCTAGACCTCCCTGACGGGCGCCTTCAGCTACGGCTGCGACGCGACCATGATACTTATTACCGCCACGATCGAAGATAACAGCGGTGATTCCCGCTTCCTTCGCCTTGGCTGCGATTAACTCGCCAACCTTGGTAGCAGCTTCAGTCTTCGTACCAGTAAAACCAGCGAAGTCAGAAGTCAAGGTGGAAGCGCTTACAAGGGTAAGACCCTTAGTGTCATCCACAATCTGAGCAACCATGTGACGGTTAGAACGAGAAACTACCAAACGTGGGCGCTCTGGAGTGCCAGAGATGCGCTTACGAAGGCGGGCGTGACGACGCAAACGTGCGACTTTGGTACCCTTACCGAAAATCTTAACGCTCATATCACTTACCAGCCTTTCCAGCCTTGCGCAAAATACGCTCATCGCTGTACTTAATGCCCTTGCCCTTATAAGGTTCTGGAGCACGAAGCTTGCGAATGTTAGCGGCAGCCTGACCAACGGCCTGCTTGTCAGTACCCTTGACGATTACCTGATTTGCGTTTGGCAATTCAAACTCAATGCCCTCAGGTGGCTGAACGGTAATAGTGTGCGAATAGCCGAGCGAGAACTCAATGCCCTTGCCCTTCATTACAGCACGATAACCAGTTCCAACAATGTCTAGAGTCTTGGCGTAGCCTTCGTGCACACCCTTAACCATAGACGCCACGATTGCGCGAGCCAAGCCGTGCTTTGCACGAGTTGGACGCAAATCGTCAACTGGGGTCAAAACGATCTTGCCATCAGCAACTTCAGCGGTAATACCTTCTGGAATTACATAGGAATCAGAACCCTTAGCACCCTTAGCGCTAAAGGACTGACCTTCAATCTTAACTTCCACGCCTGCAGGAATGTCGACGGGGAGCTTACCAATATGCGATGCCATTTTCAGCTCTCCTTTCTCACCATACGTAGGCGACGATTTCGCCGCCAATGCCTCGATCGAGGCATTCCTTCTGAGTCAACAATCCCGAGCTGGTCGAGATAATAGCGATACCGAGACCGCCAAGAGGCATAGGCAAAGAATCAGACTTTGCGTAACGACGCAAGCCTGGCTTAGAGATGCGCTTAATGCCCTGGATGGAACGCTGACCATTGGAGCCGTACTTTAACGTAACTTCCAAAGTCTGTCCAACCTTAGCTTCTTTAGCAGCAAAGTCTTTAATGTAGCCTTCGCGCTTAAGAATCTCGGCGATATTCGCCTTGAATTTGGAGTACGGCATTTCCACGATATCGTGCTTTGCCGCGCTCGCATTACGCAGACGTGTCAACATGTCTGCGATAGGATCTGTCATTGTCATGTTGGGCTAACGCCCTTTCTCGCCGTGGTTTCCACCGCCTGTTTGTTATTTATAAAGCAGTGGACCTTCAGCGTCGATATTTACCAACTGGACTTCGTAACACCCGGCAACTCACCGCGATGTGCCTTTTCACGAAGGCATACACGGCACAGACCGAACTTGCGATACACGGAGTGAGGACGACCACAAACCTGGCAACGCGTATAAGCGCGCACCTTGAACTTCGGCTTAGCGGCCGCCTTGTTTTTCAGAGCGGTTTTTGCCATATCAGTTCTCCTTGAATGGGAAACCGAGGTGCTTAAGTAGCGACTTCGCTTCCACATCGTCCTTGGTGGTGGTCACCACGGTGATGTCCATACCACGCTGATGATCAATCGAATCAGGATCAATCTCGTGGAACATTGATTGCTCCGTAAGACCGAAGTTGTAATTACCCTGACCGTCGAACTGGTTGCCATTAATACCACGGAAATCGCGGATACGTGGCAAAGCCAGAGTGAGCAAACGATCCAAGAATTCCCACATACGATCGCCACGAAGAGTTACGTAAGCGCCAATAGCTTGGCCTTCGCGCAAATGGAACTGCGCAACAGACTTCTTAGCCTTAGTAACCTTTGGCTTCTGACCAGTGATCAAAGTGAGATCCTTAATCGCACCTTCGATGAGCTTGGAATCGCGAGCTGCAGCGCCAACGCCCATAGAGACGACGACCTTCTGCAAACGAGCCACCTGCATAGGATTAGTGTGGCCAAATTCCTTTTCCAAAGCTGGAACGATTTGATCATTGTATTGCTGCTTTAAGCGCGGAGTTGCCGGCGCCTCAACTGTAGTATCGGTCATGCCAGCTCCTTTCCGGACTTCTTAGCTACACGCACGCGCACGGTCTTTACTTTGCCGTCGCGAGCTTCTTGCTTAACAATCACGCCCACGCGGGTTGGCTGCTTTGTCTCTGGGTCAATCACCATAACGTTAGAACGGTGAATTGGAGCCTCAACAGAGACGATGCCTGCCTGCTGACCCTGCTGGGTAGCACGCACATGCTTCTTAACAACCTGAACACCCTCGACGATCAAACGGTCTTCGGCGAGTACACGAAGTACTTTGCCTTCCTTACCGCGATCCTTGCCGCGGATAACCTTTACCTGGTCGCCGGACTTAATCTTGGCTACCATCTCAGATCACCTCCGGGGCGAGGGACACAATCTTCATGAAGCGCTTATCGCGCAATTCACGACCGACTGGTCCAAAGATACGAGTGCCCTTTGGTTCACGGCCGGAGCCGAGAATAACAGCGGCGTTCTCGTCGAACTTAATATAGGAACCATCAACACGACGATGTTCCTTGACAGTACGGACGACGACAGCCTTAACTACGTCGCCTTTCTTGACCGACCCGCCAGGAATAGCATCCTTAACGGAGGCGACGATAATGTCGCCGATGCCGGCATAGCGTCGCTTCGATCCACCGAGCACGCGGATGGCAAGTAATTCCTTAGCACCCGTGTTGTCGGCGACATGAAGCCGCGTTTCCTGCTGAATCATTGATTCTCCTTAGTCGAGCTGGTTCTCCCCGCTCACCCGTACCGCTCAAATAAGCAGCACAGGTGAAGCGCGGAGCCTTGCTGAACTTGTTTACTTGGCGCGCTCGATAATCGAGTCGAGACGCCAACGCTTGGTCTTGCTCAAAGGCCGAGTTTCCATAATACTCACGAGGTCGCCAATATGCGCCTCATTGTGTTCATCATGGGCCTTGACCTTGCGGGTGGAGCGGACGACTTTACCGTAAAGTGGGTGTGTCGAACGCTGCTCCAGCTCCACGGCAATCGTCTTGTCCATGGCCTCGGACACGACGTAGCCGCGACGAACCTTGCGGAAGTTGCGCTCTTGGTTCTCAGCCATGCTTACTTCTCCTTGACCTCAGTGGCGCCAGGCTCTTGGCTGATGCCGAGTTCACGCTCACGCAGGATAGTATACATCCTGGCTATGTCGTGCTTGACCGCCTTGAGGCGAGCGCTGTTTTCAAGTTGACCAGTTGCTGCCTGGAAGCGCAAGTTAAAAAGCTCTTCCTTAGACTTCTTTAAGAAGCCTTCGATTTCAGCATTAGTCTTCTCGTTTAAATTCTTGATGGTGTAGTCTGCAGTTCCGACTGGCATCAGATGTCACCGCCTTCACGCGCAATAACACGGCATTTCATTGGGAGCTTGTCGATAGCGCGGCGCAAAGCCTCGCGAGCGACGTCCTCAGAAACACCACCGATCTCGAACATTACACGACCTGGGTGAATGTTGGCAATCCAGAATTCTGGAGCACCTTTACCGGAACCCATTCGTGCACCAAGCGGGTGCTTGGTTAATGGACGATCAGGGAAAACCGTAATCCACACGCGACCACCACGCTTAATATAGCGGGTCATTGCGATACGGGCTGCCTCGATCTGACGGTTAGTGATGTACGCCGGAGCCAGCGCCTGAATACCGAAATCGCCGAAAGCGATAGCGGTTCCACCCTTAGACATGCCGCTACGGGTAGGACGGTGCTGCTTGCGATATTTAGTCCTTTTTGGGATAAGCATCTGCTCACTCCTTCGTTTCCGTTGCGGCAGGAGCTTCAGCAGCTACAGCCTCGGCTGGCTTTTCAGCCTGTGCCTCGGTAGCCTTCTGCTGATTGGCAGAGCGTGCTCCACGACGTGGACGACGATCGCCACGGCGACCTTCACGCTTACCCTGCTGAGCCTGCTGCTCTTCAAACTCACGCTCAGTCATATCGCCCTTGTAAATCCAAACCTTTACGCCAATACGGCCGTAAGTGGTCTTGGCCTCAAAGAAGCCGTAATCAATAAGGGCGCGCAAGGTCTGCAGTGGAACGCGACCTTCGCGGTAGAACTCAGAACGGCTCATTTCGGCGCCACCAAGGCGACCAGAGAGCTTAATACGGATACCCTTGGCACCTGCACGCATTGCGTCTTGCTGTGCCTTACGCATAGCACGACGGAATGTAACGCGGTTAGTCAACTGTTCCGCAATTCCCTGAGCAACTAATTGAGCGTCAAGTGCAGCGTTCTTTACTTCAAAGATGTTGAGCTGTACTTGCTTACCAGTGAGCTTCTCAAGCTTTGCACGAACACGCTCGGCTTCTGCGCCACGACGACCGATAATAATACCTGGACGAGCGGTGTGAATATCCACACGAACGCGGTCACGGGTACGCTCGATAACAATGCGGGACACGCCTGCACGTTCGAGGTCATGGCTCATTTCCTTGCGAATCTTGTCATCCTCAAGGACGAAGTCACGGTAACGCTCGCCGGCTTTAGTATAGTCGGAGAACCACCTAGAGCGATGATTCTCGGTAATGCCCAGGCGATAGCCGAAAGGATTGATCTTCTGACCCATCTTTAGCGATCCCCTTCCTTAAGCGAGACGATAACAGTGATATGGCTTGTGCGCTTGTTAATGCGCGCAGCGCGACCCTGTGCACGAGCGCGGAAACGCTTAAGCGTTACACCCTCATCCACATAAGTTTCCTTGATGACCAAGTTTTGCTCGCGGAATGGTTCTCCAGCTTTCTCAGCCTTAACGCGAGCATTAGCGATCGCGCTTTCAAGAACCTTGCGCACCGGCAACGATGCGTCTTGAGGAGCAAACTTCAAAATGGTAATAGCTTCGCTTGCACGCTTGCCTCGGATGAGGTCGACCATGCGGCGAGCCTTGCGCGGCGTCACACGTACGTGACGAGCGATTGCTTTAGCTTCCATGTGTCCTAACTCTCCTTTAGCGGCGTGCTTTCTTGTCGTCCTTCACATGACCCTTGAAGGTCTTGGTTGGGGCGAATTCACCGAGCTTATGACCAACCATTGCTTCGGTAACGAATACCGGCACATGCTTGCGGCCATCGTGTACGGCAAAGGTGTGTCCAATGAAATCAGGAGTGATCATCGAACGACGCGACCACGTCTTGATGACGTTATGCGTGCCCTTGTCGTTTTGTTCATCGACTTTCTTCTGTAAGTGGGCGTCGACGAAAGGGCCCTTCTTGATGCTACGAGTCATCTGTTCGACACTCCCTTACTTGCGGTTCTTACCATTCGGACGACGACGAACAATCATCTTGTTCGAAGCCTTCTTCGGACGGCGGGTACGAACCTCGCCCTTGCCCCATGGAGAAACAGGTGGTTTACCACCACGGGTACGACCACCATGAGGGTGATCAACAGGGTTCATAGATTCGCCTCGGGTGATTGGCCTGCGACCAAGCCAACGAGCACGACCTGCCTTACCAAGCTCGATATTAGCGTGGTCGGAGTTGCCAACCTCGCCGATTGTAGCGCGGCAACGAGCGTCCACGTTACGAATTTCGCCAGATGGCATACGCAACTGAGCGTAAGCACCATCCTTAGCTACGAGCTGAACGGCAGCACCTGCGGAGCGTGCAATCTTTGCGCCACCAAGTGGACGAAGCTCGATTGCGTGAACCACGGTACCAGTTGGGATGTTCTTAAGAGGCAAGTTGTTGCCTGGCTTAATATCAGCCTGGGCGCCAGTCTCAATAACATCTCCCTGGGAAATGCCTTCAGGAGCGATAATGTAGCGCTTCTCACCATCTGCATAATGCAACAATGCGATGCGAGCGGAACGGTTAGGGTCATACTCAATATGAGCGACCTTGGCTGGCACGCCATCCTTGTCCCAACGCTTAAAATCGATGAGACGATACTGACGCTTGTGTCCGCCGCCGCGATGGCGGGAAGTCATGCGACCGTAAGAGTTACGACCGCCAGTTTTGCTGAGTTTGCGTACCAACGACTTTTCAGGAGTAGAACGCGTAATCTCGGAGAAGTCCGAAACCGAAGCGTTACGACGTCCTGCAGTCGTAGGCTTATAAACGCGGATAGCCATAATATAGTATTCCTTTACTTTTCTCGGCTAGCCTTCAGTTACCAAAGATATCGATTGTCTGGCCTTGTGCCACGGTGACAATAGCGCGCTTTTGATTCACACGACGACCGAAGCCGGTGCGAGAGCGCTTGAGCTTGCCAGCGCGATTCAAGGTGTTAACATTCGTTACCTTGACTTTGAAGATTTCTTCGATAGCCTGCTTGATCTGAACCTTGTTAGCGTTTGGAGCTACAACGAAGGTGTACTGGCCACGATCGGAAGCTGCATAGCTTTTTTCAGAAACAACTGGCTTTAAAATGATGTCATGTGCTGGGTTATGGACTGCGACCATTTAAATCAGGCCTCCTTAACTTCAGGCTCGGTCTTAGCTGCAACGAAGGCTTCGAAACCTTCCTTGGAGAAGACGACATATTGAGCGGTGATGACATCGTAGGTGTTGAGCTGATCAGCGAAGATCACATGCACCGTAGGAATGTTACGAACAGACATCCACTCGTTAATGTTCTCGCGAGAGAGAACAACAGTGGTGAACTGATCCTTAGTTACTGGTGTGAGTGCTGCAACAGCTGCCTTTGTGGATGGAACATCCTTAATGCCAAAGTCCACAATTGCAATGCGACCAGCATTTGCACGATCCGAAAGAGCATAACGAAGAGCAGCTGCCTTCATCTTCTTTGGAGTACGCTGATCGTACTTGCGAGGAACTGGGCCGTGCACAACGCCACCATGTACCCACTGTGGAGCACGAATGGAGCCTTGACGAGCACGACCAGTGCCCTTTTGCTTCCATGGCTTCTTACCGCCACCAGATACGTTAGCGCGATTCTTAACCGCGTGAGTACCCTGGCGAGCAGCAGCAAGCTGAGCAATAACGACCTGATGAACCAATGGGCCGTGAGCTAAAACGTCTTCGTTGGAGATGCCGAAAATCTCGGCAGGAGCTTCAACAGTGCCGTTTGCATTACCCTTGGTGTCAGTTACGTTCAGAGTTACGTTTGCCATTTAAATCAGGCTCCCTTCACTGCCGAACGGACTAGAACGATAGCACCCTTAGGTCCTGGAATAGCACCCTTGATAGCTAAAATACCGTTCTCAACATCCGAAGAAACGATTGTGAGGTTGAGCGCAGTAGAAGTCACATGACCCATGCGACCAGCCATACGCTTGCCCTTCAAAATGCGGCTTGGAGTTGCACATGCGCCCACAGAACCTGGACGACGTTCATTCTTGTGCGAGCCGTGAGTACGACGGTAAGACTTGAAGCCCCAACGCTTGATTGTGCCAGCAAAGCCTTTACCCTTTGTAGTACCCGTTACGTCAACTTCTGCACCTTCAGCAAATACCTCAGCGGTCAATTCCTGACCTGGCTTGTAATCTGCTGCATTTTCAGTGCGCACCTCAGCGAGGTGACGACGAGGAGTCACGCCAGCCTTTGCAAAGTGACCAGCCAATGGCTTGGTAACCTTGGTAGGATCAATCTGGCCATAACCGAGCTGTACGGCGCAATAACCGTCAGTTTCTTCGGTCTTAACAGCGGTAACTACGTTGGTAGCAACCTCAACCAGAGTTACGGGGACAAAAAGGCCGTTTTCATCCCAAACCTGGCTCATGCCCAGCTTACGGCCGAGCAAAGCAGTGCGATTCTTATTTTGCGACATTATTTACCCCCCTTCCTACAGCTTAATCTCGATATTTACATCCGCAGGCAGGTCAATGTGCATCAAAGAATCCACAGCCTTTGGCGTTGGATCAACGATGTCAATGAGGCGCTTATGAGTGCGCATCTCGAAATGCTCGCGAGAATCCTTGTATTTGTGAGGAGAACGGATAACAACAAACACGTTCTTCTCGGTCGGCAGAGGAACCGGACCCACTACTGTGGCGCCCGCGTTCGTCACCGTCTCGACGATTTTCTTCGCCGATTGGTCGATGACCTCATGGTCATAGGACTTAAGCCTGATGCGGATTTTCTGTCCCGCCATTGCCGTCCGCCCTTTCTAGCGATTCGTTTACTGTTTACCAACCTGTATCAAAGGGCACCGGGAGAATAGACACTAAAGGCCATTCCACATCAGTGCGCAGCCTACAAAAATCAACAAAAAACTGCGATTTCTGCTTCTGCGCTCGCTTTTTTGAATTACAATATGCGAGCCTTAAAAACAGGCAACTAAGTAATTAAACCATCAACCTTGGATTAACAAAAATCGGGCGTGTCGGCTATTTTCCAACGAAAAATGGCAGAAACTACAGCTAGTGCAGCCTCTGCCATTTGTAACTAAATATGCAATAATCATTCAATAATTATCTAGATAATCACTTAGATAACCACTCAAATAATCATGCAATAAATTTTACTTAAATTCTACTTCGATTCACGCTGTAGGCGCATACGATGTCCTTCTTCTTGAGAAACACCATAATACGCTGCAATCGCAATATCCTTCATATCTTCGATTTGAGGAATACGCGGATTTGCAGGAGCACACTGATCTTCGTAAGCACGCATACCAATCTGATCCAACAAAGACCAGTAGTATTCTTCGTCCACACCGCACGCCTTAAACGAAGCATCCATGCTAAGGAGATTATCCCTATAATTTTCAACAGCGCGCGCCAAATTCTCCACGCCCTCTTGAGGAGTTTTACCAGGATTTACACCAAGATTCTTAGCAAGCTGCTGGTAACGCTCTGGAGCGATATAGCGATTGTACTTTGGCCAGCTTGTAGGCTCTTGTGGAATTTGACCATTGTAGCGAATTACATAAGGAAGCAAAATCGCATTTGTGTGGCCGTGCGCAACGTGGCACAAAGCTCCGATTGTATGCGCCATTGCGTGGCACATTCCAAGGAACGCCGAGCCAAACGCCATTCCAGCCATCGTAGCTGCATTATGCATCTTCTCTTGAGCTTGAATCTTGCGCTCGGAATCGTTGGAATTCACAGAATCGTTAAGATTCTCCCAAATCAACTTTGCTGCATGCAATGCCATTGCATCAGTAAAGTCGTTAGCATAAACAGATGCAAAAGCTTCCATAGAGTGAGTCAAAGCGTCAAAACCAGAATCGCAAGCAAGTTTTCTAGGCTGCGTACGCGCCAAAACTGGATCCACAATTGCAACCGAAGGCGTAATCGCGTAATCCGTAATCGGGTACTTGTAACCAGTCTTATGGTCTGTAATAACAGCAAACGGAGTAACTTCCGATCCAGTTCCAGAAGACGTTGGCACGCAAATTAAGCAAGCCTTTTTACCAAGAGGCGGAATCTTAAACGCACGCTTTCTAATATCAAAGAACTTCTCGCGCAAATCTGCGAAGGAAATTTCTGGGTGCTCGTAAAGAAGCCACATAATTTTTGCAGCATCCATAGGAGATCCGCCGCCAACAGCAATAATCGTGTCTGGCTGGAATTCTTCGCGCATCATTTCCGCGCCGCGCTCAACAGTTTCAACGCTTGGCTCTGGCTCAACGTAATCAATAATCCTAAACGTTACGCGATTGTCTCTAGCGCGAAGCTGATCAATCACCTTGTCTATAATGCCAAGCTGTTCCATCACTTTATCGCACACAATAACAGCGCGCTCAATGCCATACATGTCTCGCAAATAGCGAACAGCATTCGGCTCAAAATACGTTTTGGCCGGAATCTTGAACCATTGCATATTGTTATTCCTTCGCGCTATGCGCTTTATATTAATAAGATTTACCGCTTGAACGTTTCCAGAAACAGAGTTTCCGCCATAAGAACCGCATCCCAATGTAAGAGAAGGCGCGATTGCGTTGTAGATGTCTCCAACGCCACCCAAAGATCCTGGGGAGTTCCAAATGATTCGGCAAGCATGCATACGGCTGCCGTATTCTCGAGCAAGCTGCTGATTATTGGTGTGAATCACAGCAGTGTGGCCAGCTCCGTGCACAAGCATTTTCTCGCACATTTCAAAGCCTTGTTCCTTGTTATCTGCGCGAAGCAAAGCGTGAACAGGAGCCAACTTTTCCATTGTTAGAGGCTCCATCTCGCCAACTTCCTTGCACTCAGCAATAAGAATCACGGCATCTTCTGGAATCTCAAATCCTGCTTGTTGCGCAATAAATTGAGGCGACTTTCCAGGAACAACAGAATTAAGCTTTGGAGTTTGGCCACTATAAGACGTGCAACCAAACATGTATTGCTCAAGCTTTGCTTTTTCTTCTTCGTTTACAAAGTAAGCTTTACGGCGCTTTAATTCGAGCTTCAAAGCATCATACACATCTTTATGCGCAATAATCGCCTGCTCTGTTGCGCAAATCATGCCGTAATCAAAATGCTTTGAAAGCACCAAATCGTTTGCAGCGCGCTCAACGTCTACATCTGCATCAACGTATGCTGGCGCGTTTCCTGCGCCCACGCCAAGTGCTGGCTTACCAGAAGAATAAGCAGCTTTAACCATTCCAGGGCCACCTGTTGCAAGAATTGTTGCAACATCTGGGTGCTTCATTAAAGCTCCCGTAGCTTCGATTGATGGATGCTCAATCCACTGAATGCAATTTTCTGGCGCTCCTGCTTCTATTGCTGCATCGCGCACAATTCTTGCTGCTTCCGCGGAGCACTTTTGAGCAAATGGGTGGAATCCAAAAATAATTGGGCAACGAGTTTTAAGCGCGATTAGCGACTTAAAAATGGCTGTAGACGTTGGATTTGTTACTGGCGTAACGCCTGCAACAATGCCAACTGGCTCAGCGATTTCGTCGATTCCAAGAACATCATCTTCTCTAATAATGCCTACAGTGCGCTGGCCTGCAAGATAATGCGTAATATGTTCGCATGCAAAAATGTTTTTTGTAGCTTTATCTTCTACTAATCCTCTGCCTGTTTCTTCAACAGCCATTTTTGCTAAGACTAAATGCTTGTTCAGAGCTGCAATCGATGCTTTTGCTACAATTCTGTCTACTTGAGTTTGATTTAACTTTTCAAATTCATCTAAAGCGACTTTTGCTTTTTTAGCTAACTCATCAACTTCTTGTTTTGCAACTAATGCCGCTTGCTCTTTTTCATCGAGCACATTTTCTTGCGCTGTTTCTTGCGCTTGCGCCATTTGGTCCTCCTTGATCTTTAGATTCCTTACGTACTTCTACGCTTTTTGCACATCAACATTTACATGCATAATCTTCTATGAAAGACGCATCATAATGCTGGTATGTGATACATTTCACAATTTACTTGAATTACTGTACTATTTTGGCTTTGCAGCGAGTTGCGCTATTTATGAGCGAGGTTTATCCTCTAATGTTCGTTATTTGTTCTTATTTGTAATGATTTATGTGCGATTTGCTGAAAAATTTTCTAGAATGTTAGCTTTAGATGTTACTTACAAACGATTAATAACATTTAACTTGATTCTAGATTACACACAAATAAAAAATGGCTCCCAGCATGAGCCAGGAGCCATTGAAGTTGTAATTCTTCGCAGCTTAACGCTTCGAGAACTGAGGTGCACGACGTGCCTTGTGCAAACCAGCCTTCTTACGTTCCACAACGCGAGCGTCGCGGGTCAAGAAGCCAGCCTTCTTCAAGGAAGCACGGTTTGCATCGCGGTCAATAGCGTTCAAAGCGCGGGCAACGCCCAAGCGAATTGCGCCAGCCTGACCAGTGGTGCCGCCGCCGTCTACCAAAACGACAACGTCGAACTTACCTTCAAGCTTTAGAAGCACGATTGGGGAATTAACTTCGCGCTGCAATAAGCGAGATGGGAAGTATTCCTCAAGAGTGCGGCCATTAATAGTCCACTTACCAGAACCTGGAACCAAGCGAACGCGAGCAACGGCTTCCTTACGACGACCAGTGCCATAGCCTGGAGCGATAGCGGAAGTACCAGTGCCTGCACCAGCGTTGGTTTCGGTGGTGTAGCTAGTCAGTTCTTCTTCGTTCTCAAGAACCGCGGAGTTGTTGTTATCTACCATAATCATATTCTCCTTACGATTCACTTAGCCTGCTGGCTAACCTGAGAGATCTCAAAGACCTGTGGCTTTTGCGAAATATGAGGATGCTCAGCGCCAGTGAACACACGAAGGCGATCAAGCTGAACCTTAGCAAGACGATTCTTTGGAAGCATTCCCCTAACAGCGGAAACGATGATGCGCTTTGGATTCTTCTCCAAAAGCTCAGCATAGCTATCGCGGCGAAGTCCGCCTGGACGGCCAGAGTGGGAATACAATTCCTTGCTCAACTTATTGCCAGTCAAAGCAATCTTATCTGCGTTAATAATAATAACGTGATTGCCAGAATCAGCGTGAGGAGCATAAGTTGGCTTATTCTTACCACGAAGCAAAATAGCTACCTGGGAAGCCAAGCGACCAAGCACCACATCAGTGGCGTCGATAATGTACCAGTCATGAGTTAAATCTGCTGGTTTCGGTGTGAAAGTCTTCACAATCGTACCTTTTCTCTATTGTGTTTCGAGCTTTATATCTTCTTGGTTTATAGAAGATACTCTACTCATAATCCGTGGGCTCCCTGAAAGTCCTCGATGGCGAGTGGGAAAAGCGCTTTGAAGGACCCCTTAGGGAAACACAACAATCTGCAAGTATATCGCCATATGACGACTATTTGCAAACTTCTATTTTACATACAACGCGGACTACAACGTTATGCAAATGCGGACTACAACGCTCGCAAGTCAAAAACAAACGCTGCAGCCCGCAATTAATAATGCATCTACCTCTATTTATTCATCTCTATTTATTCATGATTTGCGCTAAAGACTTAACTCTAGGCAAGTCGAATAAATCGTCCAAAAGAACAGGATTGCAATCAGCATCTGCCAAAGGAATACGCCAATTTGGATATTCGTCGTTAGTTCCAGGCTGATTTTGCGCTCTGTGCTCGCCAGTGGCGTCAACAATCGACGCAGCAAGCAACTTAGAAGGCGCAGCTTTAAGCGCTTTATACAACGCTTCTACAATCTCTTGCTCATGCTGCGACTCGTCTTCTAGCGCACTTTCGCTTAAGAATCCGCCAGAAACAAGCATCTTAAGCATTGCGTTATGCTCTTTAACAGCATCGGCGCGGAACTCTTCTACAGAGCCAGTAAGAAGATTCAAACGCTCGCGAATATTAACGTGCTCGTAGTTTAAGTACCCTGCAGCAGGTGGCATATCGTGAGTATTTACAGATGCAAGCGTCATTTCGCGCCACTTCTTAGGCTCGCGGAATGCGCCATCTCTCTGTTCAAACCACTCAACCGTGCATCCAAGAACCTTATTCTTAGCCAAAACATCTAGAGCTTCAGCTGGCACAACGCCAAGATCTTCTCCAACTACAACGCCATTTGCGCGCGTGGCTTCAATCGCAAGAATGCCAAGCATAACGTTTGCATCGTAGTAAACATAAGCTCCGTCTCCTGGAGTAGATCCTTCTGGAATCCACCAAAGTCGGAAAAGTCCAAGAATATGGTCGATTCGCACAGCTCCTGCAGAAGCAAACATGCCATGAACCATATCTCTGTAGGTCTTAAAGCCTGTGCGCTCAAGCTCAAATGGATTAAGCGGAGGCTGAGACCAGTTTTGACCTTGCTGATTGAAGTAATCAGGAGGCGCACCAACGCAAGCACCATTGGCGAATCGCTCTGGATTCCACCAAACTTCCGATCCTGCTGGATGCACGCCAACAGCCATATCCGACATAATTCCAATGCGCATTCCTGCTTTTTTAGCTGCCATTTGCGCATCGTGCAACTGGCCGAACGCAACCCACTCAAGCCAACGATAAAACTCTAGCGTGTCTGGGAATTGCTTTGCTAAAGCGCTAATCTCATCGGAATCTTTAGTAAGATGCTTCTCCCAGCAATCATCGCCATTAGGCGCACCCCACTTGTCGTAGCAAAGGCACCAAGTTGCGTAGGATTCAAGCGTGTCTCCCATATCTTTCTTAAACGCTTCAAACTTTTGCGCGCGCTTATCTGACATGCCCGACTTAAAAATAATCCACAAAGCGTGCATTTTTACGCGCCACATTGCGTCGCGATCAATAATTTGCGCATCATTATTAAGCGGCTCTACTTGATTATGCAAATCGTCAACGCTTTTGCGATCTTGATCGCTAAGAAGATTATATTCTGGAATGCTTTCTGGGCGAATATACGTAACGTTTACCATAGACCTAGCAACAGGCAAATATGGCGAAGGCGTTAACGGAGCAACTGGCTCTCCAGCATGAAGCGGATTTACAAGAACAAAGTCCGCTCCCGACTTTTCTTTAGCTTTAACAAGCAAATCCGCCAAATCTGCGTAATCGCCAACTCCCCAAGACTTAGAGGAGCGGATTGAATAAAGCTGAGCCATCCAACCCCAAATTTGCTTGCCATCTTTTTCTAGTTTCTCAATAGTATCAATGCTTTCTGGCGCACTAATAAGAGTGGCCTCTTCTACGCGGTTCTCAACACTAACACGCAAAGTGTGGTAGCCCATTGGAACGTCTGCAGGAATCTTAAGCAAAGAAGTTGCTACAAACTTGCCGTCTACTGGAATTGCAACGTCATTTTGAGAAGGCAAAATCTGCAAATCACCCTTGTATTCACTGCCATCTTCCAAAATAAGCGTTGCTGTAGGATACTCTAAAATCCCAGTATTTATACTTACTTCGCTTTCTTTACCAACTGTGTGCAAAACTGTTGGAGCAACTAGGCGAGTGTGACGCTCGCTAAGAATTTTTTGAGTTGCTTCTTCGATTTGCTTATTGTTTTGAGCTTCTACGCATAGCGATTGCAATACTTTTACAAGTACGCTATCTGCTATTTTGTGCTCTACGCCATCCGATCCAACAAATTTTGAGCGAACGCCCATTAGTTCAGCCAAATGTATTAACGGACTTGTTGGCTGCACTGTTTCTTCATTTTTAGTGTTCATATTTTCCATCGAGTCTATTTGTGGGGTTTTAATGCAAACGTATGCAATTATTATTCATTTTACTTTTATACTCAAGACTTATTTTTATATTTAAGACTTATTTAAGACTTTTGACGCAGCAAGCGAGACATCCGAGTCCTTATCTTTAGACAAAGCAATCAAAGTTGGCTGCGACACACCAGGATTAAGAGCCACTGCTCTTCTTACCATTGCAGAGAGCACAGGAGAATCGTCACTTTCTTCGCTTGCACCAAGAGAAGCCAAGTAATCCAACGTTTTTGTGCTAACACCATTTATTTGCGCACCTTCTAATCGCATTTTCCAAGATGTTCGCGGATTGCACAAAGCGGCATCTCTAACTTGTGCACAAGAATCTTTAGTAAGCCTTCCAACTAGCCAATTCTTAGCATTTTCGTTCTTTGCAACAGCTAAGCGAACATTACTTGATTCGTCTTGAGAAAGCTTAACCAAGATATTCGGGAATGGCATTACTGTTGCTAAGTGAATGCGATCTTCTTCTGGAGTGTTTGAATTGCCTGCTACAGCTTCCAAGAGTGCAGTCGCTCTAGAAAATCCTGCCTGATCAGACCTATCTGGCAACTCTTTTACAGCAAATTCATGCAATTCTTTAGAATCACTGGAATGCCTTAAATGCTCATACACCGCGGTTAACGGCTCATATAAATTGCTAGAATCATTAGATTCAATAGATAAATCGCGGCTTGCACCATTGCCTAAATCATCGTTTTGCTCAACGCCATTAAGCTTTTGCGTATCATTCATAAACGACTCACCAACCTTTGCTTAATCACTTATATAATCTATCAGCTTTGTAACACAAATCTTAAAACCAAGAATCAAACAAGTGTCAAATAAGAATCAAACAAGAATCACTAAAATAAAAATCAGCAAATTCTAGTGCAAACACCACAAAAATCTGGAATTATTACTCCAGAAAACGTATTTTTTACTGCTTCAAGGAATCTATCTGATTCTTCACGCGGCAAACTCACTGTTAATTCAATAGAAACGCCGTATTCTTCGCTTATAATTTCCGCATTATTTTTTAACAATAAATGCTTAAACATTCTTAAATGCGAGTACTCAACTTTGCAAGAAAAACAATTACACTCTACAATATCCGCTATTTTACTAGACTTTATAGCACCTGCAGCCGAAGCAGAATACGCTCTTATTAAACCACCAGAGCCAAGCAAAATCCCACCAAAATAGCGCGTAACTGTTACAACTGCGTCTACAACATTAGAAGACCTAATAACATCTAAAATTGGCTTACCTGCAGTGCCAGATGGCTCGCCGTCATCGCTCATACGCTCGCACAATCTGCCATTTTTATCTGCGTAAATCGCAGCGTACGCAACATGCCTTGCTTTGGGGTGAATCATCCTAATTGACTCTACAAACTCAAGCGCTTCTTCAGCACTAGAAACGTGGCAAGCATCCGAAATAAATTCGGACTTCTTTTCCACAAAAGCAAAGTGCGCAGGATTCTCACATAAATCAGTTACGGTTCGCATATTCTTCATATTCGATATTTGATATTCGATACTCAATGCTGAATACTCGATATTTAATATTCAAATCGTTTTCAATTCAAACAGTCTTAAAGCTACAAAAGATTATATGCAACCACTAGAATTACAAATCACAAATCACAAATCGCAAGTCACAAATCACGACTTATCGTAGCGCATTAAGTGATCTACAACGTCTACAAGCTCCGCAACTTTCTTATCTGTAACATTTTTATTTCCAGCGTCTTGCGCCTCTTCTAATGCCTTCGATATTTCTTGATGAGCAACTATAAGCGCAACCGCCCTAAGAGCTGCCGTAGATGCAGAAAGTTGCATAAGAATATTATTGTAGTCTTCTCCCTTTTCAACCATATTTTCAACAGCGTGAACTTGTCCACATACTCTATGCAAGCGAACCAGCATCTTTGCTTTGTCTATGTTGTAGTCACTCATAAAAACCTCATCTGAAAACAGTGCTTTTATATACTATTTACATGATAATTGTGCGTTGTATAGTACGCAAAACTATAAGCACCAAAAAGCTATGTTTATAGAATAAATTATGCATATTATACAACGCAACTATTTATCTGTTTTAATACCTTATTAATATATCTCAATATACATCTTTTACAAATTTATGCACATATGAATCAAATATTTTATGAGAGATTTTATGCAATGCAGCTTACACGTTTTGCCAAAATCACAGATCCTGCAATAAGCACTATGGCCAAAGAGAACATTAATGTTGTTTCAACTTTTACGCCAGTAGTTACTAAATGCCCAACACGAGCACCTAAACGAGCATGTTTCCGTTTTGAATTCTTTGTTCCACTTACATATTGATTATTTGGCTGCGAGTTCTGCTCTACATTAGAGTCGCTTACTTGTTGATTATCTCCATACTGAGAATCTCCCTGTTTAGAATCTCCCTGCTGAGTAGCGCTTTGATGAGTATCAACCTTCTTAGAATCACCTCTCTGAATAGCCCCTGATTTAGTAGCTGTATATTTACCTTCCTTGCTATCTTCCTTGCCTTCAACATGCTCAGATTTATGCTGAGAATCCGCATTAACATTACTTTGATTATCTTTTTTATTGTTTTTTTCATTAATTTTATCGTTATTAGCATTACTCTTAGCATTACTCTTAGCAGTCGCATCTGCATTTTGATGAACTGTATTATTGGTCCCAGCATCTACTTGCGCACCGAGCGTATTATTATTCGCTCCAGCGTTTACACCAGATTGCGCATTGTTGCCAACTTGCGCTCTGCCAGACTGTGTGCCAGCAACTTCATTCTGCGCACTAGAACCTTGTGTGCCGCTAAGCTTTTCGCTAGAACCGCCAGGATTATCCTGCTTACCAGACTCACCAGTCCCAGACTGCTTCTGATTACCAGGCTTTTCGCTAGAACCACCAGGCTTTTGCACACCAGGCTGCTCTTGCTTACCAGGCTCACCCTTTCCAGGCTGCTCTTTTCCAGGCTTATCTTGTTTTACAGGTTCCTGCTTACCAGGCTCACCCTTTCCAGGCTCACCATTACCAGGATTATCTTGCTTACCAGAACCTTGCGGATTCTGAGGATTCTGCTTTGAAATAATATTATCTACAACGCCACCACTAGGAGACGTCTTTGGATCGACTTCACTACCTGTAACATTTCCACTACCAACAGGCTCGCTCTTACCTGGATCTTGTTTACTAGGCTTTTCGCTAGAACCACCAGGCTGCTTCTGATTACCTGGATCTTGCTTACCAGGCTTTTCGCTAGAACCACCAGGCTGCTGCTTTCCAGGCTCACTCTTTCCAGGCTCACCCTTACCAGGCTCCTGCTTTCCAGGCTCACTCTTTCCAGGCTCACCCTTACCACTAGCATTCTCCGCCTTATTAACAGTCACAGTAACAGGCTTATTTCTATCAAAGAAGCTTCTACTATCTTCGTTATTAAACGACGTCTTAAACTCTTGCGCTCTAGAAGAACCTGGGAATTCATAAACAAAAACATACATTCCACTTTTAGCCGTATTGCCATCTAAAAGATCGATCATATCTCCAACTTTTTCAAACTTTTCTTTTTTATTCTCAGCACTTCTGTTCTCTTTGTTATCTTCACTGCCCTTGTTATCTTCACTATCGCCATCTTTACCAGATTCTTTGCCAGCTTCTTTACTATTAGACTCGTTATGAGTAAGAATTATCTTTCCATTGCCAAGCGTGTAAGTTCCATTACGCAATGGAACATCCCATGAATCTATTTTCTTATGATTTTCGTCTTCTTTAGGCTCTTCAACCGAGCTAGAAACAAGCTTTACCATATTTTCATTGCTCATTGAACCATCTTTGTTTCCAACCCACCAAAGACGAATGTTCATCTTTGCATCTTTACTAAACCCATAATCGGTATTTCCATCAAATTTTCCGTAGTCTTTTGGAACACCACTAACAACTATCGCATCCGAAACGTCATTTGTATCTTTATTTTTTAGATTCTTAACATGTTCAATCGATATTTTTGCCTTATGCGAAACTGTTGAATTTACGTTTCCAAATTCTTCAACAAACTTTTCTGGAATAAACTCTCTAACGTCGTCTTTTTGATTTCCAGGATCAATAAACCAAACCCACGTTCCAAATAATCCTGCATCATCTTTGTTCACTTTATAAACTTTTGCGCTAGCAAGTTCATCTTTAGATAAGTCACCTTTTGCTTCGTGCGCAACCGCTTTAACTTCTTGATTTTCTCCCGAAAAATAAACATCGGCTGCAGCAACTTGACGAATATTCTTATCTTCTCGTAGTTCCTTTATATACTCTTCTACTTTGTCTTTTTTATTTTCGCGTTTTTTCATAATATCGTTATAAGAACCAACAAAGTAGTATCCACGAGCACGAACGTCTTTACCACTTACCCACTCATCTTCAGTAGGATTCTTTAGCGACGAAGTAACAGTATCTTCTACAGAATCGCCTACTTTCAACTCTTTTACAGTCGACTTAGAAGAAATCGAAGGCTGGAACTTTCTGTGTGCTCTCTCTGTTAATACATTTGTAAATTCTCTGACTTTTTCATCTTTTGCTACTCGTATTAAAGCTGCTCCATTCCCTATATCTTTTCTTTGCAAATATGGAATGTAGTATTCACCTTTAATTTCTGCTTCGCCTTCTCCTGTTGCAACCCAATCAATTCCATACAACGTACTATAAGATCCAATGTAATCTTTAACCTCTTTAACCTGCTTCTTATCTTTTATAAAACGCAACTTATCGCCTACTGCAGTAACTTTAAAATTTATATTTTCATAGCCAGAGGGAACCTTGTTTAGATCAATACCATTCGCATCAATAACTACTCTACCGTGCTTAGAATAGTAGGTAGCATAAGGGTCAAGTATTTTGAATCCCATACTGTTAGGCGTTTTTTGGGTTACTTCATTCCACAGTTTTTCGGCTTCTTCCTTTAAGTTGAACGCAGTATCAAATCCCCTACGCTTTGCTTCTTCCCACCCGCGTTTATCTTCATCATAATGTTCATGAATTAAATATGCTGCAGCCTCCATTCGGGATGTAAAATCATTTTCAATAGCAAACTTAGCTATTCTTGCTGTGATTTCATTAATATTGTTAACATCAAGCGGAATATCTCTCCAATCGGAATCAGCTTTTACAGTTGATCCAGTATTAATGCAAAATACGTAATTACCATCTTCATCTTTTTTTACAATTTTTTTGCTCGGACTCACTTTTGAACAGGCATCACTATACGTATAGTATTGACCAAAAATATCTGCAGAAGCAGCATTTATTGCGCCATTCCCAACAACAATTGCAATAGTCGCCAGCAACGCTGTCATTAAAGAGAACATTCGCGTGCGCTTATTGCGTAAAAAGATTGGAATCCCTTTACATCCATGTTTTCCCATATCAACTCCTTAAAACGTTGTTTTCTCTAACGTGACAAACGTTTTTGCTAGCCACGATGAACAAAAAATTCGCTCATGCTCTAACTATGATTTAGGAATTTCAATCTGTAAATAAAAAACTTTCAATGTGGTTAAAGGCTATTTTAGAGGGCAGTTATCCACATTGTTATACACAATTGTGCACAATCATACACAGTAGTGGTGGTTGCTGGCGACTCGCGTTTATAGGAATATGTTGCAATCAGAAAAATAGGGGTTATATCGTCTATAGGCCAAAATAGCAACCATGGTGCTATGTGCAAAATCAAAACAAAAAGCTCTAAACCGCTGATTTTCAACGATTTAGAGCTAAAACCGCGGAGTCAGAGAGATTCGAACTCTCGAGCCGCTTACGCGACTAACACCTTAGCAGGGTGCCCCTATCGGCCACTCAGGCATGACTCCACTTTGTAACTATTCAAGATAGCAACAGATTCAGACTATATCACCTCTTGAGGACGTGCACAATGCTTAAGCGACACACCAAAAGCGCAAAAGTGGATTTAATAGCCAAACAGCAATATTTATGCGGGATTATGATCTCCCGAAAATGTAATCACAACAGCCAACATAACTAGAGCCATTCCGCAAACGTCAATCAACGTTGGCATTTCGCCAAATCCCATTCCAACAATTGCAGCAATCGCAGGGTAAAGCGCTTGCATAACCGAATACCGTGCAGAAGACACACGCTTTAGCAAAACCTGGTCTAAAAGCGTTGGAATAAAAGACGCACAAGTTGCAATAACAACCATTAATCCAAGAAGTTTCAAAGATCCATAAGGCTGAGCAGCCCAAGTTGCACTAGATTTAGGATGCACAACATGCAAAATTGCAGGAACACCAAGAACACTCGATTGCAAAAGCCAACCGATTAAAATAGCTATACTAACTCTGTCAATTGCATTAGAGCCTCTTGCAAGCATGCGCCCAGATACAATGTACATTCCCCACATTGATCCGCCAATAAGAATTGCCACTAATCCAACAAGAAAATGCGGGCTTTCGTTAGAACGCATAGACGCGCTTGCAAGAAGCACAATTCCACAAGCAGCAATAACAATTCCAACGCGCTCTCGCCATGTTTTACCCGTTATAACAGCAACCATTAGCGGCCCTACAAACTCAATAGTTACAGCCACCCCAACAGCCATACAACTAATAGCTAAATAAAACATTGTGTTCATAAGAACAACAGAAATGCCTACTGCAACAACAATTAACCATTCTTTTAATGTTTTAGGAAGAGAGTTGCGAGCGCGCTTTTTACGCGAAAAAGGTCTTCTCCAAGCAAGCAAAAACAAAGACATAAACCCAACGCGATACCACACAGAATATAGCGGATCGAGCTGGCTAAACGCGACCTTTGCTATAGACGTTGCTAGATAGACCGTTGCAGCTTCTACAACAACGATTAGCAAAACAGGCATGCGATTTAGCGCGTTTACTATGATTTGTTTCATAAAGCATACCCTACACGGCAGTAGTTATATTTGCCAGTAGTTATTTTGCGTATTTTACACTTATTTTTCGTAAACTTATTGCGACACACTATTGTACAAAATCGAACGTTTGTTCTACTATAAATTCATGAGCACAGCACCGCGAGTTAATGCAGCTAAACGCGATTGGGGGCGCAATGCGTCTGGCTGCACAATACTTCATATCGATATGGATGCATTTTATGCATCACTCGAGGCGGCGCGTAATCCTAGGTTACTTGGCAAACCTGTGATTATTGGTACAGGCTCGCGCTCCGTAGTTTCGGCAGCCAGCTACGAAGCACGTAAGTATGGCGTGAATTCCGCTATGCCTACAGCGCGAGCACGAAGCTTGTGCCCTAATGGCATTTTCCTGCCGGTAGATATGCCATATTACGTTTCCATTTCATCTAGGATTTTTAAGGAGGTCTTTTCAAAGATCACAGATAAGGTTGAACAGGTTTCTGTAGACGAGTGTTACATGGACGTTAGTTCCGCGTTGTTGCGCTGGAAAACGCCCATCGCCATAGGCGAGTGGATAAGAAGCGAAGTCGCGCGCAAGTTTCATATCACTTGCTCTGTGGGGATTGCATCAAATAAGCTGATCGCAAAAATGGCGTCAACGAACGCAAAGCCAAACGGAATGCTGATTATCCCCCAAAATCGCAATGCCGACTTTGTTTCAATAATGCCATTACGAGCAATACCAGGAATTGGACCCGCGCTTGCTAAAAAACTAGCTACGTGGGGAATAAATAGCATTGAGATGCTTAGAAGTGTAGATGAGAAGACTTTGGAACGAGTTGCTGGGTCTAAAGTTCTTGCGCGAATGCTTTATAACACTTCGCGCGGAATTGATACACGGCAAGTAATGCCCCACGTTCCAGAGAAATCCATTGGAACAGAAAGCACTCTTGATAAAGACACCACAGATATTGCAGCAGTGAAAAACCTGATCAGGCACTGCTGCAACGAAGTGGCGCAAGAATTACGCAATCGCAACACAATGGCAAAAACAGTAACGTTAAAATTGCGATTCAGTGATTTGCACTATGCAACAAGATGCAAAACATTAAGAAACGTAACCGATTGCGCTCCAGAGATTTATAAGCATGCTTGCGATTTACTAGAATCGGTAAATCCAACAGTTCATGACCATAAATTAGGCGGAAGTCATATTTGTTTACTAAGCTCCGTCAGGCTTGCTGGCGTTAGCGTAAGCAATCTTGTAGATAAAAGCAAAGCGCTTGTTCAGCCTACGATTAGCGACATCTTAGAAGAGAACGAAAGAGAAAACACCATAAGTGGTATGCGTAAAAATTCAACAGAAATTGCGCAAAACGCAATAAAAAATACGCATGCAAGAATAAGTCACGCAGAACACGTATTAGATGCAGTAAGAAAAAAGTACGGCAACAATGCTGCTCAAATGGGCATTTAAGCATCTTTTTTAGGAAGAGCAGCTACGCGATCCTCATCCCAACCAGATGGGCCAGCTTCTTGCGCACCACCTAAATCGCCAAGCTTGTTAAAGTATTCAACAGCAGCGTCTTTATACCATTCCCACTCTTCTGGAACATCGTCTTCGTAAAAGATGGCTTCTACTGGGCATGCAGGCTCGCATGCGCCGCAATCAACGCATTCGTTAGGGTTTATGTAAAGCGTGCGATCGCCTTCGTAAATGCAATCAACAGGGCACTCGTCAACACACGCTTTATCTTTAACGTCAACGCACGGTTCTGCAATAACGTAAGGCATAACAAACGCCCCCTTTCACACCCAAAAATAAACTAACTCTTCTATTATAGTTCACGTTACGAGTGCAAAACGCATTGAGTCGGCATACATAATCGCATACCGACTCAATACAGTTAAATTAACGTCTCAAAAAATCAACGTCTAAAAGCAAAAGCCTATTGAGCATCCTCTTGAGCAGACCCAACAGCCGCCTCTTGAGCTACCTCTTGAGCTGCCTCAGCTCGCGCTTGATCTTCCGACTCGCCTTCCGCAACTTTTTCTGCAGCAGCAGCATCTTGCGCAAACAAGGTTTCTACTGGAACACCAAGCTTCTTAGCTTTACGAAGTTGCCTTCCAAGCAAAGAATTGCGGTAAGAATAGCCAAAGTACACAGTAAAACCGATTGCAAGCCAGATTGCAAAACGAATCCATGTAAGCACAGAAAGGTTTAGCATAAGCCAGAACGTAGAAAGCGCGGCGAAAATAGGTAGAACTGGATTCCATGGAACCATAAAGGATCGATGCAAATCAGGTCTACGCATACGCATAATAGGAACGCCTGCAGAAACAAGCAAGAACGCAGAAAGCGTACCAATATTCACCATATCGGAAAGAATTCCAATATCTAATGTAGAAGCGATTATTGCCACAACAATGCCAGAAACAATCTGAATACGTGCAGGAATTCCGCGCTTGCTAACCTTAGAGAAGCTACGTGGAAGCAGGCCATCTCGGCTAACAGCAAACACAATACGTGTAAGGCCCAAAAGAAGAACCATAACAACAGTTGTTAAGCCGATTACAATTCCAAGGGAAATAATCTTAGCAGCCCAAGTTGCGCCTACAAGCTCAAAGCTCGTAGAAAGCGAAGGAGCGTCTTGCTTAGCCAAATCCTTGTAAGAGACCATACCAGTTGTAACAACAGCAACAAGAATGTAAAGAACAGTCACAATCAAAAGACCAAGACCAATGCCCCTAGGAATGTTCTTGTGTGGGTCTTTAGTTTCTTCTGCCGTAGTTGCAACAACGTCGAATCCAATGAATGCAAAGAACACAAGTGCTGCGCCAGAAAGAATACCCGTAACGCCGTAAACAGCTGGCTGCATGCCAGTAATCCACTGCCAGAGCGGCTGGCTCATAGTGCCAGAAACGTGAATACCCTTAATGCTAGCAACGTCTGTTGCAGGTGGAACAAATGGAGTGAAGTTAGAAGCCTTAATGTAGAAGAATCCAACAACAACAACGAACAAAACAATACCAATCTTAAGAATTGTTAAAGCGCCGTCAAAACGAGCAGAAAGCTTTGTTCCAACAACAAGCATAATCGTAAAGAACGCAACAATAGCTACTGGAGCAAGATCAAAAGTAAAACCGCCAATATTTACCGAAGTAGATACGTTAAGACCAAACAAGTGCATTAAATCGTTAAGATAAACGCCCCAATATTTGGCTATAACAGATCCTGCCATAAGCATTTCCAGAATCATATCCCAGCCAATAATCCAAGCAACAAGCTCGCCGACTGTTGTATACGTAAAGGTGTATGCAGATCCTGCAACAGGAATCATCGAAGCGAACTCAGCGTAGCACATTGCAGCCGTTCCGCAAACGATTCCAGCAATAATAAAGCTAATAATCACCGCAGGTCCCGCATGGAATGCAGCTGCTTGAGCGCCAACAGAGAAGATTCCAGCGCCAACAGCAACCGCTACGCCCATAACCGCAAGATCCCAAGCATTTAGCGTGCGCTTAAGATGGCGATCACCATCCATTGTTTCTGCAATAGTCTGCTCAACAGACTTTTTTCTCCATATTTGCATAATCCAACCTTCTCTAAAACTACGTCTAAAACATTCCATATAAGGGGTTATATGTTATAAATCGCAAAAAATACGGTTCAGCACACATTAAGTGCTATTAAACAATAATTTTTACGATATTAAAAGAGCATAGTACTTTGTCTAGCGGAAAATCACAACACAAATCGCAATTTATTATGTTAAATTATGCTAAATTTGTGTTAACAATTGTCTTAACAATCCGCACTAACGCCGATTAAAACAGGTTCTGGAACAAGTTTTACACCAAACGAATCGTAAACACCATCTATGATTTTGCGCGCTAAATCAACAATATCCGAGCACTTTGCGCAACTACGATTAGTCAACGCCAAAGTGTGCAAAGAAGACAACCCTGCTTTACTTTTTGTGCCATCGCTTTGCGTAAGTCTAAATCCCCTGTGGAATCCTGCATGGTCAATAAGCCATGCTGCAGAAGTCTTAACTCCTTTAGAGCCATCTGGCAAAGTGGCGTCAAAGCGCGGAGCGTCTTCTGGCAGCAAAGCTGCTTGAGATTTAGTCAAAATCGGATTCATAAAGAAGCTTCCGCAACTATGGCGGTCCGCATACTTGGAATCGCCTTCTAACAAATCTCCAGCAGCATAGTCTTCATTTTGAAGTCTAATCGAATACTCAACACCGTTTTCGCTTTTTGCGTAGCACATCCACTTATTTGCGTAGCGCATAGCATCTTCAAGCATGCCCTTAGACGCTCTAACGCGCAGAACTTCGCGACGAATCTTAGATGTTTCCATCCTATCTCCAACTTGCACACCAAGCGCGTGAGCAAGCTGCGAATGTGCCACAACTCCCGTTTTTGAATGTTTTAAGCAAAAAGTAACAGATAAAACAACGTATCTAGGCGTTGGGAAGAAGCAATCAGCAGCAACACCAGGCGCCTTATACATGCTTTTTTTGAGAACAGACGTGCGGTAGCCAAACTTAAGATCTGCAAGATTCATATAAAAAGTGGTTTTATCTTTACGATCCCAAACTTCTACAGATTCAACGCTTTGCGCAACTTCCGCACCGTATGCGCCAATGTTTTGTACAACAGACGCTCCAACCGTTCCAGGAATCCCAGATAGCGCTTCTACGCCTTGCAATCCAAGCTCAATAGTGTGAGACACAAAATCATCCCAATTGCAACCAGCTTCCGCACTAACGTGAACCAAAAAATCTCCGCTAGTTTTATCAACGCCGTCTATGCCAGGAGCAGCCTCATCTAAAACGCAAATCTCACGACGAGCATCGCGCACAACAACTCCGTTAAACGGCTCGTCGCTTACAAGCATGTTAGACCCGCCACCAATAACACAAAGCGGCAATCCAGCGCAATCTGCGTCTTCTACAGCTTCTATAACAGCCACTCTGCTAGTAGGCTCTACAAAACGAGCAATAGAACCGCCAACACCAATTGTTGTAAGATTTGCAAAAGTTGGATTATCAGATTCCAATAAGGATGATTGCATACTCATACGATTAATCCTAACAGCAATAAATAACAAAAAACCCCGCAAAACGCGGGGTAATAAAGCTATAAAACTTCGCCGAAGTTCACGCTTTTAGCGAGTCTCGCGATGGAGAGTATGCTTGCCGCAGCGTGGGCAGAACTTGCTCAACTCAAGGCGATCAGGCGTATTACGACGATTCTTCGTCGTGATGTAATTACGCTCCTTGCACTCCGTGCATGCAAGCGTAATGCCTGGACGGATGTCTGCGCTCTTACTTGCCATTTTGTTCACCTCTAGAATATTGTATGTTGACCAACTCCTGCTGGCCATTGTAGCGAGGAAGAGACTCGAACTCTTGACCTTACGATTATGAGTCGTACGCTCTAGCCAGCTGAGCTACCCCGCCAGAGAGCCTCGAGTGAGAATCGGACTCACGACCTCTTCCTTACCAAGGAAGTGCTCTACCACTGAGCTATCGAGGCGTGGCGGGTAGTGGATTTGAACCACTGAAGCACGAAGCAACTGATTTACAGTCAGTCCCATTTGGCCGCTCTGGTAACCCGCCAACGTTTCCGTGCGGAGAAGAATATCTCCAAACGGCAACTTTGTTATTTTGCCACGAACGCGCGACTAATGCAAGTTCAAGACACGCCGAAAGCAAAAATCACATCTAAATGCATCTAAAAAATGCGATTATTTATCTGCTATTTAAGCGAAAAACCATCTTTCTTTAAAGACTCGCACACTTTAAGTACGCGATCATTTGCCTCGGTTTCTGCGATTGTAATGCGAATACCTTCTCCAGCAAACGCGCGCACAGAAAGACCTGCATCAACAAAACGCTGATTAGCTCGCTCTGTATCTTCGCCAAACGGCATCCAGAAGAAGTTTGCGTATGGCTCGGCAACATTCCACCCTTGCTCTCGCAAACCGCTCACAACGCGGTTACGCTCCTTAACAAGCGCATCTACGCGATTGCGCATTTCTGCAAGCGCTTCACTCTCCAAAGACGCAAGAGCAGCCACTTGTGCAATTTGGCTTACACCAAACGGAACAGCCACTTTTCGCATACCATCTACGACTTGCGCGTTTGCAATAGCGTAGCCAATGCGCAAACCAGCCAAACCGTAAGCCTTAGAGAATGTTTGAGCAACAACAACGTTTGGATATTCGCGGTAGAGTTGCATGCCATCCGCCGTACCCTTTGCGTTGTTAAATTGCACGTAAGCTTCGTCAATAAGCACCAAAACATTGCTTGGAACAGCATCCAGCACTCGTCTAGCTTCCTCGTCTGAAAGCGATGCAGACGTTGGATTGTTTGGATTGTTCAAAATAACAAGACGAGTGCGCTCATTAATCGCATCAATCATTGCATCTACATCGTGCGGCCCATCTGCGCGATTAGGGATTTTAACGCTTGTAGCGCCAGCACCAGTAACAATAATCGGATACGCTTCAAAGCTTCTCCACGGGTATATAACTTCGTCTCCAGGGCCTGCAACAAGATTTACAAGTTGCGTAATAACCTCTGTAGAGCCGCATCCAAGAACAACCTCGTCTGGAGTAACGTTAAACTTTTTAGCTAACTCTTCTACGACTTCTGTTCCGCGCATGTTTGGATAACGATTAATAACCCCAAGCGCACGGCTAGAAATGGCGCTTTTCACGCTTTCTAACGGCTCAAATGGATTTTCGTTGCTAGAAATCTTATATGCGCGAATGCCGTCTAATGCGGGCGCTGGTTTACCTTGCTTGTAATTTGGCAAAGTATCTAAAATACTGCGATGTTTGTAATCCATGATTTTATAATAGTCGCGTCTTAAACAAATTAAATAAATTATTAGACGTATTAAAACAAATCAGACACACTAAACGATTAAACAAAAACGCTGAAAACAGCGGTAAACCGTCATTTTCAGCGCTAAATAGCTTTATATTACTTGACTAATACAAGTAATTAGCCAAGCGAGTAATAAAATCAGCCAAGGATTGCAAGAACGTCACGAGACGAAACGATTAAGTAATCTTCGCCTTCGTAATGAACTTCTGTGCCACCATACTTGGAGTAAAGGATCTTGTCTCCAGGCTTAACATCCATAGGGATGCGCTCGCCCTTATCGTCACGGCGGCCTGGGCCAACAGCCAAAACCTCTCCCTGCTGTGGCTTTTCCTTAGCATTATCTGGAATGTACAAGCCAGAAGCAGTTTGAGTTTCTGCCTGAGCTTGCTTAACAATAATCTTATCTTCCAAAGGTGTGAGTTTAATCGACACTTCGGTACCTCTTTCTAGAGAAATGTAACCTTTGCGCGAATAATGTTGACGAGGCTGACGATCACGTCAAAACTATCGAGCACTGAACCTTATAATAGCGCGTTTTTAGCACTCTACCAACTAGAGTGCTAAAATTTTAGAAAATTTTTACAAACTTTAAGCAGCGCGACGAGCCAAAACATCCCTTAAATCGGCTTTACCAAGCGAGTCTTTTGTGCTAACTGGAGGCTCTACAGTAACTTCAGACACTTCAGAGACTTTGCTTGAATCGAAAGCCGCCGCCGATTCGTTTGAATCGTCTGTTGAAATCGCTTTAGTAACTTGCTTAGTGGACTTTATCTCTAAGCTTTGCGGACCCGCATTTTTGCCATTAGCACCAAAATCACTAGAATCATCGCCAAACGAGAACGATATAAGATCTTGGTTAGAGTTGGAGGCATCGGCTTGCGAGCGCGCATCATTAGCAGCGGAAAAATCGCCAGCAACCGCGCTTTTTGCCACCTCTTTACTGCTTGATCCAGCTAAAGCCATGCTTATATCTCGCTGTTGCATAACCGAAGTCTCTGTGTTGTCTGGATTTTCGGCATGCTGTGAGTTTTCTGCATTTTCAACAACTGAGTTTACAGCAGCGTCAAAAATTGGCTCCACAACAGAATCATTAAAAGCTGCAGAACGCTTGTTATACAAAGCAACTTTTGCTTCCCACTTGCGCGCTTGCTTAGCAGCCATAGAACCAAAATATAGAACAGTGCAAACAGCAGCAAGAGGAATGATTGCAAACCACGCACTATAAAGGCCAGAAAGACCCGCAGCAAACACAACAAGAGTTAAAAACGCTAGAGAAAGCACCAACGCACGGCGACGGCGGATTGCTGCACGACGAAGCGCGCGAATACGGGCAACGTGTGCAGGCGTAAAAGCACCATTAAACTGCTTAGCGCACTTATGTTTATTAGCGTTCACGCCATTGCGACTGAACTTGCCATTGTTAGGCTTTGTATTCGCTTGCATCTTCGACGGCTGCATGCCAACCCCTTTCGCCATCGTGCCGCTACACGCGTGGAAAAGCGAATCACTGCTATAATCCACAATGTGCAACGAAGGTGAATACCTATCTTCGCTGTGCTCCAGCATTGACTTCATGCTGTTTTCAGTGCGTTTAGGCAACCAACCAAACATTAAGGCTACGATGATGATCAATACCGTTAACGCGCTCACCGATTCATAACCCATACGTACAAATATAAAGTGCATTAAGGATGTAAAGGCTAAAAATAAGTCGGCGTGTCGGATTTTTTGCGATTGTTTCGCAAAATTTTACAAACAAAAAAGCGTTTACGATTAGCGATTAGCCGCTTTAATGAGGCGGTATTATGAGCTAGGATATGTGATGGAATTATAGATTGGAGGAACCGTTGCCTACTTATCATTACCGTTGCAAGCAATGCGGATATGATTTTTCACAGCATCAATCGTTTGAAGATGAGCCAATTACCGTGTGCCCAAAGTGCGGAAAGCAAGAAGTTCGTAAGGTTTTTAGCGCACCACCAATCAACTTTAAGGGTAGCGGATTCTACCGCACCGATAAGTAACGTGCAAATAACCCATTAAAATTTGTGCATAAGTGCATAAGTGAAAAAATATGACGCAACTTATGTGTGTATGTGAATAAATTGAAAATTTATGACGCCACTTATGTGCTTATGTGCGTAAGTGGCGTTTATTTTGCTGCGCATGCGTGCGTATGTTAGTAATCACTTATATTGATATATGTTGATATGTGGATTAATACCAATCAAAAATGGCTATTTATGTGTATATGTGCGTAAGTAACTATTAAACTTAATCAAAAATGTTTATATGTGCATAAAATCCTCGTAAAATCCCCATCTAAGCTAGCCTTTAACCACATTGCACAAAAAAGCTTGCAAAAGCACTACGCGTGATAAATGATGCTTATATGCGTACATCATTTTTACTAAAAACGGTTGGCTACAACGCGGAAAACAAGATGCCAGTAGAGCTTATAAAGCGCAGAAAAAGGGCGCAAACCTTAAACATGCTTTCAATATTTTTTATAAGTGTTGCAACATTGTTTTCAATACACCTTATTTCAACGTTTCAAGCTACTCAAAGCGTGCCAGTAGCCATTAGAAACATAGCAAAAGGCAGCGTGATTAAACAAAGTGACCTGCATTACGTTAACGTGCCTAAAAGCAGCGTTTTTAACAATGTTCTTAACCAAACTTCTATAAACAATTCCTCTAAAAACTCTATTATTGCTGCGTGCAACATTAAATACGGAACGCCGATTTTTAGCAATCAAGTTACAAAGCAAACAAAAATTCCGCCTGGCTTTACAACGATTTCGGTTAATCTTGCAAGCAGTAGCGCCAGCCTTGCGACAGGAGACGTTATTTCTATAGCGTTTAGCAAAGTTCCAAACAGCTTAAATACAGCCAATCATTCAACAAATCCAACACAAATAGAAACATCTAGCGACGCCAGTTTTTCCGATAACATTACTTTGCAAGACAAAAACGTTTCGCTTGTTAACAACGTAATCGTTGTTAACGTAAATAATTCTGCACAAAGCGCACTGCTAGCAATGCCAGCAGAAAACGCGTTGCAAATCATAAACACGCAAGCGATTATTCCAAACCTTGCGGTAATAGCTGTGCAAAACTAGCAAGCAATAAATAAACGCATGCCAGCCGCTATGCAAAGTTTATCTACCGCGTTCGCTAAAAACCGCCCAATGAGGAGGAAGCTCGCTAAGAATACGATTATCGTCATCTTTTGCGCGCTGCTCAATCGTTTGAGCGTCGCCCGACTCTTGCTTTACGCCGTCCGCATCAAAAAGCTCAGGCCCTTTACGAACCACGCGCGAATGGCCCCTAGAACACCTGCGATTAGCGTTGTATTCGCTCATTGCTGTTCGCCGCTTTTATAAAGCTCGCCAATTCTAGAAACAATTCGCTCAACTTCTTTTTCGGGATTAACGAATGCTCCAACGCTCCAAACGTTCATAACAGACCAGCCAAGATACTCCAAATCTTGAGCGAGTATGCGATTGCGCTCACGAGTAGACTCAAGGCTCATAAAACACGCATCGTCAGTTAGAACGGCCAAAGCAAACGGCTTATCTGGCAAACCAACAACAAGAGGAATACTATGATCTTCACTAAAACCGTAGTTTACTGCCACATTAAGGCCGCGAGAGCGAATTCGTTCTGCCAAATCCGCAAACAAAACGTTACTAAAGCCGTTTGCGGAAAAATCGCCAGCAGCTTGCGATTTTGCAGCTTCGCCCGCGTCAGCAGAATCAGCAGAATCGACAGCAACCGCTGCATTTACTGCATCAACTGGATCATCGTCCAAATTCTGCGCCCAAGTAAGCAAATCCTTAAGAAGCTTAGGTCCGTCTTGATGCAAACGATCATCTTCCATATCGCTAGACTTAAATGCGCAAACAATGTCCAAATTTCTTCTAGCCAAAGCCAAGGAGTCAAGAAGCATGGACTTTCCGCCTTCTTCTTCCAAAACTCCAAACTGCTGCAAAAGCCTTCCGTGCGAAGTCTTTGCGTAGCACAGCGAAAGAATAACATCCGTTGCGTATGCACCAACAGCCTCGTTTACGCTTACAAGTCGAACATGCCTAAGGAATCTACCCATATTTTCGTCTTTAACGGCCAACGCCTTAAGCTCCACTCCAAGCCTGTTTCTAAACACGCTTGTAAGAGTCACAACTGCAAGCACGTAGCTAGAAGGAACAACGCTAAAAGTCTTAGCGCGCTGCTTAATCAAAGACACAACTTCATCAATCTCGCGCTGGCTGCTTTCAATAAGACCAGTTGCCATAACTGGAACGCCAGCGGCTTCTACTTGATGAAGCTTAACCTTGCCTTGCATTTTTTCTACAGGAACATCGTGTCTAAGCACGCCGTAGCCGTGATTTTCAAGAAAATCGGCAAGATACGCGGACCGCCTGGTTGCTCGCGACTTAACGCAAACAGTAGGCAAAACGCTAATAAGGTCACTTACGCTTTGCGAGCTAACAGTTTGCTTGTGCGCAATAACAACGACTTGGCGTGCGCGCGCAAGAATGCTAAGCAGCTCAATGTTGTTAATATGCTCTGCAGAATCAATAATCACAACGTCTACAATCGGCTTAAACTCAGTCATCATAGTTAAAGTAGACGGCATTGCAACCAGAATCGGCTTAGCAGCAAGCAGCAAATCTGGGTAGGAGTTCATCAACTTAGCAAAAGTTACACCCGAACCATTGCTTGCAAGAGCAGTGTGAAGCTGATTTGCCTCTTGAGAACGCGCAAAAAGCAAGTCGCAAAGCTTTTTAAGTGCTTCTTGCTGAACCATTGGCCCTACGGAACGCACATGCTCCGTGTCTACTTGAACAAAACGATCGGAAGCGTCTTGCAACGCGGAGCCGTCTTGATTAGATATAATCTCGGAGGAATTAACAATATCTTCAAAAACGGTAGTCCACCAAGCTAGATGAAGCTCGCCATCTAAGGCCTGGCCCGTAACTTTACGCCTACGCAAGTCGCAAACAAGATCTTCTAAACCAACGCCGCGCAATTCACGCTCAATAACACACCTACCTGGTAGCGTGTCTAAAGATTCGCGACTATCGTGCAAGGCTTGCAAGCGCTCGTCAAGCTTAGTAAACTCAATGTTTTCAAGGTCTGCGCCAAGTCGCGTTGTAGAAAGCACAGCGTTAAGCGCTACAAGATTACGGTCTAAAAGCTCCTGCGTGCTAACGATTTCGTCTAGCTTAGGAGGCAATACTGGCCAACCGCCATGAGGCACAAAAGTACGCCATTGCGCAGCTTGCGCGGCAACAATCTTTAACGCTTCGTGAAGATCGTCTACCTTTGCGCCAACACGCAAAAGGCTGCGCGCTTCTTTAATGTGATGCCTGCGCTCCCAAAAGCCCATTGGCGTGCCTTCGCGCTTGCGAACTGCTTTAGGCTTGCTCGCTTCAATCATTGCGTTAAGATCGCGCTCAAAAATATCTGGCTGGAAAACGTCTAAAACGCGGCGAAGATTCTTTAGAACCGTAACCTGTCTACCCCATTCTCGCGCCGTAGAAGGAATAGGGAAACCGCAATTTTGCACAGTTGACTTAACGTGCTCGCGCGCGGCTGGCAAAAGCTTTGTAAGAACGTCTACAACGCGCTGATACACTGTTACAGCCTCGTTCTCGCTAAACAGCGAAGCACCAAACCACGGCGTATCTTCGGCATTAGTAGTAAATTCACCAAGAGAATCTGCCTCGTGCAGCTTTTGTGCCCACTCGTCTAAATGACCAGAAAGCGAGCGCGCAGCATCTACACTAAGACGAACATGCGTGCAAGGATGCGTAGGCAGCATGGCGATTCCTGCAAGATTTTGCATAGTCTGATAAGCGGAGACACCCCATCGCTCGTTTACTCCGTGCAAATCTCCCAAGTAGCGGTTTAATCGCGTTTTAACGCCAACAAGCTCGTCGCAAACTTGCTCAAAGCGGCTAGAAGCAACGCTTTGGCGAGACCCAACTGCCGCTATAAGTTGCGAATCAACGTGCTTAGCAAGATGTGAATCCGAAACGTCTAGCGAAAGCGAAGAAATCTCGTTTGCGCTAAGAGCGTGGCGGAATCGGCGCTGCTGCTCCATAACGTTTGGAACGTACAAAACGGATTTTCCTGCAAGAACGCAGCGCGAAGAAATTGCAGCTGCGATTAAAGCGGAATCGCATCCAGCATCTGCGTCTATTGCCAAAGAAGCGCCATTTGCCGCCATTCCTGCAGCGTATCGCACAGCGTTACTAACGTCGCCAACTTCATATTCGTAGTGTGGGTCTGCATCTAGTGGAGAATAGTCGGAAGTAGCTTTTGCACCCAGCGATTCAACGGCAATATCATCTCCCGCAATCGCGTCAATCATTGTATTTCCAACGTTCCCCAGCTTAAGCGCGCGCAAAATCTGGCCGCTTTCTGCTAAGAATCTAGATCCCGAGTCCGTAAAACAACCGAGCACAATATCTCGCTCAATGTCGAAATCTGGGAAGACTCTTTGCGCAGCAGCACAAATCGCGTCAAAAACTGCAGATGTTTCTGGCGTGCCGCTCTGGTAGTTTGAGCCATCAAAAAGCGCGTCTTCGCTAAGGTGCACGCCTCTTTCTTGCAGCCTAAGAACAAGAGCGTGGTTTAGGCGAACGTTTCCCGAAAAGTAAATCGTTGCAGCCGTCTCGTCTTTTCCAGCTTCTCGCAAAACGCGTACTGGGTATGTTAAAACTGGCACATGATTGCCGCTCCAAGACGCAACTCCAACAACAAGCGAAAGCTCCGAAACGCCATTTTCGTGAGCTTTGTTGTCTCTGTCTTCAAAAACTCTGTCTAGCCTTCTACCTGCCGCGCGCAGCATTCCCGAATCGCGGAAAAGCGCTTGAAGAGTGGCCTTTCCACTGGCAAAAAGCTGGGCGATTCCCGAAGGATGCGCGTGAGTTAACTCTAGTTGCGCACAAAGTTTTGTTATGTCTTCTAGCGGAGAAGGAGCAAGCTGCGACTTGTATTTTTCATGCCATTTGTTCATGCGCTCGAGTTTCTCGGCGCGCAAAGATTGTGCAGATTGGCGAGGCGCAGCCTGGTCTGCCTGGTCTGCCTGGTCTGGCTTATCTGTCTTATCTGAAAGATTTTGCTGATTTTGCTGGCTTAACTGACTTGCCTGGCCTTGCTGGCTGTGCATAAAGTCATTTTGATTATCGCTCATACTACTCAACTCCCTTATTTACAAGCCGATTGCATTGCGATACGCGCTGTATCCGCTATTTTGCGCCAACGCTTGATCCACGTCTGCGTTCCCCTGCGCCGAAAGCCACGCATACAAATCGTCGTACAAATTTGTGTTCATTGCCAAGAATGGCAGCAACTCTTGGTACTTTGCCATCTCAAATTGCTCGGCAAAATCGTCTGTTTTTTGCGCTTCTTCCGATGTAAATCCTCCAGCAGAAACCACTTCTTTGCGAGCGCTAAATTCGCCATTTGAAACTTTTTCAAACACGGATCCTGGCTCAAAAGCTGGTGTAAATTGCGCGGAATCGCTTGCGATTGTAGCGCTTACATCACTTATGTTGTTAGCGTCACTTGCATCACTAGCATCACTTACATTGCTTATGTTGTTAGCATCACTTACATTGCTAGGATTGATTACATCGCTAACATCATCGTTAGTAACAACATCGTTAGTAACAACATCGTTAGCAACAACATCGTTACTAGCATCATCGTTACTAGATACATCACTACTAGCAACATCATTACTAGATACATCGTTATTTGCAGCATCGTTATTTGCAGCATCGTCAAATAAATTGCGCGGTTCCACAGGCGATTCAAACTCATCTCGAACAACAGGCAAAACAACCTGACCCGCAATAACAGGCTTAATTTGCTCTGCAACGCTTTCTGCAACACTTGCAACATCTAGAACGCTTGCAACATCCGCAACACTTGAAGGCTCAACACTCGAAGGCTCAGCGTCAGTTACAGCAGAAGTTACAGCAGAATTATCATTATCATCCGCATCCGCACCAGCATCCCCCGCCGAAGCACTACCAAGATCATCTGCCTCAGCAGCATCATTAAGCCGCTTTTGACTATCCCAAACCAAATCAGGCCGCGAAACCGACTGCGCATGGAACACACCCGTTGGCTCCCCCGCGCGAATGTCAAGAATATCATCTACCGACAAATCCGCAGCGTCTGGCTCCTTAATATCATTATCTGGCGCGTAAGAGAACAAATCGCGCACTGGCTGCGCACCCGAATCACTCCCCTGCGGCGCCTTTTCTTCAATGCGCACAAAATCAACTGGAACGTCGCCAAATTGCATGCGAACAATGCTGTCTGGCATGTGGAAATCAACGCCTGGGTCTAGTCGCAGCAAGTCGCCGCTTTCGCTAACCAAGTAAGTTCCGTTTGTAGAGTTTAAATCGCGAATCGTAGCCGCGCCGCTTGCATCAACAATAAAAAGCGCGTGTCTTTTAGACATAGAGCGCTTATTGTCTACTACGTCTACGCGCATAAAACCGTCTTCGCGCAAAGGGCGTATAGGCTTCCTGCCAATTTCTACAGACCGACCCGCGCCAACGCGTGCCTGCTCCACTCCACCTACCGTAATCATCCAGCGCTGCAAGGTTTGTTGAACACTCACGGAACCTGCTCCCTTCAAAAAACACACTACACACTATTGTGTCATGCTTTGTGTATATTGCGCTAATGGCGATTGCGCAATCTTTCCCGAAAATGTACGTGATTTGGGTAAAATATGGTACAAAATGCGTCGACTATTTCCGCTTTTTGTACGTGATTTGGGTAAAATATGGTACAAAAAGCGGAAAATAAAGCAGATTTAAGCAAGAATCGATAAATGCTTAGCGTGTAAATCAAGCTTGCCGCGCTTTCTTTTAGCATCTGTAACAACCATAGTCGCAAGAATCACCGCGCACCCAACAAGCGCAATAACAAACAGCGTCATCCAAAGCGGCCACTGCAACTTGTCGTCTGGCGCCTTAACAAGATCGGGCAGCACGCGATACCCCGTTACCAGCAGCCTTTGCGAGTTCACACCGTACGGCGTGCAAGTAAGCAAAGTCACCAAATCGCGCCCCTTCTCGCGCTGCAACAAGCTTATGTCGTTAGGTTCTACAACGCTAATGCGAAACACCTTGTATCTTAAGGTTTCGCCTTGAATATCCAAATAGAAAAAATCGCCTTTTTTAAGATAAATTAAGTCGTCAAACATAGTGGCATGCGGCAAACCCGTGTGCGCCGTAATAACCGAATGCCTGTTTTTGCCGCCTACTGGCAAATCCGTGCCATATAGGTGACCAGCTCCATACGCTAAAACATCTTGCGAACTGCCGTGATAAATCGGCAGCTTAACGCCAATCTTCGGTATTTTTACGATTCCCATAATGCCCATTGGCTCATCCAGCACGCTATCGTACTTTTTATACTCAGGCGTTTTTTTAAAATCGTCCGTGCCGTTATATGGATCTGCCGTAAAAATCGCGTTGCGATGCGCGTTATACTCGCGCGCCTTGTCTAAGCTAATTGCACGCGCATCTTTAGGCTGCTCGCGGCTAAGCTTGTCGTAAATGGCAGAAAGCTGCTTAGACGCATGATTATTCCACAGCGTTGACGCCACTGGATACGTGAAGCATAGGATTGCTGCAAGCGCTAGAACGATTGGCTCTAAGATACGACGCAAATGCGATTTTTTGCGTTTTGCTTGCTTTTCCTTCTTATTAGGCTTCATTCCTACTCCAATGCGAATCGACTTGCATGGGCGCTTTGACTGAGCTTGAAATTGCATAACGCATTTCAAGCTCCTTCAAAGCGTGATTTGGCTCAAATGTAAAGTCCAGTGGACTTTACATGCCAAATCAGCTTTACGGCTACTAATAGCCGTAAGGAATAGCGCTTAGACCGCGCTAACGATACGCCTCGATAGCGGCGAAAAATCTCGAATCTCTACCTAGTTTGGCGTATTTGCGCAATTACAGCGCAAAAAGATTTAGGCACTTTGTACCAGGACACGCCAGCGTAGAAACAAAAGGCTCAATGCATTTTGTTTTAAACGCTGCAGCGTGTCTTCTGGTACAAAGTGCTCTAATCTTTTGCCTGATTAAACCAAACGCCACATAATTCAGCGTTTGCCAATCACGCCCATCAGGCTTTTGCCTGCTGTTCTTCTTCCTTGCGATTGCGCATGTAGAGGAACACGCTTGCTGCAATCAAGCCCATGCCAGCAAGCGCAAACAGAATCACGCCAGCAGCACCAGTTGCAGGAAGGTTGAACCATGTCCAAGGGCCTGTAGCACTCTTCTTTGTGTTAGAGAACGGTACAGTCGTGGTCTTGCCTTCTTCTACCCTAACAGTCTCAACTCTAGGCAAGCGCATGTAGTCGCCTGGAGCTTTAACCTCAACAAGGAAAATATCCGTGTCAGCTTGAACCTTAACAGGCGCCTTCAGTTTGCCAGTGTTTGCTTGAGTTGTAGCCTCTTCGCCCTTAAACGTAGAAGAGGCAGCGTTGCAGTTAACTTGAGCGTTACCATCGGCGCTATTTTGTTCTTCAGTAAGTGCCTTAGCGCAAGCTTCTGCCTTCTCCTTGCTGTTGAAAAGCCTAAACTCAGCGCCAGCAAGACCAGTCCTCTTCGATGCTTCCTTGCTTTCTTCTGCCGCGTCGTACTTGAACACGTCAAACCAGCCATACTTAACAGTAGAAGTACCTTTATCATCATCACCAGAAACGATTGGGCCTGGCTTATCTGCATCTGGCGTACTCTTAGTGCTTGCTGGGAAGAAACCAGACTTGTTTTTGACTTCAACGTTGGTCGTACTCTTTTTATCCCCAGTAGGAACATCTCCGCCCTGGTAATCCGCATTAAGGTCGAGCTTAATAGTAACGTCTACCTTAGGGTCTTGGCCGTTGGTAACAGCATTCAGCTTTTCAGCAATCTTCCCTAAGCCAGCAGGCGTAAACTTAACTAAGATACGCTTGCGGTCATTGTCAAGACTCTTCTTTTCGTTTGCATCAGACGATGAGGAATCCACGATAGAAACGGTATAATCATCGGTCACAGTGAGTTTATCATCCTTACCCGTGCCAATCTTCACAGAATCAACAGCTTTGCTGGCATCAGTTGGTGACGTAAACGCAGCAGTCGGGAAATCATCAAACACAGCAAAACCACTAAGATCGTCTGCTGTCAAAGCGCCAGTCTTGGTGCGGTTTACAGAAGCGCTAATCGTGTAGTAAAGCGTCTTATCTTTTGCAAGAACAGAGTTATGACCTTCGCCGTTGTCTAGCTTCTTGGTAAACGTCTTAGAAATATCCTTGTTCTTTGGTTCTATTGTTTTATTCCAATTGTAAGTGGTGGTCGTATTGTTACCCTCAGTCGTCGTCTCAATCAAAGGCATTGTTATGTAGAACTCGGTCTTATCTGCAGCGCCATAGCCTGCAGGAGGCGTTTCAACAACCTTGTACAAGCCGACTGGGAGGTTTTCGATTTTTGCAGTACCGTTAGCAGTAGTTGCATAATACACGTTGCCAGTGCCAGCACCAAGCTCTACGCCTGTAGCATCACCGCGGTTAAGCTTATCGACTATGCCAGCAATCTTGGACCAGGTGGAAAACTCATCGTATTTAAGCGTATCAGTACCAATCTTGGTTACCTTGGTAAGCGTAAACTTTGCACCATCAAGACCACCGTCCTTGTGGTCGCCATCACTCTTGTACTTATACTTGTTAATCGTTAAAGTACCTTCGGTCTTTGTCTGATGAGTGGTATCACCTGTAGCAGGCTTAAACCACGGCGCATCTGGAGAATCGGCAAGGGGTTTCGGCTGTCCTTGAGGAATAACTGGCTTAGGCACACCCCACGCAACGCTTGCCATTGTTACGGCGCCAGCAACGCACAGCGTGCCAGCCATCGCGAGCGACGCAATCGCCGCAACGCACTTTCTTGTTAACTTATTCATATTTTCTCCTTTTCTCGATGCTTCTAAAAGCAGTTGAGTTAAGTTGTTTTGTTTTTGTGTTTACTGTGTGTTTGCGCGCCGATTGAGCCTTATTTGTACTTGCTAAGCACTTGTTTGTACCCATTCGGCACTTGTTTGTGTTTGTGTTTGTGTGTTTGTTTTGTTTTTTGACTACCTGGAATATCTTCTGGAAATATCTTGGTTTAGTTAATCTAATTATGTTTTTATTTTTGCTACGCGCACTGCACTAATACGCGCGCACAACTTTATTACGTAGGCAGCTTTCACATTAGCATCGCCGCCTTTCGTAAAGCAGCTTTCTGCATGCTTCACTTTGACTTATAACAAATCCAGCAGCGAGCACGCTCACCATTACGGCGGCTACAGCGCCCAGCTGCAAGTTCCAATTCTGACCGCCCGTATGCGGCAAAGTAAAATCTTTGGTCACGTGAATGTAAACGGCTGATTGCGCATAGTCTTTGTCGGCTGTTAGCTTCGCACTCTTAAAAGCGGCGGATATTTTCTGTGGTGTTACGCCTGTTTTAGCTACTTCGGTGTTGAACTTATCAAGCACATCTTGCTTAAGCGCGTACACAACGCACTGGTAATCGCCAGTTTCCGTTGGCTTAAATGTAGCGCTGGCGTTAGTTCTAGCAGCAAACCTGGTAGTGGATCCATCAGGCGTGCAAGACTGCTCGCCTTCGTTTGAAGTACATGGGTTTTGAGCCTTGTCATCTGGGAAACTAAAGCCAAGACTGCTTGGATCTACCCATTTTGTATACTCAAAATCTGCAGCACCTGTTTTGGATGCGTTACTTGCGCCGCCTGCAGCGCCTGCGTTAGTTTTTTGCGGCTTCTCTCCCTTCGAGCACAACATTTTAAGCGTAATTTGTTTTGTGGAATCCGCCTCAGACGTAGCTTCAATAAACGGCTTAAGCTCCATTCCCTTCATAACAGAAACAGTGTCGCCATCCGCCAACGCCGAAGAAGCGCCACCAGAACCAGAATCATTGCTCTTAAACGGATACACGCTCAGCTTAAGATCGCCATCTTTAACCTCAAGCTTCTTCTTTTTCTTCGACTCAAAAACAATCTTAATAGTCTTAACGTCCCAGACTTTCTTTCTGTCATATGCACCCGATTCAAAAATGCCATACGGGTTAGGAGTCGGATCTTCCGGGCTCTGTTTTTCCGGGACATACGCACTGAATATATCTTCCACTTTTACATTCGTATCAAAAAGATTCTGTTTAAGATGCGTGCTACTATCGCTAATTTTGCTATCAAATACTTGATCAAATGTATAATGATACGTTTTAACACTGCTAGACGATACACTAACACCCTTAAGCGCAAGAACTTTGCATATAAAAGTTCCAGCCTCTTTAGGCGTGCCAGTAATCCAGCTTTGCGAGCGCTCGATAATATCATCACTTTCATATAAGTTGCCACTAGACTCGCTAAGTTTATTGTCATCTGGGCGTTTCCCTAAAGCATGATCCCACTGCTTTTGTGTAGGCGGTGGATTATGACTAGTTGAACCACCAGCAGGCGTAGCACTATCGCTAAGAGTTAAGCCATTAATTGAATTAAGGTAGTAATCACTATCTTTAGTTTCATCTCCGTCTTTATGGCAAACCATGCGATGATAAATAAGATTTGGCCTCTTAGAAGATGTAGTGTCAATAAAAATCGGAGTTATTGGGCTAAAGTTTCCTTTATCATCCGATTCAACAGTAGCGGCAATACCGTTATCTTTAACTTCAGCACGATCTTTAGAGTCCTGGTGATTATAAACCTTTAACGATAAAACATCATTCGTAGGATTTTTGTATCTAATCTGTATACTAAAGCGTGAATATTTATTATATGAAGGACTACAGCTATTAGTGCACCATTGCGAACGAGTAAGAGTAGAATTGTCTTTATATTTTACCTTTACAAACACATAATAACTGCCATTATTCAACCATTTATTAGCATGTATTTTAATTTCGCCAGAAGTAGGATCTACTTTAACAAAATCATTATTTTCTACATTTGACTCAAGTGCAGTACTTTCAGTTGAAAGTCTCTCTAAAGAAAAACTTTCAATAAGGCCTTTAACACTACTAGATGCGTCTGTCTCTTCGTCTATTGTCGGAATACCCTTATCATTAATTTTCTTAACACGACGAAACACTGGCGTTATAGTATGAGATTCACCTATGTTGTTTATTGTAATAGATTTTTTAATTACAACCCTTTTTTTCTTTCTAATAGTATAAAAATACTCTGCTACATAACATTTTGCGAGTTCTGTTATGCCAGCATCGCTGCACTCTTTCGGAAGCGGAGTACTGTCCGCGGCGGCGCGAGTGTTGCCCAGCTCACGCTTTTGCAGACGCAATTTATTTGCAGCCTCATCTTTTTTAGCGGATTTTTCAGCGTCTTTAGCAGCGGCAGTGTCTTTATTAAGGCTCTTGTTTACGCCTTCTACATCACTGTTTTGCTGCTTCTTCGTTGAGTCAACGTTTTGGGCGTGGTCTGCATTAGAGCCGCCTTGCTTGGAAGGAGTTTGCGAATTGTTAGGGTCTACAGTCTTAGATTCTTCAGTCTTAGATTCTTCAGCATCGCCCTTTGCAGCAGCATCGCCTTGTGCAGCGGATCCGTTTTTTGCAGGCGCTCCAGCAGTTTCCGCAGTCTTATTCTCAGGCTTTTCGGTTTGAGTTTGCGCCTGTTTAGGCTCGCCCTGCTGGCTAGCGCCCATAGAGGCAGATGGCATAATCATAAAAGTGGCAAGAATCGTAGCAACAGCAACAAAAAGCGCAACAATAGCGCGACGAGCACACGCAGTTTTAGAGCAAATTGAACGCAAAAACCGAAGGAAACGGCCACCGCAATGTAAATTACGCATCAGCACACCTCCCTCCACGCGTATTTACTAAGTTTGCAAATCAAAACGCAAAACTTACAGATTAAATAATCATCTGCTAACTACGGCCAGTAAATGGGCACTTATCATAAGCCTTTAATAATATACCCCCCCCCCTATGAAAACATCAAGTGCGATCCACGCGCAACACACCGTAAACTCAATACAGAACCCGTCAGCTTTCCCGCATTTTGTACGTGAATTAGGTCAAATATGGTACAAAATGCGGAGTTATTTTCCCGACTTTGTACGCGATTTAAGCCAAATTTGGTACAAACACCGTCAACTTTTCCAGAGTTTGCGCGAAGGCAGGACGGAGCGAAGCATAGCGGGTATAATTAGAGTGCAAGAAAAACACAGACCAAACAAAACACAAGCATTAGGTTGGAATATGAAACGCATTAACACGAGCACAAACGCGGCAAGCAAAATCGCCGCAAACTCGCTAATCGTTTTTACATGTATCTTTCTTGCAACCTGCACAAGTCTGGGCGTAATCTACCGCGCACAAGGATCTTTAACAGATTTTAATTGGCTAAATGCGCTGATTTTTGTAATCGCATTTTGCGCATATTACGCAATTTTGAGGGTTCTTATTTATTTTGGCAAAAACGGAGTTATGCCAAAAATCGTAAGATTTATGCGCGCAGAATCATCGCCAGAATTATCGCAAGCAGAATTATCGCCAGAAAAATCAAAAACAAAACAATCGAAATTAAAAATCGCAACAACACTCCGCGCCGCATTTTTTAACGCAAAACGCGCCCTAAAGTGGTGTTTTTACCACTCAACCCGCCGCAAGCGAAACATTTTTCTAACGCTGATTATCGGCTGGCTATGGGCGCCCGTAACGCTGCTCGCCGCATACGGAGCCGACATTTGCTCACAAATCCGCGAATACAGCTGGGCGTGGAATCAAGTAACTGGCCTAAAACAGCCATACATTGGCTTCTTTAGCTTTGTTCCAGCAGACATTTACCCTACGGCGCACTACCTTTGGCCCGCAAAACCAACGTACTTAAGCGACCAACACAACATTGTTTTAACGCTTATTTACGGCGCTACAGCCGCAATATCGCGCTATTTTACAGAGTCGAACGACGCAGGAATAGTGTTGCTTGCCGTTATGCAATTTGTGCTCGCGGCATTTTGTTGCGCTGCAACCGCAAACCGATTCTTAAACACGCCGTGGGCTAGTGCTAAAACAGGCGAATCGCAAGCTGGACACGCGCCATGTGCAACAGCATCAATCCAAACAACACCAATCGCCTTGCGCGCCGCCGTAATAATCACATTTTTATTCAGCCCACTCGTAGTATTTTCAACAATTTCGCTTACAAAATCGCCGCTGTTCGCGTTTGCATTTGTGTGGTGGTTTGGCATAATGTACGAGCTTAATTGCCTGGAATTCAAGCAAAAGCCAGCCGCACACACAATCGTCGAATTAATAATCAGCGTATGCATTATGCTGATTGCCGCAAAATACGCGTGGTACATTCTTGCGATTCAATTTGTGTTGATGATTATATCTAGCAGAAAACGTTGGAAAATATGGGTTTTGTGCATTCTGCTACCAACAATTCTTATACATGGCGCAATTATGCTTGCTATTTCTAGCGGCACTATTATAAATGGCGACCCAATCGAAAGCCGCGGAGTGCAACTTCAGCAAATCGCCAGAATCGCAAAGCTAGACTCCAAAAGCATACCGCATGCAGCAAAGCGCGCAATATCGCCAATTTTCAATCTTAGTCAAACTGCAGAAGCGTACACTCCTCAAGACGCGGACCCTGTAAAATCTTCTGGCTTGCAATCTAAAAAAGTGAGCTACCGTTGGCGTTATATTACAAAAGACAACATGAAAAAGTTTAACCACGCATGGTTGCTTATGATTACACACAGTCCGATTGTTGCAACGGATGCGCTGTTAGCAAAGTCGTACGGCTACTTCGACATTCTAGACGTGCCTTATGTTGGCCCCGAATACTACGTAAACACCGAGAATATAAAGAATTCTGAGTGGATTCGCTACTGGCTGCCCGAGTGGCGTGGCGCTGTATCGAGCAGCGTGGAAGCATGGAGCAATACGCCGATTCTTGGGTGGATTATTCACGGAAACTTGTATGTTGTTACAACGCTGCTGATTGGCGTTGCTGAAATAGCATTGCGCAGGTGGAAAACGCTGGTTTTGCACGCGCCTCTTGCGCTTTTGATGGGCGTAATGGTGTTGGCTCCTGCAAACAATTTTGAGCGACACATGCTGCCGATTGCGTTTGTGTTCTTCTTTACGGTTCTAATGTTTATAAGGGATAGCGTTTGCAGCTCATGCCGTAATACGTGCGATAACACATGCCATAACACATGCCGTCAAAGTGATAAAATAAGTTGCGATTTGGTGCATGATAGTACGCGCGACAAGACGCATGATAGTTCGCACAAGGATTCGCACAACAAGACGCACAAGGATTGAGGGAGTGAATGGACGAAAACGCTGACTTTCTTACAATTCTTACAGGCGTAAAGCCAAATGACGAACGCGATGTGGCAAATAATAATACTGATTCTTCAAGTGATGATTCGAGCTTTACACCAAGTTTTACGCCAATGCCGTGTGCGCCAAAAAGCGAAGATGCACTCGGAATTTTTGACATTCGAGACGGCAAAATTTTTGACTCGGCAACGCGCTTGCGATTGCACGCGCTAATCGGAACGTGCCTTATGAACGGCATTGCAGACAGCCGCGTAAGTGCGCTAATGCACCTCTTGCAATGGCAAGAAAATACGCGATTTGTGGCGATTGCAGGCACGTATAAAACGGAATCAAACTCAAACGACGACAACCCAAATCCAACACCGCAAAACGCGGGCGCACATGCGGCGCAAAACAACACAGACTCTTTAAGACGCGCAATATGGACGCAACTCGGCGCATGCGGAGCATACGATGCGATAGTTGACAGCGTGCAGCTAGACGCCATTAGCGCGCGTGCAAAAACGTGGAAAATCGGCGGAAAATCGCAAGAAAGCGTCGACGCGAGCAAACGCAAAGATGCAGCGCCTTCGCACATAATCATTCTTGCGCTAAGAGAAAACCCAAATCCAACAGCATTAAACAAGATGTGCGAAGTGTTTGCAAAGTCGGGAAAACCCGTTTGCATAAGCGAAGTTGTAGTCGGCGCGCAAAAAATATGCAAAGAAATCACAGCAACACTTGCAGCGCTTGCCGTTGCGCCGTCTGTAACGCATTTGCCGCAAATAATCCGCTGCGACGACGTTCTTCCAGAGCGCGCACTTATAGGTGATGAAACCGCCGTAGAAACCTTATACACTAAGGTGTATCAAAGCTTGGCGCCGTACAATCCAGACGACCCGACTTTGCAAACAGTCGACGCTTTCTTGCGATTTGGCGGCGCACTGGATCAAACTTCGCACAATCTTAACGTGCATCCAAACACAATACGATACCGCTTGCGCAAAGTTGCGCAAACAACAGGCTGGGACGCCACTGACCCTAGAGAGGCGTACGTTTTACAAACTGCGATTACGATTGGGCGCATCCGCGATTCTGCGCTCTAAAACATTGACGTATTTTGTTGAGATTTTCGGCGCGCCATGCAATACACTCAGCAAATACTTACATGATTGCTTTCCTCGCTTGGTATTGCGCGAGGTTTGAGTATTTCTCTCCTCGCAAGTCCCGTCGCTACGCTCCTCTTTTATTGCTCGTAGAGAAATACATCAAACCTTCTGGATATCTAGAACAATTGCGTAGCGTTTATCACCGAGATTCTCGATTTTTCTTGCTCTCTCAGCGAGTCACCATCTAGCGACGCTGAGGCTCGCCTCGCTCGCGGCGAAAAATCTTGAATCTCTACCTTGCTTGGTGACGCTGTTTGAAAAGAATATAAAAACAAAAGCGCCGAAAACAACGCATTCTAAAAAGAACACACTATTTTCAGCGCTAAAAAATTACTCAGCTATGCTTAGCTAAAAATCACGCAGCAATGCTTGCAATATCCACTGGAACGCCAGGAGCCATTGTAGAGGTAATCGTTACCTTAGTGATGTAACGACCCTTAATGGTTGTAGGCTTCAAGCGGCGAATCTCATCGGCAACAGCCTTGAAGTTCTCTTCAAGAGCCTTATCGTCGAAGGAAAGCTTGCCAAACAGGAAGGAAAGATTGCCCTGACGATCAACGCGGAACTCAATCTTACCACCCTTAATATCGGCAACAGCCTTTGCAACATCCATTGTAACGGTGCCAGTCTTAGGATTTGGCATCAAGCTACGAGGACCAAGCACACGACCAAGGCGACCAACCTTGCCCATCATGTCTGGGGTTGCAACAACGGCATCGAAGTCAAGGAAGCCACCGGCAACCTTTTCGATAAGCTCGTCATCGCCAACAATGTCTGCGCCAGCTTCTTGAGCCTCAGTAGCCTTTGGGCCACGAGCAAACACCAAAACCTTAGCGGTTTTACCAGTGCCATTAGGCAAGTTCACAACGCCACGAACCAACTGATCCGCCTTGCGAGGATCCACATTAAGGCGCATAACAGCCTCAGCAGACTCGTCGAAAGCGTACTTTGGCATGCTCTTAAGCAAAGCAATAGCCTCAGCTGGGGTGTAAAGGTTGTTGCGGTCGATCTTCTCAGCCGCTTCACGATACTTCTTAGAACGCTTCACCATTTTTTCCACTCACTTTCAGTCGGTAACGGTAATACCCATCGAGCGAGCAGTGCCCGCGATAATCTTCATACCAGCTTCAACATCTCGTGCAGAAAGATCTGGCATCTTGATTTCGGCGATTTCGCGCACCTGAGCCTTGGTTACAGAACCAACCTTGTGGGTCAATGGGTTCTCGGTGCCCTTAGGAATGCCAGCAGCCTTAAGCAACAAAGCAGCAGCTGGTGGAGTCTTAAGAATAAATGTAAAGGAACGATCTTCGTAAACAGTAATCTCTACTGGAACGATCTGACCCATCTTGTCCTTCGTCTGGTCGTTATAGGCCTTGCAGAAGTCCATGATGTTTACGCCGTGGGAGCCTAACGCAGGACCCAGTGGTGGGGCTGGATTTGCTTTACCAGCCTGAATCTCGAGCTTAATAAGCGCAGAGACTTTCTTTTTTGGAGCCATAATATGGTTCTTCTTTCTTTTGAAGCGGTTAAATCGGCGCCCTAAAACGTTGATATTAAGCCGTTTTAAGGATCCTCCCGCAACTTATATTGCTGTGCTGTGCTAGCGGATTACTCCTCCAGTCACAAGCTTTCCTATTATGCCACTTTGCCGCGACGATTTGGTGAAATGTTTTCCCGACTTTGTACGCGATTTAAGCCAAATATGGTACAAAAAGCGGAAATAGCGCTAGTACGGATTAGCTACGCAGAGAAGCAAAAACGGCAAGGAATTCGTGATAACCACAAAAACCTTGCCGCATTCAAAACGCATCCGCGACTAATGCGCTAGCAAATCGCTAATTAGCAAATCACGCTAGCAACCAGCCGCATGCGTTAACAAAGTTAACAAAAGAGCCTAGAACTACTTAAGTTCAACGGTTGCGCCGGCTTCTTCAAGAGCAGCCTTAGCCTTGTCGGCATCTTCCTTCTTAGCCTTCTCGAGGACTGGCTTTGGAGCATTGTCAACAATGTCCTTAGCTTCCTTCAAGCCGAGGCCAGTCAAAGCCTTAACAGCCTTGATGACGGCAACCTTCTGAGCGCCTGCAGAAGCGAGGACAACGTCAAACTCGTCCTTCTCTTCCTCAGCAGCGCCAGCGGCAGCGGCTGGAGCAGCAGCAACAGCAGCTACAGGAGCAGCAGCCTCAACATCGAACTTCTCTTCAAAGGCCTTGACGAACTCAGAAAGCTCGACGAGGGTCATTTCACCGAAAGCTTCAAGAAGCTCTTCGCTAGTGAGCTTAGCCATAATGGCTTCCTTTCTTACTTGGCCAGACACACCTTGTGCCTTAGAGCCATAACATTTTTATTATTTTTTGGTCTCATGCAGCAAGCTGCAAGGGAATCAAGCGGCCTTTTCCTGCTTCTCGCGCAAAGCGTCGATAGTACGCACTGCCTTGGTTGGCAAAGCGTTGAACAGGTAGGCGGCCTTGGACATGGTGCCCTTGAGCGCGCCAGCCATCTCGGAAAGCAATTCTGGGCGAGACTTGAGGTCTGCCAGCTGCTTGGCGCCTTCGGCATCGTAAACGGTTCCATCTGCGAAACCGCCCTTAATGACGAGGGTCTTATTCTCTTTGGCAAAATCACGCAAGGTCTTAGCAGCCTCAATGAAATCGCCCTTTACAAAGGTGATTGCAGTTGGGCCAGCAAGAAGCTCATCAAGACCTTCAATGCCCGCTTCCTTAGCGGCAATGCGAGCAAGCGTATTCTTAGCCACAGAGTAGGAAGTATCGCGGCCTAGCTTTTCGCGCAGAGAAGAAATCTGCGGAACTGTAAGCCCGCGGTACTCGGTAAGGTAGACAGCGTCGGCGTTACGGAACAAATCCGTAAGCTCTGCAACTACCGCTTCCTTTTCGGGCCTCTTCATGGCGTTCCTTCCTAAATTGGCCGCTGGAATGGAAATAACATATCAAAAAAGCCCTGCGCACGGCAGAGCATCCAAAAAAACACATAGTGTTAAAAAGTTTGTGAAAAATCGCAAATAAATCGCAACAATCACTGCTCAACCTGTGCTGGCATGACACATCATTTTCAGGAATCTTTCGACTCCACCAACGGTCTGTGGTTTACGTTGGGCAAGTTTAATACCCACGCGCGACAATGTCAATATTTTTTCGCAAACTTTATAATTTATTTTTATTTAGGATTATTTAAGAGCGTACTCAACACGCGCGGTTGCTGGCGACTTATCCCAAACTCACGCGGAAAAATCGCAAGCAACCGTACGCATCAAATACGCTCTTAAAATAATTAATTAAATTAATATCTAACTAATATCTAACTTAACTAATATCTAACTATTCGATTTACAAAACTGCGTTAGCAACAAAGTCAAGAATGAACAAAAGCGAAACAATCCAAAGCATTGGATGAACGTCTTTAGCACGCTTCTTGCAAGTCATAACTAAGCAGTACATGATGAATCCAGCGGCAATGCCGTAAGAAATCGAGTAAGAGAACGCCATAAACACGGCAGCGAAGAACGCAGGAATTGCTTCGGAAATATCGTCCCAAGCAATCTCCTTTAACGAGCTTGCCATCATGCAGCCTACAACTACAAGCACGCCAGCCGTAGCAGCCGCAGGAACGGCGCTAGCAAATGGCGCAAGAACAATCGAAAGCGCAAAGCACACGGAAACAACTACAGAAGTCAAACCAGTGCGGCCACCAGCACCAATACCAGCAGCAGACTCAACGTAAGTAGTTGTGTTAGAAGTACCGCAAATTGCGCCAACCGAAGTTGCAATCGAATCAGCAAACAGCGCACGATCCATCTTGGAACTAAAGCCAGAGCCGTTTTCCAAAGCCTTCTCATCTGCCTCCGAGAAAATGCCAGTTCTGCGGCCAGTGCCAATAAACGTGCCAAGAGTGTCGAAAGTATCCGACATAGAGAAGGCGAAAATAGTTACCAAAACAAGCGGGATGCGTGCTGGATTAGAGAAGAGAGCAGGGAAACCTTGCGGGCCAAAAATAGCACCAAAGGTGGTTGGAAGCTGGGCAAAAGCGTCTGTAACAGAAACAGCATTATTTAACGAAGTTAAGCCAAGCGGAATACCAATCAAAGATGTTGCAATAATCGTAATAAGCAAGCTTGCGCGAACCTTAAGAACAGTAAGAACAATAGCCAAAACAAGTCCAATAAGGAATAGCCACAAAATAGGATTATTAATAACAGCAAGGCCTGGAATAGCAGCGGTTGGCTTACTCTTAGCAGCGGCAGCAGGATCCTTGGAGGTAAAGGTGATTAAGCCAACGCTCATAATGCCAACGTATGCAACGAATAAACCAATGCCACCACCAATCGCATGTTGCAACGAAGTTGGGATGGCACGAATAATCATCTTACGAATCTTGGTAACGGTAATAATAATGTTAATTAAACCGCACAAGAACACCATACACATGGCTTCTTGCCACGTAAAATGCAAGCCAAAGCACACTGTGTATGTGAAGAATGCGTTAAGACCCATGCCAGCAGCTTGAGCGTAAGGCACGTTAGCAAACAAGCCCATAACGAGTGTGCCAATAATTGCTGCGATGATTGTAGCGAGGAAAACGCCACCCTTAGGCATGCCAGTTTGGCTTAAAATCATTGGGTTTACAACAATAATGTACGACATTGCAAAGAATGTAGTGAGACCTGCAGTGATCTCCGTTGATACATTCGTGCCGTTTTCTTTGAGATGGAAGAACTTTTCCATAAACTCTCTGTTCCTTGGTTTTACAGCGCAAAAGACCATAAAAAGCGTGGCGATAGCACTTGAGCAATCGCGGACGCAATTACATTTGGGCATTCACGCAGAGGTTACTGCGACTCGCTCGGCGCGCAAAGCACAAGCCGAATAAACACTCTAGAAAACTCGCGAGAATTAGAAACGACTTATAGAACTTTGAACAACCGAACAGGTTCGACCTTACGCGCACGTGCTGACCAAAGAAAAATCGCGCAAAAATTATGCAAAAATCGCCTAAAAATCGCGCAAAAAACACACAGAAATCGCTGCAAAAATCACCCAAATCGGCCAGAAATGTAGCGCTCCGCCTCCGCATTGCGCGGATTGTTGAACATAGTGGTTGTATCTGCAAAATACTCAAGATGCCCTGGTTTTCCAACCGCCTTAAGGTTAAAGAACGCAGTGTAGTCGGCAACGCGCGCCGCCTGCTGCATGTTATGCGTTACAATCACAATCGTGTAATCGCGCTTAAGCTCGTTAATCAAATCTTCTACAGCAAGAGTAGAGATAGGGTCAAGAGCAGAGCAAGGCTCGTCCATAAGAAGCACTTGCGGATGCACAGCCACGGCTCGCGCAATACAAAGTCGTTGCTGCTGACCGCCAGAAAGCCCGATTCCTGGCTTATCGAGTCTATCTTTAACCTCGTTCCACAAATTCGCGCCACGCAAAGCCCACTCAACTAGGTCGTCGGCGTCTTGCTTTGAAATATGGCGATTGTTTAAGCGAACTCCTGCAAGAACGTTTTCTCGAATAGACATTGTTGGGAAAGGATTTGGGCGCTGGAACACCATTCCAACATCTCGGCGAACGGCCACAGGATCCACATCTTTGCCATACAAATCGCGGCCTTCAAGCAACACCTGACCTTCTACGCGAGCGCCTGGAGTAATCTCGTGCATGCGGTCTAGAGTGCGCAAAACCGTTGATTTTCCGCATCCCGAAGGCCCAATAAAAGCCGTAACCTTGTTTGGCTCAATGCTTATGTTAACGTCTTCTACTGCTAGAAAATCACCATAGTAAATGTTCAAATGCTTAACATCAATGCGCTGACCCATTTGCGCCTCACTTTCTAAAATCCTTCGTCTTACTTTGCTTTACTTTGATTTACCTTGATTCACTTCGCTTTATTTCGCCTTTACTGAGAACACGCGCGCTACAACTCGCCCAATAATATTCAGCAGCAAAACAACCACAATCAAAGCAAGCGCCGCCGCCCACGCACGCTCCATCGGAATCGTAGTAACGCACGAAGATGGCGCGTTAGCTGGGCAATTCGCCGAAAGCTTGGAATATTCCTGGTAAACGTACACTGGCAAAGTAGTCATTTGCCCGTCAAAAAGATTGAAATTCGTGGATGCAATAAACCCAGCTGCCATTAAAAGCGGAGCCGTCTCTCCAACCACGCGCGCAACCGCAAGAATACAGCCAGAAACAATGCCAGGCAACGCGGTTCGCAACACGATTTTTGTAATCATGCGCTGCTTTGTAACGCCTAGAGCAAGCGCCGCTTCACGCAGATCGTTCGGCACAATTTTTAACATTTCTTGACACGACTTAACAACAGTTGGCAGCATAAGCAGCGAAAGCGCAACCGACCCTTCAAAACCGTTGATTGTTCCAGGGCCTACAAAAATCGTAAAGCTAGAAAACGCAAACAAGCCAGCCACAATCGAAGGAATTCCGCTCATAACGTCTACAACAAGATTAATCACCCTAGCTAAGCGGCTGTCTCGCGCGTACTCAATCAAATACACGGAGCACATAATTCCAATCGGAATCGAAATTGCCATTGCGCCAAGCGTAATCTCCAACGTTCCAATAATGGCGTGCAAAATACCACCGTAGCCGCCTGTGCCAGTAGCAGCGCCGCCAACAACATAAGTCATATTATGTGTTAAAAAGTCAAGGTTTAGCCGCTTAATGCCGTTTACAATAGTCGTTAAAAGCAAAGAAAGTAGCGGAATTAGCGCAACTACAAAAGACAAAAAGATTAGCACGCGCATAAACAAGTCTTTTCGCTTACGACTTGCGATTCTAGAGCGCGTTGGGCGGAACTTGTTAAAGTCGATTTTTGGAGATTCGCTGCTTGCGCCAACAGTCTGATCAGAGCCAACGGAGCCAACTTGTAACGATTGCGAATTTTGCATCATGCACTCGCCTTTCCCGTGATTTTGCGCGCAATAAGGTTTACAGCGAATGAAATAACAAACAGCACCAAGCCTGTAGCAATAAGCGCACTAACACCCAATCCGTTTGCTTCTGGGTATTGCGCTGCTATGTTTGCTGCAATCGTTTGGTTTTGCGAAGCTTGCAAAATGTTGAATTTAAAGGTGAATCCTGGAGACAAAATCATAAGAACTGCCATTGTTTCGCCCAAAGCGCGACCAAGACCAAGCATAGATGCGGAAACAATTCCCGACTTTGCAAACGGCAAAACCGCTAGCTTTATCATCTCCCACTTTGTTGCACCAAGCGCGAGCGCGCCTTCTTGTTGCAATCGCGGCGCTTGCTGGAAAATGTCTCGCGCCATAGAAGTTATAATCGGCAGAATCATAACAGCAAGAACAATGCTAACAGTTGCAGCACTACGAGAAGGGCTTGCAGCAGGACCTGCAAAAAGCGGAATCCAGCCAAAGATGTGCGAAATAAACTTCCAGAACGGGTATGTGGATGGCACTAGCACCAATCCGCCCCAAAGACCGTAGATTACGGATGGAATCGCAGCAAGCAAGTCGACTACACCACTTAAAAGCGGCACGATTTTTGGCGGAGCATAGTGGCTTATAAACAGCGCGATTCCAATCGAAACAAAGAAAGCAAGGAGCAGAGCGAGCGCAGACATAAGAACAGTTCCAAAAACCATTGGCGCTACGTAGCCTAGAAAATCGTGCGCTTTGCCGCCAGTAAAGTCCAAAAATACTTGGCTTACTTGGCTTTTGTTTGCGCCTATAATAGGCCACGCTTGAAACAGCAGGAACAATGCAACAGCTGTAAGCACCATTAAAATCAGCAATCCGCAAGCAAGAGCTACGCTTTTGAACAAGCGGTCTGCAAAACCACCTGCAAAATGGCCACTTTTGTGCGCATCTTTACTGATTTCAGTTCTTTGTTTAGAACTCACTCATGCTCCTTTTGTAGTCATTATATAAATGCTATCAGCAGCAATATATTGACTACTATATTAACTACTCTAAAATCTTTGCAAAATGCTATTTTTACTTGCCTATCGACTGAATCGACTTGTTAATCCTTCCCATAAGCTTTTCTGGCAAAGGCGCAGTTCCAGCAGCATCTTGAGCCGCAGCCTGGCCATCTTTGCTAGTAACGTAGCTAAGCCAAGACTTTGCAAATCGTGCAGTTGCAGCATCTTTGTAAGCACCGCACACAATATCGTAAGAAACTAGCACAATCGGATAAGCGCCTTTTTCTTCCGTTTTGTGGTTTATTTTAACAACAACGCGGTGCTTTGATTTTGCTGCAGCATCTTCATCAACCTTTGAATCGTTAATGGTTATAGAGCCACCTTCTGGGCTAATCTGGTTGTAAGAATCTCCCACTTTTACTGCCACAGTTCCAAGCTTTCCAACTTGCGAAAAGTCCGCGTATCCAATTGCTCCGTCTGCCATGCGAATTGTGGAAACAACGCCAGACGTGCCTTTTGCGCCCTGACCTACGCTATTTGGCCAATTTTCGCTAAGATCGTAAGCCCAATCGCTTGGCGCAACGTCTTTTATGTAGCTTAAGAAGTTCTGCGTTGTGCCAGACTTATCAGACCTGTGAACAACTGTAATCGGCTTATCTGGTAGCTTTAGCTTTGGATTTTGCGATTTAATAGCATCGTCATTCCAACGCGTAATCTTGCCGTCGAAGATTTTTGCGATTGTAGAAGCGTCCATATTTATGTGTTTTCCAGCATCCGAAACGCCCTTTAGATTAAAGATTACTGCGATTGGAGAAACATATACTGGAACATCGAAAGCCGTAGTGCCATTTGCGCAAACCGACTTTGACTTTTCTAACTCGTCGTCGCTTAACGATTTATCGGATCCAGCCCAAGCTGTGGCTCCCGTCATAAACGTTGTAACTCCTGCACCCGAGCCAGTTGGATTATATGCGATTTTTGCGCCAGGATTTTTGGATTGGAATCCTGCAATCCACGCTTCTACAGCAACCTGCTGGGAAGACGCACCCGAGCCTTGGAAGTTTCCTACGATTTTTGCGCTAGTATTTGCAGACGATTGCGAACTGCTTGCAGGAATATTATCTCCGCAAGCCGCAAAGCTCACTAAAGTTGCGGACGCTAACAATCCTGCTGCAATCGCGCGCATATTCCACTTTGTGTTAGACTTTATTGATTGATTTTCTACTGCATTATTTACTGCATTTTTACGCATATTCTTCATTTCCTTTCAAGAAGAATTGCCATTATGCCAGTCAATCTGCGTTTCTCGTATAACCTACCGCAAATTTTCCTCTTAACTATTTAACTAATGTTTAAAACTGGCATCTTTTATTTCTTATTACCTTTTTTCTTCTATTAACGATGCCAATCTTAAGAGTGGGGTAAAAACCTTGCCGCCAAAATCTGATTGCACTCAAAAAATGGCGGCATTTAGCGCTACTCGCCTTTTGTTTGGCGATGCTGCGCGTCGGCGACCACATCGGCGTGTTGAACTCTACAAATTCCTAACAATATTTACTGTCATTTTTGCAGCAGTATCCGCGTATTCCGATATGTCGAAAGTGTGGAATTCCTCGTATTTTGTGTCTGCATTGTCGCTCATTGCGCGCACAACTAGCGCTGGAACGTCGTTTCTTGCAGCAACGTGAAGAATCGCAGCGCCTTCCATTTCTACAGCATCCGCTTGAGTCGCCTCAATAACTTCCGCCACTTTTTCGGGCGTGTCTACAAAATATCCGCCAGATGCGATTGTTCCCAAAATGTGGTTAATGCCCATCTTTGTTAAAACGCTGTCTGCTGTTTTAAGAAGATAATCGTCTGAATGATATTCGTTTGTAAACGGCTTCCACTGATTAATCATGCGCATGTCAGTGTCTAAATATCTTAATGTTTTTCCAAGAACAACATCATTTGTATGCAAATTTTTATTAAGATTTCCCGCAATTCCCGAAAAGATTACGGCCTGCGGCTTGTACGTATCAATTAAATACTGTGCGGTTGCAGCGGCATTTACAAGTCCCATTCCGCCAACCGTTGCAGCCACTTCGATTTTTCCGCCATCTTCGCATTCAAGCACGCCACAAGATACGTCTAAGCTGGCTGCCTTATTATGCTTAACATTGCTAAGAGAAGCGGCAATGTGCGCAACTTCTTCTTCCATAGCGCCAATAATGGCAATTTTTGTAAACTTAGGCATTCGTCAAATCATCCTTTAGTCTTAATCGTATGTGCTGTATTTAATCTCGCGCGTTGTATTTAATCTCGCGCGTTGCATTGCGTCTAATCAAAAATACGCTTACACAACACATAATAACAAAAGACACGGTTGCAATTTTTAGCGAAGCGCTGCACGTGAATTCAAACCAAGGATTTGTAGCGGGAACATTCAAAAACTCCATGATTTGATTTTGAAGCGCAATAAACCCAAAGAAAGACGCTATTAGCAAAACGCAAATCGTAGAGCCAACAACAAGACGCCACCCGCGCACAAAAACGCAAAGCACAATCAACGTAATAAACGGAACAATAACGCTAAACCATAGTGCAGAACAGGCAACAACAGTGTAGCCTTTGCTGTGAGTGCCGCGATACCACGCAAACGCCAGAAGAAATGCGCCAGCAAGCAAAAGCGCAAAAATCGCGTATCGCGCAATTGGCAGAGCGCGGCTTAAAACGCCATCTTTATCTTGGGGAATATTGTTGTACTCAGGGGCTGGCGATTCGCACATTTTGCACTCCTTTGTTCAAAAATGCTGACTATTTGAGGATTTATTGTAATGGTTTACACCTAAAAAAAAAAACACGGCGTGTCGCCATACAATCGCACTACAGTTTACATAGATTACGCCAAGTGCGGTAGAGATTCGAAATTTTTCGCAGCGGATGAAGCGTATCGTTAGCGCGGTCTAAGCGCGCTAACGCAGAAACACCCAGCCCTCCTACACACCAAATAGGAATCGCGCAACACTCAAGACTTAAGTCGGCGAGCAGAAACAGACTGCGCAAGCGTGTTAAGCAATCGCGCAGTATCTTCCCAAGAAATGCATCGATCTGTAATAGACTTTCCGTATTCAAGCTCGCTCAAAGGCGCAGGATCTTGGTTTCCGCCTTGCAAGAAGCTTTCCATCATAACGCCTTTAATGCCCTTTTCGCCGTGCGCAAATCGATCCGCAATATCTTGCACAACTTGAATCTGGCGATTCTCATCTTTGCCTGAATTTCCGTGCGAGCAATCGATTACAACGCCATTAGACGCCACGCAATCCGCGCCGAGCCTCAAACGAACCGATGCAACGGCCGCTGCAACAGAAGCCGAATCGTAGTTTGGACCCTTGCTAGATCCGCGTAAAACAACATGGCAATCAGGGTTTCCAAGCGTTTGTACAGCGCACGCGCGTCCAAGATGGTCAATTCCAAAGAAAGTGTGATGCTGACTGGCAGCTAGGCAACCATTGACGGCGGCCGTAACAGAGCCATCCGTAGCGTTCTTAAATCCGACTGGCATAGAAAGACCACTAGCAAGCTGGCGGTGAATCTGCGATTCCGTGTTGCGCGCGCCAATCGCCCCCCAGCTAACCGCATCCGCAATAAACTGCGGGCTAGTCGGCTCCAAAAACTCGGTTGCTGCAGCCAAACCAGCGTCCAAAACGCCAAGAAGCGTGCGACGCGCCAAAAGCAAACCCTTGTGAATATCGTGCGTGCCGTCAATATCTGGGTCGTTAATCAAGCCCTTCCAGCCAACTGTTGTGCGCGGCTTTTCAAAGTAAACGCGCATAACAATCAAAAGCTCGCCTTCGAGCTTTGCGCGCAAATCAGCCAAACGAGACGCGTAGTCAAGAGCTGCAGCGGGATCGTGAACCGAGCAAGGTCCAACGATTACAAGCAAGCGATCGTCATCTCCGTTAAGGCATTCGCGAATCTCATCGCGTGACTCGGCAACAATATCTTGCGCATACGGAGAAAGTGGCAACTCGCCAAGAACTTGAGCAGGAGTGGGAAGCGGCTCCAACTCCAACACGCGACGGTTGATTATACGATCTACTCCAACCTGGTCTTCCCAGCGCTCGAATTTAGACGAGTCAAGCGGATTCATGCCGTTTTCAACAGCTTGCTTGACTGCGCTTGAAATGCGCTGATCAGGCGTAGATTCCATTTGTCACCATCCTATAGAATAAACTGCGCTCAATGCGGCAAGATTTGACGCAATTACAAAGCACTACAAGTTTATGTAGTCGCTCAGACCTGCCTTCGAGCTTAGAGCGTAGCGCAACTCTCCTATTTGATGTTGCGCGAGGTTTGAGTATTTCTCTCCTCGCAGGCGCGACGAACCGCCTTTCCGCTTTTTGTACCAAATTTGGCCTAAAACACGTACAAAACCCGGAAAACAACTACGCATTTTGTACCATATTTGACCAAAAACACGTACAAACTCGGGAAAAACTTCCGCTTTTTGTACCAAATTAGGCCAAATTTGGTACAAAAAGCGGAAAATAACTCACGCGGCTCGGGCGCATTAGAGTAGGCCACAACAGTCGCGCGGTCTAAGCGCGCGACTGTCCTCGCTGCAGCAGAAGCAATGCTTCTGCTCTAAGCAGCTCGGGCGCGCTCGATTAGGCTAATTTCCTAGTGAAATTAGCCTAGGCGAGCGCGCCCATTGGGTCCCACGCCGGCAAAACAATTGCTGGTTCTTCCAGTGCTTTCTTATATTCCTCTGGCAAAAGAGCCTTAGGCACAGCAACCTCGTACACGTACTCAGTGAACCAATCGTCACTCATCGTAAAGTAACCCTTGTCCGCAATATCCGCGCCCCAAGAGTTCTCAACACGCCAGCGGCGAGTAGTCGTGCCGTCATCCGCAACGTCAACTCCAGCAAACGCCATAGCATGATTCATAGCCGAATCAGCAAAACGCACGCGCTGCTCCTTGTTCAAGTCAAAATCAACGCCATAAACGCGATCATACTCAAACAAATCCGTAGCCCAAGCGCCATTATCGCGATCCATCATAGGGTGGCAATCTGCACCAAACCAAACTGGAATACCCTGCTCAACAAGAATCTTACGCACGCAATCCTTCATAAACTGGTTTGGCACGTTCAAATATTCAGTAGCATCTCCGCCAGCAACATTGCCCAAGTGCTCAATCGCAATCTTCTTGCCCTTTGGATGCTCCGCACGCGGATCGTCCACCAAGCAAACGTAGTCTTCCAAACCAGCAGTAACGTACTTCTTCCAAAACTCAACTGGAGTAATTTCGCCATCACGATGGAACTTTCCGTCCTCGTCTGTCCACTCCCAATCGAAGCTCTTTGGTGGCTCACCCAAGTGAATTGTAAGAATCCTATGACCTGCAGCCATAGTCGTCTCAATAATATTGTCAATATCTGCAGCGTTAGCATACATATGAGCCACAGCTGTGTGCAAGAGCTTTTTAAGCTGAGTATTCATATCTCCAGTGTCTTTAGAAGACTCTGTTTCTGGGTACAAATCCTTAGGAACAGCACCATATTTCTTGTAGATGTTCATAGCCATGGTCCACTGGCCGCCGTCGCCCATAACGTCACTGAGCAAATGCTGCAACAAACGCGAATCAGAAGGTTCGCCAGAGCGAACAAGAGCCGCAACGTCATTTAAGAAGTAGTTGATTCGCTCAAGCTTGTCGAAGTACATTGCGTAGTTCTGCGAGAACTCAAAATCCTTAACTTTAAGCGATTTTTTAGCAACAAATCGCGCAACATTCAAAGAGCTAAATAGCCAGCAGCGACCAGAATGATCTTGATGCCTTGCGTCGCCATTATCCACAACCGTTGAGAATCGGCGCTGCAGCAGGCGAGCGCGATCGTAGTTTCGCGCCACTTTATCGATTCCTGCAGCCGTAACGCCGTTCATTGCCAAACGATTCAATGGATTTGCGTCAAAATCGTCACGCAAATTTTGCAAAGCTTCGGCACTTAATTCACAGATCTCAGTCACTGTATAACCTTTCTTGTTTTCCTTGTTTTATGTTTATTTTTTATAGTTTATTTTAGCTTTTTTCGCAAATCTTGCGTCTGCTTGCGACTTTTCCGCGACTTTTCCGCACAAATCACGCAGCACAAATTACGCCGCGCGCTTCTGCGCCAGCGCAACTCACGACTCCTGCGCAATTGCCTCTTCCACTTGAGCTTGAGCATCTTTTCTAGCCTGCTTTTGAGCATCCGCATCTCTATGCTCCGAAGCATCCGCATCTGCAGAATCGCCAGAATGCCCCTGTCCAGAAGCAGCATCTCCAAAATCAAATCCCGAGAATGCGTTTGCAAACAAAGACCTAAGCTCAGTAACGCGCTGCGTGATTTGCGCTTCCCTATGCTGCAACTGCGTTAAGCGCGCCGTCATGCCGTCAAGCTCCTTTTGAGCTGCCGCCCTGCGCTCTTCCACCTGAGCCGTAGCATCTTGCATAGCTTTGCGAACGATTTGCGCAGCTTGAGCATCCGCATCTTTATGCGCTTGAGCAGCATAATCATCCGCATCTTGATGCACAGTTTTTGCGCGCGCAACAAGCGCGTCTGCCTCTTCTTGCGCAGCACGCTCACGCTCTTTTAGACCAGAAATAAGCTCGTTCACCTTTTTTGTGGCCTCTTCTTGTTGAGCTGCAATGTCGTTTCTAATTTGCTCAACTTCTGCACTAACTTGGCTCAGTGTACGCGTACGCTCAACTTGCGCTTCGTCCGCAATCTCCTGGGCTTTTGCAGCAGCCGCATCCGTGATTTCTCCCGCCTTGCGCTGAGCATCCGCCATCATCTTTGTTGCGCGCTCTTGCATATCTGCAAGCTTCTTGTTCGCTTCTGCTAAAGCAGACTCAATTTGATCATTTGTTTCTGCTTTAGCATGTGCGATTTCCGCGTTGGCAGCCGACCTTTGTTCTGCGATTTTTTGCGCTGCATCCGCCTTCAGCTGTGCGATTGCGCGCTCTTGCTCAGACTTTTCGGATGCCATTCGCTTCGTATGTTCTTCACGCGCATTGTTGATTTCTAGCGTTGCAGCATCTTTTTGTGCATTAACATCTTTGCTCGTTGTTTCGCGCAAACGCTCTGAATCCTCTTTCGCAGCGCTCGTCATTTGATTTGCCTTATTGCTGGCTGTAGAGAGTAGCGTATCTGCCTTGGTTTGCGCCTCTTGAAGCAAATGCTCCGCGTCTAATTTTGCGTTATTCAGCAAAGTTCCTGCCTGCGCTTGAGCCGTTTTTTTAATCGACGCAGCGTCTTGCTTTGCGCGCTCAATTAATTGCGCACTCGTTTGCTCTGCCGAGGCAAGTAATTGTTGCGCATTTGCGCCCAAAGATGCAAAAGTATTACCGCTTTTTGCGCGTTTTACATTATTTTTTTCTTCTTGCAATTGTGCTTGCAATTGAAGAATAGATTCGTCACTAGATCGCACTTGTTCACGCAACCGCGATATTGTGCGCTCATAGTTGGTAAAGGCTTCGTTGACTTTATCTTTGTCGTACCCTCGCAAAGCAGTTGGGAAACGATCTGGCACCATGTTTATTCCTTTCACAAACCCCCGCACGACTCTACTTATCGTGCACACTCCATCAGCAATAACGCTATCACTTTAGTTGCTAAAACACTCGAGCGTGTCGCGCGAATTACTTGAGCAATATTCCCGAAGACGAAGGTTTCATATAGTAATTTACAGCTTCGCAAATTATGCTTTTTCCAGCTTTTATTTGCGCGTCCAATGGCAGCCCGTGGCGTGCATCATGCAACGCAACCACTGGCGGAAAACTTACAAACCCTGCAATTATGCGCTTTTTAGAATTATTCGACGCCCAATCTAGCAATCTATAAAACAGCGAATTGCAAACATATGTTCCTGCATCCGAGCTTAGCGTAGACGCAATCCCACTATGAGCAAAATCGTTTAGAATCATTCTTAGCGGCAGCCTAGTCCAGTACGCAGCAGGCCCATTTTCAACGATTTGCACGCTTTGAGGAGTGTGGTTATCTACGTCTGGCTTATTCGCATCCATTATGTTTGTAGCGCATCGTTCTAGTTGCACTCCACGAGCCGCGTGTTTTACGCCTGTTGCAATCACAATATCCGCGTCTTGCGCGTTAATCGTTTCTAAAAGATGCGGCCAAGCGTTTGCAAAGCTGATTGGCAACATTACAGACGTAATTTTTACGCTAACATCTTCTGGAAGATTAAAATCCGATGCTAAATCGCCATTTTTGGCGTGTTCAAGCGCTAGTGGCACTTCGTGCGACGGATTTATTTCTAAATCCTCGTATGGCCCAAACCCAGAAATCACTACGTTAATTTGATTCATAACAATAGCTTTCTATAGCTTTCAATAGCTTTCTAACAATAGCTTTTACTTGTCTTTAACTACAAGCGCAAGCAATCGTCCTTCGTGAGATTTTCCTGCAAGACCAGCGCGCCTATGAGAATACCATAATGGATTTTCCAGCGTACACATTGGGTTTTGCAACGCCTTAAGGCGACTTTCCAACACTTCGCCTTCGCCGTCTACCTTACAAATTGTTTGCAACTCTTCGTCTTTAGCCAAATATTGTGTGGCAGCAGTAACGCGCGGCAAAGCGTCAACAATATTTGCAACTCCTGCAAGCGCTAAATCAATGCGAGCAGCTTCTGCAATATCAATTCCAAGTCCACCAAAACGCGTTTGCGTTACAGTTTGTGGGTATCGGCGTTCAAAGTCGCGCGCGATTTCTTCGCCAACTTCGTAGCAATCACCACAAATACATGGCCCTAAAACAGCTGTTATATTCGAGCGTTCGGCTCCCTTTTCGCACATTGCTTCAATAACAGAATCAAGCACGCCAGCCATTAAGCCTTTTCTGCCGCAATGTGCTGCAGCAATTACACCAGATTCACTATCTGCAAGCAAAACTGGCAAGCAATCTGCAGCAAACATTCCTAAAGCAAGCGAGCAAGCAGTTGAAACTTGCGCGTCTGCTTCGATTCTAGCGTGTGAATCTGCAAAACCTGTAGCATCAAAACCGTACGGAGTGTTCCACGAATCAACTATTGGATCTGCATCAAATACGCTATTTCCGTGAACTTGGCTAACAAGACACAAGTCAGATTTAAGCGCGCGTTGCAAAGCACAACGGTTGCTAAACACAGATTTAGCATCATCGCCAGCTTTGCCTCCTAAATTAAGCGAAGCAAACGCACCTTCGGAAATTCCACCTAATCGCGTTGTAAAAACGGCGTGAGCGCGCGCTCCAAGTGGCACTGGAATCGTCACTGGAATTGGCAAGCCATCTTCGTCTTCGTGTGCAAGTGGCATTCCTGCTACGCTAGTTTCTTGCATATTATTCGCTTTCGTTTTGTCTTATTCGTTTTGTCTTATTCGCTGTAAAAGTTAATCAAAATTAAACTAACCCAAATAAGCTAATTCTTCGTCGCTTAATTGCAAATCTGCAGCCTTTAAGCTATCTAAAATCGTAGCTGGCCTATGCGCGCCTGGAATAACAAAAACATTGCTGCCCTTGGCAAGCTCCCAAGCCAAAACAACCTGCTGATAGCTAACGTTGTGAGCATCCGCCACTTTACGGAATGGGTCAAAAAGATGCTCGTCGTACGGGTGACGGAACCCTCCAAGCGGACTCCAGCAAACAAACGCAATTCCAAGCTTCTTGCAATATTGCAATGTGTCTTCGTTTTCTAAATGCACTGGCGAATACTGATTTTGAACAGCAACAAGCTTTTCTCCCAAAATCTCACGCGCAATGTCAATCTGCTCAACAGATGCGTTAGAAATGCCGATTTCTCGCGCGACTCCCTCATCAAGCAGATGTTGCATTGCTTCAATCGACTCATTGTATGGAACTTCTGGATCTGGCCTGTGGAAGTAAAGCAAATCAATCGTATCTACGCCAAGAGCCATTGCCGACTCTTTAGCGTGCGCAATCAAATGCTCTGGCTTTCCATCTTTACCCCACGTTGGCTTACCATCTGTAAAGTTGCGGAAGTGGCCGACTTTTGTTGCAACAAGAATCGAGGACTTGTCTCCATTCCAGCTATCCAACGCCTCGCGCACAAGCTTTTCGCCAGTTTGCTCCTCACCGCCCGAGCAATAATACGCCCATGCCGTATCTATATGCGTGCATCCAGCGTTTAGAGCCGCGTGGATTGTTTCAATGCCCATACTGTGCCCAAGATTGTTTTCAATCGTTAATGGCATCTCACCAAAGCCAATAGCTGTAGTGTTAAACGATCCTATAGTACGATTCATGGCCATTTTGCTCCTGTTCAAATGTTTCAAAAAATGTTTCAAAATGCCCCCAAGCGCAAAAGCAACTTGAAGGCATTTAGATTTTTTATTTTATATGACTAGGCGCTTATGCGCTTGCGTCTTTATCTTGCGATTAGTCCTCGTCAAATGGGTCAAAATCGCGACGGATCCTGCGACGAGGGCGTTCTGCGCGCTCCTCGCGAGCAGCGCGATACTCATCGTAGTGGTCGTCGTCTGCAGCGTAGCGCAAATTGCGGTCGCTCACTCTGCGATCCGATCCACGGCGAGGACGCTCTGCGCGGTCGTCGGAACGATCGGAACGCTCTGCGCGCTCACTTGCACTATCATCTCGCTCGTCGTATCGGTCGTCGCGAGGAGCGCGGCGGCGAGGACGATCTTCATAATCGTTGTTATCGTAGCGATCGCTTCTGCGATCATCTCTTCTAGAAGAGCGTTCGTCGTAGCGGCTTGAACGATCCGAACGATTTTCCCTATCGTCATAACGCGAATCGCGATCATCGCGAACGCTACGGCGGCGAGGACGATCATCTCTATCTCCTCTGTCTCCACGATCATCCCTATCGTCGCGTGGAGCACGCCTACGGTCACTTCTGCGATCATCCCTATCTTCACGATCTTCGCGAGATCCACGACCACGGTTTTCACGAGGCGCTGGCGCCGAAGACTCTTGATTTTCAAAACCTGGAATTGCCAAAGAGATCTTGCCGCGCTCGTCTACGCTTTGCACGATTACTTCTACGGTATCTCCCTCTTTAAGCACATCTTCAACAGTGTCGATGCGCTCACCGTTAGCAAGATTACGAATCTGGGAAATATGCAACAGGCCGTCGCTTCCAGGAGTCAAGTTTACAAAAGCACCAAAGCTCGTAGTCTTAACAACCTTGCCAGTAAAAGTCTCGCCAGCCTTTGGAATACGTGGATTTGCAATAGAATCAATGATTTCCTTAGCCTTTTGAGCAGCTTCGCCACCTTCGGAAGAGATGTACACAGTACCGTCATCTTCAATAGCAATCTCGGCACCAGTTTCTTCTTGAATCTGGTTAATCATCTTACCCTTAGGGCCAATTACTTCGCCAATCTTATCTACAGGAATCGTAGTTGTAATAATGCGTGGAGCAAATGGGCTCATCTCTGCTGGGCAATCAATGCACTCGTTAATCACTTCAAGAATAGTCGTGCGCGCCTCGTGAGCTTGCTGCAAAGCAGCAGCCAAAATGTCTGCTGGAATGCCATCAAGCTTAGTATCAAGCTGCAAAGCAGTAATAAATTCAGACGTACCAGCAACCTTAAAGTCCATATCTCCAAACGCATCTTCTGCGCCAAGAATATCGGTCAAAGTCTTAAAGATGTGCTTGCCATCAACGTCTCCCGAAACCAAGCCCATAGCAATGCCAGCAACTGGAGCCTTCAAAGGAACGCCAGCAGCGAGCAAGGAAAGCGTAGACGCGCACACGGAGCCCATAGATGTAGAGCCGTTGGAACCAATAGCTTCCGATACTTGACGAATAGCATATGGGAACTCTTCGCGACTTGGCAAAACTGGCACCAAAGCCTTCTCTGCCAAAGCACCATGACCAATCTCGCGGCGCTTTGGAGAACCAACGCGACCCGTTTCACCAGTGGAGTATGGAGGCATCTCGTAGTTGTGCATGTAGCGCTTAGTTTGTGGGCCAGAAAGCGCATCCACTTGCTGTTCCATCTTAAGCATGTTCAAAGTAGTTACGCCCAAAATCTGGGTTTCGCCGCGCTGGAAGAGCGCCGAACCATGAACGCGAGGAACAATATCAACTTCTGCACTAAGCGTACGAATATCGCGCAAGCCGCGGCCGTCAATACGGTAATCTTCCGTCAAAATACGACGACGAACAATCTGGCGCTGCAACTCCTTGAACGCATTGCCGAGTTCCTTTTCTTTCTCGGCTTCGTCCATATCAGTAAACTCTTGCGCAATCGCCTCGCGCACGCCTTCTTTAATTTCCGCAATGCGGTCTTGGCGTGGAAGCTTTTCTGCAATAGAAAGAGCCTCGTTCAAATCAGCATGAGCAATCTCATCGATTCTTGCATAAAGCTCATCCGTATACTCTGGGAACAGCTGGAATTCCTTGGTTTCCTTAGACGCAATTCGCTTCAACTCATTTTGCGCTTCGCAAATAACCTTAATGAACGGCTTTGCGGCTTCTAAGCCTCCAGCTACAACTTCCTCATCTGGCTTAATTTGACCCTCATTATAAATCAAATTCCAAGCATTCTTACCAGCGCCAGCTTCGATCATTGCAATCGCAACATCGCCATTTTCAATAACGCGACCAGCAACAACAATCTCAAATACAGCACGCTCACGCTCACTCCAACGAGGGAATGCAACCCACTGGCCATCAATCAAAGCCAAACGCACACCAGAAACTGGACCTTCAAATGGCAAACCAGAAATCATAGTAGAAGCAGATGCAGCGTTCAAAGCAATAACGTCGTAAGCATCATCTGGATTAATTGCCAAAATCGTTTCTACAACTTGCACTTCGTTACGCAAAGTGTGTGGGAAAAGCGGGCGCAATGGGCGGTCAATAATACGGCACGCAAGCGTTGCCTCATTTGACGGGCGTCCTTCTCTGCGGAAGAAAGATCCTGGAATCTTACCAGCAGCGTACATTTTTTCTTCCACATCAACAGTCAGTGGGAAGAAGTCGTAGTTTTCTTTTGGACTAGATCCTGCAGTCGTCGTCGACAAAATCATGGAATCGTCATCCAAGTATGCGGCAACAGCACCATCCGCCTGCTGAGCGAGGCGACCTGTTTCAAAACGCAGCGTGCGCTTTCCAAATGAACCATTATCAATAACGGCTTCTACAGCCTTAATTTCGGGACCCTCCACGGGTTCCTCCTTTTCTTAACTTACCTAATCAACCAACATGCGTCGTCATTGGCAGACTCGCTTTTTTGTTACCTTTGCCTAACATCCGCGCGAATCTTTGCAAAATGCATAACCAACATTTCGTAGTTTTTTGTTTCGGTTACTTCAATCATCCATATTCAATTATGTTTTATTCTTCAGTTATAAATCCTGCAAACTTAAGAACTCGCTAAAACTAAATCGCTTAAATCTTAAATCACTTAAATCTTAATCATTTAACCTTAAATCAATTATTCTTAAATCATTTAGCTTATAATCTAAATCGTTAATCCTAAATCTTCAAACTTAAATCTTCAAACCTCAAATTCAGCCATTTAATCAAGCTTTTTAATTCTACTTCAAACACACTAAATTCACTAGAATTGCATAAACAATACGCATAAATACAGATGCATAAATACAAAAGCCCGAGCTTACGCTCGGGCAAAAAGACTTATCGACGCAATCCGAGTCGATCAATCAAAGAACGATAGCGATTAATGTCTACGCGCTTCAAGTAATCAAGAAGACGACGACGGTCACCAATCATGAGCATCATACCACGACGAGAGTGGTGATCATGCTTGTGCTCCTTCAAGTGATCGGTAAGGTCGGAGATGCGCTTGCTGAGCAAAGCAACCTGAACCTCTGGGGAACCCGTGTCACCCTCGTGCGTTGCGTATTCGTTGATAATGTTCTTCTTATCTTCAGCCGTTAATGCCACGGCGTCCTCCTTATGTAGTTACTGCGCGGTGCCGCATCCTTTAATACAGCGCTTGCAAATCCGCGGGCGTTACACGCCGAGTTTCAATGTTACAACTATGCCCAAACAAGCTTATAAAGCCTACATAGCAGTCATAAATCCACCAAAAATCACAACAAGAATCGCAAGAACTTCAATAGCGTAAAACATTATTAACGAAGCCCAGCTGCGAGTCAAAACGTTTAATCGCGATTTTTTAGGAACCGTTACAAGCAATCCAACAAATAAAATCGCATAAACAGCAACGCCAAATCCAGCAGAGATTATTCCAAGATTTGCTGCATTTGCAAGCCCACTTGCTGGTCCGTAAACTACGTATGTTGAATACCAAAAACTTAAGCGCAATAAGCATAATCCGCTAATAAATTGTTCAATCGCTAGAAAAACAACAAACAAAAATCGCCAAAGCCATCTACCAGACTCAATTAGCGCCATTGCTAAAACTGTAGCAGTTACAACTGTTGTAACCCAAGCAATAAACACAACTCCCTGTGCAGATAAGACAGAAAAATTCTTAACAACCCAAGCAGTATGCTGAACTGCCAAAGTTCTACCCGCCCAATAAGGAACAACAACCGCTACAAGAAGAATCGCAAAATAAAGCACCCAGCGCTTAGGATTTGAGTGGCGTTTGGAGATATCTGCTATAGACAGCTCCGACTCCAATTCGCCAGGCGACTCAAGGGGTTCATCTGCGTTAGCATTAGCAGCATTAGCGTTTGCTTTACACTGAGCCATCTCTTGCATTCTCCTTTAACGTGCTAAATTCTAAATGAATACCTTACCAGCCACATTCCCCTATCTAAAGCGTGCAATATAATGATACTCCACGCGATTGCAACAAAATTCGCAATCACAAACAGATTTAGGTACACACATGGGTTTTATTCACTTTATTCTTAACCTTCTTAAAGATCCGCGCTCCGCTATAGCTGGCTGGATTGCTATGGGAACTGCTCCTGCTTTAGCATTGATTTTTCTAATCATTTTTATTGAAACAGGCGTTGTATTCTTCCCATTCTTGCCTGGAGATTCCTTGCTTTTTGCAGCTGGATTCTTTGCAGCTCCAGATGCACAAACTGGTAAAAGCTCGCTTCCACTTGCGATTTTGCTCGTAGCTGTTTGGCTTGCACCAATTATTGGCGACCAATGCAACTACTTTATTGGCCACTTTTTCGGCAGGCGAATCGTTGAATCAGGCAAAGTTAAGGCCCTAACGCCAGAACGCATTGCTAAAACAGAGCAAATGATTGATAAGTGGGGGCCAATTGCAGTGTTCTTAGGCAGATTCTTCCCATTTATTCGCACATTTATGCCTTTTATTTCTGGCATTTCTGGCATGCGTTGGACTCGTTTTACTCCTTTTTCTGTTCTTGGCGGAATAGTGTGGTCGTCGCTTTTTACTCTTCTAGGCTACTTCTTTGGCAACATTCCTTTTGTTCAAAAGAATTTTGAGCTTGTTATAGTGGCGATTTTGCTTATTTCTCTTGTGCCAACTTTTATTGGACTTTATAAAGCTCATGCTGCAAACAAAGCTAAAAAGCAATCGGAAGGCAAATCGCAGCAAGATTAACTAAAGAATTAGCAACGTTTTACAACACTCCAACGCTGTTAGCGTTGTACTTTTACGCATTTTGTAGTACAGTGTGCAGAGTTGTGTAAAACATTGGGGCTATAGCTCAGTTGGTAGAGCGCTTCGTTCGCATCGAAGAGGTCGTGGTTTCGATTACCATTAGCTCCACTAAGCCCACTGCATTCATTCCACCGCAGTGGGCTTTTTCTTTGCAAATCTTAAACGCCGCTGTTATCAAACGTATTTTCAATCGAATCTATAAGCGGATCCGCCTGACTCATTATGCTCTTAACTCTGTTATCAACGTTTTTATTTTGCGACTTCAAAGACCGTGCTAAATCCAACGCATCGTCAAAAATCTTTTCAACAATATCTTGATTTACGCCATCTGCCTTAAATTGCGCACTCCAAGAGTTCAGTGACTCAAACACAATCTCACTTGCATCTATTTTTACAATCTCATTTTCGTTTTTCTTTGCATTTTCAACAAAAGCGCGCAGCTTTCCAGCATACTCTCGCACTTTAGGCATTGGCTTACCTTGCGAATAGTTTGTAAGATCTAAGTAGCCTTTGCCAAGCGTAGAATACATTAACCCCGACTCATAATCCTTTGCTTTAACACCCTTTAACGCCTCTTCAAACCACTTTACAGACTGTTCAATTCGTTCCTTTCTATTCGCACTACTTGATTCTTCTTTATCTTTAACTCCGTAATACCAATACGCTTTTCCAACAGATAAGCATAATTCATACCAATCTTCGGATTTTTTAAGATCCGACTTGTACTTATTAACAAACGACGTAAAATCTTCTCTTTCGCTTGCGCTCCACCGAAAATCTTCAATCTGGTTTACTAAAAGTCGCAACGCTGGCTGAATAGACATAGGCTGAACATTTGCGTTAAAAAGCTTTACTTGTAAAAACATAGCTTTATTAACGTATTCAACAATCTGCTTAGAATCTGTTGATTTTGCAGCCTTAACCATGTATTTTTTATACTCTTGCGCACTGCTTGTTATATTGCTCGCATGCTTGTTTTTTGTAGAAATATTTCCGCTTTTTACATATGATCGCGGCTCTATTACTTTCACTCTGCCTGCATTTGTTATTACAGATTTACAAGCAAATGCAAAAACAACACATCCAATAAATGCCATTAAGACGCAACAAACAATCTTAAAAATATTTTTCTTGCCATTTTTAACACCATTTTTAACACCATTTTTCTTGTGTCTTTTGCCAATATTTTGATTACCACTTTCTACGCGCAATCGCGCTCTAGCACGGCTGCTACGACTTGCATCATATTTTTTGCGCGTTTGCGCACCTCTTGCACGCCTTTTATTGCGCAAAACAAGACCAGATTCTCCCATATTTGATTCAACTTTTTCGCCAAATTCTAAATCTTCTAAACAATCTTTTAGCGCTTGAGAAAACTCCGCACAATCTTCGTATCGATCCTTTGGATTATGCGCCAATGCGCGCATTAACACATAGCGCACACCACTATCGCAATCGTCGCAGCTCAAGTCGAAGTTAGTAAGCGGATGAGATTTATTAGAATCCTTAAAATCTAAAGTCTGATTACTAGAAAAACTAGAAAAATTGGAATTGTTAAAACTTAAAGAGGAATCAGAATGATTGGAACTCTCGCAATAGCACGTACCCGTAAGCGCGTAAAACAACGTTGCTCCAAGCGCATAAACGTCTGTAAAAACGCCGATTTTAGCATCCTGCTCAAAAAGCTCGGGAGCTGCAAATCCACATGTTGCAAAACGCGCATCTTGCTTAAATCGACTTGGTTGCACCAAAACACCATCTTCGCCTTTAAGCTCTAATGCAGAGCCAAAATCAATTAGATGCACACTAGAATCATTAGAAATCATAACGTTAGAAGGTTTTAAGTCGCAATAAACAACAGCTGGATTTAACGAGTGAAGATATTGCAATAATTCGCATAGCTGGATTCCTAAAGCGCATACTTGACTAGGAGTAATAACTCCGCTTTGCGCAATAATCGTTTTTAGCGAACTTCCCTCAACATAGTCGCGGACTGCGTACGCTCTGCCATTTTCTTCAAAAAAATCAACGATTCTAGGAATGCTAGGATGATTGCAATGATTCAAAACCTCGACTTCTGCTCGAAGCGATTGCAAAATCAAAGCTTTTTTATCACTATCTAAATTCTCATTAGACGTTTCTTTAACAGCCCATTTTTTGTGTAAAACATTGTCTACTGCAAGATAAACGCTAGAAGTTCCGCCCGAACCAAGCTTTCCCAAAAGCTGATATTTTCCACCTACACAAACCATATTTACCGCACTTTCATAAAATCAAACCGATAATAATCCTGTGCGCTAAACTCTATGCACTAATTCATGCAAAGAAAAGACTTAATGGAAAATGTGTACCAAAGCCATCAAAGCCCTAGAAAAATAAGGGAAAAGTTATCCACATTGCTTACATTGCTTACATTGCTTACATTGCTTACATTGCTAGCATTAATAACACTAATCAATCAATGTCTGCACCAAGAGCAGTGAGCTTTCCTCTAAAATCTGCATAACCGCGGTCAATAAGCGAAATGCCCTTAACATTAGACGGTCCTTTTGCTGTAAGAGCTGCAATAAGATGACTAAAGCCGCCACGCAAATCTGGAACATCAATATCTTGACCAGTAAGAGGCGTTGGCCCAAAAATCACAGCAGAATGCTTGTAATTGCGCTGCTGGAATCGGCAAGGAAGCGAGCCAAGGCACTCGCGATACAGCTGAATCATTGCGCCCATTTGCACAAGCGGCTTTGTAAAGCCAAAACGATTCTCATACACTGTTTCGTGCACAATGCTCAAGCCTTTAGCTTGCGTTAAAGCAACAACAAGCGGCTGCTGCCAATCGGTCATAAAACCAGGATGAACGTCTGTTTCAATAGCAACTGGATGCAAGTCTCCGCCTGGATGCCAGAATCGAATACCGTTATCTGCAACGTCAAACTGGCCGCCAACTTTGCGGAAAACGTTTAAGAATGTCATCATTTCTGGCTGAGTTGCGCCTTTAATAAACACATCTCCGTGAGTTGCGAGCGCCGCCGAAGCCCAAGATGCTGCCTCAATCCTATCTGTTAAAGCAGTGTGATTGTAACCTTGAAGCTTATCTACGCCCTCAATCCTAAATGTGCGATCAACGTCTACAGAAATTATTGCGCCCATTTTTTGCAAAACGGCCACCAAATCCATAATCTCTGGCTCGATTGCTGCACCCGAAAGCTCCGTTTTGCCTTCTGCAAGAACGGCTGCAAGAAGAGTTTGCTCAGTGGCACCAACCGAAGGGTAAGGAAGATGGATTTTAGTTCCGCGCAAACCGTTTGGAGCAGTAATATGAATACCGTCTTCGTGGTCTTTGTTTACATTTGCGCCAAGCTTGCGCAAAGTTTCAAGATGGAAGTCTATAGGACGACCGCCAATATTGCACCCACCAAGCGCTGGAATAAAAGCCTCGCCAAGCCTGTGAAGAAGCGGGCCAGAAAACAGAATAGGAATACGAGAAGACCCAGACAGCGTGTCTACGTCTGCAACATCTGCAAGTTGAACATTGCTTGCGTCAATGCTAACAACGCCTGCAGCGCCATCAACGTTTACGTTTACGCCGTGCAATCGAAGCAAATCCGAAACAACATGAACATCTCTAATCTCTGGAACATTCTTTAACACGGATTTTCCAGGAGCTAGCAGCGCTGCAACCATCGCCTTGCTAACAAAGTTTTTTGCGCCACGAACTTTAATCGTTCCGTTAAGCGGCTTGCCACCTTCTACATGTAAAACGTCTGCAGCGTCGATGCCACTTTCGTTATGTTCAGCCGTGTTTTGCGCAGACACATTTACCTCTTTCGTTTGCAACTAAAACTAATTAACTATAATACCGATACTCGTGCCAATCGCATGTAAATTACGTTGCAATCGCGCTCAAATTCGCGCCAATGCTAAATAATCCGTACTATTTTGCAACTATAGACCGCCATCTTCTTAAGATCCTTGCAAAAAGTGAAGGCTTTTGCAATAAATCGACTTCTGGCAAATCGTGGCTACAATCCGCGTTTAATCCATATGTGTACGCTTTCTTAGACGATGCTTTGCCAACTAAATCGCCAAATTCCAGCATTTGCGTTCTAGGCTCGTAAGGGTGACGAATGTCAAACTCAAGAAGCCTTGCTCCACATTTAGAAGCCACTGGCCCGTAAGACGCAAATCCGCACGTTGCAGTGGCCATTAGAAGCATGCCAGAATCCTCGCACCTGCCCGCAAACGCGTTTCTGTGATCGTGCCCTGCGCAAAAAGCAAAAGCACCAATCTTTTGCAAAATATCGTATTCACCGCTGTCTTTATCTGGGCAGCTCACGCCTTCTCCAAGATATCCATCTGGCAAAACGCGATTATCGTCTAAAGCGTAGTATTTTCCAGCAAAACGCCTATATCCTTCGATTGCGTGTTCTTTAGCAGCGCAATCTTTAGCAACTTCGCGCAGCAAATCGTAGTATTGCGGAAGCGGAAAATGCTGAAAAACGCAAAATCTTGGCGGCAAAAAGTTTGGCAAATCCGCTAAAAAGTCAAGTGCCTTGCTAGAAGGACTTCCGTAGCCGCCGCGCTTTTCATAATCGCCAGAATCTACAAGAACAATAGAAAATACGACTTTTTCTTGATTTACGTCCATAACCGGCAAAGCGAATGTTCCTGCTTTACAAGGAAATATGATTTGATTTGGCAAAATGCTTTTTGGAAGAGACATTGCGGATCCGCTAGAAAATTCCCCATCGGTTTGCTGGCGATTCAAGCATCCCGAAAACTCTTGATACAAAGAATCCAGCTCCGCGTTGCTTAATCCGCACTGAAAATCGTGATTCCCGTACGTTAGCGCCCAAGGAATTGAGCGATCTTCTAAAGGCTTTACCATGCATTTAATATGATCTAAGACTTTTTTGCGCGTATTTTGCAAATCTTTTTCATGCGACTTGCGCGCATCTGCTCCACGGTTATCTGCTCCACGGTTATCTTGCGACTCATCCCAGCGTCTTCGCACAAATGTGTTCGCAAAATCTTTAGCATATCCTGCAATTTGATTGCCACTAAAAATCACAATATCTGGCCTAACTGCATCGCAAGCAGACTCTATTAGCTTAATCGTGTCTTTGCTGATTTTTGGCGCATCTTGAACATCTGCAAACTGTAAAACGCGGAATTTTCCCGAAAGATGAAATTGCAACTTACCTAATCTTGCAGAGACGGATGTTGGAAGCTTCGACGAATCAGATGCGCTATACGAATTAGACAAATTAGACGTATTAGATGCATTAGACGACTTAGCATTTTGAAAAGTCTCCTGCTCATTTAGGCTGCTTTTCAAAATCTTAGAGTCGCTTTTATCAGATTCTGCAATTTCTAACATAGTTCAAGCATACGGCACAGCATCTGGCGTATCAACAAAACACGGCAAAACACTAAAAATCATTAATGATTATTCAAGACAACGCAAAACAAGGCAAAACAAGGCAAAACACCGCAAAAATAGCGTTTTTTTACAATGTTTTAAGATAACTTTAAGCTAATAACCTATTAGCATTAAGAAAAGAGTGGTTAGATATAAAGCATAGACGGAATAAATCACAATAATCAGTGATTTAGAACTAATAACTGAACCTCTCTTCTTCTCTTCTTTCAAACCCCCGAGCCAATCACTCGGGGGTTTTGTTTTGCGCAAGACTTGCACAAGATTCGAGTAGGATTCAAGTAGGATTCGAGTAGGATTCATTCGTGGAAGTTGAAAAAGAAAAAGCCCCCGCGATTACGAGAGCTATTCGCTGGGGTACCTGGACTCGAACCAAGAATGGATGAACCAGAATCACCTGTGTTGCCAATTACACCATACCCCAATTGGCAGGCTTCGCGGCTCTTGGAACCGTTCAGTCTTTGTACCCCCGACCGGATTTGAACCGGTGTTGGCGCCGTGAGAGGGCGTAGTCCTAGGCCGCTAGACGACGGGGGCTTAATTTATTTGCTACGCCTCTAGACGCAACAAATGTCGACTTTACAACATAACGCAAGTATATGCAACTAGCGGCGTGTCGTACAACAACCAAATCAACAACAAATCAGCTACAAAATGCCCCCATGCAAGTCAAAAATCAACAAGCATGGGGGCAAATCGCGTTAAAGCTTAATCATTTTACAAATGCTCACGCAATCCAGCCAAGCGAGCCAAAGTCACGTCTTTGCCAACGATTTCCATGGACTCAAACAATGGCGGAGAAACGCGGCGGCCAGAAAGTGCAACTCGCACAGGGCCAAACGCCAATCGCGGCTTATATCCAGCTTCCTCAACAAGCTTCTTGTTCAAAAGCTCGTGCAAAGAATCTGTATGCCAATCAGAAGCATCAACACCCTTCAAAGCAGAGAGCGCAGCGTCTAGCACATCGCCAGCAGATTCCTTAAGCTGCTTGCGCGCATCGTCATCTGGCTCAATGTAGCCATCTTCGCTTAACAGGCTACCAACCATTCCAGCAACTTCACCAAGCAAGCGCACGCGAGGCTGAACAAGAGGAGCAGCAGCGGTGAGCACTTCACGCTCGCGATCAGTCAACGCATCCCAATTGTCTGCACTAACTACGCCATCCTTATGCAAGTAAGGCACAGAACGATTCAAAAAATCTTGAGGCTCAAGCATGCGAATATGCTCAGCGTTAATGGAAATTGCTTTGTCTAAGTCGAAGTGTGCAGGGTTTGCTTTAACGTCGCGCACATCGAACTTTTCAATCATCTCGTCCATAGAGAACACATCGCGATCAGGCGCAATCGACCATCCAAGCAAAGCCAAGTAGTTCAACAAGCCTTCTGGAATAAAGCCGTTATCTCTATGCAAGAACAAGTTAGACTCAGGGTCTCTCTTAGAAAGCTTCTTCTTACCTTCTCCCATAACATAAGGCATGTGGCCGTAAAGCGGAGTTTCCTTAGCAATACCCATTTCCATAAGGTAACGGTAAAGCACAATCTGACGAGGTGTGGAACTAAGAATATCCTCACCGCGCAAAACAACGTTCACATCCATTAATGCGTCGTCAACAGGGTTCGTAAGCGTGTAAAGCGGATCGCCATTCGGGCGCACAATCACATAATCTGGAACAGAACCAGCCTTAAAAGTGATTTCGCCACGAATCAAATCGTTAAAAGTAATGTCTTCATTTGGCATCTTTAAGCGAAGTGCAGGCTTTCTGCCTTCATCGCGGAAAGCTTGCTTCTGCTCCTCAGTAAGGTTTCTGTCGTAACCGTCGTAGCCAAACTCAGCTGGGCGCCCTGCAGCAATATTGCGCTCTTTAATCTCTTCTGGAGTAGAGAAGGACTCGTAAGCGTATCCTGCTTCAAAAAGCTTTTTTGCTACGTCTTTATAAATCTCCATACGTTGAGACTGGCGGTACGGGCCATTTTCTCCGCCAACATCAATGCCCTCGTCCCAATCAATATTTAGCCAACGAAGAGCCTCAATAATCTGCTGGTAGCTTTCTTCGCTATCTCGCTCGTTGTCCGTGTCTTCAATGCGGAAAAGCAACTTGCCGTTCGTGTGGCGAGCCTCTGCCCAGTTAAACAGCGCGGTACGAACCATACCTACGTGAGGCGTACCAGTTGGCGAAGGGCAAAAACGCACGCGAACATTCTTTGGAAGTTCAGGCTTTGTGGATTTTGTTGCATTATTAGCAACTTCTTGAGTTTCCTCTGTATCAGTCATAGGTTCCATTGTGCCGCGCGTTACGGACGTGCCTGCGGACATGCCTATCTAGTCAAGCGCTTGCGTTGATTCCTTATTACCTTCTACGTGCGCAAACTTAGCAGCAAGAGCTTCGCGAGACTTTCTATCGTCTTCTTCTTTTGCAAGCTTCTTAGCAACTTCTGGATCCCAAAGAACGTCTTCCTTATGCTTTGACCATTCACGCTCAAGTAATGGGGCCGCAAATTCAACCAGCGCGCTCATACCAGTTTCGCTATTTTCGCCACCATCGCCACTTTTTACGCAATCAACAAGCTCACGCCACTGATTATCCTTAAACATCATTCGAGGAATTCCAGCACACTCACACACTTCGTTAATATATAGGAATATAGGCAAAGTTTCGTAAATGTTTCTGGTTTTTTCAATAAGACTTTTAAGAATAGACAGTATTGCAGTAATTTTTTGCGATTCTACAGAATTAAGTCCGCAAAAATCACGCTCTTGTTCATACGATTGTTCACACTCTTGTTTTGCGCACCTAAACGCATCTTGCAAGCTCTCAACACTCCAATTACCAGCAACACTTAAAGAATCAGCAGCACCATTGATTGCGTTAACATCGTTAGAAAGATTGGATTCAAGCTTGCTAAAAATAGCGCTAACATCATTCGTGTTATTTTCTAGCTCTTCTTGCGCTTCGCTATAGTCTGGTTCGTAGCATAAATCCATATCATCGTAAGCGCTTGCTGCTGCCAAAAGCGCATCAACTATCTCTTGCGGGCGGCCTGGAATTTCGTCTGCACCTTCATACACAAACTCTGCATCTGGAACAGTAACGTCTAAATCTGTAATAATTCGAGCAATAGCGCGAATCGCCCTAACCTCAAGATTTTCAGCATATTTTGCGTCATTATCTAAATGGCGAGCTTCGCTTAAAGGCCACAATTTAGTTAAATCCGCGGCCGACTTTGCAGCAGACTCAAGCAGACTCAAAGCCTTTGAATCCAGCTCTTCTACAGAATCACCCATAATAACGCTCCTTCGCATTAGCTGTAAAAAACACGGTTTCTACGCATCTTTTATGCATATTTTAAAGTCTACTGCTTATTATTCCACACGTTCTATTGCACACGCGCCGCAGGATCCACATATGTGATGGAAAGCACATTCATATTTGCGCAATCGAACGTAATCGAAGTAATCGACGCCAAGGCCGTTTTGCGCAAAAGCATATTGTGCTCCGCGTGACCCGTTTCTAGCAAATGACGATAAGACCATATTGGCGATTCGTGCGTTACAGCTACGATTTGCTCTCCTGGGTGATTTTTCACTTGCTCGCACGCAAAATCACCAACGCGCGCAGCAATACTCTTGTAGGATTCTCCCCAACTTGGCTTCCACAAGTTAGATACAAGCTTCCAATTATTGTTTTTCCACAAAGCGCCTTCGCCATAGCCGATTCTTTTCCCTCGAAAATTGTTTTCCGCTTCGATTAGACGATTGTCTAGAATAATAGGGCCGATTTGCAAAGCGCTTGCGATTTGTTGCGCCGTTTCTTGCGTGCGCTCCAAAGGAGACGAGTAAATCGCACTAATTGTGCGCATTTGCGGAACAGTCGCAATATATTTTGCTGTAGCGCGAGCCATTTTTAAGCCGCGATTAGATAAGTGAAATCCTGGCAATCTCTCGTAAAGCACGTGATTTGGATTTTCCACTTCTCCGTGGCGCACAAAATGAATAGTCGTAGCTTGCATATTTTATAAACCTACTTCCAAACCTACTTCCAGCCTTTTGGAGTGTGGCTTAACGACCACTCGCCCAACTTGTGAGCAAAAGTATTATCTTTAGCGGCATCATAATCAGGTTTTTGCGACTTTGTGTCGTCTAAAAGCCACTTTCTAATAACAAAATTCCACACAGCTACAACAACTGTTGCAATAAGCTTGCCAATATTTGTGCGAAGCATGTAAATCGCAGTGCCGCGCAAAGCTTCAACCATTCCAAGCGTGCTAAGCCAAATAATCGCATCGTTAATAAGCAAACCAATAACTGCAGAAATAACAAAAATCAGCAATTCCATCCAACGAGCCATGTCTTCGCGGTGTTTAAACACGTACTTCATGCTGGCAATGTAGTTAAAAATAAGCGAGATTATAAAAGATATTGTTCCAGCAACAACGTTATTAAGATGCACAAGAAGAAGCAGATTTAGCAATACTACGTCAATAATAAGCGCAATGATTCCTACGATTCCAAACTTAACAACCTGTTCAATAAGTTTTTTCATACATTCAATTAAACACGCGGAGGTTAACAATTTACTATAATTATTGCGTAACACAGGTTTATTATTGCGTAACATAAGTTGCGCAACACAAGTTTATAAACTTAGAAAATCCATAAAATTTAGCAAAGGAGCGATTATGCCAGTTATTCACACTCACGTTTCTGTAAGCACTACACCTGCTCAGCGCGATGCATTAAAAGCAGCATACGGCAAGGCGATTAGCGCAGTTCCAGGAAAAAGCGAGCATTGGCTTATGTGCCCATTTGAAGACAATATGCCAATTTATTTTGCTGGAGATAATACTAAGCCTGCAGCTTACGTTGAAGTGAACGTTTTTGGCTCTAGCGTACCTGGGTCTGCTTGGGAAAAGTTGACAGAGCAGATTATGGCAGCTTTGGAGAGCGAGCTTGGAGTGCCACAAGACCGCACTTACATTCGTTACACTGCAACCACTGACTGGGGTTGGAACGGCGGCAACTTCTAGTCGCAAGTTTTATACAAAAATCGCCATATCTTGTTACGTAAAATACGCACCAAAATATGGCGATTATTTATTATTACAACTATCTATGCAAATAGATACAAATAGTCATTAGGATTGATTGCCAAAATTAGGCTCGTCAACAGTAGTTTTAGCAGATACAGCTAACGCATCCGACTCATCAAGCTCAGATTCGCTGGAAGAATAGTCATCGCTACTAGCAACGCTGCCTTCAAGATCTGGGCCAGCAGCTGCACGAGCAACCTCTTCCATACCTTTGTTGTCACATAAAACCATGCGGACATAGCCAACAACAAATCCAACAGCAGCTGGGCAAACCCAAGCCATGCCAAATTCCGAGAACGGCAACCAGTTTTGAGCAACAATCAACATATCGTTCATATGCAATGCGTTTCGCAAAGCTGTTGGCAAACTATTCAAAAAGTCAAATACAGCTGCAACACCAGTAAAACCAAGCGTCCAAGCGTACACAACTTTGGAATTTCCAAAAAGTCGACCGCACAAAGCTAAAAGAATCAATACGATTGAAAGCGGATACAAGAACATTAATACTGGAACCGCGTATTCGATGATTGCGCTCAAACCAAAGTTTGCAAGACCAAACGAAACAAGCGTAATCAATACAGCCCAAACTCTGTAGCTAGGACCTTTAGGGAATAACTTAGAGAAAGTTTCCGAACAGCTTACGATTAAGCCAACTGCCGTCTTTAAGCATGCAAGAGTTACAGTTGCAGCAAGCACAAATAAGCCAACGTTACCAAGATGATAGCGTGCAACTTGCGCCAAAGTCACGCCACCATTTTCCGCAGGTGGGAACAGCGCGCGGCTACGCACACCAACAACGACAATCGCAACGTAAATCAACGCCATAAGCAAGCAGCTAAAGAATCCAGATCGAGCAGTATTTACTGCCACATCTTTAGGATCTTTTACACCAAACTGGCGAATGGTGCTAACAACCACAATTCCAAATGCCAAGCTAGCTAAAGCATCCATTGTGTTGTAGCCATCTAAGAATCCCGTAAAGAATGACTTATTAACGTAATTTCCCATAGGAGCAGCATCTGAAGAAGCACCGCTTATAGGGGAAAATAGTGCGGTAAACACCAAAATCGCTAGGAACACAAGGAAGATTGGCGTAAGAACTTTACCAACCCACGTGAGTATGCCGCTTGGTTTCATAGCAAAGAAGAACGCGAGCGCAAAGAATACTACAGAGAACAAGAACAAGTACAGTTGTCCGTTTCCATCTTGCGGAATAACTCGCTCCAATCCAACAGTGTATGAAGTTGTTGCACATCGCGGAATTGCAAAGAACGGGCCGATTGTTAAATAAAGAACGCATGTAAAGAACATGCCGTATTTTTTGCTAGCTTTACTCGAAAGCTCAAAAAGGCCGTTTGCGCGGCTCATTGCAAGAGCCGTAACGCCTAACAATGGCAAACCAACGCCAGTAACAATAAAGCCGATTGTTGCAGGAGCAGAATTGTTTCCTGCGTTAGCACCAAGAAATACTGGGAAAATAAGGTTTCCAGCGCCAAAGAACATGCCAAACAACATGACCGCCACGTATGCGGACTCAATAATTGTCAAGTTCCTTTTTTTCGGGGCACTGTCTGTGCTGACACTTTGTGTTGTGACGCTCATGCTTACACCTCCTATATGGTGAAAAATTGTTTAAGCATATTATTTAACGCATTGAATAACAAAACTGAAACCGAAAAATAATATTAGGGGGTATATTAATAAATCGCATGTACTTAATCGGCAAAAATTTGCAATTTCGCGCGTGTCTCCTAATCAAAATAAAAGGACGCTAGCGTAAAAACTAGCGTCCTAAATAAAAAGCAAATGCGCAATAATAGCAAATGCGCTAAATCACATCTTGTCTGGAGCAGAAACGCCAAGCAAATCAAGTCCAGAGGCGATTACTGTGCGTACAGCAGCGTTAAGCTTTAAGCGAGCTGCAGCGCGTGCTGGCTCTGGGCACTTTGCAATGCGAACTGCTTCGCGCTCTGCTTCTGGCAAGCGATTTTCTGGGTCGCTCAACTCCATTGGCACTACGCGCTCAAGGTTGTACCACTTGTGGTAGCTTGCAGCCAAATCCTCAAGATAATGCGCAACTCTGTGCGGAGCGCGCAAATCGCCAGCTTGTGCAAGAGCTGCAGGCCATTGCGCCAAAGCAGCCAACACTTCGCCATCTGCCTCGGTATTAAGCAAGCTTAAATCGGCTCCATCCGCACTAATTCCAGCATCTTCAGCGTTACGAGCCACATTGCAGCTGCGTGCGTGAGCGTATTGCACGTAGTACACAGGATTATCGTTGCTGTGAGAAGCAAGCAAATCCAAATCAATATCAACGCTTGTGTTGTAGTCGGTGCGTGCAAGCGAGTAGCGCGAAGCATCAACGCCGATTGCATCAACTAAATCGTCAATCGTAATAACGTTTCCAGCGCGCTTACTCATGCGCACTGGCTTGCCGTCCTTCATAACGTTTACAAGCTGACCAATAAGAATCTGCATGTTTTCGCCAGGATTATCTCCAAAAGCCGCGCACATTGCCATCATTCGGCCAATATAGCCGTGATGATCCGCGCCAAGCATGTAAATTGCTACGTCTGCAGGATTCTGATCGCGATGGCGCTTATTGCGATAGTATGCGATATCTGCAGCAAAGTAGGCGTAATTGCCGTCAGACTTAATAATTACGCGATCCTTATCGTCTCCATGCTTGGTGGATTCAAACCAAGTTGCGCCGTCTTTTTCAAAAATATCTCCACGCTCACGCAAGTCTGCAATAGCGCGCTCAACTTCGCCATCTTCGTACAGGCTGTTCTCGTGGAACCACACGTCAAAACCAACACGAAAATCGCGCATTGACTTGCGAATTTCCGCAAACATCATTGGAACTGCACGCTTGCGGAACTCTTCTCGCTGCTCGGAATCGCCTTCGCCAAGCGGCAAGCCTTCCTCGTCTTTACCAAGATCGACTCTAGGCAAAGAAAGAATATCAACGCCGTCTGCTTGCGATTCTTTTATAACAGCATCCGCAATTTCGTTAATATACGCGCCTTTGTAGCCGTCTGCAGGCGTTTCTTCGCCATGAGCTGCAGCAACTAAAGACTTTGCAAAACGGTTGATTTGCTCGCCGTGATCGTTGAAGTAGTATTCGCGCACAACTTTTGCGCCGTTCGCTTCCAAGACTCGAGCCATAGAATCGCCAACTGCTGCCCAGCGAGTTCCACCAATGTGAATTGGACCAGTTGGATTTGCGGAAACAAACTCAAGATTCAAAGTTTTTCCGCTTAAATGCGCATTCTTACCAAAATTAGCACCCTGCTTTAAGACTTCGTCTACGACTGCCGCTGCAGAAGCAGAATCAAGCGTTATGTTAATAAAGCCAGGGCCTGCCACTTCTACGCGCGCAACACCTTCCGCATCTTGCAAGCGCTCTGCAAAAAGTTCCGCTAAACCGTGAGGCTTCATACCAGCTTTTTTAGCGAGTTGCATAGCAACGTTCGTAGCCCAATCGCCGTGTGCGCGATCTTTTGGCCTCATAACTGCAAGTTTTTCGGCAGCAGGAATCAAATCTTCTGTTAAGCTACCTGCTTTACCGCTTTCTACTAAATCTTTAGCAATTTTTTCAATTAATTCACTTAAGCTTTCTGGATTCATGGTTTACAGTCTAGCGTTACCGCGCGATGCTTCGCGATTATAACGTATTGGATTGCGTTATTCAGCATATAAGGTAATATATGTTTTACATGTTTTACAATGGAGATTAGAAATGGCTGCAACAATTACAGGATTAAGAGTACCCTCCAACGTTTTAGATCGTTATGATCAGCTCGCTAAAACCACTCACCGCACTCGTTCATTTTACATGAATCAAGCGCTAGAAGCCCAAATCGATGAACTTGAACATGAATATGGACTAATGGCAGATATTGAAGCATACAAACGTGGAGAATTAGAAACGTCTCCACTCGACGACGTGGTGAAGCGCCTTGGTTTGGAAGATTAATTTATCTAAAAGGGCTGAAAAACAGCTAGGGAAAATTGACAAAACAATTGCTAAGCAAATCGTTAAGGAACTTCGCGAAATTAGCAATCTCGACAATCCTCGAATCAGAGGCAAAGCGCTAACTGGCAACTATTCGGGGTTTTGGAGATATAGAGTAAGGGATTACAGAATAATTTGTGCAATTGAAAATAATGTGCTGACCGTTTTTGTTGTAGATATTGATCATCGCAGCAGAATCTACAATAAGTGATTATTACTAAGTGCTTAAATACACAAAAAGCGCTGGGGTCGAAGGTTAACTTCCAGCGCTTTTGTTTTGCGATTAACTATTTTCGATTACTGGCAATTACTTCTTTTTTGCAGGAGCTTCACCGAGTTCGCTTTGAGCAACAAAAACGTTTACGTTAGTTGCATCAGATTCCGCAGACTCAGAATCGGAAGAATCTCCAGCATCTGCAGCCTTAACAGCGTTAAGCTTTACTTCTCCAGTAACGCGACCCGCTTCCGCAACGTCTCCCAAAGTCTCTTCAACAGACTTGTAAGCGTTTTCTGCAACGTTCAAAGTCACTTGCAAAATAGGAGTCTTCATAGAAACTTTTGCTTCAGACTTAATCTTTCGCAAAGTAGCCAAAGCCTCGCCCGCGTAAGCCAAAGTGTCTGCAGAAACACCGTTTGCAGCAGCCTCATACGCCTTAGCGCATGGCCAGCTTGCACGATGCACAGAACCTTCGCCGTCATGCATCCAACTCCACACTTCTTCCGTAGCGTAAGGCAAGTAAGGAGCAAGCAAGCGAGCCAAAGCGTCGAGCGCAAGACCAAGAGTTGTGCGAGCAGACTTTACAGCAGCTTCACTTGGAGTGCGTCCAGTGGATTCTGCAGTACCATAAGCACGATTCTTTGCAAGCTCAATGTAATCGTCACAGAACTCCCAGAAGAAGGTTTCGATTGCTTCCAAAGCCTTGGAATGCTCGTAAGATTCAAGCGCATCAGTTGCTGTACGAATAACGGATGCAAGCTTTGCCATAACAGAGCAATCCAAAACTTCCGTAACGTTTGCAAAATCCCAGTCCGCGCTAGCAGACTCAAGAACTTGATGTTCATCGTTTTCTCGGCCAATCGCGAGCGCAAACTTAGTAGCATTCAAAAGCTTAATCGCAAGGCGGCGGCCAATCTTCATCTGGCCTTCGTCGTAAGTTGCATCCAAGCCAAGTTTTGCAGAAGTCGCCCAGTAGCGCACAGCATCCGCACCAAACTCTTCAATTGGCTTATTTGGTACAACAACGTTTCCCTTAGATTTAGACATCTTCTTGTGGTCTGGGTCCAAGATCCAGCCAGAAAGCGCAGCGTGCTTCCAAGGCAAGCAGCCGTTTTCAAGATACGCGCGGTCAACCGTGCTAAACAGCCAAGTACGAATAATATCCTGGCCTTGTGGACGCAAATCCATTGGGAAAGTAGCCTTAAACAAAGCCTGATTTTCCTCACCTGGCTCTTCCCAACGAGTCACAATTTGTGGAGTTAAGGAAGATGTTGCCCAAGTATCCATAATGTCTTGCTCGGCAGTAAAGCCATTTGGCTGGTTACGCTGAGATTCATCAAAGCCTTCTGGAACGTCAATAGTTGGATCGATTGGCAAACGATCTTCACTAGGAGTCAAAGGATGCTCGTAATCCACTTCCCCATTTTCGTTTACTGGGTACCAAAGTGGGAATGGCACACCAAAGAAGCGTTGGCGAGAAATAAGCCAGTCGCCATTCAAGCCATGAACCCAATTCTCGTAGCGCACGCGCATAAAGTCTGGGTGGAAGTTAAGCTCCTTGCCGCGCTCAATAAGCTCAGCGTTTAACTTTTCGTCCGTACCGCCGTTCTTTAAGTACCATTGGCGAGAAGTGACGATTTCCAAAGGCTTATCGCCCTTTTCGTAGAAGTTCGTCATACGCTTTGTTGGCTTTGGATCGCCTTCCATATCTCCAGCAGCTTGCAAAGCTTCAACAACTTCCTTGCGAGCAGAGAACGTGGTTTTACCAGCAATCTTCTCGAACATTTCGCGGCCAGACTCGTCCGTAATCCAATCAGGAGTAGTCATTACAATGCGGCCGTTTCGCTGAATAATTGGTCGAGTTGGCAAACTCAAATCGCGCCACCACTCAACGTCGGTTACGTCACCAAAAGTGCAGCACATTGCAATGCCAGCGCCCTTGTCCATTTGAGCAGCAGGATGAGCCAAAATCGGCACCTTCACCTTAAACAGCGGCGAGTAAACTTCCTTGCCAAAATACTTCTTGTAACGCTCATCGTCTGGGTGTGCAATCAAAGACGTGCAAGCAGCAAGCAATTCTGGGCGCGTAGTTTCAATATAAATTGGCGTACCATCTTCAAAGCGGAACGCAATCTTATGATAGAAACCAGGATATTCGCGCGCTTCAAGCTCAGCTTGTGCAACTGCAGTCTGGAATGTAACATCCCATAATCCTGGAGCGTCTTTCTGATAAGCCTCTCCGCGAGCAAGATTGCGCAAGAATGCTTTTTGAGCAACTCGGCGAGGCTGCTCGCCAATCGTGTGATAAGTTTGCGACCAATCAACAGAAAGACCAAGCCTACGCCACAAAGCTTCAAAAAGCTTCTCATCTTGAGAAGTCAATCGCTCGCAAAGCTCAATAAAGTTCTGTCTACTTACAGGAACCTGGTCTTTTGCCTCAATCTTCTTGCCTTCTGTGCCTTCAAATGGCGGCTTAAAATCAGGGTCATACTTAAGCGAAGTATCTACGCGCACGCCGTAATAGTTTTGCACGCGGCGCTCTGTTGGCAAGCCATTATCGTCCCAACCCATTGGATAGAACACATCAAAGCCTTGCATGCGCTTATATCGCGCAATCACATCCGTATGCGTGTAAGAAAATACGTGACCAACGTGCAAGTGACCACTAACTGTTGGAGGCGGCGTATCGATTGAATACACGGCCTTACGGTCGCGAGAATTGTGGAACGCGTAAGTCTTAGCTTCGTCCCAATTGCTACGCCATTTGTCTTCAAGACCATCAACACCAACCTTATTAGGCAATGGTGTTAAATGTGCGTGTTTTACTGTGTTATCCTGTTCACTCATGAACTGAATATTAGAAACTCACTGAGACATCGCACTATAACAGAGCACTAAGAACTCACTAAGCCAGCACTATTTAACAGTCACATCATGCAAAGGAAGCAGCTGATCGGTCATGTTAGTAGGGTATCCACTCACATTATTCTTTGCAACAACAACGCTATTCCTTGCGTACAACCATCCAGAAACCGCATAATCGCACAATTCTTTAGCGTACTTTTTAATGTTTTCTTCGTACTCTTGCGGGCTTGTAGACTTCATTGCGTCTGCAAAATACTTTTGCGAAGCATGGTCTTGGAACAAGTAGTTAGACTTAGTGTCTGCATACATTCCAGAATCCAAAGTGTGATTAGTCCAAGTAAGAGCTAAGTCGTATTTACCTTCGCGTATTCGTTGATCGATTACACTTTGGTCTAATTCTTCTAGTTTTACTGGGAATCCACCTGCATAGCTTAAGTTTTTTGCCATTTGATCGCAAACACTAGCCATTCCAGTTGGAACAAGCATTGTGATTCCACGCAAATATCCTGCAACAAAGTAGTGGTACATGCCATAAGCTTTTTGAACGTCGTGAGGATACGTGTTACTAAAATCTTCATACCCAGGAGACATAGGGTCGATTGGCCCGCCAACAAGTTGGCCTCCAAAAGGATCGGAAGCAAGAATAACATTTGGCTCAATCACGTGTCTTGCAGCTCTACGAATTTGCTGATCGCAGAACATAGATGACATTCCCGTGTTAAAAGCAAACATTCTTAATCTTGTGCTTTTTCCCTTTACCAACTTAGTGTTTGGCATTGCAGCCATTCGCTTGTTTTCATTTCCGTCTAGTGGAATTGCCATTTGCACGCTGCCATCTTTAACAGCGTTTGCTAAAGACGTGTCATCGTTAAAATACTTAAGCGTTATGCTTTGGCATCCAGCTTGCCCTGCCCAGTAATTGTTGTTTCTAACAAGAACGAGATTTCCCCCCTTGTTGTATCCCTTTACTGTAAACGGACCTGTTCCAATAGCATCGGAAGCGTAGTTAACAAAAATGTTTGTGTTGTAAACAATTCCAGCTCTTCCAGCTAATCGCCTTGGCAAAAGTGGGTCTGGAGTTTTAAGAGTTATGTTTAGAACGCTAGGCCCAGAATTAGAAACGCTTGTTATGTTTGTTAGCTTTTCGTAGCCAGGATAATTCTTTGTAATGCCTTGCTGAAGCGATTTAAGAACGGAGCTTGAGTCCATTGGGTCTCCGTTAGCAAACTTAATTCCACTGCGGAGCCTAAATTTATAATTCAATCCATCGTTCGAAACGCTCCAAGATTGCGCAAGTCCTGGGTGTAAAACATTGTTTTCGTCTCGTTTTACAAGTGTTTCGTAAACGTTCTCTAAAAGTGCCTGTTGTAAGGAATCACTATCGTCTGTTCTAATATCTAGCGAGGCTGGAGACGTTCGTAATCCTATTGTTAAAGTTGAATTTGACGCTGGAAAAATGTTTGTAGGTATTAAAGATCTTCCATCTATAAACCGCCATCCGCCCCAAATTATTGCAGATAGAATGCCGATTAAAACAATAAATACAACCCATGGTTTAGCGCTTCGTCTAGTTTTATGCGCATATCTTGCACTACGCACATGTGAAGCAGATGAGTATCTTTCAAATTCAGGCATGATTAAAAGTTTATATCACCGTTTGAATTTGATTGCCGAATTTATGCACAAAATAGTCTAAAAATATTCTAAAAATATTCTAAAAGAGTTTATTAGACGCCATTAATATTGTGCAAATTTATTTTCTACAATCTAACAGAAGGACACAAAAACCTAAGCGGGCAATCGCCACAGCGCGGGTTTCTAGCAATGCAAATCATTCTTCCGTGCAAAATGAGACGATGAGAAAGATTAGTCCATTCTTCTGGAGCAAAACAAGCTGTGACTTCTCTCTCGATTTTCGCTGCATCTTTAGCCTTAGCGCTAGCCTCACTCACCCAGCCGAGTCTTGACGTAACGCGCATAACATGCGTATCTACTGGAAATCCTGGAATCTTAAAAGCGTTCCCTAAAACAACGTTTGCTGTTTTTCTTCCCACGCCTGGTAGCTTTGTAAGATCAGCCATATTATTTGGAACAATGCCATTAAAATCTTTAACAAGTTTTTGCGAAAGCTCAATAATATGTTGCGATTTTACTCTATAAAATCCAAGCGAATGAATTATTTCTTGCACGTTGTATATTTGCGCTTTTGCCAAATCGACTGGCGTTGGGTATGCCTTAAAAAGCTTACTAGTAACCAGATTCACGCGCTTATCGGTTGTTTGCGCGCTAAGAACAGTTGCGATTAAAAGCTCAAATGGATTCGTAAAATTTAGCGCACATTTTGGATTTGGGATTTCTTCGCATAAAATCCTATATTCTTCGCGCATTTTGCGGATTTTGTTTATTTTATCTATCTTAGACAATATAAGCCTAGTCTAAATCGTTGGAAACGCTTGAATCATCGGCACGCGAATCGCCAGCATCCGCACTATTGCCATTTTGTGCGTAATCGTCATTTTCAACTTCGTCAACTTGAGCTTCTAATGGGTCGAAACGATATCCAACATTTCTAACTGTTCCAATAACATGCTCATATTCAACGCCCAACTTTGCGCGAAGCCTACGAATATGAACGTCTACAGTTCGCGTTCCGCCGTAGTAATCGTAGCCCCAAACCTCTTGAAGCAAATGCGCACGCGTAAAAACGCGACGAGGATGCTGAACAAAATACTTAAGCAGCTCAAATTCTTTATACGCTAAATCAATAGGCTTTCCGTGCAAGCTAACTGTATAGCTTTGCGTGTCTACAACTAAGTCTCCAGAGCACATTTGACCGTTGCTGTTAACTTCAACGCTTGTGGAATCGGCAACAGTAGAGCCAGAAGAAGAATCGGCAGAAACTGCTCTTTTGGCGGCTAATCGCAATCTTCCTTCCACTTCTGCAGGAGAAGCGGTTGTTAGCATAACGTCGTTAACGCCCCAAGATGGGTTTACAACTGTAAAACCGCCCTCTGTAAGAATTAGAATAATAGACATTGTTAAATTAGACGCGCGCACAATAGAACACAGCGATTTTGCTAAAGATAAGTCTTCTCTAGCATCAACAAGAAGAATTGTATCTTCGGGCATTTTAAGCATGCTAGAAGGTTCCATTGGCACTACGCGCACGCGATGCGAAAGAAGCGTTAGTGATGGCAAAACTTTTGCAGGCGCAGCACAAGAGGTCATCAATGTAATATCCGTCATATTGACACCTCCATAGCGCATAGAATTGAATGAAAATTCAAAATCAAGCTGTTATAAAAAAGAATTGTAATCCATGCTTAAGAAGAATCAAAAAGCGCAAGTGTACGCTTGCATATAAAATGGTGTAAATCACAGTGTAAACGCGATAGGAGCGTACAATGAGCAACAATATTCAGCGCAACAAAATGTATGGTCACATTACGATTGCTGTAACTCAATTTGTTGCTATAGTTCTTTTAGCATCTGCTGCAATGCTTCCGTTTGCAACAACAAAAGCAGTTTTAACGGTTTGCATTCTTATTCTTCTTGCTCTAATAACTTTTTGGCCACTCAAAGGTTCCACAGCCGATAAAGCTATTCCTTTTCTTGCATCAGTAGCGTCTATGTGGTGCGCAACGCTGGCCTTAAAAGGATGGCTGCCAAGCAGCGTAATTGATGGCGAATCAGAAGTTAGTATTCACAAATTCGTTGCTGCTATTAGACCATACGAGCGATGGGCAGTAAACTTTGCGCTAATTCTTGTTGCAGCAACATTTGTTAGCTTTGCTAGACAAATGTTTAGAGAAGATAGGTCTAATCTTGTACGAAACCTATCTCATTGCCTTACTGCAAGTATTGCATGCGCAGCCTTGCCTGGATGGCTTTTCTTGCCATCAATTATTAAATTCACTTTTTCTGTACGCGTATTAGAACTTGGCGTATTAGTGGCAATTCTTGGATTGTTTGTTGTGATTGTTTTGGCTGGCCTTTCTCACCTTTGGATTAAAGACGCGCAATACAATGCCGGAACAGTTTTTCCACAAATTGGAACAGCTTTGATTCCAATTATGATGTGCGGAATGGTTGTTTACGGAGCTGGATTAGCAATGTTGCTTGTAGCATAAGCGATTAAAGTTAATGCTAGTTGTTTCACGCAATATGTTTTATAGATAGCAATGTTTTATAGATAGCAATTACTTATTAAGATATTAAAAAATATTAAAAGATATTAAAAAGTGTCTAACACATAAAATGCGTTAGACACTAATAGATACGTTGTTAAAACGTTCGGAAGCTTCGCGACTAATCGCAAGAACTACTTTTCGCTTTCTTCCAAACGCTTGCGAGCTGCAACGATTTCCTTTTCGGCCTGCTCTACACCAGCCCAGAAGTCTCCAGGAAGAACTTCCTTGCCTGGCTCCAAAGCCTTGTATTGCTCAAAGAAGTGCTTGATTTCTGCCTTGTGATACTCGTTAACGTCATCAATATCTTTAATGTCGTCAAAGCGAACATCTGCTGGCACGCACAAAACCTTGTCATCTCCGCCAGCTTCGTCAACCATGTGGTACAAACCAACAGCGCGGCATTCAACAACGCAACCAGGGAATACGGAATTTGGAATCATAACAAGAGCGTCAAGCGGATCGCCATCTTCGCCCAAAGTGCCATCAATGTAGCCGTAATCATCTGGATAGCCCATTGCAGTGAATAGAGTACGATCCAAAAATACGCGACCAGTTTCGTGATCAACTTCGTACTTGTTCTTAGAGCCGCGTGGAATCTCTACCACAACGTTAAATGTTTCTGCCATTTTTACTCCTTAGCGTAAAACTTAATGCTTAAGCACATTAGTCATTTAAGCATTTGTTTATCAATCTAACGTTTGTACATCTAACTTAGACTGTTCAATCTAACTTTAGCGCGCAGCAAAGAGTACGTAAAACGCGTTGTATAACATTGGCATTTTCACAAACAAAAGTCGAAAGCAACCGCACTAAAAAATAGTAGAGAAAAATATTAATAAAAACAGTAAAACATTTGAAAAATATTTTGGTTCACATTAAAAAGCTCTAACAAATCACGCAAAAATACGCGAAAAATCAAGGAAAAACTAAGACACGCTATAGGCGTCTTTAGTGTCTTAATACGTAGATAATATGACTACGTTTTGGAGCGATGTTAATGGGAAAAATCGAACATAAACACTTGTAAAACTGAACATAAAACTGAGCACAAAACTGAACACAAACACAACAACCACGTATTAAGTTGTAGGCAAGATGACAGAATTGAACAACGCGGCAAACGCTGAAAGCAAACGCAACGCTGCAATAGACGGCATGCGCGCGATTGCAATTATTGGAATTGTAGCGTTCCACTTGCGTCCAATTGTATTCAATGGCGGCTTTTTAGGCGTAACAATGTTTCTTGTTATGGCAGGATACTTTAGCACCGTGTCTTTGCTAAAAATGTTCAGCGAGAAAAACGATAAAAATTCGCATTTAGATGGCAACCAAGAAAGCCAGCAGAAAAAATCAAAACTTATTACCTACTTTAAGTACCTGTTTAAGCGAGTAAAACGAATATGGCCTTCTACGCTAGGCATTATTGCACTAAGCGCACCACTTATGTGGCTGTTTTCGCCAAGTCTTTTAACAAAGTTGCAATCAGATGCTCTAAGCGGAGCAACATTTAGCAGCAACATGGCGTACGTTTTGCGAAAAGTCTCGTATTTTGAACAGTCTGGGCTGCCTTCTCCTATTAAGCATTTATGGTACTTAGGCCTGATTATGCAAATGTTTATTTGCTGGCCAATTATTCTATGCGCAATTCTTAAAATAGTTAAATCAAAGTTTGTGCGAATGCTTGTTACTGCAACGCTTGCGATTGTGTCTGCGCTTACAAGCATTGCAATAACAATTCTTTATGGAGAAGGACAAACCATTGCACGCGTGTACTACTCTTTAGATACGCGCGCATGTGAATTCTTAATCGGCGCGCTTCTAGCAATGTATTGCACGTGGTTTAGTGGAAAATCTGCTATAAAAATCATTTCAGACGCGTTCCGCTACATTGTTGGAAGCAAAAGCGAAAAAGAACAAATTGAAAATCAAGAAAACGATTCGCAAAATGGCAAAAACAAAGGCAGACAGCCAATTTTAGAATCCATTGTAGGATTTGCTGCACTAGCGTTTATTTTGTTCTGCTTTATTAAACAAGACGGACTAAAAACGTGGATTGTGTACGGAGGTTACGCACTTTTTGCAATAGTTTGCGCGATTTTAATGCACGCTTGCATGCTAAAAAACAACATTTGCGCAAAGATACTTGGCACTAACATATTAAGCTACTTAGGTAAGAGATCTTTTGCGATTTATCTTGTTCATTTTCCTATACTCGAAGTCTTAAATCCTGCAACTAGAACTACTCACATAACGCTGTTTGAGCAGATTTTGCAATGCGTGATTGTTGTTGCAATAGCTGAAGTTTTTTACAGAATTTTTGAAATGCCATTTGCAAGTAAATATATGACTTTTAGCGTTAGCAGTGTTAGCGCAAAATCAGAAGATGCGAAAGATAATTTAAAAGATAACTCAAAAGATAAAAATAAAAACCTTGATCTTTCTAGCGATACTTTAAGCGTTAAAAGCAAGAACATTAAGCTCCCATTTGTTCTACGAAAGCTTGCGACTACTGTGTGTGCAGCGGCTTGCATAGCGCTAATCGCAGCTCCACTAAATTGGAGCAGCATTGCGCAAGAAAGGTCAATACAATTAAGGCCAGAACTAGCAAGTCAAGAACAAAACAATAAGACTCATTCGCAAAATGGCAAGCAAAAGCCAGAATCAGGCCAAAGCTCAAAGTCAAACAATAACTCAAACAACAAGACAAACACAAAGTCAAACAACAAGTCAAAGCAAAATCAAAAAAGAAAAGTGGGCGGAAAGCGCCAAAATATAACAAAACAAACACTTCCAACAAAGCCAAGTGCGCATAGAGTTCTAAACCCAATCGCAGAAAAAGTGCCAGCAAACATAAACACAAAACCTTGGAAAATTGACTCAAAACAAGACGTTTGCACGGCAGATATAACAATGGTTGGAGACTCCGTAACCGAAGGCGCAAAACCGTACCTTATAAAAGCTCTACCAAACGCTTGGATTGACGGAAAAGTTAGCAGGCAGATTTTCCACGGAGCCGAAGACTACCAAAAAGACATAGCCGAAAAACACCCTGGAAGCGTTGTAATCTACGAACTTGGAACCAACGGGCCGCCTAGAGATGAGTCAGTTTTACAAAACATGGTGAATATTACTGGCGGAAAGCCCGTGTACTTTGTAACAACTCGCGTGCCTCAACCTTGGCAAGACGAGACGAACGCAAAATTGCGCGCATTTGCATCAAAGCGCAAGAACGTTGGAATCATTGACTGGAATGGCACGAGCGCAGGCCATAGCGAGTTTCTAACAGACGACGGAATACACTTAACACCTATTGGCGGGCCACAATACGCACGAATGATACGACTAGCCGTGTGCGGCGGATGACTTGCGACTAGCAAAACAAACCGCCCAAATCACGCCAAAATATTACGATGGTACATATGAGTGAGTTAATAACCCCATTTTCCCAAAGCAATAAGGGCGATTCGATTGCAGAATGGAAGAATCCTCTGCGAGACCCGCGCGACTTGCGACTAGCCAAAATCGCAGGCCCGTGCAGCCTTGTTATATTTGGAATCACGGGCGATTTAGCTAGAAAAAAGCTAATGCCAGCCGTATACGATTTGGCAAATCGCGGACTTTTGCCTCCTGGCTTTGGCCTTACGGGATTCGCCAGACGCGACTGGACAGATGAGCATTTTGTAAACTTTGTGCGAGAAAATATTCAACAACATTGCCGCACGCCATTTTGCGAATCCACTTGGATTAATCTTGCAAAAGGCATACGTTTTGTTCGCGGAACATTCGATGACGCAAGCGCTTTCGAGCGATTAAGCAAAACTGTAAGCGAGTTAGACAGAGATCGCGGAACTCGCGGAAATCACGCATTCTACATGTCGGTTCCGCCATCCAGCTTCCCTGTTGTAGCGCAGCAATTGGCTGCATCGGGACTCTCACACTCCTCCGAAAACGCATGGCGACGAGTGATAATCGAAAAACCATTTGGCCACGATTTAGCAAGCGCACAAGAGCTGGATCGCGTAGTTTCCGAGGTTTTTGACCCTAATTCCGTGTTCCGCATAGACCACTATTTAGGCAAAGAAACTGTGCAAAATCTGCTTGCTTTGCGCTTTGCAAACGCAATGTACGAGCCAATTTGGAATGCTAATTATGTTGACCACGTGCAAATCACAATGGCAGAAGATATTGGCATAGGTGGCAGAGCTGGATATTACGACGGCATTGGCGCCGCTCGAGATGTTATTCAAAACCACTTGTTGCAACTAATGGCACTCACTGCTATGGAAGAGCCTGTAAGCTTTAGCGCTGGCGATTTAACAGCAGAAAAAACTAAGGTCTTGTCGGCTATACGGTTGCCTAAAGATTTAGCTGCAAACACTGCAAGAGGCCAATACGCAGAAGGCTGGCAGGGGTCGTATAAGGCTATTGGATATTTGCAAGAGCAAGGAATTAGCCCAGATAGCACTACAGAAACATACGCTGCTGTGCGATTAGACGTAGACACTCGCAGATGGGCTGGAGTGCCATTCTACTTGCGAACTGGCAAACGCTTAGGCAAGCGCGTTACAGAGATTGCTGTGATTTTTAAGCGCGCTCCACACTTGCCTTTTGAGACTACTGCTGTGCGCGAACTAGGCAACAATGCGATTGTGATTCGCGTTCAGCCAGACGAAGGCGTAACAATGCGATTTGGCGCAAAAGTGCCAGGCGGAACGTCTATGGAAGTTCGCGATGTTTCTATGGACTTTAGCTATGGAAGGTCTTTTACAGAAAACTCTCCAGAAGCCTACGAGCGCCTTATTTTAGACGTTTTGCTTGGCGAGCCACCACTTTTCCCAACAACGCAAGAGGTTGATTTAAGCTGGAAAATTTTGGATCCGATTGAAGATTTTTGGGCTTCGCTTAACACGCGTCCGCAACCATACCGCGCTGGAACTTGGGGACCAGCGGAAGCTGACGCTATGCTTGCTCGCGACAATCGCCATTGGAGGCTGCCATGATTATTAATCTTCCTAACACAAACACGTCTAAAATCTCTGCAAAAATCGATGAGCTTCACGAAGAACGAGGCGAATCAGCTACTGGACGCGTGCTCACTCTTCTTATTGACACCACTCTTAAAGAGCTTGAAAACGCACTGGGCGCAGCAAACGCGGCTAGCCGCGAGCATCCTTGCAGAGTTATTGCGATTGTTCGCGATTGGCAAAGCGCTAATGCAAGTTTGCATAATCAAAATCAAGGTAATCAAGAAAATCAAGAAGATCAAAATCAAGAAGAAGAAACGCCAAACTTAGACGCTCAAGTGCGATTTGGAGCAGATGCTGGCGCAGGCGAAATCATTATTCTCTATCCACATAATGACCTTGTTCGCCACCCAGATACGCTTGTTATTCCGCTTCTTGTGCCAGACGCACCGATTGTTGCATGGTGGCCTACAAACGCGCCCGAAAATCCTGCTAAAGACTTGCTTGGAGCTATGGCAAGTAGCAGAATCACAGACGCTCAACGGGCCAGCAACACTCTTGAAACTGTACAAAATCTGCGCAAAAATTGGTCCTCTAAAGACGTGGATCTTTCTTGGACGCGCATTACGTCTTGGCGCGCAATGCTGGCTTCTATGCTTGATCAGCCGCCGCACTTGCCGATTCTTAGCGTTAAAGTTAGCGGCCCTAAGCATTACGTTCCGTTGCATTTGCTCGCGCAATGGCTAAAAATCTCACTTAATGTTCCTGTAGAAATTGTTGAAGATTCAAGCGCACATGCAATTACAGAAGTAAGTCTTAAGAGGCAGGATGGCGAGCTTTCTTTAACACGACCTTCTGGCAGCAGCCAAGCAATAATAAGTCTTCCAGGGCAAGCTTCTCAGCCTATTTCTATGCCTATTCGTTCTTTGCAAGACTGCTTAAGTGAAGAATTACGCAGAATTGACCCAGATGAGATTTATGCACAGCTTATTCACGCAGATTGTTGCACAATGCAGAGTAACGAACTCTAATACAACAAGTAAAAATAATAAAAGGATTCACTATGGCTAAAGATTTTAGATTTGCGCATAACGCAACAGTGTACGGCTACGATAATCAAGATATTATAGCTGCTGTTGCTGCACAAAAACTTGTGACTTTGATTATGCAATGGCAAAACAATGTTGAAAATCTTAATAAGCCATTCCATCTTTTGCTAACAGGTGGAACAGATTCGATTCGCATGTTTCAAATGTTAGCTAGCAACCCATTGCTTCCAGCAATCAATTGGTCCAATGTGCATATTTGGTGGGCAGATGAGCGTTTTGTAACTTATAACAGCGAAGATCGTAATGCGCGCAAGGCTCGCGAGTTGCTTCTTAACATGCTTAGCGATCACAAAGTTTTGCAGGAGTCTCATATTCACGAAATGCCTGCAGATGAGCGTAATGCGGAGGAAATTGCAAAAGCCAGCGACGCTGAAAATGACGCTATTTTAGACGCTGCTGCACGCGAATACGAAGAAGAAATTATAGGATTACTTGGCAAAGAGCCAGTGTTCGATTTGGCGATTCTTGGCATGGGACCAGACGCGCATATGGCTTCACTTTTCCCAGGATTGCCGCAAATTCATAATCGCGATCGCATAGTTTTAGGCGTGAACCACTCCCCTAAGCAGCCGCCAATGCGATTAACGCTTAGCGTTCCCGTGCTGGCTCATAGCCGCCGCACTTGGTTCTTAACTGCTGGCGAGCAAAAAGGAAAAGCTTTAATGAACGTGCTTTCTGGGAGCAATAACCCAGACTATCCTGCGTCTTTTGCCAACGGCACAGAAGAAATCGCGTGGCTAACTACCGCCGAAACTTTGCAAGCAGCAATCCAGTAATCTGCATAGCCTTCTAACATCGTGCATAATATTTAGAACAATAAAATACAGGCCTATGCATAATAACGCAAAGGCCTGTTAATTCTAAATATTATTTGATTTAATCTTGCTTTACTTCTGGGCGATTAGGCTCTGCCCACAAAGTGTGAAATACTCCTGGCTCGTCAATGCGCCCGTATGTGTGCGCGCCGAAGAAATCGCGCTGAGCTTGAATAAGTGATGCTGGCAAACGCTTTGATCGCAAGCCATCATAATATGCAAGCAAACTGGAGAATGCTGGAACAGGCACACCATGCTCCACTGCGCGCGCAACAACACGGCGCCAAGCAGCTTGCGACTTTTCAATAGCATCCTTAAAGTACGGTGCAAAAAGCAAGGAAACACTTGCCTGCCCAGATTCAAATGCCTCGGAAACGCGGTTTAAGAATTGCGCACGAATAATGCATCCGCCTCGCCAAATGCGAGCAACAGCAGCCTGGTCAATCTTCCAATCATGCTCAATTGCAGCAGCAGCAATCTCGTCAAATCCTTGCGCATAAGAAACAATCTTAGAAGCGTACAAAGCTTGGCGAATATCCTCAATAAATGCCTCGCGCTCAGAATCGCTAAAATCAAAATGCATATCTGGACCAGTCAAACCCTGGTTTTCTGCAGCTTCACGCAAAGCAACTTGGCTAGAAAGTCCGCGAGCGAACACAGCTTCTGCAATACCCGTTACAGGGATTCCAAGCGAAAGCGCAGATTGCACAGTCCAAGTACCCGTGCCCTTCATTCCAGCGTGATCCACCATCATCTCCACCAAAGGCTTACCAGTCTTAGCATCCTTCTGGCGCAAAACATCCGCAGTAATCTCAATCAAATAAGAATCAAGCTCGCCCTTGTTCCACTCGCTAAACACATCTGCAATGTCTTCGGACTTCATGCCCAAGCCGCGAAGCATTAAATCGTAGCTTTCGGCAATAAGCTGCATATCTGAATACTCAATGCCGTTGTGAACCATTTTTACAAAGTGGCCAGCGCCATCGGTGCCAATATGCGTTACGCAAGGCTCGCCTTCTGCAACAGCTGCAATCGACTTTAAGATAGGGCCGAGCGTCTTCCAAGATTCCTCCGTGCCACCAGGCATCATCGAAGGGCCGCGCAAAGCGCCTTCTTCTCCGCCAGAAACACCGCAACCAACGTAGTGAAGACCGCGCGCGCGAATGTTTTTCTCTCGGCGAATTGTGTCTTCAAAGTAGGAGTTTCCGCCGTCAACAATAATATCTCCTGGCTCCATAGCGTTTGCAAGCTCTTCAATAACAGCATCTGTAGGAGCACCAGCTTTTACCATAATGATTGCAGTGCGTGGGCGCTTAAGAGAAGCAACAAATTCTTCAACGGTTTTAGCAGGAACGAAAGCACCTTCGCTGCCGTGCTCATTCATCAAGGTTTCTGTGCGCGAATAATGACGATTATAAACAGCAACAGTATTTCCGTGATGCGCAAGATTACGCGCTAAATTCGATCCCATTGCAGCCAAGCCAACAACGCCAATATTTGCTCTAGCTTGAGTTTCCGCCATTTTGCACCTCTATCTTTTAATATTTATAATCGTAATATTTATAACCGTTTTATTATTTTATGATTGTTTTATTTTTAACACTTAATCAATCAAAACACACTTTTTAAAGTTTATCTGCCTATATGCACAAGCATTTTTGTTGCGATAACAAGGCGTACTGCATAGCGCGCGCATTAATGGCAATTTTGTGATAAAGATTACATTTTTACTTTTATTAGTCGCTATTTAGAAAGCATAAATACCGCTTAAATCTTATAGACACGCGTGATAATCAAAATTTGGACACACTAAATATAGGGATTATCCATACAACACGCCACTACAAATAGTGTTAAGTGGTAGTAGACTGTTAAATCGTGCCCAAAAGCACAAACTTAAATAATCATAAAGAAAAAGCGTTAAATACGCACAATACACACAACGAAGGGAGACGAACCGTGACTATTACAGTTTTCACAAAGCCACATTGCCCACAGTGCGATGCCACAAAGCGTCAATTCACTAAGCTAGGCGTGAATTTTGAAACAGTAGATTTAACTCAAAGCCCTTCTACTTTAGACCAATTGCGCGCAGCAGGATATCGCCAAGCGCCAGTGGTGATTACTCCAAACTCGTCGTGGAGTGGGTATCGCCCAGATTTGATTGCACAAATCGCAAGTCAATTAGAAGATAACAATCAAAACGATTAAAGCAGTCAAAAATCAACAATCAAAATATGCAAAGCAGTCAAAATAATCAAAGCAATTAAGAAGCATAAAAATGTGTGATCAAGAAAATATGTCACAACCAAGCGAGCCAGAAGCGCGCGCACAAGGCGAATCAATCGGAGCTGTAGTCTATTTTTCTTCCGTCTCCGAAAACACACTACGATTCGTGAAAAATTGCGATTTTCCAAGCAACAATGTGAACGTGTATCGCATACCGCTTCGTCCAAAAGAGCCAGAATTGCACGTTCGCGAACCATACGTTTTGATTGTGCCAACTTACGGCGGCGGAAATATTAAGAAAGCAATACCAATGCAAGTGCGCAAATTCCTAAACAATCGCGAAAATCGTTCGTTTATTCGCGGCGTAATATCTTCTGGAAATACGAATTTTGGAGACGCATATTGCGCTGCAGGCGGTCAAATTGCAGGAAAATGCGCGATTCCAAACATGTATTCGTTTGAGCTTACGGGAACTGCAGAAGACATAGAAAAAGTAGCGCAGGGAATACCAAGATTTTTAAGGCAATTAAAAGAAGCAGATAAATAAAGATAAACAAACAAAAACAACAAATACAGCACATAAATAAAATCAACCAGCGTTTGAAAAGCAAAAACAACGCACGAGGAAAGGAATAAAACCCATGAATAGCACGGATCCGATGAGCGAATCTACTTCGCTTAATCTTGATCACACTGACGACGCCAGCACTGCCAGCAGCAGCACAACTGCCGAACGCATTCGCAACAGCCGCGACTACCACGTTCTTAACGCTATGCTCGGTCTTTTTGATCCAGAAAAAGGTATTCAGTTTGATAAAGACACGGAAGCAGAAAAGCTTTACGTTTCGGGTTACGTGCAAGAACACAGCATGAAGTTTGCTTCTACTCGCGAGCGCTTGAATTATTTGATTAACAACTACTACTACAACGGCAACGTTTTCCACAAATACAGCGACGAGTTTCTAGATAAGTTCTACGAGCACGCAGAATCCGCTCACCACACTTTTGGCACTTTCTTGGGTGCTTTTAAGTTCTACACTTCTTACGCTTTGAAGACTTTTGACGGCAAGCAATATTTGGAAAACTTCGCTCAGCGCGCAGCTGCCGTAGCTTTGGAACTTGCAGATGGCGATGAAAAAGCAGCGCTCAACTATTTGGACGAAATGCTTGCAGGCCGATTCCAGCCAGCCACTCCAACGTTCTTGAATCTTGGTAAAGCTCAGCGCGGAGAGGCTGTGAGCTGCTTCCTTGTGCGTTTGGAAGACAATATGGAGTCTATTGCGCGCGGAATTAACTCTGCTTTGCAGCTTTCTAAGCGCGGCGGCGGCGTTGCTCTGCTTCTTACTAATTTGCGCGAGCTTGGCGCTCCTATTAAGCGCATCGAAAATCAGTCGAGCGGCGTTGTGCCTGTTATGAAGCTTTTGGAAGATTCATTCTCTTATGCTAATCAGCTTGGCGCTCGTCAGGGCGCTGGTGCCGTGTATATTAACGCTCACCACCCAGATATTATGCGTTTCCTCGACACTAAGCGCGAGAACGCAGACGAGAAGATTCGTATTAAGTCGCTTTCTTTGGGTGTTGTGATTCCAGATATTACTTTTGAGCTTGCTAAGCGTAAGGAAAAGATGGCTTTGTTTAGCCCTTACGACGTTGAGCGTGAGTACGGAAAGCCTTTTGCAGACATCTCCGTTACCGAGCATTACGATGAGATGGTTGCAAATCCTCGTATTCACAAGAAGTACATCGACGCTCGCGAATTCTTTATGACGCTTGCGGAGATTCAGTTTGAGTCTGGCTACCCTTACATTTTGTTTGAAGATACTGTAAATCGCACAAATCCTATTGAGGGCCGCATTACTATGAGCAACTTGTGCTCCGAGATTTTGCAAACTCAAGAAGCAAGCACTTATAACGCTGACTTGTCTTATAGCCACGTTGGTCGCGATATTTCTTGCAATCTTGGCTCGCTTAATATTGCTAAGGCAATGGATGGAAACTTGGGTGCAAGCGTTGATTTGGCTGTGCGCGCACTCACTTCTGTATCCGAGCACACTTCGATTGATTCTGTGCCTTCGATTCGTCGCGGAAACGCAGAAGGCCACGCTATCGGCTTGGGTCAAATGAATTTGCACGGTTTCCTTGCTCGCGAGCACATGCAATACGGAAGCGAGGAAGCTCTTGACTTTACAGACATGTACTTTATGACGGTTGCCTACCACGCTTATAAGGCTTCTCACGCTTTGGCTGTAGAGCGCGGGACTGCTTTTGCAAGCTTTAAGACTAGCGCTTACGCTAAGCCTGCAGGAAAAGGCAACTACTTCGATAAGTACACTGATGGCAGCCGCTCGCTTGAGCCTAAAACTCAAAAGGTTCGCGATTTGTTTGCGCGTTTTAACGTTGCAATTCCAACCGTTTCGGACTGGGAAGCTTTGCGCGACGAGATTTTGCGCGACGGCATTTACAACGAGTATTTGCAAGCTGTTCCTCCAACTGGCTCAATCTCTTACATCAACCATTCCACGAGTTCGATTCACCCGATTGCTTCTCGCATTGAGATTCGTAAAGAGGGTAAAGTTGGACGCGTCTACTACCCTGCCGCATACATGACGAATGACAATATGCAGTACTTTAAGGATGCTTACGAGATTGGCTGGAAGGCAATTATTGACACTTACGCGGAGGCAACTCAGCATGTGGATCAGGGATTGTCTCTTACTTTGTTCTTCCCAGACACTACGACTACTCGCGATTTGAACAAAGCTCAGATTTATGCATGGCGTAAGGGCATTAAAACTCTTTACTACATTCGTATTCGCCAGAAGGCTTTGGAAGGTACAGAAATCGAGGGTTGCGTAAGCTGCACGCTGTAAACCTTATGGTTGTAAATCTTTCGCAAATTAAATCAAAAACTTAAAAATTTTATAAAACGTAAACACAGAATCAGGAGTAATTATGACAGAACTCGATCCAACCGAGCTTAGAAGTAGCCTCGATAAGCCTTTCGGCACGAACCGCGTAATCGCAAGCGACCAAATGATGGCAGATTCAATCACACCAGCTCAATACCGCTATCATCACGGATCTCGCGTGCGCCCAGTTAATTGGAACAATATTGTTGACGACAAAGATTTGGACGTTTGGAATCGTCTTATTGCTAACTTCTGGCTTCCAGAAAAGGTGCCGCTGAGCAACGATATTCCTTCTTGGCGTTCCCTCACCGATCTTGAGCGCAAGACAACTACTCGCGTTTTTACAGGCTTGACTTTGCTTGATACCAGCCAGGCAACTATTGGTGAGCTTTGCCAGATTGAGCATGCGCGCACGGAGCACGAGCAGGCTATTTACACGAATATTGCTTTTATGCAGTCGATTCACGCGCGCTCCTACTCCTCTATTTTCTCTACTCTTTGCTCTAGCGAAGAAATTGATGAGGCTTACCGTTGGGCTGTCGGAAACGACGTTTTGCAGCAGCGCGTTACAACTGTGCTTTGCGAGTATGAGAGCGAAGATCCACTTAAGCGTAAGATTGCTGCAACTATGCTTTCTTCGTTGCTTCTTTACGCGGGCTTCTACCTTCCACTTTACTTTGCTTCTCGCGGAAAGATGATGAACACTGCCGATATGATTCGCTTGATTTTGCGCGATAAAGCAATTCACGGCTACTATTCTGGCTACAAGTTCCAGCGCGGTTTGGAGCTTAGAAGCGAGAACGATAAGAAGAATCTTGAAAAGTTCACTATGAACTTGCTTGATACTTTGTATGATTTGGAAGTTGAGTATTCTGGTCAGATTTATGAAGGATTTGACTTCCACGATGACGTTTTTGACTTCGTACGTTATAACGCTAACAAGGCTTTGATGAACCTTGGCTACCCTGCTAAGTACAGCGAAGAAGAAACTCACGTAAGCCCAGAGATTCTCGCAGCTCTTTCTCCTGCAGCCGACGAAAATCATGACTTCTTCTCTGGCTCTGGTTCCAGCTACATTATGGGCAAGTCTGTTGAAACCGATGACGACGATTGGGATTTCTAGTCGCTAGTCGCTAACCACTAATCGCTAGCCGCTTTACTAATTAATTAGGTTGCTTATGCACTTTTCATAAGCAACCTTTTTTATTTAATTATTTAAGAATATTTCCGTTTTGTAACTATTCTTAAATATCCCCGCACTTATGGCGTTATCGTGGCAGTTTTTGCTAGTTAGAATAAGTCATCGTGAGATCCTAAGCGTAGAAATATAATGCAATCTTCTTTAACTTGATACAACAGTAGAACGTCTGCAGACACATGCAATTCATGCACGCCTTTGTATGAGCCTTTAAGAATATGATCTCTATAAGTTGCAAGCTCGCGAGAATCTGCGCCATTGCAAATAAGTCTTACAATATTGATTACTTGCTCAATATCGTAATGCTTCTGCTTATATTTCTTAACATCTCGCAGATAGATTGGACTATAAAATGGCGGTTTAGGCATTGCGCATCAGCTCAGCAAAATCGTCTACAGTGCCTGCAGCTATTGGTTTTTCTTTCATAGCTTCATCAAGAGCGTGCTCGTATGGAGAACTTTCAAGTGAAAATGGGAAACGTTGCGTATTTACAATCTGATACAAAAATAGGTTGACTGCTGAACTCATATCAAGACCATAATGTTCAAGAACTTGCGATGCGCTATCTCGTATTTCTGGATTAACTCTTACACTTAATCTGCCTGTTCTAGCTGTTTTTGTAGAAGTCATGTCGTTTCCTTTAAGCTCAAAATCATAAATTGTTATTCATGATTTGCTTTATTATAACAGACCTACCGCACCCAATGTAATACCAAAGTAGCACCATTGTACACACAATTATTACTAAATTGCACGTTATCGTGGCAGTTTTTGTGATTTTTGCAATTTCTGTCACGATAACTCGGTTTTTGTGTTTTATAAGTCCTGTAACGCAATTCTTTTATCTTCTGCAGACTGCTTAGATGACTTATCGTTTTTCTTAAGAGAATGCGCATAGCGAATAAGACTTCTTGCAATAAAGAACACTAAAGCACATATAGCAAGTGCAATAAGAATGTCGATTATCGGACCAAATAATGCATAGCTCATGATTCATCCTTTCTTTTTCTATATTCGTTTATGAGTGTTCGAGCTGTGTCAACATCGTATTTATCGTCAATGGCAAGACTCTTTACTAAAAGAACGAACGGGTCTTCTGGTTCATTGTTGCTTATTCGAATTTTTTCAATGAGCCTGTTAAGTCTGATTCTCGTCGTTGGGTAAGAGACTTGATACATTTGCGACATTTCTTTTAACGATCCAGACGATAATACAAAGTTCTTTATAAACGACATGTCTTCGTCTGTGAGATTAGCCATCCATTTTGGAATATGATCCATATCACCCCTTTCTTCAGACTATAAACTTTAATTAAATTAAACTTTTATTAAAAATATTAAAGTTGTTGTATGAGTTTGTCAAGAATAAACATAAGAGATATGACGCAAAGCGACATTTTTATGTCGCCAGAATTGTCGCTTTGTCACCAATGGATACAAAATTTAGTCATTTTGCTTAGCGTTAAGAACGTTCAATAAGTTTATAATTTCATCAAGTACGCTTGAAAATGTTATTCCTTTTGTATAACTATATTTTTTCGAATAATTTTGCCACTGTTAATTTTGCCTTATTCACAGTAGCACTTCCAGTGTTTGCTTAATTTTATTGGATATATTCATTTTTGTTGCATACTCATGAAGTTTTATAAGATCTTTCCCATTGTACTTACTATAAGCTTGAAGAGTTTTAACAAAGAGTTCAGAATCAATGCTGTTTCTGTTTATTATAAAATCACAAATAATACGTTCAAAATCATAGACACGTACTTTATTCCCCATTGGGGTAGCCGTTGTAATAACGCCTAACTTGCTATACAATCTTGAAACCCAATGAATAGCTAAATTTGAGGGTGGATTATTAAAACGATATCCTCTAGGAACGCTTACTTCAAAATGTTGTGGAATTTCATCTGTAAAACCTTGAAGATAAAGAGCTGAAACATAAGAGAATACGGCCTGTGGATAACGATATTGAAAGAAGTAATATTCGTCATAATCACCATTGGAAGAGAGGAAAATCCCCCTTTCAATTCGATTAAGAACACCTTCGTTTTTCAAACGAGTTAAATATATAGTTGGAATATCTAATGTTTTACAATCCTTGTATGTAATTATTCCATGATTATTATCTAAATAGTTAAGGAGTATCTCTTTGTTTGACACAATAGCCTCACTTCTGTTGCTTTTATACTAATATTTTATCTTTTTTGTAGTGTAAAAGCAACAAAGAATTGTAACGCTATATTTTTAAGCAAGTTGTCATGGCAGAAATTGCAAATCTAGCAAAAACTGCCACGATAACTCAGTAAGTACGCGGATATTTAAAAATAGTTCCAAAACGGAAATATTATTAAATATTGATTGTTGAGAACATGCAAACTGCCAATAGTAAAAGTTTTTTAAAAGTTTTTCTAAAAGCACTATCGTTAAAAATAGGTACGCCTATTTGTGTAGATAAAATCTGCACGTTAGTATGTTGGTAATTTACAAAACAAGAATCACAAGGAGGTGCTTATTATGACCAATCCTTTGCGCGGTATACGAGAAGAAGATATTGTTAAGTACTTTAAAGCGCATAATCTTTCAGTTGGTAAAACATATGTGCTTACTATGAAGTACAACCCTTGGTGGAAAGATTTACTAAAATTGTTTGTCTTCAACACGCTGTGGTACGCCATGGAAGGTACTGCTACACGTATTGTCGCTGCCACTAATAATGAGTTTATTGTTGTTAATCCGAATGTCATTTTAGGCTCGGGTAATCTAGCTAAATTAGACGATAAGCATCTTCGTTGTATTGCGTGGAATCAACTCACTAATTTTGAAGTTATAAATAAGCCAACAACTCAAATAATTCGTTTTACTGCAAATGGCAAAACCGAAGAATGGAGTGTGCCAACGGAAAGTGCTAGCGTATGGCACTTTAATGTGTACAATCTTGATAATTTGAGAAAAACAATACAATCGCACATCTCTTGATAATCGGATTCCAAAACAAGATACCATATATTGTATGAACACTACTTACGCAATTGTTGATAATGACACGCTTGTATTGCGATATATGCAACTTCTTCTAAAAAGTCGTTTGCCTGAAAACTTTGTTTGTGCATGGATGTGTTCTTCTGCAAAACAAGCTATTCATCGTTGCGTTACAGAAAATACTCCTGACGTACTTTTAGTAGATATGTCAATGAGAGAAATGAGTGGTGTTGATGTAATTAAGGCAATTCGCGAGCGCAATAGCAATATTGTTTTAATTGGCATTACTTCCTACATGCTGGATGAATACGTGTTGCAAGTTGCTAAGTCGGGTGGTCAAGCGTTAATACATAAAGACAATTTATCAGACGTAGTTGCAGCTATCCAATCGCGCACAACAAGCTACGGGTGCCCAGAATTGCCACAATATATTGACTATTTTCACACTCCGCAAGAATCATTTAATATGATTTCTCAACTTCCGAAGACTTCAGTTTTGTCTCCTCAAGAATCGGAAATTATGCGCTTGTGCAAACAGGGGTATTCTACGAAAGAGATTGCAGATCAGCTTAATGTGAAAGTTTCAACAGTCAACACGCATTTACGGCGTATTTATGGAAAACTTCAAGTTAAAAGTCGCATGCAGGCGCTCGCTGCGCTCGCAAAATACTCGCATGACATATAACGTGTAAGAAATTAACGTGTAAAAGTAGGTAGTTATGAAATTATTAACGCGTATGATCAATTTTTTGCCGCATGATGCTTGGCAGAAAATTGGAATTGGTGCAATCATAAGTTGTACTTTGATTCTTGAAATTTGTTCCTATAATAATCTTCATTACTACTCTAATTGGCATGCAATTACAGTTGAAATAGTATGGATTGTAATCTGCTTATGTATTGCAATATGGCCGCGTAAGGCATCTTTTATTGTGCTCATTTGGATGCCGTTGGTAATTATTGCGCCAAATATCAACTACTCATCTATGATGCTTACCATATTGATCTGTTTGGCAATTGCTGTAATTACTCAACCTTGGTACACCGTGCTTTCTTCTTGCGGAGTATCTTCATGGTTCTTTATTATCTGCGATTTTCAAAACGCTTATGTGTTAGCGTGGTGGCTTCTTATCGTTCTTATTTCTAGCGCAATCGTAAAATATTATATTTCTACTATTCACCAACAGCAGGAACAGTTATTTTCGCAGCGTTACAACGTTTTTCAAAAATATGCCACTATTGCCGCAATTCGCATGCACGATGAAGTAACTAATGAGCTTTCCAGCATTATGATGATGGCCCAACAATCTATTGAACCTCAAACAACTCATGACCAAGAGCACGAAAATTCGCGAGAGATTCTTCAATGTGCTACTACAACTATTTATAAAGCACGCAATATCATTTCTCTTCTTGACAATGCTACAACTGCAAGCACTAGCGATGTTATGCAATCGACTACATGTTATAAAGATTTTTGCACAGGCTTACGCGCTCTATTTGACTGTGAACAAAAGTCATTTGAAAAGCTTGGCTATATTGGTTCCATTGACTTGAGTAGTGATTTAACTGCTGAAGATTCTCAATCAATGCGTTTGCCTTTTGAAGAATGTGCTCAAATTGAATATATTTGCCGAGAACTACTTGCAAACGTAAAAAAGCATGCTGCAAAGCCTAAAGAATACGCTATGAATGTAATACTTAATGACAATGAATGTCACATTACGTGTATAAATAGTGCGCAACGCGGTATTCTTGCTAACTTGCAATTAGGATATGGACTGCGTTTTCATAAGCTGCTTGCGGAACGAGTTGGCGGAACTTTTAAAGTTATTGAAGATGACGATTCGTGGATTATTAATGTACACGTTCCGCTTCATGCAGAGAAATAGCCATTGCGCAAGATGCTTATTGTGCTTTCTTGCGCTTCAATCGAGTACTTGGACGCTTTTCAATCGAGTATTTGTACGAACCTTTGCACAGCAGATGCAAGTAAGCGGTTAATCTGTTATGCAGAATACTGTTTCGTTGCTATGTTATACACGTTATCGTGGCAAAAATTGCAAATCTAGCAAAAACTGCCACGATAGCTGTGTATGTCACGCATTTGCTGGTTCTATTGCAATACGTCCACCTAACGCTTGAATAACCTTCGCAATAGTTTGGAAGCTAGGATTGCCGTCTCGTCTTAAGCTTTTATAAAGGCTTTCCCTTCCAACCTCAGCTTTTTGAGCAATCTCTTTCATTCCTCGAGCTTTTGCAATATCACCTATAGCAGCTTGCAACAAGCGAGGATCATTAAGTTCTGCTGCAGCATTTAGATACGAAATAACATCATCATCGTTCTCAAGATACTCGCTCGCATCCCATTTACTTATATTTACCATTTCTTTTTCATCCAATTGCGATACTCATCTGTTTTAAGTATCTCCATAAAAATATTTTATCCTGTAGGATACAGTTTTGCAATACACAACAGTTATCGTGGCAGAAAATGCAAATCTTGCAAAAACTGCCACGATAACGCATGATTTGAGTGATGCTAGTTTAGCGGAATAACAACATTGACCAGCCAAGTGTCATCATCTTTTTGAGCGCTTAAAGATCCACCTAAACGTTCCACAGATTTTTTGTGGAATAGTAGCCCTTTGCCAAAAACAAGTCTTTCGCCAAACTTATTCAACGTCGAAATCGAATTCATACACATTATTTTGCATTCGCGCTCATCAACCGTAACATTCATAGAAAAATCAACGCTAGTATTGCAATGCTTGCGAATATTAGTAAGCAGCTCGCTGCACATGCGAATAGCACATTGAGCTTTTTCAGTACTAACAGTCGCAGATGCAGTAAAATCACCACTCCCCGAACTTTCATCATTTACTGTTATAGAGCCATAATACCCAAGCTGCTCGCAAATCTTACGCTCAGATTGCAATCGTGCGCGAATATTACATAGAAAATCAGCCAAAGTCATGCAATTATTACCATTAGAACCATAAATAAACTGCGTGCCAGCAATGCTGGCAATATTTGAATCTAAAGAATCATCATACTTATGCTCAGCTTGCTCAAGTAGGTTAATAACAAGTCGCGTTTTAGAAAGCGCATTACGAGAATGCTCAACAATCTGCTCTAGCGACTCTTTTGTATGATCACTTTTCTCGGCAAACAAAGCATCAGTCGCAAGCAATGTAATATCCGTAATCTCATTGTTCACATCGTCGTGCAATTGCAATGCAACAGAAGCAATATAAGACTGGAACTCACTGCGCACAATATCCATTTTTGCGCGATTATTTTCCTCCAACATGTTCAAATACTTGCGCAAAGCGTAACCGCAAATCATGGAAATAAGAATAAAACAAGGGAAAGTAAGCGGAATGTAAGCCATTTTTGCAAAGTACATAATATTCAGCGAAACTATGTACGCACAAAGCAAATACTTCCACGAATCGTAAAAGCCTGCAACAAACATGCTAGCGATCAATGAAAAAAGAAAGCAAGTTGCATTTACACCTGGTACTGCTAACGTTACGCAATATAAAATCGGAGTTACGAGGGATATTTGACGAGGAAAAGCGATCAAAAGAAATATTGCGAACATCCAAACGTATTGGCACACAGATTGCTGCGGGTTATGCCACAAACCAGCTGTATTGCAAGATTGCACATCCATTGACACTACAAGAATCGCCAATATTATGAATAAAGTTCGCTGAATTTTCCAGCTTTTAACCAACTCAATAACGCGCGAAAATGTTTTCATTAACATGCATTATCCGTTTCTTGCAAAAGATTCGGATGATTTTGCAGCGAATCATTAAAATATTGCATATTGCTATTTTGCTCACGATTTTGCATTGCAGCAAATGCGGATATTGCTTGCACTCGGTTAGAAACATGCAATTTTTTGTAAATTCTATGAATATGCGTGTTAATAGTGTTTGGCATAAGACAAAGTTGAGACGCAATCTGATTCGTTGTGTACCCTTTAGCAAGCAGATCCATAATTTTTAGTTCTTGAGGCGGCAAAACGCTGCGCGATCTTGATTTAGAAAGCCTAATAAAAGATTCTTGCGGTGTAGCAAAATCGTAAGCAACGTCTTTAACACAACGGCATCCATACACCTGCTGATTATTACAATATTGCAAAGCTTCTGCTAGCCCTTTGAAATTGTCTTTAGCAACCATTGCTTGCCCGCCAACTTGCGAAACCATCGAAGCGTAGGATCTACAATCGTAAGAAGTCATGCCAATTAGAATAATGCTGTTGTTTTTCTCGCGAATTGCGCGTATTACGTCTACTCCAGACATGTCTTTCATTGACATATCTATCAGAATATAATCTGGAGTAGTTTTTGCTACTTGGCAATATTTCAAAGCTTGCACGCCTGATTTTACGCACCATTTGCACGCGTACTCGCTTGGCAAAAGCTTGCTGAGCACGTTTCGCATAACCGCTAAAACTAATGGGTCGTTATCTACTATTGCATACGTTTTTGGCATAATGGCTTTCTTGCAATCTTATGCTACTTTTCTTATATTCTACTTTATAAGCATGCGCAAAGTAGAGCAAATCGTGTAGTAATAAATGATTACAAGTAATGCATGTAAGTCAAATTTGGTTATAATAAGTAACAATATGTGACTTTTGGTTGCGTTGAAAATTCATTTTCAATAATGATTGCAGCAGGATTATATGACAAAACGACTAGTAGTATTGCACTCCGCAGAAGTAGCTGCGATGGCGTTCGCCTCAGCAGCTGCTTTTATGCGTAGCTTTGGCTTCTTCGTTTTGTGGCTTGTACCAGGACTTCTTTCTGTTGCATTGTATTCTTATGCATATTTTTTCTTGCGTAAAAGCGTTATTAAAGAAAAAAATGCGTATATCGCAAATAATATATCTAAGATTGATGGCGCAGGCGCTAACAGAACAAGTAATGATGTTGAGAATATAGAAAGCAACAAAGATTACATAATTACTCTTGAGCAAGAGCGCAAAAAAGTCGAATCACAAAATAAGCAAATACGTAGCAATTATCTAAATAATTTAACAAATATTATTACATGCTTTATTTGTGGGCTTATTCACGTTCCTTGGATTTATTACTATGGAATTGCAAATGGCGTTGTAACATTGGTAATTTTATGGCGAGTAATAAAGCGCCCACAAGGTCACCCTATTGATGAAAGCGATTTTTAAGGATTTAGACTTTAAGGATTTAAGCTTATTGCTGATCTTCCATTGAAAGATTTAATCCTTTTGCAGCATTGCGAAAATATTCTATGTAATCGCCATAGCCGTCTGCAATAATAGCATCCTCTTTTACAACAAAAGAGCCATTTTCTAGCACAATATATTTTGTAAAGAATTCTTCTAATTGCTTAGCTAATTCATCAATTTCATCTTGCGAAAGCTCTTCGCTACTATTTTCCGCAAAGTTATCTTCCTGCTTTTGAATTTGATTAATGCTATTTTCGCAAACTTTTCCTATTTTGTTTACGTTATCTTCTGGCTGCCAAGAGTTTATGCCAAAATCACTCATGCTTACACTACCAATATTTGCGCTACTCATGTTTGTATCTCCTTGTATTTGTAATATATTCACAACTTATATTCGCAACACATATTTTCAATATATTTGTGCGTTGCTTTAAGTCTAATTACAAACATTTTCCGTGCAATCTTGAGTACTAAGTTCTGAGTACATAGTATTTCTCGAAGACTTGCAGCATTTATACTAGAAATACAAAATGCATACGAACGATAAGCAATGTACATGAATTAGCTACAATGCTCACAAACAAAACAGCAAATTGGAAGGGAAACAACTCATGAGCAAGGACTCTATAAAACTTATTAAAAAAACGCTTATTTGGATTCTTAAGTGGGCAATATTTACAGCAATCGAATTCCTTCTTTTGTACGTTGCGCTTATATCTTGGAATCATGATTTTGCACAGTTCATGAACGAATACAGAAATGCGATTATTCCATTTATGGCAGCAACTGGAGCTATGGCAGCGGCGATGATTCGCGACGAAGGCACTATTCTTGAAGTCAAAGAGTAAGGTAGCTAAGATTATTGCGCGGATGCGATTGAAGCCTCTTGGCGAGCAACGTCAAGCGCTTTGTTGAAGGCATCACTAGTCCAACTTGCTCCAGCAACAACCGAAATATGCAAATCTTTTAACGGTTTTCCAACGATTTTTCCTGGAATAGCCTCACTAAAAGCGCTCATGTGTTTTTTGGAGATTGGCGTAAACGGATGAGACGTTATTTGCACACTGCTAATATTTCCATTTGCAACGCTTAAATTCACGTCAATGCTATCTTCTGCAACTGGCCCATACTTAGCTTTGATTTTGTAATCGCCATCTTTGTAATTGCCAGTGTCTGTTTTAGGCGAATTTTGCTGATTTTGCTGATTTTGTGAATCCTCACTTTGCGCAGAAGCGTGCGATTGCTGAGCTCCAGAATCGTAAGATTTTGAAGAATTGCCACTATCGTTTTCGCTTTGACCAGAATTACCAGCAAACTCATCATTCATCGGCACAGCACTCGGCTCGCCGCAAGATGCAAGAAACGCACTTGAGCTAGCCAAAACCGCAATCGCAGCAACCGTTTTTGCAATTTTTTTAGACTTCAAATCATCACGCAAATTATTGCAGCGTGAAACATTGTGAAACATATTGTCTAAAATCATAAATCATCGCCTTTAAATCTTAAATTAAAACTATACGCAACCAATCATCTAAAAACTAATCATCTAAATTCGCTAATTTAGGCGACTTAGTAGGCTCATGATTTTGCAAAGATTGCGCAACGCTTTCATCAACATGTGCACTCGTAAACGCAGGCTTGCCACCAATCGCCTCGTACGCTTTGCGCGCATCCTCATTATTCCAACGCTCCCCAACAAGCACACCGTGGTTGAGCATAATTTCACGATCCGCGCATTGAGCAACCAAAGAATCGTGCGTTACAACAATAATCGTAGTGCCCTGGGAATGAAGCTGCTTAAACAAGTCGAGTACAATCTGCTCATTCTTTTCGTCCAAATTACCAGTCGGCTCGTCCGCAAGAAGCAACTTCGGGCAGTTAATAAGAGCACGCGCAACGCACACGCGCTGCTGCTCGCCGCCAGAAAGCTGGCTTGGTAAATGATGTGCGCGGTCCTTTAATCCCACGCGTTCCAAGGCTTCCATTGCTTGCGATTCATCTACAACTGAATGATAATATTGCGCAACCATCACGTTTTCTACGGCTGTTAAATGTGGCACAAGATAAAACTTTTGAAACACAAGACCGATTACGTTTTTGCGAACGTCTGCAAGCTGACCCGCGTTCAAATCCTCGAGTTTGCGGCCTTGCAAAGCAACAGAGCCTTTAGACGGCGAGTCCATGCACCCAATAATGTTCATTAGCGTAGTTTTGCCAGAGCCACTCGAGCCAACAATCGAAAGCCACTCGCCTTGCGGCACAGTAAGCGACAAATCGTCAACAGCGCGAAGAGAGCCGTAAATCTTGGAAACATGGTCCAAAGTCAACAGCATTTCTGGCTTGGAATCTGTATTTTCCTGCCTATTTTCTACATTCTCTGTCATATTAAATCCTTAAATAAAATCCTTAACTAAACACTCTAAAAACATTCTAAAATCACTCTAAAAACACTATAAAAGCTATTCTTCTCGAAGCACAATCGCAGGATCGATTTTTGAAGCGCGCAAAACAGGCGGCAACGCAGCAACGCAAGACGCTGCAACGCTAAACACAATAGAAAACGCCACCAGCCACCAATTCACGCTCAAATCTCGCGCAAACACCATTGACGCAAGCAATCGCGCAAATCCATACCCTACTGCCGTACCAGAGATTCCGCCAATAAAACCATAAAGCCCAGATTCCGCAGTGAACTCAATGCCAATGCTCTTAGCGCTCGCACCCAAAGCTTTGCGCAATCCAATCTCATTTCGGCGCTGTTGCACAATCGAAGAAATCGTAGTGCTTACGCCAACCATCATCAACGCAAGAACAACCAGCGAAACAATCCAAAATAGGCTGCGAAGCATAGCAATAATGCCAGTATCTGCCGCTGTGACTTTAGTAACTTGTTGCGCACGAACACGCATAGAAGTCATATCGTTAATGCTGCGCACAACAGCATCTACGTTCGGCGCAGAAGACGAGTAAGCGATCACGTCCGCACCGCGCTTAACGCCTGTAAGCACACGCAAATCCGCGTTAGTTGCGTAAAGCATGGAATCTTCAGCGTCTCCCGTATCTAAAATGCCACAAACGCGGAAAGTTGTGCCGTGAGTATCCATAATATCTGTGGAAACTCTGCCTTCAACAAGCTTTTTTGAGGAAGATTTATCTGCTTGATTATCTGCTTGATTGCCTTGCGATTTACCTTCCAACTTTTGCGCTGGCTTGTGCGAATCCGAAGAATTATCGCCAGCGCGATACGCGATTGCAATGCGCGAACCAATCTTCAATCCCATAGCCGAAGCAACATCTCGCCCAACCATAACGTTGCCACTGCTAGGCCAAGCGCCGTCCACGTTCCAATGCTTATTAAGCGACTTAACAGCGGAAACATCCACTCCAGCAAGCACGTACGGAGCCGCGTTAATGCGCACATTTTCGTAACGGTACGTAGCAGATCGCATAGCACCTTTTGCAAGAACCATGTCGTTAGTGTGCAAAACCATTGCGCGATCAATGCCATTTTTCCACTCGCCTGCAAGCGGCGTCACAATAATATTCGCTCCGTACGTGCGCATTTCGTCACTCATTTGTTGAGGAACAACAATGCAAATTGCAGCCAAACAAAACAGCGTAGCAGCACCGACAAGAGTGGCAACTACTGCCATAAGCGCACGCGACTTTCGGCGAAAAACCGCGCCAAAAAGCATAGTCGCAAACATTGCGCTATTAGAAGTCATACCCGAACCAGATTTAACGCCCATGAAGCACCTCCGCAGGACGCACATGCAAAATAGAGCGAATAGAAGAGCCAGCAGCAGCAAGAACAGTAATCGCAAGAAGCACAAACACCAGCACAAATACCATTGGTCGAAGCGAAATCGCAGAACCAAACACGCTAAATCCAATCACTTGCGCAACGCCAAAGCCTGCAATCATACCAATAAGCGCACCAACGCACGCAATAACCGCCGTTTCCATAAGCATTAGCCGCGCAACAGCGCCATCGCGCGCACCCAGCGCCTTGAGAAGCGCAAGCTCCCCCGAGCGCTCCGAAATCGCAGCCGCCATAAGATTCGCAACCGCAACAGCTGCCGCAACCAAGCTAAGCGCCGTCATAAGCACCATCACAGCGCGCGTCTTGTTAAGCACGCTGCCTTGCATAGCCGAAACTTGCCGCACTTGCTTTGCAACAGCTCCTGGAATCACTTCTTCAATTTGGTAAGTAATCGAGCTTGGGTAGGCTGTGCAATACCACGTCTCCCACTCTTCTTGGCTAAGCGCCGCTGGATTCTTCGCCGCTTTACGCGCTAAATCGTTTTCTGGCGTAGTCAATGCTTTAACTTCAATCGCCTCAACCATATTTGGCCTATTGGAAAGGCGTTGTGTCTGGCTGGAATCCGCGTAAATCGCGTTATTGTCGATATCTCCAGAATCGTAGATGCCAACAATTTTAAGTGAGATTTGCCTGCCAGAACGAGTTAGTTTTATTCGCTGACCAACTTTTAGATTATGACTTTTAGCAAGATTTGCACCAACAGCGGCCTCGTGCTTAAAATCGCGCGGGAATCTGCCTTCAAGCATCTTCCACCAAGACCGCATTCCTTGCACGCCAACAACTGTTGTCTCTCCAGAAGCGAGCGCAAGCTTGCGATTAAACCACGTGCCAACAATCGGGACTACTGAATTAGCAGATTTAGCGGAATTAGTGGATTTAACAAAAGAAGAATTAGCAGAATTAGCAGACTCTGCAGAAGAATTTGCTTTAAGATTTGCATAAATCGTTAGTTTTGGCGCAAAATTCGTTATATTAAATGCCCAAAAAATCATTTTGATTTTTGCAGCATCCGATTCCTTCAAAAAAGCGGTAGATTCTTGACTTTCAGCATCCGCCAAAGTTTGAGAAGTTTGCAAAGTTTGCGAATTACTATAGTCCGAATTTGTGCGGGACGCATACAAGTCGTTCACAACAGCATTCGACTTAGGCTGAACAATAATATTGGACCCGTAAGAGCTAAGCTCCGCGTTAATTTTGTCTCCAACGTCGTAAACAACGCTAAGCATTGCAACGCTTACACACGCACTCAAGCACACAACAATCGCTATAAGAACTCGCTTTTTAATCTGCCTTGCAAGAGATCGCGCAACCATTCGAATCATAAACATTTGCAAGCACTCCTACTTAAAGTGCGAGCTAAGCACGTCTAAATCGGCTGTGTGAATGGTAATTTTGCCGCCACCAGCCTTGTATGGGAATGGAATAGGATTGCATCCGCCCTTAAAACCAATAGTCGCCAAATTTATTGCAACATCGCATTTTCGGCATATTATCTTGCCGTCTTTTTCGTAGTAGCCTGCGTCTCCACAATTTTCACAAGCGTCCAAGCCCACTCCATACGCTCCACCATTTTTCTTGATGATTATAAAGCGCATAACAGTGCCATCTTTAGCTTTGTATTGGAATCTATGCAAGTGGCCATCGCTAATTTGCACAAAGTTGATTGTTGCTACGCCATCATGCAACTCGTACGGTTCTGGCGGCGTAAGCGTTGGCTTAATATTCATAACAGATACGCCAACTGTAAGCGTAAGTATTACTACGATTGCAGCCATTAGCGCCGCAAGCGCGGACCTTCTAGACTTGCGCTTAAACGCTCGCTTTGCGCGGATTTGTGCAGAATTTTCTCCATCTACAGGCGTCTTAAAACCAATTACAAGAGAGGCGAACGCAGGAATCAAAAACACGCAAATTTGCGCAATAATCATAAGCGGAGCGTTGTTTATAAGCCAAACAAGAATGCTAAACGAAAAATCGTCTATATACAGCAAAATACTTCCTTGCATAATTTGCAGCAGAGATGTTAAATGCTGAATTAGCAAGATTATTAAGCTTAGAATAATTGCGATTTTAAAGGCGCCAATACTAGCGGTTGTGCGCAAAGATCGCACCATAAGACTTATGCAAATCGCAGCAGCCGCGCCAAGAATAAATCCTAGCGCGCGAAGAAGCATATCGGAAGTAAACGGAGGAGTGCTGGAGTCAACGAAAATCGTAAGCTGCAAAATAACGTCTGGGAGCGCGTAAAACACTGTAAACGCTAGGCAAAGCGCGCCAATTGCATTACTTATGTGCAAGGGCAGCGGATTTTTGCGCCATTTTGCAACCGTTTTGCCAGATGCGCCAACACAGGCGATTGTTGCAACATCTAGCGGAACTGCAATGCAAAGCGCTGGAAGGTTCACAAAATTGCGCTGATTAATCACCACGCTTGCGCGCAAAAATGCAAAAACAAGCGCCGCAACTGTTCCAAAAATCAAGCCGAAAAGTCGCCAGCGAGAGCTGATTGGCTTATCTCGTCCCTCGCCAACGCTTAGCGTTGCGCTTAATCCCATTGTAAGCAGCGCAAGAGGGAGCAGCCCTGGAAGAACTGTAACGAACATCCTGAGCATGTTCCCTCCTTTGCTGTTTACATGATTTTTGTTTTTTATTTATGCATTATGCATTATTTATACATTATGCATTATTTATTTGTTGTTTTTATTCTTAAAAACTACCACTGGCAAAAACACCACTGGCAAAATTACCACTGACGTGGAGTGTACTTCCAATCGTCGAATGTAGCGGTAATCGGCTCAGTCCAGAATCGGCCAGTCACGCCCGTAGCAGGATCTACGTGAAGCATCCAACCCTTCTTTTCTGGCGATTCAACAGAAAGCACTAACTTGTAGTTTCCAGCCTTATCGAGCTTAACATTTGCGCCGTAGTGTGGGCCGTCGGAAGCGTTCATTTGCATAAACGTTCCCTTTACAACAGCGTCGCCGCTCGCCTTATCAATAATTTGATAATTCACAGTCAAATCTGGAATAAACTCACCCTTGCCGTAGCCAAGCTGTGCACCTTTCTTGTTTGCGTGAATATCTGCCTCAAGGTGGAAGCTTGCCTCGCTTGCCTTTAAGCCCATGCCTGCTGGAACCATGTCGACTGGCTGGAAGTACACAGCGCCAATCGTAAGCGGGCCAATGTTCTGGTCTTGGTGAGGTCCAACTGGAACCTCTTCAAAGCCCTTGTCTCCGCCCTTATCGTCGGCCTTCTGCTCAGATGATTGTGGCTTTGACGCAGACTTTGCTGCATTTCCGTTTGCGCCACAGCCAGTGAGTGTTAGCATTCCTGCAAGCGCTAAGGCTGCAATTGCCATCATCTTTTTATTCTTCATATCTAACCTTTTCTATTAGTTATTGTTTATTATTGCTTGATTTTTAGTTTTGATTTTTAGTTTTGACTTATCCGTTAACTGTTGTCAACGGTTGCTTGCGATTTGCGCGCGCGCACAAAACTCACACACAACAGCGCAACAACTACGATTGCAGCTACGACTTGCGCCGAAATCGTTTCAACGTACGGATAGAATCCAAGCCAATCGTTAGTTGGCAAGCCTTGAATATACGAGCCAGCGAGCGCATCGCCCTCTATAAGCGCATGCACACCTCCGCCAGCAAAAATCACCACTAAAATGCACATAAGCGCGCTTGTTCCTGCAAAGAACGGGCGAATCGGTATGCGCACAGACGCAAAGCGAATCAGTAAGAAGATTACAACTAGAACAGCAGCTGCGGCCACGAATCCGCCCCAAATCATGGAGTCAGCTCCGCTTGATACAGCAAAAATCGCTTGGTAGAAAATCACAGTTTCTGCGCCTTCGCGAAACACTGCCAGGAAGCTTAGCAACGCTAGAGAAATCAGGCTGCCTTTAGAAACGGCTGCCGTTGTTTGGTTGCGAATATACTCGTTCCAAGCTTGCACAGAAGATCTTGAAATCATCCAATTGCTTGTGTACAGCAGCATAAGCATTGCAAACAGCGCCACAACGCCTTCCGTAATCTCTTGCTGCGGTCCAGAGCCATTGAATAACAATCCAAATAGAGCAGCAACAACAAGCGACGCCGCAATTCCAGCAACAAGACCCATGTAAATGTACTTAACCATGTGCTTGTGCCCAGATTTAATAAGATACGCGATTATTGCAGCAACAACCAGCAGCGCTTCCAACCCTTCGCGAAGCAAGATTATAAAAGCCTGACCAAAGGAGCTTGTTATAAATTGCATAAACACATTGGCATTAGCCGCTGCTCCGCCGTCTAGCTTAGATGCATCTTCAATAAGCATTGACTTAAGATCTGTAAACAGCTTTTTTGTTTGCGCAAATGATTTGCCATTGTTCATAGCTTGCCTGCACTCTTTGAATTGATATTCAACAGTGCTTACTCGGCTTCCGCTTATTGCGTTCATAACGTTCTTCTCGAAACCGAGCTTTTCGTAATACTGGTAATAGGCTTCGTTCACTAAATCAACAGCTTTTGCAACTTCTTGCTTATTTGCTTTTGCTGCTTTATACGTTGATGCAGATTTGTCGAGTATAACGTTCATTTCTTGCGCTACTTGACTCCAAGTTCTGCCGTTTCGTCCAAGATTCTTCTTTTTTGCAGCATCGAGCTTTTTGCGTTCTTTTGCGATCTGCGCGCGCAATTTGGATGCATAAACATTCGGCTTATCTAGATTTGTGTTTGAGTCTAATTGAGATGCTGTTTGCGCAACGTCTGCTTCTAGAGCAGATACGACTTCACTAATTTGCGCGGACTGATTTTGTTGATACACCAACGTTTGTAACTGTTGGAATTGATCACTTTGCGATTGAACTTTATTCTGACTAATCGTATCTCGCACAACTGTAATCATGTTTGAAGCTACATAAACAGAGTTGTATGCAGCTTGAAACCTGGTTGCCGCTCCTGCCATATTTGCGTTTGCATACTCGCTTTTGCCTTGTTCTAGCTGACTTTTAATAGCTAAAGAAACTTCCGACCAAGTGTTGTATGTTTTATTGGCATCCGTAGCATAAGCAGGCGTTGGAGCTGCGATTAGCCCAGCAATTCCAGCAAACCCAGCAACACCAGCAAACCCTATTGCGCAACTTACAAAAATGCATATAGCAAGTAAAAATGCATACACTTGCTGTGCTTTTTGGCGCGCTTTTGCACACGCGTGCATAATGTCTCCATATCTCCTTTGGCTCTAATCCCCATCGAGCGCACCCAACTTCTTTTATTTTCGTTCTATTTTTTAGTTTTGCTGGAGCTTTTATCTTTAAGTTTTAGCTTCAGTTTTCAGTTTTCAGTTTTAATCGTTCAAATTTTTTGGCGATTTCTACGCGGTTATTCTGTTTTGCTAGAACTTGTTCCGTTTTGTTATATTTGAAGTCGCCTCGCAAGTAACCCCATCAACATAATATCGATATATCAAGTAGATTGATATAGTTCAGCGCAAAAAACTCGCAAATATTACAAAAATGATATTGATAACGATAATTATCAATCTTTTTGCGAATCGTATTGAGAAAAGCCAATAAGCCCAACAAACTCATTAAACATGTTTCTCATACTTTCTACAATGCGACTTTTCTTCTCAGCGCGCGCCTTAGCCGCAGCGCCAAATCTGCTCATTCTAGGCATTAAATCATTAATGTCTGTACCAAGCTCACTTACTTCGCCAGCGCTAAAAGATTTCTCCATAAACTTGCGAGTCAAAGCATCGTTTAATCCTTCGCTTTGCACGAGTTGCTCCAAATCATGATTATACTTTTTCTCAACATACTCGCTCCAGCAATCAACAATGCTCAACTTGTTGCCGTTAGAATCGTAAACGGTAATGTTACCTTCAGAATCCACAAGCTTCCCAAGCTCATTCTCGTTAAGCTGCGCAATAAACCCTTCAATAAGCTTCTTTTTACTACGCAACTGCGGGCTAGAGTCAACCGCCACCCTAATAGAGGCAAGAACATTTTTATCTTTACAATGCTTGCTATGGTAACGTTCTACTAACATCAAAATGTAGTCAATATTTACTTCTACTTGGCGCACAAGCTCCATCTCAAACACAACGTCATCCGTAATGTCGGCGACCTCGCCTTTTTGCTCTTTGCGCTTCCACTCTTCATGCAAATCCTGGTAATGCCCCAAGTAATCTTGCATATCGCGCTCTTTGATTATCTCGTTGCCTTCAAATTGATCGAAAGCTTTCAGCATGTTACGCAAGCGCAAAATATTGCTAAAAAGCGATATAAACTTTTTCTGATTCTCTTCTCCAACAATGTTGAATCCTTGCAGCGGATACTTTTCCATAAGCTCATTTACTAAATCGCTGTATCCACAACGCTCAATTCCTTTAGCATCAATATAACCGTTGTAAATCTGCTCAAACGTAGGGCAAAGCACAATACCTTGCGCATCTTTATCTCCAAAAAGAGCTACCGCTTCGTCAACTCTATAACTCAAATCCCTAAAGCACACAATGTTTCCGAATGTTTTAACGGAGTTTAAGATTCGATTTGTGCGCGAAAACGCTTGAATAAGCCCGTGCATGCGAAGATTTTTATCTACCCAAAGCGTGTTCAAAGTTGTTGCATCAAAACCAGTTAGAAACATGTTGACTACAATCAAAACGTCAATTTCCTTATTTTTCATGCGAATTGAAACGTCTTTGTAATAGTTTTGAAATTTGTTATTTGACGCATCATACGCAGTATTAAACATTTCGTTATAGTCTTTTATTGCACTTTCCAAGAATTCTTGCGAATTTGCGTCTAGATTTGCCGTGCTTTCTGAATTTTCTTCTCCGAGAGAACCCATGCCGTTGGCGTACGCCGAAGAATCTGACTCACCCTCGTTTACTGCATAGCTGAAAATAGTTGCTACTTTTAAGCGTTCGCTTGGAGGCAGATTTTGCTGCTGCTTTTTGAACTCGTTGTAATACGCTTTTGCAAGAGGAATGTCTGCAACAGCAAAGATTGAATTAAAGCCGTTTATGTCAACTTCTTCAGAAGATTTTTTAGTCTCTAAAGTATTATGCTTATCTGCAGCAAGTTCTTTAACGTTAATAATGCGCTTGTATTTGTAAGTTTTCTCGTTGCGATACGTTTTTTGAGTAAAATGCTCAATAATGTATTGAACAACATTATGCACGCGCTCCGGGTGCTTAATTACATCTGATCGATTAATATCTTTAACCAATTCATCGGTTGCTTTTTCCAGCTCGCTCGATGTTTTTACAGTAGCAACGTATTCCACGCGGAATGGCAACACATTTTTATCGTTAATCGCGTTAATGATTGTGTACGTGTGCAAGCAAGGCCCAAAGGTTTGCTCGGTTGTAGAAATATGCGCAGCGTCGGAGCCAGCAGCGTTCGCTTCAAAAATTGGCGTGCCAGTAAACCCAAAAAGCAGAGCATTTTTAAAGTGCTTTACAATATCTGCATGCATGCCTCCAAACTGGCTTCGGTGGCATTCGTCAAAAATAAACACTATGCGTTTTTTGTAAATTTCATGGCTCGGGTTGCTGCTTATAAATCTACTAAGCTTTTGAATAGTGGTTATAATAAGCCTGCATTCTTCCGTATTGTCTTCTAGCTGTTTTGTAAGCACAGATGTTGAAGTATTACTATTTGCGGCTCCTTTTTCAAACCTGTCGTATTCTCTCATTGTTTGATAGTCAAGATCTTTACGGTCTACAACAAACAAAACTTTGTCAACAAGATTCTTGCCTTCTATGTCTTTCAAAGCTTTTACTAGCTGCGATGTTTTGAAGCTAGTTAGCGTTTTGCCAGATCCAGTAGTATGCCAAACATAACCACCCTTTTGACGCTCTGATGCTGGCATTTTGCTCGCATTAGCAAACATGTATTTTACGCGATTCACTATGTTTTCTGCTGCAGTAATCTGGTATGGACGCATAACCATCAAGCAATCTTCTGCATTAAAAACGCAATATTTTGTAAGAATGTTAAGAATTACGTGCTTTGCAAAGAAGGTTCTAGCAAAATCGCATAAGTCGGAGATTATAGTGTTTTGAGCATCGGACCAATAGTTTGTAAATTCAAAACTGTTACTTGTTGTGCTTTTGCTAGATCCTTTACTTTTCTGCTCTTTGTAAGCATTATTGCGAGTTGAGTTAGAGTAATACTTTGTTTCAGTGCCGTTTGAGATTACGAAAATTTGCACGTATCCAAATAGTCCGCTTCCAGCCCAAAATGAGTCGCGAGCATAACGATTAATTTGATTGAACGCTTCTCTAATAGGCACGCCTCTGCGCTTTAACTCAATGTGAACCATTGGCAAGCCGTTTACTAGAACAGTCACATCGTAACGATTGCTACGCGCAGGGCCATTTGCATCATTATTGTTTGCGTTAACAGCATACTGATTGATTACTTGCACAATATTCTTGTGAATATTTTCTTTGTCAATAATAGTAATGTTCTTATCTGTGCCGTCATCTTTTTTGAGTATTTTAACGTTATCTCGCTGAATAGCATCTGTTTTCTTAACTATATCGTCAGTGCTGTTTGCAATATTTTCTTTGAAAAATCTTTCCCACTCGCCATCTGAAAAATGATAGTCGTTGAGCTTTTCGATTTGCACTCGAAGGTTTGTTATAAGATCTTTCTCGTTGTGAATATGAGCATACTCGTAGCCTTGGGATTGCAAAATGTTAATGAACTCTTCTTCGAGTTGCGCTTCGCTTTGATAGTTGCCGTTATTGCGCGCACTCGGCGTAAACGTAGACATTACAGTGCTATCTTGATTCTCTAACACGATTTTCATTTTGCTTCCTTCTTTCTTACTTACTCACATTTTTTAATTACGCACGCTTGAAGGTTAGGAGTTGATCGCGATAGTACTCGTATTGCTTGCGACGAGCTGTAAGCTCTGCCGTAAGCTCTGCCGTAAGCTCTGTAAACGTATCTAAAATCCGCACAATCTCCGCTTGAACCTCAAGCGGCGGCACTGGGATTTCAAAATTAGAATATGTGCTAATCCAAAGACGTTTGTGTTCCGAAGAAGAAAATCCAAGAAGTGCCATCCAATGGTATAAATATCGTATTAACACATTAGGCTTCGCTGTAATCATTTTCATAGCAGATGATTTAACTTTAAATGGAAAATCAACCCATTGAATCGCACCAGTAAAATCATCAAAAATAATTACAGGATTATCTTTTGATGCTAAATAAATATTATCTAGCTCATCTGTATATCCAAGTATGAAGCTCTGTCCAGCAGTCAATACTGGAGTAGCGAAAGAATTATTATATTCTGTACTTTTTACTATATATTTCGTCGGCTGCTCATAGTTAGCAATCTCGCCAATCTTCTTATACTCCACACCGTTTGGGCAGTAGCGCGAGATAAACGAATGAAGAGGATTGTTGTCGTCAAATGTAAGCAGCGTATCTCGATAATACTCGTATTGCTTTTTACGAGCTGTAAGCTCTGCTGTAAGCTCTGCTGTAAGCTCTGTGAAATTGTCCAATATGCGGACGATTTCACGTTGTGCCTCCAGAGGAGGGACGGGTAGCTTGTAGTTCTTTATCATTTGAGCATTAATGTTTGATTGTGATCCTTGCCCCATACCTTTCAAGTTCTCATATTCATTGCAAAGAAAATGATATACATATCTAATCAACACTATATTTTCATTGATTTCCAAATTACAGCAAGCTTGATTGGTTGTAACGGGTATCTTATTAATTGCCACTTTAGCCGCAGTTGCACCATACATTGCGACAATAATGCAATTCGCCGAAATCCATTTTGCAGAAGAATTAGCTAAACCCTCTTCCGTAATTTTTACATCGGTATCATAAATATAATTCCAATCAACCTCTTGAGTTCTTACCCAAGGAATATCTCCACCATAATATTCAGATATAGATGTTTTTGGCGTTCCTCCAGAACAAATATTAACGCAGACTTCTTGGATAGTCTTATACTCCACACCATTCGGGCAAAGCTCAGCGATTAACTCCTCAAGCTTGCTAGTCATTGAGCCACCTCGCTATTATCAAAGTTAACGCTGCCAGCTTCAATCTCGCTTACAATCTTCTCAATTTGTTCGCGTAGCTCTTGCTCGCGAGCGCAAACCGACGCAATTTGCGCGTTAAGCTCCGTAATATCAATCTTTTCGCGAGTATCTTCCGCTTCAACATATGTGGAAACCGAAAGATTGTATTTATTGGATTCCACTTCTTCCAAAGACGCTACATGCGCAATATGCTCCACATCTTGCCTAGAAGTGTACCACTTAACAATCTGCTCAATGTTCTCATCCAAAAGCTTGTTACTATTCGTTGACTTTACAAACTCTCGGCTAGCATCAACAAACAATATAGAAGTATCATTCCGCTTGTTTTTACGCAAAACCATAATGCACGTAGCAATCGAAGTGCCAAAGAATAAGTTACTTGGAAGCTGAATCACGCAATCAACAGCATTACGCTCAACTAAATATTGGCGAATCTTTTGCTCGGCTCCGCCGCGGTACATAATCCCAGGGAAGCAAACAATTGCAGCAGCACCATCTTCCGCCAGATGCGCTAAACAGTGCAAAACAAATGCCATGTCTGCCTTGCTTTTTGGAGCAAGAACTCCAGCTGGAGCAAAACGAGGATCGTTAATCATACACGGATTAGAATCCCCCTCCCAACTCGTAGAATAAGGAGGATTAGAAACAACTAGCTCAAACTTTTCATTAGCATCGATTTGCGGATTTATAAGGGTATCGCCGCACGTAATAGTAAACTTATCAAAATTCACATCGTGCAAAAACATGTTCATGCGGCACAAGTTGTAGCTAGTAACGTTCTTTTCTTGACCATAAAAACCGCCATTAATGTTTTCAATGCCTAGCACTTTTTTGGCCTTTAAAAGAAGCGAGCCGGATCCGCATGCGGGGTCGTACACGCTGGAAATACTTGATTTTCCAACTGTTCCAAGGCGCGTGAGCAGCATTGAGACTTCTGCAGGCGTAAAGTATTCGCCGCCAGACTTGCCAGCGTTCGACGCATACAAGCCCATTAAATACTCATAAGCGTCACCAAAAGCCTCAATCACGTTGTTGTTTACGCTACCAAGCTTCATCTCACTAATCACTTGTAATAACTTAACAAAACGCTTATTGCGGCCTTCAACAGTGTCTGCAAGCTTAATGTTATTCACATCGTAATCGGAGAATAATCCCTTAAAATCGCCAGACGAATCAGTGCCTTGAGAAGAAGCTTCAATATTGCGGAACACGCGGCTTAATGTTTCGTTCAGATTGCTATCTTGAGGAGCGTTCTTAAGCACATTGCAAAACAGTTCGCTAGGAAGTATAAAGAAGCCTTTTTCACTAATCATGTCACCGCGAAGAGGCTCTGCATCTTCATCGCTTATTTTTGCATAATCAAAGTTTGGATCTCCGCCTTCAGATTCATGCTCATCTTTATTAATATAATCGCATAAATTCTCGGAAATATAGCGATAAAACATTGTGCACAATACGTATGCTTTGAAGTCCCAACCATCAACTGAACCTCGCAAATCGTCGGCAATCTTCCAAATCGTGCGATGCAATTCCGCGCGTTCTTCTTCTTTGCGAGTGTCCATTTTGCTGCTCCCTATTTGTGCAATTTCTGCACGCGTATGCGCCATAATTAAATAAACGCAATAATTAAATAAGCGTTCTTTAATATTCTACTGTAAACGCGCACAATCAGCAGCAACGCTACTCGCATCGCTTAGCCTAGATTCGATTCTTGCAAGCAAGATAGCTCGCATAGTCATTATTGGACATTAGTCCCCGCATTAGTCAGCAAAAAAGCGCGCTGGGAAAGCACACGTTTTGCGAAGCGCATGATTTGGCAGCATTACAGCAAACTCAGCGCCGACATTTTGCACGATTTTTTGCAAATCGCTTTCTTTCGATACAAACAACGCAGTTGCGAGCGCATCGGCATAAGCCGTTGGAAAATCGCAAGTTTTAGCAGGAATATACACCCAACTTGCGCATAAATCGCAAGCAGGAATGCCGTCAAGCGCATTAATTAAGTGAGTCGCAATTAAATTAGACTCAAAGCCACTTGCATCTTTTACTTTCCAACGCCTTCTTGCATTAGACGATGCACACAACGCTCCGCTCGTGATTGATGCCACTCCAACTGCTTGAGTTGTGTCAAAAGGATTTTCCAGAGCCACTTTTATTTGACTATTCTCTTTGCTAAAGCAAGCGCGCATATCTCCGCCTGCGTTTACCAAAAAATCAAAATCCGCATGCGAATCTCCGCTAAGCTCCTCTTTAATAATCTGTGTTACAAGATCTGCAAAATAGCCCTTACCCGCTGCACCAAAATCAAGCTGCACTGGCTGATTTGTGCAAAGCGTTGTGCTGCCGCCACCTTGCGAAATATCCGACCACGTAACTGGAAGAGCTCGACGATAATTAGCCCAACTGCCTATATTAGAACTCGCGCTAGCTGCCGACTCTGGAACGAATTTCACAGAATTGTTGTAGCCAAGCGCAAGCAGATCCGCACCAATGCACGCGTCGAAAGCTCCGCGAGTAGCAGCGTAAAACTCGCTATAAAGTGCAAAAAGTGGCCCAGCCCATGCTGGAAACACAAACTCGCCGCCATGCTCCGCACGAGCCATACGCGAAACTAGCGAATCTTCACGAAAGCGCGAAAGCACCGATTCATACTCTTCAACAAAAGCGCGAATCCGCTTCTGCACGCGCTGCGAAATCGGCACGCTGCTAGAGATAATAATCCCCGTTCCAAGCGCGCGCTCAAAAGCCGTCACATTCCCAAACATTATTTGCCTCACGCAAACATTTCATTCGCTTTTTTAGAAAGCTCATACCTAATAGGGCGTTCGCCAATAGAATCAACCATTCCAAGCTCAATCAAACCGTTAAGCGCGCTCACAATCTTTCTCTCACCAACCTGCTCATCAATTGCGTTTCCAACGTATTCGCTTAATTGCTTGCGAGTCATTGGAGTTGGATTATACGAAAAAAGCTTATTTTGCAACAAAATGGTCATAACTTCGTACTGAACTTTAGAAATCGCTGTTTTTTTGGAAAACTTGAACAGCTTATTCATGCAGTAAATAATCTGTTTTAATTGCAAAACAATATTGTTGAATACTTCGTTCTGTGCTTTTTTAATATATTTCAACATTGTGCAGCAAAACATAGTTAAATCATTGCAATTAAACAGTTCTTGAGCTTTAGAAAAAGCGGCATAGTATCCAGATTTCTCTGCGTAAATTACAGAGCTTAAGCTCAAAATTGTTGGCATCGAAAGCTGCTCGTGCAATTGCAAAGCAAGCAAAAACCGCCCAGTTCTGCCGTTTCCATCATAAAACGGGTGCACGCTCTCAAAAGCATAATGACACATGCACGCTTTAATAAGCGTTGGAACTTTGTTACTATTCATCAAACTCAACATCTGCGTTAAATGATCTTGAATTTCTGCTTCCGTTGCATCGCCATCGTGCACTACATTATTTGCGCCATCACGAATACTTACTTTTCCACTCCTAAAAATCTCACCATCTGGAATATCACCTGATTCTAATTCGCACTGCATAATGCTATTGTAGATTTTTCGTATATCTTGCAATGTTTGCGGAATTGAAGTGCCATTCTTATTGGAGTCTGCAACTGACTTTACATTCAAATCCACAACAGATTCCGCAACCGACTTTTCTTTAGAATCTGCAAGCTCAAGAAAAAGCTTAGTAAATTCACTAAAACGCGTATGCTTATTCTGCTCACTCGCAGCAGCAAGCGCTTTGGAAAGCTCTTTTCTAGTACTGTGAACACCTTCAATAATGTTGGTATTTTGCACTTCTTTTGCAATAAGTTGCATTAAATACTCGCGCTGAGCAAACCGCGGCAACCTGCTCCACGCTTTTTCAACCGCTTTTTCAGCATACGCAATATCATTCATGTGCGTCACAAGATCCGTTACACACATTGCAAAAATTTCATGAGCGTCAAATACGATTCCAGAACGATACGTTGCAGGATTATCAATGCGCAAGCAATACTCTTCTTCCGCAATATCACAAGGTTTTGCATTACTTTTAGACATTGCAACTATTTTGCGTATTGTTTTGTAATCCATAATGCGACTCCATTTATGTTATTGCGTTTACATTATTGCGTTTACGTTATTGAAGATTTTGTAGTAATGTCTTGCAATATTTTGCTTGCTATATCTTGCTTGCGATATCTTTGCCTATACGCAAATAATGCATTTATCACAAAATGATTGCATAGCTAATGTAAAAATCTATTCTATACCTACATTTTGCCAAAATGAAGGCATAGCGAGTAAAAAACATTCGTCTATACCGACATTTTCGCAAAAACGCACTATAGAAATATTGATAGCATCGGCAACATCACGCCACTCGTTTCGGCGTAGCTGATGGTAAGTGAAAAAAATCGGGCGACGCATAAATGCATCGCCCGCAAAACTTTCGTTTTCAAATCGTATGAAACACGCTACCACGCCACACATACGTTACACAATACAGTCTCTTTACAAAAGCTCGCGTCACAACCCAAAAAGCTTCAACAGCGCGCGGAACGTATCTTGACCATCATAGCAAGTTTCAACTAGGAATCCGCGCTCATTGCTGTATTCTTTGAGGCCGCGATAATAGTAATATTTCTTTCTATCCTCAATAATAAACGGCACAATATTATGCTTTAAGCATTCCTTAAAAGCAATCAAACGCCCAACTCTGCCATTACCATCCTGGAAGGGATGTATCCGCTCAAATCTGTAATGAAAATCAACTATATCTTCTAGCTGCAAATCAGTTTTAGCAAGGTATTCTGCCAACAACCTGCTAATCTCATTATGCACTTTTTCTGGCTCGCACGTTTGCACACCGCCTACAACATTCGCACGCAACTTGTAATCACCCACACGAAACCAAGGCAGAAGCTCGTCACTTGTTCCGCGTTTAAGCAGCAAATGTAAACGCTTAATCATGTCTTCACTAAGAGGCTCTTCAGCAACGTCAATACAGTAATCAATCGCGCGAAAATGATTCACTGTTTCAACAATATCGTCAACCTTAATACCCGTATTCTCTACTACGCCAACGCTTGAATCCGCGCTATCGACTACACCATCAGCTTTTTCTTCGGAGCCGATAGTATTAGTTTCAAAAATTCGCCTAGTTTGATCTTCACTTAGCTGGCTTCCTTCAATATGATTCGAGTTGTACGTCATGCGAATTTGAAGCTCGTGATAAATTCCGCCTGGAATACGATGTGCCTTTTCTTCCCTAAGCCTTTGCAAAATAGGGTTACTTGAAATTACGCAATACAATTCACTTGGCTTGCATTGTAAATAATTGCTGATTTTTGCGATTACTAAATTTGATAGTTTTTCACCTTTTGAGATTTTTGCAATCGTACGAGAAGAAATATGCAACTCGGCTGCTAACTGCGATTTTTTAACGCCTTTTTCACGCAGCCTGTTGTTAAATCCCGTGTAATCATACATTTTTAACGCTTCTCTTTCTTCTGCTTACCCTGCTTTATTGAGATGAATTATTGCGAATTTACATACTCACACACTAAAATCTTTACTTATTTTCCCATAATCAACATCAAAAGTAAAGATAATTGCGATTTTACGCACGCAAAAGTAAAGATTTGTGATTTTGCGCAAAAGAAAATATGCATCAAAAAAGAAATAACCAAGACACCAGCGTTAGCAATATGCAAGCGTTACATTCAATCTATGCCGTAACGCGTTTTATACGCCGCGTAATCCTTATCTTGCAAAACACTAGCCACATTCGGCGCGTATTCGTATTCTTCTTCAACAAGATGCGCAAACTGCTGCTGAGCTAAAAGCTCAACATTCAGTGGCTTTGTAATAATGCGAAACATGTCTTCAAGAAGCTTAGTATCGTTAGCATCTTTAGCCCGAATCGAAGCCTTGTCGTTAATGCGCTGCGTTATTAAACCCCAATCGAAATGATATCCAGCATCTCGCGCAACAATATCCCAAAAAACACGCTGCGTTCTGCCATTGCCCTCACGAAATGGGTGCAAAACATTAAAATTATTATAATTTACGCTTAGCTTACTAATAAAATCATCAATAGATAAACCTTGCAATAAATTATCATTTTTAAGCGTTTGCTCACAGTAACGAATCCCAACGCCCATGTATTCAAGCGGATGAAACGGCTCGCCACCACCTTTAGTCATGTCTATAGTACGAATCTGACCAGACCAATCGTAAACATCTTGAAAAAGATAATGATGAATCCACTGCAATTGCCTAACAGTGCCTTCTGCATGCGGCAAGTTTTCGTACAACTTATAGCTACGGACTGAAACTAAATCGTTTTCAAAGAAATCAAGATCTTCCTGAGTTTGTACATTAAGTTTGTTCTTCAGCACTCGCGTATGAGGAATAAGATATGGGTCAAAAACTTCATCAACCATGATTAATCCTTGAACAAGTTAAGATTGATTATTCTAGACCGTAACGCTTACGAGTTAGAGATATAAGCTCATCTGCGCTTATAGAACCGCGAATATATTTTCTTGTATCAGCCAAGCATGCAGAAGAGACCGTACCACCCTCTAATTTTGCTGAAGATAATGCTATTGCAACGTTTTCCAGTCGGAACTTTTGCGTTTCTTTATCAATCATTTCTACTCCCTGCCAACACCCGCTCTCAAATCAAAAATAACTACCAACTATTTTACTATTCGCAATGCATTTATGTGCAATAAACAGAACGCAATCAAAAAACGCAATAAACATAATACGAAAGGGCCTTCGAGTGTGAACGCAAATAGAAGTCGCAACAAAATCCACTTTTTACAAGTTTAAGTCATTCATAACCTAAACTTTTATTTTTCGTAAGTTTAAGTCATTGATAACTCAAACTTTGGATTTTACACAAGACGGTTCACTTTCAAAACTTAAAAAATATTACAATTTTGAAAGTGAAAATGATATAATACTTTCAAAAGTAAAATAAAATTAAAGTTTTGAAAGTAGAGATACGTGTTTGCTTTCAAAAGTGAAAAATACTACGATTTTGAATACAAAAGGTGATTGCAATGAAACTCATTGAGAGAACAGATTACTTAAATCACCTAAAGCGACTTAAAGGCACTCCAGATATAAAAATCATTACTGGAATTCGACGCAGTGGAAAATCGGAGTTGTTGCGAGCTTATAGCAAATATTTAGAAAACACTTATAGCAATCAAAATAGCCAACTTTACGCATCAGCCAAACACGCACAGCAGCCAAACAAGCTACAACAGCAAAACAACTCAAACAATCAAGAACTTAACATAATCAGCATTGACTTCAATAACCTAAATTACGAAAATCTAAAAAATTACAAAAGCCTTTTTGCATACGTTGAAAGCCGTTACATACCCGAAGCGTACAACGTTCTTATGATTGACGAAGTGCAATTATGCCCAAAATTTGAGCTTGCGATTAACAGCCTTCACAATAGTAATAAATACGATATTTACTTAACGGGATCTAACGCATTCTTACTTAGCTCGGACCTTGCAACACTGTTTAGTGGAAGATTCATTGAAATACCAGTCTTCCCGTTTAGTTTTGCAGAATATTGCGAATACTTTGAAGTAAAAAACAACTTTAACAATGCATTGCAAAAGTATTTACAACACGGCGGACTTGCAGGATCATACGTTTACGCTAACCAAGACGATGCGCAAGCGTACATAAAAAACGTGTATACAACTCTTGTTAAACGCGATTTAGTAGACAAATACGCAATATCGGAAGTGTCACTTCTTGACTCAATATGCGAATTTTTAATGGATAATATTGCAAATCTTACAACCGCAAACAATGTAAGCTCAATACTTAAGAAGAATCATATTGAAACAACGCACATAACAGTTGGCAATTATCTAAAATATTTATGCAATGCATTCATGTTTTATAAAGTAAAACGTTACGATATTCGCGGTAAAAAATATTTAGAAACAAACGAAAAATACTATTTAGCAGACACCGCGCTACGCTACGCAATTCTAGGAACACGCAACATGGATTACGGTAGAGCGTACGAGAATATTGTGGCACTTGAGCTTATGCGAAGAGGATACGCGATTTATGTTGGTAAACTTTACCAAAAAGAAGTAGATTTTGTGGCAATAAAAGCGAGCGAAAAGTTTTATATTCAAGTTTCAGACAACATTAGTGACAATGCAACGTTGGAGCGCGAACTTTCGCCACTAAAAGCAATAAAAGACTCTTACACTAAAATCCTGCTTGCAAACACTCGCCATGATTCCTACGACATTGAAGGAATACGCGTAATAGACATAGCACAATGGCTACTTAACGCAAACTAAGTCAAATTCTAGAACGCAGTAAGCAGAATACAATCGAAAAACACATAAGCAGAATACAAAAGGGCCTTCGAGTGTGAACGCAAGCGAACACAAACGAAAGCCCTAAAACACAGCGCATCAAGCAGAACTTAAATACGCACCTTACGCAACACAGCACCAGAAGCCGCAAACATCAAAGCAGCAAAAGCCACTAAAACGCCAGCAGCACCAGTAACAGGCAACACACTCTTAACATCACCCTGGCTAGTGGCATTGTTTGCAACAGTAATATCCGTCCAAGCAAGCTGATTGCCCTGCTCATCCACGAGCACAACCGTATGCTTACCAGAATAGCCAGCAGGGAATTGCGCATCAAAATAAGGAACACCATCAGCACCAAGCTTAACAGTCACGTAATCACTACCATCCACGCTACGCAAAAGCTTAGGAGTAGAATACATAAACGCATAAGCCTTTGCAGAACCCTCGCGATGCAAGCGATCAAGGAACGCCTTGTTGTTAACGTTCACAGAAACCTTGTTTGCAGAACCTGCAACAGCAATGTTGTTGGAGCCAACCTTTAGCGTACCTTTTAATTCTGGCTTAAGCTGATCAACGCTAGCAGGAGCCGAAGGAACTACGGCTTTAGCTTGAGCTGTCTTCTCAGAAGACTCAGTCTTTGCAGAAGAATCTTGAGTAGCATTGGAATCGGAAACAGATGGAGCAGATGGAGCTTTTTCTGCAGGCTTATCTGCAGGCTTTTCTTCAGACTTATCTGGGATAACATCACCAGAAGCTCCTGGATTCTTTTCACGCTCACTATTCTTGCTCTTCTTAGCTTCTGCAAGAAGATTCTCCAAATAAAGCAATCTAGACTTCTTAGATTTGCGAATCAAATTAGCTATAAAGTGGAAGCCTTGATCCTCCGCTTGCTTAGCTAATTTTTCCTTTTCATCTTTGTAGTTTTTAATAGCGTTCTTAAGATTTGCAGAAAGTGTATTACTAAAGTTTACAGCAGCAGCACCAGCTTGATTTGCTTCAGCAGTAGTCAACTTATCGAAAGTCTTATTGCCAAAACTATTTACAACTCCAAGGAACTTTGCAACAGCAGCTTTTTCATTGCTAGTAGCAGTAAACATTCCCGTGTTAACTAGCTGAGCTAATTCAACGGCATTAGTATAAGATTTTTCTTGGCCATCGCGACGCTTTTGCAATTCTTTTCTAAAGAATTCAATCTGGGAAGGCGTAGCACTTTTACCACTTGCTTTTAAAGCCTTAAGAAAATCTTCCTCTGATGTCCCTAGGTCTACAATGCCTTTAATTGCACTATCTGTAATTGTTTTTTGAGCTTCGTTAAATAAAGCACGAGCGCCACTAAAAGTCGCAGCTTTGCTCATAAGCGTAGCAGTAAAGTTGAAACCTTTAGCTTTTGCTTGCTTAACTAAGTCTTCCTTAGCATACTTTTCTGCTTCGTTAAGCGAATCCTCTAAAGAGGCTAAAGAATTGTAATTAGACTCTTTAATCTTGTTAGCAACTAAAGTAAGACCCTCATCTTCAGCTTTTTTAACTAAAGCAGCTTTGCCATTAACGTATGCGCTTTGAGCCTTATCGCGATCATCTTTACTACCGTAAAAAATCCCATTCGCTGACTTAAAGTCGTTAGCTTTACGCATCTTATTAGCAAGATCATGCAAACCAATAACGTCGAGATGCCTAGCACGATACTCAACAATCTTGTCGTTTACGTATTTAACAACAGCATTGTTCTCACTATCGTCACGACGACCTGTAACCTTCGACTCGTTTTTGTTTACATAATCTAAAATCTCATCAATTTCACTTTTAAAAAGACCAGAATCGTTCACGCGTTTTTAAGTGTCTCTAGAGGAGAGAGTTTAGCAGATTTTCCACCGCTATTCACTGGAACTGGAGTCGCACTACTAGCCAACGCTGGCATTGAAAACGCAATTCCCGAAACAAAAGTCGCTACCGCCGCAAATGCGGCAATCGCTTTTTTACTTAACATACTTTTCCTTTCCTCTCATCACGAATCATCGTGCGAAGAGCCTATTTGCTAAAACAGCACAATAAGTGATTCAATTTAGGCTTAAACTGAATCATTACAAAGTATACAGATACCCTACCCCCTAATGTATTGTTATAACCTTTTCAGACCAGATAAAACAAAAGCAGGAGTCGCGATAAATAATCGCAAACTCCTGCAATATATGAAACTTAGGCCTTATAAAACCGTAAGAGTTAGTCTTAAATCACTTTTGCGTTAGGCAAAACGTTGCCGTCTTTATCAACATTGCAACTATGCTCAACAGCAATAGTAATGTGATCGTTGTCAACGGAATAAAAGCCGTCAGTCACCTTAAAAACGTGACGAACGCCTTGCAAATCGTCAACCTTTACAAATCCGTGATCAATCAACGCAAGCACAGCCTCATGCCCAGGAAGAACACCCATTGTGCCATTCACAGAAGGAATAACAACAAACTTAGCATCGCCTTCCCAAACAGGATGCCTGGCTGCAACCACACTAACGTGCAGCGTTTTCACTTGCTTTTCTGCCATAATCACGCACCAAACTCTTGCTGCATATCGTGCCAACGACGCTCAAGATCGTCAATGCCACCAATGCCAGAGAACGCCTGCTCAGGAATCTCGTCATAAACGCCATCGCAAATGCGCGTAAACGCTTCAATCGTCTCGTCTGCTGGAACATAAGAACCTGGGCGGCCAGTAAACTTTTCGGCCACGTAGAAGTTCTGACCAAGGAACTGCTCAATCTTACGAGCGCGGCTCACAGTGGTCTTATCTTCCTCACCAAGCTCATCAATACCAATCAAAGCGATGATGTCTTGAAGCTCCTTATTACGCTGCAAAATAGCCTTCACGCGGTTAGCGCAATCGTAGTGAGCCTGGCCAACATAACGCGGATCCAAAATTCTAGAAGTAGAAGCCAAAGGATCCACAGCTGGGTAAATACCCTTAGCTGCAATGTCACGCGAAAGCTCGGTAGTTGCATCCAAGTGCGTAAATGTTGTTGCAGGCGCAGGATCGGTGTAATCATCTGCAGGCACGTAAATAGCCTGAAGCGACGTAATAGAATGGCCGCGCGTAGAAGTAATACGCTCCTGCAACGCACCCATCTCGTCTGCCAAGTTTGGCTGATAACCAACTGCAGAAGGCATACGACCAAGCAAAGTGGAAACCTCAGAACCAGCCTGAGTAAAGCGGAATATGTTATCAATAAACAGCAACACATCCTGATTCTGCACATCGCGGAAGTACTCAGCCATAGTCAAAGCGGTAAGAGGCACGCGAAGACGAGTCCCAGGAGGCTCATCCATCTGACCAAAGACAAGCGCCGTTTTCTCCAAAACGCCAGCCTCTGCCATTTCGCCAATCAAATCGTTACCCTCACGAGTACGTTCGCCAACGCCAGCAAACACAGACACACCACCGTGATTCTGAGCAACGCGCTGAATCATCTCCTGAATCAACACGGTTTTACCAACGCCTGCGCCGCCGAACAGACCAATCTTTCCGCCTTGCACATAAGGCGTAAGCAAATCGATAACCTTAATGCCTGTTTCAAACATTTGAGTCTTAGACTCAAGCTGATCGAAAGCAGGTGGGTTGCGATGGATTGGCCAGCGCTCAGTCACCTCAATGTTTTCACCTGGCTTAGCGTTTAAGATATTGCCAGTAACGTCAAAAACGTGACCTTTTGTAACATCTCCAACAGGCACAGAAATTGGGCCACCAGTATCTCGCACTAAAGCACCACGAACCAAACCGTCCGTAGGCTTAAGCGCCACTGCTCGCACAGTTGAATCACCAAGGTGCTGCTCAACTTCCAATGTAATCTCGTGGACGGTATCTCCTTCCGTGTTTCCAACGGTGTTGATATCAACCTTGAGAGCATTGTAAATATCTGGAAGATAGCCAACTGGGAACTCAACGTCAATCACGGAACCCTGAACGCGGGTTACGCGGCCAGCCGTTGGGTCGCTTTCCTTTGCATCTTCTGGAGGTGCTGTGGTCTGATTTTCAGCCATACGCTCCTATTCCTCCTCATTATTCAGCGCATCAGCGCTGCCGATAATCTCGGTAAGTTCTTGTGTAATGGAAGCCTGGCGAGAAGCATTAAGCTTTCTCGTTAAATCATCCACCAAATTGCGGGCGTTGTCTGTAGCCGTGTGCATAGCATTTTGCCTACTAGCTGTTTCGGAAGCTGCAGATGTAAGCAAGCATTCGTGAATACGCGACTGAATATACTTTGGCAAAACTGCATCCAAAACCTCGTCTGGGCTAGGCTCAAAGCAATATTCCACAGCATCTGGATTGCTGCGACTAACAGCTTCTTCACGCGCCGAAACCGCACCCGTAGACGAAAGCGAAGCCGAAGGGCCAGAAGCCGCCTCATAGTCAGGCCTATGCATAGCAAACTCTTCGCCGTCTTTTAACGGAACCAGCTCAACTGGAAGCATGCGTAGCGTACGAACCTTTTGCCTCACCATGTTTATAAACTCAGTGAACACAATGTAAAGCTCGCTAACACCGCCATCTTCTTCGGGAGTCATGTACGCGTCCATTAAAGTATCAGAGATTCGCTCTGCGATTGTTACATCAGGATGATCCGTAGACCCTTCCCAAGTGCCTGCAACGTCGCGATTACGATACTTGTAATAGGTTGCACCTCGGCGACCATACACATACAACTCTGCGTGCTTTCCTTCGGCGTCTAGCTTTGTAAGCAGTGCCTCGGTTTCTCGAATAATCGAAGACGTAAACGCGCCCGCCATTCCGCGGTCGGAAGTCAACGCCAGAACGGCTACGCGATTGCCTGCACGCTCTTTTCCAAAGATTGGATGCTTAATGTTTGCTTCGTGATGAGCTACCAACGCCTGCACGGCATCGAAAATTGCGTCGCTGTATGGCTTAGCGTTAAGCGCAATATCTCGCGCTTTTGCAATATGCGAAGACGCAATCATTTCCTGAGCCTTAAAGATTTTACCCAAAGACTGTGTGGAAATAATTCTCGATTTCAATGCAAGTTGGGAAGACATACGCTACTTCCCCTCAGACTCGTTATTGCTTGAATCGCGACCATCCGACTTTGGCTTTGCAACAAGCTTTTCCTTCTCAACAGGAGCAGGATTCTCGGCAGGAGGCAAAGAATCCTTAACAATCAAAGGCTTTCCTGCAGAAGTCTTAAACGACTTACGGAAATCTTCGATTGCTGCATCAAGCTTTGCTTCTGTCTCTTTTGTAAAGTCCTCGGTATCACGAATCACTTGCAAAATGTCGGTTCCCTTATCGAGATAATCCAACATTTCGCGCTCAAAGCGAAGCACGTCTTTTACAGGAATGTCGTCTAACTTTCCATGAGTACCAGCCCACACGGAAACAACCTCTTGCTCCATGGAACGAGGAGAGAACTGCTTCTGCTTAAGCAACTCGGTTAAGCGAGCGCCACGAGTGAGCTGAGCCTTGGAAGCTGCATCCAAATCGGAAGCAAACATTGCAAAGGATTCCAAAGACTTGTAACGAGCCAGCGAAATCTTAAGCATGCCAGAGACCTTCTTCAAAGCCTTGGCCTGAGCTGCGCCACCAACACGAGACACGGAAATACCAACGTCGACTGCTGGGCGCTGACCTGCGTTGAACAAATCGGACTGCAAGAAGATCTGGCCATCGGTGATAGAAATCACGTTGGTTGGAATGTATGCAGAAACATCGTTTGCCTTGGTCTCAATAATTGGCAAGCCAGTCATTGAGCCGCCGCCCATATCGTCGGAAAGCTTTGCGCATCTTTCTAGCAGACGAGAGTGAAGGTAGAACACGTCGCCTGGGTAAGCTTCACGCCCAGGTGGGCGACGAAGAAGCAAAGAAATCGAACGATATGCTTCTGCTTGCTTAGACAAGTCGTCGAAAACAATCAAAACATGCTTGCCGTTGTACATCCAATGCTGTCCAATTGCAGAACCAGTGTATGGAGCAATGTACTTAAAACCTGCAGAATCCGAAGCTGGGCTTGCAACGATTGTTGTGTACTTCATAGCGCCTGCTTCTTCGAGGCTTTGACGTACAGATGCGATTGTTGAACCCTTTTGTCCGATTGCTACGTAAATGCAACGAACTTGCTTCTTTGGATCTCCACTTTCCCAGTTTGTGCGCTGGTTAATAATCGTATCGATTGCGATTGCGGTTTTACCAGTTTGACGATCGCCAATAATCAGCTGACGCTGACCGCGACCGATTGGCGTCATTGCGTCAATAGCCTTTAAGCCAGTAGACAAAGGCTCGTCCACAGGGTGACGATGAATCACGTCTGGAGCCTGGGCTTCAAGAATACGACGCTCCTTGCACTCAATCGCACCAAGACCATCAATTGGATTACCCAATGGGTCTACTGTACGACCAAGATAGGCGTCTCCCACTGGCACAGATAACACTTCGCCAGTGCGGTAAACTTCCTGCCCTTCTTCAATGCCCGTAAAATCGCCTAGAATAACCACGCCGATTTCGTGAGCATCAAGGTTAAACGCTAGGCCCAGTGTGTCGTTCTCAAAGGTGAGCAGCTCGTTTGCCATGCAGCCAGTCAATCCAGCTACGTGCGCAATGCCGTCACCAGCCGTAACAACATAGCCAACTTCTTGTGTTGGCATGTCTGCTGGCTTGTACGAGTCAACAAACCCGTCAAGTGCCTTGCGTATAAGGGCGGGATCAATAGATAGTTCCGCCATAATTCTCCTTAATTTATTACTTCACTGCCTGTGTCCAAGCGCCATTGCGCGCAGAACGCTGCAGCTGCTTAAGCTGCATTAACATTGTGCGGTCTGTTACTTGATCGCCAATACGTATACGCATTCCACCAAGCACGTTTGGATCTACGATTGGGTTTATGTACGCACGATGACCCAACTTATTGCTGTAAATCTCAATCAAACGCTTGATTTGCTTATCCGTAAGAGGCTGAGCGGTTGTAACAGTAACCAAAGTTTCGCCTGCTTCGCGCTCAAAACCAGACCATGCGCCGCCAAAGCTGCCCGTCTTGCCACTTTCTGCGCCACCATGCCAAGTTCCTACAAGGTAGTGCATAATGCGCAAAACAACGGGATGCGCCTTACCTCCAATAAGCTCGTCGATTAAGCGAGACTTATCTTCCGAAGACCTATTTGGATCGGTAATGGCATCAGAAAGCTCTGGATACTTTTCGATCGTATCCATCATTGTTGAAAGCTCATCAGATATGCGTTGAGCTTCATCATGAGCGTCTGAAATGGCTTGCGCAAGCGAAGAACGCGATAAGTTTTCGCTTACTCGCGATGCCTTTTCTGGCATCCGTACCTCCTCATTTATGCAAAACTAAGTAACAATTAGCAACACTAAGACATAAAACTTAGTGAAAGCTTGCTTTAACTATTTGTTTTGCGCCGAATCCTTAACGTCTCCTACTTCATCAATCACATGATCAATGATTTTAGAGCCTACGGTATCGTCGTCTAGCTTAGACGCAAGAATTTTGCCTGCTAATGCCGCAGCGAGTACCGAGACTTCTCCTTGGAGGCTAGTCATGGCGTGCTTATGCTGAGCTTCAATGGAATGCTGAGCTTCACTAATAATCTTCGCAGCATCTTTTTCTGCACGCTGTCTTGCTTCATCAACAATCTTGGAAGCTTGTGCGCGAGCCTGTTCGCGAGTCTTTGCGGCATCTGCTTGAGCATTAGAGAGTTCTTCTTCCATCTGGCTCTTTAACTCATCAGCTTCACGCTGCACGTTTGCTGCTTTGGCCATTCCGCCTTCGATTTTCTCTGCACGCTCATCAAGAATTGCCTGGAATTTAGGCATAACGAACTTGTAGAAAAACGCTGCAAGAACAACTAAAATAACCAGCGACCATATAACGTCGTAAGGCTCCGGCAAGAACAACGCCAGTTTATTAGTTTCGGCTGCATATGCCATGGCTTGTCCTTTCTATTCTTTCAACACTTGTATGCGTTGGAACGAGTTGTTTCGTTCGGTTCAGCTTCCCATAATGTAGGCAACGAATCCGAGCAAGCCCAGAACCTCGATGAATGCCAAGCCAATAAACATGAACAACTGAATACGGTTGCCGACTTCTGGCTGGCGTGCAGTGGATTCCATAGCCTTGGATACAACCATTGCCATTCCGATAGCAGGGGAAAGAGTAGCAACGGCAAAGCCGAGAATGCTAAGGTTGCCCGTCAATCCTGCGAGAGCGATGATACTATTCATTGGTTTCCTTTCTTTAGGAACAGTAACCAGTTATAAACCCTAAGATTATTAAACCTGATTTATCTGTTTATTTTAACTAGATTTAACTAGATTTAACTATTTATGCAATAGCAACAGCAGATTTTTCTTCTTTCTCGGGGTAACTTTCCGAAATATACACAGATGCAAGAACGGTAAAAATAAATGCCTGTAAGCCTGCAACTATTACTTCGAATACTGTAAACAGAATGCCACCAAGCAGCCATAATGCACCGCCTAAGGCAAGGAGTTTATTGCTGGAATCCACCACAAAGAAGTTGGTGAATACTAGGCAAGTGGCCACCAGCAAATGGCCAGCAATCATATTCGCAAACAAACGGATTGTAAGCGAAAGTGGTCGCACAATCAACAATTCCAGCAGCTGCAATGGCGTAAGAATAAAGTAAATCGGCCATGGCACGCCAGCTGGGAACAAGGATTCGCGGAAGAACGTTAGGAATCCTTTTTCTCTAATTCCAGTGATTAAGTATTGGCATACAACCCAAAGAGCAAACACTAATGGCCCTGTAATAGTTGCTGTTGCAGCCATGTTTAAGCCTGGAATAACTGAGCAAAGATTAAAGAAGAATATTGTTATAAAAAGAGTTGTCATCATTGGCACATAACGCTTTCCGCGCTCTTCGCCAATCATTTCGTACACAATGTTGAATCGCACAAAGTCCATTAGGATTTCTAGCACGCTTTGGAATCTTCCTGGAACCACTTTTGCACGAGCTGCACCAATGCCAAAAATAATCATAACGATTACGGCCATAATAAGACGCACCATAACAATTCGATTCATGGCAAAAGGTGTGCCTTGGAATAAAATCTCTGGCGGCAAAAAGTCATTAATGCTTGGCATCTCTGGCTTTGCTGAAGCTAGCAACGCCGCAACATTTATATGCGCAGCTTTCGCTAAAACTTCGATAGCTCCACTCATTCGTGCCTCCTTGTAGGACTCTTTTACAATACAGTTGCGTTAAGTATAAAGTTATTCACAAGCTAGTTTGTAAAACCGTAAATCCTGTAAATTCATTCGTTGACATATGTGCGAAACGAAAATATATCTCTAAAAAGCTGATTCTACTCTTAGTTTGTACATTTGAGTTATATTGCTGATTATTAACGAGTGTTGCGATTGTAGAAATTATGCAAATTCTTAATAACTCGCTTTAGTCACTTGTTTATTATACTACACATTTGTTTAGAATTAAACTACTTGCGCGATAAAATTACGCGAGAAACACGCCGAAGACTTGACAAATCCAGATTTGCCCCTATCGTAGATAGAGCTGCTAAAAGCAGCCGACGCGGGGTGGAGCAGCTCGGTAGCTCGCTGGGCTCATAACCCAGAGGTCCATGGTTCAAATCCATGCCCCGCTACTTAAGCCAAGAATCGCATATTTCTCACGAATGCGTTCTTGGCTTTTCTTTTAATCTTTTTAGTTGGCGCAGTCTTTAGCGTGGTATATCTGATATATCAATAGAGAAGAATCGCTAGGCGGCGTCGAGCGCGATTCAAGCGCTCATCGCCAGCTGGAAGCATTGCAAAATACTCAAGCATGCGGTCTTTAACCACCTCTGCGCAATCTTTGTGAGAAGCAAGAAAATCAAGAAGCCTGCCAAAAGCATCGTCAATGTGGCCGTCAATCATATCTACATCTGCTACAGCAAGCTGAGCGGAAACATCGCCAGGATTATCGCCAGCAGCCTTGCGCACAGCCTCCACGTTTGTATTCGTATTTCTGCTAAGAAGCAAAGCCTTTGCACGCTCACGAGACGCCAAAGAATCATTCGGGTTATCTTGCAATACTTTTTCATACTCGCGCGCAGCAAGAGCATAATCTCCATTCATAGCTGCATCGTGCGCAATTTTGTGTTCAGGAGGAATGCTGGATGAATCGCCAGAATCCGCAGAATCGCCAGAATCCGCCGCATTATCGTCTACGCCAGAATCTGCCGAATCAACATAAGGAGCCGTTCCAGCAACACCAGACTTTTCTGCAACCTTAACTAATTGCAGCAAAATGGCACTACAAATCTGATTCAACTCATCTTCGCTAGGCAATCCTTGGCAAATAGGCATTGGCCTGCCACCAACCAATCCATATACAGCTGGAAGCTGCTGCGCGCGCAAAGCTTGAGCAATCGATGGGCTTTCATCCGCGTCAATTCGCGCAAGCTGCATTCTGCCATCTAAGGCGCTAACGGAATCCGCAAGTTTTTGCGCTAAGTCGTAAGAAGTTTCGTCACTTTTTTGCCAAACAAGCAAAATAATTGGAAAACTTACGGAAGTTTGAACCATTGCTTGGAAAGTTTGATCGTTAACATCAATCACATATCCGCCTGCAAGCGGCATTTTAGACTGCGGTTTGCCAGATTTTTCGGCAGCTTCGCGCTTTGCAAGAGCCTCCGCCTTGCGCTTTACGCCTTCTAGGTCTACTGCACCAGCAAGCGAAAATCCGCCTGGGTTCATGCCCATAGATTGTGAATCAACCATATTTCCTCTTTTGCTTGTATGTCTTCTACAAAGTGTCTAAAGTGCTTAAAACGGCCTTACAACAAGCCTAAGGCGCTTCTACAACGCTTCTACCTTTATAGGCTGACGTTCTGCTCCAACTGGAATAATCTTTGCGTCCGAGCCAGCAGGAGGCACAACCATCGCAATAACGTTCACATAAGTTACGCGCATTGTAGAAGTGGCCTTAGAATCCCCAAATAACGCTTTTTCTTCGTCGGAAGCTGGCCTAGATTCGCGGCCTTCTCCCGCTTTTCTAGTCCAAACTGAATCAATGCGAGCAATAACCAAATCACTCCCATCACTTGCGCGCATAACGCTAATCTGGTTTGTTACAGGAGTAAAAACTTGTTCTTGAGATCCCTTATTTCGCTCCATTCCAGCTTGAACTGTTTTAGAAAGCTCGCTTAATTTTGATCGCAAGTAATCATTAGCAAAATACTTTGCAAACTTGCTCGATTCTCCTCTTTGCAAAACATCCGCATACGCTGCAGCAGCCGCGTGTGGAGACATAACAAGTCCCGAATCATTAGCTTTACCCATAGAAGCTCCGATTGAAGGAACTGGGAATTTTGGCAAATGCACGCCAGGGAAAAGCCTTGCAACAGCCCAAAGCTTGTAGTTTGAGCGCGCACTATCTTGGCGAATCACCAACAATCGTTTAGACTGCTGGTCTTTTGTTGTTGTGGTAATTGTCATTAAATCGCGCGGCCAACTTGCGTTTGTTGGAACAATTGTTTGAGCAACTTCACGCGGAATAGTGGTTTTTGCATCTAGCTTGCCCATTTTTGCAGCAATCGCCAGCTCGCTTGCGCGCACAATAGCCGAAGGTCCGCTCATGTATTCTGCAAGATTACTTGCGTTTTTCTCTTCGTTAGCTTTTTCTAAAGAGCGCAAAACTCTTAAACGTATATCTTTTTCTTTGATTGGCGTTACATCTGGAAGCTCTTTAACGCTAGAGCCTTCTGCAGCTTTAGGAACTTGACCTTCGCAAGCGCAAAGTGTAAAGCACATTGCAGAAGCAACTACCGAAGCACACGCAAAACGCGCATAGTGCTTGATTTTATGAGCATAAAACATAGTCACACTTTCCAAAATACGTTATTTTTTGCGGTTTTTTGAAGTTTTTGAGGAGCCATTTGCATCATGATTAGCATTATTACTGGCCTTGTTGCCGTTGACATTTCCGCCACTTGCAGAGCCACTCGTGCGATTCTCTGAGCCTTTATACTTGCGATTTTTGCCACGATTTTGGCTTCTGTAGTCACGCTGGTTAAACTGGTTGCGCGACTTTCGCCTTGCTTCACCAGGCTTTGCGTCACCAGGCTTTGCACTAGTAGAATCGAAAGCCTCCGACGATTTGCCAAGATTTTCGCCAATGCGATTATCGCTCTTACGCCCATCGTCGTCTTTATAATACTCCGCATCCATTCTGCCATCTCGATTTTTACGCTCACCGCGATTGGCTTTCTTGGAGCCTCCAGCAGAATTTTCTTTGCGATTATTGCGATCGTTGCGATCTTTATACGATTCCTTCTTGTAGCGCTTTTTTGCAAATCCAGATTCCGATTTAGATGCGCTTTCTGATTTTTGTGATTTTTGTGATTTTCCAGGCTTCCCTGCGATTCCCGAATTCCTAAATTTACTAGATTCCGAAGATTCCGCAGATTCAGCAGCTTCACGCAAATCCTCCGATTGCTCCGACTGATTCGCGCTAGACAAATCGAAAGTTTCCGACTCTTTATTCCCAGCAGCAAAATCACCCTTAAAATCAGAACTCGACTCACTAGCAAGCCTTGCAAAATAAGCTTGCAAGTCATCTTTAGAAATAACAGTTGTTTCGTCTAAAGCGGCAGTCTTAGAAGAATTTAGACCAGACTTTACACTTATAGAAGAATCTACAGCAGATTTAGACTTTGCGGTACGCGTTCTTGCGTGAACTCCATGGCGCGCATGCGCTCCAGAACCCACTTTGTGCTTAGACTTTTTGTCTTTGTGGCTACCAAAAATGCCAGCTATTGTTCCAGCCAAAGCCTCCGAGAACTTAACTTCTTCTTGACTATTGTTTTCAACACTAATCAAGCCCGTTCTACTTGCAACAAGTCGCTTGTTTCGCCTGCGATGCGGAGCCATTGCAAACACAGAAGCCGAAAGACCACATAGCAAAATAAACAACGCTCCTACAAAATACATAGGAGTAGCAAAATCAGGAAGATTATGCCTGCGCCAACGCAATTCAACGAAAGCTTCGGGAGAATTCTTACCAAGATCGATTATAAGAACCCTGCGAGCAATTTTTGATTGCAACTCCGACGACAATTTTTGGCGAGAAGTCTGCGATTGCGCGCCATTTTGAGCATTGCTTTGCGCATTATTTTGCTCTTGCGAGCGCTCTTGCGACTCCTGCTTTATCGCTAAATCCGCCGCATTCCCCGCTTGCTCAAAGTCGGCAGCATTTATAGACAACTTTGCTAAACCCATTTGGCAAGTGGCATTAGTCCATAAATCGGAATCCTTAAAATCAACGTCTTTAGCAGCGTCTTTAGAAACCTTAGAATCGTCTGTTTTTGTGCTATCTATGCGAGCACCGTCATCTGCTTGCATAACATCTGTAGAAAGACTATTCCAATTATTAAGACCCGTTATTCGCTGAACGGAATAACCCTTAGTCCATCCACGAACATCTTTAGCTAAACCAACTGCAACGCAAATTGGCTTGCGACTATTTAGTGCCGCAACGCTAATTTTTACTCTATAGTCAACAAGATTCAAAACGCCTGGATCCGTAACAATGTACCTAGACCCATACACGTTTGCATGCGCCGAAACAATAGAGCTTGGCTTCCAAACAGTTGCGTTAAGCACACCAAGAACAATACTAAGAGCAGCAAGAAGGCCAAAAATTGGTGCCACTACTCCTCGCATAAACCTAGCTCGTTTTGTAGGACGTTGCATCAAACCTCTTTCTTAAGCTTGTCACGCCGCCAATTATTCAACCCCGCACGCGCACAAACTTATTAACGTAATTTTAAATTCGTTATATGCATCTACTGCTATCTATTCTACAATCTTTACTAATCTTTTATAAGGTTTGCTGTTTTGCACAATAAATCACGCTAGAATCACGCCTAAATTTCCACCAAATCGCACACAAATCGCTAGTTAAATCACACTAAAATCACATGCAAGTTATAGTCTTAAACTTATGACAAAAACCAAATTAAATTTGACTAAATCACTTATAACTCGAGCAATCTGCACTGCGAGCGCAATTGCCATGTGCTTTGGATTAGCATCTTGTAGCGCAAACAGCGAGTCAAGCAATGGCGCAGCAAGTAGCGAAGCAAATGCAGCTGGAATGAGTGTTTTAAGTGGCGTTAAGGCTAGCGGAGCTTTAGGAAAGCAGCCAAAGGTTGAGTTAACAGCACCTATAGATGTTAAGCCAAATTCTTACGCAATTTTGCAAGAAGGAAATGGCGCTAAAATCCCAGAAAATAGTCGCGTATGCGCTAATGGCATTGTGTACAACGCTAAAAGTGGCAAAGAGCTTATGAACACCTGGAAGCAAGGCAAACCAGACTGCTCAATTGTTGTTAAAAAGGGCGTTACTAGCAAGTCTTACTACACGCTGCTTAAGGGAAGGAAGATTAATTCCACGATTGCGTTTGGCATTCCTGCAAATCCACAAACTAAGCAAGACGCGTACGTAATGGTGTTAACTCTTGTTTCTGCAATGAAAACTCTTGATCGCGCAACAGGCAACAAAGTTAAAGATATTCCGCAAAATCTGCCGAAGGTAACTCTCGATAAGTCTGGCGCACCGTCGTTAGATAAGAATAACTACGTGCCAAATGGAAAGTTGATTTCTCAAACTTTGATTGAAGGCAACGGCAAAGTGGTTACCGAAAAAAGCACAGTAACCGCTCACTACACTGGATGGACTACAGACAAAGACGGAAAATTGTACCAATTTGACTCATCATGGAAGCGCGGCACACCTGCGGACTTCTCGCTAGCTGGTCAAGTTATTCCAGGATGGACTAAAGGCTTAGCTGGAAAGAAGGTTGGGTCACAGGTTCTTTTGGTTATTCCGCCAGAAGATGGATATGGCAAAGAAGATAAGAAGGACGCAAAAGGAAATGTAACTATTCCTGCAAATTCAACTCTTTACTTTGTTGTAGATATTCTCTACGCTTCGTGATTAGTTGCGAATTAACTCGCGATTAAACTGCGATTAATGTTATGCCGCGCTTGAATAAATCTTGCGCGGCATTTTTGCACAAGTTATACACTATTTTGCGTTATAAATGCTATAAATGTTACAAATTCCTCACGAGTGAGACAAATCTAACAAAAGTAGGCCAAAAAACGTTACAAATGTCTCGCGAGCGAGACAAATGTAACGAATTCGGAGCGCAAAAAAGCCAGAGCTAAATGCCCTGGCCTTTTGCTAATCGTAAGTTAATTAACGCCGCGCGGCTTACGCGTATGCGTGCGAATCAAGTATTCCTGGCTATCTACCAATGGCCTGCCCTCTGCATCGCGAGAATGCAACGTATAAGTGCCGTCGCCATCCATCCACCAAGAAACCGTTGAATCCGCCATTTGAAAATCAATGTACTGAATCAACGCTTCCACCTGGTCTGGAGCACTTATGCGAACCAGCGTTTCAACGCGCCTATCAAGATTGCGATGCATCAAATCGGCCGAGCCAATCCACACTTCTGGGCCACTTGCAGGGCCATCGCCAATTTGCGGACCGCAAGAATTAGCAAACGCGTAGATTCGGCTGTGCTCAAGGAACCTGCCAAGAATAGAACGAACGCGAATATTCTCGCTCAAGCCTTCAATGCCAGGCTTTAGCGAGCAAATTCCACGCTCCACAATGTCAATCTTTACGCCAGCTTGAGCCGCACGGTACAAAGCATCAATCGTCTTTTCGTCAACAACAGAATTGACTTTAATCTTAATCCACGCTTCTTTACCAGCAAGAGCCGCTGCCTCTTCCCTGCGAATTCGCTCAATAATGCCAGTTCTAACTGTGCGAGGAGCCACAAGCAAGCGATGGAAGCTTGACTTTGGAGCGTAACCCGAAAGCTGATTAAACAAACGAGTCAAATCTTGACCAACTACAGGATCGCAAGTAAGCAAGCCTAAATCTGTGTAAAGGCGAGCCGTCTTAGGGTTGTAGTTGCCAGTACCAACGTGGCAATATCGACGCAATCCTTCGGCTTCTTGACGAACCACAAGCGAAAGCTTGCAATGCGTCTTTAATCCAACAATGCCATACACAACGTGAACGCCTGCGCGCTCAAGCTTGCGTGCCCAAGCAATGTTGGCGTCTTCGTCGAATCGCGCTTTAATCTCAACAAGCGCAAGCACCTGCTTGCCAGCGTGAGCCGCGTCTACAAGAGCGTCGATAATCGGCGAATTACTAGACGTGCGGTACAACGTTTGCTTAATTGCAAGCACTTTTGGATCTGCCGCCGCTTGCGCCAAGAACGCCTGAACAGAAGTAGAGAACGAATCGTAAGGGTGATGCAGCAAAATATCGTGCTCGCGAATCGAAGCGAAAATATCTTGCGCGTGGCTAGTTTCGACCTCTGCAATCTGGCGATTTGTAGTAGGAATAAACGGACGATACTTCAAATCTGGGCGATCCAGCGCTTGCAACTCAAAAAGAACCGTCATATCTAGCGGCGAAGGCAAACGATAGACTTCCTCTGGACTTACGCGCAATTGATTAGCCAGCAGCTGAGACAAGAATGGGCTAGCTTCGTCGGAAATCTCAAGACGAATAGGCGGCCCAAAACGACGACGCAAAAGCTCCTTTTCCATAGCGTTGAGCAAGTTTTCTGCATCGTCTTCCTCAACATCAATATCTTCGTTACGCGTAACGCGGAAAGATCGTGCTTCCTTAATAATCATGCCTGGGAAAAGCGATTCCAAATGTGCTGCAATCAACTTTTCCATAGTAATAAAGCCGTAGCGCTCTTCGCGACCTTCTTCGTCTGTTAAATCGTCAACTGGAACAAGACGATTCAAATTATCTGGAATCTTCACGCGAGCAAAATGCGACTTTCCAGAATTTGGATTTTCTACAATAACAGCCAAGTTGATTGACTTGCCAGAAATATATGGGAACGGGTGAGCAGGATCCACTGCAAGTGGCGTTAATACTGGGAAAACCTGCTTGCGATAATAGTCTGAAAGTCTATCTTTTTCGGATTGCGTAAGCTTATCCCAACTGAGCATAACAATGCGCTGCTTAGCAAGTTCTGGCAAAATGTGGTCAATAACATAATGCGCATGCTCATCTTGACGACGATGCGTAACCTCGCTAATTGCGCGCAATTGTTGACGCGGGCTAAGCCCACTTGCTGCGGTTACTGCGATTCCCGAGTCGATTCTGCGCTTTAAGCCTGCAACTCGAACCATAAAGAACTCGTCTAGGTTGGACGCAAAGATGGCTGCAAAATTAGCGCGTTCAAGAAGTGGTAAATCAGTATTTTGCGCTAGCTCAAGCACGCGACGATTGAACTTTAACCAGCTAAGCTCGCGGTCAAAGAAGCGATCTTTTGGCAACGGTAGCTCGCCCTCACGAGCTTCACGCTTTTCTGCCTTTTCGTCTTCGGCGATGTGCTCTGCAATTTGTCCGCGCAGAATCGCCTTTGAGGGAGCGTCAAAAATTTGTACCATACTCCGTAATTGTATGCGCTGTAAGGGATGTGCGCGACTGAGTGTCGGCGGCTGCGAGTGCTCGACACGCCGATATCTTCAATATGTGAACGCATTTGAACATGACAACCATTGCATGTTCACAAAATGATGCAAAACTTGCGACTTTCCCGCGTGCAAATGAACACTAATTACAATATGTTAACAAAAGCAATTTTGCACTTTACTCTTGAGTAAAAAGTTGTGATAATAATAACCACAAGAACAAATTGAAAGAGCGGTAACCCACAAAAATGTATGGATGTTAGATTCCAATTACGTTGGACGGATACTTAAGACTTTTACCGTTGCAACGAGGATGTTGTGCAGATGAATCCGCAAGATTGTTTTTGTAAGCAAGAGGCTCGCCAAGGTGGTGAGCCTCTTTTGATGCTCGGGAATTTTAAGTACTGGCGAGCGCTGGTTAGCTACTCCCCGCACCATCGCACATACACACTGTCTGGCTCTTAGGGGAAACTATCAAAGAATAATTGTTGGAAGAATATTGTTAAAATTCATTTTCTTAGCTTCTTTGAAAATGATTTATTAAATAAGAGCAAAACAGCAAAACAATTAAGAAGGATCGAAGAACCATGCAGCACTCGTTTACAGTAATGTTGGCAGCTGAGTTTATTGGCACTGCCATTCTTATGATTTTTGGCAATGGAGCCGTTGCCAATGTTGAACTTAAAAACACTAAAGGTCATCACGCAGGTTGGCTAAACATTGCTATGGGCTACGGTTTTGGTGTTATGTTCCCAGTGCTAATGTTTGGCGGAATTTCTGGCGCACACATAAATCCTGCTATGACTATTGCGCAAGCCGTAAATGGCATGTTCCCGTGGCAAAATGTTGCACCTTATATTGTTGCTCAGCTTTTGGGCGCGCTTGTTGGCCAGCTTATTGTGTACGTAACTTATTTGCCACATTACAACGAGACTGAGGAGCCAGAAGCAATTCTTGGCACGTTCTGCACTACGGATGCTTACAATAACAAGCTTAACTACTTCCTCAACGAATTCTTTGGCACGCTCGTACTTGTTTTGGCAGCTCTTTGCTGCCTGACTTCTCCTTGGGGAGAGAAGAATTTGGCTGGCGCATCAATCGTAGTTGGCTTTGTTGTTTGGGGATTGGTGACTTCTATGGGCGGTCCGACTGGTCCTGCTTTGAATCCTGCTCGAGACATTATGCCGCGTTTGCTTCACGCCATTTTGCCAATTCCACACAAGGGTTCTTCTCGCTGGTGCGAAGCGTGGATTCCAGTCGTAGCTCCTACTGCTGGCGCAATTTTGGGCGTGCTTATGTTTAAGTCGCTATTTGCGTAAATTAGATTTATCTTAAAATTAGACTTATCGTAAATTAGCATAAATTATTAGCGTAATTTTATAAGCACAATTTTAGAGCATAATAAATGAGCGTAATTGGTAGATTCGCACCCACTCCTTCTGGGCGTATGCATATTGGAAACATGGTTGCTATGCTTGCGGCTTGGCTTTCCGCAAAGTCGCAAGGTGGAAGCATGATTTTGCGCCTGGAAGATCTGGACATTGCTAGAATGCCAAAAGATGCAAGCGCGCAAATTATTGACGACTTGCGTTGGGCTGGTCTTGATTGGGTTTGCGAGCCGATTTATCAACATAATCGCAATGCAATCTACCAAGAAGCTCTGGAATCTCTGGAATCTTTGCAAGACGTCGACGGAAATTCGTTGATTTACCCATGTTTTTGCTCGCGTTCCGATATTCGAGCGATTGCAGCTCCGCAAGAAGGCGACGGTTTTATACGCTACCCAGGTACGTGCAGAAATCTGCGCAAAACTGCGGAAGGCCTGGCACAAATCGAAAAGCGTTTGCAAAATCATCAGCAACATTCTTTACGACTTGCTGTTCCCTCGGCTGATTCGCCGCAAGCGAATGTGAGTTTTGAAGACGTGATTTTTGGGGAGCAATCGTTTAACATTAATCGCGATTTGGGAGACATGGTGATTCGTCGCGCGGATGGCGTTTTTTCTTATCAGCTTGCTGTTGTTGTTGACGATGTTTTAAGCGGAGTAAATGATATTGTGCGCGGCCGCGATTTGCTTCGTTCTGCTGCGCTTCAGATTTGGATTGGCGAACTGCTGGAAAAATCGGGATTTTTTGCGACTCATGGCGTGCATTATGTGCAGCCAAAATTTGCGCATTTGCCACTGATTGATAACGCTCAAGGCGAGCGACTCGCAAAAAGTAAGCACTCGCTAGACGTTGGCGCGCTTCGAGAATCTGGCTGGAGCGCCGAGCGCATGATTGGCTATTGCATGTATCTTTTGGGATACAGGAATCCTGGTCAAACTCGCCCAGTAGACATGAGCACAGCAGATGCACTTGCGTTGTTTGAAATCGACGAAACGCCGTGGAATTCTGTTCGCGCAAACTTAGCAGACAAATCCGTGCCCTTCCTTGACTAAACTATGTATTTAGACTGAGAAAAGGAAGGGTTGAAATGAAATTTAGTGAATTGAGTAAAGAAGAGCAAAAAGATCTTGCGGAATATGGCGAGATTATTTCAAAAGAAATGGAAGCAAAATCGGAACCAGATTCAGGAGATCCGACTTTGGATTCTCGCTGGGATCCATCTCGTGAATTGAGCAGATTGAATTATCGCCGTCACGCAATTGAAAAAGAGATAAATAACGCTGTGTACAAAAGCCGCAAAAATGGTCAGTCTTGGAATAAGATAGGTCGCGCACTTGGAGTTACTGCAGAAGCTGCACGTCGTAAATATAGTGATAAAATTCCTCAATTAGTGTGACTATTTTTTATAAGATTAGATTGGGGCAATAATGGCATATATGACGCAAAAAGATTTGGCGAATACTGAGGTCGATTGTGTTCGCGCGCGTCAAATTGCCGACGGTGTGCACAGCGTGCAAGACGCCATTGCTCAAGCCGAATCGCATTATGGGCGCAAACCTGAGTCAGTTACGCTACTTGCTGCAACTAAAACGCGAGATGTTGGCGAGATTATGGCGGCGCTTAAAGCTGGAGTGCGCGTAATTGGGGAAAATCGTCCGCAAGAAATCGTTGCAAAAGCCGAGATTTTACGCAAGGAAGCTGCTCACGAGAATTTAAGCGTTGGTGTAAATGGCAGTATAAATAGCGAAATTCCGCTCTACTTAATCGGCCAATTGCAAAGCAATAAAATAAACAAAGTTTTGCCACTCGCAAATGGCATTCAGTCGGTTGATGGCATTGAACTTGCGCAAAAAATATCTACGCGCGCGCAAAATTTGGGACTTTGCACAGACGTTATGTTGGAAGTGAACGTTTCGGGAGAAGTTACAAAATCGGGGTGCGTGCCAGAACGCGCGATCGACGAAGCACTCGCTATATCTAGTTTGCCATCGCTTAATTTGCGCGGATTTATGACGCTTGGAGCGCGCGTGAATGATGAAAAAATAGTTAGAAGCGGTTTCGCTGCATTGCGAGAAATCAGAGATTGTGTAAGTGAGCAACTTGCGCAAGATTATGATGGAAACTCTGCAAAATTAGAGCTTTCAATGGGAATGTCTGGCGATTTTGCGTGGGCGATTGCCGAAGGCTCAACAATGGTTAGGATCGGTTCGGCAATCTTTGGCCCACGCGCATTTGTGTAGTTTAAGTCAAAGTTTTAAGTCAAATTGATGATTTTAATTACGCATGCATAATCACATTGCGAAGTGAACCAATTCCATCTACATGCACAATCGCTTCGTCGCCAGCGTGCAAAGTTCCTGCTGGATACGGCGTTCCAGTCAAAATAACATCTCCTGGAAGAAGTGTTGAGAAGCTTGAAATCGCAGCAATTTGCTCTGGAATGCTGTGAATCAATCGTGCTGTAGTGCCGCTCGCTTGTGGCACATCTTTGCCATTAAGCGTAAATGAGATATGGGAATCGCGCCAATTTAGCTCGGTTGTAATCCATGGACCAAGAGGGCAAGACGTGTCGAAGCCCTTTGCGCGCGTAAACATTGGGTCGCTGCCTGCGCAATCACGCAAAGTTACGTCATTTACACATGTAAAGCCAAAAACGTAGTCCATTGCCTTATCTACCGACACATTTTTGGCGATTTTGCCCATAACAACAGCCACTTCTGGCTCAAAATTCATATCGTTTGAAAAAGCAGGAACAACAATCGGATCGTCAGGTCCTATTACAGATGTGCTCGGCTTTGTAAAAATCACCATGTCTGCTGCCGTATGTGACGCGGCCGCAGCAGAAGATGCACGCTCTTCGGCAGAACGCGTATCGTAGTTTTTTGCCAATCCGTAGACTTTTGAAGGAATCACTGGCGCAAGCAGACGCACGCCGTCGGCGTCTAACTCGTAGCGCTTACCTGTTGGTTTAACTCCTTGAGGGCTTAGTGGATGGCCTTCTAGAGCTACTAAATAATCCTTGCCGTCTGCTTCATCTTTTTGAACGAAAGCGTATTGAGGAACTTCATTATAGGAAAAACGTGCAATTCTCATATTTTTAAGATTACGACATATTTAATACTTAGGAAAATACTTAGAAAAATACTTAGGAAAAGTCGCAAGCAACCGTTGTATAAGGAAACGCCACAAACATCTTGAAAACAAAACTTGAGTGTAGTAGACTCAAGTTTTAGAAATTGACAGAATGTGGTTTGAGTGTAATTGCAAAAATCGCACGCAAATCACCTAAAATCCGCAGAATAGCGGTGCAAATGGGGGTAAATATGGAACAAAAGTTTACAACCTTAGCGCAAGATGCATTAAGCGATGCTGTACAAAGCGCGGCGGCGGCTGGCAATGCGCAAGTAGACACGTTACATTTGGCAGATGCCTTACTTCGCCAAGAGCAAGGCGTAGTGCGCGCGCTTATTGCACAGGCTGGTGCAGACGCGCAACAAATCGGAGCCGAAATTCGCAACGCATTAGTGGCATTGCCTTCATCTACTGGCTCAACTACAACTAAGCCAGATGCAAGTCGTCAGCTTTTGGCTGCCTTAAGCCAGGCAGAAAAAGAAATGCGCACAATGGCAGACGAATACGTTTCTACAGAGCATATGCTTATTGGCATAGTTGCAAGCGCGCCGAATGCTGTTGCAGATATTTTCAAAAAGCACAATGTTTCTGCAGATGCGTTGCGCAAGGCTGTGCCAACTGTGCGCGGAGGTGCGAAAGTTACCAGCCCAGACGCGGAAGGCAACTACAAAGCGCTTGAAAAATATTCGGTTGATATGACTGCGCGCGCTCGCGAAGGAAAGCTCGACCCAGTAATTGGGCGCGACCAGGAGATTCGTCGCGTGATTCAGATTCTTTCTCGCCGCACAAAGAACAATCCTGTGCTAATTGGCGAGCCTGGCGTTGGTAAAACAGCAGTTGTAGAAGGATTGGCTCAGCGAATTGTTGCAGGAGATGTGCCTACAACTTTGCAAAACAAGCGTCTTATCAGTCTCGATTTGGCTTCGATGGTTGCAGGTTCGAAGTATCGCGGCGAGTTTGAGGAACGCTTAAAAGCAGTGTTGAAGGAAATTCAGCAATCAGACGGTCAAATTATTACGTTTATTGACGAGATTCACACTGTTGTTGGAGCAGGATCCGCAGAAGGTTCAATGGATGCTGGCAATATGCTTAAGCCAATGCTTGCGCGCGGTGAGCTGCGCTTGGTTGGTGCAACTACGCTTAACGAGTATCGTGAGCATATTGAAAAGGATTCGGCACTTGAGCGCAGATTCCAGCAAGTGTTTGTTGGCGAGCCGTCTGTTGAAGATACTGTGACGATTTTGCGCGGACTTAAGCAACGTTACGAAGCACACCACAAGGTGACTATTAGTGACGATGCAATTGTAGCTGCAGCAACGCTTTCAAACCGCTACATTACTGGCAGACAGCTTCCAGATAAGGCGATTGATTTGGTGGATGAAGCGGCGGCTCACTTGCGTATGGAGCTTGATTCTCAGCCAGAAGAAATCGACGAATTGCAGCGCAAAGTTACGCGTCTTGAAATGGAAGAAATGCAATTAAAGAAGGCGGAAGATGCTGCTGCACGCGAACGCTTAGAAAAGTTGCAGGAAGAATTAGCCAACTCGCGCGAAAAGCTTACTGGATTGAAAGCGCGTTGGGATGCGGAAAAGGCTGGCCATAACAAGGTTGGTGATTTGCGAGCACAACTCGACGCTAAGCGCGTAGAAGCCGACAAATTCACGCGCGAAGGCAATTTGGAGCAAGCAAGCCGTATTTTATATGGCGAAATTCCAAGCATTCAAAAAGCTTTGGAAGAAGCGGAATCACAGGCTGCTAATGCTAAGAGCGAAGCAAAAGAGCCAATGGTTCCAGATCAGGTTGATGCTGATTCTATTGCTGGAGTCGTTAGCGAATGGACTGGCATTCCTGTTGGTCGCTTAATGCAAGGCGAAAATGAGAAGCTGCTCAACATGGAAAAGGAGCTTTCTAAGCGCGTTGTTGGCCAAAGCGAAGCAATTCAGGCTATAGCGGATGCTGTGCGCAGAAGCCGCGCTGGAATTGCAGACCCGAATCGCCCAACTGGTTCGTTCCTATTCTTGGGTCCTACTGGCGTTGGTAAGACGGAGCTTGCAAAGGCTCTTGCTGACTTTTTGTTTGACGACGAGCGTGCAATGGTTCGCATTGATATGAGCGAGTACATGGAAAAGGCTTCCGTCTCGCGGCTTATCGGTGCTGCTCCTGGTTACATTGGCTATGAGGAAGGAGGCCAGCTTACTGAAGCCGTGCGACGCCGCCCGTATTCTGTAGTGCTTTTTGACGAAGTTGAGAAGGCACATCCAGAAGTATTCGACGTTTTGTTGCAGGTTTTGGACGATGGTCGTTTGACTGACGGTCAGGGTAGAACGGTTGATTTTACGAATACGATTTTGATTATGACATCAAACTTGGGTTCGCAATTCCTTGTGCAAGAAGGCTTGGACGATGCTGCTAAACGCAAGGCTGTTATGAACGCTGTTCACGCTGAGTTTAAGCCAGAGTTCATTAACCGTTTGGATGAGCTTGTTATGTTCCATCCGTTGAGTCGCGAAGAGCTTGGTGGAATTGTGGATATTCAAGTTCGTCAAGTGGCTGCGCGCTTGAGTGATCGCCGCATTAGCTTGGATGTGAGTGACTCTGCTCGCGCTTGGCTTGCGGAGCATGGCTATGATCCAGTTTACGGCGCTCGTCCGTTGCGTAGACTGGTTCAAACAGAAATTGGCGATCAGCTTGCGCGATTGCTGCTTTCTGGCAAGGTGCATGATGGCGCTCACGTAGTTGCGGATTGTGCAGAGAACGACGACAATGTGACCCTAAAGATTGCGTAGTGCCTGCATTCTTCAATGTAGCCAAATAATGTAGTCAAATAAAACAAAGCGTGCTGTTTATTGGATTATTTTCCAGTAGACAGCGCGCTATTTTGTTGCATAACACTTATTTTTCTATGCAATAATGCGCGTGTTTAATTATGTTTTAAAAGTCGAACCAGTAGTGTTTAATAGAACGTATGTTCGATAATATTGTGATGTTTGTTTTAATGGTGGTTGCTGTTGTAATAACCGCCATTGTTGTGCTGGCTATTGTTAAGCACAACAATGGAACGCAAGGCGCTAATGGCGTAAACCAGCGCGAATTTAACGAATTGCGCTCGCAGTATGAACAAGCGCGCGCTCAAGCGCAAGAAAATGGCAATCAGGCTATACGATATCGCACGCAAGCAGAGCAGCTTGCTGAGCGATTGAAATTTGTTGAGTCTGAGTTGTTAAAAGCGCAGCAAGCAGAGCAATTGCGAGTGAATCGCGAAGAACAATTGCGCACAGAGCGAGAAGAACGCGAACGGTTAAATCGTGAGAAAACTTTGAAAGAGCAAGGCAAAGTCTTGGAAGCGCTTGCTCCAGTAAAAGACAATCTCGAAGCTTTGAAGAATAAAGTTTCGCAGATTGAAGAAGGGCGTAAGCAAGAAATGGGTGCGCTGAACACTCAGCTTAAAGGCTTAAGCGAGCAGCAAGCAAGGCTTGACCGCGAAACAAGTTCGCTTTCTGCAGCATTGCGAAATAATAAGGTTCGCGGAGCTTGGGGCGAGGCTCAACTAAAGAATATTGTTGAATCTGCAGGCTTGCTTGAGCATGTTGATTTTGATACGCAGGTTGTTGTAACTGGAGTAAATGGCGAACAGCAGAGGCCAGATATGGTTGTGCATCTGCCAGGAGGCAAAACAATTCCAGTTGATGCAAAAGTTCCGTATGCGGATTATCAGCGCGCTTGCGAAATCCCAGATAACGCAAGCGACGAAGAATTAGCTAGAAGAAGTGAGCTTCTAAAAGCGCACGCTAAGGCTTTGCGAGAGCACGTTAGAGCATTAGGAGCTAAAGCATATTGGCAGGCTTTTGAAACAGCACCAGACTTTGTAGTTGCATTTATTCCAAACGAAGCATTGCTTCAGGCGGCCCTTGAGGCGGATCCAACGCTTATGGATGATGCTTTTGCGCAAAAAGTAGCACTCACTTCCCCAGTTACTTTGTGGGCCGTGCTTAAGTCTGTTGCATACGCATGGCAGCAGCAAAGTCTTACAGATGATGCAAAAGAACTTTTCGATCTATCTCGAGAATTGTACGATCGCTTTGCGGTTCTTGGAGAAAATGCTTCAAAACTTGGCGTATCTTTGGCAAGAACAGTCGCAGCTTACAATAAGTTTGCTTCTTCGCTTGAGTCTAGAGTGTTGGTAACAGCGCGTAAACTTCAGAAGTTAGACCAAAGTAAAGTTATTGCTTCAATAGATCTTATAGATTCCGATAAAGCTGATGTTAAAGAGCTGAGCGCTCCAGAAGTATCAGTAGAAGATCGTTAAGCATAAAAAATCAAAGCATAAAAAATTGAAGAACTCTAAACGCTAAGGAGTGCAAAAAATGACAGAATTACAAGAGGAACGCGCGGAACTTAAACGCATGCTTTGTGCGGATATGAGTGCGAAGCCATTTAGTGAACTGTTTTCTGTTACATTTGCTCAGCGCGGCTCTAAGCTAGTTGGTGATGTTCTTTTTGACGCAATTGAGAAAGCTGGGTATTCGTTAGAGCGCGATGTTGACGCAGTTGGTGCGTTAACTGCTGCTGCAGTTCCAATGGTTTTTGCACTTATTCATGCTGCAGAACGTAAAGGAATTGCGCTCGACGGCTTTGTTATGGATTTTGTTTTTCCTGCAACAAAAGGTCCGTCAGTTAAAGGCAAGCGAGTGCTGTTGCTTGATTCTTGGCTTTCTGAAAAATCGTATGTTCAAACTTCTTCGCTTGTAACTTTACGACACGGAAATGAATTAAGTCTTGATTTTGGCATTGTTAATCAGCAAGGCGCGCAAATTCTTGCTATAGTTGCATTAATTGGTGGTGTTGACGCCGACGAAGAAGGCACGAGGCATCTTCAATTAGTAAATCCAATAAGCGAGGAGAGTACTAAAATGGCATTTGTTCAAGCTTTCGGCGAAGAAGAATTACGTGCAGATGCAGATCACGAAGATTGCTGCAACGATCATTGCTGTGGCGGTCATTGCGAGGTTAAATGCACGGGAGATTGTGCTAACGATGGTTGCACTGAGCCTTGCTGTGAAGATAATTGCTGCGGTGGCCATTGCAAAGTAGAGTGCACTGGTGATTGCGCTAACGATGGTTGCACTGAGCCATGCTGCGAAGATAATTGCTGCGGCGGCCATTGCAAAGTAGAGTGCACTGGTGATTGTGCTCATGACGGTTGCACTGAGCCATGCTGCGAAGACAACTGCTGCGGTGGCCACTGCAAGTCAGGTTGCACAGGAGATTGCGCAACAGACTGCTGCCAAGACTAGCTGCAAATACTAGCTGCCAATACTAAGCAAAAGTATTAAACGGAGCAAAACTCACACATGCACGAACCAAATCCAATTACTTTGGCTGCAAAAGCTTCCGATGAGCCAGAATTTCGACCTATAGGAGTTGGCCCGTGGGAAGAAGAACACCCAGGTGAGCCTCGTCCAGATAATCCAGAATCGCCAAATTACGATGCGCGGTTTAGCGCTGAATTACTAGACGAAGGCGACCAGCGCAATGTGCTAGACCGCTACCGATACTGGAAAGTAGAAGCTATAAAAGCGGATCTCGATTCTAAAGGCCGTCACGAGTTTGAAGTAGCTGTAGAAAATTGGACTCACGATTTCAACATAGGCTCTATGGTTCGCACTGCAAACGCGTTTACTGCGAAAAAAGTGTATATTGTAGGGCCTCATAAATGGAATCGCAAAGGCTCGTTAATGACTGAGCTATACCAATACGTTGAGTGTTGCCCTACGATTGAAACTCTAGTGACTAATTGGCGCGAAGATATGCTTAAAGAAGCAGAAGAAGCGCATCAACTTTTGCTTAGAGCACAAGCAGATGGCAATAAAGAAGCCGAAAAAATCGCAAATATCAAGGAACAAGACGCTAAAAACGCGCGCGTTATAGCGCTCGATATTATTCCAGGCGCTGTTGCTATGGAAAACTACAAGTTCCCTAAACGTTGCCTTATGCTTTTTGGCGCAGAAGGTCCAGGTCTTTCTAAAAAAGCGCTAGAAATGGCGGATGACGTTGTTTACATTTCGCAATTTGGCTCTGTTCGTTCACTAAACGCAGGAGCTGCTGCAGCTGTTTCCATGCACGCGTGGATTGCGCAACATGCAGCACCAAATTGCTGAATCTTAATTAAAATTTCAGCAGCAAAAATTTCAACAGCAAAATCTCAACAAATATTAATCAAAATGCAGTAGCTTGTACTCATAAACACTTACATTTTAGGTGTATTTTTTTTATTTGTGATATTGTTAATTTATGTTAGAATTTCAACATATCACAAAGCGTTTTGGCGAAAAAACAGCGCTTAACGACGTTTCTTTTATTGCCGAAGACGGTAAAGTCACGGGCTTTTTGGGCCCTAACGGCGCTGGTAAATCTACTACCATGCGTTGTGCGTTAAATCTTATTCATGCCAATAGTGGCACTTCTCTTATTGACGGCAAACCTTACGCAAAAATTGCCTCTCCAATGACGGAAGTTGGAGCAGTTCTTGACGCAAAGTCTGCTCACAGGGGCCGTACGGCTTACAATCACCTGTATTCATTGGCTTTAACTCATGGAATATCAAAAAAGCGCGTTGACGAAGTGATTGATATTACTGGTTTAACTAGTGTTAAAACCCGCAAAGCAGGGTCCTTCTCGCTTGGTATGAGCCAGCGTCTTTCCATTGCGGCGGCTCTTTTAGCAGATCCGCACAATCTTATTTTGGACGAGCCAATTAACGGCTTAGATCCAGAAGGCGTTAAGTGGGTTCGTGAATTATGCAAGTATTACGCAAGCGAAGGCCGCGCAATACTACTTAGCTCGCACTTAATGAGCGAAGTTGCGCTTACTGCAGATAACCTTGTGATTATTGCGCATGGCGAGATTTTGAAGCGCACAACGGTTCAAGATTTTGTTGACGCACATTCGCAGCACGCTGTGCGACTTGTAACTCCAGAAGGCGAAAAACTAAAGTCTGTGCTTGCTCAAAATAATCCTGAATGCAAGATTTTGCCAGATAATCGCACGCCTCAAGATGTTCAAGAAGGCGAACTTTTTAGAATAACAGGTTGCGAGCTAAGCCAGATTGCGCGAGAAATTGCAGATAATCAAATTTTGGTATATCAGCTTAATTACGAGCATGCGTCGCTTGAGGAAGCATATTTGGCTCTTACACACGGTCAAGAGCAGTATGTAACGAAGGCTGTTCCTAGCAGCGGCTCGAAGCCGAGTGAGCAAAAGACTACTGAGCAAAGCGCAACGCAATCTAATAATGAGGAGAGTGCAAAATGAGTGAGCAAGTAGCAAATCAACAAGTGCAATCTTCTGAATCTAACGCACATCAGTCTAACGCGTATAAAACAGGTCGCAGCATGAACGCTCAGCACTTGCGTCTAACATTTATGCACACGCTTAAATCCGAGATTGTTAAGTTGCGCGGACTTGCGTCAACATGGTGGTGCATGGCATTAACAATTGTTTTGCCAGTAATCTTTAGCTTTATTATAGCGATTGTGCAAAAAGCAATGTCTAAAGTTGACATTAAGAATGGAGCAAATCAAGGCAAATCAAGCGCTGCAATTACTGTTGGGCCGAGCAATAAAAGTAGCCTTATTGCATCTCAAGATAGCATTTTCCACTTAGTTATTAGCTTTGCTTCTGTATCTTTGATTGTTCTAGCGATTTTTGCAGTGCTTGCTGTAACCGCGGAGCATTCTACAACTTCGATTCAGGCTTCTCTTACAGCTGTACCTAGAAGGGGTATGTTCTTTACGGCTAAGTTTATTGCTGTTGCAATCTACGTTTTTGTGGTTCAACTTATTGCAATGGCAATTTCGCTAGCCGCTGCAGAATTAGCTTTTATAGGAGACAGCACTTCTGGATTATCTGGAAGCAACGCGTGGAAATTGCCTCTTACGCTGTTTCTTGGCTCTCCTGCAATTATGGTTGTTGTAGCAGCAATGGCGTACGGCTTTGGCATGATTTGCAAGTCAACTGCTGGCGGAATTATGTGCGTTATTGGAGCCGTGATGATTTTGCCTAGTGTTCTTAGCATTATTATGTTTGCGAGCAATTTCGCGAAGTGGAATTCAATACTTATACAGCTTTTGCCAGCCACAGCGGTGGAGAAATTCTTGGGCGGCTCCCCTAATTCGGGTGCACAGCTTCCACCAAACGCATATATTTTTACATGGTGGCAATCAGGCTTGGTGGTTCTTGCTTGGGGCGTAGTCATGTATGCAATTGGCCACGTTGTGGAAAAGCATCGCGATATTTAGCGCGATATCTAAAATATTTAAATATTCTGCAAATAATATTTTGCAAAAACAATAAGGGCTTTATCTCGTAACTGACTACAAGATAAAGCCCTTTTTGCATAATTTTTGCTATAGCAAAGGTCACGCATCACACATATAGTTGAGGTTATGCCAACATTCACACGCGAAGAAATTGAGCATCTGGGCGTTCTATCCCAGATTGCGCTTAGCGACGAAGAAATCAGTCGCTTGCAAGGCGAATTAAACGTCATTGCAGAATCTATTAACAAAGTGCAGGAAGTTGCTGGCGAAGATGTGCCACCTACTGCAAATCCAGTACCTCTTGAAGCGTATTTGCGCCCAGACGAGCCTGCTACGCCATTGACTCAAGAAGAAGCGCTTTCTGGCGCTCCTAGAAGCGAGTCTGGCATGTTTGTAGCACCTCGAATTTTGGGGGAGGAATAAACATGACTAATACTCAAGATTTAGTAAAGCTTTCTGCTGCCGATATGGCAAAAGCTGTAAAATCTAAGGAAGTTTCTAGCCGCGAGCTTGTTGAAGCTCACTTGGCAGTAATCGAAGCAGCCGAACCAGAAATCAAAGCATTCTTGCACGTTTCTGCAGATGTTGCACTTGAACAAGCAGACGCTTTTGATAAAAAGAATGCTAATGGCGAAGCTGAAGGCTTACCTGAGCTTGCAGGCGTTCCAATTGCCATTAAAGACATGATTGTTACTAAGGGCATTCCTACTACTGCAGCCTCTAAGATTCTTGAAGGCTGGGTTCCACCTTACGACGCTACTGTTATTGAAAAGCTCAAGGCAGCTGGCATGCCAATTCTTGGCAAGACTAATTTGGATGAGTTTGCTCAAGGTTCTTCTACCGAGCATTCCGCTTACCAAACCACTTGCAACCCTTGGGATACCGAGCGCGTTCCTGGCGGCTCTGGCGGCGGTTCTGCAGCTGCTGTTGCTGCATTCGAGGCTCCTATTGCTTTGGGTACAGATACTGGTGGCTCTATTCGCCAGCCAGGCGCTTTAACTGGTACAGTCGGCGCAAAGCCAACTTACGGCGGAGTTAGCCGTTTTGGCGCAATCGCCATGGCAAGCTCGCTAGACCAGATTGGCCCTGTTTCTCGTACCGTTCTTGACTCTGCACTTTTGCAAGAGATTATTGGCGGCAACGATAAGCGCGATTCCACTTCGATTCCAGCTCCTGTTCCTCCAATGGCTCAGGCTGCGCGCGAGGGTGCTCGCCGCGATTTGAAGGGCGTAAAGGTTGGTCTTGTTAAAGAGCTTAGCGGCGAAGGCTTCCAGCCAGGCGTTGAAGCACGCTTTAATGAGGCTGTGCAATTGCTTAAAGATATGGGCGCAGAAGTAACAGAAGTCTCCTGCCCTCACTTCCCTTACTCGCTATCTGCATACTACATAATCATGCCTTCCGAAGTTAGCTCCAACTTGGCTCGCTACGACGGAATGCGCTACGGTTTGCGCGTAATGCCGCCAGCAGATAAGCCTCAAACTGCTGCAAACATGATGGCTGCAACTCGCGAAGCTGGCTTTGGTGACGAAGTAAAGCGCCGTATTATTCTTGGCACTTACGCACTTTCTGCTGGCTACTACGACGCTTGGTATGGTTCTGCACAAAAGGTTCGTACGCTTATTATTCGCGACTTTGAAGAAGCGTTTAATAAGGTAGATGTTCTAGTCTCCCCAACAAGCCCTACAACGGCATTTAAGTTTGGCGAGAAGATGAACGATCCACTTTCCATGTACATGAACGATATTGCTACGATTCCTGCAAACATGGCTGGCGTTCCAGCTTTGAGCCTCCCAGCTGGCTTAAGCGACGATGGTCTGCCTGTTGGTATTCAGATTATTGCTCCGCAATGCCATGATGAAAAGATGTACAAGCCTGCAGCAGCGTTGGAAGCAGCGCTCGAAGAAAAGTGGAGCGGCCCAATCTGGAAGTCGCTTAAAGCTGGTTGGCTCGATTCATTGGCTAAGTAAAGTGAAATAAAGCTTAAGTAAGAAGGATTCTCATGGCTGAAAAACTTATGAAATACGCCGATGCTGTGGAGCAATTTGACCCAGTTTTCGGCTTGGAAACTCACGTTGAGCTTAGCACTCGCACAAAGCTGTTCTGCCCAGCAGAAGTATCTTTTGGCGGCGAACCAAACACTCAGCTAACACCTGTAAGCCTTGGTTTGCCAGGCTCTTTGCCAGTTGTAAACAAGACTGCAGTTGATTACGCGATTAAGCTTGGCTTAGCGTTGCATTGCGAGATTGCCGAGTGGAGCCAGTTCGCTCGTAAAAACTACTTCTACCCAGATATGCCTCGCGATTACCAGATTTCCCAGTACGATAAGCCAACTAATGGCAACGGCTACTTGGATGTTGAGCTGGAAGATGGCACTGTGTTCCGCGTTCCGATTGAGCGCGCTCACATTGAGGATGACGCTGGCAAGAATACTCACGTTGGCGGCGCAGATGGCCGAATCGAAGGCGCAAATCATTCTTTGGTTGATTACAATCGCGCAGGCGTGCCTTTGATCGAGATTGTAACTAAGCCAATCGAAGGTGCTGGCAGCCGCGCTCCAGAAATCGCAGGCGCATACATGCGCGCTATTCGCGATATTGTTCGCGCTCTCAACATCTCCCACGCTCGCATGGAGCAGGGCAATATGCGCGCAGACGTAAACGTTTCGCTTCGCAGAAAGCCAACCGATCCGTTCGGCACGCGTTCTGAAACTAAGAATGTGAACACATTCCGCGGAATTGAAAAGACGCTGCAATACGAGATTCGTCGTCAGGCTGCTATTTTGAGCGAAGGTGGCGAGATTTTGCAAGAGACACGTCACTGGGATGAGGCAACTCAGACTACTGCTGGCGGCCGCGTAAAGTCTGACGCCGACGATTATCGCTACTTCCCAGATCCAGATTTGGTTATGCTTCACATTACTAAAGAGCATATTGAGCGCATGAAGGCAGAGATGCCAGAAATGCCTCGCGAGCGCCGCAACCGCTTGCAAAGCGAATGGGGTATTAGCGATCTTGAAATGCGCGATATTCTTAACGCGGATGCTCTTGATTTGGTTGAAGAAACCGTTAAGGCTGGTGCAAGTGCTGCTGGTGCTAAAAAGTGGTGGCTTGGTGAGCTTGCTCGCGAAGCAAACACTCGTGGTGTAACTTTGGAAGAATTGCCTATTACTCCGCAAGACGTTGCGCAAGTTGAAAAGCTCATTGCAGACGGCAATCTTAACGATAAGCTTGCTAAGCAAACTGTTGCATGCGTTTTGTCTGGCGAGGGTAAGCCTGATGAAGTTGTTAAGAAGCACGGATTTAAGGTTATGAACGACGATGGCGCTTTGGAAGCCGCTGTTGACGCTGCTCTTGCAGCAGACCCAGAGGTTGCCGAAAAGCTTAAGTCTGGAAATATGAAGCCGATGGGCGCAATTATTGGCGCCGTTATGCGTGCAACTAAGGGTCAGGCAGACGCTAAGGCCGTTACTAAGATTGTAATGGCAAAAATCAAAGGCTAGTTTAGATTAGCTTTTACTTTGCACTTTTTGCGCTTTATACTTTGCGTTTTAACTTTGTATTTTATAGCATTGTATAGGGTGCAAAAAGTGCGATTTTATAACGCTGTTTTTACTGCTTTTGTAGTGCTTTTTGTAAGCTTTGTAACACGTAAGTCGATTGTACGAAAAAGGTGAATATGCAAGGATTCAATGCTGATTCTACAAGCCACCGCGAGTTGCCAGAAAATATTACGATTCCACCAATCCGCGGCGAAATGGCGCGTCTTAGGCCAGCAACAATCGAAGATTTGGCGCAAATGGACGCATTGCACGCTTTTGATGGAGCAGCCGTTATAACAGGCAAAGATTCGCAATCGGAGCGCGCTATGGTTCGTGCTTGGGTAAATCGTTCTGTGCAATGGTCTTCGGCTGGAATCAATGAGGCAAAATCTAATCAGTATGCCGCCGCTGGCGACGCTCAATCGCGCCCAACAATCGCATGGTCAATTGTGCCAGATTTTATTGATGACTCCGAAAACGCTAATGGCAATATTATTGGAATGATATTTTTAATTGACATTGACGGTTGGTCTAAATCCGCTAGGATCCAGGTGATTCTAGGACGCGACTATAGGGGTCGTGGGTATTCTAGGGATGCAATGCCTAGAGTTATGACTTACGGTTTTGCGCCAAGCGAGGTGGGGCTTGCTTTACACAGGATTTGGGTTGGTGTTCCTGCAGCAAACGCGCGCTCACTTTCGGTATATCAGTCGCTTGGCTTTATGAAAACTGGAACATCTCGCGACGCTTTGTGGGATTCTCAAAGCCAAAAATATCAAGATTTTGTAGTAATGGACACTCTTGTAGACGAGTACGATGCAATTCGCTCGCTAGACGCTTTTGGACTACACGTTATTGAAGATAATCCTGGCGTTTGCGAAGCTTTAAGCGCGCACGAACATTCGATTGCAATCCCAGTTAAAAATGGCGATTCGCGCAAGTCGTTAACGGCCGATAAGGCCGAGCATAGTGTTAAGCACACGGATAATTCCTCTAAGCGCGCATGGTGGCGTATTATAGGACGAGGCCGCAAGCGTGCTCAAGAAGACGACGCAGCGAATAAAGCTACATCAAATACGCAAATCACGCCAACGGAAGGGAAGCAATGAGCGCCGAAGACCTCGACAATTACGAAACAGACGCCGAACTTGCGTTATACAAGGAATATCGTGACGTTATTAAGCTTTTTACGTACGTTGTAGAAACAGAACGCCGATTTTACTTGGCAAATAAGGTTGATTTTAACGTGCGCTCCGCAGGTCAAGACGTGTACTTTGACGTGCAATTAACAGACGCTTGGGTGTGGGATGTTTACCGCCCTTCGCGATTTGTAAAAAACGTTCGTATTGTTACGTTTAAAGACGTAAATGTGGAAGAAGTACAAAAAACAGATATTGATATTCCAGAATCTATCGCGTGATAAGAGTATAATAGTAAAGCTTATATTTAGATTTCAGTATAAATACGTGCTTGCAATTTTGCGTTTTTGACTTTATAAAGCGGTTTTTAGTTATGGAGGAAAATTGGCTGATACACAATCCCAGAAACAATCTGTAGTGATTATTGGTGGCGGTCCGGCAGGGTTGACGGCAGCTTGGGAGCTTGTAAAAGATGGCGGCTCTAGCCGCTACGATGTGACTGTTCTTGAGGCAACCAGCGAGTTTGGTGGCATTTCTCGCACCGTAAAATACAACGGAAACCGCATGGATATTGGCGGACACCGATTCTTCTCTAAAGACGATCGCATTATGCAATGGTGGCGAGATATGTTGCCTCTTCAGGGCGCTCCTTCTTACGACGATAAGAAGCTTGGCAGGCATCACGATTTAGAGGCTGGAGGCCCAGACCCAGAAGTCGAAGATGAAGTTATGCTTAAGCGTCATCGTGTTTCTAGAATCTTCTGGAATCATCATTTCTTCGACTACCCTATTTCTCTTTCTGCGTCCACCTTGCGATCTATGGGCTTTGTGCTAACAATGAAGGTTGGTTTTAGCTACCTTTGGTCCATGATTCACAAGTTGCCAGAAACAAACCTCGAAAACTTCTACATTAATCGCTTTGGCAAAAAGCTGTATTCCATGTTCTTTGAGGGCTACACCGAGAAGCTTTGGGGAAGGCATCCAAGCCAGATTTCCGCCGATTGGGGAGCTCAGCGCGTTAAAGGCTTGAGCATTGTTGAAGTTTTGAAGAACGCTATTTCTAAGCTTATGCCTAAAAATAAGGCAAGTCAGAAAGAAGTTGAGACTTCTTTAATTGAGGAATTTTGGTATCCTAAGCTTGGTCCAGGTCAGCTTTGGGAGACTGTTGAACGCCGTTGCCGCGAAAATGGCGCTACTGTTTTAACAGGATCTAAAGTTGTTGCCGTAAAGCAAGCGGATGGCAAGATTTGCAGTGTTGTTGTTGAAAATCAAAATGGCGAGCGCAGTGAGCTTCGTGCGGATCAGTTTATTTCGTCTATGCCAATTAAAGATTTGGTTGCGTCTATTGAGCAAGGCGCGAATGGCGATGCAAATGCAGAAGTTCCACAAGACTTGCAAAAAGTTGCAGCAGGCTTGCCTTACCGCGATTTTGTGACTGTTGGCTTGCTTGTTAAGCGCATGCGTTTGCGCAATACTACAGACATTCCAACGCTTGGCAACCCTCCTATTGTGCCAGATTGCTGGATTTACGTTCAAGACCCTGGTTACAAGGTTGGACGTTTGCAAATCTTTAACAACTGGAGTCCATACCTTGTTAAAGATGTTGATAATACTGTTTGGATTGGCCTTGAATACTTCTGCAGCGAAGGCGACGATTTTTGGAATATGAGCGACGAAGAAGCTCGCAAAAACGCAATTGACGAGTTGATTCGCATGCAAGTTATTGACAGCGAAGACGACGTTTTAGATGCTCATCGCGAACGCGTTCCAAAGGCCTACCCTGCTTACTTTGATACTTACGCTCAAATGCCTGATCTTGTTAAGTACTTAGACGGTTTTGGCAACTTGTATTGTGTTGGTAGAAATGGCCAGCATCGCTACAATAACCAGGATCACTCAATGGCAACTGCTATTGAAGCTGTTCAAAACATCAATAGTGGTAAGAAGTCTAAAGATAACGTTTGGTCTGTTAATACCGAAAAATCGTATCACGAAAAGAAGTAGCGCTTGTAACGTTTATAACGCTTATAACGCTTATAACGTCTGCATTGCCACGCGTGTGTTGTGAGTCTTACGAGTGTAGTAGCATACATTTATCAGCGACTAATACACATTGATATGTGTTTGTCGTTATATTCACAACGGATTTTCCGTAATCTTCCACGTAAAGCTCCAAGTAATCTATCTTGGAGTTAGGGAAAGGCATAACTGTGGCAACAAGCCAAAATCTTGATGATATGAAGCTTTCGGAGCTTAAGGATCTTGCGAAGCAAATGGGTCTACGCGGTACGTCTACAATGCGCAAGCCAGATTTGGTTGCTACGCTAACTGCTGCGCGCAATGGTGGGGATGCTCCAGCTGGTGTTAGCGTTCATGTTCCTAAAAGCACTTTACGAATAAATCGTGTTTCTCAAGGCGACGACGAAACGCAAAACAATTCATCTTCTTTTGAACTCCGCTCGAGCATTGACACGAATCGCGATTTTAATGATTCTTCTGATTCAAGCGATGCAAATAGTGGGGCGCGTAATCGCAATTTTGCGCGCGAAAATCAGACTCATCGATATCGCAAAGAAGGCTCTGCAAATGTTACGAGAGAAGATAACGCTCGTACAAATGCAAGCGTAAACACTGAACAAAATAATGGTAGTAATTTTGCTAAAACAGACGAAGTGGATGCTAATTTAGATCAGATTCTTGCCACTTTGCCAAGCGAAAAGTCTTCTGCTCCAAACGCTAATCGCAACTCGGAATCGCGCAGAACGCGTATGTCTACTCGCTCTAGCGAAGAAAATGATTACACTTCTAAAGCAGAAAGATCTGATAGATTCCAGCGCAGAACGCGACGCACTAGAGACGACTACGATTCTAAAGCGGAACGTACTGAACGTGCAGAACGCTCCGAGATTCGTGAAGAGCACGAGATTCACGAGCAAGCTCCACGTCGCGAAGAGCCAAAAGAAGAGCTTGTTCCAGTTGCTGGCATTGTAGATGTGCTTGAATCTTACGCATTTGTGCGTACTTCTGGCTATTTGCCTGGCCCAAATGACGTTTATGTTTCTATGAGCCAAATCAAAAAGTACGGCTTACGCAAGGGAGATGCGGTTCAAGGCTCTATTCGCGCTCCTCGTGAGGGAGATCGCAGGAATCAGCGTCAAAAGTTCGTTCCTTTGCAAAGTGTTGACAGCATTAACGGCATGAGCGTAGAAGAGTCTCAAAATCGCCCACAATTCGCTAAGCTCACACCTTTGTATCCGAATGAACGCTTAAAGCAAGAGACTACGCCAAATCGCATGCTTGGCAGAATCATTGATCTTGTGGCGCCTATTGGAAAGGGTCAGCGTGGTTTGATTGTTTCGCCTCCTAAGGCTGGTAAAACAATCACTTTGCAAAATATTGCTAACGCGATTGCTGTTAACAATCCAGAAGTACATTTGATGGTTGTTCTTGTAGACGAACGCCCAGAAGAAGTCACCGACATGGAGCGCACAGTTCAGGGCGAGGTTATTTCTTCTACATTCGACCGCCCAGCATCAGACCACACTACTGTTGCAGAGCTTGCGATTGAGCGCGCTAAGAGGCTTGTAGAGCTTGGCCAAGATGTTGTTGTTCTTCTTGATTCCATGACTCGCCTTGCTCGCGCATACAATATTGCTGCTCCTGCTTCTGGCCGTATTCTTTCTGGCGGCGTAGACGCTCAAGCGCTTTACCCTCCTAAGAAGTTCTTTGGCGCAGCACGAAACATTGAAAATGGCGGCTCTTTGACTATTATTTCTTCTGCTTTGGTGGAAACTGGTTCAAAGATGGATGAAGTTATTTTCGAAGAGTTTAAGGGCACTGGAAACATGGAGCTTCGTTTGAGCCGCGATTTGGCAGACAAGCGACTGTTCCCAGCTGTAGACATCAATTCTTCTGGCACGCGCCGCGAAGAGTTGATTACTCCTGCTCAAGAGTTGCCGATTATTTATCGCTTGAGGCGATTGTTCGGCGGACTGGAGCCAGAACAGGCTTATCAGACTTTGGTTCCGCGCTTAAAGAAGACCGCTTCTAATCGCGATTTTCTTGCGGCTATTGTTCAGCAAGCCAACAATTCCACAAATGGCGGAACAGGCGCAATCGCGTAAAGTTTTCGCGTAAAATTTACGCGTAAAATAAAAATCTAAATTAAATGCCTCTTGATTTAATAATCGGGAGGCATTTTTAATAATCTCATACATAAAACATACAAAAACATACATAAAAATAGAATGGTCAAAAGTTTATATATGTAAACATGTGTTAAATAATGTGAAAAACCGTGATTTTTTATCTAATTTTGTTCTTTTTCATTAAAAAATACGATACGATTGAAGAGACTGCAGGGGGCGCAGCTAAAGTCGAAGAAGCAAAACAAAGATTTTGGTGGCGCTGTATGAGGATGGAGATCGCATGACGGGAAACTCTCATAGGATTGAAAATAATATTCCTTCTGGCTTAGAAACCAGCGCGAGCACAGTTGCTCCGATAGATTCTACGGATGCAATTATTGTAGATATTCTTGAGCACGATGGCCGTGCAACATTAACCAAGCTAGCCAAAGCTTCTGGACTGTCTGTTTCCGCTGTGCAATCCAGAGTTCAAAAGCTCGAGCGCAAAGGAATCATAACTGGATATCGCGCTTTGATTGACTACGAGCGCAGAGGCTTGCCAGTAAGCGCATTCGTGGCGGTTACGCCTCTTGATTTTGAGCAAGAAGCTTCCGTTCCAACCAAATTGAAAGACATTGACGGCATTGAAGCATGCTATTCGATTACTGGAAGCCCAAGCTTTATGCTTGTTGTTCGCGTTGCAACTCCTAGCAAGCTAGAAGAACTAATCAACACAATTCATCGTGTTGTTCCAGTTAGCACAGAAACAACAATGGTTTTGCAAACTTATTTTGACTAAAAATAGCATGTTCAACTTTTCTAAAGAGTCGATTGACGCACGCGAACATTTTGATGAATCACATTGCAACGATTGCAGTGATTTTAGTGATTGCAACGATTCAATGAATGAGATTTTTGCGCTGCGTCAGTCGATTGACAATATTGACAATGCAATTGTTTCGCTTCTAGCAGAGCGCTTTAAAGTTACGGAAAAAGTCGGAGAAATAAAAGCTCGCGCAAATCTTGCTACAGAAGATAAGTCTAGGGAAAATCGCCAGGCGAATCGACTTAAAAAAATTGCTGAAGAATCTGGATTAAAAGAAGAAATCGCGCTAGAGTATCTACATTTTGTAGTAGCGGCGGCAAAAAAACGCCATCAAGAAATCAAAAATAGTCAAAAATAAATACAAATTTAATCAAAAATAGTAAAAAATCTAGCAAAATATAAAAAATATGCGCGCTTAGAGTCATAATAAAAATATGACTATTGCAACCGTTGAACGTTACGCACAAATGCTTGATGCAGCCAGCAAAGGCGGATACGCCTACCCTGCGATTAACGTTACTAGCACACAGACCTTAAACGCAGCACTACAAGGATTTGCCGAAGCTCAAAGTGATGGCATTATTCAAGTGTCTGTTGGAGGCTCCGCGTATTTTTCTGGCCAGTGCGTAAATAATCGTGTTGTTGGATCAATCGCATTTGCGCAATTCGCGCATCAAGTTGCTGCACAATACCCAAACATTACGGTTGCATTGCACACAGATCATTGTGCAGAAGCCTATTTAGACGATTGGATTAGGCCACTTTTATCTTATGAAGCAGATCAAGTTGCAAATGGCAAAGAGCCGATTTTTCAGTCGCATATGTGGGATGGTTCCACAGTTAAGCTTGAGCACAATCTAGACATTGCAGAAGAATTACTGGAAGAGTCTGCAAAAGCACGCACGATTTTAGAGATTGAAATTGGCGCAGTTGGCGGCGAAGAAGACGGCCACAGAGCAGATATTGACGAAAAGCTGTACTCCACTCCCCAAGACGCTATGCGCGTTGTTGAGCGATTAGGTTTAGAGGACCGCGCAAAATACATGGCCGCTTTTACGTTTGGAAACGTTCATGGAGCTTACAAGCCAGGAGTTGTTAAGCTTAGGCCGCAATTACTAGACAACATTCAAAGCGCTGTATACAACAAGTACAAGCTTGATTTGTGTAATCGCAAGTTTGGTGTGCCAACAAAACCATTCTTGCTAGTGTTCCATGGCGGATCTGGCTCTACAGCCGAAGAAATTGCGCAAGCTGTAAAATATGGCGTTGTAAAAATGAATATTGACACAGATACTCAATACGCTTTTACGCGCGCAATCGCCGACCACATGTTCCACAACTACGATTCCGTTCTTAAAATCGACGGAGAAGTTGGTGCCAAAAAGCTCTACGACCCAAGGTCTTGGGGCAAAGAAGCAGAAAAAGCAATGGCTCAGCGTGTTGTTGAAGCATGCGTGCAACTAGGCTCTGCTGGAAAAGCTCTAAAATAGTGTAATCGCAAATATTATTTGGCATTATTCAGCATTATTTAGCATTATTCGGTATTGGCTTTGCGCTAATCTTAACACGTAGTAATTGTGTTTATTTGGGCAACGTTAGCTCAAAAATGGAGGTTCAGCATGCCTGGAATTGTGCTTATTGGCGCTCAATGGGGTGACGAAGGCAAAGGTAAAGCAACTGATTTAATTGGTTCTAAGGTAGATATTGTTGCACGTTTTAATGGCGGCAATAATGCTGGCCACACTGTTGTTGTAGGAAACGAATCTTACGCATTGCACTTACTTCCTAGCGGCATAATCAGCCCAAACGTAACTCCCGTTATTGGAAACGGCGTTGTTGTAGACCCAGAGGTTCTTTTTGAAGAGATTGACGCGCTAGAATCACGCGGCGTTGACTGCTCGAAGCTGCTTGTTAGCGAGTCAGCGCATGTTATTACGCCGTATCATCGCGTAATCGATAAAGTTACAGAGCGATTCCTTGGAAAGCATAAGATTGGTACAACTGGCCGCGGAATTGGCCCGACTTATGCCGATAAGATTAATCGCGTTGGTATTCGCGTACACGATTTGTTTAACGCGGATCATTTGCGAGATAAAGTAGAAGCCAGCTTGCATCAAAAGAATCAAATGCTTGTTAAGCTCTACAACCAGCACCCAATCGATATTGATGCCGTTACAAGCCAGCTCGTAGAACTTGGAAAGCGCTTAAAACCATACGTTGCCGACACTTCGCTTGTGCTAAACCAGGCAATGGAAAATGGTAAAACCGTGCTTTTTGAAGGCGGCCAGGCAACAATGCTAGATGTTGACCACGGAACATACCCATTTGTAACGTCTTCTAATCCTACAGCAGGCGGCGCTTGCACGGGTACGGGCGTTGGCCCTACGCGCATTAATCGCGTAATCGGCGTTGCTAAGGCTTATATTACGCGCGTTGGCGAAGGCCCATTCCCTACAGAGCTTTTGGACGAAAGCGGCGATTGGCTGCGCGAGCAAGGTCACGAATATGGCGTAACTACTGGCCGCCCTCGCCGATGCGGATGGTTTGATTCCGTTGTTAGCCGCTATGCTACTCGCGTAAATGGCCTAACTGATATTGTTCTTACAAAGCTAGATGTTTTGACTGGCTTAAAAGAGATTCCCGTTTGCGTAGCTTACGATGTAACTTTAACTGACGGAAGCGTTGAGCGCGTAAACGAGATGCCAGTAGATCAGTCTTTGTTTGCTAGCGCTAAGCCAGTTTACGAGATGCTTCCAGGCTGGAGTGAAGATATTTCTAAAGTGCACAAGTTTGAAGACTTGCCTGCAAACACTCAAAGCTATGTAAAGCGCTTGGAAGAGCTTTCCAGATGCCGCATTTCTGCAATTGGCACTGGCCCTCAGCGCGATCACATTATTAGCGTTCATTCGCTGATTGATTAGTGGCTATTAATGCTGACTAAATAGTTGACTAAATACATATTAAATGCGATTTAAGGCGGCTAAAAATATGAGTGTTCCGAGCAAAAATCGCCCAGACTTGCCTAAAAAGCGCCAGCATAAATCACTTGGTGCAAAAACATATTTTGTTGTGTTTATTGGTGGATTGCTTGGCGCTTTTGTGCGTAGTGAAATAGGCGTTTTTACGCACGGTATGCATTGGGACTCGGGATATTCTATGCTTTTTAGCCGCTTTACTTTTGCAACTCTTTTGTCTAACATTTTGGCATGTTTTATTCTTGCTTTAGTGAGTTCGATTGTTGCACAAAGATTGCGCAGCAAGAACAAAGACTTAATAAAATACGGTTTTTGCACAGGATTTTGCGGCGGACTTTCAACAATGTCTACTTTTGCTTTTGAGGGCGCATATTCCGCATTTACCGCAATGAACATTGTAAAAGTAATCGCGATTATGGCATTGTCTATGATTTTTGGCGTTTTAGCAGCGCTTGCTGGAAGCCTAATCGGAGATAAATTTTCTGCTTTTAATAACAAGGGCGGCGCAAAATGATGTTTTACACATACGTTCTTTTTGTGCTGCCTCTTGTTTTTGCAGGACTTGGCGCCATGCTCCGTTGCGCAATATCTGACGCAATTGCGCGCGTTTATAACCACAATTTTCCAATCGCGACTTTGCTAATCAACGCTTTTGCGTCTTTTATAATGGGCTTAGTTGTATTTTTAAGTTCTTCGATTATATACGATTTAACTTTTGCTTCGACTATTATCTACACGTGCGCATTGGGATTTTTAGGCGGATTTTCAACGTTTTCAACCGCAATCTTAGAAGTCGTAAGCCTGTTTAAGCTAAAGAAAATCAAGCTTGGACTATGGCTTTTTGTTAGCGAACTAATAGTGCCATTCTTATGCGCATTTATTGCATACGCTGGACCGTGTTTTGTAATGTTTTTACTTCTAAAGTCTTAGTTTTTAATTTTATTAATTGACGTATTTTATTTATTAATTAACGTATTTTATTAATTAACGTTTATTGTGTTATTAAAATGTTAGAATGCTTTGTGTATTTGTTTGCGATTTGATTTAAGAATAGGTTTATTGTGACTTTAAAAAACTTAGGCGGTTTTATACGCGATTTTTTGCGCGACTTTTCGGATCGCATTCTTAAAACACTTAAGCATCTTAGATGGAAGATGGTTCTTGCAGGTGTAATTGTTGGCCTTGTTTCTGGCGCGCTTGTAGCAACTTACAGACTTGGAATTGAGTACGGAACCGATTTTGCGCGATGGATGTATTCGCGAATATTGCAAAACATGCTTTGGATTGTGCCGTGCGTAGCTTTTGCGATTGTTGCTGGGCTCTTTATTGGCTGGATGAGTCGCAAAGAAAGCATGGCGTCTGGAAGCGGCATTCCACAAGTTGTTGGATACGTTCAGCGCGGACTAAAAATGTGTTGGAACACCATTTTGCCTGTTCGATTTGTAGGCGGATTGTTGGGGTCGCTATTTGGCTTGTCTCTTGGGCGCGAAGGCCCTTCGATTCAAATCGGAGCTTGCGGCGCGCAAATGATGTCTCGCATTTTTAGAAAAGGCAATAAAAACGATACGCAAGAGCATTATGTTGTAACTGCTGGAGCTGCAGCTGGCTTATCTGCAGCATTTAGCGCTCCACTTTCTGGGCTTATGTTTGCTATGGAAGAAGTTCAACACGGATTGTCTTCTACAGTTCTTATGGGAGCTGCTGCTGCATCTATTTGCGCGGATTTTGTGTCTCAAACATGCTTTGGACTTCGACCTGTTTTAGACTTTGGAAGGATTCCAGACTTACCAATGACACTTCATTTTTGGCTGATTCCGCTTGGCATTTTTGCAGGGCTTATTGGCTCTTTAATGAACAGATCCTTGCTTGGATTGCAAACGCTGTATAAGTATTTGCCAAAGTGGGCTCCTGTATCTGTAGCATGTTTAATCGCGATTCCTGTTGGCTTATATTTGCCAGATGTTCTTGGCGGAGGATCGAATCTTGTTAAGCTCTCTGAATATGGAAAAGCAAGCATAGCGCTTCTGTGCATTCTGTTTGTTGCAAAAATGCTATTTACTTCTACAAGTTTTGGATGCGGAGCGCCTGGTGGAATTTTTATGCCAATTCTTGCTGTCGGCGCTCTTGCAGGCGGCGTTGCTTCTCGCGCAATAATAAGCATTCCGATTCTTGGCATTGACGCAAAGCTAATGCCAATTTTTACAGTGTGTGTTATGGCTGGCACGCTTTCGGCTTCTGTAAAAGCTCCGCTCACTTCGATTTTGCTAACTGTAGAAATGTCGGGAACAATGATTCACACTCTTCCAGTTGCTGCATCTGCTTTTATTGCACTTCTTGTATCCGATATTTTGCACACTAAGCCAATCTATGGCGAACTTCTGGAAAGGTACATGGCTTCCAATCCAAAACTTGTGCGTTAATACGCTTATACGCTTGTACAAAAATACGCTAAAACAGCAATGTGGATAACTTTTTGGCGGATTTGCAACGTTTATTGAGCCTTTAACCACATTCTTACAAAAGTATTGCTTATTTATTTTGTATGCGATTCAATAGCTGCATGAGCAATATGAGTATTGATAACTACGATGCGCCTTCGTGCGCCGCTAGGGTACTTAACACGTACCCTCCGCAGGCGAGTGCGCTTAAAAACGCCATTAATCAGTCTAACAATGTTAACGACTCAACTGTTATTGCATCTTTTAATCGCAGTTATGAACTGGCTGAAAATCCTACGTTTAACAAAGATTTTGGCGTTATAAATAATCGTGTTCTTAAAGACAATAGTGTTGCTCAAGAAACTACTGGAAGCTTGAACTATTCACTAAAGCCTTTTCCAAAAAATGTTGTAATTGGTTCAGCAGCAAATAGCGGGATTGGCTTAAGTACTACTCTTGCACTTCTTGCAAGTAATATTGCTAGTAAAAAATACGTTGTAGCTTTAATCGACGCAGATATTTCTAATGGCGGTTTAGATGTTTTGCTTGGATTAGAGCAAGACGAAGGCAGAAGATTGCAAGAGGTTCAAGCTCCTTTAGGAAGATTAGACGGCTACGTTTTGCGTTGCGAGCTTTTGCACTGGAACAACGTGGATATTTTGGCCTATTCTCCTTGGAAAAATCAGGAGCCTAAACCGTGGGTTATTGAGGCTGCAATTAGAGGTCTTGCTAAAGCTTGCGACGTTGTGATTGTAGATATTGGATCTGGATTTTCAGCAAGAAGGCTTTTACAAAGTCTTCCAACTCTAGCGAATGTTCCAACAATTTTTGCATCGGAACTTAGCGTTTTAGGTTTAGCTCGATTGCGAGCGCATCTAAAAAATCTAGAGTCGGATCATAAAAATTACGCCGAGAATCTAACTTATATTGTTGCAGGCTTAAATCCACGCGGGCTTTCTAGCAGATTTTGCCCAGTAGAGATTACAGAAGCTTGTGATTATTTACTTTGCAATGTAGAAGGCCCAATTGGTCACGATTCTAAGATGTACGAAGACATAATTGGCGGATATGGGATTAGAAGCATACCAAAATGCGCGCAAAGTGCGGTAGAAAAAATCACCATATGGCTACTTGGCGACTCGCGCAAATCGGGTTTAATGGCATCTAGTACACAAGGTGATTCTTCTTATGCGTTTGGCAGATTTTCAAAAATAGTGGGTGGTAGGCATGGCTTTACAAGATATTGATTTTGGAATTTTGCAAGATATTGCAGATAATCCAAATGTAACGGATATTGTTGTTACAGACGAGGGAAGAGTTTGGGCAGACTTTGGTCTGGGCCTTAATGAATACAATCCAAGAATCCCGTTTGATAATCCCAGCGTTTTGCGCGAATATGCAGTCTGGCTTTGTGCTCAATTGGGTAAACGATTAGACGACGCATGCCCGATTGCAGACGCTTCTAGCCCACTTGGCGTGCGCATTCACGCTCTTATTGCACCAATAGTTTTGAGCGGAGCTGCTATTTCGATTCGTTTCCCCGCGTTAAAACACTATTGTTTAACGGAGCTTAGCAGCAAAGGCATGTTTCCGATTGAACTATCTAGAATTCTTTATTTACTTGTTGAAAGTCGCGCAAATATTTTGATTACAGGTAGCACGGGTTCGGGAAAAACAACACTTATGAAGGCTCTGTTAGCTTCTTGTAATCCAAAAGACAGAATAGTTACTGTTGAAGAAACTAGGGAATTGGGATGCGTTTCTAATGATTACGTTTCTTTAGCAACAAGAGAAGCAAACGTTGAAGGCGCAGGATGCATTGATTTACAAGAGCTTGTAAAAGCCACTTTGCGAATGCGACCAGACAGAATCATTTTAGGAGAATGCAGAGGAAAAGAAATCGCTGATTTATTGCGCGTTTTTACATGCGGACACAAAGGCGGAATGACGACTTTGCACGCAGATAAAGTGCAAAAAGTTCCAGCGCGATTAATGGCCTTGGGCTTGCTAGCAGGGCTGGAGCCAATGGCACTTTGCGCTCTTGCTGCAGACGCATTCGATGTTGTTATTCACGTTGAGCGCGTAAATGGGATACGCGTTGTAAAAGAGCTTGGAGTTTTAAGATCTAATGATTCTGGTGCGCTGGAAGGCGTTCCTGTTTTAAGAGTTAAAGGCGCACAAATAGAGGCCACTTTAGAGTGGAAAGATTTTTCATCTAAATGGCATTTGCCACTAAATTCGCAAATCGTTTTAAGAGCTTAACAATCAAAAAGCAAAACAGGCAAAACAAGCAAACTAACAATCAAAATAAGCTAACAAAGGATTTAACATGAGTATTGAAGAGTCGTTAGCATCTCTTGTTGCATCATTAAAATCGGGAGCTTCGTTTGAGTCGATTATTAGCGTATGCTCCGATTGCAATGTTAATGGCGATGCGCGCAAAGCATACAACAAACAAATAAACGCAGAATCAATATTAAAGTGGATTGACTCTAGACTAAGCGAAAGCACAATCACGTCTAGTTTAGATAGCTCTTTCAAAAACGCGAAGAACACAAAAAATACAAAAAATTATAAAAATGCCAAAAAACAGAAAGACATTCGTAAAATAGCGCAATCTCTTATGAGTGTATACAAGTTGAGTAATTCGATTGGCTGCCCAATGGCAGATTGCGTTCAAGCTGTTGCGGATTCTTATTATGCAAACAAAAGGGTTGATGACTTAAGCGCGGAAGTTTTTGCAATGCCAAAAGCCACTATTAAGTTACTTATTGCACTGCCGTTTTTGTCTCTTTTAACTGGTCAGCTTTTAGGAGCAAACCCAATACTAATGATTTTTACTAGCTACAAAGGCTATACGCTTTTAGGCGTTGGAATGGCATTTTACGCGATTGGAGTTATTTGGGTTGCGCGCATTCTTAAAAATTCTAGAAATGCAATGCAATCTGCTTCTTTTAATGGCAATTAAAACGCAATCAAAAAATAATCTACGAAGTAATCAAAGAAGTATTTTTAGTCAAAACTTAATGCAGTAAAGGAGGATAAATGCTAAGAGCAATTATTATTTGGCTTATTTTAGTTGCATACATAATTATTTTGTGCAAACTTTTTTCTAAGCAAATGGCATCTAGCTCACTCTATGAGCGCGCCGTTAAACCGAGCGTTTTTATGCAAAACACTTACGATTTTAGACAAAACATAATAAGCGATATAGATCCGATTCTTGGTTTGCAAATGATAATAGTTGCACTAAAAAGTGGTGTTGCAATAACTAGAGCGCTAGACGTAGTTGGTTGTTCTTTGCCTGCATCAAAAGGAATTTGGCTAAGTCGCGTTTCTAAGGCACTTATCTCTGGCAGCACTTGGAGAGAAGCGTGGAGCGAGCCACATGTTTGCTTTAGTAAAAAAGATAAGAACGCTTACACGTCTTTGATTTTAAGCACATGGCTAAAAAATTCTTTGCGTGAATCTTGGATTTACGGAAGCTCCCCCGTACCAGTACTTAACGCCGTTTTGCAAAACTACGAGCAATCAATGAAGAACGTTGCAAAAAAAGAAAGTTCTAAACTTTCTGTACGACTTCTTTTGCCAGTTGGATTGTGCTTTTTGCCAGCGTTTATTTTTGTTGGCATTTTGCCAACAGTTGCATCATTTATGCACTAGTGAAAAATCGCAGTGAAAACGATTTTATATAAAAAGTCGCATATAAAAGTCTTAAAAATGGCACTTAAAAAATTTGTATCCAAACTGGGTACATAAATAAAAAAAAATAAACAATAAATAAAAGAAAGGAAGGTAAGTAACATGAAAACAATTGCTAAAGCATTTTCAAAACTTTGTTGCGAGTTTACAATAAACGCAAACAAAGGATTGATTAAAGCAGAACAGGCGTGCAATAGTATGCAAAGCCGCTTGGATAACAGTCTAAAGAAACTAGACGAAGGAGCGGTTACTGCAGAATATGCGGTTGTTCTTATAGCTGCTACAGCTTTTGCAACAGTTCTTATTGCTATTGCTAAGTCAGATGCTGTGCACAAAGCTATTGGCGAACTTGTTAAAAGAGCTTTGCACGTTAGCTAATGTACAGAAGAATATACGCGTGAAACATTGCGTGAAACATTACTAAGCTCTTGTTGATATTTAACAAGATTTGATGAGATTAAACAAGATTCAGTTAAACAAGATTCAGTTAAACAAGATTCAGTTAAACAAGATTAAACGAATGCTAAAGAGCTAAGCATAAACACTAATATGGAGATTCACTAATGCGAAAGAAATGAGAAAAATGAAGAATTATACGTTTTTGAATATTTTCAACAAAAGGAATGCAAAAAATACGAGCATAAATAGTTACAATCACACTAAAAGCACTAAATTCACTAAAGATGCTAAAAATATTAAAAATGTTAAAGATTCAGGTGCAGTAACCGCAGAATTTGCGATTATTCTACCTACAGTTGCAATTCTTGCTATAGTGTTAATTTTTGTAGGCAAATCAGTAGTAAATACAATGAATTGCAACGATGCTGCAGGCCAAGTTGCCTATTATATTGCATCTACACACGATTCTAAAGAAGCTCAAAACATAGTGCATAAAGTATCTGGAAAAAATAGTTCTGTAAAAGTCGAATATGTTGGAAATATGGCAAATATTGTTGTTAGTTGCCCAGTCGTGCCAGACCCGCTGAAGGTTTTACCAATGCAAGTAGAAGCGCGCATTAGTCAGGTTTTAATATGAGTCAAAAAAGAGCTAAGCAATTAATAACGCAATGCTTAGAAGCTAAACATTCACGCGGAGCGGATTGCGGATCTGGAACTATGCTTGGCATAGGATTAGTAACCGCAATCTGCTCTATTCTGGTTCTTTGTGCGGTTATTGGAACGATTCTTGTTTCCAAACATCGCGCCTACGCGTTAGCAAATGCGGCAGCAATATCGGGAGCGGTTGCTATACAAAACATGCACGGAAATGCTTGCAAAATCGCGCAAAACACGGCTACAGCAAACAATGCAAAAATCGAGTCTTGTGTGGAAAAAGATAACGACGTATCTCTAAAATTAAGCGTTCCTTTACACGTTCCAATGGCCTCTAGAATAACCGTAAGCGCTAAAGCAGGTTTAGTTGATTGTAGCGAGTGAACCATAATGTAGCATGTAGTAGAGTGCGCATCGTTAGCATGTTAGTGCTTAGATGCTTAAAATGGAACAGATGATTTGCTTAAACAGTAAGCGGATTTAAGTTAATATCTAGTTGGCGGTAGGTTATAGTTATGGCACTTGCGTTGTATCGAAGATATAGACCAGACACTTTTGAAGGTGTTATTGGTCAAAATCAGGTTACGATTCCGCTTATTAGAGCGCTTGATCAAGGCAAAATTACGCACGCGTACCTATTTTCTGGTCCGCGCGGATGCGGAAAAACAAGTTCGGCACGAATTTTAGCGCGATGCATTAATTGTGAACAAGGACCAACTTCTAAGCCGTGCGGAAAATGCCAAAGCTGTAAAGATCTTGCAACAGGCGGTCCAGGTTCTATAGATGTTGTAGAAATAGACGCAGCAAGCCACAATGGTGTTGACGACGCTAGAGAATTGCGCGAGCGCGCAGGATTTGCACCAGCAAGAGATAGATATAAGATTTTTATTTTAGACGAAGCTCATATGGTAACTCCTCAAGGCTTTAACGCTTTGCTTAAGATTGTGGAAGAGCCGCCCGAGCACGTTATGTTTATTTTTGCTACGACTGAGCCAGATAAGGTGATTGGAACAATCCGCTCCAGAACTCACCACTACCCGTTTAGACTTGTGCCACCAGAAGTAATGGGTCCGTATTTAGAAAACATTTGCCAAAAAGAAGGAATTAACGCGCAAAAAGGCGTATTACGACTTGCTATGCGAGCAGGCGGCGGATCGATGCGAGATACTCTTTCTGTGCTAGATCAATTGATGATTGGCTCCGTAGATGGCGTTATATCGCTAGATTCTGCAGTTGCTCTTCTTGGATTTACGCCTTCTAATTTAATTGGGGATGTTGTTGACGCTCTTATTGAAAAAGATGGAGCAAAACTTTACGAAACTGTGCAAAAAGTTATTGTTGGAGGCTTCGATAGTCGCAAGTTTGTAGAAGATTTGCTTGGTCGCTTGCGCGATTTGTTGCTACTGGCTTCCGCTGGAATAGATAGTGCTAAAAACTTGCTTGGGGATTTATCTCCAGAAGACATGCAAGATTTGCAACGTCAGTCAAGTCAGCTCACTTTGCAAAGCTTGTCTAGAATGGCAGAAATCGTAAATAATGCTTTTGCTGGGATGGCAAATGCCGTTTCGCCTAGAATGAATCTTGAAATTCTTGTTGCGCGCCTGCTTTGCACTAGAACGGATTCGAGTGAAAACGTTAAAACGCAAGTTTATGCAAAAAATGTTGAAGCGCCAAAAGCGAACGTAAAGCATTTTATTGGCTCGTCCGATGCAACTAAAAATGCAAATGCAGCTGGGTTTACAAGCGCAACCGAGTCTGCAAGCATAATGCAGAACAATGCGCAAAACACTACTCAGAACAATGCGCAAAACACTCAAAAATCTGTTATTACAAATGCGATTGAAAATGATGAAACAGTTGCAAAGTGGCCAGAACAGCCAGAAAACGCAAATGTGAATGCAAACTCAAATGTGAATGCAAACTCAAACGCGCCTCAAATTTTAGACGTTGACGAATCTTGGAACAATCTTGTTAAAAGTCTTCCAAACGACGTTCGCGAATACGTAGAGCGAAATCACGTTCCAAAAGTTAGATTAGATGAAAGCAATCCGCTAAAAAGAAAGCTTGTATTAACTTTTGACGAACCTATAAGTCAGCATGCTTTTGCGCTTGCTCTTTGCACAACTGCTCCTTACGATGGCAAAAAAGTTCCAGTTGTTGTTATGAGCAAAGTAAAAGACGTTTTTGGTAAAGACGTTTCAATCGCGCCTGATTCGGTTGCAGAAAACGGGCAAAAAGTTGAGTCTGTAGCAAAAATGGATCCGCAAAAGCTTGCGCAAGTTAAGCGCGAATTACTTATGCGCAAAGCTGGAATTGTAAAAGGATTTGGCAAAAAAACAAGCGAAAAAAGCGAGTTGAGCGCTGATAGCCCTTTAGGCGGCGATAACGCTTTAGATAATTCTTTAGATAATTCTTTAGACGAATCGCAAGAGGACGCTTGGGCCAGTATGGCTTCTGCTCCAATGGGAGATGCGATTGCATATACACAGTCGCAAGATAAATCGCAAGCGCAAGTTTCATCGCAAGCGCAAGCTCAAACTCAGCAACCGCAAGCACTGCCTAGTCAACAAGAAAAGCAAGCAATAAAGTCATTTAACAGTGCGCAAAACGTGCAAGAAACGCATGCAGCGAAAGAAGCTCAGCAATCGCAAGTTTCACCGCAAGTTTCACCGCAAGCGCAAACTCATTCTTTAGAAGTCATAAATGGCGCTCAAGAAGACGAATGCTCAATGCAAGACGAGTCTTTAGAATCCGCTACAAATTTGAGTATAGACGACTTGGAAAAAATGTTTGAAGTCAAATCTGTAAAAGAATTCAGCGCAAGCGACCCAAATAATCCTAAAAACGCACACACTCGCAAAAAGAAGAAAGAGAAATAAATGCATAATGTGTCATCGTACGAAGGCGCAATCGGCAGAGTTATAGACGCATTTTCTAGCCTTCCTGGAATCGGTCCAAAAGGCGCACAACGAATCGCATTTTACATACTCTCGTCTTCTAACGTGCAAGCGCAAGAACTAATCGACTCAATTAACGACTTAAAAGAAAACGTGCGATTTTGCGAAATTTGTGGAAACGTGTGCGAAAAAAGCCCTTGCGTTGTTTGCTTAGACCCCAGAAGAGACCACACAAAAATATGTGTTGTAGAAGAGCCAAAAGACATTATGAGCATTGAGCGCACGCACGAATATGCAGGCGTTTACCACGTTTTGGGCGGAGCGATTAACCCAATGGCAAACGTGGGGCCTGCAGACTTAAAAATAACGCAACTGCTTGAGCGCTTAAAAGACGCGCAAGTAAAAGAGGTTATTTTAGCGCTGGACCCAAATATAGAAGGCGAAGCAACAGTTACGTATTTAGCGCGACTGCTTGAACCGCTAGGCATAAAGGTGACTAGGCTCGCAAGCGGATTGCCAGTTGGCGGAGACCTTGAATATGCAGACGAAGTGACTCTTGGGCGCGCTTTTGCAGGAAGACAAGATGTTTGAAGATTGCACGCGGAAATTGCGCACGGAAAAGTCGCAAGCAACCGCTAGCCAGAATGCACGCCACTAATATATTGCAAAATAAAAATAAATAGAGCACGCTTGGTAATCTGATTTTGTAGTCTGATTTTAGATTAGTTCTTCTAACGCGCGTGCTTTAGAAGCATACGGCTGAACATAAGGGGTTAGAGTGGCTCTTATAGTGCAGAAATACGGCGGTTCGTCTGTAGAAGACACGGACGCAATTCAACGCGTAGCAAAAAGGATTCTCGATACAAAAGCTGCTGGAAACGACGTTGCGGTTGTTGTTTCGGCTATGGGAGACACAACAGACAATCTGATTGACCAAGCAATGAGCGTAAATGCGCATCCGCCTGCACGAGAGATGGATATGCTTATGACTGCAGGAGAGCGCATTTCTATGAGCCTTCTAGCAATGGCGATTCACGCGCAAGGCTCGCACGCATACTCTTTTACAGGCTCGCAAGCTGGTTTTATGACGGACGCGCAATTCGGAGCGGCGCATATTCGCGCTGTTAAGCCAGATCGCGTTCAGCACGCGCTTAAAAAAGGCAGTGTTGCTATTGTTGCAGGATTCCAAGGAATTAGCGAGATTGGCGACGACACAACGCTTGGGCGAGGCGGCTCAGATACTTCGGCAGTGGCGCTGGCTGTAGCTTTGGGTGCGGATATTTGCGAGATTTACACAGACGTTGATGGCGTTTTTACAGCAGACCCTAGAATCGTTCCAACAGCAAAGCGAATCCCCGTTATTGACTACGATTCAATGCTAGAGATGTCATCTTGCGGATCGCGCGTTTTGGCTTTGCGATGCGTTGAATATGCGCAACGATTTAGCATGCCATTGCACGTTCGAAGCTCTTTTTCGCACAGAAATGGCACTTTGGTTGTTCCTAATGGCGTAGATCCAAAGAGCCTGCCAAATCTAAGTTAATTATTTATTAAAAGATATAGGCATAAAACACAAAATAAGACACAAAATAAGACACAAAATAAGACGGTAAATAATACAAAGTAAATAAGAAAAGACAATAGACATAGGCAATAGACAGAAGGCGGCAAAATGGCAAATAAAATAGCAAATAAAATGGCAAATGTAGATATTCGCTCCACAATGGGCGATTTATTCCCAGACTTAGGACCAGAAACTCCTGTAATTTCTGGCGTTGCACACGATAGAAGCGAGTCCATGATTACTCTTCGAGGCGTGCCAGACAAGCCTGGAAACGCAGCAAAAGTATTTACAACTCTTGCTACAGCAAACGTTAACATAGACATGATTGCCCAGGCAAGCGCATCCACAGAGACGGCAGACATATCTCTTACAGCTCCAAGCTCGGCTTTAGACGCCGTTTGCAAGGTTTTGCAGGGAGCGCGCGGCGAATTGCAATTTACGTCTATGGACGTGGACCCTTCTGTTGGAAAAGTCGCAGTTGTTGGCGTTGGAATGAAAACCTATTCCGGTCTTGCAGCCACCTTCTTTACGGCTCTAAGCGATCACGGAATTAATATTCTTATGATTTCCACATCCGAGATTCGCATTGCGGCGATTGTTCCAGTAAAGCAGCTCGACGAGGCGGTTCGCGCACTTCACACAGCCTACGGATTAGACGCAAGCAAAGTCGAAGCTGTTGTTTATGGAGGAAGCGGACGCTAATCGCGCGCAAAAATCACGCAAAATCACGCTTAAATAATCGCAAAAATCAAAGAAAATCGCAAAATAATCGCAGAATAAGGGAGACAAAATGGCAATTATAAGCAACACGGGCGTAAACCTTGCGGTTTTAGGTGCCACTGGCCAAGTCGGAATGGTTATGCGCCGCGTATTAGTCGAGCGCGATTTTCCAATTAAAAACTTGCGATTTTTGGCTTCCGCACACTCTGCTGGAACTGTTTTGAACTATCGCGGCAAAGATGTTGTTGTAGAAGACGTAGAAAAAGCAGATTTAAGCGGAATAGACATTGCGATTTTCTCTGCAGGCGGCGGAACATCCAAAGTGTGGGCGCCGCGATTTGCGGATGCTGGCGCAATAGTAATCGACAACTCTTCTCAATGGCGTATGCATAACGATGTGCCTCTTGTAGTTGCAGAAGTAAATCCGCAAGATTTGAACGATATTCCGCGTGGGATTGTTGCTAATCCAAATTGCACAACAATGGCGTGCATGCCTGTTCTAAAACCACTTTCTGACGCTTTTGGCTTAAAACGACTTATTGTATCTTCTTACCAGGCAGTTTCGGGAGCTGGCAGAGCTGGAGCGTTGCAACTTATGAACGAAGCGCAAGCGGCTTTAGATCAGGGAGCGGATAAGCTTGTGTTTGATGGAGATGCAATTGATTTTCCACAGCCAACAAAAGTTGCGCGCACAATCGCATTCAACGTTGTGCCATTTATTGGCGCGATTGTTGATGACGGATCGCAAGAAACCGACGAGGAGCAAAAGCTTCGCAACGAAAGTCGTAAGATTTTGCACTTGCCAAATCTTGCAGCAAGCTGCACATGCGTGCGCGTAGGAGTTTTTACAGGCCACGGAATGAGCATTAATGCCGAATTTAATCGCGATGTAACTCCAGCGATGGCTCGCGATGTGTTGAAATCGGCCGACGGCGTTGCGCTAGACGATATTCCTACTCCGCAACTTGCTGCAGGAAAGTCCGCAAGCTACGTTGGCCGCATTCGCCAAGACCAAGCAGTTGATGGAAAGCGCGGATTAGCAATGTTTATTACAAACGACAATCTTCGCAAAGGCGCTGCTCTTAACGCTGTACAATTGGCGGAAATCGTAGCTAAAAAACGCGGATTTGCGTATTAATCGAGCTAGGTCGCACTCGCGATTGTAGAAAATTTTACGTAAGATGTAATTATGTCTATTGCTTCGCAAGAAATACAAAAGCAGCTTGACCGCATTGTTGCACTCGGCTACCCAGATGTTGCCGATATGAGCGCAGCGGCGTTTCGCGCTTTAGCATTGCCACTCATTCGCGCGCTTGAGCAAAGCGATTTGGGAACAAACATTCTTCTTGTGCCTACTCGCGAGCTGGTTTCGCCAGAATCTTTGATTTCTCGAACTAGCATTGAGCGAATGGCTGGGTTTACAACAATGCCGCCTAGAGATATTGCCAGCTTCTTGCCACAAGATGGTTTTGAGCCTCCAGAAGGGCCATTTTACCTTGCGATTGACCCGCATACGGGTACGTCGTATTTGAATCGTGAGCCAGATGTTGCTAGAAAGCTTATTGACTCCGACGAGCGACTTCCTTTGACTTTAGAAGAAGGATTAGCGATTGCAACGCAGCATCCTGATTGGCTTGAAAGCAAAAATGGCTTTAATCTTTTAGGCTCAAAAAGCTCCGATGGAAGAGTTCCAAGTATTTGGATAAGTCAAGGAGCCGCACGTCTTGGCGCTGTTTGGCCAAATTCAAGGCACACTTGGCTTGGAAACGCATATTGCACAGCAAGGCGTGGCGTATCACTGTTTCAATAGAGCATCCGCAAACCCCGCAAACCCAGCAAGTCCCATAAGTAAGGTGTAATTTTGGCATACATAACATTTGATCATGTTGTAAAAGAGTACCCATCTGGTACAGGCGTCGTGCGAGCGCTAGATGATGCCAGTTTTACAGCCGAGCGCGGCAAACTAACCGTTATTTTAGGCGCTTCGGGAGCTGGAAAAACTACAGCATTGAATATTTTAGGCGGTATGGATACAGCAACAAGCGGTAGCGTAACTGTTGGCGATTTAAATGTTACAAAGCTAAATGGCCGTGGTCTTGTGAAGTATCGAAGAGAAGATATTGGATTTGTTTTTCAATTTTATAATCTTGTTCCAAATTTAACGGCATTAGAAAACGTGGAGCTTGCTTCCCAGATTTGCGCGGATCATTTTGACCCAGCTCAAACACTTATTGACGTAGGTTTGGAAAACAGACTTAACAATTTCCCAGCACAACTTTCTGGAGGCGAACAGCAGCGAGTTTCTATTGCGCGCGCACTTGCTAAAAAACCTAAGTTGCTTTTATGCGATGAGCCTACAGGTGCGTTAGATTACGAAACCGGAAAAGCTGTTTTGCAATTATTGCAAGATATTTGCCAAAAAGAAGGAATGACGGTTCTTATTATTACACACAATGCTGCTATTGCTCCTATGGCTCATAAAGTTGTGAGATTCCATTCTGGAAAAGTTATAAGCGAAACAGTGCAAGAAAATCCTACGGCAATTGCAGATATTGAGTGGTGATTTGTAGAGTGGTGATTTGTAGTGAGTATTGAGACTGTAAAATCTAAGAAAATCAAGCGCAAAATTGCGATTCGCAATAAGCGCACACACTCTATTTTGCCAATAGTTTTTATTAGCGCTGTAAGAATGTGGATTCACGAATGGCGTCGCTTTTGCATACTAGCAGTTATAGCAATGCTTGGTGTTGCTGTTATGACTGGCATTTATGCAGGATGCAACGATATGCTTCTTGGAGCAGATGACACTTACTCTAAGCTCAAAGCTTACGATTTACAAATCGTTTCCACTCTTGGATTGACTAAAAACGATGTTAAATCAATCAAAAAATTGCCATTTGTTAGTGAAGCCGAGGGCGAAAAGTCTTTTAAAGCTACTGCTAATCCTTCAAATAATGCCGACTCATCTTATGCAATGAACGTTGTGCAGTATAATCACGATTCTAAAAATCTAAATCGCCTGCATCTACTGCGCGGCAATATGCCAACTAATAATCACCAAGCTGCCGTAACTGAACGATTTTTGCACGATAGTGGATTGAATATAGGCAGTACGCTGTTTTTAAGTGTGCAACAAAACTCTGGTTTGCCTAATGCTACTAGTCAAAATCAAAAATATAAGCTTCTAATCACAGGAAGCGTGCTAGACATAAACGACTTAGACAATCCAAATGGGTATCAATCAAAAGCTTTCCGCAATTCTGTAATATCTCGCTACCCAATTTTTACATATGCGATTAGTGAAAGCACAAAAAATCTTCCATACACGTCTATTTCTGTGCGCCTAGATGAGGCTCGACGAGTTAACGATTTTTCACAAAAGTATCGCGCAATTGTGGCAAATGCTTCAAACCAAATTAAAAATAGCGTGCAAAATGATTGCGAAGAAGCGCGCACAAATCAAGTTATAGAAGACCAGACAAATCAAAAAGTAAATCAGACTATAGCCAACATGCCAATGCTTAAAAACGCTCCCGACTCGGTTTTAGCTAAGGCTCGTGCGCAAATTTACGCAAAAATTAAGCCAGAAGTGCAAAAGAACGTTCCTAAAGCAAAATGGTATATTGCTACTCGCGTTGAAAATGGCAGCTATGCTCGCTTGCGATCCGACGTAGCTTCAATTCAGTCGCTTGGATATGCCTTCCCAGTGCTTTTTCTTGTAGTGGCAATGATGATGAGCCTTACAGCCATGGCAAGAATGGTAGAAGAAGAACGAGCGCTAATCGGAACCTACTTAAGCCTAGGCTATGGCCGCTGCGCAGCTGTAACAAGACATGCTTTCTTTGCGATTTTTGCATGCTTTATAGGAGGCGGAATCGGCGATATTCTGGGATTCTTAGCAATTCCATCTTTACTACTTAAGATTTTGCGCGGATTGTACACAGTGCCAGGAGTTGTTTTACGATACGATTGGCTTTACGGCTCGCTTTGTGTGCTCGCGTTTGTAATACCAGTTGCAATATGCACAATAATCGTAAGTTGGAGGGAAACAAGGCAGGTTCCAGCAACATTACTGCGTCCAAAATCTCCAAAAGCTGGCGCTCGCGTGCTGCTTGAACATCTACCTTTTATTTGGAATCGTCTAAGCTTCCTAAACAAAGTATCTATAAGAAATCTAGCTCGTTTTAAAAGCAGATTATTTATGACGATTGGCGGCGTAGCTGGCTGCACAGCATTAATCGTGTGTGCTTTAGCGTTAAACGATACTGTAGCAACTCTTGGCATTCGCCAATATGACGGCATTTACCACTACGATATGATTTCTATTTCCACTCCAGATGCATTCCAAAATATGAAGAAAAGTGTTCAAAAAGATAAATCCAACAATCTTGTTGATACCATTTTGCCTGCCTACATTAGCTCTGGAGAAATCGCAAAAAGCGATACAGATAATGGTAAATCTAACAGCAAATCACATAACAGCAAATCACATAACAGCAAATCACATAATAGCAGCGTTGAAGATTCCGAAAGCGTGCAGATTGTAGTTGTTAAAGATTCAGCAACGTTGTCTAAAATGGTTAATCTTCAAGACGTTAATAACAATTTGCAAACTATTTCGCTTAACGATAACGGGCCTCTTCTTTCTCAAAGCGCGGCATCATCGCTTAACATTTCTCGCGGAGATTATATTAAAATAACTAATTCCAACTTTAAACACGCAAAAGTAAAGTTACAAGCCGTAGTTCGCAATCTTATTGGCTCAAACATATACATGACTTCGCGCTGCTACGAAAAAATATTCGGCTTTAAGAATGGAAAAACCATTAAACACAACGCTTTAATGCTACAACTTCGCGGAAAAGACGACGCAAAAATGCGTTACGCCGATAATTTTGCTAACCAAGAAGGTGTTCTTGCTGTTATGAGCATTACGCGTATGAAACACTCTTTTAGCTTCGATTTAATGAATGCAGTTGTTGCGCTTATAGTAACTTTGGCTGCTGGCTTAGCATTAGCCGTACTCTTTACACTTGCAAGCACCAATATTTCGGAAAGATCTCGAGAGATAGCTACGTTGAAAGTTCTTGGGTTCTATCAAAAAGAAGTTCATGCCTATGTGCATAAAGAGATGTTTGCACTCACCGTAATAGGCGTTCTAGTTGGCTTACCGCTAGGAAGACTAGTTGCCAGCTTGCTAACAAACGCCTTGCGAATGCCAGCGCTGTATTTTGAAGTCGAGGTATCTTGGCTAAGCTATGCAATTGCTGGCTTTGCAACGCTGATTTTTGCTCTTATTGTTCAATGGTCAACCAGTCCAGCACTAGACCGCATTAACCCCGTAAGCTCGCTTAAAAGCGTGGAATAATAATCCAATATTTAAGGGTTCCTATAAAATTGAAAGCTCACGTCTAAAAGAATGGAGTTATAGCAATGAGTGATATTGACCAAACTAACAATGGTCACACTAACAAGATGGAGCGCAGCCTTACAAAAAGACACGTACAATTCATTGCTATAGGCGGAACAATCGGCACTGGCCTATTCCTGGGTTCTGGCAAATCCATTAGTCTTACAGGCCCAAGCATTATGTTTGTGTACATAATTGTTGGCTTAATCATGTTTTTGCTTATGCGCGGCATAGGCGAGCTAATGTATAAAGACCCAAATCAGCACACTTTTATTAGCTTTATTACAAGATATTTAGGCAAAGGCTGGGGCAATTTTGCAGGATGGTCGTATTGGATAGTGCTTGTGCTTATTGGCATGAGTGAGATTACGGCAGTTAGCACGTATTGCGTTACTTTCTTCCAAACTTTTGGCATAGACGTTAGCAGCTGGAAATGGCTTATAGAAGTAGCGTTTTTGGCTGCTTTAGTGTGCATAAATCTGGTTGCTGTAAAGCTATTTGGAGAAACAGAGTTTTGGTTCTCAATGATTAAAATAACGCTGATTGTGGCTCTTATTGCAACTGCTGCAGTTATGGTTATTATTGGCTACCATTACCCTGCAACACAGATTAGTGGCGTTGCAAATCCTGCAGGGCACGCAGGCTTTGACAATATTTTCAACAACTTCTCGCTTACGCCAAATGGGTGGCTGGCATTTTTGATGAGCTTCCAAATGGTGTTCTACGCATACCAGCTTATTGAGTTTGTAGGCGTTACAGTTTCGGAAACTAAGAATCCTCGCCAAGTTTTGCCAAAGGCGATTAACGAGATTATTATGCGAATCTTGATTTTCTACGTTGGAGCGCTTGCTTCAATCATGCTGATTGTTCCTTGGCAACAATTTAAAGCTACCGATTCTAAAGGCGTTTATATGTCTCCGTTTATTATGGTTTTCCAATATGCGGGGCTTCATTGGGCTTCGGCGCTTGTGTTCTTTGTTGTTATTACGGCAGCGTCTTCTGCGCTTAATTCGCTGCTTTATTCTGCAGGAAGACACATGTATCAAATTGCTCTGGAATCTAATTCTCCTGTTCTTTCGCATTTGCGCAAAGTTTCGCGCACTAAGGTTCCTGCGCGAGCAATCATTTTTTCTGCTGCATTAATCCTTTTCTCGCCGATTATTAACTCGATTCCTGGAGTGCATGGCGCGTTTATTGTGTTTGCTTCTGCGTCTTCGGCAGTAATAATCATGATTTACATCTTGATTATGGTTACGCACAGAAAGTACCGCGCTTCGGCTGATTTTATGCCAGACGGCTTTGTTATGCCACATTATAAGTTGCTTAATTCGCTAACGATTGCTTTCTTTGTGTTTGTGTACATAACGCTGTTTATTAGCGAAGACACTCGCGGATCTGCGATTGGCGGCCTTATTTGGCTCTTGCTTTTTGGAGGCTATTGCGCGTTGCATCAGCGCTGGCAGAATCGCGATTTAGCGGCTGCTTTGGGCAGATAGTTTTTGTGCAAGTAATTACGCTATTTATGCTACGCTTTTTGTGTGCGAATTATTGTTGCGGATTGTAGTGCAGAATACACGGGTAGGCTTAATGCAAGTCTTCCAACAGCTAAGCGCGTTTTGCTTATTAAAGAAGACGGAAGCGTGCTTATTTTTTCGGAGATTGGCTCATACAAGCCTCTAAATTGGATGGTTGCTCCGTGCACGATGCACGTTGAGAAGGATTCTGGCGAGGCTGGCGATTCCTGCAATTCTGGCGAATCCGATATTGAATCTTGCGAAGAATCTAATGCCGAAAATGCCAAATCTAATGCCGAATCTGTTTTTGCAAACGGAACTGTTCTAAAAATCGCAGCAAAAAAGGGCAACGACATACTTCGCATTGTTTTGCAACACGTTTATAGCGATTCTTCCTACGACTTAGGCGAGGACCCAGGCCTTGTTAAAGACGGTGTGGAAGAGCATTTGCAGCATTACTTAGCAGAGCAAATTGAACGCATTGGCAAAGGTGCAAAGCTTGTTCGACGCGAATACCCTACTGCGATTGGTCCAGTGGATATTATGGCTAAGGATTCTAACGGCGTTCACGTGGCTATTGAGATTAAGAGAAATGGCGGCATTGACGGCGTTGAGCAGCTTACTAGATATTGCGAGTTGCTAAACCGCGACCCACTTCTTAAGCCCGTTCGCGGCATTTTTGCAGCGCAAACGATTACTCCACAAGCGCGCGTTCTTGCGCAAGATAGAGGATTTACTTGCCTTATTTTGGATTATGACGATATGCGCGGTGCTGATTCAAACGAGCTGCGACTTTTTTAGGCATACTCGCAAATCGCGTTTCGCGCGCATCCACACAGTTACGCATCCACACAGTCGCAGCGATTGGCGAGTTTTTGATATGACGATTGTCGGGATATTGATACGACGATTAGCTATGTTTAGAAATGTGGTTGTAAGTGCTAAACGTTAAAAGGTTTAATTAGTGGCGGCTTTAAGCTGATTCGGCGCGGTTCTTGAACTGTGTTTTGGGGAACAAAACGGTGAAATAATCGTAAAAAAGTTCCCTACATTATTTGATTATTGGGGAACAAAGCAGTAGATTATTTAAATAAATGTTCCCCAATTTACGCGCGAAAGAAGTGTGAAAATGGCCGCAAAATATGAGGATGTGCAAGAATTGCTTAGAAAAAAGGCTGATCTTAATGCTCGCTTGAGCTTGCTTGCCTATGATGGCACTCCTGAAATCAAAAATCGTGGAGATGGAAAATATTTATACACCAGAAAACGTGTTTCTGGAAAGTTGACGTCTACGTATGTTGGCGTATATTCGGATGATTTGTATAATCTTCTTCTTCGCAATGCAAGTGAATCTAGACAATTACGTAAAGAACTTCGCGCTGTAGTAAGGCAGCTCGCGAATGCTGGATATTCTAATAGTGAGTTATCTGCTGATTTGGTGAACAATATTGCTTTTGCAAGGGCTAACTTAAAGTCGAATATTTACGATCAGGCGGTTTTGGAAGGTGTTGCTACTACTTTTCCTCAAACTGAAGAGATTATAGATAACGGGAAAGTATTTGGTGTTTCTGCGAGTGACGTTCAAAAAATCTTGAATTTGAAGCATGCTTGGGAGTTTATTTTAGACGAGGATGTTTTGTTAAGCAGGTCTGATTATTACATGCTTAGTCATATAGCGAAGCTTGTTAATGAGGGGTTTTTCTTAGACGGTGGCCGTATAAGGGGTGTTCCTGTTGCGATTGGTGGCTCTACTTATATTCCGCCTATTCCTAATGAAATAGATGTTAAAGAAAAAATAAGGAATATTGTTGAAGGTGAGAAAGTTAGTGAGAATATTGAAGATAAAGAAGTTAGTGAGAATATTGAAGATAAAGTCGGAGGGAAAGAGCCTATTGATATTGCGATTGAATTATGCGTTTATTGCATGAAGTCGCAGATATTTTTAGATGGGAATAAGAGAGCTTCTGTGATTTTTGCGAATCATTATTTGATTTCTCATGGCAATGGCTTGTTGGTTATTCCAGAAAATAAGGTTCCTGAGTTTAAGAAGTTGCTTGTTGGGTATTATGAAGGTGAAGATTTGCAGGTGATTGCTTCGTTTATGAGGGAATATTGTTGGAAGCATTAAAGCATTAAGACAATATCAGAAGGCAGATTCTTCAAATTCCCGTAATGGCATCTAAGGATAAGCAGTACCAGAACGCTATGAAGAATTCTGATGAGCAGGAAGCGCGGACTGAAAGTGAGTGCGCACTTCAACAGGTTATTTTCTCATATCATGTCCGACAATATGGAGCTGTTTAAGCAATTCCAAGACAATGTGTCGTTCAAAAAATGACTCTCGGATCTGGTCTTTAATCTGACTTACAGTAAAGAAGGAAATCCGTATATTTTGCCTGATTGTGAAGAAGATGGTATGAGGGACTAATTATGTCACGAGGTAAAAGTCTAAATTTATACCTAATTGGCGGCACTCCAAGTGGTCTTATCAAGTGCACCCTAGCTAACTGGACAGGACTTGCATACAAGATTCCACGCACTCTTCTTGCTCAAGCCAAGCACATTGACTTTCTCAACCAGACAGGTGTTTATTTTCTGTTTGGTGAGGATGAACAAACCGGTAATCCACAGTGTTACGTAGGTCAAGCTGGTGTTCGCAAGAATGGAAAGGGCATTCATTGTCGTCTCGATGAGCATAACCGGCCAAAAGAAGGATGGTGGACAGCAGCTATTGCATTCACCACATCAAATAACAGCTTCGGCCCTACAGAGATTAGCTACCTAGAAAACCGCTTCTATAACATGGCGGCAGAAGTTGGACGCTACGAAACAAAAAATGGCAACGATCCTAATCCTGGCAACATAACCGAGGAAAAAGAAAGCGAACTTGAAGAATACATCGACTACGCCAAAATTGTTATGGGAGCACTTGGCTATAAGCTCTTTGAGTCACTTAGAGAAATGACTCAGGCGCAAGAATCGGAGCCAGAGTCCGCAAGCAATGAACCCGTTCTCTATCTCAGGTACGGTCAAGCACAAGCTACCGGTCAGCGCACAGCTGAGGGTTTTGTTGTATTTGCAGGCAGTCGTATTTCACCTCAATTGACGAAGAGTGCAGGCAAGGCGGTAGAAAAACATCGAGAGCGTTATGCCGAGAAAATTGATCAGCATGGAACCTTGCTTGCTGATTTGCTCTTCTCCAGCCCCTCGGCATCAGCGTCCTTTGTAGGCGGAGCAAGCCTGAATGGAAATGCACTCTGGAAAACGGAGGATGGAACGTCGCTTGGCCAACTGTGAGGCTAGTAAATCTCGTAACGCACAGCCCTGAACAATTTAACGAACAGCTATACAATTTAACGCAGGCCTCTAAGGGGTACGAACTTACCTGCTCTATGCTCAATCAAGCAGCCTAAAATGCACCTTTGTGAACATTGACTCTGAAAAAGCGAACATTGAAAATAAAAAAGTGAACATTGAAGAGGATTTTACAGCAAAGACCGCTTCGCATGTTCACAAATCACAACACCTATTATAGAAAAGAGGAGGATGCGCAAATGGATAAACAAGAAGTAATCGAAATACCTGCAGACGAAATTGAGACAATTGACATAGAAGATTATAGAGGAGAAATTGCTGAGCACTTCCATCAGATGCCTGATGTTGCTAGACCATTGATGAGTGAGGCAAAACAGACTTTTCATAGAATTGAGCAGATGCTGTATTCAGCGCCAGCTTTCATAAATGCTGTAAAAGCTGCAATTCCAGATGTTACACTTCAAGCTGTTCTTACGGATGACCAGAAGAGTCAGCTTGCAAAAGGCGCGCTTAAATTGATGACAAAGAAAGATGGTTATCTTATAGCAAACCTTGTGAATCCGGAAACTAATAAAATTGTATCCACTATTCCATTGAAAAGCGTTCAGATGGCACCTGAAATGACACAAGCGATGACTAGCTTTTCAACACAGATGCAAATGGCACAAATCGCAGAGCAGATACAAGTAGTGCAGATTGCTGTAGAAGAAGTAAGACAAGGCCAAGAATATGACCGTTTAGCAATAGCATATAGCTGTCAGCAAAAATTATTACAAGCAATGGCAATTAAGAATCCTGAACTACGTTCTATGGCTTTAATGCAGCTTGCAGCTTCTGCTGAGGATAGCAGAAATCTATTGATGTTGAGCCAGAAGTCAAATGTTAAGTTTATTTCAGAACAGCCAGAAGATTTACTTGGTAAGATATTTAATGGGGATTCACCTGAAAAGATTAATTTGAGAATGAACGAAATTAGAGAGAGCTTATGTGCGGTAAATATGGTTTCTTTTACCGAGGCTATGGCTTATCAAGAAATGAATGAAGATGAAGCTGCTCACCAAAGTTTGACTTATTTTGCTGACTTCGTAAATGATACATATCTTGCCGTTCCGGGATTAGTTGAACGACTTGATTTAATAGACCCATCTTCTAAGAATTACTGGTCACAGACACTACCAAATATAAAAGAAAAGATTAATGCGCTTCCGTGCGCTGGGAATCCGATTCTAATAGGAGGTTCTGATGATGAAGAATAAAACGGATGAAGTGAAATATTGTAAAAGTAAGAATTGTAAAAAAGTCTTTCCGGTAGGATACAAACATAAATATTGCGAGGCATGCAGAAATAAACATGCAGAAACCACAAAGAAAACCTTAAAAGCAGTTTTCGGAACAGCTATTTCTGGCGCAGTACTTGCATTAACTGCTGGAATGATTAAGCCAAAGAACAAATAAAGGCCTATAGTCCGAAAATCAATCATTCCACGCAATCATATATAAAATAAAGAGTTGGACTGATTCCAATACGGTATCTTACACCCAACCTCAAGCAAACATTTGGAAATGCAAGTACCATCGTCAAGATATGAATGTAGATATTCAATTAACGGTTTTAGCGTTCGACTTGTATGTAGACAAGAGCCAGTTCAAAGACAGTCGATATGAAAACTAAATAATAACTAAGCCAAAGGCGATCAACCGTAAAAGTTGGTCGCTTTTGTTTTGCCCATTATCAGAAAGGAGAAGTTGCCCATGAGTAAAGAATTGGAAAAGCTTGGTAATTCGTAGCCGGAAGTCAACGTTGTGTATGTATTGTGTTGCAATATGCGATACAGTATTTTATGATGTGTGTATGGAGGTTGGTTGATATGGCAGTTACTAAAACAGCGAATGTGAATGTGAGAATACAAGAAAATATTAAGCAGAAGGCTGAGCAGATTTTGGAAACGATTGGAGTTCCTAGGGCTACTGCTATTGACATGTTTTACCGTCAAATCATTCTTAATAACGGTATTCCGTTTTCGCTTACTATTCCAAAGTCGCTTCCAGCACAAGATGATATGGATGAGAAAACATTTAATGCTTTGATGGCTAAAGGCTATGATCAGGCGATTCAAGGTGATAGTTATACGATAGATAATGTTTTTGAGGAACTTGAACACTGATGAGCAGCCATGGGGTAAGCTTGGGTTTAGAAAAATACGCGTAAAAAACTATTACATTTACTTTTTGGTTGATGAGAATAGAAAAGAAGTTCAAATACTCGCGGTTATTTACGTTAGAAGAGATCAAGCTAGGCAACTGGAAGAATTGTAATGTAACGCGCTATTAAGCCGGTCTTAAACCTTTTTAACGATATATTTTTCTATCGTTAAAAGGTGCACCCAATATCCATAGTGTGCACTTGAAAAAGTGTAGCTATACTCGTAAGTTCTCTCAATCCAGTCAGAATGACTGTCATAGGTCTACGCATCACGGTCAAAATGCACAATATCACAGTCAAAATGCGTAATATCACAGTCAAAATATAGCCAATCACATTCAAAATCGAAAAAATGACAGTCATAACACTTTTATCACAGTCACGACTGTGTACAAAATATAAAATATTAAAAATATAAAACACAAAAGCCAGCAACTAAAAGTTGTGAAAGTAAAAGATTAAAGCATAACTAAAAGTTGCGAAAGAAAAACGCTAAAATAGTGAATATGAGTGCAACAGTAGCGAAGAGATATGTTGAAGCAGCTGGCGGAATCATCTACCGCTTGCGCAAAACTGCTAGCAAAGAAAGCAAGCCAAGCAATCCGAACAGCACAAATCCAAATAAAGATTTCGGTAATGTTGGCAGCGAATCTAACGCTTGTAATCAAGTGTTAAACAAAAGCAACATAGAACTTTGCCTTGTTTACCGCCCAAAATACAACGATTGGAGCTGGCCAAAAGGCAAGAACGAAGCCAATGAATCGCATCGTCACACTGCCGTGCGCGAAGTTGGCGAAGAGACTGGCTACGCAGTTACACTGGGCCCACATATTGCGCAAATCGAGTATCCACTCGAAAACGAAGGCAAAAAATCGTCTGCAAAAAACGGCATAAAAAGCATCACAAAAAACGGCTCGCAAAATAACGATCAGCCAGAAGTAATCAAGCGAATTCACTATTGGATGATGCGCGAAATCAGCGAAAGCGATGCAATAAAGCGACTTCCAGCATTTGGCCCAATAAAACCAGCAAAATCTAGTGAAATTGGCAATGTTATTTGGCTTACACCAGAAGACGCTCGCAAAAAACTTACGCACGATAGCGATCAGCTTGTTTTAGACGCATTCCTTGAGCGAATCGAGTCTGGGCAAGCAAATTATAAAACGCTGATTCTTGTGCGCCACGGCAAAGCGGAATCGCGAAAAGCTTGGCAAGGCAGCGAGGCCACTCGCCCAATCACGCCTCTTGGTTCTGCATCATCCTATGCGCTTGGTCGCGAGCTTGCTTGCTATGCGCCATACAAAATTGTTTCATCGCCTTGGAAGCGATGCTTAGAAACTGTAGACGCTTTTGCAAAAAACTCTTCAATCAATATAGAAAAAGTTGCAGAGCTTACAGAAGATTTTCACGAGAAAAATCCAAAGTCAACTCTAAACGTGCTAACAAGTGAGATAAAAAATCTTGTAAACGCAGCTAGCGATGACCACTCAACAGCAAACACAAAAACAACAACAAAAACAACAACAAAAACAACAACAAAAACAAAATCAGAAACAACAACCGCAACAACAGTTATGTGCTTGCATCGCCCAATTATTGGAACATTTTTTGCGCATTTAAGGGATATTTCTAAGCCAAAAGCAAATAAACGCATACTTAGTCAAAAATCGCCATATATGCCTACTGGAAGTGCCGTAATTTTGCACATTGTAAGCTCCAAAAAAGGTCCTAAAATCGTAAACATAGAAAAGGTTTTGCCAATTGTCTACTAATATTAATTCGCAATCGGGTTCAATTCACTCTAGCAGATCCGCGTTTATGCCAAGCCCAATCGGCTCGAATCGCCCTAGCAGGCCAGCGCAAATGGACCCAGCAATGCTCGCGCAAATTGAGGGCGGCACAGACCCACAAATCGTAAACGAAATTAGTCACACTTCAGCTGCCGTTTTGCTAAACCGCGTTCATAAAACGCAAACTCCCGAAATTGTTGAGCGCGTGCTTAACTTGGTAGAAAACGAGGGCATTGAAATTATTGCGGATTTATGGAGTAAAGCAGAGGCTCAATCTCTTCCTGGAATGCTTTGGCGATTGTATTTGCTTAGAACATCACTACGCAAAAATGGCGACTCTTATGCTGCATATTGGCGCATTGGCGAGCCAGAGGCCACTAGCGCTTCGGCGATTACTGGAGTTGACGAGTCTCCTACAAAAGAAGATATTGCGCGACTTGCCGACTCGATTCTTTCTGGCGCGTTTACTGGCGATTTTGCTGTTGCGCTATATCGCGCTTCTGCGTTTAGCGCGATTATTTCGCGCGGAATGCGCACGTACGCAAAAAGACTAGGCCAGACGCAAAATTCTGAAAGCAGCAGCGCGCAAAAAATTGCCAACGTTTTGCACACTTGCGCTAACATGCACGCGCTTTCTTTAGACTTTGCTAGCGGCGCAAAATTGTGGCAGGCAGGCAAACTTGATTAGATTATTCGCGGCGCGCTGAAATCAAAAAGCATGTATACTCGGGAAGTGACGCTGGCTTGTGCTTAAGCCCCGGGCTCCATTTTTTGCCGCTGCGAGCGGCGTTTGCGCCGACAGGCGCTTTCGCAAGTCAGCGTTTTTAAGATGTTTTAAATTCTCCAACAATTCACAAAATTCAACCTTCATTAACAATTGTTTATATTTTTTCTAAATAATCACGGCACGCCGCTAGCTTAACGTGCAATGCTTGCACTAATCTAGAAGGTATGGATCTTCATGTTTTACATCATCCGCTGGTGGACCACAAGCTCACCGTTTTGCGAGATAAGAATACACCATCTAATATTTTCCGCGAGTTAGTTTCCGAATTGGTAACTCTCGAAGCATACGAAGCAACACGCAACTTGGAAGTTAGCGATCGCGAGATTGAAACTCCTATTTGCAAGATGACTGGCAAGCATTTAAACCGTCCACGCCCAATGGTTGTGCCTGTTTTGCGCGCTGGTCTTGGTATGCTCGACGGCATGACTCGCCTTCTTCCAACCGCTGAGGTTGGATTCCTTGGCATGAAGCGAGACGAGCAAACTCTCGACATCGTCACTTATGCTAACCGTTTACCAGAAGATTTGACTGGTCGTCAATGCTTCCTTCTTGACCCAATGCTTGCTACTGGTGGCACTCTTATTGCTGCTACGCATTATTTGGCAGAGCGCGGCGCTAAAGATGTTACTGCTATTAACATTTTGGCAGCACCAGAAGGCTTGGAGCGCATTGAGAAGGAGATTGATCCTTCTATTGACTTTAAGGTTGTTGTTTGCGCTGTAGATGAGCATTTGAACGACAAAGCTTATATTGTTCCAGGTCTTGGCGACGCTGGCGATCGCTTGTACGGCTTGATTGACTAATAATCACCAGCTAAATCAAACGAAAACTAGAATCAAAAGCTAGAAATAAAACTACAAAATAGCCTGCTGATTTGCAACACTTTGCAAGCTTCAGCAGGCTTTTGTATTTACATCTTTAATTATTTGTCGGTCTCATATTCGTTTAATTTTATTACTATTAAATTCCAGTTCGTGAATACTCCATAATACCATTGAGACAACTACGATAGATGCAGCTGCAACAGTAGCAACATTAACTTGCGGTCCACGATCCATTGTGTACTTGACCATTCCACGATTCAAAACATGTACAACAATAAATTGGCCAAAGAATATTTCAATAAAGCCAGCAAGTATTAATATGCTATCAATAATAATTAATATTTTCTTACGAATTAATCCTCTATTACACAACCCAACAATCATTTGAATTATTGGTGAAATAATTGAAACTAACACAACACCCAAAAGACTTAAATCAAAATCTGCTGGATACTTTCCTGGCATTTTAATAAGCAATAAAACTGCTAAAAATACAAAAGATAATGGTAAAAACCATTCTTTCCAATATTTAACGACGAACACGATAATAAGCTCCTTTAGCATATAAAGCTTCTAAAGCATCTCGCAAAGCTCCACTGTAGCTGATGCCAGCTTTTTGTGCCCAAGTGTCAAGCCAAGCTGGAACAGTAACATTTTTACGAACTGCCTGAGAACCGTATTTTGCAGCATAGGAATCCATATCAAGCGCAACCATAGACAACTTTGAATTAGGATTTTCTACAACAATATCACTAATATCACTAGCTTTTGGCGCAGTCTTACCACTTTCGAGTTCTGTAAGAACCCATCCACTTGCTGCATCTTCTGCCATAATCAGAGCCTCTGCAAGATTACTACCGCCAGTTACACACCCTGGCAAATCAGGGACTTCTGCAACAAAACCTCCGCTATTATCTTCGTATGGAGTAAGAATAACAGGATACGCTAATTTCATCATTTCACCTTTGCTTCACTAATTCCCGCCTGACGCCAAATTGACTTAACAACAGATGGGTTAATGCGTAGATTATACACACTATGCGCATAAAATAAAATAATCAATCAAATTTCTACTAAATCATGCATACGCTCATGTTCATTTAGTGAGAGCAGATTTTACCGCGGACGAGTTACTGCCACTTTGCGAGCGCGATCTGCTAATTCGTCCAATTTGGCAAGCTCCGCGCGCTGAGAATCAGTCTGCTTTGGCGCAAATTCTCCATAACGATTTTGCGCAGCTGTGCGAATTAAAAAGTCAGCCAAACGCGGATTTTTTGGCAAAACCGAACCGTGCATATAAGTGCCGATAACGTTGTATTTGCGCGCACCTTCCGTGTGGTCTTCGCCGTTGTTTCCGCAATTTTCACTATCAACCAATCCAAGTGGCTGCGTTCCATCTTGCAAGCTTGTGCGCCCAGAATGGTTCTCGTATCCCACAATATCTCCAAAATCGGCACTATGCTCCACAAGATTTCCAATCATGCGCACGTCTTGACCAACCGTATGCTCGCCGAGTATTCCAATTCCTTGAAGCTTTTGCCCCTCAACGGTTTCAAAATACTCTCCAAAAAGCTGGTAAAGCCCGCAAATCATAAGCATTGGAACGCCATTTTTTGCAAGCTCTCGAATCGCGTCTGCGCGCGCAAATAAATCATCTGTAACTCTGCTTTGACCATGATCTTGGCCGCCGCCGCCAAGAATCATATCTACTCGCTTTGGCCAATCATCGCCAACGTTGTACTCGTGAAGCACAGGCTTGTAACCGTACAATTCCGCTCGGCGCATAATCGTAAGCACATTGCCATAGTCGCCGTAAATATTCATGTCTTTTGGATATAACGACACAATGTCTAATACTCGATTTTCGGCTTCATTAGTAGCATTCGCTTGACTAATATCATTAATATCACTCATATTATTCATTACGACTACTTTCTTGCTACTTTCCGACTCCAACATCTTTAACGCTTGCGATTTGCCCTAATGTAGCTCGCACGCGAAGCATTGCTGTATATGTGCAATATATGCGTTTTGCGTTTTTAACATTGCTACTAAAATCGCCATTTACAAAAGCTTTAACGTCTTCTTCTAAATCAGTGTTCACATTTCTAGAAGCAACTTTGTTGTATTGCAAACGCAAAGCCATATCCCACGCGCGTGTTCCAGAAACGCAAGCGACTCCAGTGCTGCTAAAGCACGTAAAATCAACGTCCCACAGCCAGCTCATGTCTCGCCCGTCCGCGTATTCGTCGCAAATTGCAATCATTGTGTCATGATTTGCAGGCTTACACGAGGCGAGTGCAAGTCTAAATCCAATAGGATTTTTCACTAGAACAAGCTCCACAGGAGCGCCGTTAACTTCGATTACTTCGCCTCGCCCAAATGCTGGCGTTACGCGAGAAATCGCATCCATAAGCGCATCGTCGTTAAATTTTGCCAGCGTTGCATCTTTTTTAGCAGCATCCGCCAAAATCGCTCGCACAATCGTAGACGCAGCAGCAGCGTTAAAAACGTTATACACGCCTCGCAACTTAACGTTAGTAGTCTTTCTGCGCCCATCAATCAAAAAATCGGCTTTATTGCCATCAACTTTTGCCAAAACAACATCTGCATGCAAAAGATTGCGCGAATCATTATGCAAAGCATCACGCGAATCGCCAGCCAAATCGCCATCCAAATCGCCAGCCAAATCATTATGCAAATCGTCGTCGGTTGGAAACATGCTTCTTAACGATTCGTCCAAACCAAAATACTTTACTTTACAAGGCGGCAAAACGTCTTTAGAAAGCGCAGAAATTCGCGGATCTTCTCGATTTAGCACAACTACTTGCTTAGTTGCGCGCGCAACATTACTCAACAATTTAGCTGTAGTGTCAATCTCGCCAAATCTATCTAACTGATCTCGCATAACGTTTAGAAGAAGCGAATAGCGCGGCTTTATTTGATTTACAAAATGCACAGCGTAAGCTTCATCAAGCTCTAAAACAGCTATATCCGCATTCAACTTCGTACCAAAAACAGGCATTTCTTGCACCAATGATGCAACAACTCCGCGCGTAAAATTCGATCCCGTAGGATTTGTAAACACGCGCAATCCAGCATCTCTAAGCATAGACGCAACCATGCGAGTTGTAGTGGTTTTGCCATTAGTTCCCGAAATTAGCACAACTCCGTAAGGCAAACTCCCTAGCGTTCTAGCCAAAAACCCACTGTCTAGTGTTTCTACAACTTTGCCTGGCAAAGCACTTCCGCCGTGGCGCAAAGCTCTAGAAACCGCGCGAACCAGCTTTCCTACAGCAGGCATAAAAGCATCAAGCAGACTGGCCATCATAGCCTCCAACAGCATCGTTCCCTTGTGCATATGATTGCGACTGGTAGTCTTGCGGCATATCTTTAAACTTAGACGTTGATCCAAGAAAAGCTAGATTAAACGTTCCCGTAGGGCCATTACGATGCTTTGCCATAATAATGTCTGCTTCGCCAGGGCGATCTTCTTTGTTGTAAAAATCAGGCCTATGCACAAGAAACACAACGTCTGCATCTTGCTCAATAGAACCCGATTCACGCAAATCCGAAAGCTGCGGCTTTTTATCGTTTCGCATTTCTGGCCCTCTGTTTAGCTGGCTTAGCGCAACAACCGGCACTTCTAGCTCTTTTGCAAGCAGCTTTAACGCGCGCGAAAACTCGGAGACCTCTTGCTGCCTCGATTCAACCCTTTTACCCGAAGTCATAAGTTGCAAATAGTCGATTACAACTAGCTTTAAGTCGTTAGTCTGCTTTAGTCGCCTACATTTTGCGCGAATTTCCATAAGACTCATATTTGGGCTATCGTCTATAAAAAGCGGAGCATCCTTCATTTTTGACCAAAACGCGTTTAGCTTAGTCCACCTATCGGTTGTAATGTCTTCTGGAGTTCCACGATGCATTGCCGTCATTGGAATATCCGTTTCGGCTGCGATTATTCTTTGAGCAAGCTCCAATTTGTTCATTTCTAGCGAGAACACTATTGTTGTCATATTGTGATGCAACGCTGCAGAACGCGCAAAGTCGATTCCAAGAGTTGACTTTCCCATTGCAGGTCTACCAGCTACGACTACCATTTGCCCTGGTTGCAAGCCTTGCGTACTATCGTCAATGTCTCTAAAGCCTGTTGGAACGCCTTTTTCAATCTCGTTGCTTTGCAACTTGTCTAACTGCTCTAGAGCATCTTGCACAACAGGGCCAATAGCAGAATAATCCTGATGAACTTTGCCCGAGCTCATCTCGTAGACTTCGGATTGTGCAAGGTTCACAACGTCTTCCGCTTGGTCTCCAGTGGCCGAATAGCCCATTTGCGCAATCTTTGTTCCAGCAGCAATCACATTTCGCAAAATCGCATTTTTGTGCACAATATCCGCGTAATATAGCGCGTTTGCGGCTGTAGGAACGCATGCTACAAGGCTATGCAAGTAGTCTGCTCCGCCAATTTTCTCCAAGTTTTCGCCTTTTAGAAGCTCGTTTGCAACTAAAACAACGTCTACTGGTTGCGACCCAGAAAATAGGTTTATAATCGCGTCGTAAATTGTTTGATGCTTTGGAACGTAAAAGTCTGCTGTTTCTAGGATTTGCGAAACTTCGCCAATAGCATCTTTGCTCATTAGCATTCCGCCTAGAACGGCCATTTCTGCGTCTTCGTCGTGAGGTGGAACCTTGTCAAACAAGCTAACATTAGCGTTAGCGTTGTTTAATCGGTTTGAGTCTTTTCGATTTGACTGCCACATATCATTATCTGCCATAAAATCGAGTATAAACGTCTGCACGGAGCACGCAAACAAAAGTTTATATAAACCAACACAAATCGTAAGTTAAATACTTCGCGATTTTACAAATCAACTTAAAAGTCATAAGTCACAAATCACAATTCACAAATCACAATTCACAAATCAACCTAACAAATCACAGATTTGCGCACTTCATCCAATCATCCGTTTTAACTCTAAGCGAATTTCCAAGCGCGCGTCCGCCAATATACACAGCATTAAGAGCAACCCACAGCGATATTGTTTTAGTAATATCTCCTGCAAAAAGAGCCACATTTGCCGCACAAACCGCACTAATTGCAATAAGATACACAACTGCTGTAATTGAGCACGATTTGGCTAAATACTTGTGATCTCCAGCCCCGATTAACACTCCGTCTAAAGCCCACATAAATCCAGATAGAGGCAAGAAAATTCCAAGAATCGTCATTCCTATTGAAACCAAAAGTTGCACTTCGGCATTTGGACTAAATAGCGGAGAGCATAACCATCCTGCAAATATCATTAAAATTCCAACGATTACGCTACTTAATGCTCCTACTTGTGCGCAAACTTTTGTTATTACATTAGCACGTTTTAATAAGCCAGCTCCAAGCGCGGAGGCGACTATTGTTTGAGCTGCAATTCCTATAGCGTCTAATATGTTCATAACAAAATTCCAGCAAGAATTTGCAACTTGATATGCCGCTAAAGTGTTTGTTCCAAGTCGCGCAGCCGCTGCAACAGTTGCAACCATGCACGCGCGCAACGCCAATGTGCGTATAAACAGCGGAATACCACTTCCAGCGCTTTTAAGTATGCTGTGTGCCTGCGGACGCAAACGTGCTTTTTCTCTAGCTGCCCAAAAAATCGCTGGCAGCGTTAAAACAATACCCATATACCATTGCGCTATCATTGTTGCTATTCCAGACCCAGCAATTCCAAGATTCATTCCAAACACAAATAGAATATCTAAAATCGCGTTTAGCACAGCTCCACTTATTGCAGCAAAAAGCGTGATTTTTACTTTGCTAAGTCCTCTAAAAATGCCATTTGCAGCGTAAATTAGCAACATTGCGGGCAATCCAGGCATAACAGTTTGAGTGTAAATAATCGCGTTTTTAAGCGTTTCGCCATTTGCGCCAAAACTTTGGCAAAGCGGGCGCGCAAACACCATTAAAACAAGCGTTAGAACAACCCCAAGCACGAGAGCAAGCCACAATCCATCCATTCCAACGCTTAGCCCTTGGCGATTTTTGCCAGCACCCAGTAGCCTTGCAACTTGGCTTGTTGTGTTGTACGCCAAAAACAGGCATAGCCCCGTTGTTGTTAAAAGCACGGTTGAGCCTATTGAAAGCCCTGCAAGTTGCGTTTTGCCTAAATGCCCAACTATTGCAGTGTCTACTAAAACAAACGCTGGTTCTGCAATAAGCTGGCCAAATGTAGGAATAGCTAGAGAAAATATGTGTTTCAGTAGGTCTTTTTTGTTAACGTTTTCACTCTGGTCGCTCATAATAATGGCCTATTTAACGCCTTTTCATGCTTTTTTGGTAATTGAATCATTTATCTTGAATTATGCAATCGCTATCATAAAACTTTTTGAATTGCAAACTGAATATGATTTCAAAAAAGTTATCCGCAGGATATCCACAAAGTTATCCCCCATTTGTGTATAACTTTTATAGATATACACAGCAACACGCCTAAAATGTGGATAACTAAAAGTTTTATCCACATTGCGCAATCCGAGTGTGTCACATTTGCGTCTTATCTTCAGCGTCAATCGCAGATTTTTCTTGAGCAATACCAGAAAAATCGTACGCACGCTCACCTTGATCCGCTAAATCAACGCCCTTACGCTCTTTAGCTTCCGATATTCTCCAACCAAAAAGCTTCTCTAATCCAAATGCAAGCAACGCGCTAACGGCTCCAGAATAAAGAATTGTGATTGCAAGAAGGCATATTTGCGCAATTAGCTGATGCCAATCGCCAGTAGAAAGCAATCCGCTTGCATCCGCAAATAATCCAACAGATAGAATGCCAATAAACGCAGCAATGCCATTTACGCTTACAACGTGTAGCGCGCCATCGTAGCGAGTAAAAGTCTTAGAATGCGTAGCAAGGCATGTAACAACTCCAACAATCGCACCCAATACAACCGCCCACAAAGGCGCTATAACGTCTGCAGCGGCAGCACTAGCAGCCAAACCAGCCATGATTCCACTAGCTGCACCAACGGCACTAAAGCACCCCGAGCGCAAGCGTTCCGCAACACCCCAAGCAAGCATAGACGCAGACGCTGTAATAGTTGAGCTAACCCACGCGTACCCAGCAACTCCTGGAAGACCTACAGAAGAACCAATCATTAAGCCAAGCCAGCCAAACCAAATGATGAAAATTCCAAGAACAACAAATGGAACATTGTGCGGAGCGCGTGCAGAAACATTGGAAAAATTGCCATTATCCGCAAGCTCGCTAGCGTTTTCTAAGGAAGAATCGCCCTTAGCTTTAGAATCATCGCTAGAAGCAGCAGAATCATTAGTCTTATTAGACTTTGCAACTTCCATCAAAAGTGCGCGAACTAAATTGCCCTTGTGCTCCGAATTTGCGCCACCCAAAGTCGCAAAAGACTTGGTATGTAAAACAAAATTCTTAAGAGGAAAATGAGCATGACCGCCAATAATAAGCACAATTGCTAAAGCCGAAACTGCCGCAGCTACGTGCAACAAAGATCCGCCTGCAAAATCATGAACCTGGATTCCAAGAGCCTGAGATATAGCGCCATTTGGCGAAAGCAGACCGCCTCCGCAAACCATGTGCGCAAGAGGTGCAAACACAAGCGTTACCCAAACAGCAACGAATATTAGCCAAATCGCATAGCGCACTCGACCAGCAAGCGCTCCAGTTATAAGAGCCACAGCAACAACCGCGCACGCAAGTCTAAATGCCGCTGGAATTCCGCCAGCAAGACCAGTGTTTGCGTCCATCGAAGTAAAAATGCCGTGATCTGCCACCATTGAATCGCGTAGCAGCAATCCGCTTACAGGGTCTCCAACAACGCCGCCAATCATGTCTTTGCCAGCAAAGGCCATTGACCAGCCCCAAAGCGTCCAAACTATGGTTGTTACCGCAATTGCACCAGCGGAAAGCATCATCATGTTAACCATTGACGTTGCACGCTCACGGCCACCATAAAACAGTGCGATTCCTGGCGTAATTATAAACACTAATGCGGCAGCTAGTAACGCCCATTGCGGATCCATTGCGGTCATTTTTCACCTCACAAACGCAACCATCGGTGGTTGCAATTTAATTTATATTCTAATCAACTCAAGCTAAAAGTTACTAAAGCAAAATTGCTTAATCTAAAATGCGACTAAAGCCAAAAGCAACTCAAGCCAAAATGCCGTCTACAAAACTTTCTGGATCAAACGGAGCAAGGTCATCTGGACCTTCCCCTAGACCAACAAGCTTTACAGGAACTCCAAGCTCGCGTTGAACAGAAATCACAATTCCACCTTTTGCAGAGCCGTCTAACTTTGTTAGCACAACGCCCGTAATTCCAATAGCTTGAGCAAAGACTTTTGCTTGAGCCATTCCATTTTGGCCAGTTGTAGCATCAAGCACTAAAAGCACTTCGTCTACAGGAACAGTTTTTTCGACTACGCGGCGGATTTTGCCAAGCTCTTCCATAAGATTTGCTTTATTTTGCAACCTTCCAGCCGTGTCTACAATCAAAACGTCTGCGTTTGCTTCTTTGGCAGCCGTAGCGCCATCAAAAGCCACGGAAGCAGGATCTGCTCCATCTTTTTGACTACGCACAACTTTAACACCTGCAGCATTTGCCCAAGTTTCAAGCTGATCGGCAGCAGCCGCGCGGAAAGTATCGGCAGCAGCAAGAATTACAGAACGATTTTTAGAAACCATTAGTCGCGCAAGCTTGCCAGCAGTAGTGGTTTTTCCAGTGCCATTTACGCCAACCATCATGATTACGCTTGGCTTATTTGCATCTTGCAAATCTGCTTTTAGACTTCTATCGGTTTTGCTGCCAACAACATCTAGAAGTTTCGCGCGCAATGTTTCGCGAACCTCTTGCGCGCTTGCAGTATCACAAATCCTAGCGTCTTTTTTAAGCGACTCAACCAACTCTTCGCTTGCTTGCGCGCCAACATCCGCCATTAAAAGCGTGTCTTCTACATCTTGCCAATCGTCTTCACTAATATTATCTTTGCTTAAAATGTTAAAAAGCGCGCGTCCAAAAGGATTTTGACTATTCGCAAGCTTGCCTCTAAGCCTAGCCATTCTAGACGTTGCATTTTCTGGCAATTGCGCGCTAAAATCGCTATTATTTTCAGCGCTACTAGACAATGGGTCTTCTTTGCTAGTAGGTATTACTGGGCCATTCGATTTTCCAATAATTCGCAAAACAACAGCTACCGCCACTAAAGCAACAGCTAAAATAACTGCGCCAACAGTAAACCATATAATCAAATTTAAGTCCATAACCATGTTCATATAATAAGCCTATGAAATTAAAGGGACACATTAAAGAAAATTAGCTTAAATTATAGTTGAAATTGTTGATTATTCGCAAAAATCACGCAAATATTAGTGTTCTAATACAATATTTTTTATAGACCATTATGAGTGAAAATTTATAATACATTTGCAAACCACTTTAATTGCCACTTTAATGGCCACTTTACAATCAAACTGAATTGAGGTGATAGTTTATGGAAAATTTGCCATTAGTCAATGTTTATGGAGCCGATTGGTGTGGCGATTGCATTCGCGCAAAGTCCGCGCTTAACCAGTTTAATGTTGCTTTTACTTGGCACAATATTGAGTCCGAAGACGGAGCTGCTCAAAAAGCTGTTGAGATTAGCGGTCAGAAGCATATTCCTGTTGTGACTTTTAGCGACGGCAGCTTTATGGTTGAGCCATCCGCAAGCCAAATCAAAGATAAGCTTATGCAATTAGGACAACTTGCAAACTAACACGCCAACATCAAAGAAGTTGGATTAGTCTACAAAATGTAGTATACTGGGCATTTGTTGCCCCTTTAGCTCAATTGGCAGAGCAGAGTCCTTTTAAGTCTTGGGTTGTGGGTTCGAGTCCCACAGGGGGCACAAAATAAGCACTGCACGTAGCAGATGGTTCTTAAATTCCAAATCATCTTGTTACATGCAGTGCTTTTATGCTATAACACTTAGATTTCTATATCTCTACAAGCAAATAACAGATAAATAGCATATAAATATAAACTTATTTACCTATTTACGCTACTCTCCAGCAAACACCACGCCCTTACGCAGCATAATGTTAGCGTATTGAGCACGCTCACCCGTGGCAACAACACAATATGCCTTCTTTGCCTCATCGTAGAACGCAAATCTTTCAAGAGTTCCTAAAGTGCTTGCTCCACGTTTATCGTATTTAGCAATAATATCTTCATATTCTTTCCAAATTGGAGTTTCGCAAGGGTCTCCTGGAACAACTTCCATAAGTGTAGCTGGCTTATCGGTGTATTGATCGAGTGGCATCAACTTTAAGATTGCAGTTAGCAATTCCGAAGTTCCATGACCATCGCAGCGTACAACTATAGCGTCTTTTCCTACAGACTCAGTTGGAAAATTTCCATCGGCCAATACTAAAACATCTCCATGGCCCATTTCGCAGAGAACCTTCAGCAATGCTGGAGGAATTATAGAATCTACACCCTTTAACATAATAATCTCCCTTGATTAATTGATAAATAACTATTATTAGTTGGCAATCATTGACAACTAACAAGAAAATTCTATCACCATTCACAAAAGAAATTAACAAAATTCCTAAAATAAATACGAATTATTCCACATTTCAGAGAGAATAATTCCACACTTCACTAAACAAAAGTAAAGCAGATGCAAAAAGGTGTAAAGTAAGGAATCTCTTAAAACGCTAGCAAAACAAAAATGCTCACAAAAGCACGCAAAAGCTCACAAAAAGCTCAGCTTGCCCAAACACTTGCGTCTTGATCGTACTCGTCATCGTCGTCGCTCGCCGCAGCAGCAGGAGCGGCTGCAGGCGCAGGCGTGGAATACGTGTACTCGTCATCTACAACGCCAGAATCCGCATCCGCATTAATCGCAGCCAAAACGCGCTTATCCATCTTGTATTGAGGCAAAACGTTCTTAATGTAACTTGTTACTGCATCTTGCATAGAAACGTCGTGCCCAACGCGCTCTGCCATAAACCAACGATGATCCAAAACTTCGTGGAAGAATTGTGCAGGTTGAATTTGCGACCTAAACTCAGGCGGAATCATGCGAACAGTAGGCTCAAACACTTCGCGCATCCAGTCTGTAGCAACAATCTCCAGCTCTTCACCTTGACGCCATGTAGAAGTGCGGTACGCGTCTAAATCGTTAAGAAGCCTACGAGCTTGATTTTCTTGCACATCTAAGCCAGTCAAACGCAAAAGCTTTCTAGAAGCGTATCCAGCGTCCACAACTCGCGGTCTAACCAAAACTCTTCGCCCATCTTCGGAAGTCTTCATCTCAAGCTCGTCTACGTCAAATCCAAGCTCGTTAAGACGATTCACGCGGCGCTCAATACGCCACATTTCGTCTGGGCTAAACTTATCTACGTCTGTAAGCGTGCTCCAAAGCGAATGGTATCTGTCTACAAGCCTGTTTCCAATGCTAATTTCGTCAACTTCTCCAGGCAAAAGCTGGCCAGAACTCAAATCCATTAATTCGCCGATTATATTTGTGCGAGCTAAATCAATATCGTATTCTCGCTGGCCTTCGGTAAGGCTTCCGTGCAAATCGCCAGTTTCCGCGTCCACCAAAAACGCAGTAAATGCGTCGGCATCGCGCAAGAACAGAACGTTAGAAAGCGAAACATCTCCCCAATAGAATCCCGAAAGATGCAAACGAACCATAAGCACAGCAAGCGCATCAATTAAACGCTCCGCAGTATCTGGGCGCAAAGTTCTAGCAAATAGTGCTCGATAAGGCAGTGAGAATTTAAGATGACGAGTAACAAGCATTGCTTCAAGCGGCTCACCATTCTTATCTTTTCTACCAGCAACAACCGCTATAGGCTTAACTGTTGGAAGTTCCAGCTTGCGCAAACGTCTTAAAAGCTCATATTCGCGCTCCGCGACTTGACGAGTAATCTCCTTCATTGCGTACACTTCGTCGCCTACGTGCACAAAACGCACAACGTGCCTAGATATGCCTCGAGGAAGGTTAACAAAAAGATTTGTAGGCCATTGAGAAAGCGGCAGCTCCCAAGGAAGCATAAACATTTGAGGATTAGAGCTTGCAGCAGTAATCTTCAACGCTGGCGGTTCCGCAGAAGATACGGTCTCGCTAAGCGCAGAAACCGATGTTGCTTGCGCAGCACGCGGATCCATTAAAGGAGTTTCGTTCCATTCCATAAAATCTAGTCTACCCGTAAAGCTGAACGCTAATAACCAAATAATCACCAAATGTGAATAAATGCAAATACAACTACAGATTAAAATAAGCTAAATCATGCGAAAACGGGGCTCGCCTAGCGAACCCCGCCATACCCTTATACAGAAATCTCGGGCACTCAAAACAAGAATCAAGTGCCCAAGAAAACGCTAGTTCAAACGCAACTCTGTAGAAGGTGCAAACAGGTGCATCTTGGATGGATCAATCTTAATCTTTACAACGTCACCAACCTTTGGAAGCGCACGTGGGTTCACGCGAATCGTTGTGAGCTTGTTCTGGTCGCTCATCATTGTAGATGCTTCTTCTGGAGATCCATCGGTGATGATGTTTCCGTAGATGTAACCGTCGGAGCCAAGATCTTCCACGTTTACAACCTTCAAGGAGAAGGCATTTGGATCGTCGGAAGTTGCCAAGCTTGCATCTTCTGGACGGAAGCCAACAATAATCTGACCCTTATCTTCCTCGGCAAGCTTATCAACAGCTTCTGCTGGAAGAGTGATGGAATCTTCGCCAATTTGAGCCTTGCCATCAACCACTGGATGCTGGTTAATGTTCATAGATGGGGAACCAATGAAGCCTGCAACAAACACGTTTGCTGGGCGGTCATAAAGCTCGGTTGGAGCGCCAACCTGCTGCAAAATGCCAAGCTTAATAACGGCAATGCGGTCGCCCATTGTCAAAGCCTCGGTCTGATCGTGCGTTACGTAAAGAGTAGTAACGCCGAGCTGACGCTGCAATGCTGCGATTTGTGTACGAGTCTGTACGCGAAGCTTTGCATCAAGGTTAGAAAGAGGCTCATCCATAAGGAAGACTTTTGGTTCGCGAACAATTGCGCGACCCATTGCAACACGCTGACGCTGACCACCAGACAAAGCCTTTGGCTTACGATCCAAGTACTCAGTCAAATCCAAAACTTCAGCAGCTTTTTCAACGCGCTTGCGGATTTCTTCCTTGTTTACGCCTGCAATCTTAAGAGCAAAGCCCATGTTATCTGCAACAGTCATATGTGGATACAATGCGTAGTTCTGGAACACCATTGCGATATCGCGATCTTTTGGCTGCATTGTAGTAACGTCTTGACCACCAATAAGAATGCGACCTTTGTTAACCTCTTCCAAGCCAGCCAACATTCGTAGCGTTGTGGACTTACCGCAACCAGATGGACCAACGAGTACAAGGAACTCGCCATCCTTAATAGTCATGTTCAAATCATCAACCGAAGGCTTATCGTTGCCTGGGTAGATTCGAGTTACATGATCAAATACAACTTCTGCCATGATATTTTCCTTTCATCGGCAGGTACGTGCCGAACGATCCGTTGTGAAGGGTGTGCACCAAAGACCCCAAGTCCTACATCGGCGGCGTCAATCGTCCACATTTACTTACATGGTTCATTGAAGGTTCTCTTCGTTGAGCCATGATTCAATATATCATGTTTATTCAGTAAAAACAGCAAAATTACAGTATTTTCTAACACTTCGGCGTGTCGAGTATAAAAATCACTCATAAACAAAGGCTTATAAACACGATTACTTTTACAGTAGATATATAAACATTTGTTTATAAAATCGCGTGTTTAGTGTTAAAAAACAAATTGGCATAGCTGCACACTAACATAATGCATTATGGAAGATGTGAGCATGTTTGACTTGCGCTCTGGCCAAAATGTTGGCGGATACACGCTGATTGAGCGACTGGGCGGAGGCGCTATGGGCTCCGTTTGGCGAGTAAAAGACGACGGCGGCCATTTTTACGCAATGAAGATTTTGCGAGCATCAATGCTAGAAAACCAAGACGATGATTTGGAATCTGCAGAAGTTAGCAATCCGCAAGAGCAAGCAAGACTTAGACTTAGGCGCGAGGCGCTAGCTTTGCAAAAAATACACCACGAAGGCGTGTGCTCAATAGTAGACATGGAGCTTGATGCTTCAATCGCTTTTATAGTCACAGAACTTATTGACGGCCACAATCTTAAAGAAGACGTTGCAATTAACGGCCCATACGTTGGTGGCGATTTAGAACGACTTGCGCACAAACTAATCGACGCTGTAAAAGCGGTTCATAGTGCGGGCATAATTCACCGAGATATTAAGCCTACAAACATAATGATTTCCACTACTGGCCCCGTTTTAGTTGATTTTGGAATATCTATGGGGCAGGGCGAGTCGCATGTTACGCGAACTGGCCTTGTAATGGGAACCCCTGGATTTATTGCTCCAGAAATCATTGAAGGCGGAGAATCGAGCGAACTTACAGATTGGTGGAGCGTAGCTGCCGTTCTAGCTTTTGCAGCAACAGGAAAGCCTGTTTTTGGAACCAAGCCAATAATGGCAGTTTTAGAAAGAGCAGCATCTGGGAACGCAAATCTTAATGGTCTTCCAATAAGAACAATGCAAGCATTCAAAAGCGCATTAAATCCTAAAAGAAGCGAAAGATGCACTCCCGAACAGCTTGAAAACGCAATTTTCCAAGATGCTATGAACCCTACAGACTGGCAGGATTCAAGCTACCCTTTTGAGCACAGCTTTAGTGGAGAAACTGTACCCAATAATGCAAAAACTCACGATTTTAACACGACTTTTCAAACAAGAAAGCTTCCAGAAAACCCTAGAAAAATGTGGGTTTCTAAGAATGTTGACAATACAACTTTATTACACTCTACAGAATCGGATTTAATAGACCCCGAGCCAACATCTTTACTAGACGCCACTAGCACATCCACCACCAAGGTATACGCAAACGGGTTAGAACAAGCTATAGATCCAGAACAGGTTACAGAGCCAGAACAAATCACAAACTCAGAACAAGCAACCAAAATTGCTGAGCCGCCTGAGTTAGATGAAAATCCGCATCCAAACGTAAATAAATACTTATTTCGCGGACGAGTGGCGGCGGCTGTATTCATTACTCTTGCAAGCTTACTAGCTGCGATTTCTCCAATAGATGCGCTTGCAGCAAATCTTATTTTTATGCTAATTACAGCAACAATCGGATACAATGTTTGCTCAAGCGTACGCAGAAAACGCGCGAACGAATCCGTTGGCGGAAAAGACGTATTCATAAGAATCGCTAGCATACCGTGGCATTTTATTAAAGCAATCGCATACTCGATTAAAAAAGTCCTAACTCTTGCAACAGCAGGCATTATTGGAGCATACGTGTATCCAATTTTAATACATGCATCTAGTCAATTAATCAAAGTTCAAGTTTGGTCAATTAGCGTGATTTTACCAACATACGCTCCAGATATTTGTTCGCCAACTTCAATTGGGTACATTATTGGATTTATTGCAGGATGGATTATTTCTTTTATATTAGGTAAAACTAAAATATTCGCCGTTGGAGCAGGGGCCATTTGCGGCGCGGGAAAATCGCAAGCAACCGATGGCGATTAAGTCCGTTGATACCGTAATCTAAACTATTCTTTTAGATTAATTTACTTATGTATGTTATTTGTAAAAATCAGGGGAAGGATAGGCATGCCTAACAGTAGCAAAAGCGCGCAAAATCAATCAAATCAAAATCTTCAAGCGCGCAAAGCTAAAGAATTACGCCAACAAACAATCGTTGGAATTGTTGTTGTTGTCATTTTAATTGGCATGATTGCAGCAATTGGAATTACAGCCCTTAACGCCACTAATGCGCAAAATCAAAAGAATGTCGAGCAAGCTCAACAAGCAAGACGAGCTGTTAAAAATCTTACGACTAATCAAAAGCCTAAGTACGCAAACGAACAAGGCGGAATTTTAATCAGCAAAAACGGCTATAACACAACGGCTCCAAACGCTCCGACTATAGCGGTTTATGCCGATCCTCTGTGCCCAGGATGCGGTAATTTTAATCGCGATTCCGATCAAATGCTTATTGCAATGATGAAAGCTGGCCAAATCAACCTTGAGATTCACCCAATGTCGTTCTTGGATAGAATTTCTAGCGACCACTATTCAACACGCGTAACTGGCGCAATCGCATACATTTCTTCTAACGACGACAATCCTTCGCACTTACTTCAATTTATTAACAACATTTTTGCAGAAGACTTCCAGCCAGAAGAAGGCGACGACTACAAGCCTGTTAGCAACAAAAAGCTGATTGAGCAAGCCATAAACGCGGGCGTTAGCGAAGAAGTGGCAAACAAAGCATTCAACAGAAATTATCTTGATTGGCAAAACGCTATTAATGCCGATACACCAAATCGCAAGGCTTTGTGGAATGTTAGCGGATCAAATAAGGGAGCTATGACAACTCCTACAACCACTATCAACGGGAAGCTGCTTGATATGGTTGAGGTTAGCAAGAAGAAGCTTAGTACACCAGATGCAATTCTTAAGTCTATTGGATTAGACAAGTCTAAGGTTGGAGTTGAAGGTGTTATGCCAAAGGTAACAGATAAAGATCAGCCAAATCCTCTTGACTAGTTCTTGTTGATTAGTGTGTTGGTTCCAAAAGTTGCACTTGGCAACGGGTGCTGATACACTAATCAATGTTTTGCTCGCGAAGATTTTTAACTAGCGTGCAAGAACTCGCCTCCTTAGCTCAGATGGCCAGAGCGGCCGCCTTGTAAGCGGCAGGTCGCCGGTTCGATCCCGGCAGGAGGCTCCATTTTATAGGCGTTTTGCATAACAAAAACAGTCTAAATTATAAAAATCCACTTGTATGCATATTATGAGTCATAAGCATATAAAAAGTTTTTAGTAAATTTACAATAACAATAATAAGATAATAAGTCATAAATAAATTTATTGTATGATGAATCGTAAAGCTTACAAGAACAATTTATGCTGATTACTTCGCTTGAGTAAGTTCTCGGGAGCCTTCCCCCAACTCAGGGTTTCCGAGCAAGAGGATGGAGCGTCCCCCAACCAGCTCCTCCTCATGGGGGCAGGACAAATCCCCTTCTCTCCTGCCCCCTTTACCTTTTATAGTTTTATAGTTTAAGATTGATTCTTCTTAACGCATTTTTAATGAGTTAGATCATATGCTTATAGTCTTATTTTTGGCTGATTGCAATCATTGCTATAATTAAAATTCAGTTTTGCATTGAAAGTGAGGTTGAATGGCACGCAGATGGACACCTCAGCGGTTTGTAATAATGAGAAGACTACGCGTTTTTATATGCGTTCTAGCTCTTATTATTTCTAGCACTGGGATTTTTGCACTTTCTGCGCGTAAATCTATTGCTTTAATCATAAATGGCAAAACTAAAGTAGTAACAACTTATGCATCTACTACACAAAGACTTCTACAAGAACAAAAAGTACCAGTTAAAACACACGACCAAGTTATTAGTACTTCGGGAGACATATTAGCAGATCACGCAACTGTTACCGTTAGAAGCGCTTATCAAACATCCATTACAGTAGACGGTGTAACAATACCATTTTGGACTGTTGCAACAAGCATTGATCAATTAATCGGATTCTTCCAAGCAAACGCAGATCATGCTGCAAAAATAACTGTTAATTTGCAAAACATTTATAACAAGCTTACTGGTGGACTTTCTATAAACAAAAAAGGACCAGTCACAGTTATTTGCGATAACAAAACAAGAGTTGTTCCAGACGGAACACTGCCAGCAAGCTCAATTCTTGATTCTTTAGGAATAGTCTTAGGAAAAGAAGACCAAGTAACTGTTAGCGAAGAAAACGGAAAAACTTTGCTTCGCATTCTTAGAGTAACGCATGGAAAAGAATCTAGAAACGTTGTTATTCCATTTAGCACTATAAACGTAAACGACTCAAGTCTTGCAATCGGAGCTAGAGTTATTAAACAAGCTGGCGCAAATGGCGAGCGCATAGATTTGTATAACGTGACTTATGTGGATGGCAAAGCTCAAAGTGCAACGCTAATAAAGCAGTCAATTGTTAAGCCGTCGATTGATCAAATTGTTGCAATTGGCGCAAAGTCTACTCCTAAAACTCAAAACGAATCTAAGCCAAGCAAACAAATCAATAAACAAGAAGAAAACAAGAAACCAAATAGTCAAACTAGTCAAACTCAATCGCAAAAAACAAACACGAATCAACAAAATACACAAAACAAGAGCGCACAACAGGGCGCGCAAAATCAAAACATTCAACAAAATAATAACAACAATCAGCAAAGTTCTAAGCAAACTGCTGAAACTTCACAAGCTATAAAACAAACACCTGCCCCAACACCAACACCAACTCCTGCACCTGCACCTGCAGATAACCCAAACGGCATGGTTCATGCAACGCCCGAACAAGCAAAACTTTATGCTCAAGCAGCATGCGCACAACTTGGTTGGACTGGAGCAATGTGGGAAGACCTTGTTAAATTGTGGACAAAAGAATCGAATTGGCGCTGGAACGCAGAAAATAAAAGCTCTGGCGCGTACGGAATTCCGCAATCACTTCCAGCAGATAAAATGGCGAGCGCGGGAGCAAACTGGCATGAAGATGCATCAATACAAATAACGTGGGGCCTTAGTTACATTAGAAGTAAATACGGAAATCCTAGCGAAGCGTGGAAGCATTCACAAGAAATTGGATGGTATTAAAGTTTGGATGGTATTAAATTGACGAAAGATAATATTGAAAATCAACAAGGCCGTCTTCTTGGAGCAGCTGATATTCGCGCAATCGCAGCGCAAGAGGGCATTACGCCTACAAAAAAGTTTGGTCAAAATTTTGTTATTGACCCTGGAACAGTTAAGAAAATCGTTGCTGCGTCAAAAATTAATTCAAACGATTTTGTTATGGAAGTAGGCCCTGGTCTTGGCTCTCTTACACTTGCGATTCTTCAAGCGGGCGCAAATCTTACTGCTGTAGAAATAGATCCTCCGCTTGCTAAACGTTTGCCGAGTACTGTTAAAGAATTTATGCCTAATGCTTTAGAACGGTTTAATGTGATTCTTAAAGACGCGTTAGAGGTAAACGCTCAAGATGTTCCCGATTTAGCAAAAGCGGCGCACTTTACGCTTGTTGCAAATCTTCCATACAACGTTGCAACACCGATTATTCTTACTCTTTTAGAAAAATTCGATAATCTTACAAGCTTTCTCGTAATGGTTCAAAAAGAAGTTGCAGATCGCTTATGCGCGCAGCCTGGCAATAAAACGTATGGAACTCCAAGCGTAAAGTTGGCTTGGTATGGTACTGCTCAAAAAGCTGGTTTGATTGGCAGAAACGTATTTTGGCCTGCTCCAAACGTTGACTCCGCGCTAGTGTACTTTAAGAGAAACGATAATCCAAAAGGCAGCGAGCAAGAAAAAGAAAAAGTGTTTAAGATTATTGATGCAGCATTCCAGCAGAGAAGAAAAACGCTAAACGCAGCACTAAAAGGCATTGTTCCTAAAGAAGCTTACGAACTTTCTAAGATTGATTCAACAAGACGAGGCGAAACTTTAACTTGCGACGAATTTTTAGCTCTCTGTAAAGCTTTTAACAGTTAAAATACGTTGCTAGCACACCGTCATGCATAGTAAGTAAAATAGCTAACACTTATGCATACGCATACGAGCGCACAACGCGCACAATACAAGCACACAGTACAGATCGGAAGTTAGCATGACGCAGTTTTACGACGAGCGACTAGCCCGAAGAGAGTTCATGTATCAAAGAAAACGATTTGTGCTATCGTCTGTTGCAATCGGAGTTGCAATTGCCTTTGTTTTAGCTCTTATTGTGCAATCGCATCTTTTTGGAATCGCTGCTCCTAGAACTCCAGAAGTAGACCCAAACTATGGCGTTCAAGCGCCTTGTGCTATAAAAAACAAAGACGAAAATAAAGCGTCTTATATAGATAATCGCGCTGTTTCTATACGCGTTCTAAATGGAACAAAATTCCGCGGATTTGCGCGAGCAGTCGGGGAAGGCCTTAGAAATCGCGGTTTTAACTTAATCGAAGTTGGAAATAGCGAAACACGCGTTAAGCGCACAACAATCTATTTTGGAAAACAGTCGATTAACGAAGCTTATACACTAGTAGCCAATTTTAAGGACGCCATTTTGCGCATGGACGACCGTCAAGATAAGCTTATTGACGTTGTTTTAGGAGCCACTTTTAGCAATCTTCGTCCTAAAACCGACGTTCCTGCTGCTGGAGCTGCAATTAACGAGATTAGAGGCTGCGCAGCGTATAACACAATTAAGAATCTTCCAAAAGCTGCAAACCACAAGCCTATTCAGTAAGATTCTAGCTTATATAGACGCTTATATAGACGCTTTGCGCGATTCGCTTTATTCAGCTTGACTTTCGTACCATTTTTTAAGCTCTTCAACAGCAATATCGTGATCTACTGGGCCATTATCTAATCTATAGTCCAACATGTGCTTGTATGCTTTACCAACAATCGGACCAGGCTCTAAGCCGAGAAGATTCATGATTTCATTGCCATCCAAGTCTGGGCGAATTGCGTTAAAATCTTCCTGCTTTTTTAATTCGCGTACGCGATCTTCCATCTCGTCCATCGCATGCTCAAACATAAGCGACTTGCGCCTGTTTTGGGTAGTAGCGTCTGCGCGAGTTAAGCGATTTAGACGCTCGTACAAATGGCCAGAATCCTTAACATACCTTCTAACTGCAGAATCCGTCCAAGGCTCGTCTACGTAGCCGTGGAATCGCAAATGCAAATTCACAAGCTCGCTTACATCGTCAATAATATGATGGTCAAAATGCAAAGCTTTCATGCGCTTTCTAGTCATTTTAGCTCCAACAATATCGTGATGATGGAAGCTAACTTTTCCGCCGTCTTCAAACTTTCTAGTGCGCGGCTTGCCAATATCGTGCAAAAGAGCAGCAAGTCGCAAAGTTAAATCTGGCCCAGGAACCGCACCTTCGTCATCTGTTTCAAGCGCTATTGCGCGCTCAAGAACCATCATTGTGTGTTCAAAAACATCCTTATGCCTGTGATGCTCGTCGATTTCTAAGCGCAAAGCAGGAATTTCTGGCAAAACCCTATCTGCAATACCAGAATCAACCATTGCTTCAATTCCTGCACGCGGATTTGCCGAAAGAAGCATCTTTGTTATTTCGTCGCGAACGCGCTCCGCAGAAACAATATCTAATCTAGAAACCATGCTCAAAATGGCCTCAGCCGTGCTTGCTTCAATAGTGAAACCAAGTTGAGCAACAAAGCGAACAGCACGCATCATTCTTAAAGGATCGTCGTCAAAAGACTGACGTGGGTCTACTGGAGTTCGCAAAATACCTTTAGATAAGTCGCTTGCTCCGCCAAATGGATCCACAAATTCTAGACTTGGCACGCGCAAAGCCATTGCGTTTACAGTAAAATCGCGTCTAGAAAGATCACCTTCCAAAGTATCGCCATATTTTACTTCTGGCTTTCTAGAATCTGGATTATAAGCATCGCATCTGTAAGTTGTTATCTCTACTTTTACTTCGGTTCCGTCTTTTCTGCGCTTCAAAGCTCCAAGCGTGCCAAACTTTCGACCCATGTCCCAAAAACCGTCATGACCCCAAGACCTAAGAAGTGGTTCAAACTCTTCTGGCTTGGCAGATGTGCAAAAGTCAAGATCGTGCGAAACTCTATGCAAAAGCATGTCTCGCACAGGGCCGCCAACAAGCGCCAACTCGTAATTGTGATCGGCAAATAATTTACCCAACTCTATGGCTTCTGGCCAAACTTCAAAGTTCACAGACACGCTTAAAAACACCCTTTCAGCAAAAATCAAACTACATTCCAGCATACCGTTACCCCAATGCACAGCGGATTGAGTAAGGTGGAGTGTATGGTTACTCCGAAAGACTTAAGACGCATGCTCGCCAGAGCCTCGGATAATCATACCCAAAACACTCCAAGCATTCGAGTCACTCCTCTTGATGTTGCTAGAATGAAAAGCAAAATTCAGCCGCAACAAACCGAAGAAGAGGAGTCGATTTTTGTTGATATTTCGGGCTTTTCGGGCAGCTACACTGTTGAAAACATTCATGTTAATATAACGGAATCCAGGCAGCAAATATCTTCTATTAATGCCCCTTCTCCTGCATTAATGCCTCAAAGAAGAGTTAATGACGGCCCTAAAACTTTTGCTTCTCTAGACGCACAGGATTTGCCTATTGTTCGAGAATATTCCGCTGGAGGATTAGTTTTTGACTCTCTTGGGCGTGTCGCGGTTATAGCACGGCATTCGCGAAGTGGCCACATGGAATGGTGTTTGCCAAAAGGTCATATTGAAAAAGGCGAAACACCGCAACAAACAGCAGTTAGAGAGATTCGCGAAGAAACGGGTATTCTTGGCGAAGTTGTTGATTCAATCGCAACTATCGACTACTGGTTTACTGGAACAAGCCAGCGTGTGCATAAACTTGTTCACCACTTTGCGCTTAAGTATGTTAGCGGCGAATTATCTGTTCTTGGAGACCCAGATCACGAAGCAGAAGATGCGATTTGGGTTGATTTTAAGAACCTTAACGACATTTTAAGCTACCCAAACGAACGAAAAATAGCATGGATGTATGCTAAAAAGGCGAATAGGCGGCAAAACCGTGATTAACGTTACCAATGTGATTAATGTGATTGATTTTTCAAAAAACCAGTTGCGTAAGTCGCAAAAAAACGCGTTTTTAAGACTTTGCGCAACCACAGTTCTAATGGCACTCTTGCTTGCGACTTTCCCATTTTTCTTCGCACCAAAAGTCGCGTATGCTAATCAGTCTTCCTTAAGCTCCTACTCTTTGTATAACACAAAATCCAAAGGAATCTCGATAAAAATCGTAAAGTCAACTTCGATTCTTACAGATAAAAGCGGATACCACATTAGTCTTCTGCTTAAAAATAACAGTTCTAAAGATTTTCCAGAAGGCAAAATTCAAGTCACTTTTAACCCTTGGTACACTTTTATGTCTAGAACCGACTTGCAAAAATGGAGCCAAGCCGAGTCTAGGATTCCAACGCCTCAACTAATAGGCGAAGTTAGTGTTCCAGCGCTTGCAAGCGGAAAATCTTATAGTGCGCAAATCGACGTTGATGCAAACAGTCAAAATCTTTCAAACATTATTTATTGGGGTCCAAAACCTGTTTCTATAACGTATTCTTCTTTAGATTTTAAGCATTATTATTCTGTTAAATCGTTTGTAACTCGAGCAAATATTGGCATTAAAAACGTTCAAACTCCGCCAATTAATGTGACTTTACTAATGCCAATAATCGCAAAATCTTCCGATTGGCGTTACAACATTAGCAAGCACAATATTTCTCCTTCTATTAACACGATTAGTGAATCGCAAGAAGATTTATCAAATCCTACAACAGGCTCTACAACAGGCTCTACAACTAACCAAAAAATCAGACTTAGTAAAAACAGTATTAAGCGCATTACTTCTTTGATAAATCTTGTTCAAAAGCATCCAAAGTTGCAAACAATAGCAGACCCAAACACTCTTAAATTTAGTGAACCAACATTTACACCTTCCGTATTTATGCAAAATAACGGTTTTAACATAAGCAGGTATGCGGAATCTGAAAATCATGTTTCTTATAAACTAGCTGGAATTGGTTTAGATTCTTGGAGTAAAAAATCATCTGTATTAGAAAATTCAACAACAAAGCCGCTAAATCTTGATTCCTACGCTTTTCAAACAGGCGAAAAATGGACTCTACGCGCGCTAGAACAGGCTGCCGCAAACGGATACAAAACAGTAGTGGCCACTAGCGGATTCGACCCTCTAGCAAACCGTTTTGCCGTAAAAAATGGTGTTTACGAGGTTCAAACATCTTCTGGAAGCGTAAAAGTGCTTTCTTGCCAAGAAACGCTTAACGAATTAATAAATGGACATTTTACGAGCGTTCAATCGGCAGCAGAAACTACTAGCGCAGGACTTCTAAACAGACTTGCAGCACAAAGCGCCTTCTACCAGATGGAACAGCCTTATATGCCTAGGCATTTGCTACTAACGTTTAGCCCAGATTCTTCTATACCTTTAATCGAATCAGTTGTAAGCATTCTAGAAAAATCGCCTTGGATTAGTCTTCTAGACATAAATTCTTTAACTCGCTCAAAAGCGATTACTAAAGAACACCTTGGATATAGCCCAGTTCCTAAGGCGAGTGCAATCGAAGGAAAATCATTAATCGCAAGCAAATCTAAGATTAGCCAATTAGCTTCAGACAGAATGCTAGTAAACCAATTTATAAACAGCATTCTTGATCAAAATGAGCTTAATAACCATAAAACATGCGAGTCAGATGCTCAGTCTCTTGCAAAACAAAACGCAAAGTTAAAAATTAATCAAAACAGCAAAATCTGGAGCGAAAATCTTATTAAACTTTTTGACGCAATGGCTCAAAGAGAGCTAAATAATACGTTAAATAGCGCTAGCCAATCAAACAGTAGCGCTAGCGAATCGCAGACACAAACCAAAAATGGCACTCACGATTTGGCTAAAATGCTCATTTCTGGAATCAATATTATTCCTCCAAAAGACGTTACTCTTGTAAGCGAAACAGCAACCATGCCGATTACAATCAGCAACACAAACCCATACCCGATTAGCGTATATTTAACTGCGTATACCAATTCTATGGAAATAGTAACTAGAAGAAAAACACCAGTTAAAATCGCAGCAAATAGCGAATCCCAGGTGATTTTGCCACTTAGATCTACAACATCTAGCAAAGTTAAAGCCACTTTTGCTCTAGAAGATAGAAACCACAACGTTTTTAGTAGCACTAAAGAGACGGCAATCACAAGCACGCTGCAAATCAGCGATAAAAGCGGTACGATTATTATAATATTTGCTTTTGCACTTGGAGCTTTTGGGCTTTTCAGGCAGTTTAATCGTAAAAAGGATCCAGACGAATGAATTCAGTAGGCCGCAACTCGATTATAATGGCAAGCGGCACGGCTGCTTCCAGAATAACTGGCCAGATTAGAACAATTTTGCTCGCCGCAGCTCTTGGCACAACTGGTTTGGCAGCAAATGCTTACCAGGCTGGGTCTATGATTCCTCAGCTTATTTATACGCTTGTTTCTGGCGGAATTTTCAACGCTGTTCTTGTTCCACAAATCGTTAAGACTCTAGAAAAACAAGATGCAAAAAATAGGCTAAATAAGCTAATAACATTTGCTATTATTCTGCTTTTAGGCGTAACAGCTTTAATGGCGATTGCCACACCTGTTTTAACATGGCTTTACGTTGGGTCTAACCCAGCAATGATTGCACTTACAAACGCTTTTACGCTGTGGTGTATGCCTCAAATATTCTTCTACGGCCTTTATACAGTGCTCGGCCAAGTTCTGGCTGCTAAAGGCAAGTTTGCAATGTACGCTTGGAGCTCGGTTGCTGCAAACATTGTTAGTTGCACGGGATTTGGCGTGTTTATTGCGATTTTTGGAAAGGCAAGTAGGCAGCCTGCGCATTTTTGGAACAACACTACAATGCTTTTAACTGCAGGATTTTGGACTTTAGGTGTTGCAGCTCAAGCACTTGTTTTGTTTATTCCTCTTAAAAAAATCGGATTAAAGTATAAGCCAAGTTTTGGCATTAGCGGCATTGGCTTGCGCTCTATGGGACCTGTTGCAGCTTGGAGTTTTGCAATAGTGGCAGTTAGCCAGCTTTCTACAATGGCTACAACTCACATAACAACAAGCGCACCTTCTATAGCCGAAGAAACCTTGGGATTAAGCCAATTTGATGTTGCAGGAAACGCCACTTTTCAAAACGCATACACAATGTTTATTCTGCCATATTCGCTTATAGCTGTATCGGTTGCAACCGCTGTTTTTCCAAAAATCTCCAAGTCGATTGCGCAACACGATTTATCTACAGTTCGCGCAGATTTAAGCTCTTGCATTAGAAGCGTTAGCATTTTAATGTGCTTCTTTAGCGTTGCTTTTATTGTTATTCCAATGCCTATCTCTTTGGCTCTGCTTCCTTCAATTAGCATAAAAGAGGCGTACTTAATGGCCGATCCTCTTATGATGCTTTCGATTGGCTTGCCACTATCTAGCGCCTATTTGATTATTCAACGCACATTCTACGCTTTTGAAGACGGAAAGCATCCATTTATGTTTTGCGCAGCGCAACTTTGCGTAGAACTTGTTATTGTGTTTTCTTGCATAAAGTTCCTTCCGCCAAACTACTGGGTTAGCGCTTTAGCAGCAGCTGCATCATTTAGCTACATTCTTACTTTCCCTGCTCTTGTTAAAATGATTAGGTCTCGTTTTAACAATAATTTAGACGATAAGCAGCTTATTGTTACTCACATAAAGGTGATTGCGGCTGCTATTGTTTCTGCTGTTGTTGGAATTTTGGCTCGAGAATTTATTTACAAGTGGATTTCTTTAGATTCACCAAACCTTCGTGGCGTTAATCGATGGTTGCTTGCGATTTTTGTTTGCGCAATTATAACTATTATTCTTGTAATCGTTTACGTATCTACTCTTTTGCTTTTAAAAACAAGCGAATTGGCAATCATTATTAATCCAATTCTTAAAAAAATCGGCGTAAAATGGTCGTTCTTGCTAAATCTTGAGCGCGCAAATGCTGTTAAAAGTAATGCCAAAAACAGCAGTGAAAGCAGCAGCAAAAATGGCAACAAAAATAATTCGTCTCGCGTTGTTCGTTCAAAATAGGCAAAAACGGTGCAAATGTGTAATAAAAGGTCACAATAGTCAACAATAATCGTCACAATACAAGTTGATAAGCATAAATCAACACAGTGAGCAATAATTAAATCAAAATAATTAAACAACAATAATTGCAAAAATAAGGAGCGTTTACTAAATTCTTCAATTACAATAATTGATGGGATTTATTATTTACGCATATTCATTACTCATGTAGGAAGCCGGGGAGTAGATGAAACCTCAGTTGGGAGATATTATACTTAATCGCTACGCTCTAATATCACCTTTGCGAGAAGAAGCAGGCATTCAAGTATGGAAAGCTAGCGACCGCATACTTGCTAGAGATTGCCAGCTCTTTATTGTGCGCGACCGTAGATTCCTTCCCGAAGTAAACACAATATCTTCTACTCTTGCACTATCTAGAATCCGCAAATTTACGCCAGTTCTAAAAATTCACAACATAGATGATGTTGCAATTATTATAACTGAGTTGGATTCTGGAATAACTGTAGACGACTACATAAAATCACATAGCTCTACACTTAGCTACGAAGCTATACGCTCTATTGTTGCCGAAGCAGCAAACGCACTTAGTAAACTTCTTGCATCTGGAATAACTCATTATGCTATTTCAACAAACACAGTAAGAATCACAAATAATGGAGTAGAGCTAGCTTGCGCGCCAATAAGCCCTCTACTAAAAGACATTACTGTTGAATATTCAAAGCAATATTCACAAGACAAACAAGATAAGCCGAGTACTAAAAATAAGCAAGACGCGCAGGATTCGCAAAACAAAAGCGAAAATCAAAATAAAAGCGAAGAACAGTCTAAAAACTTGCCACAAAGTGTAGAAAACATTGCAACACATCAGCTTTCTGCGCTTTTATATGCTCTTCTTACGCGCACTGGATACACGCAAAATAACACAGTTTTTAACGTTTCTAGACTTGCAGACGGCGTTCCTGGCGAATTTGTTATGATTTGCAAAAGAGGCCTTTCTTCTGCTAAGGATTCAAGCATTATTCCAATGGCATCTATTGGGGAGCTTCTGGCACTTTTAGGCACATATACTCCTGTTAAAAAGCTTAGCGAAAAAGATATTATTCTTAACAACGATGCAAGCGAATCTTCTATTCAAAAAGCATTACTTTTACCTTGCAAAGACAATGATCTTATTGATTTTCCAGAAGGATTATCTAAGAACGAAGATTTGCTTGAAAACGAACTATCAAGTCAAGAATCTATTGGTATTTTAGATTCAAGTGATTTATCAATAAAAAACGAAGACGAAAAGCCTAACAAGTTTGGCAAAAACGCTAAAAATACTGGTCTTAAAAATGCAAGCAAAACCATTGGTGCTTTAAGCGCTTTGCTAAAAAGAAATGGTGATAATTCTGGGAAAAAACTTGATTCTTTGCCAGAGTCCGATTCAACTGGAACAGACTACGACTTCCACGATATTGCTGCAGCAGAAATGGCGAATATTTTAGCTCCAACTGAGCTAGACGCCGATGATTCAATTTTCCACAATTTGTCTTCAACATACACAAGTTTCCCTAGCTATTCAACCGATAAATCGCAAGCAAGCGAAGAGAATAAGGTTGGCGAAAATAAAAATAACGAGAATAGCAAGAATGCAAACATTGGCAATGATTCTACAAACGACTCGTACGCAAAAGAAAATGGAAATAAAAGCGCGTTAAACACTTTAGACTCGCTAACTTCTGGAAACGATTATTCACAAAAAGATGACTTATCTTCGCCACTAATGCCTAGAAGATTCGACTTTGAAGACCTTCTAAGCAGTAACACAAAACACACGGAGTTGCTTTCTAAGCCGCAAATCTTGCCATTAGAAGCCGAATCAACAGGAAGAGTGCCTGTTGTAGACAGCAATGGGCGTTTTGTTGCTCCTGGCGAAGAATCCGCTAGAGCATTGCGAGAAGAGGAGCTAGAAAACGAGGAATATGGCGATTACAGCAGCCAAAATGCTGGATTATTGTCTCACTCATCCATGCCTCCTAGCTTCCAGCCTCACGAGCATCAAGACGACTTAAAAGCAAAGAAATCTTCGAATCAAAACAATGTAGATATTGCGGATGCTAAGATTTTTGGAGGACTTTCTACAAAAGTCTTAGCTATTGGCGTTGTTGCATTGCTGGTAGTTGTTGTTTTTGCAATATCTTTGCATAGTCTTTTTAACTCTCACGAAGCGCCATCAAACTTTGCAAAATCTAATTCTTGGGATTCGCAAAGTGTTGAAAATGTGCCTTTTGGAAGTCAAGGTGTTCTTTCGGAAGATAAAAGCGATTCATCTAAAGAAAAGCAACCAAGTAAGAACAATACGGGTAAGTCTGACGAAAAGAAGTCTGGCGAAAAGAATAAGAGCAATAAGGATAATAAAAGCCTTAAAAACAAGCATAAGAAACAAAATAGACGCAAGAAAGTAAAGCAAGTACCAAAGCCTAAAATGCCTACTAACAACACGCCTTACCCTATAGATATTCAGCAATTCTTGGAAGATACGGGCAATCAGCGCGGCTACGGCTACTACATGCACTTAACTCAGCCTCAAGAAGCATACAGATTTGTTGTTTCGATTCGTTCTTCGGGCGGGCATGGGTATTTGATTGCAAATTCCAAGAACGATCCTAGCGCTGGAGAAAAAGTTGCAGACTTTACCTTTGACGCTAGCGGAGTAACAGATGTAAAGTTCAAAAAGCCTATAACTGCGCAAGACTTTATCTTGTGGGTTCCACAAGGGTCTATACCAATGAATGGGCTATATATAAACTACGTTAGAATTTACTAAAAAATATTAAAACTATTAGGAATATTAGGAATATTTTATGAAAACTGTGCAAAAAAACGTAATTATTATTGGCTCTGGTCCTGCTGGATACACTTCTGCTTTGTATTTAGCGCGCGCTGGATACAGCCCTCTAGTTATTGCTGGAGCACTAACACCTGGAGGGCAGCTTATGAACACTACCGAAGTGGAAAATTATCCAGGATTTGCAGACGGCATTTTAGGCCCAGACTTAATGGAAGCAATGCAAAAACAGGCAGAAAAATTCGGCGCACAAATTTTGCTTAACGATGTTATTTCTGTAGATTTTAATGGCGATTTAAAAGCGGTTACAACCGACGATGGCGTAACTTACACATCTAAGGCTGTAATCGTTTCTACGGGCTCACAAGTGCGCAAATTAGGCGTTCCAGGAGAGCAGGAGTACTCGGGCCGCGGTGTTTCTTATTGTGCAACTTGTGACGGATTCTTCTTTAGGGAAAAGCCTATTGTTGTTGTAGGCGGCGGTGATTCTGCTTTCGAAGAAGCACTTTTCTTGACTCGTTTTGGCTCTTGCGTAACGCTTATTCACAGGCGTGATTCATTCCGCGCGTCTAAGATTATGGTTGACCGCGCGCGCAAAAACAGCAAAATCAATTTTGTTTTAGATTCTGTTGTTTGCTCTGTAAACGGCGTGGATGGAGATGCACAATCTGTAACTGTTAAGAATGTTAAAACTGGCGAGACTCAAAATATTGAGGCAAGCGGCATTTTTGTTGCTATTGGACACTCCCCATCTACAAGTTTCTTAAATGGTGCTTTAGATCTTAACGAAGATGGCACTATTGCTGTGCAAGGAGCATCTACTAGAACTTCAGTTCCTGGCGTTTTTGCTGCTGGCGATGTTGTAGATAGCGTGTATAGGCAAGCAATATCTGCTGCTGGTATGGGCTGCCGCGCGGCACTTGATGCACAAGCCTATTTGAATGATTTAACTGATTTGAACAAACAATAATTTTTTGTTCCACGTGAAACAATAACCCCCAATAGTTGTATTAACAGCTTATTGGGGGTTTATTATTAATCTTTTTTATCTACTAAAATATTGACTATTCGATGCAGTTCTTCTGGAGAAGAAAATACTATTTCGATTCTTCCGTGATTTTCGCTTCCTTTAATGGCAACTTTTGTGGAGAATCGATCTTCAAGCTGCTTTCTAATTGGAGAAGACACCCACTTGTTGTTTCGTTTAACTCTAGTTCTTCTAGAAGAATCGTCTCCATTGTCTACTTTAATCGAAACAATTTCTTCCGTACTGCGAACCGATAAGCCTTCTGCAATAATACGTTTTGCGAGATTTTCCATTTCTTCTGTAGAAGCTAATGCAAGAAGAGCGCGGGCGTGACCTGCAGAAAGCACTCCCGACGCAATATGTTTTTGCACGCTGGCTGGCAAATTCAAAAGTCGCAAGGTGTTTGCGATTTGAGGACGGGACTTAGAAACGGATTTAGAAAGCTGAATTTGCGTAAGTCCAAAATCATCAATCATTTGAGCGTAAGCTGCAGCTTCTTCTAACGGATTTAATGCAACTCTGTGCAAATTCTCCAAAAGGGCATCCCTAAGCATGTTTTCATCCGAAGTGGTTCTAACAATCGCTGGAATCTTTTTAAGACCAGCTAGCTGTGTTGCTCTCCACCTTCGCTCGCCCATTATTAACTCATAATGAGCATTGTGTAAATCACCTTTACTTGCATCCTTGATTTTTCGCACAACAATCGGCTGCAAAACTCCAACCTCTTTGATTGAAGCAGACAATTCTTGAAGCTCTTCTTCGTCAAAAATCGTACGCGGCTGATGAGCGTTTGGAACAATATCGCTCGGCTCTAAATACTCTAAATAGCCACCTTCAATGGGCTTTAGATCTTGCGCTTGGCTTGTTTGTTTATCTTGCGATATTTTTTCTGCAACTTTATTTTTATCATTATCTTCGTTCTTTTGCTTTGAAGAAACAAATGACTTAGAAGCAGAATCACCAAAGAAAAAGTCAATTGGCCTTGTAACGTCATCAATTGACGGCATAGAAGTTCGCTTTGCTGAATGCTTATTTTTGCTAGCGGTTGACAACACTGTTTCACGTGAAACAGAAGTATTTTCCCCCAATTTTTGGCTTAAATGCGGGGAAATTGAGTCATCAACGCTAGGAACTTTGGTGGTCTTTTTGACAAAGACTTTGGTTTCACGTGAAACATTTTTTTGCGTATTTTTATCTACGATTTTACTGTCTGTTTCACGTGAAACAGTGCTCGAAGTGTCGCTACTCTCTAATGTTTCATGTGAAACATCTTCAATCTTTTTGTTAGCAAACTCATCTAAACTATCTTCTCCAGGAAGTGCAGGGAATAATGCTCCCAATCCTTTCCCCAAACGCGATTTACTTGCACTCATCACTAATTACCCTCTCTTTTTGAATCAATAACAGACAAAATTACATCAGACTTATTAGCTATCTCAAATGCAGCTTCTCTATAAGACACAGCACCTGTTCCATGCGGATCGTAGGTTATAACACTTTGATTAAAACTTGGCGCTTCTGGAATTTTAACAGTTCGCGGAATAGTGGTATTAAGAACAATATTTGGATAATGATTTTTAACTTCTTGAAAAACTTCCCTACCAAGAAGAGTTCGCTTATCAAACATTGTTACAAGCATTGTAGAAACAACAAGCGCAGGATTATAGTGCTTTTGAACCAAACCAATTGTTCGAATCAACTGACCTAAGCCTTCAAGAGCATAGTATTCTGCTTGAATCGGAATTAGCATCTCGTGCACAGCACACATTGCATTAATTACTAAAAGACCAAGAGAAGGTGGGCAATCAATAAAAACGTAATCGTAATGTTCGCTGCTAGAGCTTAAAAACTCATCAATTGCGTTCTTAAGAAGATTATTCCTATCTTCCATTTGAGCAACTTCTAATTCAGCACCACTTAACTCAATCGAAGCTGGAACAACATCTAGCCCTGCAATATCTGGGCACTCTTGTTTAACATCAGCAATAGTCTTTCTTCCTTCAATAACATCATAAATAGAAGGATCTGCGGAAGAATGTGGTATATTCATTGCCGTAGAAGCATTACCTTGCGGATCCATATCAATTAATAAAACTTTTGACCCACCAACAGCCATTGCTGCCGACAAATTCACAGCGGAACTGGTTTTTCCAACTCCGCCTTTTTGATTCGCAACCGCAATAAAACGTGTAGTCTTCGGCTTAGGGAACACAACGCCATCAATGGCATGGAAGCGACTGGTTATATCTGCCAACTCACTGCCCAAGGAAGATCCAGAATCCCCAAAAATACGTTTAATTGTATCTTCTGCTGATTCCACCATTCACACCACCCCGCCCACCTATGGGAAATTACCAAACTAACCAATTTAACCGTAGTATTTTCAAGTTTCCTTTCTTCTATGGACATAAAACACCATAAAAATTGCAGAAAATACTACAAAAATATTATAAAAACACACAGTTTCACGTGAAACATATAACATCTTTATTCAGTTTCACGTGAAACATTCAATGAAAGTTAACGCAACAAAATAATTGCGAAAAAATACAGAACTAAATCACAAAAATTAAATCAGCCTTTATCAATTATTACAACACTTGTTGATTGAAGGCCTTTAGCAACAGGGGCATCAACTACTCTAGGATTTAACCCCTTTACTTTTTTAATCATCTTTTCAGCCTTATCAATCTCCGCTTGTGCAGACTTTCCTTTTAACGCGATTAGTTGGCCATTCTTGCTTAATAGTGGAATGGTCCATCCAGCCAATTTTGTCATAGGTGCAACAGCTCTACATGTAACTACGTCAAAGGCTGGAATTTCGTGAGACTTAACTTTAGCAATAACTTCGTCTGATCTTCCATGAAAAACTGTAACATTTTTTAGGTCCATAACCTCTACGCATTCTTTTAACCAAAGAACTCGTCTTTCCATTGGTTCAATTAATGTTACTTTGCAATCTGGCAAACAAGCAGCAACAACAATTCCTGGAAAACCTCCGCCGCTTCCAACGTCTGCGATGGATTTTTTATTTGACTTTTCAACTGCTTTTTTAACAAATGGAACAACTGCGGCCGAATTTAGAATATGCCTTTCCCAAAGAATATTCATATCCCTTGGGCCAACAAGGCCGCGAACTAATCCCTCTTCCTTAAGTTTCACGTGAAACATCTTACATTTATCAAGAGCATTGCCTAAGACTTCACTCAACAAAGGGGAGTTATCTAATTCATCTACATTGTTTTCATCTACATTGTTTTGTAAATTGTCAGCCTGTTCCATATCTAAAATCTTTTCTGCAAATCAGCTCCTCAAACAAAAAGTAACACAATAAAACATTTTTGTTCCATTGTGTTACTTTTTATTTAAGCTAATTGCTACTCTGTATATTCTTCGTCCAACTCTACGTCTACATCATCCATGTCTACATCCACATCTTCATCTAAATCATCGTCTTCAATGGCACTTGCAGGCATATAAACAGTAACGTAGCGATGTGGTTCTTCTCCATGAGACCTAGACCTTAAGCCTTCTTCTCTAACTGTATCGTGAATAACTTTACGCTCAAACGAATTCATTGGCTTCAAATCAACAGAATCGCCAGTCTCGCGAACTTCATCAACAGCATCCAACGCAATATCTCGCAAATGTTGACGCTTACGCTTAAGGAACCCATCAACGTCTACAATTAAGTGCGATCTTTCACCAGTTTTTTGCTGAACAGCTAGACGGCTCAATTGTTGCAAAGCATCAACAACCTCTCCATCTCTACCAATCAAATGCTTAATGTCGGAATCATCATCCGCAACAATTTGAATCATTGGCCTATTGTTGCGAACGCCCATTTCAATATCGCCTTCGTAGTCGGCAATATCTAAAAGTCCTTCTAAGTAATCGGCAGCTATATCAGCTTCCTCATTGAGCTGGTCAATGCTCCTGGTCTCGTCTTGTGCCATTTACATACTCCTTAATTTCAATAAATGTCAAGAATCACAATTCTGTGTACAGTTTAACTGAAGATAAATCCAAATTTATAAATTATTTTAATAATTTTAATAAATCTAATAAATAAATTCACATTTACCTTGTTTTTACATTATTTACTTGTTTTTCGCTTGCGATTAGGCTGCTTACGTTGGAATCCTTCTGATTCTCTGCGCTTAGCTTCTTCTCGAGCCTGTTGAAGCTTTTCTTCTTCAATAGAAGGCAAACCTTCGCGCTTTCTGCGCTCTGTTTCTTTTTTGTAATCACGCTTTTCTTTTTCCTCGGCTGCAGGAGATCCTGGAGTTGGGAAGGCATACACCTGCCAAATAGAGCGAAGCATATTCATAATGTTGTTTACAAGCCAATAAACAAGCATTGCAAATGGAAGAGCGAATGCAGAGAAAACATAGATTAATGGGAATCCCCACATCATAAGTTTTTGCATTGTGTACTGGCTGCCTTGCTTAGATTCCGGAGGAAGATTCTTGCGAATATTGTTAAATTGCATGTACCACATTGCAGCACACATCAAAATAACAAAGATTACAATAACAACTTTTCCGCCTGCTTGAACCGTCATAAACGTGTCGGAAACACCAACACCAAACACATGCGTTTTAACAAATTGCTGCGCTGTAGCAACATCAAAAGCACCAAGAGCAGTATGCTTTCCTCTAGCAATAAATGGAATAACAGAAAGCGTATACCAAATACTCATAAATGCTGGGCCTTGAATCATCATTGGCAAGCAGCTTCCAGCAGGATTTGCGTTATTCTCCTGATACAGCTTCATCATTTCTCGCTGCATGGCTTCTTTGCTAGCAGAATCGTTTTTACCCTTATACTTTTGCTGAATTTTCTTCATTTTAGGAGCGATCGCTTGCATATTGCGCATACCTTTAATGCTTTTTATAAAGGCAGGGAATATGCACGCGTGCACAACAAGCACAAGAAAGACGATTGAAAGAACCCAGGAGAATCCAATTTCATTCATTCCAATAAGAACAAATAGCTTGTGGAAAAGCGCCATTACTTGAGTCATAAGCCACTCAACTGGCGTAAGGATTTTATAGAACCATCCCCAAATTCCATTATCAAGTAAAAAGTGGTCTTGATTAAACATTAGTTTTCCTTGTCTTGATCAGCCAAGGGAGTTAACCGTGGCTCTTCATGCGCTTTGGACCAAGCGCAACGATAAAAAATTGAATATTTGCGTGGCACATCGTCAATACTGCAGCTAGTCCATGGTCTACAGCGCAACAGCCGTAAAACGGCCAGAACGCCACCTTTAAACGCCCCATAGCGGCTAACGGCTTCTATAGCGTATCTTGAGCAAGTTGGGTAGTATCGGCAGCAAGCTGGTCTATTAGCAGAAATCGCGCGTTGATACCAGCGAATTGCTTTTATAATCAAATTCGCTACAACACTTTTTCTGCTGCTCATAGCTATCACTATTCCTTAAACCAACTTATTAAATCAACTTATTGTTGTTTTTTGCTGATTAATAGCGGTTTCTGCTGCTTGATTTAATTTGTGATCTACTTCTGCGGATTCCTGATTTTTATCTTGATTTCTGGCTATTTTTCCAAAAATCTTTTTAATCTGCTCATTTAATGATTCAAACGATGCACTAGAAGCAGTAGATTTAGCTCTTAGAACTACGTCACAACCATTTGGAAGTAACGATTGATGCTGTTTTGCTATTACTCTAAAGCGTCTTTTTACTTTATTTCTAACAACAGCTTTTCCTACGCTTTTAGATACAGCAAGTCCTAGCCTTAAGTCAGCTTCATTTTGTTGAGTCTGATTTAAGGTATCACAAAATGCCGCGGGTGTATTACCATCACAACCCGTGGCAATCTGATTCAGACTTGTTTTTTCGCCTTCGTTAAGCGCGTTTAACACGGCTATATCGCCACGCATGCTGTAATGCGCGACGATATCCCGTGAACACACCTTGCGTCGTTTTTTGAGCACCGCAACAAAATCGCGATGGCTTTTCAGCCTATCCATGCTTTACGACGCGCTCCATCTCAGGCAGATAGTGTCTTACGACCCTTAGCGCGACGACGATTAATCACTGCGCGGCCAGCACGAGTACGCATGCGAACGCGGAAGCCGTGCTTCATGTGACGACGACGGTTGTTAGGCTGGAATGTCCTCTTCATAACTAACGCTCCTGTATTTAGCCATGCAAAAGCACGGCTCCGTATGAGTCAAGCTATACTAAATTACTATTACCCCTCACCAAGAGTCAAAAAATCTTTTTATAAACGTGTTTACAATTGCGCTTGAGTAAGTCAAATTTTTTAATACCGTAAAATTTTCTGTACCATTTTTACCAAATCAAACTACTTATAAAAGCCTTGAAAAATGTGGATTGGCAGCTTTTATTTTATCCACAAATTACACACATGTTATTCACAATTAAGCATTTTCAACACGCGAGGCTGTGGATAACTTCTTAGGGTCGGAGTAAACATATTCTACTAGCACTCTTTACGCGCGCGAATAGATATGCATTCTGTTGTGCATTTCTGTTGATTAAGCGTAAAGACTTGAATAAAATGTTTCTGCCGGTTTTAGGGGGTGTAGCATGACGGATTCTTTTAGCGATCCAAATGCGCAAGCCACTATTGTGTGGTCAAATACCCTTGCAGTGTTGCGTCATAACGCTCTATTAAGCAACCGCGATAAAAGCTGGTTTGAAAGTGTAAAACCTGAATCTATTTTTGGAACTACCATTGTTCTTTGTGTCTCCAATATAGAAACACAGCAAGCTTTGCAAAATGAGCTTAGTTCAGCGTTGCTTACGTCATTAAAAATTTGTACTGGAAAAGATATGTTTCCAGCTTTTAAGATTGTTCCTCAATCAGAAAACAACAATACTGCCACTAATAGCGCAGACACTAACATCAATGCCGCTAATAGCTCTTCCGATTTAAGCAATCTTAATCAGAATGTAAACGAGAATTCCCAAGTATTTTCAACATCTTTAGAAGAAAATACAAACGTTAATTCAGACTTATCTTCTTCTAAAAGCAACTATTTAGAAAACATAAAATCAGATTTTGGTGCACAAACTGTTGAAAACACTAGCATTCCTGTAAACACTAATAGTGTTGAAAATGTTGATTCAGCTAGCAACACTCCTGTTCAAAAAGATTTTGACTACATAACTGGCTTAAATACCATGCAAAACACTGGTTTAGTTAATTCTGGTATTAATTCTGGTATTAATAGTTCACAAGCAAAAATTCCTTCTTCAATAAAAAGGGATCCTGTTACTCACTTAAATACTTGCGCAACTTTTGACACTTTTGTTCCTGGAGATTCTAATCGTTTTGCGCGCACAGTTGCTTTAGCTGTTGCAGAAGGTTCTGGAAAAGACTTTAATCCTTTATGTATTTACGGCGGATCTGGCTTAGGTAAAACACATTTGCTTAATGCTATTGGCAATTATGCTCTTGTTAAGGATTCTTCACTTAAGGTTCGTTATATTACAAGTGAGGAATTTACTAACGAATTTATTGAGGCTTTGCAAAATACAAGTCAAAACCAGGGTCAAATCGCTAATTTTAATAGACGATTCCGCGAGGTTGATGTTCTTTTAATCGACGACATTCAGTTTTTGGGAGGAAAAGAAGCAACTCTGGAACAATTCTTCCATACTTTTAATGCTCTTTATCAAGCAAGTAAAAGAATTGTTATTGCTTCCGATGTTGCTCCTAAAAATCTTAGAGGATTTGAATCAAGACTTATTTCTAGATTTGAATCTGGATTAACTGTTGATATTAAGCCGCCTGATTTAGAAACTCGAATAGCCATTCTAAGAATGATGGCATTAATGAATAATTCTAACGTTCCTAGCGATGTTCTAGATCTTATTGCGGAACGTTTTACAGAGAATATTCGTGAGCTTGAAGGTGCTTTAACTAGAGTTACAGCCGTTGCATCATTAAGTAATCAACCCGTAAGCAAAGCCTTGGCAGAACAAGCTTTACAAGACTTCTTTGCTTCCGATATTGAAATTCGCCCAACAAATATTATTGGTCAAGTCGCTAAGTACTTCCACATGACTTTTGACGAGATTGTTGGCAGATCTAGAACTAAGAATGTTGCTTTGGCGCGTCAAATTGCAATGTATTTAGCTAGAGAAATGACAAGCATGAGTCTTGTTGATATTGGCGAAGTCTTTGGCGGGCGCGACCACACGACTGTTATGCATGCATATACTCGAATTAGCGGAGAGATGCAAGAAAAGCAGGAAATCTATAACTATGTTATGGAATTAACTGTTAGATTAAAACAAAATCCTACAAACAAAAAGTAGTTTTACACAAATCTGTGCAACTCTGTTAATTAAAATAAAAAAAGTTATCCACATAGTTAGTCACAAATGTGGTTAAACCCTGCGGATAAGCGGTGGAAAACGCCGTTAAAAAAGTGAATAAACTGTTTATAAAGCAGCTCAAAATGTGGATTACCGAAAAAATAGCTTCGGTTGTGGATAACTCGGCTTTTTCTGCACACAATTACCCATAGGTTATCCACATTTTTCTTATGTGCATAACGGCTTTAACAAAGCCTTTCTAGGTACATGTCAACATTTCCACATTGCTTATTACTACTATTACTTTATTTTTTGAATAATAATAATATTTTTTATTAACGATTAGCATTTATTTCTAAATTAGATTTTCATTAGCCAATGAGATAGAATAAACACAGTTTTAATGAAATGAGGAAATATGAAAGTTGAAGTTAATTCCGCTTCTTTTGCAGACGCACTATCTTGGACTACTCGCGTTATAGATAATCGTCCAGCAAATCCTATTCTTGCAGGCTTAAAGTTAGAAGCAAAAGACGGAACTTTGCAACTTTGCGCATTCAACTATCAACTTTCTAGCCGTCATCACATTGAAGCAGGTGTAGACGAAGCAGGGAGTGTGCTCGTTTTAGGTAGACTACTTGCAGATATAACAAAATCTTTGCCAGCAGAAAAAACGTATTTGTCTTCTACTGAAACAACTCTTACGATTACTTCTGGTAAGTCAACATTTACTTTGCAACTTATGCCAGAAGGAGAATATCCAGATTTACCAGAAGTTCCTTCAAAACTTGGTCAAGTAGATGCTCCTACTTTTGTTCAAGCTGTAAATCAAGCTTCTGTAGCAGTTTCTAGAGAAGAAGATAGGCCAGTTTTAACAGGAATTCATGCTCGTTTTGAAGATGATACTGTTACTTTTACAGCTACAGACAGGTATCGTCTTGCTCGTTCCACCTTTAGATGGACTCCAGAGCATAATGATATAAATACTTCAACTCTTATTAAGGGAAGTATTCTTAAAGATATTTCACGCTCTGCTGACGAGCATCAAAATGTTGTTATTAGCTTAAATGAGCAAGAACCTTCTGTTCTTGGATTTGAAAATTCTGGACGCGTTAGTACTTCTCAACTTATTGATGGAGAATTTCCTTCTGTAGATAGTCTTTTTGTTGATGAGTATCCTATTCACGCAATTATTAATCGACAAATGCTTATTAACGCAATTAAGCGCGTTGCTATTGTTGCAGAAAAATATGCTCCAATCTATATGTCTTTTGCGGAAAATGAACTTACTTTAAGTGCTGGAAATGAAAGTGAATCTAAAGCAAAAGAAACTATTGACATAGATATGGATGGTCAAGATATTATTGTTGCTTTTAATCCTAATTATTTGATTGAAGGATTAAGCGTTATTAGTGAGCCATTTGTTCACGTAAAAATCACATCTACTATTAAGGCTGTTGAATTTAATGGTCAACAAGAAGCAGATGGCGATGAATCAATGAATTACAGATATCTTGTTGTTCCAATGCATCCTTAAAACAAATACTTATAACAAATCACTGTAGTTAAATAAATGTATGTTTCAAAGCTTGCATTAGATCATTTTCGTTCGTGGAGCAATTGTGTACTCGACTTTTCCCCAAAAATTAATATTCTATTAGGTTCAAACGGTTTAGGTAAAACTAATATTGTTGAATCGTTAGAAGTTATTTCAACGGGAACAAGTCATAGAGTATCTTCTTTAATGCCATTAATAGAGATAAATCATAATTGCGCTACAATACGTGCAAATGTTAAGGATTTTAACAATACTTTTAATAGCAATACTTTAGATAGTTCAAATGATTTAAACGAAACAACATTTGAGCTAAGCATTAATCTAAAGGGTGCTAATAGAGCAAGGATTAATGGTAAAAAATCTCTATATATGAAAGATATAGTTGGCTTAGTTCCTTGTGTTTCTTTTACTCCAAGAGACCAAAATTTGATTGTTTCAGATCCTACTGTTAGAAGAACATTCATTGATCAAGCTGGAGCATTATTAATACCAAACTATTTGCCTATTTTGCAAGAATATAATCATATTGCAAAGCAGCGTTCTGCACTATTAAAAAGTTTATCTAATAATTATTCACCAAATTCAATGAATAATTACAATACGGTTTCTGATTTAGAAGTATGGACTGCTAAATTTATTGAAGCTGGAATAATTCTTACAAAATTACGCAAACAAATAATAGAGTTACTTAATAATGTTTTTTCAAATATTGTTAAGCATCTTTCTAACTCATCTAATTTTGCTTCAATCGAATATAATCCTTCTTTTAGTGAGATTGATTTTAGCGAAAATAATTTTGAAGACGATTTTGAAGACGATTTTGAAGAAAGTAATGATAATTCTATTAAACTTGCGATTAGTGAGCATTTTCAAAGAATTTATAATGGAGAAGTTGCAAGAGGATACAATCTAATAGGGCCTCATCGAGACGATTTTACTATATTTCTTAATGATTATAATGCAAAAGAATTTGCTTCAAACGGTGAATCCTGGACTCTTGCATTAGCGCTAAAAATGGCTTTATTTAAGTCATTAGAAAAAAAGAATGGAAAAAAACCTATTGTTATTTTAGATGATGTTTTTGCACAACTAGACGAGTCTAGAAGAAAACAAATTTTAGAATTTGCAAAAAATCAAGATCAAGTTTTTATTACTGTTGCGTCTTTAAGTGATATACCAAAAGATAAAAGTGTGTTGGAAAACTCGATTATTGATGTTTCTAAAATAGCAAAAAATCAAAATGAAGATGACTCTAAATCTTTAGAAAACAATATTGATATTAGTCATAAAATTTTATTGGAAAATATTGTTAATAGTCGTAAAAATAGTGTTGATTATATTGAAAATAATCAAAATAAATCTACTGACTTAGGGGATATTAGATGAAAATTCCCGTAAATAAAATACTAAAATTAGATACAAGAAAGCTTCCAGAACTAATTTTTACGCCTATTAAAAAGAAAGCAATAAAAAAGGTAGTTAACGAGCAGAATGCTTATAAAGCTTTAGAAAGTTTTGGAAAACCTGGTAGAGATCCACAAAATCTTTATTCTTTACTTGCAAATTTTGCTAATCAAAACAATTGGAATGAGCAACTTTCTATAGCAAAAATGCGCGAAGATTGGTGGAAAATAGTTGGAAAAAGCGCATCATTGAATTGTTATATAGACAAAATAAAAGATGGCGTTTTAATTGTTAGAACAAAATCAAATGTTTGGTATACACAACTTAGCTATTGCAAGCCTATGCTTGAGAAAAAAATATTTGAATATTCTAAGAATATTAATATTAAAGAAGTCAAAATAGTTGGCCCATCTTTGCAAAAAACAGGCAAAAAATCAATAAACAGTAGGTTTAATATTAAGAATCACTAATAATGGCTCTTAATAAAGAGCGGTCATTATGCATGTGTAGAATGTTATGTAATATAGTTAAATCGCTAGAAGACCCTTTTTTGTGCTTTCTAGCGTGTATCGACCTCGTAAATGCCTCTTGGCATGAGGTAATACGGGAAGGGATCTAAAGTGTTAAACACTGAAGATAATTCAATGGAAAATTCTGTTGAAGAACATAAACTAGATGATGCTCAGCTAGATGATTCACTTTCTCCTGAACATTATGATGCTAGTGATCTTCGAGTTCTAGAAGGATTGGAAGCAGTTCGAATTAGGCCAGGTATGTATATTGGTTCAACTGGTCCTAGAGGATTGCATCATCTTGTATACGAGATTGTAGATAATTCGGTTGATGAAGCTTTGGCTGGTTATGCTTCTCACATTGAAGTGACAATTTTGCCAGACAATGCAATAAAAGTTGTGGACGATGGGCGTGGTATTCCAGTTGACGAAGTGCCAGGCGAAGGTGTTTCTGGTGTTGAAACAGTTATGACTAAGCTTCACGCTGGCGGAAAGTTTGGCGGCGGCGGATACGCTGTTTCTGGCGGCTTGCACGGCGTTGGTATATCTGTTGTTAATGCTCTTTCTACGCGTGTAGAAATTGAAGTTCGTCGTCAAGGATTCCATTGGACTCAAACGTATGTAGATCAGCATCCAACTGCTCCTCTTAAAAAAGGTCAGCCAATGGAAGATGGTGAATCTACGGGAACTTCTGTAACGTTCTGGCCAGATGGCGCAATTTTTGAAACAACTACATATGATTTTGAAACTTTGCGATCTAGATTCCAGCAAATGGCTTTTCTTAACAAGGGATTGAAGATTTCTCTAACTGATTTGCGTAAACCAGATGAAGCAGGGGACGAAGTCACTGGAGAAAATGAATCAATTAGCGAAGAAAAGCATCAAAGCGTTAGCTACAAGTATGATCATGGAATTAAAGATTATGTTGACTACTTGGTTAAATCGCGTAAAGCTGTTCCTGTAGAGCCAGATGTTATTGATTTTGAGGCAGAAGATCTTGAGATTGGTATTTCTGCAGAAATCGCTATGCAATGGACTGTTGCATATTCGGAAGCGGTGCATACTTTTGCAAACACGATTTCTACTACAGAAGGTGGAACTCACGAAGAAGGATTCCGTGCTGCGCTTACTACATTAGTAAATCGTTATGCTCGAGAAAAGAACATATTAAAAGAAAAAGATACTAATCTTTCTGGAGACGATGTTCGAGAAGGCTTAACAGCAGTTGTTTCCGTAAAGCTTACAACTCCACAGTTTGAAGGTCAGACTAAAACAAAGCTTGGTAATTCCGAAGCTAAGACTTTTGTTCAGCGAGTTATGACCGAAAAGCTTGGAGATTGGTTCGACGCTCATCCAAGTGAAGCAAAGAACATTATTCAAAAAGCAATTGAAGCATCGCGTGCGCGTCTTGCAGCTAAGAAAGCTCGCGAAAATACGCGTAGAAAGTCGATTTTTGAAACTGCTGGAATGCCAGATAAATTGAAGGATTGCCAGTCTAATAATCCAGAAGAATGCGAGCTGTTTATAGTGGAGGGTGATTCCGCAGGTGGCTCCGCAATTCAAGGACGAGACCCTATTACTCAAGCAATTTTGCCATTGCGCGGTAAGATTTTGAATACTGAGCGCGCATCAATCGACAGAATGATGAAGTCGGAAACTATTGAATCATTAATTACTGCTGTTGGTGGCGGTTATGGTGAAGACTTCGACTTAAGCAAAGTTAGATATCACAAAGTCATTATTATGGCTGATGCTGATGTTGATGGTGCTCATATTGCAACATTGAATTTAACACTGTTCTTCCGTTATATGCGTCCAATGATTACAGCAGGCTACGTTTACGTTGCAATGCCTCCGCTTTATCGTTTGAAGTGGAGCAAGGGTGCGCATGATTTTGTTTATACGGATGCAGAACGAGACAGAGTTCTTGCAGAAGGTAAAGCTGCAGGCAGACAACTTCCTAAAGGCGAAGGCATTCAGCGATACAAGGGTTTGGGTGAGATGAGCTATCAGGAATTGTGGGAAACAACAATGGACCCTGAGCACAGAATCCTAAAGCAAATTCATATTGAAGATGCTGCTCGAGCTGATGAAACTTTCTCAATGCTTATGGGAGACGAAGTGGAACCTCGTAGGCTATTTATTCAACGTAATGCTCACGATGCAAGATTTATTGACGCTTAAAAAGTCAAAAAATTGTCAATAAAAGCATTTAAAGCAAATAAACTTAAAGCTAAATAAAAAGGAATTACAGTGGTAGACGAAATAAATGCCGCTAATAATAGCGAAGAGCCAAATCAGTTGCCTGATGGTTCAATGGAACCACAAAGCCCGCAAGAAGCAGATAGTACTGATTATGGCTTAATGAAAGGTGCTCGCGTAAAGCACATGGATTTGCAACAAGAGATGCGCGAATCCTACCTTGCTTATGCGCTTTCTGTTATTGTTGAGCGAGCTTTGCCAGATGTTCGAGATGGCTTAAAACCAGTGCATCGTCGCGTTATTTACGCTATGTATGATGGCGGATATAGGCCAGATCGAGGGTACAACAAGTGCTCTCGTGTTGTTGGCGATGTTATGGGTAAGTACCACCCTCATGGTGATTCTGCTATTTACGACACTTTGGTTCGTATGGCTCAATCTTGGTCAATGCGATACATGCTTGTTGATGGCCAAGGAAACTTTGGTTCTCCAGGTGATGATCCTGCAGCAGCAATGCGTTATACGGAATGCCGCATGGCGCCTCTTGCTATGGAAATGGTTCGAGATATTGACAAAGATACTGTTGATTTCTTGCCAAACTACGATGGTAAAACTCAAGAGCCAACAGTTTTACCATCTCGTTTCCCAAATCTTTTAGTTAATGGTTCTGCAGGTATTGCTGTTGGTATGGCAACTAATATTCCACCTCACAATATGCGCGAGGTTGCCGATGGCGTACATTGGGCTTTAGATCACCCAGATGCCAGTAATTCCGAACTTCTAGAAGCTTTAATTCAGCGAATTAAAGGTCCTGATTTTCCTACTGGAGCAACAATCTTAGGTCATAAGGGAATTGAGCAAGCGTACCGTACGGGTCGCGGCTTAATTACAATGCGCGCTGTTGTTAATACAGAGGAAATTAAGGGTCGTATGTGCTTGGTTGTTACTGAGCTTCCATACCAAGTTAATCCTGATCGTTTAGCTGCCTCTATTAGGGAAGCTGTGAGAGATGGAAAGATTCAAGGCATTGCAGATATGCGCGATGAAACGTCTGGCCGTACTGGTCAGCGTTTGGTTCTTGTTCTTAAGCGAGATGCTGTTCCAAAAGTTGTTTTGAACAACTTGTATAAGCATTCGCAATTGCAACAAACTTTCGGCGCTAATATGCTTGCGCTTGTTGATGGTGTTCCTCGCACTTTGAGTTTAGACGCGTTTATTCGTCATTGGGTAAGTCATCAGCTTGAAGTTATTGATAGGCGTACACGCTACTTAAAGCGAGAGGCCGAAGAGCGAGATCATATTTTGCAAGGCTATTTGAAAGCTTTGGATATGATTGACGAAGTTGTTGCATTAATTAGATCTTCTAAAGATGTTGAAACAGCTCGCACTGGTTTGATGAATTTGCTTGACGTTGATGAAGTTCAAGCAGATGCTATTCTTGCAATGCAACTTCGTAGACTTGCAGCTTTGGAACGTCAAAAGATTCTCGACGAGCATGAAGAATTAATGCGCAAGATTGAAGATTACAACGATATTCTTGCAAGCCCAGAACGTCAGCGTAAGATTGTTGGCGATGAGCTTGACGAAATCGTAGCAAAATATGGAGATGAGCGCAGAACTAAGATTCTTCCATTCTCGGGAGAAATGAACGTTGAAGATCTTATTGCCGAAGAAAACGTTGTTGTAACAGTTACTCGCGCAGGCTATATTAAGCGCACAAAAGCAGATGAGTATCGCGCTCAGCACCGCGGAGGTAAGGGTATTAAGGGAGCAAAGCTTCGTGAAGATGATGTTGTAGATCACTTCTTCTTAACATCTACTCACAATTGGCTTTTGTTCTTCACTAATCGCGGACGCGTTTACCGCATTAAAGCATATGAGCTTCCAGAAGGATCAAGAGATTCTAAAGGTCAGCATGTTGCAAATCTTCTTCAATTTACTCCTGGAGAAACAATTCAAGCGGTATTGTCAATTCAAAATTATGATGTAGCAAAGTATTTGGTATTGGCAACTCGTTCTGGAAAAGTTAAGAAAACTGCTTTGCAAGAATATGATTCTCCACGACAAGGTGGCTTGATTGCTGTTCGACTAATGGCAAACGAAGAAACTGGGGAGCCAACAGACGAGCTGATTGGTGCAGCTTTGTGCAACCCAGAAGACGACATTATTCTTGTTTCTAAACTTGGTATGAGCCTTAAGTTTAGAGCAGATGATGAGCAACTTCGACCAATGGGCCGTCAAACTGCAGGCGTTCAAGGCATGAGATTTAGAGAAGGCGACGAACTGCTGGATATGGATGTTGTGTCGGTAGATACAAGCAAAGATCTTCTTGTTGTTACAAACGAAGGATTTGCTAAGCGTACAGCTATTGAAGAGTATCGTTTGCAAGGAAGAAACGGCTACGGTGTTAAAGCGGTACAGCTTACAGAAGGCCGCGGTTCTTTGGTTGGTGCTTTGATTGTTGAAGAAACAGATCAAGTAATGGCAATTATGAAGTCTGGTAAAGTGATTCGTTCCGACGTTAACGAAGTTAAGCGCACAGGTAGAACCACTCAAGGCGTGACTTTAGCAAAGCCAGATAAGGGTGATGAAATCATCTCTATTGCTCGAAACGAGGAAAGAGATGATGATGAAACTCAAAATGAAGAATCATCAGAAAAAACTATTGGAAGGAACTTAGATGAGTGAAGATTTTGAAGTATCCAATAGCAAAGTTAGTGGAGAATCTAATACTAGTTCTCCAAGAACAGTAGGTGCAACAGCTACGTCTTCTTCTAATGCATATAGCGTTAGAAAATCTACTCAACCAAGAGCTAGAAGGATGAGTCTTTCCCTAGTTAGAGTAGATGCTTGGAGTGTTGCAAAAGTAACATTTTTGCTAAGTGTTGCTGGCGGAATAATACAAGTTATTGCAGCGGGATTAGTTTGGCTATTTCTAAACATGATTGGTGTTTTTGATCAAGTAACACAGATCGTTTCATCAACAGGCTTAGATAGCAACGGTTTTAACCTTGCAGACGTGTTTTCTTTGCCAACTGTTTTAAGTGCTGTAATAATTTTTTCTGTTGTAGAAATAGTTATTGCAACATTATTATCTGCAATTGGATCTTTGCTTTATAACGTTGTTGGATCATTAGTTGGTGGAATTCACTTAACTCTTGGTGATGACTAAAGCAAAAAGCACGTATAATTAATGATTTAATCTCATAAAATTAATCCCCACTAAACTTTAAGTAGATTAGTGGGGATTATTTTTATAAAAATTATTTATAAAAATTATTAAACAAACTATTTTTTATAAGATAGATCTCGAATATCTTCCAAAATTTTAATCATTTTTTCTTCGCGATCTTTGCGTTTTTCTTCATCACTCTTTTCTTTTTCAAATTGCAAGAAAGGAAGACCAATCTCCCTTAACTTGTTAATAGGAAGAACAATGCAAAAATAAACAGCTGCAGCAACAATAAGGAAGTTTAAGATTGATCCAATAACTGCACCAAAAGAGATTGTTGCACCGTTTATTGTTATTGTTAAAACACCATCAAGATCTGGCTTTCCACAAATTATTGCTATAAGTGGATTAATAATGTTTTTAACAATCGAAGTAACAACGGAAGTTACGGCGCTGCCCATAACAACACCAACCGCCATGTCGATTACACTACCTCGTGCAATGAATTTTTTGAAACCATTAAGCATAGAAAATCCCTTCTGCTATTTGATATTTGATGTCTATTTGATATCTATATTATTTTAATTTTCTTAATATTTTGTTGTAGATAAAACTATTACTTTTAGATAGATTAAGAATAGACAAAACAAGTATTGGGTACATTATTGCAGAAGTTAAAACATCACTAGGGAAGTGCGCTGCAACAACAAGTCTAGAAATTGCAACAATAGCAACAATAATAATGCTAACGATTAATCCAAGCCTTAAGAAAGACTTATTTGCAATATAAATAATCATAAGAGCCATTGAACAAATAGCTACTGCTGCTGCAGTGTGACCGCTTGGAAAACTTGGATCTGGTGGAACTTTAATTTTTACACCAATAAATGGCCTAGGCCTATGAACTATGAATTTAACAGCAAAGATATAAATCATTGGCAAAAGGCAAGTCGCAAGCTGTATTAGAGTTATGCGCCAATCTCGTTTTATAAAATAAGAAACAACAGCCAAAATAAAAAGTATAACAATGCATGATTTTGTGGAAAAAACTATTGCAAGCAATTTAGAAAGAGCCATTATAAAAGACGGAGAATAGTTGTGGAAAAATGCTACGATTCCTGCTTCAAAAGATCTTTCTGCACTATTAACAAGCAAAAGTTTTCCAATTAACGGCACTAAAATCGCAAGAAGTATAACAGTAGAACACTTCTTATTATTAGTTATATAGAACTTTATTTTTTCTAAAAATTCGTAAAGCTTATTTTTTTGATTCATAATTAAAGATTACACTTAGAAATATATAATAAACTTGTAATATTAAATTGGTTTATAAGTTTTATTTGTTTATTTTGCATAATTTTGTAAAAATGTAGTATATAAACAAGTATGTAAATAAATTTAGCAAACGCATGTTTGGTATTTAGATGTGATTTGTACACCGTACGAGGTGACGAGTAGTATGAGGAAAGGTAGAAAGGGTTTACAATGAGCGTGCTTGACAGACTTGAGAAGAGCGTTGAAGGTGCAATGAATGGAGTCTTCGCAAAATTCGGGTCTAAAGACTTGCAACCTGTTGATCTTTCTAGTGCATTAGAGCGAGAAATTGATAACCAGTCTATGCCAATTGATCGCGATCGTACGGTTGCGCCAAATGAGTATCACTTTAAGCTTAGTACTCCAGACTTTGATCAGCTTGGTAGTGAAGCTTTAGCAAATGAGCTTGCGGATAATCTTACACAATATGCAAAAAGTCAGCATTATGCTTTTGTTGGCCCAGTTGCAGTTATTTTTGAAGAAGATACTGATCTTACAAAAGGTAATTTCAATTTGACTTCTGATTCTGTTCCAGGAAACGCTGTTCCTGTAACAACTCAAGAGCAGTCAGAAAATCATCCAATGCTGGAGATTAATGGAAATAGGTATTTGCTAACAAAAGATCGCACAATATTAGGCAGAGGTTCTGGTTGCGATATTGTTATTGATGATCCTGGAATTTCGCGTAGACATCTTGGAATAGACGTTACACCAGATGGTGTTATTGCTAGGGATCTTGGATCCACTAATGGTACTTATGTTGAAGGTCATCAAACTCCAGCAGCAACGCTGTTAGATGGAAACACTATTACTATTGGGCGCACCCGTATTCTTTATTGGGCTTCGGATCAAGATCAGGAGTAGTAGACGAATACGTAAAGAGATACGAGTACACGCATGATATTAACCGAGTTGACTTTTGCTATACTTAAGTACAGTTTTTTAGTACTTTTGTGGGTATTCGTATGGTTTGCTGTTCGATCTTTACGAAAAGATATTGAAATTTTTAGTCCTAAAAAGTCTAAAGCTTGGAAGAATAAGTCTCATCGCAGACCAAATCCTTCTAATGATGAATCTTTAAGAAATAACAATATTGCTTCTGCTAATTTAGAGAAGAATAATCAAGCTGAAATGCCAACTTTGCTTGTTATTATTGATGGTCCTTTAGCTGGTTCATCGTTCCCGTTGGAGCCTTCTGGCGTAACTCTTGGAAGATCTGCAAACAATACGGTTGTTCTAAATGACGAGTTTGTTTCTTCTCATCACGCGCGCGTGTATTTTAATCAATCTGTAAATTCTTGGGTTCTTGAAGATTTAGGTAGTACTAACGGAACTATGATAGGTCATAGTAGAGTTAATGAACCTGTTGTTTTGCCTCCGCGCAAGTCTGTGCGAATCGGAGCAACAATGTTTGAATTGAGGTGAGTAAATGGCGCAATTCGATTCAAACATTGAAGATAAAACAAGTAGTCAAAAACAGCAAGATCAAGTTGATTCTGCAAGTAATAACGTTTCAAGTAGTGACGTTGCAAATGTTGTAAGTAGTGAGGCCGCAAATAGCAGCGATGCAAATAATAATCCAGTAAATAATGCTGTAAAAAGTGAAAAAAGCAGCTTAAATAAGGCCTATTTTATAGACAAAGCGTTGTTTATGTATTCAACAGCTGTTAGCGACGTTGGTACTGTTAGAAGCAATAATCAAGATTCTGCGTTTGCTGGAGAAAGATTGGCTGCTATTTGCGATGGTATGGGCGGGCATGCTGGAGGAGATACTGCTTCTACAATCGCAATTAGATCTTTAACACACATTGAACAAGATTCAAGACCAAACGATGTAAAAGCTGTTTCTTCAATGATGGAAACCTCGATTATGGCAGCACACGACGCAATTGTTGGTAAAGCCAAAAGAGAACGCAGACTTGCTGGCATGGGAACAACAGTAACAGCTGTTTCTTTAGTAAACGGATATTGGGTTCTTGCGCATTTGGGTGATTCTAGAGCGTACTTGTTGCGAGATAATCATCTTATAAGAATGACTTGCGACCATAGTTACGTTCAACATTTAATAGATACGGGTCACATTACGCCAGAAGAGGCAAGAAATCATCCGCAGCGAAATGTTGTTATGCGCGTTTTAGGTGATTTTGACATTGACCCAAGGCCAGACGTTGCTATTAGACAGGCACACCCTTCTGATCGTTGGCTTTTGTGCTCGGATGGTGTGTGTGGAGTGTTAGAAGATTCCACAATTCAAGAAGTTATGAGCACTGTATCTAATCAAGAAGAGTGTGCTCAAAAACTTGTTTCTATGGCGCTTAAAGCTGGAAGCACAGATAATGCGACTGCTGTTATAGCAGATGCAACTTTGGCACTAGACGCAGATGCTTTTGATTTGCCTCATCAAACGCCATTAATTGGCGGTGCTGCAAGCAAAGATTTAGAGTCTATAGCAGATATTGTTAATAAGGCTGTTTCTTCTACGCCACCATTGCGTGAAGGTAAGGATTCTCCTGCTCAAAGAGCTGCTGCTCTTATACAAACAGATTCAAAATCGGAAGAAAAAGATGAGAAAATTGCAGAAACCACTCGTCTTGTGCAGCCTTCGCATTTAAGAAACGAAGAGGAGTTAAGGTCTACAGACACAAACGAGATTCCTATTGTAAAAAAGAAGAACGGTAGAATATCAACAGATCCTAGGGATCCAGATGTTCAGCGTGCTGTAAAGAGAGAACAAGCAGAAGCACACAAAGCAAATAGAATTAGAAGAAGATGGATGAGAATAGGTGTTGCTTTTGCAACGCTTGTTGTGTGTGCGATTGTTGCTTGTGGAGCTTATCTTGTTTATTCTTGGACTCAAAAGCAGTACTACATTGGCAAGGGAAACGGCAAAGTAGTTATTTACCAAGGTGTTCCTACTAACATATTTGGATTAGAGCTTTCACACCAGATTGAAGAAACAAATATTAAAGTCAAGAATCTGGATAAGTCTTGGCAAGATCAGCTTGATGAAGGTATTAGCTTTAGCAGTCTTAAAGAAGCAAGAGGTCATGCAAGGCTAATTGGAAGAGAAATGCGCGCTCGAGAAAGCGAGAAGCGTGGTAATAAGCCAAAAAGTATTATTTCTAATTCAGATAATAAAGACGGAAATAATAGTGGAGTTGTAGATTCAAGCAATGATTCAGGAGGTAAAACCTCGTGAACATGTTTAGTATGCGCATTAAGCAAATATCTTTGCTTCTGTTTTCTGTAATTATATCTTCAGTAGCATTTTTACAAATGTTTCTAAGGATTGATGGATTCGTTCCAGCAAACTATGTTGGTATGCTTGTTCTAACAACGGCGTTATACCTTGTTTTGTGGGGCGTTTTGATTGTAAAAAAGCCTTATTCTAGTCAGGTAATACTCCCTTGTATTCTTCTTCTTACAGCTATTGGAACTGTTATGATTGCAAGAATAGATAAACAGCACAACACTAATGTTGCTATGAAACAGCTTATTTGGGTTTGTGTTGCTCTTGTATTATCCATAATTTTTGTGATGGTTCTAGAAGATTATAGGATTCTTAGAAGATTCTCGTACGTTAGCATGGTGATTGGTCTTGTTCTCCTTTTATCTCCAATGCTTCCAATAATCGGTAAGGAAATTGGCGGAGCGAGAATTTGGATTGGCTTTGGAAACCACACTATTCAGCCAGGAGAATTTGCAAAACTATTCTTAGCTTTCTTCTTTGCAGCATACTTGTTTGATCATAGAGACAGACTTGCAGTTGGTGGAACAAAGATTTTTGGAATTCATCTTCCACGATTCAAAGATATGGGTCCTATAGCGCTTGTTTGGGCTGCTTCAATGTGTGTGCTTGTTGTGCAACACGATTTAGGAACATCATTAATGTTCTTTGCAATGTTTGTTTCTATGCTTTACGTTGCAACTGGAAGAAAAGGCTGGCTTGCAATAGGCTTTATAGCATTTATAATTGGATGTTTAGTTGCTGTTAAGCTTTTTGCACACGTTCAATACAGAGTTGACGCTTGGCTTAATCCATACGACCCCGTTATTTACAACAGATTCCCAGGTGGGTCTGCTCAAATTGTTACTGGATTATTTGGCCTTGCTGCAGGAGGCATAACTGGAACAGGATTAGGCCAAGGTCATCCTTCTTTAACTCCACTTGCTAATTCCGATTTTATTTACGCTTCGGTTGGGGAAGAATTAGGATTAACTGGTTTGTTTATAGTCTTAATTCTTTACATGATTATTATTGCGTCGGGCATGATTACTGCTATGAAGATTAAAGACGGTTTTGGAAAGCTTCTTGCATCTGGTCTTGTTTTTACAATGGCGTTCCAAGTATTTACTGTTGTTGGCGGAATCACGCTTGTTATTCCACTTACTGGCTTAACAATGCCTTATATGGCAGCTGGTGGTTCTTCTCTAGTTGCTAACTATTTGCTTGCATCTATTTTGATTGTTATATCTAATGCTGCTAATAAGCCAGAGGCTGCTATATCGTCTGATACTTTCCAATACGAAGCTTTAGCTGCTCTTAGGGAAAGAGAGCTTAAGCAAAGAGAAAATAAGTCCTCTAATCTTAACTCCTCTAATCTTAAAGAAGATGGGGGTGAATCTTATGAATAAATGTTTGAAGCAGCTTTTTAGTGCAGTAATTGTGTTGTTTGTTGTTTTATGTATTTCTAGCACGTATATAACATCTATAAAAGCAAACGAATTAAATTCTGATCCTAGAAATAGGCGCGCGCTATATCACGAATTTGGCGCTCCAAGAGGGGCAATTCTTGCATCCGATGGAACTGTTTTAGCGAAATCAGATCCATCTAAAGATGCATTCGTGTATCAAAGGTCATATTTTAACGGCCCTGCTTATGCTCCAATAACGGGTTATTATTCAATAAGTCAAAGAGCAGATAGAGGAATAGAGGCTTCTAGAAATCAGCTTTTAAGTGGAGAATCCGACGCGCTATTCCTTCAAAAGTTTAAGTCTCTATTTACAGGAGCGGAAAACAGAGGTGCTTCTATAGAAACATCTATTAACACTAAGCTTCAAACTCTTGCATACAATTTGTTAAAAGACAAGAATGGCGCTTTAGTTGCAATAGAGCCAAAAACTGGAAGAATACTAGCAATGGTTAGTACGCCTAGCTACGATCCTTCTTCTCTTGCATCTCACAATGTTGCTTCAGCAAACAGAGCATATAAGGATCTTATATCTAACATATATAATCCAATGCTAAATCATTCAATATCTGAACTTTATGCTCCTGGTTCTACTTTCAAAACTGTTGTTGCTGCAACAGCGCTAGAAACTGGAAAATATGATTTAAATACTTCGATTCCAGCTGGATCTTCGTACACTCTTCCAGGAACGCAAACTCATCTTACAAATGTTGTTCCAAGCGCTAGCGGATCGAATGGTCAAATATCTTTTGAAGATGCTTTAGCTTATTCTTCAAATACTGCATTTGCACAACTAGGAGTTTCTTTAGGAGCAGATGCGATTGTTAAGCAGGCTAAAAAGTTTGGATTATTTAGCTCATTTACTTTAGACGGATCTGATTCAACAGGATTCCCAATGAGAGTTGTTGCGTCTTTGCTTAATCAAAAGCCAACGCAAGATAAGCTTGCTCTTCAGTCGATTGGTCAGGGAGACGCTAGGGTTACTCCTCTTCAAAACGCTATGATTGCAGCTGCTATTGCAAATAATGGAACACTTATGAAGCCAACGCTTGTTGATTGTGTAAGGTCTAGTGACTTGTCTGTTATTTCTCAAACAACGCCTACTGTTATGAGTCAGGCTTTAAGCGCGCAAAGTGCTGCAAAACTCAATGCTATGATGCAAAGTGTAGTTGTAAAAAGTAATCAAAATCTTTCTTTGCCAAATGTTGCTGTTGCAGCAAAATCGGGAACAGCACAAATTGGGTTTAGAAATCAAGCTATTAATGGATGGGTTATTGGATTTGCTCCTGCACAAGATCCTAAAATAGCTGTAGCAGTTGTTATTCACAACGCTAGTACGTATGGAACGCTTACAGCAGGGCCAATTATGAGACAGGTGATGAAGGAGGCGCTTAAGCAATGAAACTTGTTGAAGGACAGTTAGTTCATCATCGATACAGACTAGATAGAAGACTTGCACAAGGAGGCATGGGAGAAGTCTGGAAGGGCTTTGATATACAGCTCGGCAGGATTGTTGCCGTTAAAGCGCTTAGAACCGATACAAGCAATGTTGAAGCTAAATTACGCAGACTTAGAGCAGAAGCACATAATTCAGCCAATCTTGCTCACCCAAACATTGCAGCGTTGTTTGACTACTACGAGCATGATGGCATTGGCTTTTTAATTATGGAATATGTTCCCAGCAAGTCTTTAGCAGACTTATATCATAAAGAAAAAACTGTTGAGCCAACGCGATTGCTGCCTATACTTATTCAAACTGCAAGAGGTCTCTTTGTTGCACATTCCCACGGCGTTATTCATAGAGATGTTAAGCCAGCAAATATTATGGTTTCCGAAACGGGAAGCGTAAAGATAACAGATTTTGGCGTTTCGTACTCTAGCGACCAAGAACAGATTACTCAAGATGGAATGGTTGTTGGAACAGCTCAATATATTTCCCCAGAGCAAGCTCAAGGAGAGCAAGCAACTGCCCAGTCCGATATTTATTCTCTTGGAGTTGTTGCATACGAAGGACTTTGTGGGCATAGGCCATTTACTGGAACTACGCCTGTAGATATTGCAGCCGCACACGTTAATGACCCTGTTCCACCTCTTCCAGATAGTGTTGACCTTCAATTAAGACAGTTTGTAATGTCAATGCTTTCTAAGAATCCAAAAGATAGACCTAAAGACGCTCTTGTTGTTTCAAAAGTGCTTGCAAAAATTGAACGAAGACTTTTGGATCAGCAAACAGCGTTTAACAATAAAAACACAATAGATTCTTCCAATGCTCAGCGCATTAAACGCAGCGTTAGAAGTGTTCCAAAAACACAAGTTAATATTATTAACATTTTGAATAATAACGACCGCAAGGAGCAGCAATGAGTAACACAATGCCTACCTCATTAGCGAATGGACGGTACCAATTAGGTGAATTGATTGGCCGCGGTGGAATGGCCGAAGTGCGAGTCGCAGAAGATAAGCGCTTGGGTCGTACCGTTGCTGTTAAAATCATGCGTTCTGATTTGGCAAATGACGAAATCTTTTTGTCTCGTTTCCGCCGAGAAGCACATTCTATTGCGCAAATGAATAACCCAAACATAGTGAATATCTATGATTCTGGAGAAGAGTCTGTTGTAGACGACAATGGCGTAGAAGAGCATTTGCCGTATCTTGTTATGGAATATGTTAAAGGAAAAACGCTTCGCGATATTCTTAAGATGAATGGCGCTTTAAGCCAGCGTGATTCTGAGCAGGTTATGCTTGGAGTTTTGAACGCCCTGGAGTATTCGCATAGAATGGGCGTTATTCACCGAGATATTAAGCCTGGAAATATTATGATTTCCGAGCAGGGCATTGTTAAGGTTATGGATTTTGGAATCGCAAGAGCGCTAGACGATTCTGCAACAACAATGACACAATCGCAAGGTGTTGTTGGAACTGCGCAATATTTGTCTCCAGAGCAGGCTCGTGGAGAACAGGTGGATATGAGATCCGACTTGTATTCTGCAGGATGTGTCTTATACGAGATGCTAACTGGAAGGCCGCCTTTTACTGGCGATTCTGCAGTTGCAATCGCATATCAGCATGTTTCAGAAGTTGCAACTCCTCTAAGTACGCTTGTTCCAGGTCTTCCTTCAATGTGGGATAAGATTTGCGCAAAAGCAATGGCAAAAGATAGGCAGAATAGGTATGCAACGGCTGCTGAATTTAAGAACGACATATTAGCGTTTATGAACGGCGGTGTTCCTGTTGCAGCAGCATTTAATCCGCTAACAGATTTAGCTAATATGCGCGCAAGAAAGCAGGCAGAGCAGAATGCTGCAACTCAAGCTATTGGAGCGGCAGACACTGCCTCTACTCAAAGTTTTGGCGCGATTACAGGCCAGTTTGATGCGTATCCAAATACGGGCTACAACACAAGAGCTGCTCAGCGCGCTGCAAATCAGGCAAAAAGAAGTAAGCGCATTGTTATTGCTTCTGTTGTGTCTGCGATTGTTTGCGCGATTGTTGTTGGCGGAATTCTATTTATGCTAAATCGCAGTAAGCTAGCTGGAGATATTGTTGTTCCAACATTTAGCGAAACTACAACTCAAGATGCTGCTAAAGAAAAGCTTCGCGCGCTTGGTCTTATTCCAGATATTTTGGAAGACGATAAGTCTACTAAGCCAGAAGGTACTTTTACCAAGCAATCTCCTAAAGGTGGAGAAAAGGTTGCGTCTGGGTCTAGAGTTAGCGTTTGGTTCTCTATTGGTCCTCAATCAACTAAGGTTCCAGATGTTACTGGAAAGTCGCAAGAAGCGGCTAGAAAAGCTCTTGAGCGTGCAGGATTTAAGATTTCTAACGTTAGAGTGGAAGATAGTACAGACGTTAAAAAGAATCACGTTACTAGAACTGACCCAGTTGCAGATTCGTTTGCCGATAAAGGTTCAATGGTAACTTTGTACATTTCTTCTGGCTTAACTAAGGTTCCAGATGGAATGGTTGGGCAGTCCAAAGATATTGTTGCTGGAGAATTGCAAAATCTTGGATTTACTGTTAATACCGTAGAAGAAGAATCCGACACTGTTGCAGAAGGAATGGTTACTAAAATGAATCCGTCTTCTGGAGCTGCTGTAAAACCTCATAGCGCTATAACTGTGTATGTTTCTAAAGGAAAGCCTAAGGTAGAAGTTCCTCATGTTGCTCTTGGAACATCAACGTTAAAGCAAGCTAAGCAAATACTAGAAGCAAAGGGCTTTAAGGTTGTTGCTGATGGCTCCGCTACAGATGACGATATTGTTGATAGTATGTCGGAAAAGGAAGGGTCTAAGATAGATAAAGGCTCTACAATAACGCTTACTGTAAAAACTCCTCAGCCTTCTGTAGACACCACTACAAAGCCTGGAAGAACTTCAACATCTGACTCATCTTCTACAACAACAAGCGATAGTGATAAATAACAAGAAGCCGCCTAGCTTGCCGTTGTTTTAACGGTGCTAGGCGGCGTTTTGTATTTAACTTGTAAGCTATTTAACTTGTAAGCTACTAAGATTAATTAATAGTTTGTGTTTTAATAAGCTGTTTTAATAAGCTATCAAACCAATGATTTATAAGCTGCTTGTAATCTAATAAGCTAGAAAACTAATTAGATAAGTAAACTGTAAACTAATAGATTCCTAGCTTATTAGTAGCGATTTAATAAATCGTTGTTGTGTATGCAGACATTTCTCTTAAGAATGGAATTGTTGCCGAAGCAAACGGATATATCCATTGCATAAGAATTGCAACTGCTGTTACGTAGATTAGTGCACAAAGAACTAATCTTATTGGCAAAATACCAGGCTGCAAGCGCATAAGTCCGCCAAAAATGCTAAATTCTGGCTTTGGCTTTAATCCAGTTCGAATTTGACGTCTTAGAGGCCACTGCCAAGCTATAGCTGCTGCAGCGAAGATAATAATGTACGCAACTATAGCAATAAGCATAATTGGCACAAGTGAATCTAGCTTAGAAACCAAAGACTGCTGTTCGTTGTTTACAAACTTAACTTGACCGTTTGCATCTACTGTAGAAAGCTCTTTAGGAATACCGTCGGAAACCTTAGCCCAATAATCAAACTCGCCAAAGCTAATAAAGCGGAACTTAGGAGTGGAATATTTTGGCTCACAAGTAACAAGCGTAATCATGCGCTTTTTAGGATTCTTGCTGTGATTTATTGGGTCTTGATCAAGAACTTCACTTTGATCTGGTCTAACAATCTTGTGAGTAACGTACTTATAAACGAACCAATAATCTTTTGTGCGAATAATAATAGGATCGCCCTTTTGGAATCGGTCAACGTCTGCTAAAGGCTGACCGTAACCATTTCGGTGACCACTAATAGCCAAGTTTCCAATTTCTCCTGGCATTTCTGTTTTAGGGAAGTGTGCAAGTCCTCGCCTATTTAATATTTCTAGGCTAACGCCTTCAACAATATTGCGCTCCCATTGATCGCCAAACCTAGGAATGTATGCTCGAGCAACAAGTTCTCCATACTTTACTTTTTGCAATTTAGGAGGATCGTCTACTTGAGGAAGAGCAATCTTGGTTTTTTTACCAGCAGCAGGATTCTTCCACGAAACAGCCTCTCTGGTTTCAAACTGTACATGCTCGGATTGAGCGCCCGTCCACCACATTTGCCAGACAATGTACAATGCGCAAACAACTGCAAAAGCTATAAGAAGTTCTCCAACAACGCCAGCTATTGTCCAAAGTGCGCTAGCCTTTGTTGCTTTGGCTTCGCTACGTTCGTGCTTGTAGTTAGAACGCTTCATTTTACTCCTTTATTGTTTGGTGGAATGGTGTTGGGGAATATTGTCAATAATATCTGCATCTTTTGGAACCGATGCAAACCTTAGAGGCAGCAATAATGCAGACGACTCTAAGAACTTTAGGTTCCCCCTTTTTTCCACTTTCCATCCCAGCCCAAAAGTACTGACATAGTCTTTATATGTTTGAATTGCTGGAGAATTATCCAACGATTCTATCATGTCTTCTATTGAGCCAATAGCAGATATTCTATACGGTGGCGAGTACTGATGGCCTTGCAACATAAGCACATTTCCAATACAAACAACAGCTGAATTAAACAAGATTCTTTGACCCTGAATTGTTATAGCCTCCGCTCCGCCTTTCCATAGGGCATTTATAACGGCTTCTATATCTTGTTGGTGAATTACATAGTCATTTATGTTTGCGGAGCTTCCAGACCCGTTTACGGCCGTTTTCCAAAGTGGTGAATCGTTTAGCGTTACAGTAATTCCTGGTCCTTGTATTGCTGGAAGTATTGTGCTTGCACCAGTATCGTCGGAAGAATCAGACCCGCTTGTGCTGCTTGTTAACGTTTTGTTTAGAAGATTAACTTTAGAATCTAACTCTTTAACCTCTTCTCTCAAAGATTTTGCTCTTTGAGAATTTCTTTCCACCATTTGCCCCGTATCGGAAGTTACGAATGCAGTACGATTTATGCGCAAATTAGTAACGAATAAGTAACCAGTGAAACAAATTGCTAGGGCAACGGCAACGCTTCCTAACAGCGATTTTCTAGCGCCGTGTTTACCTGTTTGTTTTGCCATATTACCCATTCTTCTTCTTGCGTTCGAGTGTAACTATTATTATAGCGTGTAGCCGATTGATTGGAGTGTTACTGTTATGGCTGACGAAGAATTGAATAAATTGAACACCACTTCATCTGCCGATGTGGATGAATCTCAAAACTCTTCTAAAGAAGACTTGTATGGTGTTCCTATGGAACAGGTTGAAGCTGTTTTGAACGCAACTGTCGATAAATCGTCGTTGTCTCCGCAAATACAGCGCATGATGAAGCGTCAAGAAGAAAATACTCGCAGAGTTGAAGAGTCCATTAAGGGCACTAAAGCTAATGCTGGATGGTTTGTTCCACTATTTTGCACGCTTATGATTGTTGGCTTGTTCTGGGCTGTTATTTATTACTTGAATCCTGCTTTGCCAATTCCAGGAATTGGAGCGTTTAATCTTTTGATTGCAGCGTGCTTGGTTATGGCTGGATTCTTAATGACAATGTGTTGGAGATAGTTTATAAATAGCTTGTATATAGCTTGATTTTCTGGCTGCATGTAATAAGCATGCAGCCATTTTTTATATGTGTGTTTTGTGTGTTTTGTGCATTTTGTGTGTTTATTACTCCGCTTTGCTTGCACAAATAAGAACATGATTATTTTTAGAATCGGTAGTTGCAATAATCCTAGTGTTTCCACCGTCTTTTAACTTAAGCCTTTTCTTTAAGTCGTTTACGCTCAGCGGAAAATTGTATGTTGCAATATTTGCGTAATTTATTTTAGAAAGAGCTTTACTGATTTCTTTTTTGTTTAAGCTACAAATATTGTCTATTTTCCAAATGTTTCCAGGAAAATCTGATTTATATTCGCAAGATATAAAAACGTGGCTGTTGCTTGCGATTTGAACTATGTTGTATTTAGAGCTTAAAATCTTAAAAAATCCCGACTTCATAATTGAAGAATTTGGCTCATAAACATATTTAGCGCAGTTTTTCCAATCACTTATTGAATCATTTGAATCATTTGAGTTTTGTTCGGTTTTTATGTGTGATTCTTGCGATTTTTGCGTCTCTTGCACTTCTTCTACTTTATTTAAGTCCAGATTGTATTTTGCGTTAAAAACGGTTACTGAATCGTTGTTTGCGCAATAAACTTCAATATTTGAATGCATGTTTGAGTCCAATACTAAAAGCAGCTCTTTGCACTCATTATTGTGCGAAACAATGTGTACTTGACTAACGTTTCCACAAAAGTCGCAAACAGCTTTTCTCCAATCAAGCATTGGAGATAGTTTAATAATCACAAATTTTGCTACTTGCAGCATGCGTGGTTTTAGTTCTAAAACATTAGGTGTGCAATCTTTAATCGCGTACGTTCTAGATCCGCTTTTATCTCGTCTTGCAGGATCAATGTAAATAAGCGTTGCGTAGTCTACTTTTTCTAAAACTTCTACGCTTGTTGAGTTTACGCATTGAACATTGTTTAAGTGCATAGCAGTCATATTGTGTTGGCTTATGGCAGATAGTTCTTCTTGAGTTTCTACGCAAATTGCTTTGCAAAACTCTTGGCTCATAATTGCGCAATCTACTCCAAATCCGCCAGTTAAGTCGATTAGGGTTGTTTTGCACTTATCAATATTGTTGTTTTTTATAAGACGATTTGCTATGCGTGCTTTATATTGTGCGGTTGCTTGCGATGAGCACTGTTCCATAGAAATATGTGATGGGTATATAACTTGATCGTTTTTGTACCACATTGGCAACTTTGTTTTTGCAATTTGCATTCCGCTTATTTGATTAACAGCAAAAGCAACATTCACGTTTGGGTTACTAGACGCTTTTAGCGCAGCTTCTTTTGGGTTTGTATTTTGATTTTGAAGAATAAAATCAATAGTTTGCTGATTTTGATCTTGTAGTTGTTTTGTGTGAGTGTTGTTAGATTGCATAATTCTATTTTTGATTAAGGTTTAGAGAAAGTCACAATTTTTCAAAAATGTGGATAACTTTTATACACTTGTTAACATGGCTGAAAATGCAGAGTTATCAACGATTGTGTATAACAATGTGGATAACTTATTTAGATATACCCATGTTATACCCAGGTTATGCACATTTATGTCCACAATTGTGGAGAACTACACGCGTGTAATTTAACGAGATTTATTGTAAACAGAATGCGCTTATTGCCAGAAGAACAATAAGTGTTAGTAAAGAGTAAACAGCAAATCTCTCATTAAAAGATGCTTTTTTAAGAAGAGGATTATTAGTGCCGAGTAAAGCAGACAGAACTATTCCAGTAACAATCCCACCAATATGAGCTTGCCAAGCAATATTTGGAACCAAAAGAGGCATTGCAAGCGTTAGGCCAATCCAAATTAAAGTGCCATTAACACTTTCGCCAAGTCGCCATTGCGCAACCAAAAGAGCGCCAATAAGCCCCATAATCGCTCCCGAAGCCCCATAAGCTGCAATCACCCAGTCTTGTGTAAGCTTTGAGTAAAGTAGAGTTGCAACGCATCCACCAAGCCCACTAATAGCGTATAAGAAAAAGAACTTCCATTTACCAAAGAATCTCTCAAGTTCTACGCCAAGTGAATACAAGCAAATCATGTTAAAAAGAATGTGCGTAAGTTCTGGCGCGTGAACAAACATAGACGTAAACCAAGTCCATCTTGCTTTTGTAATCAAAAATGGCGCAAAAGCAGTATTTTCAACAAATAGTTGATATGCGCTTGGCAAAAAAGTGTGAAGAATCATCTCAATAATCCACACAAACACGCAAATGTAGATAATTGAATACGTTGCGGTTTTGCAATTAGTTTTAAAGCGCTTAACAATAGTGTTTATGTCAAAATTGTTCATAAAATAACATTATCTAATTGCATACACAAATTTGCATACATAAGTAGCGACCATAATGGTCATTAAAAATGTTTCGTAAGATTTATGCTGTTTTGTGCATAAAAATATAATAAAAAGATGCAAGTGTTAAAAAAAATCACTATTATAGTGAATACACGAGTAAACTCGATACAAACGTTGACTTGGACGAGCAGGTCAGCTTAACGAAAGGAGCCATCATGGAGAACAGGTCCTCTGGCGGTTGGAAGTTCTTTGCACTGCTCTTTGGAGCACTGCTCGCAGGTATTGCAGCATTGTATGTTTACAAGCAGCATAATCCTGATTACGATCCATGGGAGCAGCCATGGGAGAACAGCTCTTCGCCAATTAACATAGGCGCAGAAAAAGAAGATAAAGACGAAGAAGCTAGTCAGCCAGTAGAAGCTTAAAGCTTAACTGTTTATAAAAACGAGTGGCGGTAGATTTCTTTGAGAACCTGCCGCCACTCGTGTTTTATTTTGTGTTTTATCTAAATATTTTTTAGAACCAAGAAGAACGAGGACGAGTGTTCTGTTCGATTCCTCTTGTATTGTCTGCAATCTCTCTAGTGTTATTAGCAATTGCGCTTGTATTGTCTGCAATAATAAAGCTATTAACGCATGTCATAGTTTGAAGAATGTTAGAAATCTTCTGTAGCTTAATCATCTCTTCTTGATTCTCAAGCATTGTATTCTGATTATCGACCATAGCATTTAGCTTTTGTCTCATATCCATTTGATTATTAAGAACTTGGTTATGATATTGATCTCGCTTGTATGCAGTAATCATTTCTTTGATTGTATCTGCTTCGTGATTCTTAACTAGAGAAATAAAATATTCAACAGAATCTAAAACATAGTAATCATTTGGATACCACGAAGAAGTTTCTGCAAGCATACGCTCTTTAATGTCATTCATTTCTTTGTATAGTGCATTACGACGCTCGTCAACCATGTTATTGTGTTGAACAATCTGATCATTCTTCTCTTTAATTTGTGAATTTAATTCAGAAACACGTTTTTCTTCTTTATTGTTATCGCGATTAATTTTTTTATTATATTTTTTAACAATAATCGCAGCCACAATAGCCGCAACAACGAATGCAATAACATTAATAGCAGCATAAAATACAAACGACTCAACATTGTTGTATTTAACCGAAAAAGTATAAGCATTCCACAATCCACTAAGCCAAGCTAATATAAGCAGAACCAGTAAGACTCTTCCTGTAGTTAACATTGCTTTGCTGTTCTTTGCTTTTCCAACGGCAAACACGGCTGTTATAACTACGCAAAAAATAAGTCCGTTAATATTGCCACTTAGTGCAGTAATAACTCCGAATACGATGCTAAAGGCTATACCAGCCATAAAAAGACCATAATCAGATTTTTCTTTAGTGCTGTCTGTTTTGATAAGGTTTTTAAGAATAAGTTGCTGTTCAGATAGTAATTGTCGTTTTTCTTTTTCTGCTTGCATAAACAGACTAAGTTTTTCATTAAACTTTTGTATATAATCCCTTACAGAATATAATCCGTTTAATAATTCGGCACCTTCTGGGAGCAAACTATGCTGCATATTTTCTTCTACAGACATATTTTTTCCTTAATCTTAGATTAATTAAAATGTATATTTACCGCGTTATATTGTATGACTTTAAGATTACAAGTAACACATTTTATAAAAGATTGAAGAACGCATAAAACGCATAAAACATATAAAAAGAGCAGCGGAAAATGTTTCCACTGCTCTTTTCTTTATCTAATAGCTACTACAATTAGCGCCTTTTGCTTATTCAGCAGTTGGAAGAGCGCCAGTGTGCCAAATGCGATCGAGGTAATCTTCGATAGAGCGATCGGAAGAGAAGTAACCAGAGTTGGCTACGTTCAACACAGCCATGCGTGCCCACTTCATAGGATCGCGGTAAGTTTCCTCAATTTGAGCTTGAATATCCATGTAAGAGCTAAAGTCAGCCATTGCCATGAAGTAATCGTGAGTAAGCCAATCGTTGACAAGTGGCTCATACACGCTCTTGTCGCCGTTGGAGAAGGTGCCGTCAGCAACCATGTCTACAGCGGTCTTCAAGCGAGGATCAGACTCGTAGTACTTGCGGGAGCCGCCGTGATCGTAGCCTTCAGCGTAGAGCTTCTCAACCTCGTCAACAGTCATGCCGAAGAGGAAGAAGTTCTCAGCGCCAACGCGTTCACGAATCTCAACGTTTGCACCGTCGAGAGTACCAACAGTCAAAGCACCGTTCAAAGCGAACTTCATGTTACCAGTGCCAGAAGCTTCCTTACCAGCTTGAGAAATCTGCTCATCCAAATCGGTTGCAGGAATCAAGTTCATAGCAAGTTCAATGTTGTAGTTCTCTGGGAAGAACACTGCAAGCTTGCCCTTGCATGCTGGATCGTTGTTCACAACGCGAGCAACATTGTTGATGAGCTGAATCGTAAGCTTTGCCATAGCATAGCCTGGAGCGGACTTAGCGCCGAAGAACACGGTGCGTGGAAGCATCTTGTCTACGTCGATTGTGCCATTCTTGATTCCAGCGTATGTGGAGATAACCTGGAGGATCTTCATGGACTGGCGCTTGTACTCGTGCAAACGCTTAACAATGGTGTTAAACATAGTGTCTGGGTTGATTTCAAAGCCATACTTGTGCTTTGCAAAATCAACAAAGGCAAGCTTGTTCTCCTGCTTGACTTTAGCGAACTTCTTCACGAAGGATGGATCGTCAGCCAATGGCTTCAAACCTTCAAGAAGCTCCAAATCACCCTGCCATGCGTCGGTGCCCAAGCCCTCAGTAATAAGAGCAGACATGCGTGGGTTGCTCAAACGCACAAAGCGACGAGGAGTTACGCCGTTAGTAACATTCTTGAACTTATCTGGGTAAACGCTGGAGAAGTCCTTTAATGTAACATCCTTCAACAACTCAGAGTGAAGCTCAGCAACGCCATTAACGTAAGAGCCGCCGTAGGTAGCCAAGTAAGCCATGCGAACTACAGCACCTTCGCCATTTTCGTCGGCGTCGGTAGCGATGCGCATACGCTCAACTTGATCTTCGGAAACGCCCTTGCTGCGAAGCTCGTTGCGGAACTGCTCGCTAATGCCTTGAATAATCTCAAGGTGGCGTGGCAAAAGTTCGCCAATAAGCTTGGCTGGCCAAACTTCCAAAGCTTCTGGAAGAAGCGTGTGGCAAGTGTAATTGAAGGTCTTGGTGGTAATGCCCCAAGCGGTGTTCCAATCGTAGCCGTACTCGTCCATAAGAACGCGCATAAGCTCTGGAATACCAATAACTGGGTGAGTATCGTTCAACTGGAAGTTGATCTTGCTTGGGAAGGTTGTAAGATCTGGCTTATCTTGACCAGGATAGAACACGCGAATAGCGTCGTGAATAGAAGCAGCTACGAAGAAGTATTGCTGCTCAAGACGCAAAGCCTTGCCCTGTGGAGTGGAATCTTCTGGATAAAGAATCTTAGAAATGTTTTCTGCTTCAACCTGTGGCTTAACAGCATCCAAGTACTCAGACTTGTTGAAGGTGAGCAAATCAAATTCGTCGTAAGACTTAGAAGTCCACAAGCGAAGAGTGTTTACGCGACCAGAATTGTAGCCTGGAACCATGTAGTCAACTGGTACTGCTCGAACAGCCCAATCTGGCTTCCACACGCGCTTGCCATTTTCTTCAACAACCTTGCCACCAAAGTTAACGCGCTGATCTCTGCCGTAGTCAACGTGACCCCATGGCTCTTCGTTGCTAAGCCAGTAATCAGGGGTTTCTACCTGCTTGCCCTGCTCGTCGAAGCGCTGCTTAAAAATGCCGTAACGATATTGGATGCCGTAGCCGAATGCTGGAACGCCGATAGAGGCGAGCGAGTCAATAAAGCAGGCTGCGAGACGACCCAAACCGCCGTTACCTAAACCTGGCTCATACTCAGCATCGATAACATCTTTTGGCTCAAAACCAAGCTTTGTAACAGCCTTGTTGAACTGATCGGTAAGGCCAGCGTTAAGCAAAGCGTTTTCAAGCTGCTTGCCCATTAAGAACTCTGCGCTTAAATAGCCAACAGCCTTTGTGTTTCCGTTAATCATGTCATGCTGTGTCTGCATCCAAGAGTCCATCAAGTGGCGACGAACTGCGGTAGCAGCGGCAACATACACATCAGCCGTAGTGGCCTGTTCTGGGGTGACACCCTGGGTGTACTTCAGATTTTCTTGAAGTTCTTTGGCAAATGCCGCCGCAGTAGTCTTGGCTTTAGGCGCGACGTGTTTAGTCATATTTGACTCCTTGTGCCGTGAATAATATATTTACCTAAAATGTGCGAATAGCAACCCTTGATTATGCTGGTTGTAGCCGCGCCAAATTGCACTTAACAAGACGGTACGCGGCAATGCACACGTTTTCATTGTTGATGATATCACAACCCCAAACCCTTATTAATAATTATTTACAATATGACTTTTATAAAACAACATTAAAATCGCAAATAATACTTAGACAATTCGTGAGATAATTCAAATATGGCTGTTATACGAGAAGCGGATATAAGTGGCGCTAAAAAATCGTTTGAAACGTGGGCAAATAGTGCAAAATCTTATATAAATTCTATGAAAATAGATTCTACGAACAATAAAAAAGATTTGTGCTGCATAAACACAAGCGAAATAGGCGTTAGTGTAAACGATGAAGCAATGGCTGTTAGATATTCGCTTTACGTTCTAGAGCATATAGCTCCAGGATGCGCTGTAGAGGTAAGAGTGGCACCTTGGGGAGCTGTAAAAATCTTAGAAGGCCCACATTCGGATCCGCACAATTTAACACCGCCAGATGTTATAGAACTTGACCCAGATGTTTGGTTGCGACTTTCTTGCGCAATAACAAAATGGGATTACGAGCAGCAAATTGGGAATATAAGCGCAGTTGGAGAGAGAGACGATTTAAGCAATTTGCTGCCCGAACTTACAAAAGCTCTTCTTAACAATTAATGCTAACTAAGGGTATTTGCCTACATGCTTATCTACATATAGAATTAAGCGTTCTTGTGCAAATTCTTGTGCAAATTCTTGTGCAAAAATTACTTGTTCTTATGCATAAAACTAGGCATAGGCATAGGAATGTGATGATGAACAACGCCAGAATTGCTAGACGACTTGTCTTTAGTAGCGGCCTGAGCGGCAGACTGAGCAGCCCACTCGGCGTAGTCGTCTAAATCGTCATCTCCACTCGAAACGGAATCATGCAAGCTACCAACACTATCATTACCAGCATTAGTGTTGGTGTCTTTAGAATCATCCTCTACAGATAAGCTTTCGGAATCATCTTGATTATCTAGATAATCCTCGGTGTTATTGTAGCTATCAGATTCAAACGGATCGAAGGATCCTTGACCAGGCTCGTGAGTATTAAGCTCTTTAGCAAGCTCGTCGTAATCCGTATCGGTCGTCAGGTATTTGAGCTTACGGGCAATTTTCTGTTGCTTTGCCTTCTGTCGTCCGCGGCCCATCTGACCCCCTCATATTTACCGAAACAATCAATTCATCACACAAGAGCGTACCACTTTGCCGCAACAGAGTATATTGTCTGAGTGAACTTTTACCATAAAAGCCATATTTTAGGCGTAAAAATCGCAAGAAAAATTGCGTGTGTAAGGAGTTAGAAATGGCAGAAGAAGCACAGGTTACAGCTGCTGGAAACGAGATAAGCGCAAGCTTTGTGGCAGCTCAAAAACGTTCAGACGCAACGCTTGAGAAGCTAAAAGCAAATCCTAGCTCCTTTACAATGCTTACGGGAGATAGGCCAACAGGAAGACTTCACTTAGGTCATTACTTTGGTTCGATTCGCGAGCGTGTCGCAATGCAAAATCTTGGCGTAAACACAAACGTGATTATTGCAGACTACCAGGTGATTACAGATAGAGACACTGTTGAGCATGTAGAAGATAACGTGCTAAACCTTGTTCTTGACTACATGGCTGCTGGAATTGACCCTAAGAAAACCATGATTTTTACGCACTCCGCTGTGCCTGCAGAAAACCAGCTTATGCTGCCATTCTTGTCTTTAGTTACAGAAGCTGAATTGCATAGAAATCCTACTGTTAAAGCCGAAATGGAAGCTTCTGGTCATGCTTTAACAGGACTTTTGCTTACGTACCCGGTGCATCAAGCTTGCGATATTCTGTTTTGCAAAGCAAATGTTGTGCCAATTGGCAAAGATAATTTGCCGCATATTGAGATTACGCGCACGATTGCTCGCAGATTTAACGAGAGATACGCAAAGAAGAATCCTGTTTTTCCAGAGCCAGCTGCGATTCTTTCGGATACGCCAGAAATCCCAGGATTAGACGGCCGCAAGATGAGCAAGTCTTACGGAAACTCGATTATGCTTGGCGCAACTGCCGAAGAAACAGCAAAGTTGATTAAGAAGAGTCCAACTGATTCTGAGCGCACAATTACTTTTGATCCAGTGGCTCGTCCGCAAGTTTCTGCGCTTTTGACTACTGCTGGTTTGGTTACAGGCAGGGATCCAAAAGATATTGCGCAAGAAATCGGCAACGCGGGCGCAGGAGCACTAAAAGCGTACGTTATTGAATCTGTAAACAACTTCCTTGCTCCACACCGCCAGCGTAGAGCGGAATTGGCCAAAGATATGGATACGATTCGCGATATTTTGCACGATGGAAATGCGCGAGCTGCTGCGATTGCGCAAGAGACGCTTGATCAAGTGCGAGAAGCAATGAATATGAAGTATTGATTAATTCTTGATTGATAAAGCTTTCTTGATTGCATATTTTGATTGTATGCAAATAGAACGCGCATAAATAAAACGCCCAGTAGTAGCTGGGCGTTTTATGTTTATTAGCTTATGACTAAATGTCGTATCGCCAGCTTTTATCTGTTATAACGCGCGCAACTGCAAGCCCTAATGGCAAGCAAATAATCACCATAAACGCGCGGAAAGTCCAGTCTAAAGCAGGAAGAGTATTAAACTGCCCAAGATAAAACATTGCGCGATACATATAAAGTCCAGGAACCATAATCACAATAGATGGAACTGTAAGACTAATACGCGGATAACCCAAGTATTGAGGCGCCCAACCCCTATGCACAATTGCACGCCAAGCGGAAGCCAAAAGGCCAGCAAGCAAAGCGCCAGTAAATGCTGCGATTTCTGCAGCAATACCAAAATCAGCCATTGTTAAGCGCAAAGTATCGGTAATTGCGCCGATTATTCCAGCAACAAAACACATTCGTTGAGGCGAATTAAACAGAACGGAGAATCCCCACACGCCTGCAAACGCTGTAATCATTCTAAGAACAGCATTAAGCCAAGGATTTAAGCCAAGCGGAGTAAAACCTTGAGGGTCTAGCTGAACAAGGCTTGCAACCATCCAGCCAGCAAGAGTGCCCATTAAAATAATCGCCATTGTGTAGCAAAGTCGCTGAATGCCAGAAGGAAAATCAATCTTAGCAATATCTAAGCCTCCTGTAATAAGTGGGAAGCCTGGAATTACAAACAAAACAGAGCCAATATAAGCCGTATTGTGATGCAAAGCAGAAGGGTCAAAGCAGCCAATAATGCGCAAAGAAGCTATGCAACTTAAAGCACCAACAGCAACAGCAATAAACGTTACAACAAATTGGTTTAGATGATGCATAAACATGCGTCTTCTAACGTAGTGGCCGATTCCAGCGCCAATAAAAGCACCAAGCATGTCGTAAGCGCCGCCGCCGAGCAAAAATGCGAAGGATGCGCATGCTACTGCAGAGGCAAGGCCTGCAAACCACGGTTTATAAAGAGGCTTGCGGTTTTTGATTAAGTCTAAGCGGTCGTGAACTTGACGAACCGTAAGCGGCGCGGAAAAATCGCCAGCAGGATTTGCGTTAGATGAAGTAGTGGAATTGTTTTTAAGATCTGAATTCAAATTATTTTGGCTATTTTGAGTATTTTTAACATTCTTGACATTTTGAACGTGAGAAAAATGCTCAGCATACGTTTTTTCTGGCTGAAGCGCAAAAATTCCGCGAGGTTTTTCTTTACGAATCGCCTCTTGAATTGCCATTTTTTCTTCGACTTTTGCAGCGTGCTCCTCCGACTGCTTAGCTGTTTGAACAATCGCGTTCTCGTTACTGCTAGCTTGAAGAGTGTCTACTAATTCCTTGGAAACAGTGGCTTTTGAATGATATAAGGAATCGTTTCCAAGCTTAACGTTAAACCAATCTGCAAAATGTTCGAGCAGCCAAATTCTCTCTGTGTTTACGCCAGTAGTAGGAAGATCAACAACTTCTGTAATTCGCTCATGCTTATCTGTGCAAGTAGCTTCAATATCGGTTAAATTAACGTCTGCACGAACATTTACACCCATCGGTTCGCCAACGCGGTGCATAAGCTCGCGAACGCGGTAGCTTCCAGTTCCAGCGCCTAAACCTAAAGCGCCAACTCGAATAATAATGCTGGATTTTGCTGCAATTCCAGCTTGCGTAACTGGTTTATCCCAATCGCGCTCAACATCTTCCATATCTAGCGGAATCGCGTGCGTCTGAAAGCGCCCAGAAGGCTTTCCAACAATATGACCAGTCGAAAGTATTTGCGGCTTATTGCTGTCGCTGTTGCTGCCGTTATTATTGACGCTATTACTGTCGCTGCTATCCGCGTTATTCTCTTCTATGCTCACAATTTTTTAGTATACGCATTGCATTGCCTATAAAAAATTTATACAAAAAATCAGTCCTAAGGTCGGTTCACAATTATTTTGGAATCTCGCTGGAAACAAAGGCTGTGGGCTTGCAACTTTTGACCTAAATAACCGCGGAGGAGCCGCGGAAGTCAAACGACCAAGCAACCTTATGACTAGCACAAGGAGGTCTGATGACAACTCAAAATCAACAGGTAACTCCAGCAGACGCAACGATTGTAACGTCTGGTTTAGGGCGAAAAGGCCCCGAGGAGCGTGAACTTCCAGCATCGCTTAAGCAAGACATGGATTTGTGCTTGCATATTCTGCGCGATGTTTTGGGCGAATTTGATGAAAAATTATTAACCGTATTTGACGAAGTGCGCTTAAATGCTGTAGATGCAAGTGCTGCACACTTTAATCAAATGCTTGATGCTCAAGAAACAGAAAACGACGGATTAAGCAAGGCTGTAGAAAAAATCAACGGCATGGATTTGCCAGATATGCAGTTGCTTGCGCGCGCGTTTGCTACATACTTCCATCTTGCAAACCTTTGTGAAGAAAACTACAGGGTTTCTGTGCTTCATCAACGCGAGTGCGACGTTGAGGACTCCAATCCAGTGGACCCAGTAAACGAGCTAACTTGCGCATATCATAAGTTGCTTACGGAAATGAGCCCTGCGCAAGCTAAGGAATTGCTTGCAAAGCTTGAGTTCCACCCAGTTTTTACTGCGCACCCAACAGAAGCTAGGCGCAAGGCTGTAGCAGGTAAAATCCGCAGAATATCGCAGCTTTTAAGTAAGCACAATACTTTAGGTGGATCGGATAAGCGCGAGAATTATCGTAAGCTATACAACGAGATTGACGCATTGTTGCGTACATCTCCAATCGCACTTAAAAAGCCAACTCCTGTTGAAGAAGCGGACACGATTCTAGATATTTTTGACGCCACTTTGTTCAACACGATTCCGCTGGTTTATCGCAGATTTGACGATTGGTTGCTAGGTAAGAAGGCTGGCTTAGTGCCACCGCGTTGCCCAGCGTTCTTCCATCCAGGAAGCTGGATTGGCTCCGATAGAGACGGAAATCCAAACGTTACAGCAAAAGTTAGCAGGCAAGTTGCTAGAAAGTTTAGTGACCACGTTCTTGCTGCTCTAGAAGCGCGCACGCGTGAAGTTGGAAAATGCTTAACAATGGAAACGCGCACAACTCCCCCAAGTGTTGAGCTTTTGGAGCTTTGGAATCGCCAGCGAGAAATGAGCGAGCAGCTAACGGAAAGCGCATCCGACGTTTCCAACAGCGAGCCACATAGAGCCGTTATGCTTGTTATGGCAGATCGTTTGCATAGAACAATTAGCCGAGATACAGACATAATGTATCATTCTTGCGAAGATTTTATTGAAGACTTGCACATTGTGCAAAGGTCTCTTGCGGCTGCTGGCGATTCGCGCGCGGCTTATGGTCCGTTGCAAGATCTTATTTGGCAAGCGCAAACCTTTGGATTCCACATGGTGGAAATGGAGTTCCGTCAGCATTCGCTCGTGCATTCTCGCGCTTTGGAAGATATTCGCGAACACGGTTTGCATGGGGAGCGCGGACCGCTTCAGCCAATGACTCGCGAAGTTCTAGACACATTCCGCGCGCTTGGAGCAATTCAAAAGCGCAACGGTATGCGTGCAGCTCGCCGCTACATTATTTCGTTTGCAAAGTCTGCTCAGCATGTGCGCGATGTGTTTGAGCTTAATCGCCTTGCGTTTGCGCACCCTCAAGATGCGCCAACAATCGACGTAATCCCGCTTTTTGAGCAGCTTGAAGACTTGCAAAATTCGGTTAATGTTCTGGAAGAAATCATTAAGATTCCAGAAGTTCAGGCTCGCTTAAAGGCCACTGGCCGAAAGATGGAAGTTATGCTCGGCTACTCCGACTCTTCCAAAGACGCTGGCCCTACCTCTGCAACGCTTGCTTTGCATTCTGCTCAAGAGCGCATTGCTCAATGGGCTAAAAAGCACGATATTGACCTAACGCTGTTCCATGGCCGCGGAGGTGCTGTTGGACGAGGCGGAGGCCCTGCAAACCGTGCTGTTTTGGCTCAGCCAGTTGGGTCGGTAAATTGCCGATTTAAGCTTACTGAGCAAGGCGAGGTTATTTTTGCTCGCTATGGTAACCCAATTTTGGCGATTCGCCACTTGGAATCCGTGGCTGCAGCAACTTTGCTTCAGTCGGCTCCAAGCGTTGAGAAAACAAACACAGAGATGACGCACAAGTATGCGGATATGGCTCAAAAGCTTGATGTTGCAGCGCATAATCGTTTTATTGATTTGCTTCAAACAGATGACTTTACACCGTGGTTCTCAACTGTTACTCCGCTTAGTGAGATTGGTTTGCTCCCAATTGGTTCTCGCCCTGCAAAGCGTGGTCTTGGTGCAAAGTCTTTGGACGATTTGCGCACAATCCCGTGGGTGTTCTCTTGGGCGCAAGCTCGAATCAACTTGGCAGCGTGGTACGGCTTGGGTACAGCTTGCGAAAAGTTTGGCGACTTGCAAACTTTGCGCAAAGCATACGAAGAGTGGCCACTTTTCAGCACTTTTATTGACAACATTGAGATGTCTTTGGCTAAAACGGATGAGCGAATTGCTCGCATGTATCTAAGCCTTGGAGATCGCGAAGATTTGAGTAATAAAGTGCTTTCCGAGATGCAACTTACTCGCAAGTGGGTTTTGCAAATTGTTGGAGATAAATGGCCGTTGCAACATCGCCATGTGCTTGGCCAGGCGATTCGCGTGCGCTCGCCTTACGTGGATGCGCTTTCTGTAATTCAGTCACTTGCATTGCATAAGCTGCGCAACAAGGTAGATAAAGAAGAGCTTAGCGAAAGCCAGCAAGCAGAGTTTATTTACTTGATTCTTTGCACAGTTTCTGGTGTTGCTGCAGGCTTGCAAAACACTGGATGATTTTAATAAATTACTGAATCAAGAAGGCTCTCGTATTTGCAAATTGCAATACGGGAGCTTTTTTGATAATAGGCTTATATTCTTAAACAAAATTCTTATTTACTACGAAAGATACAATATATTCTAAGTCAAAAATTTTACACTTTAAGCAACTGAAAATATTGCCAATGCCAGTGTAGGAGGTAATAATGCAAGAAGAAGTCAGCGAAGATTTTGCTAATGAAGATTCAGTTTTAGCTACATCGGTATTAAACGCAATGCTTGCAGGGAATCGCAAATTTGCAGACGGCAATTCAGAGCATGCAGGCGTAAATTCAGAATCGCGCATGAAACTTATTGACGGTCAGCATCCTGGAGCTGTTGTGCTTTCGTGCGCAGATTCGCGAGTTGCTCCAGAATTTATATTCGATGCTGGTTTGGGCGATATTTTTTCTGTTCGCACAGCTGGAGAAGTGTTGGATGATGCCGTAATAGCTTCGCTAGAATACGCTGTAAGTGATTTGGGAGTAAAAGTGTTGGTTGTGCTTGGGCATGAGCATTGCGGTGCTGTACAGGCTGTTTTGCCGAATGTGCAAAAGCTGGTTTCTGAATACGGCGAAGATAAAACAAACGAAATAATTGAGTCGAGCGAGTCAATATTGCTGCGTTCTTTAGGGCCTGCTGCGCTCGCAGGTGTTGAGGAAAATTTAGATACAGATGATATTGAACGTATTCACGTGTCTAATATTTTGGCTGAAATTTGCGAAAAATCACAAATAATTCGCGAAGCTGTTTTCAAAGACGCTTTGATGCTTGTTGGAGCAAGGTATCGAATGAGTGACGGCTTGGTGGAAGTGTTGTCATGCTAAAAACAGAAATCGAAGCAAAAACAACTATCCAAGTAGAAAAAGCAAGTAAAGCAAAACAAGCAAATTCTGCAAACTATCTATATTTGATTATAGGAGTGCCTTTTGCGGCTCTTATTATTGCCATGGCCCCAGCATTGCAAGCGCGCAACCCGTGGCTGCCTGTAAACACTGTTATTAGGGGTGTTTCGGGGCTACTTTTGCAAGCCGTTCCCTTTACGTTAATTGGTGTTCTTGTTTCTGCTGCTGTAGAAACATGGGTTACGGAAGATTTTATTGAAAAACACGCTCCAAAGTCTATTGCAAACGGATTTTTGGCTGCGATTCTTGCAGGTGTGTGCGTTCCTGTTTGCGATTGCGTTGTTGTTCCAACTTTTTCTCGTCTTGTTGCTAGAAAGCTGCCTTTGCCTTGTGCTGTAACGTTTTTGTGCGCTGTGCCAGTGGTAAATCCTGTTTCTATTTGGGCCACTTGGTATGCTTTTGCAGACGTTCCAGCAGTTGCTGTAACTCGAGTGGCTTTGGGCGTTGGTGTTGCTCTTTTAGTGGGTGTTAGTTTTGTGATTTTTCCCGTAAAGTCGCAAGTTTTAAGGCAGAATGTATTGGAAAAAGTTCGCGCGGATTGTGTTGATTGTGCAGCGTGCGCAGATTTTAATAAGTTGCAAAGTGGCAATTCTTCGTATAAAAATTCTTCCAGCTTTAAGTCTGATATTAAAAATAGTTTGAAAACTTACGCACATCACATTTACTCAGATTTTATGCGACTAATGCCAATAATTTTGTTTGGAACAATAGTAGCTTCGATTATTCGAGTTTGGCTTGGTGCAGATCCTGCGTCAAAAGTTAATACAACAACTGTTTTTGTTGCGATTCCAGCAATGATGCTAATAGCGTACGCAAGTTCACTTTGCTCCAGTTCCGACGCTGTAATCGCTCGCTCTTTGGCTTCTTCTCTTCCAATGAGTTCGGTAATTGTTTTTCTACTTTTTGGGCCAATGCTAGACATAAAAAACACGCTTATGCTTGTTGAAGATTGCAAAACTGGCTTTGTTTTGCGCTTAATTGCAACGATTGTTGTGTTCTGCTTGTTTGCTGCGCTTATTGTTCATTTTGCGTGGGGAGTAATGCTGTGAGTGATGCTGTGATTATAAATTCTGCAAATTCTGCAAATTCTGCAAAATTGTCTAAAAAAATAACATTTCCAAGTATTATTCAGGCGTTGTGCTTATTTTGTTTTTCTGCAACGTTGATGCACAGTGCGCTAAGCGGCTCTTACGCAATTTTAACTACTCCGCGTGCCTTTGCTTATCTTATTTTTGCTGCGATTTTGCTTTTTGTTTTAGGGATTTGCTCACTTTTTGGAATTTTTTCTGCGCATGTTAAAGATTGCAAAAAAATAATGGTTTCAATCGTAGCGCCAATGCTTATTATTTTAATCCCATTGCAAATGTCTCAATCTGCACTGGGTGGCGGTTCTTTAAAGTCTGCAGGTTTTGACGAATATGCATCTGGTCGCGCAATAGCAATCGCGTCTAATCGTAAAAATAATAAAAAAAATTTAAGCGGATTAGATGTAGTTAATAAAAAAATTGTTGTTTCAGACGATGATTTTGGCAATTGGTATAACGAAATTGACCATAATTTTGATAAATACAAAGATTATACGATTGTTGTAAAAGGGTTTGTAAGCAAAGAATCTACGCTTTCTAAAGATCAGGTTCGCATATCTAGGCAGTTTATGTCTTGTTGCATTTTAGATATGAGCCCATTTGGTTTTGTTGCACAAATGCCTAAAAATTTGCAGTTTTCGCAGCATCAGTGGGTTGTTGTTAAAGCCAAAATAGCTCTTGGAAAAGTTGGGGTAAAAGGTTACTCGCAAGATGGAATTGTTCTTAAAGTTGAATCCGCTAGCGTTTTGAATAAAGCGCCTTCGGGGTATTTCTATAGAACTTGATTGCGTGTATTTGTTTATTATCCGCATATTATCAACATTATTAATATTAATATTGCTTTTATATGCACTTTTTATATGCGCTAAATTCAACTAAGATAGCAAGTATGTCGTTGGGTTTTAACATTGCACTCATTGTTGTGTTCCTTTTGTTTGGTTCCATATTTGCAGCAACCGAACTTGCGCTTGTTAACTTGCGATCGTCGCAGTTGGATCGCATGGAATCGCAGGATGCGAGAGGAGCGCGCGTAGCAAAAATCGCTCGCGATCCAAACACTTTTCTTTCCACTCTTCAAATCGGAGTTACGCTTTCTGGTTTTCTTTCGGCATCTTTTGGCGAATCTGCAATAGCGCCTCATGTTGTGCCATTAGTGGAGTCTTGGGGTGTTTCAAAACATGTAGCAGGCCCGCTTACGACTATTGTTTTAACGCTTATAATATCTTATTTTTCAATCGTAATTTCTGAGCTTGTTCCAAAAAGAATTGCAATGCAGCGATCGGAGCAAATCGCAAGGGCTGTTGTTCCTGCAGTAGATGTGTTTTCTAAAATATGCAAGCCTTTAATATGGTTGATTGCTAAGAATACCAACGGTTTTGTGCGCCTTCTTGGGTTCGATCCAAATGAAAAAGAAAGTGAAGTTTCCGACGAAGAGTTGCGCGTTTTAGTTAATTCCAATAAAAAACTTAGCCAAGATGAGCGCACTATTTTAGACGATGTTTTTGACGCTTCGGAGACGATTGTTGCCGAAGTTATGCGTCCTCGTGCAGACGTTGAGTTTTTGGATGGCTCACTAAGTCTAGAAGATGCTGCTGCAAAGATTCGCGAGCTTCCGTATTCTAGGTACCCAGTAACAGGCAAGGATTTTGATGATGTTATTGGATTTGTTCACGTTCGAGATTTGCTGGATGTTAAAGATCCAAATGCAAAAACTGTAGCAGACGTAACTAGAGAGGGAATAAGTCTTCCTGGAACGTCTAAGTTGCTTCCAAGCCTTGAGCTTCTTAGAAAGCGAGGGGTTCATCTTGCGGTTGTTATTGACGAATATGGTGGAACTGATGGTATTGTAACTCTTGAAGATATGACCGAGGAGCTTGTTGGAGATATTCGAGACGAGTACGACTTGCCAGATGAGTCTGATTTAACCCGCGATAGTAAGTCTACGGCGTTTGTAAACGGAGTGGCTACTGTTGACGGCGGAATGACGATTGAAGACTTTGCAGATGTTACTGGAATCGAATTGGAAGATGGCCCTTACGAAACGGTTGCAGGGTATTTTTTGGCTCGTACAGGCTCGATGGGTAAGGTTGGCGCTGTTTTGCACGATGCGGATGGCTACGATATGACTGTTGTAGAAGTGGATGGTCGTAGAATTGCTACGATTGAAGTTAGAAAAACAGAGCAAAATAAAGATTTGAACAAAATCAATAGTAAAAATTAATAAAAAACAAAAAATGGAGGATACTATGGCTTTAATGCATATTGTGCCAGGCTTAGATGAGGCTTCTAGTGAGAAAGCTATTGCGGTTTTGCAAAATCGTTTAAGCCACGAGCAGGAAGCTGCTTTAGTCTTAAAGCATGCACATTGGAATGTTACAGGCCCAGACTTTATTGCAGTTCACGAAATGCTTGACCCTCAAGTTGCAGAAGTTTTGGCTCAAGCAGATGAGACAGCTGAGCGAATTGCAACGCTTGGAGGCTCCCCACTTGGTCGCGCAGACGATGTTGTAGCTTCGCGCACATGGAAGCGTTTTGCTCTTAGTGGTAGAAAGTCCACCAAAGAGTATTTGCAAGCGTTAATTGAGTATTACAACGATATGATTGCAGACGATAGGAATGCCATTGCGCAGCTTGATAATCTTGATATTGTTAGCTCAAACATTATTCAAGACCATGTTCAGCAGCTTGAAAAGTTCCAGTGGTTTATGCGTAGCCATTTAGAATAATTTTGTAGAATAATTTTGCGACACGCTTAGATTTGCTATTTGACATTTTCTGTGTCTGTGCTAATCTAACTACTTGTATGTTTTCAACATACAAGTTGGGCCCGTAGCTCAGGTGGTTAGAGCGCATCCCTGATAAGGATGAGGTCGGAGGTTCAAGTCCTCCCGGGCCCACGAAATTGAACATCTTGTTCATTTTCTCCAATGGGGCTATGGCGCAGCTGGTAGCGCATCTGCTTTGCAAGCAGAGGGTCAGGAGTTCGAGTCTCCTTAGCTCCACAAATAGGGTTTCTAGCCAATCGCTAGAAGCCCTTTTTTCATGCATGGGGTCCGTATTGTGTTTTGGGGTGTTTGTTGTGCTTGCGCGCGTCTTGCTATATGAGAATGCTTCTCATCTAGGCCTTTTGGTAAACTAAATTTGTTAAGTCAATATAACCTCTTACGCCGTGTATTGGGCTTGCTGTTATAAATCTTATAAATAGCTGCTCAATGGGTTAACAAGGCGTGAAATCGTGTGTTAGCAGCGTTTAACGCGGTTAACCTGATCAGCGTAAGGAAAGTGTATGCGTAAACTTTTAGCGTATTGCCGTCGTGCTCCTCAATTAGTAATCGTTTTAGTTTTGTTCCCGTTTATTGCGGCGTTTTATTCTAGCAATCTAAGTTTTATACTCGATTTTTGCAAAGCTATAAGCAAGACGTTAAATCAACTATTTTCACTGATAAACGTTGATTTTAATGCGCAAATAAGCCTTACAATCGGGCAAAGTATAATAACATGTTTAGTTTTATACACATGTGCTAAGTCGCTTTTAAGTATGATTGATGATTTGGCGCATGGCACGCTTGGAATTGACTTGCTTGCGTTTATTGCATTGCTCGCAACGCTTTGTATAGGCGAATTTTGGGCAAGTTATTTGATTGTTGTAATGGTGTTTACAGGCGGTGCAATCGAAGACTTTGCGCAAGATGCAGCGCAAAAAAATCTGTCGCTTTTAGTAAATGCGTCTCCTCAAACCGCGCATTTAATGACACTTCCTGGAATAGTGTGCGGTGAATCTTGTGAGCAATGTGCTCTGCTTGATCATAATCATTTTAGAAAAGTAAGCGATGAATCTTCGCTAGAGGCATTGCAAGAACCTAAAGATTTTACTAGTTGTGAATCGTGTAAAAAATGTAACAATAACTCTAAAGAATGCCCAATATTGCAAGATGTAAAGTCTTCTAGCCAATTGCAAAGATACAAAACAGTTCCAGTTGAAGATCTAAAAATTGGCAATGTAATAGTTGTGCTTCCAGGAGAAACAGTTCCTGTAGACGGTGAGCTTTTAAGCGGTTCTGCGGTTTTAGACACAAGCGCAATAAATGGCGAGTCGCTTCCGCGTGAAGTGTTTGCTGGCGCGCAAGTGTTGTCTGGGTGTGTAAATGGCGGTGTTGTGTTAATTATGCGCGTAACTAAGTTATCGCAAAATTCGCAATATCAAAAAATCATGAAGTTGGTTGAATCTGCAAGAAGCTCCAAGGCAGTTGTAGTTCGATTTGCGGATATGCTTTCCGTTCCATTTACGGTGCTTTCTTTTGTGATTGCATTTAGCGCTTGGGCTGTATCTGGGCAGGCTTTAAGATTTGCGCAAGTGTTGGTGCTAGCTACGCCTTGCCCACTATTAATCGCTGTGCCGGTGGCATTTATGGCAGGAACGGGAAGGCTTGCAAAGCTTGGGATTGTTGTAAAAAGTCAGGATGTTTTAGAGCAATTAAGTTGTGTAAGTGATGTTTTCTTCGACAAAACGGGAACGCTTACTGTTAAGCAGCCTCAAGTTGTTAGAGTGGATTTAGCGAATCATAAAGATGGCGAAGATAGCGCAGATAGCGCAGATGGCAAAGATGGCGTAAATCAAGAAAATAGTGGGTTGCAAAATAGAATCCTAATGTTTGCAGGTGTTTTGGAAACCTACTCGCAGCACATTCTTGCAGGAGGAATTGCAAAAGCTGGAGCAGATCTTTGGCAAAACGCGCATCCATCTGCTATTCCGCAACTTCCAAGCGTTCGCGAATATCCAGTTATAAGCGGTGTTAAAGAAACTGCTGGGCAAGGTATATGCGCAAGTGTGGATGGTATAAACGTTAGAGTTGGGCGAAAAAGCTACGTTTTGAATGCGTGCCCTGGCAAGCTCGCGGAAAAGTCGCAAGCAGCCGAAGATAAAGCCAAACATGCAAATGTAGAAAATATAGAAAATATAGAAAACGCAAAAAATATATCAAAAATAGAAAGCAACTTTGAAAAACTTGCTGCCGACGAAATGGCAACATACGTTTCTTTTGATGGCAAACTTGTTGGTCGAATCGTTCTAAAAGACGTGCCTAGAGAAAATGCAAAATCAACGATTCAAAAACTAAAGGAGCTTGGCATTCGTTCAATAAGCATGCTTACAGGAGACGGCTTGCAAGCTGCTCAAACAATAGCAAAAAGCGTTGGGATTGAGCGAGTAAAGGCTAATTTGCTACCGCAAGACAAACTTGAGTGCATAAAACAGCACTATAGTGATTACAAAAGCGAAGAAGATTGCGGCAGTTTTGGCATCTTTAGCAGCTTTATGCATAAGAAAAAAGATAAGCGCGTAACAATGATGGTTGGAGATGGCGTAAATGATGCTCCAGTTTTGGCTGCAGCAAACATTGGTGTGGCTTTAACAGATGGCACGGATACAGCAGCTTCGGAGTGCGCGCAAGTTGTGATTATGAACAACAACATTTATGCTGTAGCAAACGCTGTAAGCGTTGCAAAACACACGAAGAGAGTTATGATTCAAGCTGTTATGTTGGGAATTGGTTTGGCTGTTATAAGCATGATTGCGGCTGCTTTTGGGCTGATTCCTGCCGTTCTTGGAGCTATGATGCAAGAGATGATTGATGTTGTGTCAATTTTGTGGGCGCTAACAGCGTTGAAAGGCAAACGTGCGTAAGTGACAATATTCACTTTGCTCTTTTCTTGAATGAATCAAGGCGCTAGTCTAAGTAGTGGAGCATTTAAGGAAGCGATTATGTAAATCTTCAAAAAGATTAGGCTTAAGAATGCTCGAAACACGCAAAATGTAATGTTTTAACATAACAAAAGTTGAATAACAAAATTTGAATAACAACATGGGAAAATTTATGGAAACGAATTATAATGCGGATTCGCACGAATTGCGAATCGCAGTTATTGGCGCGGGGCCTGCTGGAATTTACTCGTCAGATATTTTTCTTCGTCAGCTTAAAAAACTAGGCGACGGCATGGGCTTGGGTACGGCCGCTAGAATCGATTTATTTGAAAAGTTGCCAGTGCCATTTGGCCTGGTTCGATATGGCGTTGCTCCAGACCATCCGAGTATAAAATTTATTGCAGATGCATTAGCTAAAACGCTTGATAATCCAAATATTCACTTGTATGCGAATGTTGAATTTGGCAAAGATATTACACTAGAAGATTTGTTGCCGCGCTATGACGCAATTCTGTTTGCTACGGGCGCTGTAGAAGATAAGCCGCTTGGTATTCCAGGAGCATCGTTAAACGGCGTTTATGGCGCTGCAAAGTTTGTGGAATGGTACGACGGATATCCTACCAGCGAGCGAACGTGGCCGCTTGATGCCAGCCAAGTGGCTGTTGTTGGCGGCGGAAACGTTGCTATGGATGTTGCGCGTGAGCTTTTGCGAGACGCGGATTATCTTAGAGAGCACACGGATATTTCCGACGACGTTTACAATGGTTTGCTTAAAAATCAGGCTAAAACACTTCACTTGTTTATTCGACGAGGCGTTGCTCAAGCTAAATTCTCCGTGCAAGAATTGCGTGAGATGGAAAAGCTTTCTGGTGTGCAAATAGTTGTAAACGAAAGCGATTTTGACCTGGACGACGAAACAATTGATGTTGCTGGAAAAGACAAGCTGACTCGCCAAATGGTAGAAGAGCTTTTTGCTATACGCGATTTGAGCGAAGATATGCAAGACGGTGGAAACGTTGACTTTGAAGGCAATCCTGCAAATAAGCGCTACATTATTCACTTTAACGCAAATCCAGTTGAGATTCTGGGAGAAAATGGGCAGGTTGTTGCGATTCGTGTAGAGCGCACAGCTACAAGCGCGGATGGCAAAATGACTTGCACTGGCGAGTTTGAAGAATATCCAGTTCAGGCAGTTTACCATGCGATTGGATATAAGCCTGCGCAAGTTAGTGGAGTTGCTTACGACTCTTCTCGCGCACTTCTTGCAAACAGAGATGGCAGGATTTTAACTTCTGCGCAAAATGGGGTTGTTTGCCCACGCTTGTATGCAACTGGTTGGGCTAAGCGAGGGCCAGTCGGGTTGATTGGTTCTACAAAGTCGGACGCTTTGCAAGTCGTTGAAAATATGCTGGAAGACTTAGCAAAAAGCTCGACCGAAGAATGTGAAACCGCACTTCCTGCGCTTTCTGAGATTCCTGCACTTCCTGGCAGATTGGCAACAGATAGAGACCCTAAGTCTATTGAAAATCTTCTTGAATCTAGAGGAGTCAAAGTGGTTGATTTTGAAGGGTGGAAGAGGATTGATGCTTTCGAGGTGGAATCTGGATTAGCAGAAAATCGCGCTCGCAAAAAAGTCGTATCTAAACAAATGCTTATGGATATAGCGGAAATTAAACAATAGTTTATATTGAGTGTACGCATTGATTGGTAAACATTGATTAGTAAACATTGATTAGTGGCCATTAAACTGTAGCCAAATTGCGCAGAAAGTGGCCACTTTTCAACATTTATTCACCTGTTTTAAGTGTGTTAAATCATAAACATTAAATACACAGTTTTCATTCAGCAAAATTACAGTTGCGATTATTAAAATCAAAAGCATGTTTGGCAACATGGGTATGCGCTATTGCAACAATTTGAAAACAGTAGTGTTGTTTTCTCTAATATGGCTATTTGCTGCTTTGCTGTGGATTGTTGCTGGATTGCGTTTGTCGATGCTGGTTTGGTTTGCAATTATTGCAATAATTTTAAGCTTATGCGCTTATTGGCTTTCTGGAAAAGTTGCCACGCGCATTATGAGTGCTAGCGAAATTAGCGAGAACGAAGAACCTGTTTTATACGGCATTGTTCGCGAGATTTCTGCGCAAATCGAAAAGCCTATGCCGCGCATTTATGTTGCTCCAACAGACAGTCCGAATATTTTTGCAATTGGTAGAAGCGAGCGTCACGCAACAATTTGCTGCACTCGTGGTCTTTTGAATATTCTAAACGAGCGCGAGTTGCGTGGCGTTGTAAGCCACGAGCTTATTCATGTTTATAATCACGATATTTTGAATTCAACGGTTGCATCTGCAATCGCAACAGTTATTACGTATTTTGGGTATGTGCTTATGTATTCGGGAAGTGAGTGTGCAAAATCTGCTAAAAGGCGTTGCCCTGTACTAAAAGTTATTGGCAAGGTTTTAAGTGCCATTTTTGTGCCGCTTGGTTCTCTATTTGTTAAGCTTGCGATTTCTAGAGCGCGCGAGCTGGATGCAGATCGAAGTGCAAGTATGCTTACTGGCGACCCTGCGGCTTTGGCTTCTGCTCTAAACAAAATTTCCTACGGAGTTAAGATGCATAAGATGGATTTGCATTCGGGAGTGCAAGCTATTGCTTCACTTATGATTGTAAATCCGTTTGCAAACTACGATTCCAAGCTTTTAAAGCTGTTTTCTAGGCAGCCAGATGTTAACAAGCGAGTCGACTCTTTAATGCTTATGTCTAGTAAGATGGAAAGTCTTGTGCAAGAAGATGCGCATGGAGAAATCGATCATATTGAGCGTGATGGCGATAGCGTGTTTCGTTTTAAGAATGGCGCTAAATACAATGTTGAATACGGCAAAGGTGTTTCTGGCGGAGTTGTAGCAGTTAGCGGAGCGTGATATTCTTAGATGGTTTGCTTTTTAGATTGATTCTTGAGCGCCTATTTGCTTGTTTGTAGGCAGATTATCGGTAAGGATTAATCGCGGAGTAACCGAGCATGCGGACATAGTTCATCGGTAGAATGGAAGCTTCCCAAGCTTCAGAGGCGGGTTCGATTCCCGTTGTCCGCTCCATGTAGAAAACGTTGATATATCAACGTTTGTGGCTTGTTCTTATGTCTTAGAAGTACGCTAAATGTGAAAATAATGTGCAAAATTCTATAATTTTTTTTTAATATTGACACGAAAATCTTAGTTAAATTAAAATCGTATTAAATCCGCTATGGTAGAGGATTTAATTGGGCAGGAGGTTTTTTTATGTTAGATATGTTGTTTGCACTTGTTGCTGTTGCATCAATGTTAATAGGCTTGGTTTTGTCTGTAATGCTTTGGGTTAAAAGCAGCAAGTCAGTTAAAGAGTTGTATAAAGACGCGTACTTATATGCGATTGTTGATGTTGTATTAGGCGTATTGTCTTGGGCAACTTATGCTGCGACTATCAATTCCGTAGATGTTGATGTGCGTGAGTTCTACACAAATTACTTCACAGCGCCATTGATTGTTCTTGCTGTTCTTGTTTTAAGTATTGCAGCTATAACCATCTTTAAAAGTAAAAAAGATAGCTATGTAGCATAACTAGATTAAACAGTTATTAAAAATAATAGCCTTCTGAGTTTAATTAAAATTCAGAAGGCTATGTTTGTTATATGTTGTGTTTGGTTTGATTGTGATTTGTTGATTTCAGTCTGAATTCTGTGTGTGATATTTAGACAAAAGATGTATAAATCGTAGTTTTTGTACATTGGATGTGCTGTGTATACAAGTTTTATAATCGCGCGCTTGCAGCGCATGCATTTGAATAAATATTGGATTATAGGCCAAGCAGAATCTGTGGCAAAGTCAGAGCTGCGCTAAATTTGGATATTTTTGTTTAGAATGATTTTGCAAGTAAAGAATAACACACATTTGATTGCTGCAATACGCTTGTATTGCAATAAGCTAGACATGATTTTTTACACAGTTTTGACCTATAACTTTCTTATCTGTTGGTATATTTTGTAAAAATATGCTATATTTCTATAAAAATGTGAATATTTTTGTGAAAATTTATTAAAAAAGCGTTAATATTGCGGATTAGTCCATCAGACATCATATCATCTGATGTAATGATTCCTACATTGGTGTAGGTATTGTTCATGATTTTCACAATGCTGTGGGATTCATGTAAAACAGTTACAAAAATAGGAGTGCGTATGCGTAGAAGTGTCATAGAAGATGCAAAGCGCGTTGTTGGTACTGTTGTTGGAATTACTCTTGCAATAGGCTTATGCTCTGGCGTGGCTAATGCTACTTCAGAAAAATCCAGTAAACCCAATAGTTCAGTTTTGCAAATATCACTTAAAAGAACTGATGGCCTTAAAGATAATGTCCAATTAAATAGTAGGCTAACATATACGGTTACATATACAAATAAGGGTTCACAACCAATAACTGCGTATCCGTATGAAAGTAATATTTCCGATATTAGAGTTGGGGATTCAAACAATTGCCGCTGGGCAAATCTTAAGCCAGGTGAAACTCAGCAGTGCGGCTTTGGGTACCATGTTGTAACCGAAGAGGATGCCAAAGCGGGTAAATTCACACCTAAAACAGTTTGGAAAGTTTCAAAAGATAGGGACGGTAACCAAGTAATCGAAAATAACATTGTTGTTGAAGACAAGCCTGTTACTGGTATAAAGAATACAGAATTTGACTCATCTTTGGGTCTTAAAACGGTAAAGCTTACAACTAGAACCAATAGCGTTTGCTACAGGATTCCAGCAATAACACAGACTGCAAATGGTTGGATTTTAGCAGCATACGATAAGAGGCCTGGTAATTGCTCCGATGCACCTATGCCAAACTCCATTGTTCAGCGAATTTCAAAAGATGGTGGTAAAACATTTGAAGCTGAAACTGTTGTTAAGCAAGGGCATTATGGCGATGAAAATACTAGATGGGGATATTCGGATCCGTCTTATGTGCTAGACCGTGAAACTAATGAAATTTTCCTGTTTTCTGTAAAGTCTTACAGAAACGGCTGGGGTGGGTCCAGCGCTGGAGTAGATCCAGAAAACAGGAACGTTTTACACGCTTCAGTTACTAGCTCCAAGGACAATGGCGTCACTTGGAGCACTCCAAAAATAATTACTAAAGATGTGACTGCAGATGTTGGGCATTGGAGCTCTAGGTTTGCGGCATCTGGTCACGGCATTCAGCTTCGCCATGGCAAGTATAAGGGTCGTTTGTTGCAGCAGTATACAATAAACAACTCGGGAAGGATTCAAGCAGTAACGGTTTACTCCGACGATCATGGTAAGACTTGGAAGGTTGGCAAGCCTGTTGGGTTTAGAAGTGAAAAATCACATATGGACGAAAACAAGGTTGTAGAACTTTCTGATGGACGAGTTATGTTGAATTCTAGGCCTCAGAATTTTAGGCATCGTCTTGTTGCAATATCAAATGATGGCGGCGAAACTTATGGCGAAGTAAAAGAAGAGATGCAGCTTCCAGACCCTGCAAACAATGCTCAGATAACTAGGGCATACCCAGATGCGCCTATGGGGTCTCCAGAAGCCAAGGTTCTTGTGTATTCTTCTTCTTCGGCGTATGGGCGTAGTGACGGCTTAATTCGCGTATCGTTTGATGATGGTGCAACTTGGGATACGGGCAAATTGTTTAAGTCTGGTCCTATGGCTTATTCTTGCATTGAAGTTTTGAACAAGCAGCATGGTGGCGGATTTGGACTTTTATATGAGGGCGATAATAGCAATATTATTTACACTCATATATCTGAAGATTGGCTTGGTTATACTCCTGTAACCGCAGATAATAGCGTTATTGACGTTCCGAAAAATGCCAAAAATATTGAAGTTAAGATTAAGAATCTTGGAAGCCATGATTATTCCGACTTAAAGCTTTCTATGAAGGATTTAGGTAAACAATCTGAATTAAATAAAGATTGGAAGATTCAAGATAAGACTGGTATTTCTGTAAAGCCTTTTGCTAACGCAAACATAAAGTTAGATATTGCAATGCCTAAGGATGTTAAAGAAGGAACGACCGTTTCGATTCCAGTGCGATTTGCGTCTGCAAAATATGCAGTGGGAGATTCTTTGCCAGGAATTCAGTCTGTGATTAATATTCGCGTTGTAAAGGCGGTGGAAAGCCATAGTGTTGTGCCTTCTGTTCCTTCCGTTGATGTAAATCCTTCTGTGGATACTCCATCTGCAGAAAAACCTTCTGCAGAAAATCCTTCGCAAAATCCGCCATCGGAAACAATTACACCTACCGAGCCTTCGCAAAATCCAGCGCCTGCAAGAGAACAGGCGCCACAGGTTAGCAATCAATCTAGGAATGAAGCTAATACTCAGAAAGCTGATGAGCAAAAGTCTGAGCAAAAGAAAGAGGATTCTAAAGCAAAATACGATGTTGTTCCAGCTCCTCCAGCCAGCGTTGATCAGTTGGATAAATCCCTAAAGGGAGCTATTACTGTTGGGAATAATAATCAGATTGTTGCTGGTGAGCCTGTAAAGATTTCTGGAAAGATTTCCAACAAGGAGTTTGCGCAACAGTTGCAAAAGAATGGTTCAGCAAAGGCCTATGCGTTTATATATTCTACGCCTAAAGCCTTAAAGGACTCTGATGGCAATTCGTTTATAACGGTTCGTGGATCTGCAGACAATGCACAATTTTCTGTTGATATTCCAGACGGATATTCTGGAAAGCATACAATCGTGCTTGTAAACGAGAAGGGCGAACAGCTTGCCTGGAATGAGGTAACAGTTAGCGCAAATCCAGTTGCGGACAAGAAGGATAGTAGCAGTGAAAAATCGGATTTGAACCGTAATGCATTTAGTAAAGTTTCAACGGGAAGTTCAATGTTGATTGTTCTTGCGGTTGTAATGCTTCTTGGTACTGCTGGATTCTTTGCAAAGGCAATGCGCAATAAGATTGCATAACCAATATTGCTAACTCTAGATTTTTGTAGTTAGTTGTATACGTAAAGCGCTGATTCGTTTAGATTATTATTAACAAGTTTTGTTAAATTAGATTCTATTGAATTAGCGCTTTACTGTTTTGTTTTTTATGTGCGGAAAACACATTCGATTGTGGCAAAACGCTTGTATTGCAATACGCTAGACATGATTTTTTACACACTTTTGGGGCTTCGGGCCCTTGATTTCAGTCTGAAGTGTGTGTGATATTTAGACAAAAGATGTATAAATCGTAGTTTTTGTACATTGGATGTATAAAAAATACGTTTTTGTGTATACAAGTTTTATAATCGCGCGCTTGCAACGCAATGCATTTGTATAAATATCGGATTATAGGCCAATCAGAATCTGTGGCCAAGTCGGAGATTCGACCACAGTGCTGTTAATAGTTCAGTCAACTATCTGAGAGAATAACAGTAAAGCCAATTGAGCGTAGCTTTAATTAAAAATGACCATTACTCTAAAATAGACAAATACAAATCAAGTCTTTGATTTAAATATCTTGCAAACAAGTTTGCCATGGCAGACACGTTATGTTTTGCGTGATACTCATCAAAAGCTTCATAATATTTCAAGCGATCAGTAAATTTTATATCTATTGGTGGGTAACCTGCTTTCATCAATTCCAAATTGACCAGCAGTCTTCCTGTTCTTCCATTTCCATCAATAAAAGGATGAATGCTTTCGAATTCTATATGAAAACGAGCAAGTTTAGTAACAATATCTTCATCGCTATTTTTGTATTTTTTCAATAATTCTTCCATTTTTGAAGCGATTAAATATGGTTGTGGTGGCTCATGTGTAGATCCCATAATTCGAACGGAAACTCTTCTATAAACGCCTCTATCTTCTTTCTTATCGGCTAAAACTAAATAATGTATGTCTTTTATAACTTTTTCATTTATCTGTTTATTTTCGCTAACAAGCTGCTTTACGTAATCAAAGGCTTCTTTGTGTCCAATAACTTCTAGGTGCTCTTTTAATGATTTTTGATCAACAGTAAGCCCTCTAAGAACCATGTCTGTTTCGCGCAGTGTTAAAGTATTTCCCTCAATTGCATTTGAGTTATATGTGTATTCTATTAGAAATTCTTCATTAAGTCTTTCTAATTCTCCTTCAGTTAGGGGTCTTCTTGTTTTAAGAGTTTCTAATTTAGTTTTTATGATTGGAATTAGCGATTCGCTAATTTTATATCTTCCGTCGGTTGGCTTTGCTGCGTCATGCGGTATTTTCCAGGATCTTCCTTCTCGATATACTCCTGGAATTTTCCCTTCGGAGCATAGAATTCTTACTCGTCTATCTGATATGCCCCATTTTTCAGCAGCTTGCTTTACTGTTATGTACATAAAATACCCTTAATCATTGTTGCATTTTATTATATTTTAACGTTTTATCGGAATAACATAAACAGTATCGGAATAACATATTTAATTTATCGGAACAATAGTGATTGATAAAACTAGTAACGTGAATCTGTGTTAAATATTGGGATATCTTTGTTTAGAATGATTTTGCAAGTAAAGAATAGCCCAGATTTGATTACTGCAAAACGCTTGTATTGCAATGCGCTAGACATGATTTTTTTACACACTTTTGGGGCTTCGGGCCCTTGATTTCAGTCTGAAGTGTGTGTGATATTTAGACAAAAGATGTATAAATCGTATTTTTTGTACATTGGATGTACAAAAAATACGATTTTTGTGTATACAAGTTCTTATAAGCGCGCTGTAAGTAACGCGCGATCGACATGATCTTCTATTCCGCTTTTTGTGCGTGTTTTGGGTCAAATTTGGTACAAAATGCGTCAATTGGTTCCGCTTTTTGTTGCTCAACACGCTGATTATAACTACAAAAAGCGGAAAGTTTTCCCGAGTTTGTTTCTCTACGCACTTAAATCAGCTACAAAGTGCGGAATCAAGCGACGCGACACGCGCGAAAAGTCTTTCCTTAAAAAAACCTGGGAAAATTCTTCAAAAACCTTGAAATGCGTATTTTTACGGTTTAAGTGTTGTTTATCCACAAATTTTACGGCAATGTGGCCTTTATTGTGGATTAGTTTGTGTATAACATCATTTTTTTCGGTTTAGCATGTGTGGCTGGGGCTTGACTTTTTCAAACGGGGGGGGGGTATGTTAATAGCAAACATGGCCGCACCTAGTTTGGCCGTGTGCCGCAGTCCGCTTTTGGATTGTGGAGCAAATTTTTCTATGCGCCCCTAACGCATAGGAGAAGAAGAAAGGAAATAAAATGATGAATAAGAAGGCTATCGCCGCTTTCGCTGCTGGCGCAACTTTGCTTGCCGGCTTCGCAATGGCAACCCCAGCAATGGCTGAAGTTAAGGCTGACGGCACACTTGTTAAGAATGCTGCTCTTACAACCGTTAAGTCTGATGATAGTGATGCTGTAAAGGGTGCAAGGTACAGCTTGACTCAAGCTTACACTGCATATGAAACTGCTAAGACTAAGTTTGATGGCGACAACACTGCTATTGATGCTTACAAGGAAGCTAAGCCTGAATATAAAAATTACTCTGATGCTGCTTTGAAGGCTCAAGCTGAAAAAGATAAGACTGATCAAGATGCAACTCTTAAGGGTAAGGCTGTGGCTTATTTGGCTGCTGTTGATTCTTTGGCGACTGATGCGCAAGCTTTAGATTCTGCTAAGAATGGTGTTGCTTCTGCTGAGGATCATGTTGTAGAGCTCACTAAGCCTGCTCCAGATTCAAAGCGTTCTGTCCTTGCTAAGTTGGATGACGCTAAGGAGAAGTTGGATAAGGCTCAGGAAGCAAAGGATAAGGCTTTTGCTGAGGCTGATGCTGCTTTCAATGCTAAGCATGAGGCTGAGAATAGCTTAAAGTCTGCTCAGCGTGCTCTTAAGGATTACCAGGATGAGAACGCTAAGGATAAGGGTTCTCGTGCTTACAATGCTGAAGTTGCTCGTTTGACTAAGGAAATCAATGAAGCTAAGGAAGCTTTGTCTGCTGCAAAGACCAAGTTTAATGATGCAGATAAGGCTTTCAAAGAGGCTGCTGGTAAGTTTGCTAAGGCTTTGACCGAATATGCAGGTGCTTATAAGAATGCTCAGCTTTCTAAGGCTGATGTTTCTGCATATCCAACCCCAGCTTCTTTGGCTCCTCTTGCTACTGACTATAAGTATGGCGTCAACTTTGTTCCATCTGCAACAGTTCAGCCAGGCAAGCCAGGCGCTAAGCCAGGCAAGCCAGGTGCTGCTCAGCCAGGTAAGGCTGGCGCTGCTAATGGTGCTGCCGCTGCTGGCGCTAAGACTGAGGTTGAGAACAAGAATGGCAAGGACAAGCGCGGTAACACCCACACTGGTACTGGTGTTGGCGTAACTTTGACCGCTTTGGCTGCCACTATGCTTGCTGGCATGGGTGCTGCTGTTCGCAAGGCTCGTCACTAAGCATTGCGCGCGCACTTATGCCAAGTGTGTGAGTGCGCGCTTGAAATAGGCTTGCGTTAGGCGGCGGCGCGTGTTTTGTGCTGCAGCTTGCACGCGGGGTTTAGAGTTTGCTCGGTTTGCCGAAATTTCCTTTTCTTACCGTGTAGGTTCTTTATTCTGCTTGCAGGTGCTTAATGCTTGTTGCTAGAGATGGTTTTCCGCTAGGGACGGGATTCTGTTCTTTAGTTTTAAAGGCTTGTTAGGTTTCTAACAAGCCTTTTTCTTTTACGTGTTTTGTTGCTCAATGTGCTAAGTATTTGGATATTTTTGTTTTAGAGTGATTCTATGAATGAAGAATAATCACATTTTATATGCTATGAGTCTTGCTGCAACAAGGGCTATGAGCTGATTTGCGCACTTTTTAGCATATAGCCCACCATCTTGGTTGTTTGCAAGCTGGTGGGCTATCTAGTATTTAGTATCTAGTTTTTTGCATTAGCTATTTAGTTAGATGTGATTTTCTTGCAGCTGTAATGATTGCGCAAACAAACAGCATTAATGCAGTGCTAAAAACAGCTGGAATCACTTGTATTCCAGTATTAGGAAGCTTGTTGTTTATACTAGCGCTATGTGTTTGCGATGAAACAATTCCACTTGAAGAATTATTTTGCAAAGATTCGTTTTTCTTTACTAACACATTAGTCCATGCAACTTGCTTGCCATTTTCGTCGATAAGAACAATAGTGTGATTGCCGCTATATTCTTGTGGAATAATCGCATCAAATATTGCTTTGCCCTGTTTGTTGATGCGAACTGTTACATGCTTTGTTCCATTTACGCTATAAAGAAGCTTAGGGCTTGAATAAATGTATGCGTATGCTTTTACTGCTTTGTTTAGTTGCAATTTACGCATGAATTCTGCTGTTGTGTTTAGAGAAACAGTAATCTGATTGTTCTTTCCTGCATAAGCAATGTTATTGTTTCCAACAGTTAGAGTGTTGGTTAATTCTGGCAGCAAATCAGCAATGCTCTTTGGTGCTTCTGGCACTTCTGTTGATTCTGGTGCCTGCTTCTGATTTGTGAGCGATTCTGTATTGTTGTTAATTTCCACAAAGCTTTTGCTTGGTGAGTTATTGTTAGCATTAGGAGCTTGTGGACTATTAGTCTCGCTAGGCTGCTTATGAGATTCCGCATTTGGGGTTGGCTGATGAGTTTGATGAGTTTGATGAGTCTGATGAGTCTGCGGTGTTGTATTGTTTGTAGGGTTTGCAGGCTCTGGATTTGGGTTCGGTGTAGGTGGAACTGGAGTCTGTGGGTGCTCTGGTTGTGGATGTGGTTGTGGTGCTGGTGTTGGTGTTACTGGCGTTGCTGGCGTTAGCTCCGCCCACGGTGTTGCTTTTCTTGCTGGTGTTAGTGGCGTTGCAGGAATTATTTCTACAACGTGAGCTTTAAGAGTTACTTTCCGCTTTGCTCCACTTGCAAATTTCACTTCTACAACAAGTGTAGTATCGCCAATTTTTGTAGTGTTTGGCTGCGCAATAATTTTAACGGTGCTATTTTTCGGTAAACCTTGCAAATATGGCTTAAAGTCGAAATCTGCATTAATCGTAGTATCTTTTTTGACTTCTACTTTCTTACCTTCTACTGCTGTAACGTTTGGTATTGGTGTAATAGTTTTACCTGGAGTTACTTCTTTTGCTGGCGTTAGCTCCGCCCACGGAATGCTCTCTTGTGCAGGAGTCAAATCTGTCCAAGGTGTTGCTTCATAGATTTTTACTGGAATCTTTACGGTTCGCTTAGTTCCGTTATTAAAGGTTACTTTTACGCTAATATCTTGTACGCCCTTAGTGTTCATATTTGGCGTATTGAGCAAAGAAACTTTAGCGTCGTTAGGTACGCCATCAAGATATTTCTTAGCGTCAAAATCGTTAGGGAATGTAGAATTTAGCTCAAAACGAAGGTTGGCATCGCTTTTAACAGTGACTTCTGGCATATTTACTACGCGTATAATAAATTCTTTTTCAATCGTTTTAGTGCCATTTATTTTTATCTTAAGCTTGCCTGTATAGTCTCCAGCTTTAGAGATGTTAATTAAATCGCGATTTGTAACATCTTCAAAAGTTGCTCCTTGAGGAAGATCCTTAGCGTTTGCTAAAGCATCCTTAAAATCGCTTGGTAAAGGCTCGCCATTTGCAAGAAGAATTTCTTTAACTTCTGGCTTGTAAGTTTCTTCGTAAGGCTTTACTTCTGCAGGTTTTGGAGTTTCTTTAACTTTTGTAACGCCTGGGTTTACTGTTCCAGTGCCATCAATCTGTTTTCTGTTTCCAACGGTAAATCCTGGCTGATTGTCCATCTTTTTATCTAGGAAGTTACGTGAACTGTGACCATTGTTTCCAGTGTCTATAATTTTTGCACCATCAACATGACCAATAAAGCTTATAAGCGTATCTTTCTTTGTGGCATAATGCTCAGCGTAACCTTTTTTAGTAAGTTCGTTTAGTTCTTCGGCTCGTTGCTTCATTGATGGCCTAAAAATGCTTCCCTTAATTTTTGGAGCATTAAATGTATAAGCTTTAGTGAACCAATCGTAATTTTTTCGCTTAGCATAAACAAGCGCACGTTCTGTTAAATATCCGCCTAAAGAATGGCCAGTAACGTACAGATTGCTTACTAAATGTTCACTGTTTAATTCATCCATAAGTTTTTCTGTAGTGGTTGCTTGGCTAATTTCTCCGCCAAAGAATAGCTTGAAATCCATTCCTGCGTCTTTTGAGCCTTGGGTTCCGCGGATTCCAAGAACTTGCACGCCGTCTTGCTCAATAAATGGGTATTCAGGATTAACATTTTCAAAAAGTACTGCATCAAATCCATCGGACTCGTGGTATGTTTTCTTTACTTTCCAATATGGCGCAAGTTCGTTATGCATAAGCTTATATTCGTTGCGATCTTTGTAAATATCTGTAAGCTCATGCTTGTCGTCAAGTACTTTATTTACGTAATTATCATCCCTATACACAAGTTCCATAAACAGAGCCATGTCGCGGGGGCTAATATCCCACCTGCGAGGATTTTTATCGTCTTTGTCGTTTAATCCGTCGCCATCGGTGTCTTTAATCAAAGGATGTGACTTGTATCCGTAGTAGGTTCGTCCATCTTTTGTGTACGTGTAAAGCTCTTCGCTGTTCTTAAGGTCATCGCCATCGCTGTCTTCATTTGGATCTAGAGCTGGCTTTCCATACAACAATTGGTCAATTTGGCCATTTTCTAGGCGAATTCTGCCAGTTGAAATGTCGTGAGCGGTTTGTGCGGTAAGAGGTGTGGTAGATGGCAATGTCTCACTTGCAATTGCTGTTGATGTTAATACTGGAATTCCAAGCAGTGACGAAAAAACCAATCCAAAAGTTAATACAATTCCACTAATTGTGCGAATAGTACTTACCTTTCTCATACCACAATCCTTACTTTATATAGTTTTATTTTGACGATTTGGAAAGTCTTATTGAGAGCAATTCAATCGATTTTACTCAACCTTGTAATTTTATCAAATTTAATGTTTTTTACAAAAGCTGCTTTAGTTTGAAAACAATTTAGTCGCAAGCACAAAGATTTATCAGACGTCTGACGAATTGTAGTGATATTGGTGTAATCTACGAATCAAAAGACAAATCGAAAGATAAGTCGAAAGACAAATCAGAATACAAATCAGCTACGATTTCAAGGAGGATATCATGCTGAAAGCTAAGTTTGTTGTAGGCGCATACGCATCGTTGCCAAAAACTCGCGAAGATCAAGAAAAATACTACGATTTGCTGGGCAAGCAAAGCTGGATTGACGGAACGGAGATTCCATACCCAGGAGATTTGGCAGACGCACAAAGCCGCGCGTGGCTAGCAAGCGCAATACCATCGCATTGGCATGCAAACACGATTACGGCAATTCCAGGAACAATGCGTCACATAAACTTTGACCCAGATCCAGAATTTGGACTTGCAAGCCCAAGTGAAGAAGGCAGGCATCGCGCGCTCGCATTCTTTAAGGATATTCGCGAAGCAATCGCAAACGTTGTAGACATTAGAGATAGCTGCGATATATCTCATGTAGAAATACACACGGCTCCAACTCGTTTAGCGCAAGCGGATGCAATGAAAAAGTCGCTAGAAGAACTCGCGCAGCTCGATTGGTGCGGAGCAAAGTTGGTGATTGAACATTGCGATAGATATATTGAAAGCCAAAATCCAGAAAAAGGATTCCTGCCGCTAGAAGAAGAGATTCAAATTGCAAAAGAAGCGGGAATTGGAATCACAATCAACTGGGGTAGAAGCGTTGTAGAAGAGCGAAATGCTCAAGCGGCAGTGGAACACGTGCGCGCGGCAAGGCAGGCGGGAGTGTTGCAAGGATTAATGTTCTCGGGAGCTGGCCCAGATGCAACGCAATACGGATACGAGTGGATTGATGGCCACTTGCCAATGAGCCCAGATGAGCCGACTTCGTTAATGACGTCTAAAGAAATTCAAGAAACCACTCGCGAAGCGCTAAAAGACGATTATGCAATCGATTATTTGGGCGCAAAAGTGTGCGTTCCGCAAGATGCGAGCGTGGAGGAGCGCTTGGGATATTTGGCGCGCATTCACGATGCTGTGGTTTCTGCGCAGGGTGAGTGAATAAGTAAAGTCGAGTAAATAGTAAAAATAAAGTCGCAAACGCAAGAAAGAAAACGGAAATTGTTATGAACGAAGTAAAAGATTCTCGCTCTACGTATCTTGCTTTTGATATAGGCGGAACAAAAATCGCGTACGGATTGGTGACTTTGCCAGAGTCTTTGGAATCTTCAGGGTCTAGCTTTGGTAAAGAAAGCGAAGATTGCGCTTCTCCAACAGTGGAAGACTATGGCTCTATGCCAACAGAAGCTGCAAAAGGCGGAGAAGACATAAAGAATCGCTTAGTGGCACGCGCAAAGCAAATATTGGAAGATGCGGCGAAAAGTGGCAAAACCATTAGCGGAATTGGAATAGCGGCTGCAGGAGTGCCAAATAGCAAAACTGGCGAAATCGTAGCTGCTACAGACATTCTGCCAGGTTGGCGAGGTCAGCGAATTTACGACGCGTTTAAGAGCGTAACCGACTTGCCAGTTTATATGATTGGTGATGTTGGAGGCCACGGCCTTGGAGAGGCGATTTACGGAGCTGGCCGAGGAAAGTCGATTGTGTTTTCTGTTGGCATAGGCACTGGAATTGGCGGCGCGATTATTGTAAACGGCAAGCTGTTTACAGGCGCGCACGGAGTTGCAGGCCACGCTGGCCACGTTGTTAGCGATTTGGGAGTTGGCTTTGACTGCTCTTGCGGAGCGCATGCGGGTCATATTGAGCCAGTGGCTTCGGGAACTGGGCTTGCCACTCTTTACAACAGCAATCTTCCACAAGGCACCGAGCTTGCGCAAAACGGCTACGAGGTTTGCGTGCGTGCAAATTCCGGTCAGGATGCGCACGCAAAAGAAACGCTTGCTAGAAGCGGCAAGGCCTTGGGGCAGTGCGTTGCAGGAATGGCGAATCTTATAGATCCAGATGTGATTGTGCTTTCTGGGTCTGTTGTAGAAGCTGGCGATATTTGGTGGAACGCTATGCGAAGCGGATTTGAGGACTCGGCATTAACGTTGATTAAAAGTACGCCGATTGTTAAGGGCAAGCTTGGAGGGGCGGCTCCGCTGATTGGTGCGGCTTGGGCTGTTCACTCAAATCGCGTTTAGTCGCGTTTGATTGCGATAGGTCGCGTTTTGGTTGCGCTTAGATATGTTTAATTTTGTTTAGTTTAGTCATATTTGAAAAAAGGAGGAATCTATATGAATCCTGTGATTGAAAAAATCAAGGGCGGACTAGTGGTTAGCTGCCAGGCGTACCCAGGGGAGCCGCTTAGGCACCCAGAAACAATGGCACAAATGGCAATGGCGGCCGTAGAAGGCGGAGCTGTTGGTATTAGATGCCAGGGGTTGTCGGATATTTCTGCGATTAAAGGTCAGGTTGATGTTCCTGTAATCGGAATTTGGAAAGATGGCCACGAAGGCGTCTACATAACTCCGACTTTGCGTCATGCGCGCTGCTGCGCTGCTGCTGGAGCGGATATTATTGCGATTGATGCAACCGATAGACCACGCCCAGATGGATTGACTTACGAGCAAACTGTTCGCGCTTTGCACGACGAAGGCATAGTTGTTATGGCCGATTGCGGCAACTTCGATGATGCCAAGCGCGCGGCGGATTGTGGAACAGATATTATATCTACCACTTTGGCTGGCACTTCTCCTGGAAGGCCAAAAACGGACGGCCCAGATTTTGAGCTTTTAGGCCAGATTTTGCAAGCTTTCCCAGATTATCCAATTATTTGCGAAGGGCGTATTCACACTCCAGATCAGTTGCACAAGGTTATGCAGATGGGCGCTTGGGCTGCTGTTGTTGGAACGGCGATTACGCACCCAACGTCGATTACGCGCTGGTTTGCAGCAAAGTTGTAGGCGGCGAGCAGGTAGGCGGGTGCGGCCGAGTGCGTTAAGGAAAAGTCGCAAGCAACCGCAGATTCGCCAAGCGCGCGTAAGTAACAAATAAATAAAAATAGTGGTTATATGTGTGTCGATTATGTGCGATTTTGTTCTAATTTTTCGTGATTTAAAAAATAATCAAAATTTTCACAAATTCGACACACGCATAACTTGACATCAGACATCAGACCTCTTATGTTTGAAGTAACGTGAAAATAACGCACGCGCTATAATTGAAAATGTTTTCGCTTTCGAAGACGAAATGCAAAAAACCCAAACTCAATGGTGAGGAGAAAACATGGCACGAATTAACTCGAAGCTAACCGTGGCAATCGCCGCTGGTGTGGCCGCATTAATGATGCTTTCTGGCTGCGGTGGAGCAAAAACCCACAAGGCAGCAAAAGCAAAGACTGCTGTTAAAGACACAATTACCGCACAGGTTGCATACGCAAGCCGCGACTTTGCGCCATCTACAACCTCTGGCGCGTTGCCAATGGCAGCAAACTGGCACGTTACAGAGCCACTTTACGCTCTTGACTACAGCAACTTTAAGGTTTTCAATGCTCTTGCAAAGGGTGAGCCAAAGAAGATTTCCGATACCGAATACGAAGTAACAATTCGCGATGCTGCTAAGTTCTCGGACGGAACGGAAGTAACAGCGGCAGACGTAGTGTCTTCCTTTAAGCGCACAACCGCAAAGGGCAGCCTTTACATCTCTATGCTTGACTTTATTGATTCTGTTGAAGCAAAAGACAATCGTCACGTAATCTTTAAGCTAAAGAAGGCGTTCCCACTGTTCAAGCAGCGCCTTGCTTTGATTCAGATTGTTCCAAGTGCAAAGTCTGATGCAGATCTTAAGAACATGCCAATCGGCTCTGGCCCATGGAAGTATGTTTCGATTACAGATAACCAGGTAAAGTTTGAGCGCAACGATCTTTACAATGGCAAGTACAAGGCGCAGACCAAGAAGATGGTTTGGAACGTAACCGTTGACGATACTGCTCGCGTAACCGCAATGCAGGGCGGAAAGACCGACGTAATGGAAATGGTTCCAGCACAGGCATTCAACACTTTGAAGGCGTCTGGTTCCGAGCTTAAGACCGCACAGGGCTTTACTCTTCCATTCGTTATGTTCAACACAAAGCAGAAGCCATTCGACGACAAGCGAGTTCGCCAAGCAGTTCTCTACGCGATTGACGTAAACAAGCTGATTACCAACCAGATGAGCGGCCAGGGCGAGGCAGCAACAAGCTTCTTGCCAAAGAACTACGCAAACTACCACAAGGCAAAGAATGTTTACACCAAGAACATTGCTAAGGCAAAGAGCTTGCTTAAGGAAGCTGGCGTAAATGGTCCACTAAAGTTCACTCTTTACACAACAGACCACACTTGGATTACTCAGCTTGCTCCACAAATCAAGAACGATCTTGCAGAGATTGGTATGGATGTAGAGATCAAGTCCATGAAGTCTTCCGCACTCTACCCACAGATTACCGACCGCGACGATGCAAACTACTCCATGGTTCTTGCTCCAGGCGATCCATCCGTGTTCGGCAACGATCCAGACTTGCTTATGAGCTGGTGGTACGGCGACAACGCTTGGACCCGTCAGCGCTCCTTCTGGAAGAACTCCGAAGGATACACAAAGCTCCACGAGCTTATGGACAAGGCTTTGGCTGCCAGCAAGCCAGCTGAGCGCCAGAAGTATTGGAACCAGTGCTTCGATTTGATTAGCGACGAAGTGCCTCTGTATCCACTCTTCCATCGTAAGACTACGACAGCTGTAAAGAAGGGCGCATTGGCTGAGTGGAATGCAATCGGCTCCACTGGCATCAACCTTGTAAAAGCAAAGCTAACAAAGTAGGTGCAAGTCAAAGTAACAAACTTCATTTTCCCTAACCTCTAACCGCAAAACCGGCCCAACTGTTTACCTTTCTCGCCTTTGTGCAGATGGGCCGGTTTTGTTATGCAAAAATAATAATTTTCTTCAATGGATGTGTGGATGTCTTATGAGTAATTTTCTTAGACTTTTAGGTAGGCGACTAATCGCCCTGCCGTTCATGGCATTCGGTGTTACGTTCCTCGTATTCTTCCTTATGTCATTTTCTAAATACGATCCAGCAGTTGCAGCATTAGGCGAAAACTCGTCTCCAGCAGCTCTGGCAGCCTTCCGCCACGAAATGGGCTACGACAGGCCATGGTGGGAGCAGTTTGGGTCCTACATAGTTGGACTCTTCCAAGGAAACATGGGTGTTTACGGTGTAAACAAGGATTCCGTAGCTCAGCGAGTGGCGGACGCCTTCCCAATCACCTTGCAACTAACCTTCATTGGCTTGTTAATCGCAATAGTCTTTGCAGTAATCTTTGGCGTTTTTGCAGCGCTTTACCGCGATACTTGGGTTGACCAAACGGTTCGCGTACTTTCGATTATTGCAATCGCAACTCCATCCTTCTGGCTTGGCGTTCTTTTGATTTACGTCTTGCAAATCAAGCTCGCATGGCTCCCAGGATCTGGCGATTTTGTGCCGTTCTTTGAAGATCCAGAAGCGTACATTGCAAGAATGGCAATGCCTTGCTTCGCATTAGGCCTTCCAGTAGCAGGTCAGCTTACGCGAATCATACGAACCTCGATGGTAGAAGAATTGGATAAGGATTATGTGCGAACCGCAATCGGCGCAGGTATTCCAAAGAGCGTAGTGGTTGCTAGAAACGTGTTCCGCAACGCTTTGATTACACCAATCACAACTCTTGGTATGAAGATTGGTTACCTTATGGGTGGCGCAATCGTTATTGAGGTGATTTTTGCACTACCAGGAATGGGTACCGCAATGTTCGACGGCATTAATGGCAACCAGCCAATGCTTGTGCAAGGCGTTGTTTTGGTTGTTGCAATCGCATTCATCTTTATAAACATTATTGTTGATTTGCTTTACGTGCTAATCAACCCAAGAATTAGGACGGTGTGACATGCTATTTGGAAAAAGTCAGGTAGTAGATGCCGCATCAAAACCAGGCATCAAATTTAACAGATTTAAAAGCATGAGCTTAGGCTCTAAAATCTCGCTTATTGTGATTGCAATATTGGCGTTCTGCGCAGTATTCGCGCGATTCCTAGCGCCATGCGACCCAGTAAAGATTACGCAAAACTATCAGCCGCCAACAGGAGCGCACTGGTTTGGCACCGATAACCTTGGTAGAGACGTGTTCTCGCGTGTTATGTACGGCGCTCGCTACTCGCTGGTAATCGGCTTGTCGTCTGTGCTCTTTGCGTTGGTGATGGGCGCAATAATCGGCGCAATCGCAGCTGTGAGCCGCACTTGGATATCTGAGCTTATAATGCGATTGATTGATATAGTAATGTCTATCCCAGGAATCGCATTAGCAGCTGTGTGCCTTGCAATTCTTGGACAATCCATGATTGGTATCATCATTTCCATTGGCGTGCTTTACGTTCCACAAATCGCAAGAATTGTGCGAGCAAATATAATAAGCGAATATGGAAAAGACTACGTGCGTGCAGTAATCGTTTCTGGCGCTCGCGCACCTTGGATTTTGCTCAAGCACGTAACGCGTAATATTGCAGCTCCAGTTATGGTGTTCACAACGCTTTCTGTTGCAGACGCAATCGTGTTCGAGGCTTCTCTTAGCTTTATCAACGCTGGTATTCCAGAGCCAACTCCAACATGGGGCAACATTTTGTCTTCTGCTAAAGCGGGCGTTATCTTTGGATACTGGTGGCAGGCATTGTTCCCAGGCTTAGCAATCATGATTACCGTTTTGTGCCTTAACATTCTTTCTGAGGGCATTACGGATGCAATGGTTGCAGCTCCAACCGCTCCAGTAGCTAAGAGTGCTGCAGATGCGGATGCTGCTCGCAAGGAAGACAGGATTCTTACCGACCCAGTTGCAGCTTACAAGGAGCAGCACGACGCTTTGGTTGAGTCTTTGGCAAAGCTTCGCGAGGCAGAGTTAAAGCGCACGGATCGCTTGCAGCCAACGTCTACGGAGCCTCCAGTTATTGAGGTTAAAGACTTGTGCATTCAGTTCCCACGCTACGGCAGCGTAAATGTTGTAGACCACTTGAGCTTCTCTGTTCGTCCAGGCGAAACAATGGGCTTGGTTGGTGAATCTGGTTGCGGTAAGTCAATCACTTCGCTTGCGATTATGGGCTTGCTTGATCCAAAAGCTAAGATTAGCGGACAAATCCTGTTTAATGGCAAGGATCTTGTAAAGCTTAGCCCAAAGGAGCACAATGCTTTGCGTGGCCACGAGATTGCAATGGTTTACCAAGACGCGTTGTCTTCCTTAAACCCATCAATGCTTATTAAAGCGCAAATGAAGCAGCTAACTTCTAGAGGTGGCACTCGTAGCGCCGAAGAGTTGTTGGAGCTTGTAGGCTTGGATCCAAAGCGTACGCTTGAATCCTACCCACACGAGCTTTCTGGCGGTCAGCGTCAGCGCGTGTTAATTGCAATGGCACTTACGCGAGATCCAAAGTTGATAATCGCAGATGAGCCAACAACCGCTTTGGACGTTACTGTTCAAAAGCAGGTAATTGACCTTCTTAACGAATTGCGCGAAAAGCTTGGATTCGCAATGGTGTTTGTAAGCCACGATTTGGCTCTTGTTGCTAAGGTTGCGCACTCGATTACCGTAATGTACGCAGGCCAGGTTGTTGAGCAAGGCTCCACTAAGGAAATCCTCACCGATCCGCATCATGAGTACACGCGCGGCTTGCTTGGCTCCGTAACTTCCATTGAGGCTGGTGCTCCAAGATTGCACCAGGTTCCAGGAACGGTTCCAAGCCCATCCGACTTCCCTAAGGGAGATCGATTCGCTCCGCGTTCTTCTCATCCAGATCAAGGACTTGACGTGCGCCCAGTAATGAAGCGCATTCCAGGAACGTGGCACTTCTACGCTGCGCCTCCAGAGCCAGAATCGGATGTGCCTTCCGCAATTTTGACCAACTCCGATAAAGGAGATGTGCGATGAACATGAATGTTAACGAAACAAACAAAACTCAAAGCGAAAATGGCGATGTTCCAATCATCGAGCTGCGCGACGCCGAAGTGGTGTTCACTACTCGAGCAGGATCTGGCTTATTCCATAAGAACAAGATTACGGCCGTAAACAAGGTAAATCTTAAGCTTATGCCAGGCAAGACAATTGGTATTGTTGGCGAATCTGGTTGCGGAAAGTCTACCACTGCAAACATTATGTGCGGTCTTCAGCAAGTAACAAGTGGCAAGGTTTTGTTCAAAGGTCAAGACGTTACGCATAGAACTGCAAAAGAGCGCATGGATATTGGACGCGTGGTTTCCGTTGTGTTCCAGGATCCAGCAATGGCTTTGAATGCGCGCATGAGTGTGATTGATCAGTTGATTGACCCGCTTGTTGTGCACAAGATTGGAAGCAAAGCTGAGCGCGATGCTAGAGCCAAGGAGCTAATCCGAATGGTTGGTTTGCCTCATTCTGTTCTTGGCGCTTTGCCAGGTCAGCTTTCTGGTGGCCAGCGTCAGCGCGTGGCAATCGCTCGTGCGCTTTCGCTTAACCCAGATGCAATAATCGCAGATGAGCCAACTTCCGCTTTGGATGTTTCTGTGCGTGCTCAGATTTTGAATCTTCTTTCCGACTTAAAGAAGAAACTGAATCTTTCAATGGTGTTTATTAGCCACGATATTCAAACAATCCGATACATATCCGACGAAGTTGTTGTTATGAATCACGGAACGATTGTTGAGCGCGGCGAAACTCACCAAGTGATTAACAATCCGCAGGATGCGTACACAAAGATTTTGATGGGCGCGGCTCCTTCGCTTTTGCACCCAACGGAAGAAGAGTGCAAGTAGTGTGAGCAGTGCGAGCAAGCGCTAGTCGTTAGTCGCTAGTCGCTAGCTTGAATGCGAGGGCGGTCTGCTAAGACCTTGCAGTAAATCCATGCAGGCCGCCCATTAATTGCAAAATCTAAAGTCATAAATCATAAATCATAAAAAGTCATAAAAAATACGAAAGAAGTTTAATCATGGCAGAAAAATTCCACGGCGTTATTCCACCAGTAGTTACGCCATTAACGGCAGACGGCGAAGTAGACGTTGTTAGCTTTGAGCGCTCTCTTAACCGAATGATTGAGGCAGGCGTAGACGGCCTATTTACGCTTGGATCTTCTGGCGAAGTTGCGTTTAGTACAGATAAGCGCCGTCGCGAAATCATTGAAACCGTAATGCGCATTGTTGACGGCCGCGTGCCAGTGTTGGTTGGGTGCATCGATACGGAAACAAACCGCGTTATTGAGCATGCAAAGGAAGCTAAGGAGCTTGGGGCTTCTGCGATTGTTGCAACAGCGCCATTCTACGCACTCGGCGGCATGGCAGAAGTTGAGCGCCACTTCCGTCTTATTCACGAAGCTGTTCCAGATTTGCCTCTGTTTGCTTACGATATTCCAGTTTGCGTGCACACAAAGCTTCCAGGCGGTTTGCTTGTAAAGCTTGGTAAAGATGGCGTTCTTGCAGGTGTTAAGGATTCTTCCAACGACGACGTGTCGTTTAGGTTCCTTGTAGACGACAACAATAAGGCTGGCCACCCATTGACTTTGCTTACGGGTCAAGAGGTTGTTGTTGACGGCGCATACATGGCTGGCGCAGACGGTTCTGTTCCAGGACTTGCAAACGTTGAGGCCACTGGTTACGTGCGCATGTGGAAGGCTGCTCAGGCTGGCGATTGGGCAACGGTTAAGAAGGAGCAGGATTGGCTTGCTGCTTTGATGCGAATCGTTACTGTTCCTAGCGGCGTGGCAGGCTTTGGCGCTGGCGTTGGAGCGTTTAAGACTGCAATGGCGTTGCTTGGCGTGTTTGACACAAATCAGATGCCAGATCCAGTTTGCCCACTTAAGGGAGAAAACGTTGAAGCCGTTGCTGGCGTTCTTAAGGAAGTTGGCTTGACTTTGGCAAAGACTCCGCAAGAAGTGAGCGATTCCACAAAGTAACGTCTTAAGCGTGTGTCTTAAGTAAAAAATCAAATAATCTAATAGCCTTTTACCGATGGTGCATAGTAAGTAAATAGCGTTGCGGTGTGCGTTAATTCGTATGCCGCAATGCTAATAATTGCTAATAAATGCTTACAATTACTGATTAATGTTGCTTAAAAATTGCTAATTATGCTAATTAAAGCTTTAAAGGAGAAGCAAAGATGGCAGAAGTTATTATTGTAAAAGATCAAGATGAAGCTGGCGAGCTCTACGCAAAAGCAGTTGTAGATTTGATTAGTCGCAAGCCAGACGCAGTACTTGGCTTAGCTACGGGATCTAGCCCATTAAAGGCCTACGAGCATCTTGCAAAGCTTGTTAAAGAAAATAATGTTGACGTAAGTCGCGTGCGCGGATTTGCTCTTGACGAATACATTGGATTGCCGTTAGAGCACGAACAGTCATACCACAGCACAATCCGCAGAACCGTAACCGATTTAATCGGCCTAAACCCAGATTTAGTTCATGTTCCAGGAGATGTTCTTAACGGAGCGCCATTAAGCGAGGGCAGCAAGATTGCGCACGCTGGAGCTGACTACGATGCTGCTATTGCTGCTGCTGGCGGAATTGACGTGCAAATCTTGGGAATTGGCTCCGATGGCCACGTTGGATTCAACGAGCCAGGCTCTTCGCTTGCGTCTGGTACGCGCGTTAAAACACTAACCGAGCAGACTCGCGTAGATAATCGCAGATTCTTCGACGGAGATATTAACCAAGTTCCAACTCATTGCATAACGCAAGGAATTGGAACGATTTTGCGCGCTAAGCATCTTGTTCTTCTTGCGTTTGGCTCAAATAAGGCAGATGCTGTAGCTGCAACGCTAGAAGGCGGAGTAAGCTCGCTATGCCCAGCTTCCGCGCTTCAAATGCATCCGCACGCAACTGTGATTGTAGACGAAGACGCAGCAAGCAAGCTTAAGCTAGCAGACTACTATCGTTGGGTGTATGCAAATAAGCCATCTTGGCAAGGAATCTGATACTCAAGTCTAAAATTAAGTAACGTATTCAAAAGCACAAACTTCAAAAGCACAATCGCAGGTGAGTGAAATGTCAAAAAATGCATATTTAGACGCCGTAAAGAAGATTGATGATTCACTAAAATCAAGTGAGGGGCGCAATTTTGTAGTGCGCAACGTGAGCGTTGTAGACGCGCGAGGAATTGTTCCTAACGCTTGGATTTTGGTTAAAGATGGCGTGATTCTAGAAACGGGCATTTTAGATGAGGATCTTGCGCTTGCGATTAATGCTTGCGGATTGCGCGCATCTGACTTAAGCGTTGTAGACGGGCGTGGCTGTTTTGCTGCGCCAGGCTACATTGATTTGCACGCTCACGGAGCATGGGAGCATTCGTTTGACGACGGTGCTGAAGGGATTGCCATTGCGCGCGCGTATCACATGCTTCATGGAACAACTAGGCAAGTTCTTAGCTTGATTACAAACCCTCTTGACGTAATGCAAGAGAATTTGCGTACTGTTAAGCGCGTTATGCAAACGCGACCAGATGTGCTTGGATCTCACTTAGAGGGGCCGTTCTTGGCGCTTTCTAGAAAAGGCGCGCACGACCCTAATTGCCTAGTGGATCCTACTCCCGAGCGCGTTGAGGCGTTGCTTGAGGCGGCGGATGGCACTTTGCGCCAGATTACTTTGGCTCCAGAGCGCGAACACGGCATGGAGGCTATTAAGCGCTTTGTAGAAGCTGGCGTGATCCCAGCAGTTGGGCATTGCGACGCGGATTATAAAACCGCGCGCGCGGCTTTTAACGCTGGCTCTACGCTTATGACTCACATGTTTAACGCTATGAACGGCATCCATCACCGCAAGCCAGGACCAATCCCTGCAGCCTTGGAGGATTCGCGCGTAACGATTGAGCTTATTAACGACGGTTTCCACGTTGAAAACCCAGTTTTGCGAATGGCGTTTAAGGCAGCGGTTGGAAGGATTGCGTTTGTAACGGATGCTATGGCTGCAACGGGATGCGCAGATGGCGCTTATAAGCTTGGCGCTTTAGACGTTACTGTTACGGGCGGCCATGCAAGGCTTGTTTCTAATGGCGCTATTGCGGGCTCTACTTTGATTCTAGAAGTTGCTATTAAGCGCGCTGTTAAAGAGCTTGGAATCGGATTGCCAGAGGCGATTGCTGCTGCGACTATTATTCCTGCTCGCGCGCTTGGAGTAGATAAGCCGAATGCTATAACTAGTGCTCCTTTGGGCTTAGTTGAAAAGGGGTATGCAGCCGATTTGCTTTTGCTTGATCCAGGAACTTTGGCAGTTGAGCACGTTTGGTGCGACGGCCATAAAATTTCGTAACGTAAATCGTATCGTTGCGATTAATCGTGATGCTGTAGTACTCAGGCATCACCATTGAAGATGAAAGAACCGCTCTCGTTAAGTGAGCGGTTCTTCCATTTTATGCACATTAAGTGAGGTAGAGATTCGAGATTTTTCGCAGCGGATGAAGCGAACCTCAGCATCTTTGATGGTGATTCGCTGAAGTAGCAAGAAAAATCGAGAATCTCGGTGTTTAAGCAATACGCAATTGTTCAAGCATGCAAGAGGGCTGGGTGATTCTTGGTCGAACAGTATAAGAGCGGCAGCCGATACCAAAATAATCCAATGGCACACGCCTACAAACAAACTTAAACAAAAAACAAAATCAAAGACAAATCGGAACAACCGCAACGCCATGATACACGTAAGAGGCGGAGCGTTGTGAGACAAGAAACACCCAGCCCTCACGCAACGCTAAATAGGAAAATCGCGCAACATCAAGCTAAGTCACAGTACTCATACAAGTCTATTCGTAAGAGAATGTACGTGCTTTAGTGCTTTTGCAGTCTATTAAGCAAAATCGACTGAATCGGCTCGTAGTGGTCGTTTACGGCTTGTCTATATCCGTCTGCGTCTCCAGCAATAGCCGTTTTAAGCATAAGTTCGTGCGCTCTAGCGGTTTTTTCAAGCTCGTCCGAAACTTCCAGCCCCAATTGTGGCAAAACAGCCATATGCACAAGCCACAAGCATCGCACGAATTGCTCTGCAATCGTATTGTTTACCGCGCGCAAAATGCCTGTGTGGAAAGCAATGTCTTGTTCCAAGAACGTTTTTCCAGCATGCGCTTCTTTAGTCATTATTTCCGAAAGCGCTTCCAGCTCTGGATGCTGCGTTCCTTTAAGTGACTCAACCACCTTATCCGCGCATCCAAGGTCTAGGAATTTTCGCATTTCTACAACGTTATTCAAGTCTTCAAAATTCTTATTAATGGAGATTAAGGAGCGAAAAGCGAGTGTTTCCACCATTGGATCAAGAGATAGCGAGCCAACAAACATGCCTTTTCCTTGCTTAACTTCCACAATGTTAAGCGCTTCCAGCTTGCGAATCGCCTCGCGAACCGATGACCTTGATGCGCCAATCAAATTGCATAGCATTGGCTCAGTTGGCAGCATGTCTTTTGGTTGCAAGCGTTCTCTTAAAATAAGCGATCTGATTGCGTCCATTGTTTCATCGCAGCGCTTTCTTGCTGCGATTGGAGCGGAGTTAGAGCTTGCTTGCAATAACGATAAGCGGTCTAGTGTTGTCATCTCATCGTCTTCGCGGCTGCTAAATGTCTCTTCCATTTTGGCTCCTTTCAGTTCGCTTGAGTCTTCTCTCTTTTGTATCTTCCATTTTTTCGTTTTTGTGTACTTTGTTTGTGTGTACTTTGTTTTTGAAACCTGCGTGCAAACTATCTTGCTGCCAAAGCGAGGAATTTATTGTTGTTATATAAATTCCAGTAGTCTCTCTTTCCCACAGTAGTTGCAAAGTTCGTTTATTGCTAGAGCTAAGGCATTGATAAACGTGGTGGAATGGGTTTATACACACGCTTTTTGCCCACGTTTGCCCGCCGTCGTAGCTAAATCGCACAACTCCGCGACCGCGGTACGGCATCATTTGGCTTGCGTTTGCAAACGCTATGCAGTCGGCGGTTTCTGAGTTTTCTGCATTTTCATTGCTAAAGCAGGTTGCGCTCGGCTGGCTGAATATCTCTGGCAAACTTGTGTCAAAAATCAGCTCGCTCCACGTTTCTCCGCAATCGTGACTAATGGCTTTGCCTACGCATCCCGAGCGATTTTGATTGCGGAAGAAAGCTAGAATATCGCCATTTTTGCGTTCAACAAACACGGTTTCGGAGCTTGTTGCATCGTCGTCTTGCATCGTTGCAGGGTCTACGATTTTTCCGTTGATTAATCGCCCTTCGTTAATCATTTTGCCTCGGCTCCACGTTTTGCCGTCGTCGTCCGAAATAAGCGCTCCCGAAGAATAGTGCGATTTGCTTTGGCCGCTGCAATAAAATGGCACGAGTATTCTGCCGTAATGTTTTTCACTGTGCCTAATAACAATTCCGTTCCCTGGGCACACTCCCGCAAAGCTCATCCACGGCTCCTTAACCATGTGGTCGATTAAGCGTGGCGCGCTCCATGTTTTGCCGTCGTCGTCCGAATAGATTTGCGCTATATAACACGTTTTTTCGGCAAATAATGGCTGACTTTCGCTTGCAATTTCTGGCGATTTCCATATATTCCACGTGGAACAGTCGCAAGTTTGATTACTGTGCGAGTTGATTTTTGAATCGTCATTCAAATCGTCATGCGAATCGCAATTTTTTATACTTCCATCTGGCAAAACTAGCCACTTTGTTGCGCATTCTTTTTCGCTAGAATCGCATGGCAATTTTACGGCCGCACTTGCGTCCATTGCTGCCGCGTAGTTGCCGCCGAGGTGGTCTATAAGCTTGATTCTTCCGCAAGCGTCCACGCCTACAGCGGTTTTGCAATTTGTTAGCCCAATTCCGCCAGGATTAATGTCGATTAATACGTTAATTCTTTCGCTTTTGCCTTCTGGGTCTAAAACAGGGCAGGAGTCGATTGCGCTCGCGCCCAGTTTTCCAAGGTTTTTGCCAGGCATGTCGATTACGGTTTGCAAAGGATCCCACGTTTTGCCGCCGTCCGCGGATCTGCGAATCACAAAGTTTATGTGGTTTGGAGCGTCGTTTGAAACGCTGGTTCGCTGGTCTGCTCCTGCGATTAGCGTTCCAATGTGCGTCTTTACAAGCGACGGTATTCTGTAGCTGCGAGAGCCAGCATATCCCGTGTCAAATAGTGCAGTTGTTACAAGTGGCTTTACTCTTGATATTCTTTGGATTTGGCCTTCGGTTAGTGCGCTAAAGTAGATTCCGCCTGTTCTAGCTTCGCCCATTAATCGCACTCCGCGCAAGTCTTCTCCAATGCTTACGGCGTCTAAGTCTGGTATGTTTGCAAACCAGAATTGTCCTATGTTGTGCGACTGGCTGTATCCGTCTACGTAAATGTCGGTTGCTCCGCGATTTGCGCGAATAATCAAGTCGTGCCATTCGCCGTCGTCCACGCTTGCGGCTGCTTCGATTACGCTTTTTACGCACGTTTCGTCGTCGATTAGCGTGATTTTTATTCCTTCTGGTCCTGCGTACACGCTTATTTTTTCGCTAGATTCTAGATTAGTTTTTGTTCCGACGGTTCCAGCAGCAAAAAGCACTCCGTGTTGGCCAGGGCCTCGCAATCTAAATTGAATGTGCAAAGTTCCGCTCGACTTGCAAGATACGCGTTTTATGTCTCTTGCGCAAATCGTAGGTCCTGCAAACCATATGTCTGGCTGTGCCTGTGTGGCCGAATTTGCGATTTCTTCTGGATTTGGCAAGTGGTTTGAGTAGTAAAAGTCGTAGATTTGCGAAGATTCTGCCTGCGCTGCACACACTTCGGCCGCTTTTTCGCTCACTCTTTGCGGCCCAAGATTCGTTGCGCTCGCAAAGCATTGGTATCCGTCTAAATAGAATCGGCTTCCAAAACTGCCGTACGTTATTGCAAAATCGTGTTCGCGCCCGTCGCATGCGCCTAGCGCATCTTCCATGTGTAGCGCAATTTCTTTCGCACCGTTTGCGTCGGCGCTATCTTCTAAAAGATTTTGCGCACTAAGTAGTGGAGCATCTTCTTTAATAATTATTTTTATTATTGGAGTTGCGTTTTTTTGTAGCGCGGAAGCTTGCGACTTTTGCGCGGGCTTAATATTTAATAAATCGCAATCCGCATTTGCTACAAATTTGAACCTTATTATTCCTTCGTTCTGATTTATTTCATCGTTTTTATCTTTACGATTGATGCTCGATGCGTTTTCTCTATATTCTTTGATTTCGCTAGATGGTGTAATTTTTATTGTGGCATGGCTAAATCGCGTATGCGTCGAACCCTCGATATCCGCGATATCTTCAATAAGGTTCGTCGTCTTCGTTGAACGACGTTCCATTTTAGTCCTCCATGACCGTAAAAATTAAAACACCAATGTTTTAACACATATGACGTCTTATGACGTTCACTATTCAGTCTATCACACATTTTTAAGCAAATGCACAATTGTTGCACATGATGTCGCAGTCGTTGCCACAAAATAAAAAAGAACGTTGAAAAATCAACGTTCTTAAAGAGTGCGAACGGCGGGACTTGAACCCGCACGAGTATACACTCACTGCCACCTGAAGACAGCGCGTCTACCATTCCGCCACGTTCGCATACAGACCACAAAGCTACCATATTTGCGCGCTTTTAGCAAATATTGACACTTGTGTGTTTATGCAAATTATGCGCAATCGATTAGATAGCGCTGCCAAGTTAGGTAGAGATTCGAGATTTTTCGCAGCGGATGAGATGTTTCGCTCGCGCGGATTAGCCGCGCTCACGTCTTCGCTTGCGTTGAAAGCACACTGTGCTTTCAACCTTAAGCAAGCTCAGCGAATCGAAGTGCATTCGCACGCTACGCTCTAAGTGCTCATGCAAGTCGATTCGCACGCGATCCATTTTCGTAGTAGTGCGCAAGCGATTCATCGCGGAAGTCTTCAAAATATCCGCCGTCAATCGACGCGCGAATGTCGTCTAGAAGCTTAACAAAGAATCGCTCGTTGTGAATCGTAGCAAGCGTGTATCCGTTCATCTCTTTAGCGCGCAGCAAATGGCTAACATACATGCGCGAATAATGCGTGCAAGTGTAGCAATCGCATCCAGCTTCAAGTGGTCCCTGGTCGTGCTTAAATTCTGCGCGCTTTACGTTGTAGCGTCCGTGGCGAGTAAAAATCGCGCCGTTTCGCCCGCATCGCGCAGGGGCAACGCAATCAAACGTATCGCCTCCGTTTTCTACGCAAGCAAAAATGTCGTCAACTGCAGCAATTCCAAGCACGTGGCGAGGGCGATTTTCTGGCATAGCATCGCAAATCCAAGCGCAAGTGTCTCCAATAATGCGCTTTTCAATCGCTCCGCCAATTCCAACGCCGTCAAAGTCGAGCGAAGCAATCTGCTGCGCCGCGCGCCTACGCAAATCCTCGTAATTCGCTCCTTGAACAACGCCATACAACGCCTGATATGGCTTTCCTAATCGCGCTTGCGTCAATCGCTTGTGTTCTTCAACGCAACGCTTAGCCCATCGGAAAGTGCGCTCAACAGACTCCTCCTGGTAGCGGCGAGTGTTCATAAGCGTTGTAAGCTCGTCGAAAGCAAACATAATATCCGCTCCAAGCTTGTGCTGAATCCCCATTGAGATTTCTGCGCTGAATCGGTGAATCGAGCCGTTTAGAGGAGACTTAAAAGTAACGCCATCTTCGT